>DATISF010000041.1:0-6734 GCA_035468985.1 Thermoanaerobaculia bacterium
CAGTCTGAGCGCATACTCGTGATCGTGGTGACGGCCGCGCGACCGATCGGCATGATTGCGAAGACGGCGCGGCGAGTGGCCGTCGCGCTGACCATTTCGATCGGCGTCGGTTTCCTGATTATCACTCCGTGGAAGAATCATGCGGCCGCACCTCCGTCCGCGCTCTTCCTCCGCACGATCATTCTCGGTCTGTCGGGGACGGCCGCTTTCGCACTTTTCGAAGTGTGGCCTGGCAAGCTGCCGCGATGGCTGCAACGATGGGCCCTGCAAGTCGTGGCCGTCGGCATTTTCATGCCCGTGACGACGACCCTGATCTACATCCTTTCCACACCCCGAGGTGCGCCGCCGTTCTGGGCGGAACGCCCCCGCTTGAACGAATTGTTGATCCTGACGTATGCGAGCCTCCTCGTCGCGCCGTGGACCGCGCTGGCCGCGATCGTCCGGCAGAAGGAAGCCTTCGCTCGCAATCAGAAGCTCGCCTTCGCGCTCGAGCGCAGCGAGCTCGGGCGGCAGGCGCTCGACGCGCGTTTGCATCTGCTGCAGGCGCAGGTCGCCCCGCATTTCCTCTTCAACACACTGGCGAACGTGCAGGCGCTCGTCGATGCGGGGTCGCCGCATGCGTCGACCGTGCTTCGGAGCCTCATCGCGTACCTCCGCGCGGCGGTGCCGGTGCTCGACGAGCCCGCCGCGACCATCGAGCGCGAGCTGCAGCTCGTTCGACCGTATCTCGAGCTGATGCAGATGCGCATGCCCGATCGCCTGCAGTACGCGATGAACGTCGACCCGGCGGCGCTGAAGGTTCGCTGTCCTCCGACCACACTGTTGACGCTGGTCGAGAATGCCGTGCGACACGGGATCGACCCCAGTGAAGAAGGAGGGCGGATCGACATCGACGTCGAACGGCTTGGGCAGCGCTGCCTGATCCGCGTCACCGACACCGGCGCGGGACTCCATCCATCGGGCAGCGGTCTCGGGACCGGGCTGACGACTCTGCGCGAGCGGCTGCAGCTGATCTTCGGCGATGCGGCGCAGCTGCGCCTCACATCCGGCGCGCCCCGCGGCGTCGCCGTCGAAGTCGATTTGCCGGCACAAACATGAACGCCCACGCCACAACGTCGATCGCGCGCGCGACAGCGCTCATTGCTGACGATGAGCCGCTGCTGCGCGATGCGCTGCGGCGCCAGCTCGCGATCGTCTGGCCTGAGCTCGAGATCGTGGCCGAGGCGCGGAACGGGCGGGAGGCGGTGCGGTTGTTCGACGAGCGGCATCCCGACATCTGTTTCCTCGACGTCCACATGCCGGGCCTCTCCGGCGTCGACGCCGCGAACCACATCGGCCGCCGCGCGCATCTCGTGTTCGTCACCGCGTACGATCACTACGCGGTGCAGGCCTTCGCGCAGGGCGCACTCGATTACCTTCTGAAGCCGGTCGAACAGGCGCGGCTCGCGGAAACCGTGAGCCGCCTCAAGGAACGTCTGCAGTCGTCGAGGCCTGCGATCAACACCGAGCAGCTATTGCAGCAACTCAGCGCTCAGCTTGCGAAGCTGCAGGGCGGCGGGAAGGGCGAGCCGCTCCGATGGATCCGGGCGCAGGCGGGGAAGACCGTGCGCCTCATCGCGATCGACGACGTCGATTACCTCCGGTCGGACGCGAAGTACACACTCGTCGCCTGGCGTGATGGAGGGAAACCGGCCGAGGCGGTGGTGCGGATGCCGCTGAAGGACCTGCTCGAGCAGCTCGATTCGGAGCAATTCGCGCAGGTCCATCGCTCGGTCGTCGTGAACCTGCGCGCGATCAGCCATGTGAAGCGACATGACAATGAGACCGCGGAGATTCACCTGAAGGGACGAGACGACGTGCTGCCCGTGAGCCGCAACTACGTCCATCTGTTCCGGCAGATGTAACGTCATCCTGAGCGCCGCAGAGCGCGAAGGATCTCAGACTGCGTAGCTCGAGATTCTTCGCCGTCTGCGCGGCTCAGAATGACGTGCCTGCCGTTCGTCCGCGCGAATCCGCACTTCGTCGCAATCTGAGAAAGACGTCCGAATCGCAGGCGATCCACGGCGGCGATCAGTCATGTTCGATCAGTCATGTGAAGCGGCACGACAATGAGACCGCGGAGATTCACCTGAAGGGACGAGACGACGTGCTGCCCGTGAGCCGCAACTACCTGCATCTGTTCCGGCAGATGTAGCCGGCACGGCGGAACCGCAGCCAAAGGCGCCTCGCTGGCCTCAGGCTTGGCCAACCAGCGCTGCCGGCCGTGCCGGCCTGCCGTTCGTCCGCGCGAATCCGCACTTCGTCGCAATCTGAAAGGGACGCCCGAATCGCAGGCGATCCACGGCGGCGATCAGTCATGTTCGATCAGTCATGTGAAGCGGCACGACAATGAGACCGCGGAGATTCACCTGAAAGGCCGGGACGACGTGCTGCCCGTGAGCCGCAACTACCTGCGTCTGTTCCGGCAGATGTAACGTCATCCTGAGCGCCGCAGAGCGCGAAGGATCTCAGACTGCGTAGCTCGAGATTCTTCGCCGTCTCCGCGGCTCAGAATGACGTGAACAACGACTTGTTAAGAGCTTCCCTAGTCGCGGCGCGTTGCGCTGACGATGAATCGCTGCGGCGCGGGGCCGACGTACCGGAACGGATAACACGTGACGAGCGTGAGCTCCTCGACGCCTTTCGACGCCAGAGCACTCGCCTCGTCGGGATCGACCACACGAATCGAATCGACGCGATACCGGTATGTCCGCTGCGGCAGCACGATCCGAATCTGATCGCCGCGTTCGATGTCCTGCAGCGGCCAGAAGAACGTGTCGCGATGTCCGGCCAGCACGATGTTGCCGCTTTGACCGGGATGCGCGGAGCCAGGCAGCAAGCCGACCGCGCGCTCGAGGGTGTCGTCATCGCCGCCTTCTTTGACAATGGCTTTCAAGCCGAGACGCGGGATCTCGATGCGACCGATTGCGGTGGGATCCGCGGGCGGGGTGGGTTTCTTCGGTTGCGCAACCGCCGGTTGCGCAATCTGCGGAATCAACTTCGTGATGCCGGCGACCGGCGATTGCACGTGAGGCAATTGCTCGACCGGCTCATTGATCGGAGAAACTGCGACCGGAGAAACAGCGGGCCCTCGATCAAAGAGGGCCCGCTCCTGTTGCTCTTGATAATGCCAGCGCGTCGCGATCGATGCAGCAGCGACGCCGAACAGAACGAGCCCGACACTCCAGAGAGCGAGCTCGAGACGGCGCAACCACTTCGAACGAACGATGATCATTACGCGCGACCAAAACGAATCGCGACTGCACCGGCGATCGCGGCGAGGCCAAGGAGTGCCAGCGTCGGATTGGAGCCCGCGGTCTGCGGCATTTCAGTCGTGTTCTCGGTGGTGTTCTTGTCTGCAGACGAGATCATCGGCGTTGCCGGCGGCGTGTACGGCTCGACGGTCGCCTGCGGCGTCTGCACCGTCAGCGGCGCTGTGGCGATGTCGGTCTCTGGAACCGTCTCGGGATACGAAACCACGGGTAATTTCGATGCCACGGCGATCTGCTTGGCGCGGCCTTCCGGATAGACGACGTCATGGCCGTGGTCGCCCGGCGGGTTCGCTGCGAACCAGGTGCGCAGCGCACGCGGGTGATCGGCGGTCGCCTCGTAGAAGACGAACATCGTATTCGGCATCGTCTCATTCGGCTTGAGCTCGTGCGGAATCGTCAAAACGGTCGCGTAGAGCTTCTGCTGATCCTGGCTCCAGACCTGGATTTTGTTGCGGCTATCTGCCGCCTGAATGACCTTGATGACGTATGTGCCAGGCTGAAGAATTTTGCCGCCGACATCGGTCGGCTCGGTCACGGGGAACCAGGACAGTTCCGGCGTGATGGGCATCTGGGCGACGAGAGCTGGGGCAGCGACAAGCAGCGCAAACAACGCGACTGCGAACAACTTCAACGAATGCTTGAACATCGGTTTCTCCTTCTTTTCATGCTCGGCCCCGGAGATTCCAGGGACGGTGGCGCAGCATCAGCGTGCCGCGAAGGTCTTGCCTGCAGGAACCTGACCAGTTTGCCTGCGAACACGTGACCGGCGCATTCTCTTGCGCCTCGAGCGAGAGGACTCTGGCCTGGGTCGTGTTCTGATATGCGGATGCCCGGCGTCGTCCACATCATCACCACCGGCGGCACGATCGCCAGCCGCATCGATCCAGCGAGCGGCGGCGCGGTGCCGGCGGTCGGCGCTGCTGAGCTCGTCACGCTCTCGCCGGCGATCTGCCACTACGCCAGCGATGTGAGAGTGACCGACTTCGGCATGCTGCAGAGCTGGAACATCGGCCCCGAGGTCATGCGACAAATTGCCGTGAGGGCGTCGGATGCGTTGCGCGACGAGACTGTCGCGGGCGTGGTCGTCACGCACGGAACGGACACGATGGAGGAGACGGCGTTCGCGCTCGACCTTCTCGTCGACTCGGAGAAGACGGTCGTGCTCACCGGGGCGATGCGCAATGCGAGCGATCCGGGATTCGACGGGCCGCGCAACCTCGCCGCCGCGGTGCGCGTCGCCGTCGAGCCATCCTCGCGTGGTCGCGGCACGCTGTTGTCGATGAGCGACGAGATTCACGCCGCGCGATATGTCACGAAGACGCACACGACTTCGCTCTCGACGTTCGCGTCGCCGGAAACAGGCCCCCTCGGCATCATCGACGATCGAGGTGTGTGGTATCGGTCGCCGATCGGCGCGCGAACGCATGTCGAGTGCAGTCGCGCAGAGGCTGACGTGCACCTCGTCAAGATGGCGGCCGGTGCGGATGCGCTCATCCTGAACGCCCTGCTCGATGCACACGTCGCAGGCATCGTGATCGAGGGGAGTGGAGCGGGCAATGTACCAAACGTCTGGAACGAGCCGATCGCGGCAATCATCGCGGCGGCGATTCCGGTCGTGCTGGTGTCGCGATGCCCGACCGGACGGATCGCGCCCGTCTACGGCGGTCCCGGCGGCGGACGAACACTTCACGACCTCGGCGTCATCGACGGCGGATGGTTGTCAGGGCCGAAGGCGCGCGTCGCGCTGTCACTCGGCCTGGGTGCCGGCATGAACGTCGACGCGATTCGCGGTCTGTTTGCACAGCTGTCGCGTTGATGCCGGTGACGTCATCCTGAGCGCCGCAGAGCGCGAAGGATCTCAGACTGCGCAGCTCGAGATTCTTCGCCGTCTCCGCGGCTCAGAATGACGTGCGACTGCGTAGCTCGAGATTCTTCGCCGTCTCCGCGGCTCAGAACGACGTGCGACTGCGTAGTTCGAGATTCTTCGCCGTCTCCGCGGCTCAGAACGACGTGCCGGCCGTTCGTCCGCGCGAATCCGCTCTTCGTCGCAATCCGGTTGTTCGAGCGCGCGCTTGCCGCCACGATGTTGGCGAAATGAAGCAAAACACCATCCTGGTCATCGCGTCTCTGCTGTCGACCCTCTTGTTCTCGATTCACGTGACGGACGACATCATTCGCGGGATGTCGGCGGGAGGGTCCGAAAACATCATCGTCATCCTCATCATGGTCGTCTTCCTGGGCGGGACACTCCTGTTGGCCGACCGGCCACTGGGGCGGGTCATCATGCTCCTCGGGGGGCTCGCCGCGGCGTCGATGCCCATCCTCCACATGAGGGGGGCCAGCTACGCAGGCCAGATCGCCAAGTCCAGCGGAGGCTTTCTGTTCATCTGGACAGTCCTCGCCCTCGGCACGACCGGGACCTTTTCCGTCATCCTCTCGCTGAACGGACTGTGGAACCTGCGCCGAGGCCAGGCGAGGTAGTCGATGCTTTTGCCGATCCACATTGCCGCGGGCGGGCTCGCCCTCGTTCTCGGCGCCGTGGCTCTCCTGGTGAAGAAGGGCGGGACGGTCCACCGCCGCAGCGGGATGCTGTTCGTTTACGCCATGCTCGTCATGGGCGCCACCGCCGCGATCCTGGGGAATGCGCTCGGCGGCTTGATGACGGCCTACTTTGTCGGGACGGCGCTGACGACGGTCCGCCCGGCGTCGCCATGGACGCGCCGGATCAATGTTGCCGCGCTGGGGGTCGCGGCCGGACTGGCGCTCGTCGACATCGTGGCAGGCGTGGTCGCCTTCAACAGCCCTCGCGGTTTTCTCAACGGCGCCCCGTTCTTCAGGTTCTTCTTCATCGGTACCGTCCTGATCCTGGCGGCGACCGGCGACCTGCGCGTCATGCGATTCGGCATGCCTCGCGGCGGGCCGCGTCTCGCGCGCCATCTGTGGCGGATGTGCTTCGCGCTGTTCATCGCGGCCGGATCGTTTTTTTCCATCCGGGCGCGCGTCGCCAAGATCCTTCCGGAGCCGTTCACGACCGGTCCGATGCGCGCCCTTCCAGTCGCGTTGGTGTTTATCGTGATGTTCTACTGGCTGTGGCGTGTGCGGGGCCGGCGGTCGCTCGCCCTGGCGCGATAAACCGCGTCACCGACGCTGCGCCAGCCTCGATGATGCGGCTGGTCTCGTCCACGTCCGTCTTCACGCTCGAGTAATCGCGAAAGACACGAACACGAAAAAAGGCCGGAACGTGACAGGCGTTCCGGCCTTCTCCGCGCGCGAGTGGTTCAGAAGTCGAACTGCGCGCCGAACTTCACCAGCCGCCCGTCGAAGGTCGACGTCGGCCGCTGCCACGTCGCCCCGTTGGTGCCGTAGTTGTTGTTGGTCCAGAGCGCATAGCTGCCGTTCATCGCGTTGTAGACGTCGAAGTTC
>DATISF010000042.1:0-112683 GCA_035468985.1 Thermoanaerobaculia bacterium
ACTCTCCAGTGGGCCCGGGGCCGACTGAGAGTCGGCCCTACGTGATGGCAGGCGTTTTCGCATCCTGAGATCCTTCGTCGCGCTTCGCCGACTCAGGATGACGGCTTGCGCAGAGGTTCCCTGATCTTGCTTCACACGTAGGGCCCACTCTCCAGTGGGCCCGGGGCCGACTGAGAGTCGGCCCTACGTGATCGCACTCGTTTTCGCATCCTGAGATCCTTCGTCGCGCTTCGCCGACTCAGGATGACGACTTGCGCAGAGCTTCCCTAACTGCTCGACCGATCGCTCCATCTCCACAAACACGTCAACGCAGTTCCGCCCCATTACATCTCCATCGATGCCTCGGCTGAACTCAATGCTTTCGCGGCTATATTTGCCACTATACGCTCGACTTTCATGAAGCCTTTCCTCGGATGCGGCGGCAACCGGCCGTAGTGTCGTCAGTTATCCCAGACCACGCCTTATCTCTTAAATCAAACTTGCGAAAAACGCTGCAATGTCACGGGCGAGAGCCACTGGTTCTTCCGTGGGTGCGAAATGCCCACCGCGCTCCATTGGCGTCCACCGCTGGATGTTATATAGCCGCTCAGCCCACTCGCGCGGTGCATTCCCTTCGAAGGCGTATTGAGATGTGAAGTTGGCGACGGCAGTGGGCGAGCGGACGAAGTCTTCCGGTCCAAGCGTAATCCCGTGCCAGCGGTTATCGAAATAGTCGCGCATGGAACTCGTGATTGTTCCAGTGACCCAGTACAGAGTCAGGAGTGTCAGCAGAAAATCACGTGGAATGCGCCCTTCGAGGTCGCCGTGAGAGTCACTCCAAGATCGCCATTTCTCAGCAATCCATGCGGCCAGTCCGGCTGGAGAGTCGTTGAGTGAATACCCGAGTGTCTGCGGTCTTGTCGACTGGATCGATTTGTAGCCGCCTTCAGATTGCCACCACAGGTCGGAAGTCTTGACATACGCTTTTTCCGCGGGCGATAAAGCCCGTGATCCGGGACCAATGTAAGGGGCAAGCTCCAGGTTGGTCAGGTGGATTCCGATGATTGACTCCGGCCTGTCGAGTGCCATCAGCGTGGCAACACCGGCGCCAAAGTCTCCGCCGCCAGACCCATAACGCTCATATCCGAGTTCGGTCATGACGCGGTGCCAGAGTGCCGACACATATCGATAGTTCACACCGGTACGTCTCGGGCGCTCTGAGAAACCGTAGCCCGGTAGCGAAGGGACGATAAGGTCGAATGCGGGGCCGTCGATGCCGTGCCGGACTGGATCCGTGAGTAGTGGCACGAGCGGAAGGTACTCGAAGAACGCGCTGGGCCAACCGTGAGTGAGGATCAGCGGAATCCCACGACCGCCTCGCGCTCGTGCGTGGACGAAGTGGATCCGAACGCCATCGATCTCGATGCGGAACTGCGCGAGCTCCCCGAGTCTTTGCTCCTGAACGCGCCAGTCGAATTCCTCGGCCCAGTAGTCCATCAAATTCCGCAGCCATTCGAGATCCGTCCCCTGCGACCATGGAGCGCCAGGTGCGCTGTCAGGCCAACGCGTGTTCCGAACGCGTGTCTTGAGATCTGAGAGGACCTGCTCGGCGACCGCTACCTTGAAGGGCTCTATACGCAATCTCGGACTCCTCGCTAGCAAAAGAGATCGATGCCGTGCGGAGCAACGCCGTAAATCATGGAAACGATTGGCTGTGGCGGGTGGACTCGAACCACCGACCACCGGATTAACAATCCGGCGCTCTACCAACTGAGCTACACCACAGTGTCGGGAGGGCGATCATGGTACCAGACGCTCGCGGATGGCCCGCGCGCGCTCGACCGCTCCCGGCGTGTCGGCGTGGAGACATAGCGTATCGAACTCGAGCGCGAGCGACGCGCCGCCACGCGCGATCACCGCGCGTTTCGTCGCCAGGCGGTGCGCCTGTTCCGCGGCCTCGTCGATCGACAGCAGCGCGTCGGCATCCTTGCGGCTGACGAGCGATCCGTCCGGCATGTAGCGGCGGTCGACGAACGCCTCGCGGAGGACATCGATGCCTGCCTCGCGCGCCGCGACCGCCATCGCGGATGTGTTGCCCGCAACGATCGACAACGACTCGTCCACGCTCTTCATGGCATCGACAACCACCTCGGCCAGCGCTCGATCGGCGTGCGCATCGTTGTACAACGCGCCGTGCGCCTTGACGCGCTGCAGGGCCACGCCTTCCTTCGCCGCGATCGCGGCAAACGTCGAAAGCTGATCGATGAGCACGCGGCGCAGCTCGCGCGAATCCATCTTCATCGAGCGGCGGCCGAAGTTCTGGCGATCGGGATACGAGGGATGAGCGCCGAGGATGATGCCGTTGTCGTTGGCGATGCGGGCGGCTTTGCGCATCGAATTCTCGTCGCCCGCATGTCCGCCGCAGGCGACGTTCGCCGCGTCGATCAGGATCCAGAGCTCGCGCTCGACAGCGAGACCTTTCTCGTCCGACGCTTCGCCGAGGTCACAACTGAGCTCGATCACCTTGTCCTCGGTCCCTCGGTCCTCGGTTGACGGCAATCACTGCGACGACCGTAGCGAACGACAAAAGCGAAACGATTCCGAACCAGCGCACCAGCGGATTCTCGTACCGCAGCCGGATGTCGTGCAAACCGCGCGGCACACGAAGCGCCTGATAGGCGACATTGACCGGCAGCAGCTCGGCGGGACGGCCGTCGATCGTGGCGCGCCAGTACTTGTGGCGGGTGATGCTGCAGATGAGCAGGGCATCGCCGTCGGAGCGCACGCGCAGATGCGCGAAGCTCGCCAGCTGCGCGACGCGAAGCACTTCTCCTCCCCCGTCGATACGGACTCCATCGATGAACGCGATGCGCGGCGTCCACTGATTGGCGGCCAGACGCGTCAGGAATTCGCCCGGCGGGGCGATCGAGTCCGCGAAGTAGAACCGCGGGTTCGTGGGCGTCGGAACGAAGATGATCGGCCGGATCGATGTCCCGCGCCCCGACATGGTCATCGGCAGATACATCGCGCGGTAGGCCGCGTTCGACATCGCCATCAGCGGTTCGTACCACCGCGGGTTCCGCGGACGGAGCTTCAGCAGCGCATCGGTCAAGTCGGCGGTCGGCAAGAGCGCGGTACGGTCGACGTCGCGATTGAGCGCGCTCTCGACTCCGTACGTCGCGCCGACGTGCGGATAGGCGCCGTTGCGGATCACCCAGTACATCTCCGGCAGATCGAGATACGCGCGGGCGATGCCGGCCATGCCGTACCAGTCGGCCTGATGAAAGAGGCGTACATCGGTGCGCGGCTTCGGAATCGTCGCCGGACGCTGCGAGAAGAACTCGTGTTCGATCGTCTCGCCCACGCGCGGCCGCTCCATGCCGAGATCGACGACAAGAACGGCAATGGCCACTCCCGCCCACACCTCCGCCCGCACGCGGCGTCGAGCGAGCAGCAGCATGACGACGACGATGGCGCGCGCGAATCCTGACAGCCAGACGGCGAGCGACAGCGCGGCAATGGCACGGCGCTGCGGGTGCACCTCGATGCCCCAGAAACGGATGAACGCGTCCATGTACGACGGCGACAACGTCGCCACGGCGAGAAGCGCGCAGACGCACATCGTCACCACGGCGATGATCGTTGCCACGCGCGCAAGTTTCTCGTCGCCTTCGAGCAGCCGTTCGAATGCGAAAGCGGCGAAAACCGTCAGCGGCACGATGACCAGGATGAGAAATTTCTCCGGATAGCGAAACGACGAGAAGATCCGCGCGTCGTACAGCATCCGCAACAATGGCGTGTGGCTGCCGAGGGCGAGAATGAACCCGCCCGCCGCCGCAACCGCGACAATCACCCACCCTCGGCGACGAAGAAAGAGCGCCGCAACCGCGAGCGCCGCCACCAGCAGTCCCGGATACACGCTCAGAAAGAACGGATCGAGCCACCCGTACACCGCGGTGCCCCAGTAGAACGCCGCGTGGCGCCCCGTCGGCCCGAGAACTTCCGGGATGAACAACTCCGCGGCTTTCAGCGGCGGGGTGCTCCACGTCTGCACGAGCTGGAACGTGAATCCGCGCGAGCGAACGCTGTCGCGGAGAAGGTCGGCGGCGGGCACGATCTGCACCGAGGCGATGAGGAGTCCGGCGATGAGCACCAGCACGGCGCGCGGGGACGCGCGCCGCTCCACAGACAAAGCGGCGATCAGGATGCACTGCGCGATCGTCACCGGCTCGCCGCCGAGAAGGATCATGGCCAGGCAGATCGCCGCCAGCGCGGTGTCGCGTCTCGACGGGCGGCCGAGAAAGAACACGAGCCACGGCAGCCAGGCCAGGCAGAAGAGATACGGCAGCAGGCAGGTGAGCGACAGGAGCAGGCCGCCGAATGTGTACGCGCATGCGCCGAAGATCGCGCTGGCGATCCGCAATCGCCACGCGCGAAGCAACGCGTAGATGCCGATCGCGGCGAGGTAGTAATGCAGAACGACATGCAGCCGGAACGCGAGCTCGAAGTTCGGCAGGAGCAGCAGCCAGTTCGGCGGATAGAACACCGCATACGACGGATTCGCCGCGAGCGGCTGCCCTTCCGACAGATACGGATTCCACGACGGAAATTCGCCCGAGAGGATGATGTCGCGCGCGACCTTGCTCATCGGGTAGTAGAAGCGCGTGACGTCGCGGAAGTAGAACGCGCGCCCGAAGAAAAGAACGTCGGCGAACATCAGGGTGACGAGGCCGGCGAGGAGGACGAGCGCAGCCGCGTCGCGCCGGGTCATGCGGCGGCCTCGACGAGCTCGGTGCCGCGTGTCTCGGGCAACAACCAGATCAGAACGCCGCCGAGGGCGAAGAACACGGCGTCGACCGCGAGCGCGGCGCCGAGGCCGTATCTCGGCGCGGCGGATCCGATGAGCACCGGCGCCGCGGCCGATGCCAGGCGGCCGGCGTTGTAGCAGAAGCCCTGCGCCGACGCGCGAATGCTCGTCGGAAACAGCTCGGCGAGCATGGCGCCGAACAGTGAGAAATATCCGTGCGCGAAGTAGCCGACGAGCGGTCCGATCGCCAGCAGCGTCAGCGCCGACCGCGCCCCGAACGCAAACAGCGGAACGACGGCGGTCGCGCCGACCATGAACAGCGTGAACGCCGGACGGCGGCCGATGCGATCGGCAATCCAGCCGAAGCTGATGTAGCCGAGGAACGCGCCGAGCTGCAGGACGATGATCCAGCGCGCCGACTTCGTGATCGTCAGACCCGCGCCGCCTTCAGCGACCGGCGAAGCAAGAAACGCCGGGAGCCACGTCACCAGTCCCCAGTACGCGACGAGCACGCTGCTGGCCACGAGCGTGGCGACGATCGTGCGGCTGAGCAGCGGCGCGGCGAAGATGTCGATCCATCGCGTCTTCGTCTGCTCTCGCTCGATCCAAACTTTCGGCTCCGCAACTCCTCGACGAATGACAAACGCGGCGACGGCCGGAAGCGCGCCGATGAGAAACAACACGCGCCAGCCGAACGGCTCGAGGACGACCGAGGCAACGGCCGCGGCGATCAGCGCGCCGATCGCCCAGCCCGATTGCATGATGCCCATCGCCTTTGCGCGATGCTCCGCGGGCCACGTCTCGGCAACGAGCACCGATCCCGAAGACCACTCGCCGCCCATCCCGATTCCCACCAGCGTGCGCCAGGCGATGAGCTGCCAGATCGCCCCTGCCGTCGCAAGACCGGCGGTCGCGAATGAGTAGATGAGGATGCTCCACGTCATGGCCCGGACGCGGCCGATGCGATCGGCAAGGCGGCCGAACACGATCCCGCCGAATGCACTGGCGACGAGTGCGACCGACGTGAGCATGCCGATCGTCGCTTTCGATGTTGCGAATTCTTTCTGGATGGGAAGAACGGCGAACGTGAACAGCAGAAAATCCATCGCGTCGAGCATCCAGCCGATCTGAGCGGCGAATAGCGCGCGCCATGCGGCTGGACCTGCATCGCGGAACGACATCGAGGGGCGATTGTAGAGGGTCGTGGGGATCAGACCTACGCCCGCTTCATTTGAGCGAGCAAGAACATCTCCAGACCAACATCCACCGGCACGCCACCCGACTTCCGCTTCACATCGAGATCGGCGATCGCCGCCAGGGCGCGAAAGAGATCGGCTTCGGTGTGCGTGCGCGCAGCTTCCCACCTCTTGTACAGCGGGAACGGGTGTGAGCGCTGGCGGAGGATGGCCATCTGTTTCATGTAGTCGCCGAGAGAGTCCGCGACCGTGTCTTTGAAGCGGTTGTAGGTCATGGGCGCGCGAAGGTCGATGTTCTTCGATCGCGCGTACGAACGGATGGCGATCATCTGCCGGATCTCGTCGGCCAGCGGGAAGAGAAAACGGCCGTACTGGATCTCGGCCGAGGCGCGGGGATCGTCGCGGCGGGCCTGGGCGACCAGGTCGCGCAACTTGCCGACCGCTTCGAGAAACTTCCCCTCCGTGAAGAGCGAGGCCAGCTCGTACCGCGCGCCGCCTTCGACCGCTTCGACTTCGCGGTCGACAAGATCCGCGGTCACCCTCCCGCCCGCGCCGGCAAGGGTCGCCAGCCGCTCGGCCTCTGAAGCAGCCGTGCGCAGGTCAGGAACGTCTTTGGAGAATTTGTCGGCGAGGATCCGGTCGATGCCGAGCCGCTGCCGCAGACGCGCGATGGCGTTCGGGTCGAATTTCACGTTCGCGTCCGATGCGATCTCCGCAACCGCTTCGTCGAGCGCGGACACGAAATTCTCACGCGCGATGTCGGCGATCACCACCGCGCCGTTCTTGTCGATCAGGTCGACCGTTGCGGAATCGCGCGGGATCTCGCCCGTCCGGAGGATGAGAAAGGATCCCTCCGCTCCGCCGTGAGTGATCGCTTCGAGCAGGAGCGCGGCGTCGTCCTCGCCCCGCCCCGCTTTTCTGCCGGTGGCGCGACAGAAGCCGAGCATGTCCGTGAGCGTCTCGTCGAGCGGCGCGCTGAGCGCACTCGCGATGGCGCGATCGGTCATCTCCAGATCGGCGCCGACGAGTCCGAGGACGTGCAGGAGCTTGGCGGCGGCCGTGGAGCGCTTGCGGTCGGTCTTCGCGCTGCGCCACTCGGCGATGGCCTTGTCGTAAAGCGACGCGATCTCCTTCGCCGACACGAACGCATTCACCTCGGGGACGACGAGCAGACGCGAGCCGCCGAAGAGCGACATCGTGCGGTAGGAGTCGACGACGCTGGCGAGGTCGGCACCGGCTTCGAACACCTCGACGCTGATGCCGCGATTCTGCTCGACCATCGCGTCGCGGATGTCGCGGAACGCGCGCTCGGCGAGGAAATCGCTGGAGCCGCCGATCATGACGACCTTCGGTGGCTTCTTGGCTCCGATCTGTTCGAGAACCTTGTTGAGCGGCTTTGGCATGCGTCAATAAAAAGGGAGCGGACTCGCCGCTCCCTATCCAATCAACGATCAGGAAGTTAGAACGCTACCCCAGAAGCCCCTTCTCCTGCAGCTCCTGGCAGTCGATGCAGAACGGCGTCCAGGGCACTGCCTGCAGGCGCTTCTCGCCGATGGTGTTGTTGCAGTTCGTGCAGTGGCCGAAGTTGCCTTCCTTGATGCGGGCGAACGCTTCGTCGATCAGCATGAGCACGTTCCGCTCTCCGTCGGAAAGCGAAAAGTTCAGCTCTTTCGAGTAGGCGCTGGCCGCCTTGTCCGCAAGGTCCTGAATGCCGTCGTCGGGCTGGGCATTGCCGGCTTCCTTGTCGCGCTCGTACGAGTCGAGAAGCTCGTGCTGCTTCTTGCGGAGAGCGTCCTCGTACTGCTGGTAGGGGTTCGATTTTGCTTTGGTTCTGGCCATCCGAACCTGTTCTCCTTACTTGTGATATGGGATGTTGCGCATTAACGTGCAGGCGCGGTAAATCTGTTCCAGGAGAATGACCCGCGCCATCTGGTGCGGAAGGGTCATCGTGGAGAGGCTGAGCAGCTTGTGGGCCTTTCCCCTGACTGTGTCGTCCAGCCCAACGTCCCCACCCACCACGAAATTCACTCCCCCCGGGCTATCGATCGTGAGCCGTTCGAGCCATTTCGCAAACTTCAAAGAATCAAAGGTTTGCCCTCGTTCGTCGAGGACCACCGTCGTTCCGCGGTCGGGTATGGCAGCCACCAGGCGCGCGGATTGGGCGCGCATAATAGCCTCATCGCTCGCGCTTTGTCTACCGCGCTCCGGTTTCACGTCGATGATCTCCACCGGGTAGAAGTGCTTGATTCTATTGAGGTAATGCTCTGCGGCAGCGGACATGGCCTTGTCCGCGTGGCTGCCGGCGAAGATGAAGCGCAATTTCATGGGCCTCGGGCCTAGTCCAACCCGTACTTCTTCCGCTTTTCCAGGAGCGTCTTCCTGTTGATTCCCAGAATGTCGGCCGCCCGCGAGTAGTTCGATCGCGTCTCGCGGAGCACGGCGCGGATGTAGTTCTCCTCGAGCTCGTCGAGCGTCCAGCGGCCGCGAGCGGCGGCGACGACGAACTCGGGACCGCTGAAGGGGAGCGATTCCGGCGTGATGGACGTTCCGTCGCCGGTGAGCACCGCGCGCTCGATCGCGTTCCGAAGCTCGCGAACGTTGCCGGGCCACGCATGCGCGGTGAGGATGGCGATGGCGCGATCGTCGATCGTTCGTTTCGCGGAAAACTTCTTCGCCAGCGTAAGGATGTCGTCGCGGCGTTCGCGCAGCGGCGGGATCACGACGGTGACGACATTGATGCGATAGAAGAGGTCGCGCCGGAAGCCACCGGCCGCGAGCATCGCCTCGAGATCGCTGCTGGTCGACACGATCACGCGCGCGGAGAACTCGATGTTCTGATGTCCGCCGAGTCGAGTGAACTGATGATCCTGCAGGACACGAAGCAACTTGGCCTGGAGCGGAGGCGTCAGCGTGTCGATATGATCGAGATAGACCGAGCCGCCTTTTGCGAGCTCGAGCCGTCCCAGCCTGCGCGCGACGGCATCGGTGAACGTTCCTTTCTCGTATCCGAACAGCTCACTCTCGAAGAGATCGGCGGGGATCGTCGCGCAGTCGACGTGCACGAACGGCTCGCCGCGGCGCGCGCTGCAGGCGTGAATCGCTTCGGCGAGATAGTCCTTGCCGGAACCGGACTCGCCGCGAATCAGGATCGGAACGTCGTGATCGAGAACCTTCTCGACGGTCTGCAGAAGATTCCGCATCGCCGGCGAACGGGTGCGGAAGAAATCCGAGAGACGTGGATCACGACGTCTTCTTGAGGACATTCCGCCGCTTGACCTTCACGGCCTCCTCGGTGAACTCCGCGGTGACGTTCGGGGCGTCGCCCCACAGGCGCTCCAGTCCGTAGAAGCGCCGGCAATCTTCGGTGAAGACGTGGAAGATGAAGTCGCCGAAGTCGAGGAGGATCCAGCGGCCCGGCGGGGTCCCTTCGACCAGCAGCGGTTTCACGTGGAGATCCTCACGCAGCTTCTCCAGAACGCCGTCGGCGATGGCCTGGGCCTGCCGCTCCGACGTGGCGGAGCAAAGGATGAAGTAATCGGCGATCGAGGTGAGCTCGGCGACGGCGAGCACGTCGAGGTCGATCGCTTTCTTGTCCTGGGCCGCGGTGACGGCGACGCGTACGCGGCTTTCGATCGAGGAATCGGTCACGGTTGAGCCTCTCGGTAGAGTCGATAGTGTTCAATGTAGTGCGAGACGCGCGGATCGACGAGCCCGCCGATCGGCTGTCCGGCACGAATGCGTCTGCGAATCTCCGTGGATGAGATCGGCACGGTCGGGTTGTGGGCGAACACGATGTTGCCGTGTGTGCCGCGCTCGTCGGGAGCGGTGACGCGGTCGGCGAAGGGAGCGCCGGCTTTCGCCGGTTGTGCCCCGGCTCCATCTCGCGTGAGCACCGCAAAGTTCGCGAGCTCGAAGATCCGGTCGATCCGCTTCCAATCCTTGAGTTGCGCGAGGTTGTCGTCGCCGACGATCCAGTCGAGCGTCGCGTGCTCGTGCTCGGAGCGCAGCAACTCCAGCGTCTCGACGGTGTAGGACAGCGAGCCACGCTCCAGCTCCTGAGTCGAAACGAAGATCTCCTCGAACGTCTCGGTCGCCAGCACCGCCATCGCGAACCGGTGATATCCCGATTCCGTGCGCTGCTCGCTCTTGAACGGCTGCCGGTTTGCGGGAATGTAGATGAGCCGGTCCCACTGCATGACCGGACGCGCGGAGAGAACCGGTTCGAGGTGCCCGCGATGGAAAGGATCGAACGTACCGCCGCAGATTCCGATCTTCATCCTGTCGTCGACTCTGTCAACGCCGATTCACGCGCCTGATTCGCGCGGACGAATCGCGCCAGCGTCCTGACCAGCTCCCGCACGCCTTCTCCCGTCACCGCGGAAATCTCGAGGTACTCGAAGCCATGCTTCTTCGCATACGCGCGGACGCGCTTCGAGTTGCCTTCGATCGCGGAATCGAGCTTCGAGCCGCAGACGATGCGCGGCTTCTCCGCCAGCGACGCGGAGTAGAGCCCGAGCTCGTGTGCGATGGTCTCCGCATCCTGCTGCGGATGTTCGTTCGCGGAGAGATCGACGAGATGCACGAGCACCGAACAACGCTCGACGTGGCGCAGGAACTGGTCGCCCAGCCCGTGACCTTCGTGTGCGCCTTCGATGAGACCGGGGATGTCCGCGACGACGAATGTCTCGTCATCATCGGCCTTGACCACGCCGAGATTCGGAACGAGCGTCGTGAACGGGTAGTCGGCGATTTTCGGCTTCGCGGCGCTGATCACCGAGATCAGCGTCGACTTTCCCGCGTTCGGCAGCCCGATGACGCCGACGTCGGCGATGAGCTTCAATTCGATCTCGAGGAACTTCTCCTCCCCTTCCTCGCCCGGCTGGGCGAAGCGAGGTGCCTGGCGCGTGGCCGTCGCGAAATGCTGGTTTCCGAGACCGCCTCGCCCACCTTTCGCAATCGTGACGCGCTGCCCTTCCCCGGTGAGGTCGGCGATCACTTCGCCGGAATCGCGGTCGCGGACGACCGAGCCCACCGGCAGCTCGATCACGACGTCCTCGCCGTTGTGCCCGGAACAGTTCGAGCCCATGCCGTGCTGGCCGCGACCCGCGCGCCATTCGCGATGAAACTGCAGGTGGTAGAGCGTGTTGAGGCGTCTGGAGGCGACGATGGAGACCGAGCCGCCGGCACCGCCGTCACCGCCGGAGGGACCGCCTTTGGGCACGAACTTCTCACGGCGAAACGCAACGCAACCGTTCCCGCCGTCGCCGGCTTTGACGCGGATGGTCGCGTGGTCGATGAACGTCATTCAGAGCGTGCTTAACTGCGACGGGTGTACCAAGTATACGAGGCCTCGGAAAAGAAAAAGCCGCTCAAAGCGGCTTTGGTCTGAGGCCCGCGACCTGAGGCCTATTCGGCGACCGGCCGGATCGACACGTACCGACCCTGGTCACCCTTGTCGCGAAATTCGATGATCCCGGAGACCTTCGCGTAGAGCGTGTGGTCACGGCCGAGGCCGACGTTCTGGCCGGGGTAGAACCTGGTGCCGCGCTGGCGGACGATGATCGTGCCGCCGCTGACGAACTGTCCGGCGAAGCGCTTCACGCCGAGCATTTTCGGCTGCGAGTCGCGGCCGTTGCGCGAAGAGCCCTGACCTTTCTTGTGTGCCATGGATGACCTCCCAGTCGAGACTCAAACGTTGATGGTATCGATGCGAAGCTCGACCAGGTCCTGACGGTGACCGTGCTTCCGCTTCGTGTGGTTCTTACGGCGCTTCTTCTTGAAAACGATGATCTTGTCGCCGCGGGACTCGCGGAGGACGGTCGCCACCACGGACGCGCCCGGAACATTCGGGGTGCCGACTTTCGGCTGATCGCCGCCGACCATCAGCACTTCGCTGAACGTGACCTTGTCCTTGTCGGCACTGCCGAGGACGTCGCGCTCGACGCGCAGGAACTCGCCTTCAGCGACTCGATACTGCTTTCCACCGGAACGAATGATGGCGTACACGAACGACCTCCGAAAAATGGACCCGCCCTTTTAGCACGCTGCCGGAGGGCAGTCAAACCGCGGTGCGGGACACTGGAAAACTAGGTGAGGAAACCACTTATTCCGCGACGAAGGCCTCCGGCCGCAGGCCTCGGGCGTCGGGCCTCAGAACGAGGGGAGAGTGGCCCGAGGCCCGAGGCCTGCGGCCCTAGTTGTAACAACGTAACGGCAAAAACTTGAACATCTGTATACGGAATCTTGAAGAAGTAACGTCTTGTCACAGACGACAAGATTGATAAAATCCGCCCGCTCAGCAGATTACTGGTGCAGCTGCTTCGGGCAGCGCCCCTGCACCCGTTACCGTTCAGTTTCCGAGACGACACTTCGTATCCACATCTGGCGATTCCGAAGGAGGTGAGACAGACACAGCGGTTTCAGCCAAACGACCCCAACGAAGTCTCAACTTTCGTGAAGGAGAAATCAGAATGAATTTTCGGTACTTGAGAGTCCTCGCGGCGATGCTGCTGGTGGCGATGATGTTCGCCCCGGCGCTCGTTGCGCAGACCGCGACGACCGGCGCTGTCGAAGGCACGGTCAGCGACAACAGCGGCGCGGCGCTTCCCGGCGTGACCGTTGAGATCCGTTCCCCGCAGCTGCAGGGCGCCAAGACCGAAGTGACCGACACCAGGGGTCACTTCCGCTTCTCGCTCCTGCCTCCGGGCCAGTACAACCTCATGTCGACGCTCTCGGGCTTCTCGCCCGTTCGTCAGAGCAACGTCGTTGTCTCCCTCAGCCGCGTTGTCACCCTCGACGTGCGGATGAGCGCGGCAGTCACTGAGCAGATCACCGTCACGGCGGCCGCTCCGGTGGTCGACGTCACGTCGGCTGCGACCGGCGCGAACGTGAACACTCAGACGATGCAGAGCCTCCCTCTGTCCCGCAACTACGTCGGCGCTGCGCAGGTTGCGCCCGGCACCGCGACCGACGCGGTCGGCACGACGTTCTACGGATCGTCCGGCGCCGAGAACCAGTACATCATCGACGGACTGAACACGACCGCGGTTCGCGACGGCACACAGGGCAAGTCCGTGAACCTCGACTTCGTTCAGGAAGTCGAAGTGAAGACCGGCGGCATGCCGGCCGAATACGGACGTCTGACCGGTGGAGCGATCAACGCCATCACCAAGTCGGGCGGCAACCAGTTCACCGGCGACGTCTTCGGATTCGATTCACCGAAGTCGCTCCGGGCGGACAACACGACGTTCACCGACCGATCGATCCTTCAGTCTTCCGTGATCGAGCCGAACAAGAACCTCCTCGACTACGGCCTCGACCTCGGCGGCTACTTCGTGAAGGACCGTCTGTGGTTCTTCGGTGCGTATGACCGTCCGGACCGCACCGATACCAGCACGCGCATCAACACGAGCATCAACCTTCCGAACTATCAGCTCCCGGTCGGCGCCACGCTCGACACGAAGGTGAAGAGCAACCTGTACGCCGGCAAGCTCACGTTCCGGGTGACCGAGAACCAGAGCTTGACGGGCTCGTTCTTCGGCGACCCGAACACGACCACCGGCCCGCTTTTCGCGATCAGCGGTCCCCCGAGCACGTTCGAGGGTGAGCTGAAGCGCGGCGGCGTCGACATGGTCGGCCGCTACGCCGGAATCTTCGGGACGAACTTCGTCGCGAACGCCGAAGCCGGCCAGCACAAGGAAAAGATCGAGTACGGCGGCGAAGGCACCGGCATCGCCCAGCACATCGATCTGACCGTCAGCCCGAACATCACCCAGGGCGGGTTCGGTTTCTTCGCCAACGAGGATTACAAGCGCAACGTTTACAAGGCCGACCTCAGCACCTTCGTCTCCAGCCACGAGATCAAGTTCGGTGGCGACTACGAAGATCTGAAGGGCACTCTGCAGAATTACCAGGGCGGCGCCGGCCAGCGCATCTACAAGCTCGTAAAGAGCGGCGTCGTCTACTACCGCCATCGTTACTACGTGAACGATCTGGCGTCAGGATTCAATCGTTCCGATGCGAACTCCTGGCAGATCGCGCTGCCCCAGGTCACCGAGCCCGAGACCCGAAACAACTCCTTCTACGCCCAGGACAGCTGGAAGGTCGTTCCGAACTTCACGCTGAACTTCGGCGTCCGCTGGGAGTCGCAGGAAGTCCTCGGCCGCGGCGGAGTCAAGGCGTTCAAGATCGACAACAACTGGGCGCCGCGCGTCGGTGCGGTGTGGGATGTCTTCAACAACGGCCGCAGCAAGGCCTATGCGAACTTCGGGCGCTTCTTCGAAGCGATCCCGATGGACATCAACATCCGCGCCTTCGGCGGTGAGCTGGTCTGCTTCTGCTACAACTTCAGCGACGATCCGGCGAACATCCGTCCGGATGCCACCGCCCCGGCGCGTTCCTCGCTCCTCGGCGGCAGCACCGAGCCGGTCGACCCGAACCTGAAGGGCCAGCACATCGACGAATTCCTGCTGGGCTATGACCAGGAAGTCATGCCCAACCTGGCCGTCGGCATCCAGGGCACGTACCGCAAGCTCGCCAACGTGATCGAGGACATGCTCATCGGCACCACCGGCGAATACCTCATCGCGAACCCGGGCAGCGGCATCGGCCGCGAAGCCGGCTTCTACGAGGGCGGCAACGTCATCACACCGACCGCCAAGCGCACCTACAAGGGCGTCGAACTGCACGCCACGAAGCACTTCAGCAACAACACGCAGTTCTTCGCCAGCTACCTCTGGTCGAAACTGGAAGGCAACTACGACGGTACGTTCCAGAACTCGACCGGCCAGCTCGATCCGAACATCAACTCCGCGTTCGACTACGCCGACTTCATCGTGAACAACACGGGCAAGCTCAGCGCCGACCGGACGCACCAGTTGAAGTTCTACGGCAGCTATCAGTTCAGCAATGGGGCGCTGAACGGCCTGAACATCGGCCTGGCGACGCACTACTACTCGGGCACGCCGCTGACGGCGTACGGCTACTCGCGCGCGTATCAGAACTGGGAGTACTACCTGACCACGCGTGGATCTCTCGGCCGCGGTCCGGCTGACTATGAAGCCGACATGCACTTCAGCTATCCGATCAAGACGGGCGCGGCTCGCGTCAATCTGATCGCCGACATCTTCAACGTGCTGAACCTGCAGAGGAAGACACAGCTCGACCTCCGCTACAACCGTCCTGAAGATGCGGATTGCACCGGATTCATCGTTCCGGCCGGCATGACGACCGAGGACGTGTGCACGGCGGACAACGGCCTGCGCACCAAGGAAGGCACTGTCACCCCGGTGAGCGGTGTCGATCCCAGCAAGGCTCCGAACCCCAGTTTCCTGAAGGCAGGAAGAGGCTTCACCGATCCGCGGATCTTCCGTCTCGGCGTCCGCGTGTCGTTCTAACCCCCTCCTCATCGTGTAGCATGAAGGCCCGGCTCGCGCCGGGCCTTCTTTTTTGATGCGCCGCTCGCTCGTCGTCGCCGCGATCGTTGCCGCGGCGCTCATCGCCCTCCTCTTCATCCGAGTGCAGCCGCCGGACAAAGCCCGCGTGGTGCGCCGCGGATCGACGATCGCAGTCGCATCGGGCCGGATCGCGTTCGTCGTTCCGGGTGGGCAGCCGTGCATGGCGCCGCGACGCGGCGATCAGCTTTTCTTTCGCCGGACGCAGCACGCCGGTGACCTCGATCTCAACGTCAACTTCGCGTACGACCCTCCTCGCACGCTTCCCGCCACATGGCCTGCCGGCGACTGGTGTTCGTCGCTGGCCAAGTTCGTCGAGGAGCACGTTCATCCCGGCGATCTCGACGATCCTGGCGCCGCCGAATCACGCGTCTCCGTTGACCTGCAGCGCGCGCTCGCCGGTGCGCAGCTGCGCACGAGCAGCGTCTCGGCGCGGTTGCAGCTCCCGCCGGGGTGGGAGCGGACCCGTCCCGTTCCTGACGTAGCGAAGCTGGTCACGCAGTCGCCTCCAGTGTTGTTTATCGGACTCGATGGCGCCGACTGGGAGCTGCTCGACGATTTCATCGCCCGCGGGGCGATGCCGAACCTCGCCCGCCTCGTTCGCGAAGGTACGAGCGGCGTGCTCGAGACCGAGCACCCGCCGCTCTCACCGCTTCTGTGGACGACCATGATGACCGGCGTCAGTCCGCTCGAACATCAGATCCTCGACTTCACGCACTTCAATCCGTCGACCGGACAGAAGGAGCCGATCACATCCGACGAGCGCGCCGTGCCCGCCGTCTGGAACATGGCCACGATGGCCGGCAAGCGCGTGGCCGTGTTCGGCCTGTGGGCGACGTATCCCGCCGAGCCCGTGCACGGGCTCATGGTCTCCGATCGAACGTTCACGTTTCTCTTCGCCGAGAGCACGCCGCCGCCCGGCATCGTCTATCCGCCGTCGCGGGAAGCGTGGGCGCGCGCGAACGTCGACGCGGCCGAGACGTCGATCGACTACGCGACGATGCATCGCTTTCTGCCGTGGCTGACGGAAGCGGAGTCGGGGGATCTCGCCCGCGAGCCGAACCCATACTCGAAGCCGGGAAGCGCGCTGCGCCGGATCCTGATCGAGACCGAGATCTACCGGCGCATCGCCAACGACGTCCTCTCCTCGTCAATGCCCGACCTGTCGATCGTCTACATCCAGGGGACCGACACGATCGGCCACGTGTTCGCGCCGTTCGCGCCGCCGAAGCAGCCGGAAGTCACGCAGGAGGATTACGACCGCTATCACCAGGTCCCCGAGCTCTACTTCCGCCACATCGACGAGCTCCTCGGCGGCTTCATCAAGGCCGCGGAGACGCACCACGCGATCGTGATGCTCGCCTCGGATCACGGTTTCCGCTGGAAGGAAGGGCGGCCCGTGACGCTGTCGAGCGTCGCGACCGCGACCGCCGCGAAGTGGCACCGCAACGAAGGGATCTTTCTGCTCTGGGGACAAGGCATCGCAGCGAGCAGTGGCCACAAGGTTCACGG
The DNA here is from genome assembly GCA_035468985.1 of Thermoanaerobaculia bacterium. Classification (GTDB taxonomy): domain Bacteria; phylum Acidobacteriota; class Thermoanaerobaculia; order Gp7-AA8; family Gp7-AA8; genus DASVHS01. The sequence continues at coordinate 16,947 of DATISF010000042.1, forward strand.
CGGGATCCGGCAGGTGTGTTCGACGCTGTTGGACGTTTCGGGCCTTCCGCGCGCAAGAGGTGTCGCACAGACACTCCTGTCTGTGCCCGAACAGACAAGAGTGTCTGTTCCACACGAACTCGATTACCGCCATTGGTTTTCGCGCTTCGTTCCGCCCGCGCCCTCGGCCGCAACCGCTGTCTCCGCAAACGAGGAGCTCGCGAAGTTGAAAGCGCTCGGGTACATCGGAACGGGCGAGTCGACCGGACCACGTCCGGCAGGCATCACGTCGACGAAGACGGCAGGCGCGTACAACAACGCGGGACTGATCCTGAAGCACGAGAACCGCATCGCCGAATCGATCGCGTCGTTTCACGAAGCGTTGACGATCGATCCGAACCTCGCCTCGGCGGCGTGGAACCTCAGCGACCTCCTCTTCTCGCGCAACGAGAATCTTGCCGAGGCCGATGATCTGCTGCTCCGCGCGCTGCAGAACGGGTTGCCGGAGGCGCCGAAGTACGCGATCGAGCGCGCGATCAAGTACCAGAGGTCGGGACACGCCGATCGCAGCCTGAAACTGATGGAAGGGGCGGTGGCGCGCAAAGGCGATGATGCCGAGCTGCGCATGTTCCGCGGCCGCTATCGCGTCGATCAGAAAGACTGTGCGGGCGCGCTCGAGGATTTTCTGGCCGTCGAGCAACTGCAGCCCAACGATGCCGTGGCCTGGGCCTCAGCCGGGCTCGCCCAGATCTGTCTCGGCAATCGCGCAGAGGCGGAGGCCAGCTTCCGCCGCTCGCTGGAGATCAATCCGAATCAGCCGGTGCTGCGCAAGTTCCTGCAGCAGTAATTACAGGCCGATCTCTTTTGCTGCCACCCCGACCGCGTCGCTCAGTTCGTCGCGCACGGTGACGAAGAGCCGGTACGTCCCTTTCTTCAGCGTCACGCTGTGCGACACGATCAATCGTGCGTCCGATTTCTCCGTGATCGTCTCCACATAGTGGCGAAAATCGATCGGCCGTCCGCTGCTCGTGAACACGGAAACGTACACGTGCAGGCGTCCCGAGGATCCGAGGAACGTGGCGCGATCGAGCGGGATCGTGGTCAGCAGCGGAACGACCGACCGGCCGTTCTTCTGAGGCTGCGGATCATCGATCGTGAGCATGATCGGCAACGTCGCTTTCTGTGAAGCGATGCCGAACGGCGTCCGGACCGCGCGCTCGAACGCTGCCTCCTTCGACAGGCGGAAATAGCCATCGCGATGGTTGACGGTGTAACGGCCCGGCTTCTTCAGCCGGACGTCGATGTGGTGGTACTTCCCGTCATCGGACGCGGCGTGATATCCGAGCTCGTAGTAGTGGGTCGTCGCCGTTTCGAACTTTCGAACCGATTGGTCCATGCGATTGCCCGGCAGATACATCCCACCCGTGAGCGACGCCAGCCACACCGCGCCGCCGACGTTGCTCGTGCCGGAGCCGGATGTCCCGGTCTCCGTGTAGCCGTTGCCCATGTCGAATTTTCCAGTGACACCCATCGGATCGATGACGTAGATCTTCGCGTCCGCCACATTCGCCTCGCGCACCATGGCCTGGTGCAGCTGAGCGAGCTCGATGGCGATCTCCCCCATCGCCGGCGATGCGTAGCCGGGGACGAAATTCGTGACCACGAGAACGGCTTTCTTGCCCGGTACCCAGGCCAGACCGCGCGCCGTATCGATCACCGCTCCGAAGAAATTGAGATCCGAACTGAAGTCCTGCGCCGCTTCGACACCGGTCTTGAACGCCTTCACGACGCAGGTGCCGCTCGGGCAATCGGGATCGGGGAGACCGAACGTGCTGCCGAGACTCAGCTGCTCGGCGACGACCGGCAGGGCTCCGTGTTTCGGAAGGGCAACGCCGCGACGCACCGCCTCGATCGCGCTGCGAACCTCTTCCTTGTCGGTCGTGAACGGAAGCTCCGTGCGCATCCCGTCCTGCATCGTGACCACCGACCACCGCGTGCCTTCGGATGATTCGGCGAGCAGAGTCTCGAGCGCATTCTTGACCCTCGACCGTACAGCCCCGCGGAAGAACGCGTTCCTGTCGATCAGGATGACGACGCTCCGCTGTCGCTCCGGATCGGGTTGTTCCACGATCGGCTGCGGCTGCGTCGCCGGCGTCGAGACCTCGCTCGATACCGCTGAAAAGTTCGTGATCGTCTGCCGGACGCCGTCCTCGTAAATCTCGAAATCGTCCCTGGTGAGACCGGGAACGGCGTTGCCTGCGCGATCGAGAACAGTCACGTCGACATTCACGACCGTCACGTCGATCCGCTGCGACAACGGCGCCGGCGCGGTCTGCTGCGCGAATGCGGAAATCGCAAACATCGTCAGCAAAGCGGCGGCGATCTTCACAGACTGATCTCCTTCATTGCGACGCCGACCGAGTCGTTCAGTTCGTCCCGCACGGTCACGAACAGCCTGTACGTCCCTTTGCCCAAGACCACTGACCGCTGCACGACCAGCATTCGCTCGTCGGACGCAGAAACGCCGGAGAACGTGTGAGCGAAATGAAAGAACTGAACGTGATGGCCTTCCTTGTCGAAGGCGGACACATAAACGTGCGCGCGTGCGGTCCCGCCATGCGCACCCGCCAGCATCTGCAGCAATTTCACCGGAAGCGCCGCGCGGAACGGGACGATCCAGCCGCCATCGGATGCGGGCTGAGGAGGGTCGATGGTCAATTGCAGAGGCAGCGTGGGCCTTTGTGACGCGATGCCGAGGGGACTGGTCATCGCGCGGACGAAGGCTTCGTCCTTCGACAGCCGCATGTATCCCTCGCGGTAGCTGACCGTGTAGCGGCCCGGCCGCTTCATCACGACAGCGATGCGATGGTATTTCTCGTCTGCCTCCGGGGCATGGAACGCGAGCTCGTAATAGTTCGTCGTCGCCCGCTGCACCTTCTGAAACGACTCGCGCATGTCGTTGCTCGGCAGGTACAGGCCGCCCGTGTTCAGCGAAAGCCATTCCGCGCCGCCGGTGTAGCGCTGCCCTCCGCCGGTGGGCGCGTTCGCCTCGATCATGGCGTAGTTGCCCTGTCCCATTTCGAGCGTGGCGCTGACGCCCAGGGGATCGATGACGAAGATGTTGGCGGCGGCGGCGTTCACCTCCTCCACCATCTTTTGATGCAGCTGCGCGAGCGCCTCAGCGCCGGGCGTCCCGGGCTTGACGTATCCCGGCACTGCCGCGCTGACGATGAGAATGACCTTCTTACCCGGCAGCCAGGCAACGCCCCGAGCGATCTGAACGACGGCCGAGAAGAACGAGACGGCCGATTCCATCTCCTGCGCCGCTTCGATTCCCCCGCGCACATCGCTGCCGCCCGGGCTGGCACCGACGGCTCTGATGCGCCGGATCGCAACCTCCGCGCTGGACGGGAGGGTAAGGCCGTTGCGGACGGCGCTCAGCGCCTCGTTGATCGACGCGCGGTCCGTGGTCATCGGCAGCAGCGTCTGCATGCTGCGCGATCCGGTGCGCAGGATGACGACCGACCAGTTCGCGTCGTCCGGATACTGGGCGAGGAGCTTTTGGAGCGCATCGACCGCGCGCGCGCGCCGCGGCTTCTCGCCCAGCGCGCGCACGTCGACGAGCACGACGACGCTACGACGGCTCTCGGGATCCGAAGGAAACGCAGGTTCTGTCTGCGGCTTGGCGGCCTCTTTCTGGCTCTCGAACACGGCAAAGTTCGTGATCTCGCGCGGGACGCCGTCTTCGCGTAGTTCGAAATCGTCCCTCTTGAGATCCATCACGGGATTGCCGCGCGAGTCGAGCACCGTCACGTCGACGTTCACGAGCGTGACCTCGATCCGCTGCGTCAAAGGAGGCGGCGCAACCTGCTGCGCGAATCCCGACACCGCGAAAAGCAGCAGCACAGCGGTCGCAAATCTCACAAGTTCACCCACGCGTATCGATGATGATGCTCGCCTTGCCCATCTCGTCGGACAACTCGTCGCGGAGCACGATGACGGCGCGGTAGACGCCGGGTCGGAGATCGACTTTCATCGTGTAGCGGAAGTTCGTGGTGGGATTGGCGGCAACGTCCTTCCGCTGTTGATCGGTCAACTCCACGTCCTGCACGGCGTGATTGAAGCCGACGTTCGCGTCCGTCTGATCGAACACCGACAAATAGACATGCATACGGCCGGCGTTCGTATCGCCCCGATGGATCGTCGTGACGAGATTCAGAGGCAGCGATGCGGTCACCGGCACGACCGACAAGCCACCCTTCGCGACCTTCTCGCCCAGCTCGACATGAACCGGCAATGCGCCGCCGCGAACGGAGGCACTCACCGCGACCTTCATCGACTCTTCGATACGCGCGTCATTCGACTCGTCGACATAGCCGGCCCGGCTGCGCACCGTGTAGCTCTTCCCTTTCACGCGCACGTCGATCCGGTGGTACCTGCCGTCCTCGAAGTGGGAGGGTCTGTAGCCGATCGAGTAGAACGTCGACGAGACCGCGTCGATCGTCCGGATCGCCTGCGAGACCACGTTGTTCGTCAGGTACATCCCGCCCGTCTGCGACGCGAGGGCCGAGGGGAGTGAATCGAAGTTTCGAATCTCGGAGCGGACGGCGATGGGATCGTTCTTGTGCGATACGTCGAAACCGCCGACCGGGTTCACAACTCCTGCCGCATTGATGAGATAGAGGTTGACGTTGGCAGCGTTGGCCTCGCGCACCATGGCCTCGCGGATCTCGGCGGCGTCACGGTCGTTGTCGCCCGCGCTCGTGAAGCGTGACGGACTGGCGGGATCGGGCATCCGGTTCTCGATCTCCATCCCACCCGTGACCAGCACGATGAGCTTCTTTCCATCCATCGGTGCCAGCGCGCGGCAGGCATCGATCACCGCTCTGGCCGAGGCACGAATGGCCTCGAGAGCGCTCATGAACCGGAAGTCCTTGTCGACTTCGATCAATGTCCTGGCTCGCTCCTCGAGTGCGGCATTGGCCTCCGGGGTGCGGCCCGTGGGTCGGCTGGCCGGATCAGCAATCGCACCGGTGTTGAGTTGCGCAACCGGAGCGATGGTCCCGCGGCTGATGACGCGGTCGAGCACGGCATTGATCGCGGCCTTGTCGGACGTGAACGGCTGAATCATGTGCACGCCGCCGCCGATCACACCGATCGCCCAGTCGTACTCGCCGGCGTAGTCGGATTCGATGAACTTCCGGAGCTCGCGCAGCGCTTCATCGCGCTTGCGTTTCTCGACGAAGTGATTGTCGACGAGAAGTACCGCCTTGCGCCGGAACCGCGTCTCCGGAAGCGGCTGCGTGCCGGGCGGCGCAATCTCCTGCCGGATGACCGCGTGATCGACTGCGTAGAAGTTCGTGATCTTCTGCGGCTTGCCGTCCTCGAAGACTTCGAAGTCGGCGGCGGTGAGAGTCGATACCGGCGCACCGGCACGATCGAGCACGGTCACATCGACGTTGATGACCGAGACGTTGATCTTTTCGACGAGGGGCGTGGAGCCGAGAACGAGAACGGCGAGCAGGATGGTCTTCATAACCGGACGAATTGCGTTCGATCATGGAAGACCGCGGTGTTGATGCAAGCGTATCCGTCACGCGCTACGGTGAGGTCCATCGATCAGCTTCTTGTATCGACGAATGCATTCGTTTTGCCGAGCTCCTCACTGAGCTCGTCGCGAACGACAACCACGATCCGGTACAGCCCTCGCTTCAGCTCCACGTTCATTCGATAGCGGAAACTCTGGCCCTGTTGCAGCTGCTCGCTGGTGACGTCGACGTCCTGGATGGCGTGAGAGAAACCCACGTTCGCGTCGTTGATGTCGAAAACCGACAGATAAACGTGAACGCGTCCGGCGTTGCGATTGCCTCGCTTGATCGTGGTCAGACGGCTGATCGGAATCGACGCGGTCACCGGAATGGTGAAGGCTCTTCCCTTCGGCAGCATCTCCCCGGTCTCGACCGCGACGGGCAGCGTGCCTTCAGGCGTCGACGCCGAGACCGCGACCTTCAGCGATTGCTGCAGCCGGTCATCGGTCGATCCGTCGAGATATCCGGAGCGGCTGATCACCGTGTAGCCGGGCTTCTTCATCCGCACGTTGATGCGGTGGTACTTGCCGTCTTCGAAATGCGAGGGCGTGTAACCGAGGGAGTAGAACGTCGCCGAGACGGTGTCGATCGTGCGGATCGAGTCGCTGAGAACGTTGCTGGTCATGTACATCCCGCCGGTCTGCGAGGCGAGATTCAACGCGAAGGAATCAAGATTGCGGACTTCGCCGCGAACCGCTCCCGGGAGGTTGTGATCGCCGACGTCGAATCCCACGACCGGGCTGACCGTGCCGGCGGCATTCACCACGTAGATGTTCACGTTTGCGGCATTGGCCTCGCGGACCATGGCCTCGCGAATCTGCGCAGCCTCGCGATCGTCGTCGGAGACGCGATCGAGCACGGTGTGCTGCATGTCCGGCTGCCGGTTCTCGATCTCCATACCGCCGGTCACGAGGACGACCAGTTTCTTCCCGTCCACGGTCGCGTACGCGCGGCAGGCATCGATGACCGCCCTGGCCGTGGCCCGAATCGCGGCGATCGCGCTGATGATGCGCGCGTCCTTGTCGAACCTGATCATCACCTGGCCGCGGTCCTCGAAGTACTGAGTCTGTGAGTCGGTGGAGCTGGTCGGCCGCGATGACGGATCGGCGATGGCGCCGCCGTCCATCTGTGCGACCTGCTGGACCGTTCCCCGGCTCACGATCTGGTCGAGTGTGAAATTGATGGCCTCCTTGTTCGCCGTGAACGGCTGCATGACGTGCACGCCGCCGCCGCCGATCATGGCGATGGACCAGTCGTATTCGCCTGCGTAATCGGAATCGATGAACTTCCGGACCTCGCGCAGCGCTCCATCGCGCCTGCGTTTGTCGACGAAGTGATTGTCGACGAGAAGCACCGCCTTGCGGCGAAAGCGCGTCGGCGGCGCGGCCTTCGCGGCGGCGATCTCCTCGCGCACCGTGGCATGATCGACCGCGTAGAAGTTCGTGATCTTCTGCGGCTTGCCGTCCTCGAAGACTTCGAAGTCGGCGGCCGTGAGATTTGAGACCGGCATCCCGGCACGATCGAGCACGGTCACATCGACGTTGATGACCGAGACGTTGATCTTCTCCACGAGCGGCGTGGCGCCGAGAACGAGAACGGCGAGCAGGATGGTCTTCATAGCCGGAGGATTTGCATCGCTGTGCCAAGCTCGTTCGTGACGTCGTCCCGCAACGTCACGAGGATCGTGAACTGTCCCGGCTTGAGGCGAAGCGTGGTCCGATAGTGAAACACCGCGGTGTTGATGCAGGCGTACTCGTCGCGCGCCACCGTGAGGTCCTTGACGAAGTGGTGATAGCCGACGTTGTTGCCGTCCCCGTCATAGATCGACAGGTAGATGTGCACGCGCCCGGCGTAGGCTTCGTCATGCGGCACGATCGCGAACAGGCGCAGCGGCAGCTCGGCCACAACCGGCACCGCCAGTCCCTCCTTGTCGGCGTCCGGGATGCCGAGGGCGAGTCGCACGGGCAGTGAGCCTTGCTCTTTGGGAAGAGTGATCGGCGCTAGCAGCGACTGTTCGAGCCGCTGGTCCAATGAGACGTTCGTGTAGCCCTCGCGATGCCGCACTTCGAGCCCGCGCTGCTTCACGCGCACGCTGATGTGGTGGTAGACGCCGTCCTCGCCGTGTTGCGGTGAGAAGCCGAGGGAGTAATACGTCGAGGTCTCCTCGTCGATTCGGTCGAGACCGCGTCCGACGTTGTTCGCCGGCAGGTACAACCCGCCGGTACCCATGGCCAGAATGCGCGAGGAGGTGTCGACATCGGTCGTGTCGATCGGTCCGCCGCCGAGGACGTCCTGCATGCTGCCGACGGTTCCGGGATTCGTTCCGGCCGACTTGTTCACGACGTCGTGCTGCGGCGCCTGCATGCCGCGATTGCGTGCCGCGATGACATAGAGGTTCACATTCGCCGCATTCGCCTCGCGAACGATCAGATCGAGCGTCTCCTCGGTCTGGCGCTTCATCTCCGAAAGGATCGGATCCCCCTGGCCCTCGTACGCCTTGAACGTCGTGTTCATCTCCATGCCGCCGGTCACGAGGATCACGATCTTCTTTCCTTCCGCGGCGGTGAAGGCACGGCAGGTCTGGATCACGGCTCGGGCGGTGTTCTGCGTCGCGCCGAGATTCCGCATCGTCTGTTCGCGGGCCTTGAATTGGACCGTCGTCCCGAAGTCGTTGTTGCCCAGCGCGTCGATCAGGCCGGTGCGCCGGACAGGATCCGACAGGATCTCGCGGTCCATGCTGCGCTGCTCGTCGAATGTCGGCATGTGGCGGACGCGGTCGATCGCGGCGTGCATCTGTTTCTTGCTCGACGTGAACGGCTGCACGGTGGTCACCGTGTGGCCGATGGCGATGAGCGTCCATTCGCAATTCGCCGCGACATGCGACTCGAGGAATTCATCGAGACGCGCCAGCGCCGCGTCCCGGCTCGGCTTGGGGATGAAGTTGTTGTCGATGAGCAGCACGATCTTCCGCCGGAACTGATCGGGATCGACCGAGCCCTCGGACGAATCCTCTCGGGTCGCCAGACGGACGGTGGCGTCCTGGATCGCGTAGAAGTTCGTGAGGAACTGCGGGACCCCGTCCTCGTAGATCTCGAAGTCGTCGCGGGACAGGCCGCCGACCGGGTGGCCGGCGCCGTCCGTCACCACCACGTCGACGTTGGTCACCGAGACGTCAATCCGCTCGACGAGCGGAGGCAGCTTCTGAATCGAATCGGCGGTCAGAAGCGAGGCAACGAAGAAAACAGCGAGGGCAACATACGCGCGGCGCATTCGGGACTCTCCTCACGTTGCGAGGAGCCCATTATCCCCCTCTCAGAGCGGAATATTGCCGTGCTTCCGGGGAGGGTTCTTGTCCCGCTTGTTTCGGAGCATGGCGAAGGCCGTGATGAGCTTGCGGCGGGTGAAGCGCGGCTCGATGATCTCGTCGACGTAGCCGCGCTCGGCAGCGATGTAGGGGTTGGCGAACTTGTCCTTGTACTCCGCGACGCGCTCCGCCCGGTTCTCGCTCCCGCGATAAAGGATGTTGACGGCCCCCTCGGCCCCCATGACCGCAATCTCCGCCATCGGGTAGGCGAAGTTCATGTCCGCCCGGATGTGCTTCGAGTTCATGACGCAGTACGCGCCGCCGTAAGCCTTCCGGGTGATCACCGTGACTTTTGGCACCGTCGCCTCGGCCAGCGCGTAGAGGAGTTTGGCGCCGTGAACGATGATGCCGCCGTGTTCCTGGTCGACGCCGGGCAGGAATCCCGGCACGTCCTCCATGACCAGCAGCGGGATGTTGAACGAGTCGCAGAAGCGGACGAACCGCGCGCCCTTGCGTGAGGCGTTGATGTCGAGGACGCCCGCGAGAAATGCGGGCTGATTCGCGACGACGCCGACCGAATAGCCGTTGAGACGGATGAATCCGACCACGAGATTGCGCGCGTAGTGCTGGTGCACTTCGAGGAAGTGATCGCCGTCGGCGATGGTCTTGATCAGCTCCCGCATGTCGTACGGCTGATTCGGATTCTCGGGGATCGAGCTGTCGAGCTCCTTGTCGACGCGGTTGATGTCGTCTTTGGTCTCGATGCGCGGCGGATCCTCGAGATTGTTCGAGGGCATGTACGAGAGCAGCTCGCGGATGGTGGCCAGGCAATCCTCGTCGGATTCCGCGGCGAATTGCGCCACGCCCGAGATCTGATTGTGCGTCTCCGCGCCGCCGAGCTTTTCCTTCGTGACCTCTTCGTGCGTCACGGTCTTGATGACGTCCGGACCGGTGACGAACATGTAGCTGGTCTTCTTCACCATCAGGATGAAATCGGTGATGGCCGGCGAATACACCGCGCCGCCCGCGCACGGACCCATGATCGCGGAGATCTGCGGGATGACGCCGGAGGCGAGCGTGTTGCGCAGAAAAATATCGGCGTAGCCGCCGAGGGAGACCACGCCTTCCTGGATGCGGGCGCCGCCGGAGTCGTTGAGTCCGACGACCGGCGCGCCGTTCTTCATGGCCAGATCCATGATCTTGACGATCTTGGCCGCGTGCGTCTCGCTCAGCGATCCGCCGAACACGGTGAAGTCCTGCGCGAACGCGTAGACGGGCCGCCCCTGCACGAGACCGTATCCGGTCACGACGCCGTCGCCGGGAACGCGCTGCTTGTCCATCCCGAAATCGGTGGAGCGATGAACGACGAGCTGGTCGAGCTCCTGGAACGAGCCTTGATCGAACAGCAGCGAGATCCGCTCGCGCGCAATCAGCTTGCCCTCGCCGTGCTGCCGGTCGATGCGCTGCTGCCCGCCGCCAAGCTCGCTGTCGCGTTTGCGGCGTTCGAGCTCTTCGAGTGAGTGTTCGAGCGACATGGTCAGTCGTCGCCCTCTTCCTCTTCCGCTTCGCGAAGATTCTCGGCCAACGCCCGGGCGACGATCTCGATCCCAATCTCGGCGTCGTGAAACTCGACCACGCCGCGGTCTTCGAGACGGTTCACGACGGCGCGTGCGAGAAACTCGATCTGCTTGTCGTTGATTGACATCGTTTCGCCGTCATGCTGAGCGCGGCGAAGCATCTCGTCAACGAGATCCTTCGCTTCCCTCGGGATGACGCAGGCGGCCGACGGGCATTAAAGCATCATCTCCGAGCCGAAGGAACCGGCGCCGTAGGGATACCAGCGCGACGCGGGCGCGATCGCGTCGATCCTGGAGACATGAACGGCTGCCGGGAACGCTTCGCCCTCGCTGACGCAGAGAACGCGCAGCATGAGCCCATCAGGCGGCGCGAGGAGCGCGATCGCGCGTGGCAGGACCTCGTCGACTTCCGTGACGTCGCAGCTCGCGCGCAGGTGAAACGGCATTCGCACCGGCCGCGAGCGATAGCTCGGCCGGTACCAGTTCGGCCACTGGGTGACGGTGAGCTCACAGGCATCGATCGGCCGTCCCTTGCCGTCGAAGCCGCCGGCGGTCTGCGAGAGGCGCACGTTCGGCGGCGTGATTCCGACGATCGACGGGAGCAGCGCCGCGGCGACGTTTTGCGCAAGGCGGATCCGCTGCGGCGCCTCGCGCTCCGATCCCGCCTCGCGAAGTGCCTCGGCGATCGTCCGAGCCTCCGACAGGTCGAAGTCTCCGAGATCGATGATGGCGCGGAGCGGAGCGCGGGCGATGGAAAGGTGCACGCGGCGCGTGGTCTCGCGCCAGCGGCGGTCGCCAAATTCGTGCTCGGCGAGTCCCTCGCTGACCACGAGTCGCTCGATCTCCAGAGGCGGCGTCACGATCGACTGGACCTCTTCGACCGCAGTTTCGACCGCCTCCGTGTTCAACGGCCCGCTGTAGCGCTCCGCTCCGCTGATCGGCTTGCAGCTGAACGTGTCGGACGTTTCGACAGCTTCCCCGGCCTCTTCGATGCGGACGAAGATCCCGTTCTCGTACCGCAACGTGCGTCCGAATTTCCGGTACACCTCGGTCATCGGAACTCCGTCAGTACATCCGGCGCGTACGATCCGACGAACAGCTCCTGACCTTCCCTGGAACAGATCACGCCGGGATATCTCCGCACCCCGCCAACCGCGCCGCGAAGCGAGGCGGCAACCTCGGATCTCGATCGGGTGATCGAGAACGGCCGCAAACGCACGCTCCGATCGCCATCGACGAGATCGGCGGCCGAGATGGACAGCGTCACCAGCTCCGTGAGCGGCTCGTAGCGTCCTCCGGCGACGAGAAGGATCTCGATGCGGCGCGGCGGAAGAGCGACCTCCCCGAACCGGTTGCCGGCAACGACGTTGGTCATGCGGCGAAGGGGGACATCGCTGAACGACTGACGCCGGAACGCGCGCGGCGGCTCGCCGGCCAGGAGGTCGGCCGATCCGTCGTCGCTTTCGTCGACCGTGGTCAGCCACTCAGGCCAGTTCAGCGGAGCGTGTCCATGCTCCGCCGCGTGACCGGCCGCTTCGTGGAGGAGCACCGCCGCCGCGCCGTGGCGCCACACGACCGGCAGAGTGCGAGCGTCCGCGGTCGCTTCCGGCCGGACGCTGGACACCTCGACCAGCATCTCGTAGTCGGACGCGAGATGGGGCGCGACCGTGACGATCGAGAGATCGACCAGGGTGATGCTGATGGTGGCCGAGAGCGAAATCGCCTCGCCGCTGCGGCGCGCCGACACGACCACGCGCGCGCGGCCCTCCGGCAGATGGGTCAGCGCCTCGCGGACCCGGTCGGATTCCGCCTCGCAAGCCTCGCGGAGCTCGTCGTCGCAATCGTCGCGGGCGTCAATGGCGTTGCCGCGCTGATGAGCGGTGCCGTGAAGCAAACGCGATTCGAGCGCGGCGCGACGGTCGAGGGACCAGACCTCGTCGCGCGTGACGATCGAGAATCGTTCAGGTGTCAATTCAATTGGTAAGCGAACGTCTTGCTCTGTGGATTGAAGCTCACGAGCAGCTTGAACGCGGTTCCGGGAGGAAAATTGTGGCGGATCGTGGCGTGGTCGGCGATCTTCTCCGACGGAACGACGACCCAGATCTGCACGTCGGCGTTCTTCGGCGTGAACTGCGCGGTGACGTTGACGGTCCGCGGCACGTTTCGTCGGAAGAAGCGCCCCTTCTCTTCGTAGAGGTTCTCGTGCGCGACGGTGTCCGCGCCGACTTTGACCATGATGTAGCCGTCCGCGAACGGACTCTCGAACAGCGTGGTGAGCTGCGCCGGCGATGCAACCGTTTGCGTGCTCCCGGCGCGAGTGGTCGTGGCCACGGTTCCGGTGGGACGCACCTGCTGGGTCTGCTGCGTAGCCCTCGCCTTCGCGTCGGAGATCTGCTGCTGCTCCTGAGCGAATTTCAGGTAGTTGGTCGTCAGGTCGTCGCTCGGATTGATCGTGAACGATTCCTGGAGAATCGGGATCGCGTCGTCGAATTTCCCCTTGTTGTACAGATCGATGCCCTGGTCGCGCTTCTGCACGGCCACCGCCAGCTGCTGCTTGGTCAGCTCTTCCTTCTGACGCATGGCCTCGAGCTTCTGGACGATGTCGGCGATCGCCGGCGAATTCGGAGCGAGCTTGGACAGCTCCTCGAATTTCGCGTACGCCTCTTTCACTTTTCCCTGGCGCAGCAACGCGTTGCCTTCATCGCGGAGCTGGCGCTCGCGGGCCAGACGTTTCTCGACGCGCGAGTCGACATTCGGCACTTTCGGTTTCTGCCTCTGAATGGCCAGAACCGCGCCGGCGAGAAGGAGAACCAGGATTCCGACGACGGCCGCGACCGCGGTCGGCGAGATCCTCGCGCGCCATCCGGGATAGGCACGCACCTTCGACAAGGTCTCGTTCAACTGCTGCCGCAGCTGTGCGCGGCGCGCGGTCGAGGATCCCGTCTTCTTGTCCGCTCCAGCGGGAAGAGTGGAGAGAGCGACAGCGCGCGTCGACACGCCCCCAACGTCGCCATCGGGCAGCGGCAGCTCCATCGTCGGCATCTGACTGTGCGTGACGATCGTCTCCTCGGCCATGGCGGGCTCGACCCTGGCCGGCCGCTCTCCGCGGACGACGGCGCGGATGGCCGCGGCCATGTCCCTCGCGCGCTGATAACGCTTGGACGGGTCCTTCGCCAGACAGAGCGAGGCGATGTCTTCGTAGCCGTCGGGAATCTGCGGATTGATCTCGTGCAGCGGCGGGAAAGGCTCGTGCACGATCTTGTAGGAGATCGATGTCAAAGAATCGCCGCCGAAAGGCTTCCTGCGAGTCAGGCACTCGTAGAGACAGATGCCGAGGGAGAAGATGTCCGTCCGGCCGTCGACGGGCGCTCCCTTGATCTGCTCGGGCGCCATGTAGTTCGGAGTGCCGAGGAACTGGCCGGTGCTGGTGAGGTTGGCGACACCCGAGGCGATCTTGGCGATGCCGAAGTCCATGATCTTCGCGCGATTGCCTTCGAGAAGAATGATGTTCGCCGGCTTCACGTCGCGATGGACGATGCCCTTGGAGTGCGCGAAGTCGAGCGCGTCGGCGATCTGGGCGATGATCTCGCCGATGTCGTCGAACGTCAGCGGCCGGCCCTGGGCGAGCACTTCCTTCAGGTTCGAGCCCTCGACGTACTCCATGGCGATGAACGAGACGCCGGTGGCCTCGTCCTGGCCGATGTCGTGGACGGTCACGATGGCCGGGTGATTGAGGATGCCGGCGGCCTGAGCCTCGCGGACGAAACGCTGCTGGAATTCGCGGGTTTCGTCGTCATCGGCGTGAGCCGCCGCACGGATGGTTTTCAGAGCGACCAGACGGCCGATCAGGGGATCCTTGGCGAGATAGACGATGCCCATCGCCCCCTTACCAAGCTCGCGGACCACTTCATATCGCCCGAGCTTCAATGGGGGACGTTCTCCGGCGCCTTTGATAGGCTCCGCCCCGGCGTCCAGGGGAGTGCCATGAATCGCCAATGATAACTCCTGCAACCGGTTACTGCGCTTGGGACCCGGACCGTCGATTTTAAATTATGATCTACCGCTCGCTGTGAACTTCCCATCAAGAGGTCATATCCATGAAGGTCTACCCCGCTTCCGAGATTCGGAACGTCGCACTGGTCGGACATAACGACACCGGCAAGACGACGCTGGTGTCGCAGCTGATGTTCAACGCCGGCGCAGTCACACGCCTCGGCAGAATCGAAGACGGCACGACCGTGACGGACTTCGATCCTGATGAAATCGATCGAAAGCATTCCATTTCCGGGGCGGTCACGTTCCTGGAATGGAAGAACACGAAGATCAACCTCCTCGATACGCCCGGATTCGGCATCTTCGCGATGGAAGCCAAAGGCGCGCTGCGCGTGGCCGACTCCGCCGCGATCGTGGTCAGCGGCGTGACGGGCGTCGAGGTCAACACAGAGAAGGTCTGGAAATTTGCGGACGAGTTTCACCTGCCGCGGCTCCTGATCGTCAACAAGATGGATCGCGAGCGCGCCTCCTCCACCCGCACGCTCGAGGCGCTGCAAAAGAAATTCGGGAAGAACGTCGTGCCGATCCAGCTGCCGATGGGAGAGGAGAAGGACTTCGACGGTGTCATCGATCTCGTGGCCATGAAGGCCTACAAGTACGCGACCGACGGATCGGGCAAGTTCGAGATCGTCGACATTCCGGCCGCACACAAGGCCACCGCCGATGAATGGCGCGAAAAGCTGATCGAGAAAGTCGCCGAGGGCGACGACAAGCTGATGGAGCGGTTCTTCGAGCAGGGCGGGCTGTCACAGGAAGAGCTGAACGACGGCCTCAGGCGCGAGGTCCTGCATCATCAGATTTTTCCGGTCCTGTTCGCGTCGGCCTCGCATGACATCGGCGGCCACCCGATTCTCGACGCCTTCGTGTCGCTGCTGCCGGCGGCCGACGAGGCCAAGACCATCGAGGGGAAGGACGCCAAGGGAGAGCCGCTGACCTTCGAACGGCGCGCGGAGGCCTTCCCCGTGGCGCTGGTGTTCAAGACGTTCTCCGATCCGTTCTCCGGCCGCGTGTCGCTGTTCCGGGTGTTCTCCGGAACGCTGAAGTCGGACACCAGCTACTGGAACACCACTCGCGATCACGAAGAGCGCGTCGGCAAGCTGCAACTGCTGCAAGGTAAGCAGCAGGTCGGGGTGCCGGAGCTGAAAGCGGGCGACATCGGCGCGGTGGTCAAGCTGAAGGACGTGCGCACCGGCGACACGCTCGCCGGCAAGGATCATCCAATCGTCCTCGAGCACATCAAGTATCCGGAGCCGGCCATATCGTTCGCGATCGAGCCGAAGGCGCGCGGCGATGAAGACAAGATCAACGTCGCGCTCAACCGCATCATCGAAGAGGATCCGACGATCAACTTTGGGCGCGACGAGCGGACGAAGGAAGTGCTCATCGGCGGCCAGGGCCAGCTTCACGTCGAGATCGTCGTCTCGAAGCTGAAGAAGAAGTACGGCGTCGATGTGATCCTGCATCCGCCGAAAGTCCCGTATCGCGAGACGATCACCAAACCCGCCGATGCCCACGGCCGGCACAAGAAACAGTCCGGAGGTCACGGCCAGTTCGCCGACTGCAGGATCACGATGGAGCCGATGCCACGCGGCAGCGACTTCGAGTTCGTCGACGAGATCTTCGGCGGATCGATTCCGCGGCAGTACATCCCGGCGGTCGAGAAGGGCATCCAGGACGCCCGCATGAAGGGATACCTGGCCGGCTATCCGGTCGTCGATTTCCGGGTGCGCTTGAAAGACGGCCAGTATCACGACGTCGATTCGTCGGAGATGGCGTTCAAGATCGCCGGCTCGCTGGCGTTCCAGCAGGGAATGGAAGCGGCGAGACCGACGCTGCTCGAGCCGATCATGCACGTCGACATCTCCGCCCCATCCGAGTATGTCGGCGATCTGATGGGTGATCTCAACTCACGCCGCGGACGCGTCGAAGGCGTCGACGCCGAAGGCGACATGCAGACGATCCGCACGCGCGTGCCGCTCGCGGAGATGCTCACCTACGGATCGACGCTGCGCTCGATCACGCAGGGACGGGGCAGCTTCCACATGGAGTTCTCGCACTACGAGGAGGTTCCGCGCAACCTGCAGGAGAAGATCATCGCGGAAAGCAGGAAGGACAAAGGCGAGAACGGTACAGCGCACGCGGTTGCGCGCTGAGTCACTGCCTCTCCAGCTTCGCATCGATCTTCGCCACCTCGTCCTGCGCATTGTCCGCGGCGGTGACCAGGAACGCGCGCTCCCTGTAGCCCGGCGCCACGAGGCGGATCGTGTAACTGCCGGGCGCCGCAAAGTCGTACTCCTCGTCTTCGGAGTCGAACTGCGAAGCCTGGCCGATGGCGATGTCGTTCACGTAGACGACCGCGTCGGACGGAGTGACGTTCATGCGCATGCCGCGGCGCGCCGACAGCCTCATGATTCGGTTGACGCCGCCCGGACCGCCGGTGATCTCGGCGCGTGAAGAGCCGGCAACCGGCTCATGCGCGGGCGGAACATTCGACGCGTCGCCGGGAAACATCAGCGACGCCCCCGGCTCCGGTTCGCCCGGCGGCGCCGGCGCGGTGGTGCGGATGGTCCGATGGCGCGGTTGCACGATCCGCACGAGCGTCTGATCGCGATACCGCATTCCGGTGACCACAGCAAGCGCCGCCAGCGTCACCAGAACGACCCCGATGGCGATGGGGACCCATCGCGGCATCGGGGCCGCTTCGTCGTCCGGTTCGCGCTCGTGCGGCTCGGACGCGACCGGCGGCTGGTCCGTCATGACTTGTTCTCGTTCTCCGCGACGGCTGACTCGTCGATCTCGGCCGGACCTTCGTCGGTGACGAGGGTGTCCTCGTCGTCATCGAGCTTTTCGTACTCCTGATTCCGGTCGCGAAGCAGCTTCATCGCACGCTCTTCATTTTCCGAAGAGACGTAGATCCGAATGTCGCCCATCGTGCCGAAGTTGATCGGCTCCATGGTGAATTTGACGTTCTCGATCTGCGCCGGGATGCCTTCCGCGTCCAGAAACCCCTTCAGAAGCCGCGCTTCGTCGTCGGTGCCTGCGCTGGCGATCTCGACCCACGTGGTGGTGTCGGCCTGGACCGCCTGAAACGGCAACTCGTCCACGAGCGGAACCCGATGCTCCGGACACTCTCTCGTTCCCTCGGCGTACGCCTTCTTGCATTTCGGACAATACGGCATTTTGGATCTCCTTACGGGACGAGCGCGACGACACCGCGCTCCTCGGTCATGCGGCCGATCTTTGCATAGAACAGGCCGCCTTGATGAAAGCGCGCCTCGAGATCGGAGGCGTGGCGCGGCGGGACGGCAATCAGCAGCCCTCCGCTCGTCTGCGCATCGCACATGAGGGTCAGATCCGCCTCGGAGACCGACGAGCGGACGCGGCTGCGGAACGTGTCGATGTTTCGCTTCGTGCCGCCGGGACAGTAGCCGTGATCGAGATACTCGCGCGCGCCTTCGAGCAATGGCACAGCGCTGACATGGATCTCGGCACCCGTGCCAGAGCCGTCGCACATCTCCAGCAGATGGCCGACCAGGCCGTAGCCGGTGACGTCAGTCGCGGCACTGACGCGCGCCTCGACCATCGCCTTCGCCGCGTCGCGATTGAGCATCGTCATCCATCGCACCGCGCCGTCGAGATTCGGCGGCTCGAGATTGCGGAACAGTTTCTTGTTCGTGAGCCCGCGGTAGGCACAGACGAGGATGCCGTTGCCGATCGGCTTCGTCAGGTACAGCACGTCGCCGGGATGGGCGGTCGAGTTGCGGACGAGCTGATCGATGCGGACGGTGCCCGTCACGGCGAGGCCGTATTTCGGCACGTCGTCGATGATCGTGTGTCCGCCGCCGACAGGGAATCCCGCTTCCGCGGCCTTCTCCGCGCCACCGCGAAGGATCTCGTGGAGTGTCTCCAGCGGCAGTTTTTCGGTCGGAAAAGCCGCGATCGCGAGGCCGAGGATCGGGATCGCTCCCATGGCGTAGACGTCGGAGACCGCGTTTGCCGCCGCGATGGCCCCGAACACATATGGGTCGTCGACAATCGGCGTGAAGAAATCGACCGTCTGCACGATGGCGGTGTCGCCGCTGATGCGCAGCACGGCCGCGTCGTCGTTGGTCGCCGTTCCGACGAGAAGATCTCCCACTCCCTCCCCGCCGGGGAGGTTGGAGAGCACCGAGCGCAGGTCATCCTGACCCAGCTTGCAGGCTCAACCCGCCGTCGTGGCAAAGGACGACAGCGCGGGATACGAGGTGTGGAGCTTGTGCTTCACGGGCGTGAGTTTATCGCGTGAGATGGGGGTCAGAGCTTCGTTTCGCCCGATGTTCTACATTTCGTAGGAGATCGGGCGAAACGAAGCTCTGACCCCCATTACCCCTCGCCAAGGACCGTGGCCCGCGCGGACTCGCACGCGGCCAGGATCTCCTGGTAGACCTCGTACGCCAGTTCGGCCCGCAATGGAGCGGGAGCAGCGCGGTTGACGATCTCCGCGATCTGCGAAGCGTAGTAGGACGGGAGCGGGAGCGGGTCGCCGGCCAGACGCATCGCCCGAAAGCCGATGGTCAGCTCCTCTTCGAGCTCGGTGCGAAATGTGCCGTCGAGGATCTTGTCCTCGAGCGCGCTGTAATCGACGTTCATGGCGTAACGAACCGCTCCATCAGGGCGCGGTCCGCACCGTACGCAATCTTTACCGACCGCCCCGTGACCGTTCCAATCGAACCGACCTCCTCGAGCGATTTCGTGTACGCGTCGTAGAAGCGTCGCGCGTGCGCCTCGGAGTCCCATCGTGTCTCGACCAGAACGGTCGGCTCGCAGAACGCGTTTTGCGCGATCGTGACGCGATCGGCCATCCACCCTTCCGCATTTTCCGCACCGACGAGGAAGCGCCAGTGCCATTCGCCGAGGTGCTCGACGGAGAGGAGATGCGGAACGGGCAGCGGTGGCGTGGGACGAAACACCTCCGGCGTGAACCGGTGCTCGAAGTACTCGGCGGGATGGAGAATCTCGCGCGTCGACCGCGGCGGATTGGCGTAGATGCGGTCGAGCTCCTTCCATCCGCCGCGGCGATAGGCCTCGATGACGAAGCGCAGGCCATCGACGTACGGGAACTTCAGCATCTCGGCGAAATACGGCGGCCCGCCGACGGCGAGTTTCTGCGATGCCGCCGCCGACAGCGCGCCCGCGAACATGTCGTTGGACACCATGTCGTCGAGCGTGCCGCCGCCGCTCTGCTCGAGCATGTACGCCAGCATCACCAGCGTCGCCTCGCCTTCGATGACCGCGTGATAGGCGAGATTGCCGTCGGCATCGTCGCGCAAGGCGAGGTCCTTCGCACCGATCGCGAAATGCTGGTCCTGCAGCGCGTGCGTCAGCTCGTGAACCGCGATTCCGGTATCGAGGTCGGCGGCCATCGGCAGATCGCGCACCGCGTCCGGCAACTGCCGGACGGTGTAGAACGTCTTCGAGGGCGGGTCGTAGTACGCCAGGACCTGCGACTCATAGAGTTTGATCAGCGACGAGACGACCGGCTCGGCGCTCGTCCCCGGATCGACCAGCCGCAGCGCCCGCAGCACGTCCACCCACTCCTCGGTGGAGTAAGGAAGGGTCTTCTGGAACTGTTCCCGAAGGTTTTTCGGGAGATCGGCGCGGTTCAGCTCGATCGTCGTCACCGGCCCGAGGAACGAGAGCCCGCGGATCCGCTCCACGGCCTGCATCTCCTCCCGGATGGTCTCTCCCCGGGCGGATAGCGCCAGAAGGGCCAGAATCGCGGCGGCAAAGGTTCGACGTGCGGCAGCCATCCAGTTAGAATGCCGCACGATTCTGCGCATGGAACGGGGCGAAAGCGAGCGCATCGACATCACGATCAGTAGTCGATTTGAGAACATCGAACTGGTTCAAGTGATTGCCGAGCACTTGTGCGAGAACGCCGGACTCGATGAGGACGGCTCGCACTGGATCGGCATGGCGGTCCGAGAGGCCGTCGCGAACGCGATCAAACACGGGAACAGACTGGACGTGAAGAAGAAAGTGAACGCCCGCTTCGACCTGCGCGGATCGGAACTGGAGATCACGATTTCTGATGAAGGCGAGGGGTTCGACCCGGAGCAGGTCGGCGATCCCCTCAATCCGCAGAACCTGATGAAGACGAGCGGCCGGGGCATCTTCTACATGCGCACATTCATGGATGCGATTCATTACTCGTTCAATCCTGCCGGCGGCACTTCACTGATCATGACCAAGAATCTGGCCAAGGGTTCCGGCATCGCCAGCTCAAAGGCCTAAAGGAGAGAGACATGAAAGCCACTTCCCGCACCTCAGACGGAGTCGAGATCATCAATCTGCAGGGAAAGATCACGATCGGCTCGGGGGATTCTCAGCTGCGCGAAGTCATCACCAACGCGCTGAACACCGGAAAGAGCAAGATTCTGCTCGACATGAGCGGCGTGACGACGATCGACTCTTCCGGCATCGGTGAGCTGGTCGGGTCGTACACAACGGTCACGAACCGTGGCGGCAAGCTGAAACTGCTCCACCTTCCGGCGAAGCTCAACGAGCTGTTGCACGTGACGCAGCTGATCACCGTGTTCGAGGTCTACGAGAACGAGGCGGACGCGCTGAAGAGCTTCTAGCAGCCACTATCCTCTTCCCCTCCGTCTCCGTGACGGAGCATTGGACGGTTCCGCCGGAGCTGCCATCCAGTGCATGGGCAGGGTATTCGTGTAGATGGTCTCGTTGCGCTCGAGCCATTTGGGGAAGAGCTCGTCGGCGAGTTTCGGATCGTAGATGCCGCGCTCGGGGATGGCGATCAGCTGCTCGAACTGCGCGGTGTCGCCGAGGAAGTTGATCTTCAGCGCGATGGCGCGCGGGATGCGGGTCATCGGCGTCTCCGTCGGAACCATGATGTTCACGCGGGCGATCGTGCTGAAGCTCTTCTTCTCGCCCGGCGCGATGCGGATCAATCGCGGCAGCAGCATCTGCCCGGGGACTTCGGAACCGATGTTCACGGTGACGGTCTGCGTATCCTCGTCGTAGCTCGTGTACGGGACGATGTCCGCGATCGCGATGGCGGCCTGGCGGCCGTTCGTCACGTCGTACTTGACGGGAATCGAGACCGAACGTTGCAGGATGTCGCCGAAGACCTCCCCATCGACGCGCACCTCGTTCTCCGTCCCGACCACACGCCTCGGCTCATTCCGATCGACGGGTTTCGTGGTGCTGACGGTCGAGGCACAGGCTGAAAGAAGAAGAGCGGCTGCTGAGAGGGTAAGTTTCCTCACGGGCGAACCTCCGTGCAGGAGAGAACGCCCGGACTGAGCCGCAAATATTCCTAGTGAGATCCTGTAGATCCTTGCTGCGACGCGTCGTTCACCGCCCCGCGCGGGGCGGCGTTGTACTGCACGGGGATCTCGTTCAGGAAGATCGTGTCGTTGTTCTCGAGCCAAGCGGCTCGAACTGATACGTGACGGCATGGTGCTGCGCGCCCGCCGGTCGATGAGCGACCGGAACGCCGCCACTCCCCTCGGGATGTTCACTTTGATCCGGGCATGCCGCTGCGTCCGTGTGAAGGGCGTGCGGACGCTGGAGACCACGACGTGCAGAATGGCTCACGAACGAGCTGAGCATCGATGCGTACGTTGTCCTCGCGGCCCCGGGCCCGCCGCCGGGTCGTCCATGTCAGCGTGGCCGGCGTAGGCGGCGGCCAGAGGAAAGAGCCATACGACGGAAAGAACTGAGAGAACAACCCGGGAAGATTTCATGGGCACCCCTTGGTATGGAGCCGGTGCTCCATTGCGTCGAGGTGATCAGTCAATCTTCAACACTGCGAGAAACGCCTCCTGCGGAATCTCCACTTTCCCCACCCGCTTCATCCGTTTCTTTCCCTCTTTCTGCTTCTCGAGGAGTTTGCGCTTGCGCGTGATGTCTCCGCCGTAACACTTGGCGAGGACGTTCTTGCGCAGCGGCTTGACGGTTTCGCGGGCGATGACTCGATTACCGATCGCCGCCTGCAATGCCACTTCGAACATCTGCCGGGGGATGAATTCCTTCATCTTCTCGACGAGCATCTTGCCGCGCCCGTGGGCCTTGTCCTTGTGGATGATGAGGCTCAAGGCATCGAGAGGCTCGCCGTTCACGAGCACGTCCATCTTCACCAGGTCGCTTTGCCGGTATCCGATGAACTGGTAATCGAGTGAGGCGTATCCGCGAGAGATCGATTTCAGCTTGTCGAAGAAATCGAGAATCACCTCGTTCAACGGCATCTCGTAAACAATCATGACTCTGTTGGCACTGACGTATTCCAGCTTCTTCTGCTGGCCACGCCGATCGATGGCCAGAGCCAGAATCGGACCAACAAATTCGTCCGTGGTGAGGATCGTCACTTCGAAAAAGGGTTCTTCGATCGAGCTGATGTTTGCCGGATCCGGAAGTTTCTGAGGGTTGTCGATCTCGATGATCTCGCCGTCGGTTTTCGTGACACGGTAGCGTACGCCGGGAGCGGTCGTGAGCAGTTCGAGGTTGAACTCGCGCTCCAGCCGCTCCTGAATGATCTCCATGTGCAGCAGCCCGAGAAATCCGCAGCGAAATCCGAAGCCGAGGGCCACGGAGTTTTCGGGCTCGTAGCTGAAGGAAGCGTCGTTGAGTTTCAGCTTGGCCACGGCTTCGCGCAGGTTCTCGTAATCGTCGGTGTTGATCGGAAAGAGGCCGGCGAAGACCATCGGCTTCACTTCCTGGAAGCCGGGCAGCGGTTCCGGATTTTCCTTGGCGATGGTGATGGTGTCGCCGATCTTGGCCTGAACGATGTCCTTGATGTTCGCGGAGAAGTAGCCGACTTCGCCGACCCCCAGCGAGTCGACCGCGAACGGTTTGGGCGTGTACTTCCCCATCTCTGTGACTTCGTACTCACGGCCGGTGGACATGAACCGGACCTTTTCGCCGCGAGTGAGCTCGCCATCGACGACGCGGATGAGACACACGACGCCGCGATAGGAGTCGTACCAGGAGTCGAACAGGAGCGCGCGCAGCGGAGCGTCGGCTTCCCCCCTCGGCGCCGGGATGTTCGTCACGATCTTCTCGAGGATCTCGTCGATGCCGATGCCCGCCTTCGCCGAGGCCAGGACGGCATCGTGCGCGTCGAGGCCGATGACGTTCTCGATCTGCTCACGGACGCGTTCCGGCTCGGCCGAAGGGAGATCGACTTTGTTGATGACCGGAAGAATGGCCAGGTCGTTGTTGATGGCGAGATAGCTGTTGGCGAGCGTCTGGGCCTCGACGCCCTGCGTGGCGTCCACGACCAGGATCGCCCCTTCGCACGCGGCCAGACTGCGCGAGACCTCGTACGAGAAGTCGACGTGGCCGGGCGTGTCGATCAGGTTGAACGTGTACTCGTGGCCGTCCTTCGCGTTGTAGTGAAGGGTGACGGCACGGGCCTTGATCGTGATCCCGCGCTCACGCTCGAGATCCATGTCGTCGAGCATCTGCTCGTGCATCTCGCGCTGCTCGACCGCACCCGTGGACTGCAGCAGACGGTCCGACAGCGTCGTCTTGCCGTGGTCGATGTGCGCGATGATCGAGAAGTTACGGATGTACTGGGGGTCCGGCATCAGCGGGTGGTCGTAACACGAATGGACGGGGTTGTCATCCCGGAGGACGCGAGGACTCGAGGACTCGCAGTGCTGCACCCCGAGTCCTCGTGCCCTCCTGTTCCCCCGTGTCCCGTCACTACGGCTTTAGATTGCGCATCGCGAAGTCGATCATCAACGTCCTCATCTGTTTCACCAGATCCGGATCGAGAACGCCGTGGCGCGATTTCGGATACAGCATCAATTCGAACTGCTTGCCTGCTTTCTGGAGCGCGTACACGAACTGAATCGTGTTCTGGACGTGGACGTTGTCGTCGATCGCTCCGTGCAGCAGGAGGAGACTGCCGTGGAGGTTCGCGGCTGCTTTCTGCGGCGCGGTCCGCTCGTAACCGTCTTTGTTGTGCTCAGGAGTGAGCATGTAGCGCTCGGTGTAAATCGAGTCGTAGTCGTGCCAGGTGGTCACCGAGCCGCCGGCGATTCCCGCGCTCCACTTCGTGCTGTGCGTGAGCGCGTACGTGGTCATGAATCCGCCAAAGCTCCAGCCGCTCAGAAGCAGGCGCGAGCCGTCGATCCATGGGTTCGACGTCAGCCACGACAGGCCGTCCTCGAGATCGCGCAGTTCCAGCTCGCCGAAATTCCTGTAGAGCGGCCACGCGGAGATCGCTCCTTTGCCGCTCGCGGTGCGGTTGTCGCAGATCCACACCACGATCCCTTTTTCCGCGAGAAGCTGATGGAAGAGGTATGTCGAACCTCCCCAGGCGTTGCGGACCTGCGGCGCGTGCGGGCCGCTGTAGGTGTACTCGTAGACCGGATATTTCCTCGCGGCGTCGAAGTGCGGCGGGCGGAGGATCATCGCCTCCATGACGAAACCGTCCCGCGTCTTCACGTTCACGAATTCGGGCGTGCCGAGGTCAAACTGGGAGAGCTCGCGTTTCGCGTCCGTATCGAGAACGAGCTTGGGCGCCTTTCCGGCGACATCGGACACGAAGAGCTGCGGCGGCGTGGTGACGTCGCTCCAGTTGTCGGCAAAGCGCGTGAGCGACGGATTGAACTTCGCGGTGTGCGTCCCGGCACGTTCGGTGAGACGCTGCTTGCGCGATCCGTCGAGCCGGACGCGGTAGACATCGACGCCGATCGGACTCCGCTCGGTCGATGAGTAGTAAATCCAGCCGTTCTTCTCATCGACACCGAAGATCGCACGGACTTCCCAATCGCCCGACGTGATCGCCGTCCGCCCCTTCGCGGACACCCGGTAGATGTGCTCCCAGCCAGTGGACTCGCTGGCCCAGAGAAACGAGCCGTCTTTCAGCCAGAAGGGGCTGCCGTTGTTGTTGACCCAGGCCTTCGTCGTTTCGTGGAGCAGCTGGCGAACCTGGCCCCCGGCGCGCGGAACCTCGTTCAGATCGAGATACGTCTGCTCGCGGTCCTGCACCTGGAAGTCGACGGCGCTGCTGTCCGGCTTCCACGACACGTCGACGATGAGGGTGGCGGCGGGATCGGTGATCTGGTCGACGCGTACCGAAGCACCGGTGGCAAGATCGGCGATGTGCAGAGTCGCGACCGGATTCGGATCTCCCGCCAGCGGATACGGCGTCACTTCGAGTTTCTGATGCCCCGGGATGTGGTCGACGACGGTGAAGTCGGGGACATTCGTGTCGTCGACCCTGAGGTACGCAATCGACTTCGAGTCGGCGCTCCACCAGTACGCCCTCGGCAGTCCGCGCCCGTAAACCTCTTCTTCGTAAACCCAGTCGAGCCTGCCGTTGAAGATCTTCGGCGTCCCGTCGATCGTGAGCTGATGCTCCGCTTTCGATCCGACGTCGATCGTGAACAGGTTGTGGTCGCGCACAAACGCGACCAGCTTTCCGTCAGGGCTGAACGTGGCCTGTTCTTCCTGGCCGGCCGAGGAGGTCAGCCGGCTGAGCGACTTCGACTGGATGTTGTAGATGTACAGATCGTTCTTCATCGACAGCAGCACGCCGCGTGTGCCCCAGTCGACGGTGATCGATCGCGGCCGGGCGATGCGCCTGGCTTCGTCGGCCGAAACGCCATCCACTTTCGAGATCTGCGCCTGCAGCTCGTCGGGGTCGAACAGCGCGGTCACTTCGCCGGTCGTCGTATCGACGAGGGCGAACCCTGTGACCATCGCCTCGGGCGTGGTTCGCGGCCAGTAGAAGTGTGTGTCATCCACCCATGTGAAGCCGCGCTGCTCCCCGGCCGCGGGCGCGATGCGCTTGGCGCGGTCGTAGATGTCTTCGATCGTGAGCTGGCGTTTCGAGGCCTGCCCCAGCGCCGCGGTGGCGGCCATCCAGAGAAGGAAAAAGACGATCGATCGTTTCTTCATCACCACTCCGTTCCATTCATCTTCGCCACGATTTTTGCCACTTCGATGTAGTCGGCCTGATCGCCCAGCTCATGCAATGCGGCCGTGAACAGCTGCGACGTCAGCGCGAGCAGAGGCGTGGACGCGTGCTGCTGATGCGCGAGCGATGCGGCGATGCGGATGTCCTTGTCGTGATGCGCGAGCTTGAAGACCAGCGGCCACTTTCCGTCCACAAGCCGCATCGGCAAGAGGTTCTCCGACGCGTTCGATCGCCCGCTGCCCGCGTTCGTCACGGCCAGCGCGGTTTTCATGTCGATCCCGAGCTGCTTGGCGAGCAGGAGGCACTCCGCCGTCACCCACACCGTCGCGCCCATGATCGAGTTCGTCAGCACCTTGATGGCATGCCCCGCCCCGACCTCGCCGACGTGAATCAGCGTCTTGCCGTTGAGCCTGAGGATGTCGTGCGCGCGCTCGAAGGCTTCCTTGCTGCCGCCGATCATGATCGTCAGCGTGGCCTTCTCCGCTCCCACAACAGCGCCTGTGACCGGGGCATCGACGAAGTCGACACCCTTCGTCGCAAGCCTCTTCGCGGTCTCGCGGCTGACGTTCGGATCGCCGCTCGTGGCGTCGATCCACAGCATGCCGCGCCGGAGATGCGGCAGAAGCTTGTCGACGATCTGGTCGACCTCTTTGCTCGTCGGCAGCATCGTGACGATCACGTCCGCGGCAGCGCACTCGGCGAGATCCCTCGCCAGCTTCGTTCCGTGCTCGCGCGAATGCCGTTCGGCCTTCTCGCGCGTGCGGTTCCAGACGATGACCTCATGTTCTTTCGCCAGGTGGCGCGCCATCGGGTAACCCATGGCGCCCAATCCGATGAATCCGATCTTCACTTCGATGCCTCCTCCTGCTTTTCCAGGAACGCGGCGAGATTGCCCGCCTGCTGATCGCGAAAGGCGAGACAGGAATCGATCCGCTCCAGGATCTGGCGGCTGGAGCGCTCCGGGACCGCGCCGGGATGCGCGGCCAGAAATGCCTTCACGTCATCGCGCTCGGCCGGCGTGCAGACTCGGGAGACCGAGCCCATGACTCGTCCCATCGAGAACGGCGGCACGTTCTTCTCGATCTCGCTCCAGTGCTCCTTGACGTACGGCCAGACAATCGGGCGCGCCGCGTCGTTCGCGAGCAGGCCTGCCAGAAACCCGAAGCGGTCCTGGCTTCGCAGCCCGGGCGACATCGCCCAGTCGAGCTCCCGGCGGACAATCGCCGGATCGTTGAACGACTCCAGCGGTGTCACGTACATCCGGAACTCCTCGGGCGACTTCGCGTTGGCCACTCTCGCCTGCAGCTCCTCGTAGTAGGCGGCGTCGCCTGACCGCGCCGCCATCCCCAGAATGGCGGCGGAAAGCTGCGGATCGCTGCCGCCCGCTCCGCCGAGAATCTTCGGCGCCAGCTCCCGCGCGTGTTGCAGCACCTGCGGATCCTGGCCCGCTTCCGCGAGCGTCTCGAGCACCGAGCGCCTCATCTGGCGCACCTCGTCACTCTCGCCGGCAACCGTCGACCAGCCGAGGTCGGTGGCGATCGGTCGCAGCAGACGGCGAACCCAGGCCTGATACGCCGAGCGATCGGCGGCGGTGGTGAGCGCATCGTTGATCGAGACCAGTGCGACGACCGCGGATCCGACAATCGCCGGATTGTGATCGGCGAGCAGGACGTCGAGCCGGCGCAAGTAGTCGCCGACCTTCAGCTCGCCGCCGCGAACGAGCGCCCAGTCGTCGCTGACGAGCGACACCTTCTCCGGCACGTTGAGGGCGTCGACGAGATTGCGGTCGCTGCCGAGAACCGCGGGCGCGTATCGCGTGCGGTAGTAGCCGCGTGCGTTTGCGTTGATGAAGAGCCGCGGCGTGCAACCGGAGATCGTGAACGTGTGCTCGGGCTCCGAAAGCAGAAACCGGTAGGTCTTCTGCGCCGGGCCGAGCGCGCGCGCCACCACGGGAATCGTCCAGACCTCTTTCGACGAGCTCGGGACGATGACAAATCTCTTCTGCGACAGCGAGACGCGCGTGCTGTCTCCCTGGCATTTCGTGTCGACGGACACCAGAGGCTCGCCGGGTTGCAGGACGAATGTGGAGAAGATGCGATCGAGCGGCTCTTTGGTCGAAGCCGCCATCGTGTTCCAGAAGTCTTCAGCGGACGCGTTCGACCACGAAAAGCGCGTCAGGTACGCGCGGATGCCGTTGCGGAACAGCTCGGGCCCGATGTACGACTCCGCCATGCGCAGAACGGCCGCTGTCTTCCCGTAGGCAATGCCGTCGAAGACCGACTCGATCTCCGCGGGCGTTTCGACGTGCGTGCGGATCGCGCGGGTCGACACGAGCATGTCTGTGCTGAGCGAACGGATCGTGGCCTGCGCGTCGGTGACGTCCGTGCTCCACGACGGATTCAGCGCGGCGACCGCTTTCGGCGCCATCCACGTCGCGAACCCTTCGTTCAGCCAGACGTCGTCCCACCAGCTCATCGTGACCAGATCGCCGAACCACTGATGCGCCAGCTCGTGTGCGATGACACTGGCCACACGGCGCTTCGCCTCGACCGAGCCGGTCTGGTCATCGACGAGCAGCGCCGACTCGCGGAACGTCATCGCCGCGGCGTTCTCCATCGCTCCGGCCGCGAAATCGGGAATGCCGATGACGTCGAGCTTTCCGAACGGATACTTGATTCCGTAGTAGTCGTTGTAGAACGCGAGCTCTTTCGATGCAGCGTCGACGGCGAAGTGCGTCAGCTGTGCTTTCTCCGGCGTCGCACAAACCCGGATCGGAATATCGCCCGCACTCCCTTCGGAACATTGAAAATCGCCGACGAGAAGGGCCACGAGATACGTCGGCAGCGGCTTCGTCTGCGCGAACGTCACGGTGTGCTTGCCATCGGAAGACCCGGGCTTGTCGCTGACCACCCGGCCGTTGCCGATGGCGATGTCGCCGTTGTCGATCACCGCCGAGACATCGAACGTCGCCTTGAGCGCCGGCTCGTCGAACGACGGGAACGCGCGCCGGGCATCGGTCGATTCGAACTGCGTCACCGCGTACTTCCGGTGCGGCGTGCGACTGATGTAGAAGCCGCGCAGCTTGTCGTTGAGCGTTCCACGGAAGCGGATGTCGATCGAGGCGGCGCCGGAAACGGGATCGCCAACCGTCAGTGTCGCGGTCTGATTCGCCGCCTTGGTCGAGACCTGCGCCTTCTGGGTCCGGCCGCCGCTGGTGACCGAGGCCTCGTCGAAATCGATGTCGACGGCGTTGAGGGTGATCGCCTGCGAAGGCTGTCGCACATCGACATCGATCGTCTCGTCGCCCGAGAATTTTTCGGCGGCGATCTCGGGAGCCAACGTGATGCGGTAGTGCTTCGGAATCACGGTTTGCGGCAGGCGTTCGGCAAGAACCGGAAACGCCGAGAACAGAGTGAGCAGAAGGACAGTTCGTCTCATGATCGGCCGCGAATTGTAGTGTTACAGTCGAGCCATGGCGAACTTCGAAGAAACCTTCCGCGGCGTCTACGGCTTCGACGTACCTTCGATCGACATCGGCAACGTCATGAAAGACGGCTCGCCCATCGCCACCCTCCCGGTCCGGATTCCGCTGGCGATGATGAATCGCCACGGCCTGATCGCCGGGTCTACCGGCACCGGCAAGACGCGCACGCTGCAGCTTCTGGCCGAGGGACTCTCGCGGAACGGGGTGCCGACGTTCCTCGCAGACGTCAAAGGCGACCTTGCCGGCATCTCTCGCGAGGGACAGGTGAACGACAAGATCCTGGCCCGCGTCAGGAGCGGCGGCCGCGAATTCAAGCCGGAGGCGTTTCCGGTCGAATTCTTCAGCCTGACCGGCAAGAACGGCACGCAAGTCCGCGCCACCGTCTCCTCGTTCGGCCCGATCCTCCTCGGCAAGGTGCTCGATCTGACCGACGTCCAGCAGAGCGTGCTGGCGCTGGTCTTCAAGTATTGCGACGACAAGCAGCTGCCGCTGCTCGACTTCGCCGATTTGCGATCGATCCTCAATTACCTCGTCGGCGATCAGGGCAAAGACCAGTTGAAGGACTACGGCGGCATGTCCGCGGCGACCGTGGGCGTGCTCGTGCGCAAGATGGTCGAGCTCGAGCAGCAGGGCGCCGCGAAATTCTTCGGCGAGCCGGAGCTCGACATCCACGACCTGATGCGCACCGCCGGCGGCAAAGGCGTGGTGAACATCCTTTCGCTCTCCGATGTCCAGGACAAACCGCGCCTCTACTCCACGTTCCTGATGTGGCTTCTCGGACAGTTCTATTACCGGATGCCGGAGGTCGGCGATCCCGACAAACCGAAGCTCGTGTTCTTTTTCGACGAGGCGCACCTCTTGTTCGAGGATTCATCGTCGGCCCTCGTCGAGCACATCGAGCAGGTGGCGCGGTTGATCCGGTCGAAAGGCATCGGCGTGTTCTTCATCACGCAGACGCCGAAGGACGTCGACGAAGACGTGCTCGCGCAGCTCGGCAATCGCGTCCAGCACGCCGTGCGTGCATTCACGCCGAATGACGCGAGGAACGTGAAGGCCACGGCGTCGACGTTTCCGCCGAGCGAGTTCTTCACCGTCGACAAGGCGCTCACATCGCTCGGCACGGGCGAGGCGCTCGTCAGCATCCTCAATCCCAAGGGCGTGCCGACGACGGTGGCGATCACCCAGATCGCGGCGCCGTCTTCGTCGATGTCGTCCATCGATGACGCCGCCTATCAGCAGGTCATGTCGGGGTCGGTGCTGGCGCCGAAGTACGGAAACGCGATCGATCGCGAGAGCGCACACGAGATCCTGGCGAGGAAGATCACCGTTGCCGCACAGGTTCCCGCGACCGCACCGACGAAATCGACATTCGAAGAAATCATGGGCAGCGGGGTGGTGAAAGCGGCCGCAACTCAGGCGGCGCGCAGCGTCACGCAGCAAGTGGTCCGTGGATTGTTCGGATTGCTCAAGGGACGTTGAGGAGTTGTTCGAGACCCTCCGGCCCGCGTTGCAGAGAGAGAGGTAGCTTCAGCAATTTGTCCACGGAGGCACGCCCATTAGCCCGCTCTACCGTGGTTGGGTCCGAGGTGGGCGCGAAGCTGAAGGGTCTCGAACGACTTCTCAAAATCTCAATGAGCACTAATGAAAAAAGGGGCTGTACGCCCCTTTTTCTTGCCGTGTGACCGGCGACTTCTGTCGGAAAGCAATCTAAAGCCGTGCCGGAATTAATTTAGTGACTTCGGTCACGAATATCAAGAGCCCTTCTTGTACCAGTCCGCGTTCATCTGCGTGTATTGCACCCATTTTTCAGGCACAAGATCGGCGGGGAAGATCGCCTGGACCGGGCAAGCCGGCTCGCAAGCCCCACAATCGATACATACTTCCGGGTCGATGTAGAGCATCGTCTCCTTCTCGAAGTTCGGCTCATCCTTCCGGGGATGGATGCAGTCGACCGGGCAAACATCGACGCAGGCGGTGTCCTTCGTATTGATGCAGGGCTCAGCAATCACGTAGGTCATGTCTCAGGGCTTTCCTTTCGGAACGAAAGATCGCGACCAATTGTATCGAAGGATCGTGCCGCAGGGCGTGACGGCGACACAAGACCTCGTGACTTTGGTCACTCGTTCCAACGCCTGATCGATTCGATCTGGTAATCGTTGCCCATGAACGAGACGATGTCGCCCGCGGCGCGTCCGATGAGCGCCTTGGCCACCTCGGACTGGTTGGAGTAGACGCCGCGCTCCGGTGCTGACTCCCACGGCCCGAGAATCGTGACTTCGCGGCGGACATCGCCGTTGGTCAGAACGATCTTCGTTCCCACGCGAACGGCATTCGTGTCGACGCGCGCGGGATCGAGAACGTGAACGTGCGCGAGCTCGCCCTGCAGTTTTCCGACGCGCGCGGACAGATAGGCGGCACGCTGGCGCGCCGACTTGTATTCGAAGTTCTCGCTCAGGTCTCCGAACTCGCGCGCGGTCTGGATGGCCTTGTTGTTCGTCGGGATTTCCACTTTCAGAAGGTGATCGAGCTCGGCGCGTTTCTGCGTGAGCATCTCGCCGGTCGCGTAGATCGGCTCGGCCTGCGGCTCGCGGAGTGTGGGGTGCTTCATGAGCGCGGCGTGCTTGACGATCTCGCGGCGGTACTCCTCGACCGTGCCGTAGCGCTCCATGGCGTCGACGAACTTGCGCGCCTGCTCTTCGTTGTCCTGGCTCATGATCACGCGGATCACGACTCCGCCCTTGTCGAAGAGATCCTTGAGCCTCGCGCGCACCGCCGCGAACTCGTCCGAATTCAGGGCGTCGAGAATCAGGAACAGCAGCGAGTAATTGGCGCGGTCGCCGAGCGTCTCTTCGTCGCTGAGCCGTTTCACATACCAGTAGAACGCGCGCGGATGCCGTCGCGGGTAGCGCAGCGTTTCGTCGATCAGCCGATCGCGGATCTCGGCCTGCCCTGCCTCCTCGAGCGCACTCATGATCAACGTGAGCATGCGCGGCTCATCGTCGAGGAAGAACATCTCGCCGTAGACCTTGGTCCAGTCGGGATGCGTCTGCCGGACGACGGTCAGCGCTTTTTCCCGGAGGGGTTTGTCGCCGATCGCGGCGATCGTGCGCGATGCCATGGGCCCCGTGAGCAGCGAGACCGGCTCCACGGGCGGTGTGTACGCGCCCGGCAATGTCTCGAGCGTCGTCAGGATCTGCCACGCCATCGCCGCTTCCGTACGCGCCAGTCGCGCGGCGTCGGCGGCGAGCGCCGTCGAGAAGAAATCCGCGAGCTCCTTGCTGCGGGAGCTGTGTTTTTTCGCGAGCTCGAGTTTCGTTTTCGGTTCGGCCTTCTCGAAGTCGCGGCGGATCGACGCTTCCGCACCGGCCGCGGATGCGGTCCACGAATAGGCGGCCTTGGCGCCCGTGCCGCTGACGACGATCTGGGGGTTCTTGCGCGCCGAGGTCCACCAGGAGCCCCACTTCTCTTCGGGGACGATTCCGATCACCGCGTCGCGCACTTCGGGCATCGTCATCGGACGGCCGAAGCTCTGCAGGATCCTGGCGAACATGTCCGCCGGTTTCTTGACCGCTTCGGCGCGCAGTTCATCGGCACGCGTGAACTTTTCGCGGAGAACGTGGCCTTCCTGCAGCGGCGTCAGGAACTTGCCGGCGGCGCCGAGGGGGACGGAGACGCGCTTTTCTTTTTCGAAGTCGAGGCGGCAGATCCCGAGCTCGGGATTCAGCTCGGTGACGCATCCGGCGCCGCGGCCGGGCATGAAGAAGCACTCCCCTTCGTCGTACGTCATCCAGGTCTCGATCTTCTCGGCGCGCTCGACGGGATTGCTCTGCGGATCGTTGAACCTCGCGACGCCAAACGCGCGCGCGAAGGACTTGTGGCGGCCGAGCGCCTTCTTCAGCGACTCTTCGATCTGCGGGCGAAGGGTGACCGGATGCTTCGATAACCGGCCGATCTCTTTGAGCACCTGCAGGCGCTGCGGCCACAGCTGCTTGTCCTTCAACGCATCGCCGAGAAGCCCGAGCAGCGTGTCGGATTGCGTGCGCTGCTCGGCCTTTCGAAGGGCCTTCGCCACGACGAGAAAGGGCTCGACGTCGGACAGATCGCCGTCGAGCTGCGTCATCCAGAGCGATTCGACGTCGTCGAATTGTTTTTGATTGATGAGCTGCTGGGCGTTTTCCCGAAACGGCATGGAGCGGGGATTTTACGTCAGCGGCGCAGTCTCACCAGCGCCTTGAACACATCGAACGGCAGCTGCTCGGCATGAACGATCCGGCGAAGGTGGTGAAGCGAGGTGCGGCGCTCCTTCACGTCTTCGACGCTGATGTTGTGCCGGCGAAGCAGTTCCTGGGCAGTGTGATCGGACATCGTCTTCTCCTTCCGTGACTTGGAGGCGACTCAAACGGATGGAGCTCCGAGGCTATTCCGCGCGCAGGCGCCGGAGGATCTTCTCGTGCACGCCGCCGAACGCGCCCGACGACATGACCACCACCACGTCGTCCCGGCCGGCCTCTCGTGCCACACGGTCCGCAATGGCGTCGAAATCGTCGATCTGCTCGGCAGGGATCTTGTCGGCATTCAGCCGGTCCACGATGGTCGGAACGGACATCATGTGATCGAGACCGTAGCGCTCGACGTAGCGCTGCTTGTGAAAAACCGGTCCGATCACCACGCGGTCCGCCTCGTGAAACGCATCGATGTAGCCGGCCTCGAACTCCTTGCGGCAGGACGAGATCGACCGCGGCTCGAAGAGTGCCCAGAGCCGCCGGCCCGGATAGCGCTTGTGGGCCCCGTTGAGCGTCGTGGCGATGGCCGTGGGGTGATGCGCAAAATCGTCGATGACGGTCACGCCGCGCTCGACGCCGCGTACTTCCATCCTGCGCTTGATGCCGCGGAACGTCTCCAGCCCTTTCTGGATCTCCTCCGCGCCGAGACCCCGCAATCGCGCGACGGCGAGGGCGGCGAGCGCGTTGAGCACGTTGTGACGGCCGGAGAGCGTCGTCCGAAAGCGAAACCACTCTTTGCCCTGCCACCAGGCCGTGAACGACGTGGTCTCGGGCGCGAACTCGACGTCGGTCGCGTAGATGTCGTGCTTCTTCTCCGAGCCGAACGTGATCCATCGCGCCTTCGCCGAGCTGCGCAGCGGGCGGACGTTGTCGTCGTCTCCGTTCGCAACGATCACATCGTCGGGCGCGACCTGCTCGACCGCGCCACGAAACGCGCGGACGATGGCGTCGAGATCGGCATAGATGTCGGCGTGATCGAACTCGATGTTGTTCAGGACCAGCGTATTCGCGTGGTAGTGCAGGAACTTCGGGCCCTTGTCGAAGAAGGCGGTGTTGTACTCGTCCCCTTCGATCACGAAATCGGCGCCGCCCCCGAGCTTGAAATTGTGGTTGAAATTGAGCGGGATCCCGCCGACGACCATGCTCGGATCGCGTCCGGCGGCCTCGAGGATCCAGGCCATCAGCGAGGTCGTGGTGGTCTTGCCGTGTGTGCCGGTGATGACGATGGAGTGCTTCCCATTGATGAACAGCTCGTAGATCGCCTCGGGCATCGAGGTGTACGGCAGATCCATCTCCACCGTGGCCGCCGCCTCGGCCTGCGTGCGGGCGGCGGCGTTGCCGATGACGACAAGGTCCGGACGTAACGTTTCCAGATGCTCCTTCGTATAGCCTTCGAGGACCGGGATCCGGAGGCTCTCCAGGTACGTCGACATCGGCGGGTAGATGTGCTCGTCGGACCCGGAGACCTCGTAACCGCGCTGCTGGAGCATTCCGGCCAGCGAGGCCATCGCCGTCCCGGCAATTCCGATGAGGTAGACGCGCCTGACGCCCGCGGGCAACTGTTTGAGATGAGCCATCGAACGACCTCGAGCAAGAAACGTGCTTTTGGCGATCGAAATCATAGAATCAATGGCTACTTCGGCGTATGGAATGGCCTTTCGGACGGGGCTGTTCGGAACGCTGGCCTGTATCAACAAACAACCACTGAACTACAACCAGGGAGGTTTCCGCGCAATGTCGAAGCGAATCGTTGTCACCGCGCTAGCGCTGCTCGTTTGCCTGTTTGCCACCTTCGCGCAGGCGGCAGAGACGAAGGCGAAGGCGCAAAAGAACGAGGCCGCGGCCCAGAAGGCGCCGCGTCTCACCATCGTCGATCCGATCAAGGATTTCGGAACGGTTCCCAAGGGCGACAAGCTGGACTGGTCGTTCCAGGTGAAGAACACCGGCGACGCCGATCTTCAGATCCTGGCCGCCCGCCCGTCGTGCGGCTGCACGGTCGCCGATTTCGACAAGGTCATCAAGCCGGGTGAAACGGGCAAAGTCACGGCGCACGTCGACACGACGAATTTCGCCGGCCCGATCGCCAAGGCGGTCACACTCGACACCAACGATCCCTCCACGCCGTCGGCGCAGCTGACGATCCACGCGATCGTCAAGCCGTACGTCGAGGCGCATCCGGCCGGCTTCGTGCGCTTCAACATGCTGCAGGGCGACACGGACGTTCAGACCATCACGCTCTACTCCGAGGAGACCGAACCGTTCGAAATCGTGAAGATCGACTCTCCCGAGCCGTGGATCAAGGTCGACTACAAGAAGATCGATGATCCGGCGGGGATCGTCCCCAGCGTCGGCCGTCCCGGCCAGGCGCAGTACCGCGTCAACATCACCGCCGGCGGCCCGGACGCAAAGGTCGGCCCGCTCGCCGAGAAGATCCACGTCGTTACGAACTCCAAGCACACGCCCGATTACTGGCTGAGCGTGGCGGGCGTCATCCGCCCGGCGTTCCGCGTCGAGCCGACCGGTGTGAACTTCGGTGAGGTCGCTCCGACCGACAACGCAGCGACGCGCTCGGTCGTCCTCCGCTCGAACAACCTCAAGGCCCCGGAGAGCTTCGTCGTCAGTAAGGCGGAGTCGAATGTTCCGGGAGTGACCGCGGCCGTCAAGCAGACCGCGAACAAGGGCGAGTACGAAGTGACGCTGCAGGTCGACAAGAACGCAAAGGCGGGCGACGTCGACGGCAACGTGAAGATCTACACCAACGACAAGGTCACTCCCGTCGTGACCGTGCCGGTGAAGGGAACGATCAAGACAGCGACCCCATCAGCCTCGAAATAATCTGGTGTGGTGCCGGCCTCCGGGCGGCCTTCACGGGCCGCCGCGGACGCCGGCACTTACACCACGACTGAGATTCCCGTCCCATCCCCCAGCGGCAGGATCGAAGTGACCAGCCGGGGGTCCTCCGCGAGCCGCCGGTTGAACGCTCGCAGCGCATCCGTCGCTTTGTCGCGCACCCCTTCGGCGACCTGCCCTTTCCAGAGCAGGTTGTCGCAGACGATGACCGCGCCTCGCTCGAGCTTGGGCATCATCACGTCGAGATAGTCGCCGTATTCGGTCTTCACGCAGTCGATGAACAGAAAATCGAACGTCCCCGCGAGTGTGCGCAGGACTTCCAGCGCCGCGCCTTCGTGAAAGACGACGTGGCACGGCAGTGAGGCTTCCTTGACGAACTCGCGCGCGGTGAGCAGCGTGCGGCGATCGATCTCGATGGTCTCGATCGTCGCGTCCTGATCGAGGCTGCTGCCCATCACCACGACCGAGTATCCGATGTTTGTTCCGATCTCGAGGATGCGGCGCGGACGCCTGGCGGTCACCAGCACGCGCAGGAATTGGGCGACTTCCGCGTCGGCGATGGGATGGTCGTTCTCGGCGGCGAACGTCTCCATCCGCTCCAGAAGCGCGCTGCGCTGAGGCGTGAGGCTCTCGAGATACTCGGCCTGCCGGCGATGGAGGAGAGCGTCGATGCGATCCTTCATTGAGATTCGACGGCTTCTTTGAGCTTTTCGGCCTGGAAGTGGGAGCTCAGCGAATCGATGATCGCGTCGAGGCCGCCGTTCATGACGCCCGGCAGGTTGTGCACGGTCAGCCCGATGCGATGGTCCGTCACGCGGTCCTGCGGGAAGTTGTAGGTGCGGATCTTCTCGGAGCGATCGCCCGATCCGATCATGCTCTTGCGGGTCGCCGACAACTCCGCCTCGCGCTTCTGCTGCTCGATGTCGTAAAGCCGCGCCTTCAGGACCTTGAGCGCTTTCGCCCGGTTCTTGATCTGCGATTTCTCGTCCTGGCAGGAGACGACCACGCCCGTGGGGATGTGGGTCATGCGCACCGCCGAATAGGTCGTATTGACCGACTGGCCGCCGGGACCGGACGAGCAGAACGTGTCGATGCGCAAGTCCTTCTCGTTGATCTGGATGTCGATGTCTTCCGCTTCCGGCAGAACCGCCACGGTGATGGCCGAGGTGTGGATGCGGCCCTGGGTCTCGGTCTGCGGGACGCGCTGGACGCGGTGCACGCCGGATTCGAACTTCAGGCGCGAGTAGACCTTGTTGCCCTCGATCTGCAGCGTGGCATCCTTGATGCCGTTCACGCTCGAGTAATTCGCGTCGGTGACATCGACCTTCCAGCGCTTCGACTCCGCGTAGCGGATGTACATGCGCATGATCTCGGACGCGAACAGCGAGGCCTCGTCGCCGCCGGTGCCGGCGCGGATCTCCACGAACACGTTCTTGTCGTCCTTGGGATCCTTCGGCTGCAGGAGCAGGCGGATCTCGCTCTCCAGCTGCGGCTCCTTCGGCTCGAGCTCGCCGATCTCCACCTCGGCCAGCTCGCGCATGTCGTCGTCGGACTTCAGCATCTCGCGCGCATCGGCGAGGCGTTTGCGCACGTCCTTCAGCTCGCGATACTTGGCGACGACCTCTCCGATCTCGGAGATGGCCTTCATCGCCTCGCGATAGGCCTTGACGTCCGTGACGACGGAAGGGTCAGCGATCTTCCGCTGAAGCTCGTCATAGCGTCTTTCGATGTCGTTGAGTTTGTCGTTGTACATGGCTCACCACGTCCTGCTGAGCGAAGCGAAGATCTCGACGAACGAGATCCTTCGCTTCGCTCAGGATGACGTGGGACCGCTAGGCGACCGCAGCCTGCTTGCCGTCTTCGACCGCGTCGTACATCAGCGCTTCGCGAAGCGCGATGATGGCGATCTCGAGCTGCTTGTCGTCGGGCTCTTTGGTGGTGATGCGCTGCAGCCAGAGGCCGGGCGCGATCAACGTGCGGCACAGGCGGCTGTCGAGGTGACGCGCCGAGAAGCGAATGACCTCGTACGCCAGGCCGGCGATGAGCGGGATGAGCACCACGCGCGCGC
Source organism: Thermoanaerobaculia bacterium (assembly GCA_035468985.1). Taxonomy (GTDB): domain Bacteria; phylum Acidobacteriota; class Thermoanaerobaculia; order Gp7-AA8; family Gp7-AA8; genus DASVHS01. The sequence goes on from DATISF010000042.1 coordinate 56,065, forward strand.
CGAATTTCACGACGAACGGCGCGGCCGACGGAATCAGCGAGAACACCAGGATGGAGATGACCATGACGAACATCAGGAAGCTCGTCCCGCAGCGCGGATGCAGCGTCGACTTCCCGCGGGCGTTCTCGACGGTCAGGTCCTGCTCCGCCTCGTAGGTGTACACCGTCTTGTGCTCGGCGCCGTGATACTGGAACACGCGCTTGATCTCGTCCATAAATGAGATAGAAAAAATATAGACGAAAAAGAATATCGCACGGATGACGCCGTCGATCAGGTTGTAGGTGAAGTTCGTCATCGACGGCATGAGGAACTTCCGGATCAGGTTCGTGATCCCCAGCGGTGCGAGGATGAACAGTCCGACGGCAAGGACGAGCGCAAACACCATCGACCCGGCCACCGCCCAATTCGAGATCTCTTCCTTCCCTTCCTCGCCGTTCGAGGAAACGCTCGCCGAGTAGTTCAGCGCGCGGATCCCGAGAATCAACGACTGGATGAGGACGACCGAACCGCGCAGGACCGGGGTCTTGAGGAACTTGTACTTCGCCGTGATGGAGGCGAGCCTGTCCTTCTTGATCGCCACGCCGCCATCCGGCTGCCGCACCGCGACCGAGTAGCCGGAAAGGGAGCGCATCAGCACGCCTTCGATGACCGCCTGGCCACCGATGAGCATGTCCACATTGCGCTCGGTCGGCATGGCCGAGGTCAGCCCGTTCGTGAATGCTCCGAACGAGCCGGCGATCAGCCGTGCCGCTCCGGCCCAGGCGCCACGGCACGTCATGCTGAGCCGCGCAGACGGCGAAGCATCCCGGCGAACGAGATCCTTCGCTTCGCTCAGGATGAGCCTGCGGCTCACTTCTTCGTCGCTCCCGTCTTCTTCGCGTAGCGCTGCTGGAAGCGGTCGATGCGGCCGGCCGAGTCGACCAGCTTCTGCTTGCCGGTGAAGAACGGATGGCAGGACGAGCAGATCTCGACCCGGAGCTCTTTCTTCGTCGAGCCGGTCTTCCACGACGCACCGCACGCGCAGTGCACGTCCACCTTCTGATACTGCGGATGAATCTCTGGTTTCATGAACTTACCTCGATTTGAGTGTATCCCTGGCGTTCAGAAAACGGGCAGTATAGGCGAAAAATTCTGATGGCGTTCGCCGGTCACGGCCGGCGACTTCTTCGTCACGCGTTAGGGAAGCTCTGAACAAGTCGCTATTCACGTCATCCTGAGCCGCGAAGAGGGCGAAGGATCTCGAAATGGCAGGGGTTTTCGCATCCTGAGATCCTTCGTCGCGCTTCGCCGACTCAGGATGACGACTTGTGCAGAGGTTCCTTAGTGGCCGCCGAAGAGGCGCACGATCCAGTATGTGGCCGCGCCAAACATCGCCGACAGCGGAATGGTCAGCACCCAGGCCCAGACGATGCGTTGCGCGACGCCCCAGCGGACCGCGGAGAGCCGCCGGGTCGCGCCGACACCGACGATCGCGCCGGTGATGGTGTGGGTCGTGGACACCGGAATGCCGAGCGAGCTGGCGATGAACAGGGTGATGGCGCCCGCCGTCTCCGCCGCAAATCCGCCCACCGGCTGGAGTCGCGTGATCTTCGACCCCATGGTGTGGATGATCCGCCAGCCTCCGCTGAGCGTGCCGAGACCGATGGCGGTGTGCGCGGCGAGAACGACCCAGATCGGAATGCTGAACTGCTTCAGATATCCGGCCGTGTAGAGGACGCCGGCGATGATGCCCATCGTCTTCTGCGCGTCATTCGTGCCGTGGCCGAGGCTGTAAGCGGCCGCGGACATGAGCTGGGCCCGGCGAAAGAAGCGGTCGACGCGGCGCGGCGACCAGTGCTGAAAGATCCAGAAGATCGCCACGGCGATGATGAGCCCGAGGACCATCCCGATCAGCGGGGCCAGGATGATGTAGATAAGCGTCTTCGTCCAACCACCGGGGATGATCACGAGGAATCCCGCCTTCGCAATCGCTGCGCCGGCGTAGCCGCCGATCAGCGCGTGCGAGGAGCTGGTCGGCAGACCGTAGTACCAGGTGATGATGTCCCAGATGATCGCGCCGACCAGTCCGCCGAAGATCACGGCAAACGTGACCTGGGAGATGTCGATCATGCCGTTGCCGATCGTCTTGGCGACGGCGGTTCCAAACGTGAAGGCGGCGACGAAATTGAAGAACGCGGCCCAGATGACGGCCTGGCCCGGGGAGAGCACGCGCGTGGAGACCACCGTGGCGATCGAGTTCGCGGCATCGTGGAAGCCGTTGAGGTAGTCAAACAGCAACGCGACGGCGATGAGGCCGATGACCGTAACGAGCAGCATCCGCGATCAGCCGTGCTTCACGACGACGTTTTCGAGCAGGTTGGCAACGTCTTCACAACGATCGGTGGCCGCTTCGAGCAAGCCGAGGATTTCCTTCCACTTGATCACGGCGATGGGATCGCGCTCCTCGTCGAAGAGACGCCCGAGCGCGTCCTTGTACACGCGGTCGGCCTCGTTCTCGATGCGATTGATCTCCACGGTCAGGTCGAGCACTCCCGACCGCTTCTCCAGCGCCACCAGCGCTCTGCGCAGCACCTCGGCCTGCTCGACGATGAGCTTCGCCAGCTCACGCGCCCCGAATCGCGGCGACGTGATCCGGTACAGCGGAACCAGTCCGGCGGCCATGTCGATGGCATCCATCACATCGTCGATGCGCGTGGCCAGGGAATGGATGTCCTCGCGGTCGATCGGCGTGACGAAGGTCTTGTTCAGGCGCTGGATGATCTCGTGCGTCATGAAATCGCACTTGTGCTCGATTTCCTTGATCTCCTGCTGCTTCTTGGTGGCCGTCGTCTCGCCGGCGAACATCTCGACGAGGAGCTGCGCCGCCACTCTGACCTGGTCGGCCATGGCCACGAAATCGTCGTAGAACTTTTCTTCCCGCGGGATCAGGCGGAACTTCGCCATGCAGTTGGTCCCTCCGAAGGCGCGCGGATTCTATACGACCGGCACCGCGACGGACAGCGGCAATCGCACTTCGAATGTGGCTCCGCCGCCGGCCCGGTTGAATGCTCGGATGGAGCCACCGTGAAGCACGGCCAGATGTCTGGCGATGGCCAGTCCCAATCCTGCACCGGGAACGGAACGGCTGCGGTCGACGCGGTAGAAACGCTCGAAGATCCGCTCCACATCGTCAGGCGGAATCCCCTCGCCACGGTCCGACACGCGCAACACGGCCTCGGATCCCTCGGCGCCGATCTCGACCAGCACTTCGCCTTTCTCGCCGCCATGCTTCGCGGCATTGTCGAGAAGGTTGATCAGGATCTGCTGCACGCGCGCCGGATCGGCGTTCGCGAACGTGCGCGCTCCCTGGACCTCGAACACGACCTGCCGTCCAGCGACGCGGCTCCGGAACTCATCACTGGTCTCGCGGGCCAGCGCCAGGAGATCCGTATCGCGGCGCTCGAGAACGAGAGTGCCCGACTCGATGCGATTCAGCTCGGCGAGATCGTTGACCAGCCGTTCGATGCGACTGAGCTGGCGGAACATGATGGCCCGGAGCTCCTTCTCCTGCTCCGGCGTGAGATGGCCGTCGAAACTCTCGGCCGCCGACTGCAGTCCGGCGAGCGGCGTGCGAACCTCGTGCGAGAAGTCGTCGAGAAACTCCTTCTTCATCTGCTGGGCATGAACGATCTCGGTCATGTCGATGAACAGGGCCACGGCGGCGATGTCGGACGAAGCGACGGGAAAGACGCGGATCTCGATCTGGCGCTTGCCGCGCGGCGAAGTGACGCTGACGTGCGTGGTGCGCTCCTCGCCTTTCAGCGCCGCCTGGAACGCGTCCACCAGGGGCTGCTTGCGCACGATCTCGAGATAGGAACGGCCGCTCATCGTGTCGTCGTAACCGAACATCTCGCCGACGCGGGCGTTGGTGAATACGACACGCCCCTCGTCGTTCAGCGCCATCAACCCCTCGCCGATCGCGCCGACGATCTTCTGAAGCGTCGCGCCCTGCTCTTCGTACGACGCCTTCTGCCGCAGCACGATGGCCCTCAACTCCTCGGTTGTCCGCGCAAGGTCGTCGAGCTCGCCGTGGAATGGGCGGTCGGCGATGACGCGGTCGTAGTTGCCGTGGGCGACGGCGCGCGTGCGATCGGAGAGCTCATCGAGATCCGATGCCCGACGCAAGGCCCAGAGGAACACTGCCGTCCAGGGGATGAGAAATGCCGCGAACACGGCCGCGGCGATGACGAGCACCTCCGCCTCCGGAATGGCCAGACGGTGGAGCACGTACCCGAACGCGACGCTGATCGCCAGCGCGATCGCGAACGAGATCAGCAGCGTGACACGAAGAGGGTGCATGCAGTCAGGCCTCAGGCGTTAGGAAACCTCTGCACAAGTCGTTGTTCACGTCATCCTGAGCCGCGAAGACGGCGAAGGATCTCGAAATCGTCTTCGCATCCTGAGATCCTTCGTCGCGCTTCGCCGACTCAGGATGACGACTTGCGCAGACGTTTCCCTGATCTTATTTCACACGTAGGGCCCACTCTCCCGTGGGCCCGGGGCCGACTGAGAGTCGGCCCTACGTGATCGCAGGCCTTTTCGCATCCTGAGATCCTTCGTCGCGCTTCGCCAACTCAGGATGACGACTTGCGCGAGGTCCCCTAAGCGTAAGGCCCTACTCGAACCGGTATCCATACCCAATGACGGTATGAATCCTCTCCTTACCGATCTTCTTTCGCAAATTGCGGATGTGGGCGTCGACGGTTCTCGTCTCCACGTCGTCGGCCATCTGCCAGATCTCGGCAAGGATGCGGTCGCGTGAGACGACGGCCGGGCGGTTGCGCACCAGCATCCACAGGAGCTCCATCTCTTTCTTGGCCAGCTTCACCTCGTCGCCGTTCACGTAGACGCGCAGCGTGCGGCCGTCGATCTGCAGGCGGCCGTCGTCGTAGACGTCCGCGCCGGTTGATGCGGCTCCGCCGGAGCGGCGCAGGATAGCGGCGATGCGCGCCATCAGCTCCCGCACGCTGAACGGCTTGACGAGGTAATCGTCCGCGCCGAGCTCCAGGCCCGTCACGCGGTCTTGCTCGGAGGCGCGCGCGGTGAGCATCAGGATCGGCAGTTTCGCGGAGGCGGCGTTGCGGCGGAGCTCGCGGCAGATGGTGAAGCCGTCGAGATCGGGAAGGTTCAGATCGAGGATCAGAAAATCGAAGCCGCCCGACTGCACGGCGGTCAGCCCCTCGTGTCCGTTGTCGAACGTGGCGACCGCATAGCCCTCGCGCTCGAGGTTCAGGCGGATGGTGAACGACAGATCGGCGTCGTCTTCGATGACAGCGACCCGTTCGCTAGGGCGCCTCATTGCTGTGTTTGATCACTTTACCCTCAACGAGGTAAACGACCATCTCGCAGACGTTCGTGGCGTGGTCCGCCATCCGCTCGAAGTACTTTCCCACGAACGTCAGACGGATGGCCCTGGAAATGTTGCGCGAGTCCTCCAGCATGTAGGTCAGCAGCTCGCGGAAGGACTGCTCGGTGAGCGAGTCGACCTCGTCGTCGCGGGCGATGACCTGACGGGCCAGCGCGGCATCGCGACGAACGAACGCGTCGAGGGACTGCCGCACCATGTCCTGGGCGATGAGAGCGAGGCGGGGGATGTCGATGAGCGGCTTGAGCGGCGGCTCGCGGTTCAGCTCCACCGCGCGCTCGGCGACATCGACGGCCAGGTCAGCGATGCGCTCCAGCTCCGGCGTGATTTTCATCGCCGTGGCCACGAACCGAAGATCGACGGCGGCCGGCTGCATCTTGGCGATGAGCTGCAGCGTGTGCTGGTCCACCTCCAGCTCCATGCGGTCGATGGCATCGTCGGATCCGATGACCCGTTCGGCAATGGCGCTGTCCCGCTCCAGAAGCGCGCGGATCGAGTCGCTGATCGCGTCCTCGACCATCGCTCCCATTCGCAGCAGGAGCTCCTTGAGCTGTTCGATGTCTCTGTCGAAGTGCCGCAGCATTATCCGAACCTTCCCGTAATGTAATCCTCCGTCAGCTTCTGCCGCGGATTCATGAAGATCGTATTGGTGTCGTCGTACTCGACGAGCTTCCCGAGCATGAAGAACGCGGTGCGATCGGATACGCGCGCCGCCTGCTGCATGTTATGGGTGACGATCACGATCGTGTAGTTCTGTTTCAGCTCGTAGACCAGCTCTTCGATCTTCTGCGTGGCAATCGGATCGAGCGCCGACGCCGGCTCATCCATCAGAAGCACATCGGGATCGACGGCCAGAGCGCGCGCGATGCACAGCCGCTGCTGCTGGCCGCCCGACAGCGCCAACGCGCTCTCGTTCAGCCGCTCCTTCACCTCGTTCCACAACGCCGCGCGAAGGAGCGACTGCTCCACGATGGCATCGAGCTTTCGCCGGTTGCGGAGTCCGCCGATGCGCAATCCGTACGCGACGTTCTCGTAAATCGATTTCGGGAACGGGTTGGACTTCTGGAAGACCATGCCCACGCGCCTGCGCAGCGACACCACATCCACGCCGGAGCCGTAGATCTCGAGCCCGTCGATCGCGATCGAACCCTCGGCGCGCGCCGCGGGGATGATGTCGTTCATCCGATTGATCGAGCGAAGGAACGTCGTCTTGCCGCAGCCGGAAGGACCGATCAGCGCCGTGACGCGGTTCCGCGGGATCTGCAGCGTGATGCCGTGCAGCACCCTGGCCGGACCGTAGTAGAAGTTGAAGTCGCGGACGGCGATCTTCGTCTTGTCGTCGATCGGCAGAGACGGCGCGGGCGGCGCTTGCGGTTCTGTGAGCACGCTCATGGGCAGTCGTCCTTCGACATCCTGGACGAGCAAGGTGCGTGTCGTGCGAAGGCCGCGTAAATTCGGGGTAAACCGCCCGGAAGTATGATGGGTCGAGTAGCAGGGAGCCGTGACCGCGCGTCAACACAAGGTTCAGACTCAACTCGGCCGAGCCGCAGTCCAGATTTTTGCCGCCAACGATCGCATCAACCAGATTCTGATCGAACATCTTGACCCTGGCGCCTGGAGAGCCAAACCGCCCGGCAAGTCCCGCACCATCGCGGCGCTCTTCACGCACATGCACAATGTCCGCACCAAGTGGGTCAGGCTCACAGCTCCCCATCTGAAGGTTCCACGACAGCTCAACCGCGCGCACTGCACGCCGCAGCAGGCCCGTGCGGGATTGGCCGAGAGCGCCGCTCGCTGCGCGGAGATGCTCGCTGAAGCGCTCGGCAGTCGTGGGGGCCGCGTCGAGAGGTTTCGCAGAGACGGCTGGGCTCGGCCCTGGCCGGTTGGCCCGGAAATGCTGTGCTACATGCTTTCTCACGAAGCCCACCATCGCGGGCAGGTGTTCATGCTCGCGCGTCAGCTCGGATTCCCGTTGCCGAAGGAGGTCGCGTACGGCATCTGGAATTGGGAAACGCTGTGGAAAGAGTGCGGGTCGCCTGGCGGCCCCGGCTGCTAGGGAGACTCTGAACAAGCCGTCATCCTGAGTCGGCGAAGCGCGACGAAGGATCTCAGGATGCGAAAACGCCTGCCATTTCGAGATCCTTCGCCGTCTTCGCGGCTCAGGATGACGGGAACAACGACTTGCGCAGAGGTTCTAGTGTCCTGTAGTCGAGAAATCGAGACCATCTCGCTTGCTCTCGACGGCGATCGCTGCGTTGCGCCTCCTCGACATCGTCACCACGATGCCTGCGTGGGCGCGCCTTGCGCTCGCCGCCGATTGCGGCGCGATCTGGTACCGATTTCCCGATTCCAGGACACGAGTGTGGCGTCGCAAATAGACCGACTTTCGCTGGTGCCGCCTGCGGCCGAGACGCAAGGCGCGAGGAGGAGGCGATGCGGTGGCATCGTCGACGACGAGCAACGCCGAAGATCGGCCGCAACCGGCACCAGCCCGAAGGGTTGCGGGCGCCGAGGGGCCCGCAACGAAAGCCGGTCTATTTGCGACACGCCACACTAGTCTTCTTCGCCCAGCTTCCGCAGAATCCGCGGCGACAGCAGCCATTCCAGCGCGGCCACGCCGTCAGCCCGAAGGCGCACGCCGTAGCAGCCGCCCTTCTTCAGCTCGACATTTCCCGTGGAGAGGCCGATCAGCTGCATCACGATCGTGCTCAGGTTCGGCTCGTGGCCGACGATGATCGCGCGCCGTTCCTGAATCCCCTCGATGAAATCGCGGAACTCGGAGGTGGGCGCTCCCGGGCGCAACGCGTCGACCGTGTGGACCTTCACGCGGGAGCGGTAGCCCTTCGAGACCCAGAGTGCGGTCTGCGTCGAACGAAGCAGCGGGCTCGAGTAGATCGCCAGCGCCTTCGGGAAGGCGCGCTCGAGTCCCTTGGCGATCTGCTTCATGTGCGCGTGCCCTTCCGAGGTCAGGGCGCGCTCCTCTTCGGATTTGCCTTCCTCGGAATCCTCGGAGATCCCGTGTCGCAGCAGGACCAGGAACCGCTCGCGTTGTTCTTCTTCTTCTTCGTCGACGGGTCTGGGGATCGTTGCCACGGACGCAGTCTATCGTGCCGGAACAAAAAGAGCCGGACACGAGGTCCGGCTCTCGATGCTTTGCGGCTGAAACCGGCTATCGCTTCTGGCCGGGATTGCCACCGCCGCCGGGCTTCTGCTGGCCGGGCTGTCCGCTACCCGGCTTCTGTCCGGGCTGTCCGCCGCCACCGGGCCGCTGTGGCGGATTTCCGCCGGGCTGTCCACCGCCGGGCTTGTTTCCACCCGGATTCTGTTGCGCTTGGTCGTTGGCCATCGTGGCCTCCTTTCGGGCCGAAAAGCGCGCAAGAAGTGGGCCTGAGCTAGTGTGGCGTGTCGCAAATCGACCGGCTTTCGTTGCGGGCTGGTGCCGGTTGCGGCACCAGCGAAAGTCTGTCTATTTGCGACACGCCACACTAGGCCCCCCGGCTCATCCGTTCCAGCCGCCGGGTGATCAGCCGCGCCACAATGGAGAGGATGAGGATGAGCGCGACGAGAACAAATGCTCCCGCCCACGCCTGGCGGTGCCAGTCCTCATAAGGAGAGATCGCGTAGGTGAAGATCTGAACGGTGAGCGACGCGATGGGCTGCGTCAGCGATGTCGACCAGAACCGATTGTTGAATGCCGTGAACAGCAGCGGAGCGGTTTCGCCGGCGATGCGCGCCAGGGCGACGAGGATGCCGGTCAGAATGCCGGGAAGCGCGGCCGGCAGAATCACCGTGAACATGGCGCGCGTCCGGGTGGCGCCGAGGGCCAGCGCTCCTTCGCGGAGTCCCGTGGGCACGAGCCGCAGCAGTTCCTCCGTCGTGCGTGTGACGATCGGAATCATCATGATGGCGAGCGCGAACCCTCCCGCCAGCGCGCTGAACCGATGCACGGGAAGAACGAAAAGGCCGTACGCAAAGATGCCGATGACGATCGATGGAACGCCGTTGAGCACGTCGGCCGCGAATCGGACCGCGGACGCGAATGGCGTTCCGCCGTATTCGGCGAGGTGAATTCCGGCGACGACGCCGACCGGGACTGCGATCGCCGCGGCGATGGCGATGAGAATCAGCGTTCCGATCATGGCGTTGGCCATCCCGCCACCCGGCTCGCCGACCGGCTTCGGGATCTGCGTGAAAAAAGCCCAGTTCAGCGCGGCCGCGCCGTGCGAGATCACGTAAAACAGGATCATCGCCAGCGGGACGAGTGCGGCCACGACCGCCGCGCCGCACAGGAAGACGATCACGCTCGACTTGAGCTTCCTCATGCGCGGGCCATCCTCCAGATCATCAGCCGCGACAGCGCATTGATGACGATGGTGATGATGAACAGCACGAGCCCGATCTCGATCAGCGCTTGCAGATAGAGCGCATCGGCGGCTTCGGTGAACTCGTTGGCGATGACCGCGGCCATCGTGTACTGCGGCGCAACGAGCGAGGCGGAGATCTGCGGATTGTTGCCAATCACCATCGTGACGGCCATCGTCTCTCCGAGCGCGCGGCCGAAACCGAGCATCAACGCGCCGAGGATTCCCGACTTGCCGTATCCGAGAGCGATGCGGATCGCTTCCCATCGCGTCGCCCCGAGAGCGTATGCGGCTTCCCGCTGATTCATGGGGACGCCCTTGAGAATCTCGCGCGCCACCGACGACGAGAACGGGATGATCATGAGCGCGAGAATCAGAGCCGCCGCTCCCATTCCGACGCCGAAAGGCGGGCCGCTGAACAGGGGAACGCGCGCCAGCCAGTCGGGACGCAGCAGCTCCACTCTCCGCACGATCGGGACGAGCACGAAGATTCCCCACAGGCCATAGACGATGGACGGGATCGCCGCCAGCAGCTCCGTCAGATAGGTCAGCGGTTGTTTCAGAAAACGCGGCGAGACCTCGTTGATGTAGATGGCAATCCCGAGAGACACCGGCGCCGCCACCAGCAGCGCGAGTATCGACGAGTACAACGTGCCCCAGATGAACGGGAGCGCGCCGAAATCGCCGGAGACGGGGTCCCAGATCTTTCCTTTCCAGAATCCGAATCCGAATTTCTGAATGGAAAGAAGCGACTGTCGCGCCAGCTCGAAGCCGATCGCCGCCACGACCATGATGACGAGCAGTGCGAACACCCCCGTCGTCCAGCGATACGTCCGGTCTTCGGATTTCAGGACGACACCTTCTCCAACGCCTGCAACTCCCTGTCGACGACGGCTTTCGGCAGCGGCGCGTAGCCGAGCTCGCCGGCCATCTTCTGGCCGTCCGTGAGCGCCCATTTCATGAAGTCGGCCATCGTCCGGGCACTCTGTTTGTCCTTCGGGTTCTGATTGAGAAGGATCCACGTGAACGACGCGATCGGATACGCGCCCTTTCCATCGGGATTGGTGATCGAGACGCGAAAGTCGTCGGGCATCGCCACCGACGCGGCGGCGGCGGTGACGGAATCGAGAGACGCCGTGACGAACTCTCCCGATCTGTTCTGCACCGCGCCATACGCGATGTTGTTTTGCAGGGCGTAGATCAATTCGACGTATCCGATCGCCCCGGGCGTCTGTCTGACGAGTCCGGCCACCCCTTCGTTCCCTTTCGCGCCGACGCCCGCGGGCCAGCTCACCGATGTGGCCACACCGACCTTCTGCTGGAACTCCGGGGAAACCTTCGAGAGGAAGTCGACGAAGATGTAGGTCGTGCCCGAGCCATCGGAGCGATGAACGACGGCGATCTCGGTGGCCGGGAGTTTCACGCCGGGATTCGCTTTGGCCAGCGCGGCATCGTTCCACCTCCGGATCTTGCCGAGGTAAATGTCCGCGAGCAGGGGTCCCGGGAATCGGATCGGCTGCGTGGCACCGGGCACGTTGTAGATCGGAACGACACCGCCCAGAACTGTCGGGAGATGAAGGATCGGACCGGGAGCGCTCTTCAGTTGCTCGTCGCTCATCGGGCCGTCCGTCGCGCCGAAGAAAACCGTCTGCGCGGTCATCTGACGGATCCCGCCGCCCGACCCGATCGACTGATAGTTGATCCGGACCTCGGGATGCTGCTTGCCGTATTCGGCGAACCACTTCGAGTAAATCGGATACGGGAATGTGGCCCCTGCGCCGTTGATCACGCGGCTGCCGCCGGTGGCCGGTTTCGAGGCGCCTTGCGGTGCGCGCTCTCCGCCACCGCAGGCGACCAGCGCGGTGGCGATCAAGAGAATTGCTGCTCGTCTCATGGGCGTCAATCTAAGCAGCCGGTGTCGATCGGGGATGCGCTGCGGGTAAATTCCGCGTAAAGCGATCAGTGTTTGATCCGCTTCAACGCTTCCAACTCCAACAGAACGACGGACGCCGGCAACGGCGCATAGCCGAGCTCAGGGGCGAACTTCTGGCCATCGGTGAGCGCCCACTTCACAAAATCGATCATGGCCCGCGATCGGGCCGTGTCCCCGGGGTTCTCATAGAGCAGCAGCCAGGTGAATGATGAGATCGGATAGACGTTGGGCCCGGGCGCGTTGGTGATCGACACGCGGAAATCGGCCGGCATCGCTTTCCCGCTCGCCGCGGCGGCGGCATTCGTCACCGTCTCGGTCGATGCGCGCACGAACTGTCCGGCGGTGTTCTGCACCGGGCCGTAGCTGATCTTGTTCTGCAACGCGTAAATGAGCTCGACATAGCCGATCGCTCCGGGCGTCTGCTTGACCAGACTGGCCACACCTTCGTTGCCCTTTCCGCCGACTCCGACAGGCCAATTCACCGATGTGGCCACACCGACCGTCTTCTTCCAGTCGGGAGAGACCTTCGCCAGGTAGTCGCACCAGATGTAACTCGTCCCCGAACCGTCGGAGCGATGAACGACGGTGATCTCGCTGGCAGGCAGATTCACTCCCGGATTCACGCTCCTGATGGCGGGGTCATTCCACTGATTGATCTTGCCGAGGTAGATGCCGGCGAGAAGAGCCCCGGTAAAGCGAATCTCCGCCGGTCCTTCCGGAACATTGAAGACCGGCACGACACCGCCCAGGACCGTGGGCAGGTGAAGGATGCGTCCCGGGGCGGCAAAGAGCTGGTCGTTCGTCATCGGACCGTCGCTCGCGCCGAAGAACACCGTCTGGTTCGTGAGCTGTCGGATTCCGCCTCCGGAACCGATCGACTGATAGTTGATCTGAACGGACGGATGCAGTTTGTTGTATTCCGAGAACCACTTCGAATAGATGGGATACGGGAACGTCGCACCGGCACCGTTGATCTGCTGGGCGAACGCGGGAACAGCGAGAATGCCGACGAGCAGCGTCAGCACGATTCGAGTCAGCCTCATTTGAAATTTCTCCTCAGAAGTTGATCAGCATCTTCAGACCGAAGCGCCTGTCGTCCGGACGCGCGGGTGCGTAGCTGTCCTGTTTCAGCGCGTCGTAATCCGCCAGGACTGCAGCAGCGACTTTGTTGAGGTTGGGAAACCAGTACGCGATGCCGGCAATGTTGCGCGTGCGCTTCTGATCCGTGTTCCTGCTCGGCTTCAGCTGATCGTGGCGGAGCAGGATCTCCCAGCCGGCGCCGAGCTTCGGCGTGGCCCACACCGAGTATCCACGACCCTCCACTTCCGGCGTCTTCACCGAGGTTTGATCCTTCGCGGTCAGGTAGTCGAACCCGGCGTTGAATCGCGGATGCTCGAATGTCACCTGACCGACGAGTCGTTCGCGTTTGGCGTCGGAGACGTACGCGTCCTGATCGGCGAAAGCGGCAATGCGGAGACCTTTCCAGGTGCCGCCGAGAGGGAACGGCCGGACTGCCGCGCGGACCATGAATGCCTTCTGGTCGTTCGCTTCGGCGTGAGAGTACGAGTCGCCGTTGTAGAAACCGGCCTGCACGTCGCCGAAGTTGCCCGGAAAGCTCCAGTGGGCCGACACGCCGGAATCAGCCGAGGAAAGGAAACCCTCGCGATCGACGAAGATCGGGCCTTGAAACCGGTACCGGTAGATGCCTTCCTCGTAATCGACGAGCGGCGTCTGCTGCAACCCGAAGCGGATCCAGGAGCCCTTCGTCGTCCAGTCGTCGAGATTGAACTGCCCGAATGCGTACTTGAGGCGGAACGTGTAGCTGCCGGACAGCGCGCTGCCGTTGCCGCTCTCTCGCGCGATGTCCGGAGTGATCCGGAATGCGAGGCGATGGTTGAGATTGCCGGTGACATTGATGTACGCGCGGCCGACATTGAACGAGCTGACGTTGATCGTGTTGCCGTCAGCGTCCGTGACCTCGGGCGAATCCTGATAAGTCCAGTCGGCGAAGATCGTCGAGCCGAGCTTGATCGAGGGAGTGTCATCGGGGGGCGTGAAACCAGACGCAGGTGTCACCTGCGCGGAGCCGGCGGCGGCGACCAGGCAGACCGCGACCGCGGCGAAGAACCGGAAAGACGGCATCGACTTCCTCCTTGCCGGGCAGTCTAGGAGACGAACGTGGACGCCATTTGCAGCGGACGTAAATCGTGCGTAAAGGCACGGGTCGTGGTCAACCTCGCCACCCGGGGGAAGGGCGCGCCCTCGGCAGCGTGACGGAGTGCGAGCAGCGGGCGGTCTGCACGGCGCGGTGCTCGGGACGGTCTATCTTCTCGTCGGCGAGGAGGCCGGGGACTAGGCCTGAGCCTGCGGCAACGCCAGGGTGAACGTCGAGCCGTGGCCTTCTTCGCTTTCCACGCTGATCGTTCCGCGATGGGCCACGACGATTGCCTTGGCGATGTAGAGGCCCAGGCCGAGTCCGCCGTAGTACCGGCTGGACACGTTGCGCGCGCGGTGGAAGCGCTCGAAGAGCTGCGAGATCTCGTCGCTGGGAATGCCGATGCCGTGGTCGATGACGGCGGTGCGCAGGAATCCCTCGCCGGAGGCCACGCGCACGTCGACCTCACTTCCGTCCGGCGAATACTTGATCGCGTTCGACAGGAGATTGTCGATGACCTGGCGCATGCGGTCCGGGTCGGCGTTGACGATCGTCTCCGGCGTCTCGGCGGCGAAGTTGATCGTGCGCCCGGGATTCTGCACGCGGAACGCCGCCGCCCGGCGTTCGAGGAACTCGATCCAGCGGATCGGCTGCGGATGGATCTGCAGGCGGTTGGTCTCGATGCGCGAGACGTCGAGCAGCTCCGAGATCAATCCCATCATGCGGTCGATCTCGCCGAGCACCGCGCTGAGATACGTACCCCGTTCCTGCGGCGGAAGATCGTTGACGGTCTGCGACAGGAGCTGTGTGTATCCCTTGATCGTGGTCAGAGGCGTGCGCAGCTCGTGTGAGGCGACCGAGAGGAACTCGTCCTTCTTGCGATCGAGCTCCTGCAGCGCGGTGATGTCGCGGATGACCAGGACCGCGCCGACGATGCCGTTGCTCTCGATCGGCGCCGCGGCGATCGACAGATCGAGATCCTTGCCGCTGATGGCGTGCTTGCCGATGGCCAGATAGTCGGGAACGGTCTGCCCGCGCAGCGCGCGTGCGTGCGGAAGGTCGTGCTGGCTGATGGTCCGGCCATCCGGATATCGCAGCGCGAAGCGCGCGAACGAGCTGTTCTCCACCGCCTCGTTGCGTGACCCGAGACCGAACATCGTGAGCGCGGCCTGGTTGACGTCGACGACGTTGCCCGATGCGTCGTAAACCCAAAGGCCGTCGGTCATCGATCCGAGGATGGAGTCGAGGCGTGCCGATCGTTCGGCCATCATGCGGGCGAGGTCTTCGATCTCCCGCTTCGCGCGAACCTGTTCGGAGACGTCCTGCACCAGCACGGTCAGGCTTTGCGTGATTCCGGAGAACCGTCCGCCGACCGGAGAAATGATGCGATCGACGAAGATCGAGCCGATGCGCATGGCCTCGTCGACCCGTGTCGCACCCGATTCGGCGACGTTCTTGAGCACTTTCTCGAAGCCGGGAATGACCTCTTCGGCGCGCAATCCGATCACTTTCGTGTCGCTGGCGATCTTCCCGTACTGCGCTGCAAACTCGAGGAAGCGCTCGTTGGCCAGATCGAAACGCAACTCGTCCGCCGAGAACACGGCCATCCCGATCGGCGCCGTCTCCAGCACGGCCTCGAAGCGGAGGCGCGCGTCGACTTCCTCCCGCGCCAGCTCCTCGGCGGCGCGATGGCCTTCCTGGGCGATGCGCGTCAGCCGGTGGATGTGACTGGCGGCCCCGATCCGCTCGGCCACCGCCTGCGCGAATTCGAGGTCCTCGGCGTCGAAGTTTCGCGACGGGTCAGCGCGCGAGATCACGATCGCGCCGATGCGTTCGCCGTACGACTCGATCGGCGTGGCGATGACGCTCTCCTCGCGCAACGCGGCGATGAGACTCTTCTCCTCCTCCGTCCGGCCGAAGTCCGTGACCGCTTCGCCTTGAACGTCGGAGTAGAGCAACGGACGCCCGAGCTGGAAAACCGTGCCGGCCAACGCCTCGCCGGCGTGCGGAGGATTCCGCAGGAGAAACGCGCGGTATCGCTCGAACGCGGCCGCGTTGTCGCTCGATGCCGCGAATCCAGCGACGCGCAGCTCGCCGGTCGCCTGGTGATACAGGAAGATGAGAACCGAGGCGTTGACGGCGTTCGTGATGCGCGCCGCGGGCGCGTCGAGATCCTCGAGCGACGAGGCCTCGACCGTGAACTTCTCGAGTCCGAGGCTGGCCAGACATTCGGCGCGGCGCCGGCGAAGGGCTTCCCGCTCGCGACTCTGCCGTTCTTCGACGACCTGTTCCGTGATGTCCTGAACCAGCACGGTGATGCTCTGCGTCGCGCCCGTGAACCGGCCGCGAACCGCCGAAATGATCCGGGTGACGTACTTCGTGCCGCGCGGCCCCTTCACCTCGATCGCTTCGTCGATGCGCGGCTCACCCGATTCCGCGACCTGCTTGAGAATGGCCTCGAAGCCCGGAATCGCTTCCTCGCCGCGCAGTCCGATCATCTTCACGTCGGGGGTGATCTTTCCGTAGTGAGCGGCAAAGTCGATGAACCGGGCGTTCGCCAGATCGAAGCGCAGTTCGTCGGCGGAGATGACGGCGATGCCGATCGGCGCCGTCTCCAGCACGCCCTCGAACCGCACGCGTGCGTCGACTTCGTTGCGCGCCAGATCTTCAGCGGCGCGATGACCTTCCTGCCACATCCGCGTCAGCTGGTGGATGTGACTCGCCGCACCGATGCGCTCGGCCACCGACTGGGCGAACTCCAGGTCCTCGGCATCGAAGTTCCGCCGGGGGTCGGACTGCGAGAGCACGAGCGCGCCGATCCGCTCGCCGTACGACTCGATCGGACAGGCGGCCAGGCTCTGCTCGTTCAACGCGGCCTTGACGTCCTTCTCATCGTCATCGCGCGCGAAATCGAGGACGGCGTTGCCGCGAATCTCGTAGAACAGCAACGGCGTGCCGATCTGAAAGACCGTTCCGGGCATGCCTTCGCCGGGACGATACGGGTGCTCCGCAAAATAGCGGCCGACCCAGTCCAGGCTTTTGTCCTGGGATGCCCACGCAGTGAGCTCGAGGAGTCCGGTCGAAGGGCGGTAGAGATAGATCTGAACGATGCCCTCGATCGCCTCGGCCACGCGGCGCGCGGGGATGCTGAAATCCTCGACCGCCGGCTGGACGGTGAGGGACTCCATGCCCAGACCGGCCAGACACTCCGCGCGGCGGCGGCGCCACAGCTCGCGCTCGGCGCTCTGACGCTCGTCGGTGATGTCGCGCGCCAGCACGACCGACCCGATGATCCGTTCCTTCTCGTCACGGATCGGCGAGGCCGTGATGTTGACGACGCGGTCGTCGTTTGTGCGCGGATCGCGGATCACATAGTCGGCCTTGACGATGTCGCCGCGGAGCGCGCGCAGCGAAGGCAGCTCTTCCTGAGAGAGCAGGCTGCCATCGAGACCGCGAGGGCCATTGGCGCGAAGGCGCGAGGCCGGATCGGCCGAGAAGACGATGACGCCGTCGCGCTGGGCGGCGGCGTTGATCCGCTCGACGCGTCCGTTCGCGTCGTAGATCGCCGCCGCCTCCGGGATCTGATCGAGGATGGCGTTGACCTTTGCCATCTCCCGGACGGCGCGATCGTGAATCAGCGTGTTGTTGAGCGCGATCGTCGCATACCTGCCGATCTCGTTGAACAGGTCGATTTCTTCTTCGGTCCATTCGCGCGGCTCGCTGCACTGTTGGAGACCGAATGCCCACGGCTCATCGCCGGCCGGCCGGAGAATCTGCACCATCTGCGAGCGGATCCGGAAGCGCGCGGCGAGCGCGGGATCGAGTTCGGCATCGCCCTCGCGGACCGCCACCGGCCGGGGCGTCTCGATTGCGCGGCGGATCAACGCGTGCGATTGAGCGAGCGATACCGGCGCAGTGTCGGTCGGATCGTCCGTCCACTCCGGCGCGCTCACGGAGAAGATGATCTTCGCGAATTCCGTCTCCTCGGTGACCGGGCGCAGGAGCCAGGCCCGGTCGGCGCGAAACTCCTCGCGTGTCACGGTCACGATCCGCCGCAGCACTTCCTTGAGATCGAGCGTCGCCGTGAACGATTCGAGGACCGCCGAAAGAAAGCGGTATCTCTCCTCGACCTGGATGCGCACGTCCTCGCCGCGCCGGCCCAGGTATCGGAGCATCAGACGGCGGATGGTGCTGGCGCTGTTGTCGCCGTTCGGCAGCTCGAGAAGACGCGCAGTCGGCTGCTTGACCCCGGCCTTGTCGCGGAGCTTGCGCGACGCGGGAGCGCCGCTCACGGCGATCAGGCTGAAGCGCTCCTGATCGAGAAGCTCGAGCGCCTCTTCCTCCGAAGACGCGATCACCGGCGTGAACTGCAGGGAACGGGCTACCTCGGCGGAGGCTCGCGCAGCCGTTTCGCCGGCGACGATCAGGACATGATTGGGCATGGGTCTTCGGAGATCAGCCGATCCGAAGCACTCATGCTACAGCCGTTTTCAGACCTGCACGAGACGGAAAATCGCAGCCGACGGCGGTACTTTCGCGCGGCTTTCGAACAGCACGAAGTCACGAACGGCGCTGCCGGGGATGTGCTCCACCGAATCGTCGGAAGTCAGGGTGATCGTCTTTCCCGGCGCGGCAATCGCATGCGCCAGAGAGTCGCGCGTCTCTGATCCGCAACCGGCGACCACAGAACGGCCGTCATTGAGAACGAACCAGACCAGGTGGGCCATGAGAGAGAGCATCCCTTCCTTTCGTTGCCACAACTTAGGGTGAACGATGAGCGCAAGCGGTGAGACAGGTCACGCGGCGGGCAATACAATGGCTTCCATGGACAAACGGTCGTTCGACGACCTCGTCAAGTTGATGAAAACACTGCGCGGCCCGGGCGGATGTCCCTGGGATCGCAAGCAGAGCCTGCCGGACCTCAAGCCGTTCGTCATTGAAGAGGCTTATGAAGTCGTGGACGCCATCGACCGCGAGGACCGCCAGGCCCTGATGGAAGAGATCGGCGACCTCCTGCTGGAATCCGTGTTCATCGCCGAGATCACGCGCGAAGAGCAATCGTTCGACGTTTACGACTCGATCACCGCGATTCACGACAAGCTCGTCCGCCGTCATCCGCATGTTTTCGGCGACGTCGAAGCAAACGATGCCGAACAGGTGCTCACCAACTGGGAAAAGCAGAAGAACGAGGAGCGGAAAGCGGAGAACAAGAGCGTGCTGGCCGGCGTGCCGGCGTCGCTGCCGGCATTGCTGAAATCGTTCCGTCTGACGGAGAAAGCATCGCGCGTCGGCTTCGACTGGCAGAAAACGCACGATGTCTTCGTGAAGATCGACGAAGAGATTCGCGAGTTGCGTGAGGCGCTCGACGGCGGCGATCCGAAGGCGATCGAGGACGAGCTCGGCGATGTTTTGTTCACCGTCGCCAACGCCGCCCGCAAGGCCGGCGCCAATCCGGAAGAGGCCCTGCAGTCGACCAACCGCAAGTTCATCCGCCGCTTCTCGGCAATGGAGTCCGCGGTTCGCGCCACCGGGCGCAATCTCGATCAGCTCACTCTCGAAGAAATGGACGCCCTGTGGGACGAGGCCAAAGCCGCGGAACGAACGTAACGCGGACGGCCGTGGCGTTTCTGGCGATCGCCGTGATTCTCGTGGCGGCGCATGACATCGCCGCGACTCCGCGCGATTCGTTCAGCGCTCGCGCGACGATCGCCGCCATCGACGGCTACCGCGCGCACGTCTCGCCGCACCTGCGCGGCGTCATCCAATGCCGCTTCACGCCGACCTGCTCCGCGTACGGCCGGGAGTCGGTGCGGAAGTACGGTTTCCTCGTGGGATCGTTTCGTGCGGCCAGGCGCATCGCTCGCTGCGGGCCTTGGACGCCGGCGGGAACCGTGGACAACCCTTAGAGCCTCTGCGCAAGCCGTCATCCTGAGTCGGCGAAGCGCGACGAAGGATCTCAGGATGCGAAAACGCCTGCCATTTCGAGATCCTTCGCCGTCTTCGCGGCTCAGGATGACGGGAACAACACCTTGCGCAGAGGTTCCTTAGCAGAGGTTCCTTAGCAGAGGTTCCTTGGTGGCGCGACGGGCGTCCTCGCGCGTCGGCGGCCGAGACGGCCGCCGCTCCACGTCATCCTGAGTCGGCGAAGCGCGACGAAGGATCTCAGGATGCGAAAACGCCTGCCATTTCGAGATCCTTCGCCCCTCTTCGCGGCTCAGGATGACGGGAACAAGGACTGCGCAGACGTTCCTTAGTGGAGCGACGGGAGTGGAGCGACGGGCGTCCTCGCGCGTCGGCGGCCGAGGCGGCCGCCGCTCCACTACTCCAGCGGTTCCTCGGCGCTCGGACAAAGCTCGTTCAACCGGCACTCGCTGCAGCGCGGCTTTCGGGCCACGCAGACTTCCCGCCCATGCAGGATCAAACGGTGCGAGAAGCTCGTCCAGTCCTTCTTCGGAATCAGCTTCATCAGATCGTCTTCGATCTTCACGGCATCCGATTCGGACGTGAGACCGAGGCGTGCGGAAACGCGGGTGACGTGCGTGTCGACGACGATGCCGACCGGCGTCTCGAACGCGTTCGACAACACGACGTTCGCCGTCTTCCGGCCAACGCCCGGTAAGGCGGTCAGCTCCTCCATGGTGCGAGGGACGTCGCCGCCATGACGTTCCACGATCGCTTTCGACGCCGCGACCACCGCCTTCGCCTTGTTGCGGAAGAAGCCCGTCTGCCGGACGTCTTTCTCCATCTCCACCTGGCTGGCGCCGGCGAAAGCCTTCGGATCCGGATACTTGCGGAAGAGTGACTTCGTGACGATGTTCACGCGCACGTCGGTGCTCTGCGCGGAAAGCATCGTGGCGATCAGCAACTCGAAGGCGTTCGTGAAGTCGAGCGAGCACTTCGCCTTCGGATACATGCGCTTGAGGCGGGAGACGATTTCCAGCGCACGTTCCTGCTTCTTCGTTGCCACGGCCCGAGAGTATCATCGACCGCCGTGACGGCTACGCTGCACGAAACGCGAACGGTCCGAGCGCCGCGCGGCACCGCAATCTCCTGCCTGGGATGGCCGCAGGAAGCGGCGCTGCGCATGCTGATGAACAACCTCGATCCCGAGGTCGCTGAGAGGCCGGAGGAGCTGATCGTGTACGGCGGGATCGGCAAAGCCGCTCGCAACTGGGAGTGCTACGACGCAATCGTCGCAACGCTGAAGCGGTTGAAGAAAGACGAGACGCTGCTGGTCCAGTCGGGCAAGCCCGTCGGGGTCTTCCGCACGACCGAAAATGCGCCGCGCGTGCTCATCGCGAACGCGAATCTCGTCCCGCACTGGGCAACCTGGGACGAGTTCCGCCGCCTCGATGCCCTGGGACTCACGATGTACGGGCAGATGACCGCCGGTTCGTGGATCTACATCGGCACGCAGGGAATCCTGCAGGGAACTTACGAGTGCTTCGCGGCGGTCGCACGGCACCGCTTCGACAACACGCTGCGCGGGAAACTCGTGGTGACGGCCGGGCTGGGCGGGATGGGCGGCGCGCAGCCGCTGGCGGCGACGATGAACGAGGCCACCGCGCTGATCGCGGAAGTCGACCGCTCCCGCATTCGCCGCCGTCTCGACAAGCGTTACCTCGACGAGGAGGCACCATCGCTCGACGCCGCCATCGATCGCGCCCTCGCGGCACGTGACGCCGGCCAGTCCGTGTCCATCGGCGTCGTCGCCAATGCCGTCGAGCTGCTCGAAGGCCTTCTGGCCCGCGGCATCGTTCCCGATGTTCTGACCGACCAGACTTCGGCTCACGACGAGCTGAACGGTTACGTGCCGGCCGGAATGTCGTATGAGCAGGCGCTCGGGCTCCGCAAATCGGATCCTGAGAAGTACATCGAGTTTTCCTACGCCACCATGGCCAGGCACATGCTCGCCATGATCGAGCTGCAGCGCCGCGGCGCCATCACCTTCGACTACGGCAACAACCTTCGCGGACAGGCGCAGAAAGCGGGCGTCGACAATGCGTTCGATGTCGGCGGGTTCGTACCGCTGTTCATCCGGCCGCTGTTCTGCGAGGGGAGAGGGCCGTTCCGCTGGGCCGCTTTGTCGGGGGATCCAAACGATCTCTACATCACCGACGAGGAGATCCTCAATCTCTTTCCGCATGACAAGGCCTTGCACCGGTGGATCCGCATGGCGCAGAAGCGCGTCGAGTTCCAGGGTCTGCCGGCACGGATCTGCTGGCTCGGCTATGGCGAGCGGGACAAGGCCGGCGTGCTTTTCAATCGCCTCGTCGGGCAGAAAAAGGTATCCGCTCCGGTTGTCATCGGCCGAGATCATCTCGACGCCGGTTCGGTTGCATCCCCCAATCGGGAAACGGAAGGAATGAAAGACGGGTCCGACGCAATCGCCGACTGGCCGATTCTCAACGCGCTCCTCAATACAGCCTCAGGCGCGACCTGGGTTTCCGTCCATCACGGAGGGGGTGTCGGGATCGGCTATTCCATCCATGCCGGAATGGTCGTGGTCGCCGACGGTACGGCATCTGCAACAAAACGCCTAAAACGCGTGCTGACGACAGATCCGGGAACGGGCGTGATGCGCCACGCCGACGCCGGATACGAGGAGGCACAGCGCGTCGCCAAAGAACGCGGCATCGACATCCCGATGCTCCGGTAATCAACGAAAGGTTTGGAGGTTTCGTGAACGCAGTAGAAAAAGACTGGGTGAATATTGTTTTCCTCACCCTCACACCCATCATCGGCATCGCCGGAACGGCCCTCTACACGTGGCATTCCGGGCTTCATCTCTGGATGCCGCTGCTGACGATCGGACTGTATCTCGCCGTCGGCATGTCCATCTGTGCCGGATACCATCGCTTTTTCGCGCACAAGACCTACGAGTGCTCGCCTGCGGTCCAGGCGCTCTATGCGTTCTTCGGCGCGATGGCCGCGCAGAACTCGATCCTCTGGTGGTCATCGAGCCATCGCGTTCATCACAAGTACCAGGACAAGGATTGGGATCCGTACAACATCCGCCGCGGCTTCTGGTGGGCGCATATCCTGTGGATCTTCTACAAGTTGAAGGAGCGCCCGGAGTCGTTCGAGAACTCGCCCGATCTGCTCGCCAATCCGATCGTCATGTGGCAGCACCGCTGGAAGAACGCGATCCTCATCCTCGGCGGCTTCGGAATTCCGACCGCGATCGGCGCAATGTTCGGCGATCCGATCGCCGGCCTTCTCTGGGGCGGTTTTCTCCGGATCGTCATCGTCCACCACACCACCTTCTTCGTGAACTCGCTGGCCCACACGTTTGGTGAGCCGACGTTCAATGCCGAAGCGTCGGCGCGCGACAACTGGTTCGTGGCCATGCTCACCCTCGGCGAGGGTTATCACAGCTTCCATCACCGTTTCCCCACCGACTTCCGCAACGGCATCCACTGGTATCACTGGGATCCGGCGAAGTGGTTCATCCGCGGGCTGCGCTGGATGGGTCTGGCCAGGGATCTCCGCGCCACCGCGCTTCCGCAGATCGAGCAGGCGCGTCTGCGTGCCGCGCTGCTCGTCGTCGCGCCGCAGATCGAGCGCGCGCATCCGACGATGGCGGAAGAGATCCGCGCGCGGATCGATGCCGCGGTTCAGCACCTCGAGATTGCCGTTGCACTCTGGCGCCAGCATCTCGAGGAGCGGACCAGCGCGCCGGAGCAATGGCGCGAGACGCGACGGCGCGCGAAGCTCTCCGTCCGTCAATCGCGGCGCAACTGGAAGCACGCCGTGCGCATGCTGGCCGCACTGCCGCAAGCCGCGTAACGAAAACCCTAAGGCTTCACACCGAGACGGCGCAGCGCCCGCTGCGCCGTTTTCGCAAGACGCGGAAACAGGCAGGCGTCACCCGCGACCTGCCGGTAGAGATCGATCGCCGACGCGTTCTCGCCGCCGCGCGCTTTGTCGGCGGCGCGATCAAGGGCGGAGTTGCGTGCCAGTTCGCGCCTGTCGATCGTCTCGCGGACCATCGCCTCGACCGCGGCAGCGGTCAAGGCGCCATCTGCCGGTTCGACGCGCGCGAGCTCCTTCTCCCCTTCCATGAGCACGGCGAGCGGAGGCTTCGCTCCCGAGAGTTTCAAGACCATCAGCCCGTCGTCCACTCGCACCACCTGCATGCCGATGCAGCGTCCCGCGTACAGCGTCAGCCGCTGTGAAGTGATGAGATCGGAATGGCGCATCTCGTCGGCCGAGGTCGGCATCCAGAAAAGAATGAACGGCGTCCTCAGCGGCTCGGCGCCGGGCTCGAGCACTTTCCACGGAACGAACGACAGATGAGAGTCTCCGGCCCATGCGCGTGCGGCCAGCAGCGTAACGAGGACGACTCCGCCAATCCGGATCCGCCTGCGCATCACTCTCTCGGGGAAACGGCGCGATTATATGCAAACGCTCGAGGCGGGCGTCAAACCTGGACGTGCTCATGGTCCACGGCGCGGCCGGCGATCAGTTGAGATTTTCGGGATAGAACGCGATCTTGCTGTTCGTGCGCAGCTCGTTGGTCAGACGCTTCACGGTGCCCATGACGTCAGCGGCGTGCTGTGTCATCAGGAATTCCCTGATGTCGTTCTTCACCTCGTCGAACGCCTGCGTGCGGGGCGGCTTCTTGTCTTCGACGAAGATCAGGTGATATCCGAACTGGCTCTCCACGATCCCGCTCATCATCATCGGCTTGAGCGCGAACGCGGCGTCCTCGAAACCCTTGTCGAGCGTGCCCTTGACCACCCATCCGAGGTCGCCGCCGGCGGAGGCGGCGCCGTCCTCGGAGTACTGGCGGGCGGCCGCCATGAACCGGTTCATGAGGACGCGCTGCATCTCCGGCGTGGCGTCGCGCGGCGACGGCGCTCCGGAGCGGATCTCCGTGGCCACCGTCTTGATCTTGTCGAGCGCGTCCTGCTTCGGCTTGTTGTTCCAGGTGATGACGATGTGCCGCACCTTGATCGATTCCGGCACTCCGAAATCGCCCGAATGCTCGTCGTAATACTTCTTCACCTCGGCGTTCGTGACGACGTTCGGCGCCACGACATCCTTGATGTACTGGTCGAAAAGCGCCGAGTCCCTGGCCGCATCGACCGCGGCCTGCACGTCCGGCCGCTTGTCGAAGCCGCTCTTCATCGCTTCCTGCAGGAGAAGACGCTTCGAGGCGTAGTTGTCGAGAAAGGCGAGCTTCCCACCCGACTTTTCGTACTGCGCGCGCATCTGCGCGCCCATGTTGTTGTACAGCGAGTCGAGCTTCGCCTTCGTGATCACTTCGCCGTTGATCACGGCGACGACCTTCTGGTCGTTCGCGGCCGGCGCCGCCGTTTTTGCGTTCTGCGCGAAGCCGCCGGCAGCCGCGAGCAGTGTGATGATGGCAACGAGGGATCGCTTCATCGTTCCTCCAGGGTGTGAGACGCGGAAACGGACGACAAGTTCCGCGAAAACGCGCTCACAAACGTTGCACCGGCGGCCGGGATTCCACACGTCGTAGAACTTGGGCACCTGTGGAAAACTCCGGGCATCGCGGCTCGCCGCCCCTTTCCTCGGCATTTCGCTGTGCAAAACGTGCGAGCGAATCTGCTGATGACTGGCGTCGAAGTTTCCCTCACAATCTCCTCACCGTCTGATGTCAGTTGCTCAACTCGATGTAGCACTCGACCGACCGCTGCCGCAAAGTACTGACGCGGAGCGCGCCGTCCTCGGCTCCATCCTCATCAACAACAACGCCTTCTACCGCGTCCTCGGCACGATCGATACGCCTGATTTCTTCCGCGATGCGCACCGCACCATCTTCGGAGCGATGCGGCTTCTGGCCGAGCAGAGCCGCGAGATCGACCTCCTCACCCTGAAGGATGAGCTGGCCAAACGCGGACAGCTCGACGTCGTCGGAGGCTCCGCGTATATCTCCTCGCTCGTCGACGGCATCCCCGACGTGGCCAACGTCGAGCGCTACGCGCGGATCGTGAAGGAGAAATCCACGCTCCGGCGGCTGATCGTCATGGGCAACAGCGTGATGCGCGCCGCTCTCGACGCGCCGAACGAGCCGGGCGAAGTCCTCAACATCGCCGAGAAAACGCTCTACGAGATCGCTGAAGGGAGCATCGAGAAGGGATTCGTCGCGCTCGATCGCATCACCCGCTCGAACATGGAGGCGATCGAACAGCTCCACAGCGCCGGAAAACTGATCACCGGCATTCCGACCGGCTACGACCGCTTCAACGAGTTCACGTCGGGCTTCCAGGCGCAGGACCTGATCATCATCGCCGCCCGCCCTTCGATGGGGAAGACGTCGTTCATGATGAACATCGCCGAGTCGATCGCCATCCCCGACAAGGGCGGCCAGCCGCGCGGACAGAGGCTCTATTCAGTCGGCGTCTTCTCGCTCGAAATGTCGAAGGAGCAGATCGGCCTTCGCATCCTCTCTTCCGAGTCGGGCGTGCCCAACCACCTGATTCGTGCCGGCATGCTGTCCGAGCGCAACTGGCGTGATCTCGCCGAGGCTTCGGCGCGGCTGGCGAAGGCGCGGATCTATGTCGACGATACTCCGGGCATGGACGTGATGGAGATGCGCGCGAAGGCTCGGCGCCTGAAGATGGAGGCGCAGCTCGACATGGTCATGGTCGACTACCTCCAGCTGATGTCGGTGAAGGGAAAAGTCGAGTCGCGCAACCAGGAAATCTCGCAGATCTCGCGCGGCCTGAAAGCGATCGCCAAGGAGCTGAACCTTCCGCTGGTCTCGCTGTCCCAGCTGTCGCGCCGCCCCGAGCAGCGAACCGGCGATCACCGCCCTCAGCTCGCCGACCTCCGCGAGTCGGGCTCGATCGAACAGGACGCCGACGTCGTCTGCTTCATCTACCGCGACGAGGTCTACAACAAGGAAACGGAAGAGAAGGGGATCGCCGAGATCATCATCGCCAAGCAGCGCAACGGCCCGATCGGCGACTTCAAGCTCGTCTTCCGAAACGACATCACCAAGTTCTTCAACTACGAGCCGCAAGGCGAGCCTCCGCCGGTCTGAGTAGTTATTTGAAATAAAATAACTAAGCTCGGCCGTTCCTCCTGACTGCTCCCCCCAGTTCGAGACTGACCCCCGGTTCAAGCACAGCAGTGGGAGGTTTGCGGTTGGAAGCCCAACGGAAAAAAGTCCTCGTCGTCGAGAACGATGAAGTCATCGTCACCCTCATCACCCACATCCTGACCCGCAGCTCGTATGTCGTTCACACGACGCTCGACGGGCTCGAGGCGGACAACCTGCTCGAGCGCAGCGACTACGACGCGATTCTCCTCGATCTGAGAATGCCCAACGGCGGAGTCGACCTCATCCGCAGGATCGAGGCTCGCAACCCAGAGTTGCTCCGCAAGATCATCGTCGTGACCGCTGCGCTGGATGAGCTTCCGAAAATCGCCGGCAAACCGATCTGCGCGGTCGTTCGGAAACCGTTCGAGGTAGGTCACTTGCTGGACACGGTTCGCGCCTGTATCGATCCGGACGCGTAGCGCACCTCGTTCGGAGGGAGAATGGGGCCGATGCGCCGCGCCATCGCCGTTCTCGCGCTCCTCGTTTCCACCGCCGCTCCCGCCGCGGTCATCCGCATTCGCGTCGACGACATGATTCATCCGATCACCGACGAGTTCATCGGCCGCGCGATCGACGAAGCGGCCGCGCAGCGTGCGGACGCGGTGCTCATCGAGCTCAGCACGCCCGGAGGGCTCGACGAATCGACGCGCTCCATCGTTCAGAAGATCATCAAATCGCCGGTGCCGGTGATCGTGTACGTGACACCGAGCGGCTCGCGCGCCGCCTCCGCCGGCTTCTTCATTCTCGAATCATCGGACATCGCCGCGATGGCTCCCGGAACGAACACCGGCGCCGCCCATCCTGTCCTTCTCGGCGAGAAGCTCGACGACGTCATGAAGATGAAGCTCCAGAACGACGCGGCGGCGTTCATTCGCAGCCTCGCGCACCAGCGCGGCCGCAACATCGCCGCGGCGGAAGCGGGAGTACGCGAAGCGAAGTCATACAGCGAGAGCGAGGCGCTCTCACAGAAACTGATCGACTACGTCGCTCCGGACACGCCGGCGCTCCTGCGCGCGATCGACGGCAAGACCGTCACGCGTTTCAACGGCTCGAAGCAGGTCATGCACGTGGCCGCTTCGCCGGTTCGCACGATCGACATGTCGCTGAAACAGCGGCTGCTGTCGTGGATCATGAATCCGAACATCGCCTTCATCCTGATGTCGCTGGGGATGCTCGCGATCTGGGCCGAGTTCAACCATCCCGGCGCGATCGTGCCCGGCGTCGTCGGCGTCATCTCCATCGTGCTCGCCGTCTTCGCTCTGAACCTTCTTCCGACGCGGTACTCAGCGCTGGTGCTGATCCTCGTGGCCTTCGCGCTTTTTGCGCTCGAAGCGAAATTCGTGTCGCACGGCATCCTCGGCATCGGCGGCGCGATCTGCATGATCATCGGCGCGCTGCTGCTCGTCGATGGTCCCATTCCGGAGATGAGAGTGAATATCGTCACCGCAATCGCCGTCAGCGTTCCATTCGCCATCATCGCGGTCTTTTTGATGACGCTCGTCCTCCGCGCTCGGAAAGCAAACGTCGCCACCGGGCGCGAGGGAATGATCGGCGAGATGGGCGTGGCGAAGACGGCCGTGGGATCCGACGGCAAGGTCTTCGTTCACGGCGAGATCTGGAACGCAACGGCAAAGACTCCCATCAGCGAAGGCTCGAGGGTCCGCGTGAGAGCCGTCGATGGACTACGAGTGATCGTCGAGCCGGTCGACGCGCCGGCCACCTGAGGCCTGAGGCCCGAGGCCCGAGGCTTTCTCCCAGGGAAGCTCCCAGCGCTCTTCCTCCTGATCCAGCTTCGGCAGTGGCACCGTCTTTCCCTGGCGTTTCAACTGCGTGAGCTCCCACAGCTTCGCGTACTTCCAGAACGTGTAGTAGACGTGGATGCCGACGGAGATCAGGCCGCGCGTGCCGTCGAGAAATCCGAGGTTGATGACGTAGTCGCGGACGAACTTGCCGGCGGGATGGGCGATGATCCCGCCGAGTCCCGTGGTCTTGCCGTCGATGAACATCTGCGCGGCAGCCCAGTTCGCGTAGCGGGTCATCTTGGCGATCATGTGATCGAACGAGCGGATGTAGTAGTGATCCATCTTGCTCGCGAGGCGCCCGGTCGCGCCGTCGACGAGCAGGTCGGCGTGCACGCGCTTATTGGGGTAGCGCGCATGCCCGCGATGAAACAGCCGCGTGACGCGGTCGCGCTGCAGCCCGCTGTACCGCACCGGCTTGCCGAGCATGAAATTCAGGCGGCCGACCGAGTAAGCCCAGAACTCGAGCGGACCCTCGAGCGTGGCGAGAATTTCTCTTTCCAGCGGCGGCGTGACGCGCTCGTCGGCATCGATCACGAAGATCCAGTCGTGGGAGGCACGGTCGATCGCATAGTTCTTCGTTGACGCGGCACCGAGGTATTCGCGCTGCTCGATGCGCACGCGCGGAAACTTCTCCCGCACGAGATCGACCGTGCCATCGGTCGAGAAGGAATCGACGAGGTAGATCTCGTCAGCCCACGACACCGATTGAATACACGCCTCGATGTAGTCGCGCTCATTGAGGGTGTGGATCAGTGCGGTGGCGGGGACGGCCATCGAACGGAATTATAGGTGTCGGATCGCGTGGGCTTCGGCTCGACAGGATCCTGATGCGCTGCGGCCCACGGGACCCAAGGAACCTACGCACAAGTCGTTGTTCACGTCATCCTGAGCGGAGAAGACGGCGAAGGATCTCGAAATCGCACGCGTTGTCGCATCCTGAGATCCTTCGTCGCCCTTCGCCGGCTCAGGATGACGACTGTAGAGAGGTTCCCTGAGACCCGAGACCGGACTCCTACAGGGTGTAGTTTTTCTCGAGCAGAACGCGCGCTCTTCGGTCGCGCAGATTCTTGATCTGCGACTCGATGTCCCGCTCGAACGGGATCTTGCGATGGCTGGCGTAGACCGGCGCGTCGATGTCGATCTTCTTCAGCTCTTCACCGAATGTCTGCGGCGTCAGGTGCGCCGTATCGTCCGCGAGCGACTGCTGATCGTTCGGAAACGAGGCTTCGGTGACGACGGCGACGATGTTCGCGGTCTTGTTCGTGCGCCTCCAGATGTCGGCTGTCGGTCCGGTGTCGCCTGTGAACGTCATCGCCTGGCCGTTCATCTCGACGATGACACCTGATGCGGGGATGGCGTGATCGACCGGAACCGCGGTGAGGCCCATGTCATTGAACATCACTTTCTTGCCGGCCGTCAGCGCCCGGTACTGCACGACCGGCTTGCCGGTCAGCTGCGAGGCGATGGTCGAAAAGTCCGGCCAGATGACGCCGTTGAATACGTTCCGGAAAAGGAGGTCCATGACATCGCGGGAGGCGAACACAGTCAGCGTCCCGGCGTTCTGCGCGAAGCGGTTGTGGATCAGGTGCGGCAGGTCACGGATGTGGTCGGCATGCGGGTGCGTGATGAACACGCCCTGAATCCGCGCCTGCTGCGCGAACGAGAGCTTCGACGTGAGCGTACCGGCATCGACGGCGAACCAGTCGTCGATGAGATACCCCGTCAGATTGTGTTCCGCGTCAGACGCCCCATAGGCGCCGAGCACCTTGAGCCGCATTCCCGTCCTTCGAAACGTCTACGTGCTGGAGACTGTTTACTATTCTTGCACAGAAGCTAATCGCTGATGGCAAACCGCTAAGGAACCTCTGAACATGTCGTCATCCTGAGTCGGCGAAGCGCGACGAAGGATCTCAGGATCGGAAAAGGCCTGCGATTTCGAGATCCTTCGCCGTCTTCGCGGCTCAGGATGACGTGAACAACGACTTGTTCAGAGCTTCCCTAACGGTCGCGCGATTTTCGGTGAGCTCTCCGCGCCTGTTTGTTACCCATGTCACGAAATCGACTGTTTCACGCTTCCGTAGACCTTTGGTTCACGACTTCGTTCGGGTCGCCGACACGAGCACAGACCCTCGGATGGCCGGCAATCGCCTCGGGAGAGTGGACTCTGATCTGCGCACCCACGGGCAGCGGCAAGACGCTGGCTGCCTTTCTCTGGGCACTCGACCGGCTGATGTTCTCCCCCGAACCGCCGAAGCGCGAGCGCTGCCGCGTGCTCTATGTTTCACCTCTCAAAGCGCTGGCCGTCGACGTCGAGCGGAACCTTCGCGCGCCGCTGGCAGGCATCGCCAACGTCGCTACCGAGCGTGGAGAACCATTCGTCGTTCCGCAGATCGCCATCCGCACCGGCGATACGCCGCAGCAGGAGCGCACGCGGTTTCTGCGCGAGCCCGCGGACATTCTGATCACGACTCCCGAGTCGCTCTACCTCCTGTTGACCTCGAACGCGCGGGAGACGCTGCGCAGCGTCGAGACCGTGATCATCGACGAGATCCACGCGCTCGTCCCGAACAAGCGCGGCGCCCATCTCGCGCTGTCGCTCGAACGCCTCGCCCTCCTATGCCAGAACCCGCCGCAGCGGATCGGATTGTCCGCGACGCAGCATCCGCTGGAGGAGGTCGCTCATTTCCTCGGAGGTTGCGAGTTGAGCGGCGGCCGTCCTCGGCCGTCGGGGCGCGGGGAGGCGCGCCGCTCCACGGACGCGCTTCATGAAGAGTTCGCCGATCACCGGGCCAGACCGAAATTCCGCCCCGTCACGATCATCGACACCGGCGAGAAGAAAAAACTCACGCTGAAAGTCGAGGTGCCGGTCGAAGAAATGGCAAAGATCGGCCAGAGCACCGGCATCGCCAGCGGGCCGGCGGCGGCGGGACCGGCGCGGTCATCGATCTGGCCGGCCATCCACCCGCGGCTGCTCGAGCTCATCCGCGCCCATCGCTCGACGCTGATCTTCGTCAACAGCCGGCGTCTCGCGGAGCGTCTGGCCGCGGCGATCAATGAGCTGGCGGGCGACACGCTCGTCCAGGCGCATCACGGTTCGATCGCCCGCGCGCAACGGATCGAGATCGAAGACAACCTGAAGTCCGGGCGGCTGCCGGCGCTCATCGCCACGTCTTCGCTGGAGCTGGGAATCGACATGGGCGCGATCGACCTGGTGATCCAGATCGAGGCGCCCCCTTCGATCGCCAGCGGCATGCAGCGCATCGGCCGCGCCAGCCACCAGGTCGGCGCGGCGAGTGAAGGGATCATCTTTCCGAAGTACCGCGGCGATCTCATCGCCTGCGCCGCGGTCACCGATGCCATGCATCGCGGCGCGATCGAGCCGACGCGCTATCCGCGCAATCCGCTCGACATCGTGGCCCAGCAGATCGTGGCGATGATCTCCGTCGACGGCTGGAATGCCGACGAGCTGTTCGCCGCGATCCGCCGCGCCGCGCCGTTCGCGGAGCTGAGCCGGACGGCGTTCGACGGCGTGCTGGACATGCTCTCGGGTCTCTACCCGTCCGACGAATTCGCCGAGCTGCGGCCGCGGATCACATGGGATCGCGTGACGAACATGATTACGGCGCGCCCGGGTGCCAAGCGCGTCGCCATTCTCAACGGCGGAACGATTCCCGATCGCGGCCTGTACGGCGTATTTCTGGCGGGTGCCGAGAAGGTGCAGAGCGCCCGCGTCGGCGAGCTCGATGAAGAAATGGTTTTCGAGTCGCGCGTCGGCGAGACCTTTCTCCTGGGCGCATCGACCTGGCGGATCGAAGAGATCACGCACGACCGCGTCCTGGTGACTCCGGCGCCGGGTGAGCCGGGAAAAATGCCGTTCTGGAAAGCGGATGCGGCCGAGCGCACGGTTCGGTTCGGTGAGGAGATCGGAAAGCTCGTGCGCGAAGTGCGCGAATCGAAACCTGCGGCAGCCATCAAGCGGCTCACGACGCAACACGATCTCGACCACCGCGCCGCCGAAAACTTCCTGCAGTACCTCTCCGACCAGCACGATGCCACCGGAGCGGTGCCGGACGACCGGACCATCATCGTCGAGCGCGTCCTCGACGAGCTCGGTGACTGGCGCGTCTGCGTCCTCACGCCGTTCGGCGGAAAGATCCATGCGCCGTGGTCGATGGCCTCGACCGCGAAGATCCGCAATGAGCTGGCCATCGACGTCGAGACGATGTGGAGCGACGACGGATTCATCGTCCGCTTTCCGGAGACCGATGCGCCGCCTCGGCCGGAGCTGGTGATCCCCGATCCCGACGAAGTGGAGCAGCTCGTGATCCGGCAACTCGGATCGAGCTCGCTCTTCGCGGCAAAGTTCCGCGAGTCCGCCGCGCGCGCCCTCCTGCTGCCGCGCATGCGCGCGCAGGGACGCACCCCGCTCTGGCAACAGCGCAAGCGCGCCTACGACCTGCTGCAGGTCGCGTCGCGGTTCGGATCGTTCCCGATGATCCTCGAGGCCTATCGCGAGGTTCTGCGCGATTTCTTCGACGTTCCGGCACTCGTCGACACGTTGAAAAAGATCCGGCAACGTACGATCCGCGTGGTCACAGCGGATACGCCGAAGCCGTCGCCGTTCGCCGGCTCGCTGCTCTTCAAGTACACGGCGAACTTCATCTACGACGGCGATGCGCCGCTGGCCGAGCGTCGCGCCCAGGCCCTGGCCATCGATCAGTCGCAGCTCCGTGAGCTCCTCGGCGAAGCCGAGCTGCGCGAGCTGCTCGACGCGGACGCGCTCGCGGAGATCGAGATCCAGCTCCAGCATCTCGACGAGCGCCGCAAGGCCAGATCCGCGGATGCCATTCACGACTTGCTGCTGCGCATCGGCGATCTCAGTCAGCAGGAAATCGCAGAGCGATCCAGTGGAGCGGCGGCCGTCCCGGCCGCCGTCAAGGAGCTCGTCCAGGCCCGCCGCATCATCGAGATCTCCGTCGCCAGCGAAAAGCGCTTCATCGCTGTCGAAGATGCGAGCCGCTATCGCGATGCTCTCGGCACGCCGCTCCCCCAGGGCATCCCCGAACGATTCCTCGAGCCGGTGACCGATCCGGTCGGTGATCTCGTCCTGCGTTTTGCGCGCACGCACGGCCCGTTCACGCCTTCCGACGTTACGCGACGCCTCGGCCTCGGCATCGCGGTCGTGAGCGCAGCACTCGAGCGCTTCGTCGAGCGCGGACGCCTTGTCGAAGGCGAGTTCCGTCCCGCAGGAACACAGCGCGAGTGGTGCGACGCGGAAGTGTTGCGCTCGATTCGCAGCCGCTCGCTCGCCAAGCTGCGAAAAGAAGTCGAGCCGGTCGGCCAACCCGTCCTGGCGCGGCTCTTCACGGCATGGCAGGGTGTGACGAAAAAGCGGAGAGGTCTCGAAGCGCTTCTCGACGTCATCGAGACGTTGCAGGGATATCCGATGGCGGCATCGATCTTCGAAAGCGAGATCCTTGCGGCGCGCATCGAGGACTACAAGCCGTCCGATCTCGACACGCTCAGCGCGGCCGGCGAGATCGTCTGGACCGGCGTCGAGCCGCTCGGCGGCCACGACGGAAGAATCGCCGTCTATCTGGCCGACCACCTGGCGCTGCTGCGCGGAGCGGCGGCTCCTTCGCTTCGCTCAGGGCAGGCTGCCGCCGAAGATCCGATCGTCGAGTACCTGAAAGAGAACGGCGCCTCTTTCTTCGCCCAGATTCACGAATCCGTCGGCGGATTCCAGAACGACGTCGTCGACGCTCTGTGGGACCTCGTCTGGAAGGGCGTGATCACGAACGACACGTTCCATGCGCTGCGCGCGTTCACGCGGCCGAAATCGCCGTCGCGCGGCGGCTTTCGATCGAGGCGCGTCGCTCCGGCGTCGACGCAGGGCCGCTGGTCGCTCGTTCCCGCTCCCTCGGCGAACGCAACGCAACGGGCGACCGCTCTGGCACAGCAGCTCCTCACCCGCTACGGCGTGGTCACGCGCGAGGCGCCGGGAGCGGAGACCATCTCCGGCGGGTTCAGCGCGGTCTACCCCGTGCTCAAGGCGATGGAAGAAAAGGGCCGTGTGCGGCGAGGCTACTTCGTCGCCGGACTCGGCGCGACCCAGTTCGCGTCGGGCGGCGCCCTCGATCTCCTTCGATCGCTTCGTGACGAGCCGGACGAGCCCGAGACGATCACGATCTCCGCGACCGATCCGGCGAATCCTTACGGCACGATCGTGAAGTGGCCGCGCGACGGGCTGATGCGCATCGCCGGCGCAAGCGTCATCCTCGTGAACGGAGCCCTGGCGGCGTACATCTCGCGAGGCGAAAAGCAGGTTCACGTGTTCCTCCCCGAGGATGAGCCGTCGCGCAGCTCGGTCGCGCGCGCGATTGCGAACGCGCTGGCTCTTCCGGTCGCCAGCGGACAGCGTCGAGCGATGCTGATCGCGGAGGTCGACGGCGAACCGGTGACGAAGAGCGCGCTGGCGCCGTACCTCGCGGAGGCGGGCTTCGTGTCCACATCGATGGGATACCAGCGGCGTGCCTGAGGGCGACACGATCCTCCGCACCGCGCGAACGCTCGACGCGGCACTTTCCGGAAAAATGGTGCGCCGCTTCGAGACGGTGCTGCCGAAGCTGGCGCGCGTCGACGACGAAACGCCGATCGCCGGGCGAACGATCGAACGCGTATCGGCAGTCGGGAAACATCTCCTCATCGGCTTCTCGGGCGCGCTGCACCTGCGCACGCACATGCGCATGAACGGCAGCTGGCACATCTACCGGCCGGGCGAGCGATGGCAGAGGCGGCGCGAAGACATGCGCATCGTCATCGCCACCGATGATTACGTCGCCGTGGCCTTCAACGTCCCGGTGGCGGAATTCCTCGACGATCGCGCGCTCGAGCGCCAGCAGGACCTCCGGCAACTCGGCCCGGACGTTCTCTCATCGTCATTCGATGCCGGCGAAGCGATCCGCCGGCTTCGCTCGCGAACCGGAATCGAGATCGCCAATGCACTCCTCGACCAACGCGCGATCGCCGGCATCGGGAACATCTGGAAGTCCGAGACCCTCTTCGCGTGCCGCATCAACCCGTTCGTGAATGTCGAGTCGCTTTCCGACGATCAGATCCGATGCCTGATCGACAAGGCCCGCAAACTGCTCGGCCGCAGCGCAACCGCGACCACGCCGAACGATCTCTCCGTCTACAGCCGCACCGGCAAACCGTGCCGGCGCTGCCGGACGCCGATCGTCTCCCGAAAACAGGGGTTCGAAGCGCGCCTCACCTACTGGTGCCCCGAATGCCAGCGCGGGGTCGGTTAGAATCCGCGGCGCATGGCCATCATCATGTCTCACCCCATGAACGCGCAGGAGATGCGGGTGCTCCAGGAGTTCCGGCGCATCGGTACCGAGACCCTCGCTCTGGCGGCGATCCAGTCGATCAAGCACCCCGTCGGAGGCGGCGAGGCACCAGCCGTTTCACTGGTCCGGAAGGGCTATCTGACTGCCAACGGCGAAAACTTCGCGCTGACACAGAAGGCAAAGGACTTCCTGGCGATCGACGTGAAGCCTGAATTCGAAGGAGCCGGCGGCGACGCAGGTGCTGCCGAATGACTGCACACGTTCCGGTGCAGTTGTAAATAGCTGATCTTGAACCTACTTAGGCCGCCGCATGGCGCGGCGGACAGCGCGGCCACGCGCTAAAGCTCATTGACTCAATCATTTAAAGGGGCTTACGATAGGCGGCTGAGGGCTGAAATGAAGCATGGCGAAAAAGCAAAAAGCAAAAAAGCCAGCAAAGCCTCAGGGAAAAAAAGCAGCAAAGCCGGCACGAGCATCAAAAGCGCCGCAAAGAGCAGCAAAGCCAAAAAGCAAACCGTCATCAAAAAAATCGAAAAGCCGTCCGGGAAGTCCGGCGACAACGGCAAGCCCCGCCCCCGCATCACGCCCGAGTCCATCACTTTCACGAATCCCCTCGTCGCCAACGCTTTCAAGCGGGCTGTCAAGAAATATCCGAACGCCTTCCGGCGGCTCACAGACTGATGGCGGCATCCGTTATCTGACCGTTCAGGATCTCGTCGAACTGCATCGCGCGGTGAGTGCCGAATTTGGCGGAACCCAGGCGCAGCCGGGAGTCGTCGAATCGCAGTTCGGCTTGCTCAACGCCGTCCAGCGTCCGCAGGTGACGACGCTCGGGCGCGAGGCCTATCCTTCATTTCCTGAGAAGGTGGCCGCTTTCGTGTTCGCGCTTCTCTCCTATCGGCCGTTTCACGGAGGCAATCGACGGCTGGCGCTGGCCTCGATGTTCGCGTTCTGCGAGTTGAACAACAAGACGATCGACTCGCGCGTGCTCGACGAAAAATCAGCGGAGACGCTGTTGAAGCGCGCCGCCGGTCACCGCGAGATGGGGATTCCGCCCGAGAACGTCTTCCGCGAGTTCCGCGAGATGATGCGGCGGGCGATCGTTCCTACTCCGTAGCGCCGCCGCGCCGGTGCAGCTCCGCGTTGATGCGTCCGAGAAGGATGCGCGAGACGCGGATGTCGTGTCCGAGGTCGATGAGCAGGATGGTGATGTCGCCACCCGCCCACATGACTCCGGCCAGCACCAGCATCTGCGTCACCTCCGCGATCAGCGTCGGCAGCGCCGCCCCCGCCTCGGTCAGCAGTCCGGTGACGACCTCACCGATCATCATCAGCAGCATCAGGACCGCGAGGATCTTGAACAGCCGCGCGATGTAGCGCAGCGCCACGTAAGGCTCGAGATCGTCGGTGCGCACTTCTTCTATCTTCCCGCGGTGCTCGTCCGCGCGGATTGGCGGCGCCCCACACAGAGGGCATGTCGTGGACGGATCCGTTCGCACGCCGCCACACTCGGGACATTTCACTTCATCTGCCACTGCAAAACCTCCTGTACGTCAGGCCTCGTTTCAGCCATTGCCGGTGCCGCGCCACCTCGCGCGAAAACCGCGCACATCGATGTGCGTGAACGGTCCGTGGCCACAGCATGCGGAATAAACGCCAATTCCTCCGGCCAGAGAGGGGTACTTGCGCTCGACGCGATCCGCGGCATCCGATACGACCTGGGCATCGCGTGTATCCACCCGCCCGTCGTGATTCAAATCATCCTCGGACCCGTTTCCGTCGTTGTCGACGAAGACGTCCGATGCATCGCCGTACATGTGCCGGCTCAGGTTCGCCCTTCCGGCCGTGATCCCACCCGTGTAGTTGTAGTTCGGCGTCCGGAACCCGCTCATGATCGTCAGGTGCCGGACGGGATGGCCGGCGGCCTCGAGCTCCTGAATGGTCAGCTCCAGCTTGTCGATCAGCTTCGGATTGAGCAAGAGGTACTTCGGCCAGACGTTCGGCTGATCCCTGGTCAGGAAATCGCGCAGCCGGAAGTGGGCGGACACAGGCGTGTCGGCGTTGTCCGGCGTGACTTTGATGAAGCCTACCGGATTCGCGTACGACGACGCCCGCGGTTTCCCGCCCCGCTCATACGGCCAGTTGCCGAGGTAGTAGAGGCCGATGCGGCCTGAATGTTTCTCGGAGAACGGGACGAGCGTGATCACGCTGAAATCGCTGATCGCGCGCGTAGCCTGATCGATCTGCACGGCGAGGTTGTAGACGCCCGGGTTCGACGGCGCAGTAAACGTCGACGAAACCGGGGCTGATCGCCCCTGCGTGAGCACGGCGCGGGCGCCGTTCGGCGTCTGTCCCACGATCGGCTTGCCGGGCGGTTGTGTGGTGAACCGGACGTTCCCCGACTCCCCACGCAGCGGCGCCAGAAAGGCGAGCATGGCGTCGTTGATGTAGGCGGCCTTCGGCGCCCCCGGCTCGAGGATCGTGGTCGCGATTCGCGGGGCGGGAGGGGGCGCGGGAACGGCTCGATGAGTCTCGGCGCGCTCGATGCGGCGCGTCTCCACGATCGAACCGATCCAGCCGGCGATGAACAGCACGATGATCGCGGTCGCGACCCATGTGAAGATCCGCTCCTGGCGCTCCGTCAGGCCGCCGTAGACACGGTGGCGCTTCGGAGTCGTTGGAAGAAGAGGCGCACCTCTGTCCATCAGGAAGCGCTCGGTTCACGGATTGTGCCGGATGTGGAGCGCGGCCGTCCTCGGCCGCCGGCGCGCGAGGTCGCGCGTCGATCCACGCCTACGGAAAGTACCCCCGCGGGATCCGCAGCTGATGGCCGCCGCGATCCTCGATGGCCAGCGCATGCCACTGATCGGCGGCCGACGCTTCCGAGTAGAACGCAATCTGATACTGCTGCCGGAGCTCGTCCGCGATGCGGCGGTAGACGCCGGGTAGCTCGCGTTCACCCTTGATGATGAAGTACGTCGCGCCGGTATCGCGCGCGATCTGTGCCAGACGGCGGGCCTGGAGGTATCCGATTCCGAACCGCATCAGCCGCGTCAGCATCTTGTTCTTGACGATCGGATAGATCGGAACGGCTGCATACCGCGCGTAGTACACCAGATTGTCGAGCGTGAACGCGCTCCCCTGATCGACGCCGTCGGTGAGGACCACGAGCGCGCGGCGACCGGGCTGTTTCTGCAATTCGAAGAGCATCTCGATCGCTGTGTCGTAGAGATGCGTCTCGCCCGCCGGCTTCACGCGATCGACGGATGCCGCGGCAGCATCGAAGTCATTCGTGAAACCGGTCAGCCAGAACACGCGCTGATTGAAGCCGACGACGGCGATGCGGTCCTGCGGACGCAGCAACGTCTTCGCGAACTGCCGCGCCGCGTCCTTCACGACCGGCAGCTCCTCGAGCATGCTCTCCGAGTAATCGATCAGCAGGATCACCGACAGCGGCTGATTGGCGGCAGGGACGAGCGCCTCGATCTTTCGCGGCTTGCCGTCGTCGATCAGCGAGAGCTGCATCGCCCGCACGGGGCCACTGCCCGACGCGACCGACACCGGAACCTGCTGGACGGTCACCTCGACGGACTCACTCGGCCTCTCGCCGAAGAACACGACGTCGTTCGCCTCGGCGCCACTGCTGCCATGGGCGACGACACGGGCATAGACCGCATTCGGCGCCGATTTCACGTCGACTGACGCCGCGTACGGAGGAACGGCGGCGCTGCCCACCTTGTCCTCGCCGATGTAGAAATCGACACCGGCGACGTTGACCTCCGGCGGCTTGACCACATTCGCGGAGAGCGTCATCGAACCGCTCGACGGCACTTCATGCGGGGCCGACAGCCGCACGCGAAACGGCGGCCGCGGATCGTTGACCACCATCTCATCCTCGGCCACCGCATTTCCCTGGCCGTCGTAGCCGACCGCGCGCATGCGCAGCCGGCGAATGTACTGGCCCACGTTGACCTGCACCGTGAGCGTGCGTCCGATCCCTTCGCTGTACTTCACCCCGTTGATGAAGAACTCGATGCGCTGCACGGGCTCCGACGCGACGATCGGAACGTACAGCGTTCCGTGCACGAGCCCCTCGGGCTTTTCGGTGATGTGAATGCTTTGGGCATTGAGGGTTGCGCTCAGAGCGATCAAAAGGATGAGGGATGAGGGATGAGGGATGAAACGGCTCACGGGCGATTGAACACGTGGTTCTTCATCCATCATCCCTCCGCCCTCATCCCCTGGGGGGTCATCCGAAGACTCGCGCGAGATCGAACCGCTTTTTCGCGAGCACGGGCTTCCAGAGGTCGCCGGCTTTCGCCACGCGCTCCCGCACATTGTCGATGCGGAAATCCTCGATGCGCACGCCGTCCTCGACTTCGTCCCACGTGACCGGAGTCGAGACCGAAGCAATGGGCGTCGGCCGGATCGAGTAGATCGAGGCCAGCGTCCGCCCCCACGCATTCTGGT
The DNA here is from genome assembly GCA_035468985.1 of Thermoanaerobaculia bacterium. GTDB lineage: Bacteria > Acidobacteriota > Thermoanaerobaculia > Gp7-AA8 > Gp7-AA8 > DASVHS01. The sequence continues at coordinate 96,614 of DATISF010000042.1, forward strand.
TGTAATCGACGAGCACGCGTCCATGGGGACGTTTCACCTTGCGATACTCGGCGGTGATGATCTTCGGGTGACGCCCCTCGAGCTCGATGGCGATCGCCTTCGCGAACGTCCAGACCTCTTTCTGCGCCGGGCCGCGGACGATCGGAGTGTACACATGAATCCCTTTCGATCCCGTCGTCTTCGGATACGTCGGCATCTTCAGCTGGCCGAGGATGTCGCGGACGCGCAGAGCCACCTCGCGCACCTTCGCAAAGTTCGCACCCGGGCCGGGATCGAGATCGAAGTGGAGAAAATCGGGGCGGTCGGTGTCATCGCAGCGGGAGTACCACGGATTGAGGTCGATGCAACCGAGGTTGATGAGCCAAAGCAGCGACGGGAGGTCCTGCACGATCGGGAAGTTGATGACGCCCGCGCTGCCGTGGTCGATGGTGCAGATCTCGATCCACTCGGGACGCGGCTCCGGCGCGCGCTTCATGTAGAAGAAATCGCCCTCCGCGCCATTCGGGTAGCGCTTCATGACCATGGCGCGATCGGCAAGATGCGGCAGCAGCCAGGGCGAGATGTCCGCGTAGTACTGGAGCAGATCGCGCTTCCGCAATCCGAGCTTCTTCCAGAACAGCTTTTTCAGATTGGTGAGGCGGACGTCGCGGTCGCCGAATCGAAGGATTACTTCTTCGGCCCCATCGGGGATGACAACACGTTTCGCGCCCATTCGCGTGCGAGCTCCACCGGATCGTTACCGTTTCTGCGCCGCGGCGCATTGAGCGAAGTGTATTCGAGCTCACGATTCGCCCGCGCCGCCCGGAGCAGCAGGCCTCCCCGGCTCATGTCGCCGAGCCCCGCGAACATCGCTGGAAAGAGGAGGCGTTGCCCGAAGATGGGCCACAGCACGTCGACGTACTTCCCGCTGGCGACGCTGCCGAGAAGCACGACCTGCGCGCCGGCGGGAAGCGATTCGGCGAGAACGTTCGCGTCGCGCTCCAGCGGCTGGCGATAGTTGCGCTTCCGCACGTCCACTTCGGTCTTGCTCAGGACCTTCATGCGCTCCGGCGTAATGGACCAGTCGGGCGGCACGAGTCCGAAGCCCGGCGCGATGACGCGCGTTCCCTCGGCCCCGCCGAAATGAAGCGCGTACGTGATCTTGCCTCGGAAGTAGAGCGCGCTCATGAAGGCGAACGCGAGCGCGATCGGCACGCCGTCCGGCGAGCGATAGAGCTGCGCCGCCTCGAAATTCGCCCGCGGCGAAGTGAGCTGTTTCGCGCGAAGGCCGCTCAGGTTCGCCGGAGAGAGCAGGAAGACCTTCGTCGGGGACATGGCACGGCGAGGAACAGCCGGCCCTCAGCGCAACTTCCCCACAGCCTTCACGACCGCCTCGCGGCGGCGCTCCTGAAATTCACTCCTCGCTGCCCTGACATCCGCGACGATCGAGTCCGCGGCCTTCTCCGGATGCCCATGAAACGGCGGCTTCGGCTCGTACTCGATGATCAGTTGAATGTGCTGCGCCAGTTCCGCTCCGAACCATTCCGCGACCACGCTCAGGGCGAAATCGATTCCGGCGGTCACGCCGCCGCCGGTGATCCGGTTTCGGTCGCGGACGACCCGCTCATCGACCGGCGTCGCGCCGAACAGCGGCAGGAACTCCATCGCCGTCCAGTGTGTCGCGGCACGGTATCCGTCGAGGAGACCGGCGGCGCCCAGGATGAGCGCGCCGGTGCAGACGGAGGTGACGTAGCGCGCGCCTCCGGCCTGCGAGCGCACAAACGCGAGCAGGCCATCGTCGAGGATGGCTTCGTTCACACCCGGACCTCCGGGACAAAGGAGCACATCGCACTGCGGCGCACCGTCGAAGGTGGCATTCGGCGCGATCGGAAGGCCGAACTCGCTGCGAACGGGAGCGAGCGAATTGGCGACCAGCAGGAGCTCGCATTGCGGCACGCGGCTGAAGACCTCGTACGGTCCGGTGAGGTCGAGCTGCGTGAGCCGCGGAAAGAGGACTGCCGCGATTCGCATCAGCGGAGGCGTCGCAGCGTCTCTTTCAGCAGCCTGTCGCCCTTGTCCTGATCGTCCTTCTTCTCGCTGCGCAGCAATTCATCTGCGCGACGCAGATCGCGCACGATCGTCAGCAACGGGGGCGAATCGGAACCGGGAAAGAGCGAGGACTCGAGCGCGGCGATCTCGGCATCGACCGTCGCCGGATCGGGCGTCTCGCGAATCCGCTCGAGCGCCTTGATCGTCGAGTACGACGGGTTCGCGGGATCGTCCTGCGCAACCGCCTGGCTGAAGTGAATCTCGGCGACCGCTTCTTTCGAATCGCGTCGATCGACCGACACCTGCGCGTCAGCCATGACCCGCTCGTAGATTCCGTCGAGCTCGAGGGTCTGCGACGTGTCGGGCTGCATCCAGCGGTTGATATGCATCACGTCGGCTTGCCGGTCGTAGTTGATACGCACATCACCTACGTAGACGGGATTGTTGCCCTTGAACATGGAACGCTTGCTCGGGACGACAACCCGCACGGCGTAAACGTGATTGCTCGAAGACTCGAACATGTCGGGATCGCCCTGCCCATGCACGGCCACCACCGTGTGCACTTTCTTGTCCGTCGGTCCGTTGCCGCTCGGCCGCACCCAGCGCACCCATTTGTAACCGCCGCCCGGCTGTGGCTCTCGCAGCTCTTCGATTCGTTGATCGATGAAGTGCTGCACGTCGCTCGACGACGAGTACCTGCGCATCATGATGGAGCGGATCTGGTACAGCGCGCCGAGATGCGTGAGCGGGCCGGCGCAGTCATCCCGCTCGATGGCCAGAGCGGGGATGGCGATGGCGAGGGCGCAACAGAACAGCAGAATTCGCTTCATGGCCTGATTATGCACTTGAGCGTTCCCGGCCGTTGGGCGTGCTCGAACGCGGCAATCGCATCGCCGAGCGGGTACGTCGCGTCGATCAGCGGCCGGACGTCGATCTTCTTTTCGGCGAGGAGTTTCAGCGCCGGTGCAAAGGGTCCGCAGCGCGATCCGACGATCGTGATCTCGTCGACGACGATCGATGACATGTTCAGCGTGAGGTTGCCGGCGTAGGTGCTTTTCATCACCAGCGTGCCCCGCGGCCGCACGGCGTTGCGCGCGATCGGGAACGCCTCGGGGTTTCCGCTGCACTCGACCACGATGTCGAATGATCGGGGCTCGGGGTTCGGGGCTCGGGGCTCGCCGTGACGCCCCCACACGGTCAACTTGCAGCCGGTGAGCGCCAGGGTTTGCTCGATCAGACGTCCGAGCTTCCCGTGTCCGACCACGAGCACGCGATCCTCGGGGGTCACGCGGACCTGCTCCCGAATCTCGAGCGCCGCGGCGAGCGGCTCGGTGAAGACGGCCTCCTCGTCGCCGACGTTGTCGGGCACCACGTGCAGGTTCTCGCGCGGAAGGCTCAGAAACTCGGCGAATGCGCCGTTCCGGTTCGCGATCCCGAGGACGGTCCGCCGCTCGCAGTGTGTGCGGCGGCCGGCTCGGCAAGCCTCGCACTGTCCACAGGAAACGTTGATCTCGCCGACGACGCGCTTCCCGTCGGCGACGCCGACGAACTCGTGTCCGGGCACGCCGGTGAAGGGGTAGTACCCGCGAGTCAGCTCGAGGTCGGTGTTGCAGATGCCGGCGAGGAGAACGCGCACGAGGACCTCGCCGTCGCGCGCGGGTTGCGGGACGTCATCGCGAAGCCGAAGCTTTTGATTTTCCAGCCACAGAGCGCGCATTCAGTGCCTTCTTCAAGTATTGGCCTGTCGCACTTCCCTTGATCGCGGCAATCTTCTCCGGCGTGCCCGTACCGATGATCCGCCCGCCTTCGTCGCCCCCTTCGGGGCCGAGGTCGATCACGTGATCGGCGGTCTTGATGACGTCGAGATTGTGCTCGATCACCACGACGGTGTTGCCGCGGTCGACGAGACCGTGCATCAGGTGCAGCAACTTCGACACGTCGTCGAAGTGAAGGCCCGTCGTCGGCTCGTCGAGGATGTACAGCGTCTTCCCCGTGGCGCGCTTGGCCAGCTCTTTTGCGAGCTTCACGCGCTGCGCCTCGCCCCCGGACAGCGTCGTCGATGACTGACCCAGCTTGATGTAGCCGAGGCCGACGTCGTCGAGGGTGCGGAGGATGTTGGCGATCTTGGGGATGTTCCGGAACATCTCGAGCCCCTGCTCGACCGTCATGTCCAGGATGTCTGCGATCGAAGCACCCTTGTACGTGACCTGCAGCGTCTCGCGGTTGTAGCGGCGGCCGCCGCAGACATCGCAGGTGACGTAGATGTCGGGAAGGAAGTGCATCTCGATCTTGATCTGGCCGTCGCCCTTGCAGGCCTCGCAGCGTCCGCCCTTCACGTTGAACGAGAACCTTCCCGGGCCGTACCCGCGCATGCGCGCCTCGGGCGTCTGGGACATGAGGTTGCGAATCTCGGTGAAGAGCTGCGTGTACGTCGCCGGATTCGAACGCGGCGTGCGCCCGATCGGCGACTGATCGATGTCGATGACCTTGTCGAGGTGCTCGAGCCCTTCGATGGCATCGTGATCGCCCGGGATGTCCGTCGAATCGTAGAAGTGGCGCGACAGCGCCCTGTAGAGGATGTCGTTGACGAGCGTGGACTTCCCCGAACCCGACACGCCGGTGACCGCGACGAAGATGCCGAGAGGGATGGTCACGTCGAGAGCCTTGAGATTGTTCTGCCGCGCGCCGCGGATGACGAGCAGGTTCTCGCCGAACGGCCGGCGCTTCACCGGAATCTCGATCGACGCGTCGCCGCGCAGGTACTTCGCCGTCAGCGATGACGGGAATGTCATCACCTGCGGCAGTCCGCCTTCCGCGACGACCTCGCCGCCGTGAACTCCGGCGCGCGGGCCGAGGTCGATCACGTGGTCGGCGCTCTCGATCGTTTCTTCGTCGTGCTCGACCACGATCACCGTATTGCCGAGGTCGCGCAGCTCGAGGAGCGAGTCGATGAGCTGCCGGTTGTCGCGCTGATGCAGGCCGATCGACGGCTCGTCGAGCACGTACAGCACACCCATGAGCTTCGATCCGATCTGCGTGGCCAGACGGATGCGCTGCGCCTCGCCGCCGGACAGCGAGGCGGCATTGCGATCGAGCGTCAGGTAGCCGACGCCGACAGCATTGAGGAACCCGAGACGGTCGCGCACTTCCTTGAGGATCTTGCCGGCGATCTGCTCCTCGCGGCCGGTCAGATCGATCGTCTTGAAGAACTGCTCCGCTTCCTTCAGCTGCAGCGCCACGACTTTGTCGATCGGCCGGTCCGCGACCGTGACGCTCAGCGCCTCCGGCTTGAGGCGCCGTCCGCCACAGTCGGGACATTTCTTCGGCGTCATGAAGCGCTCGATCTCTTCACGGATGTCGTCGTTGTCCGACTCGTGATAGCGCCGCTTGAGCATCGGGATGAGCCCTTCGTACGTGCCGGTGTAGTGGTACGAAGAGTCGCTCCCCTCGAACTGGAACTTGATCTTGTCTTCCGAGCCGTAAAGGATGCTCTGGCGACCCTTCTCAGGCAGTTTTTCCCACGCCGTGGCGAGCGAGAACTTGTAGTGCTTCGCGAGCGTGTGGATCTGCTTGATGCGCCAGTTTTCCGCGCCCTCTTTCCAGATGGCGATGGCGCCCTCGTTGATCGACTTGCTCGGGTCGGGAACGATCTTCCGTTCGTCGACCTCCAGAAGCACACCGAGGCCGGAGCAGCGCGGGCAGGCGCCGTACGGTGAGTTGAAGGAGAAGAGGCGCGGCGTGATCTCGCCGATGGAGATGCCGCAGTCGGGGCAGGCGTAGTTCTGGGAGAGGAGCTCTTCGCGATTTCCTTCGGCGTAGAGAATCTTCACCAGGCCTTTGGTCACGCGCGTCGCGGTCTCCAGCGAGTCGGCGAGACGTTGGGCGATGCCTTCCTTCGCCACGAGCCGGTCGATGACGACGTCGATCGAATGCTTCTTCTGCTTGTCGAGATTCGGCGGATCGGCAAGCTCGATCATTTCTCCGTCGACGATCGCCCGGGTGAAGCCTTCCTTCACCATCTGCAGCATCTGCTTGCGGTATTCGCCCTTCTTGCCCCGGACGTACGGCGCAAGGATCGTGAACTTCGTTCCTTCGTGCAGCTTCAGCAGCCGGTCGACCATCTGCTGAATCGTCTGCGGGCGAATCTCCTGGCCGCAGCTCGTACAGTGCGGAACTCCGACCGAGGCGTAGAGCAGACGCAGGTAGTCGTAGATCTCGGTGACCGTGCCGACCGTCGATCGCGGGTTCTTCGACGTCGTGCGCTGCTCGATGGAGATGGCCGGCGACAGGCCTTCGATCGAGTCGACGTCCGGCTTCTCCATCTGCTCGAGGAACTGCCGCGCGTACGCCGACAGCGACTCCACGTAGCGCCTCTGTCCCTCGGCGAAGATCGTGTCGAAGGCCAGAGACGACTTTCCGGAGCCGGACACGCCGGTGATGACGACAAACTTGTTGCGGGGGACGACGACGTCGATGTTTTTGAGGTTGTGCTCGCGCGCACCGCGGATGACGATGGAATCCATGGGACGGCTGATACTAACTCTCAGCGCGGCGGCGGTGTTCCCGTTCTACGGGATGTGGACGGAAGCGGCCAACCACTCGGCGTAAGCGATCGAGATCGCATCGACCTTGAGGACCATGAACTCAGGGACCTCGTATGGATGGCGGGCGGACAGCGCCTCCCGCAGGCGGTCGACGTTCGGCTCAACGGTCTTGATGATCAGCAGCTGCTCGGCGTCCTCTTCAATCTCGTTCTTCCACCTGTAGATCGAGCGGATGCCGGGCACGATATTGACGCACGCGGCGAGCCTGGCCTCCACGAGCTCTCGAGCGAGCGGAGCGGCGTCGAACGAACCGCCGACGGTAGTCAGCACGATGCATGCAGTCAGGTTCACGGCTCCAATCTAGGTAGAATCCGCCGCCTTGATCAAGCGCATTCTTCTGGCCCTGGCCGCCCTGGTCCCCATCTTCATCGCGTACGAATGGATCACCTGGCCGGACATCGCACGTCTCCGGGACGAGGCGCCGAAAACGACGGCATTCATGGAAGAGCGCCGGCGCGAGCTGCGGCGGGAGGGAAAAGACGACACGATGGACTACCAGTGGGTCTCGTACAGCCGCATTTCACCGAACCTTCGCCGCGCCGTTCTCGTGGCGGAAGACAACGATTTCTACGAGCACGGCGGCGTCGACATGAAGGCGATGCAGGAGGCCATCAAGCGGGACTGGAAGAAGAAGAAACTCACGCACGGCGGATCGACGATCACGCAGCAACTGGCGAAGAATCTCTACCTCTCCGCGTCGCGGAATCCTTTGCGGAAGATCAAGGAGTACTTCCTGGCGCGCTCGCTCGAGAATCATCTGACGAAGAAACGAATCCTCGAGCTCTACCTCAACGTCGTCGAGATGGGCGAGCGCGTTTTCGGTGCCGAAGCCGCCGCGCGCCACTACTTTGGGAAATCCGCGGCGTCGTTGTCGCCCCAGGAAGCCGCTTTGCTCGCCGGATGTCTGCCGAATCCGCGTATCATGATTCCAGGCCAGCCCAACAAGCGCCTGCGTTGGAGACAGAACATGATCCTGTCGCGCATGCGCCGCTGGGGATACATCTACGAGAAGGAAGTCTTAACTGCGCCGAAGCCGGAAGCGCCTCCTCAGCCGCCGACGGAACCAAGCCAACCCACCGATCCTGACCTCGAGCCGCCGTCGACGACCGACACAGCCGCGACGACCGAAACGTCCAGAGGGACGACGCCCCCTCCACCCCCACCGACAGACACAACCGGCACAGTTCCTCCGTTGTCCGCGACGACCGGCACCGCTCCTCCGCCCAGCGACACCACCGGCACTCACTGACAGGAACTGCGATGGAACAGCACTTCAAGATCGTGGCCGTGCTGCAGATCGTGTATGGCGCATTCTTTCTGGTGGTCGGGCTGTTCCTCTTCCTCGTCGTCGCCGGCGCGGGAGCGCTTTCAGGCGACCGCGGCGCCATGCTGATCACGGGGACGGTCGGCCTGATCGTCGGCGGCGCGTTCATCCTCTTCTCGATTCCGAGCATCGTCGGCGGGATCGGCGTCCTCAAACGGCGCGAATGGGGCCGCATCCTGACGATCATCCTGTCGTTCTTTCACCTGCTGAATTTCCCGATCGGGACGATCGTCGGCGCGTATTCGCTCTGGGCCCTCTTCAGCGAGCCGGCCAGGGCGTACTTCGACTGAGACGCTTCGAACTGCGGATCCGTGTGCCGTACTTTCCGGAAACGCATGCCGCTTTTTTCCGCGGGCGCGTGCGATTTTGTTTGCGCAGGATGAAACGGATGGGCTCACCTCATGTCTTCATGCCGCACTGCTGAGCAGAACATGTCACGTTCCATCAACCGGTTGATTCCCTGGCGGGCCGAACTGGTCTGGCTTTTGCCCATAGCGCAACTGATGACGTTTGGCGAGCGCAAGTGGAGAAGAGGCGAATTCCGGATCATCTGCCAGTGCCAGGAGCACGCACGGCGTGAGCACTCGCTGTGGCACCGCTCGTTCCGCGCCGCATCGCAGTTGAAGGCGCGCGGCATCGCGCTCATCGTCGGAGTGCCGCTCGCACTCGGCACCTTGCAGTTCCCGACCGAGGCGATGAACATCGCCACGCTGCGCGATCGTCCGGTGATCTCGACGACATCGCGACAGGACAACGGCTTCGCGATCTTCACCACGCCGCGCATCCGCGAGCAGTTCCTCGAGTCGTCGCTGCACTCGCAGACATTCACCGTCGAGCGCGTGAAAGAACAGTTCTTCACAACGCACGTTCCGTATGGCTCGATCATCTACCGGGAGTCGGTCCGCAACGGGCTGTCGCCCGAGCTGGTCGCCGCCATCATCGAGGCCGAATCGGATTTCCGCCCCCGCCTGGTCTCGAACAAGAACGCCCTCGGCCTGATGCAGATCGTTCCCGAGACCGGACGGCTCATGGGGGCTGAAGACCTGTTCAATCCTGGGGAGAACATCGCCGCCGGCACCAAGTACCTTCGCTATCTGCTGGACCGCTTCCCCGATCAGCGGATGGCGCTCGCCGCCTACAACGCCGGGGAAGGCAACGTGGAGAAGTTCGGTGGCATCCCGCCGTTCCCCGAAACTGCCAATTACCTGCGGCGAGTCAACTCCACGACGGCCTACTACCGCCAGCGCATCCGCGGAACCTACGTCGCCTCGGTACGCATTCAGAACTCTATGACCCCCCGGTAACCCCGCCCCCGCTGACTTCGCTCTACAATGACGCGCGATGCGTCTCGTTGGCGAAGAGCGGCGCGAGTTCCAGCGTCTCCGCCTCGATCCTCCTGTGACCGGGACCGTCGGCGGTCTCGAGATCACCATCCTCGAGATCGGCGTCCTCGGCGCGCGCATTTGCCACACGGATCCTTTGCCCGCGTACGGCGAGCTTCGCTTCTCGTCCGGCACCGACGAGATCGCGATGAAGTGCGAGGCCGTACGGACCTTGCCCAGCCCGGTCACGAAGTACGGCGAGCCTGAGTTCGAGACGGGAGTGCGATTCCTCGCCGCCGTCGAAGACTCCGGCGACAAGCTCCGCGACATGCTCGGCCGCCTCGTGCAGCACGAATTCGAAGTGCGCCGGCAGATGCCCGCGAACTCGATTCCTCACAATCCTTCATCCGTCGACGGCGACCGCACCGTACGCGGCTCGGATGCGGCGTTCCTCTGCTACCGGCTGGAGAATGGCAAGTGGTCGAAGCGGCGCGTCTTCCTGCCCGAGCAGCCCACGACCGGCTTCACCGTCGCGCGGGCCGAGGACAGTACCGAGATGCAACGCCTCTGCACCGTGTACGAAGCTTCGGACGAAGAGGGGCGCCGGCTGATCCGCCTGTTCGCGGAGCTGAGCGTCAGCGACGCTCTCGAGATTCCCCCGCGGCTGTAGCGACTTCGTTTTCGGCCGGCGCGGGCGGCAGCGTGAAGAGGAATCTCGTCCCCTTCCCCGGCTCGCTTTCGACCCAGATCCTGCCGCCGTGCGATTCCACGATTCCCCTCGCAATCGGCAGTCCGAGGCCTGCGCCGAGCCGTTCGGCGCGCTTGGCCTGCCAGTACGGGCTGAAGATGTCGCCGAGATGCTGTTTCTCGATCCCCGGTCCGGTGTCGGACTCGATGAACAGCACCTCCCGTTCGCGCTTCTCGGCCGCGACAATGATGACGCCGCCCTGCGGCGTGAACTTCAGCGAGTTGCCGATCAGGTTCGAGAGCACCTGCAGGATCCGGTGACGATCCGCATAAACCGGCGGAACGTTCTCGGACTTGCACACCTGCAGCGTGACCGAGCTCGCTGCAGCCTGCGCTTTGAACAGTTCCTGCGCCTCTTCCAATAGAGACGAGACTTCGACCGGCCCGGGCTCGATTGGCAACCGCTTCCCGCCCTCGAGGCGGGTGACGTCCAGAAGATCCTCGATGAGCCGGCTCATCCGCTTGGCGGACAAATCGATCGTCTCGATCTGTTCGCGCTCGTCGGCAGAAATCGTCTCCGACATCTTCAGCAGAGACGCCGCGAGCGTGACCGCGTTGAGTGGATTGCGGAGGTCGTGCGACACGATGGCCAGAACTTCCTCGCGGGCGCTGACCGCCTGCTGCGACTCGGCGTAGAGATGCGCATTGTCGATGGCCAGCGATGCGTTGCGCGCCAGCTCCGAGAACAGCGCCAGATCGTCGTTCCGGAACGGTTTCCCCTCCGGCGCCACCGCGATCACGATGCCGAGGTTCTGCCCGCGGCTGACGAGCGGGACGAGGAGCATCGTGCCCGTCGGACCGGCCGCTTCGCCCACCAGGCTGTTGACGAGGCGGGCTCGGCGTTCCTGCATCGTCCTGGCGATCATGTCCGGCACGTCGCTCCGGATCTGTCCGATTTCGGCAGCGAGCTTCGCTCCGATCTCCGGATTGCGGTGCGCGGTTGCTGTCCGCCGCAGGCTTCCGTCCCGTTCGGCGATATCGATCATGCAGGCCTGCGCGAGATTCGGGACGACGAGCCGCGCCAGCGTCGAGATCGCGTGCTGCTCGTCGAGCGAGGCGGTCAGCTCCTGCGCCGCGGACGCGAGAAACGCGGCACGGAGCTCTTCGCGCTCTGCCGCGGCGCGCGCGGACAGAGCGTGGGCCGCCTGCTGCTCGGCGTCGAGACGGCGGCGCGTCGCCTCCGCTGCCAGCAGCCGCATCTGACGGCCGAGACCGGCGACGAGCATCGCCGAGATGAGCGCGAGCAGCGTCAGGATGATCGTCAGCGAGACGTTCCAGCTTTCCGCCGTTCGAATCTGCCGCAGCCTGTCTTCGATCGCTGCCTGCAGCGCGATCTCGAGGTCCGACGCGGTAACCAGCGATTTCTCGTACGACGGATGGACTTCGAACAGGCGCGCCGTGAAGATTTCCTGCGGAAGCTGGCGCGCCAGGAACTCGCCGCTGCCCACGCCGTTGTGCCAGCCGTTCGAGGCGTCGGCGAGCTTGCGGAGATCGTCGACAAGTCCGGGGTCGAGCTGCGGCGCGAGATGCTCGAGCGCGATCCGGTTCAGCTCCTCGTGCCTGACCAGATTCAGATAGGCCTCGCGGTACTGCGCCTGGCCAGTGACCTGGAAAGCGATGATCTTGTCGAACTCCGCCGCCAGGTCGACCTGGATCTGGTTGGCCTCCACCCGGGCCGGCTCGGCCAGGCGCGAGATCTCCACGCGCATCTGCCGCGTGTGATTCGACACGACCAGCGGCAACACGACGAGCGACAGGAGCGACACGATGATGAACGCCACCGGGAGGACCGTCGTCCACCGGCTGTCCGGATCGATACGCCAGATGCTCCGTCGTTCGGGTCGTTCCGTTTCGCGGAGAACCGTCACTTCTGCGGATTCACCAGCAAAGCGCTTACCATATCCGCGAATGGTAGAAAACGACCGGCGACGTTTTCAGCGCATGAAATTGGCAAGACCCATCCTTGCATCCCTCGAAAACGACAGCGCACTCATCCTGGACATCGGCCTTGGCGGCGCCCTCCTCGAGCACCACGGGACACCGAAAGAGGGCGATCGGATGACTCTAAAGTTCAAATGGCAGGGTGAGGTGGTTTCGTTTCCCTGTGAGGTCATCCGCACGACCCCTTCGCGCTCGGAGAGCAGCGGCAAACAGACATCCGAGTCCGCCGTGCTGTTCATCGACCCTTCCGGCACGTCGCTCGAGAAGTTGCAGGACATGATGGCGACCTTCGTCGGCCGCGTCCTGGCTGCCCAGCGCGCCAATGCCGCGGCAAACGCCGGCGAACCAACCTCCATCCTCTTTCAACTCGGCGACGCGCGCCGGTCACGCACGCGCGGCTATGTCGCCTATCTCTACGATGGAAAGTCGTGGCTCCGGCGGCCGTCCCGCCTGTCGGATCAACCGCGCAACGGATTCACGGTCGCGGCCTATGAGGACGAAGAAGAGCTGGAGACGCTCTGCCGCGCATACGAGACGGCGGATGAAGAAGGCCGCCGCCTGATCCGGCTCGTGGCGGAGCTCAGCGCCAACTCTGTGCCGAAGTGACGCGAAGCGTCATCCCGAGCCTCGCGCAGGCGAAGGATCTCGTCGTGGAGATGCTTCGCTCCGCTTGACGGCGAAGGATCTCGACATCGCAGGCGTTTTCGCATCCTGAGATCCTTCGTCGCGCTTCGCCGACTCAGGATGACGACTGGCGCAGAGGGTCCCTGATCTTATTTCACACGTAGGGCCCACTCTCCAGTGGGCCCGGGGCCGACTGAGAGTCGGCCCTACGTTCTCGCACGCGGTTTCGCATCCTGAGATCCTTCGTCGCGCTTCGCCGACTCAGCATGACGCGGGGACCGGAACCGCCGACCCCCAGTAGTTGAAACTCGCAGGCTTCCAGCCGGGGATGTACATCGTCGAGAGATTCTCGATCCGGAAGCCTGCGCCCTCGATCAGCTCCGGGATGCGCCGGTTCAAGTTGCAGCCGCCGCCGAATCGCTTCCACAGCGGATTGAGCCGGTTCTGCCAGCGCAGGACGTGCACGTCGGGTGCCGCACCGTGCTCGCAAAAAAGAAAGCGGCCTCCTTCTCTCAAAACCCGCTTTGCCTCGGCCAGCGCGGAATCGACATCGGCAATGGTGCAGAGCGTGTACGTGATGAGAACCGTGTCGACGCTGTCGTCGGGCAGAGGAACACGTTCCGCGGGAGCCGGCAGCAGCTCGATCGGCACCTGAGCCGATCGCGCCTTCGCCTCCGCTCGCGTCCACATCTCCGCCGATGGTTCGAGTGCCCAGACCCGCTGGACTTTCGCGCGGTCGTAGAACATGACGTTGAGTCCCGATCCAAATCCGATCTCCAGAACGGCGCCGGAAGCCTGCGGAACGATCTTCTGACGCTGGCGCATGTTCGGCCTGCGGCTGCACGTGAAGTCGACGACTCGGGGAAGAACATAGCGGTCGTAAAGTCGCACAGGACCTCCCGGGGCAGCGGCTCTCTAGCCGGCGAACCAGCCGATCTCGACGTGGTCGAACGACGAAACGAGGATGTCCGCGGGCGTCAGATCCTGGAAAACATACGCGCGGGGGTTTCTCACCGCAATACAGAACATGCCAGCGCGCTTTGCGGCGCCTACGCCGGCCGCCGAATCCTCGAACACGACGCATCGCGCCGGCTCGATCCCGAGCCGCCCGGCGGTCAGGAGATAGGCCTCCGGATCGGGCTTGCCACGGGTGACCTCGCTGCCGTCGACGATCAGAGCGAAGCGGTCGAAAAGGTCGAAACGGCCCAGGATCGTCTCGATCGAGCTGCGCACCGCCGACGTCGTGATTGCCAGGATGAAGCCGCGCGCGTGCAGCTCGCGAACGATCCGCTCCACTCCCGGCATCAGCTCCAGGCCGGCGGATGACGCGATCTCTTCGTCGAAGTAGCGCTGCCGCTGGGCGAAGAGATCGTCGATTCCGCGCGTCCAGCGGAAGAACGTGCCCATTTGCCGAACGTCATCGATCACCCGCCGCCCGGAACCGCGGCGGAACTCCTCCGGCATGTTCCCGTAGTCGCTTCCCATGGCGCTGCACAGCCGGGCATGGGCGGCGGTGTGCTGCGGCTCGAGATCGATCATCGTCTCGTCGAAGTCGAAGATCACGGCCTCGATGTTGCGCGGCGGGAACGTCATGAGTACTGTGCCGGAGCGGTGCAACCCGATTTCCAACGCACGATCATCATCGCCACGATCGTTGCCGTGGTGATCATCGGCACCGGGGCGACGCTTCTGGTCATGGCGTTTCGCAGCTTCGCCACCGCAAAGCGAGGCGACGTGAAGCACATCGTGCTGCTCGTCGCCGCCATCGGGTTCATGCTCGTCTGTTCCGTCGGGCTGCTGGTCTGGTCGATGATCTCGAGGTGATCCCGAGCTCGCGGAGAATCTCTTGCGTGTGCTGGCCGAGCTCGGGCGGCGCGCTGCGGATCGGAAAGCGTTTCCCGGAAAACAGCAGTGGATTGCGCACCGTCTCGAAGCGGCCGATCCGCGGATGATCGAGCGCAACGACGAGCACGCGTCCGGCATCGCTCTCCAGCGCCTCGCGGACTCCCTGAACCATCGCCACCGGAATCGCCGCCCGCCGGCATGCATCGACCCACACCCGCGCCGGCTTCGCGCGGAAGATCGCGTCGAGCAGCGGGACCAGCTCGCCGCGGTGTTCGACCCGCGATGCGTTGGTGGCGAAGCGGAGCAGGTCCGGACGCCGGATCACCTCGCACAGAGCTTCGAAGTGACGATCGGTCCCTCCTCCGATGGCGAACGCGCGGTCGCTGCCGTGAAAGACCTGGTACGGGACGATCGACGTGTGCGCATTGCCCCATCGTGACGGCTCGCCTCCGGTGACGAGTGCGTTCTGCGCGACATTGACCAGCGAGGCGACCGTCGCGCCGAACAGCGAGATCTCGATCCGCTCTCCCCTTCCCGTTTTCTCCCGCGCATAAAGCGCGGTGCAGATCGCACCGGCGGCGTAGTGCGCGGTCAGAACGTCGGAGAGCGCGACGCCCGCCTTCATCGGCTCGCCATCCTTTTCGCCGGTGATGGCCATGAGCCCCGACCCCGCCTGGGCCAGCAGATCGTAACCGGGCCTGTTCGCCTCGGCCGTGTCGGGATCGAATCCGGTGATCGAGCAGTGGATTGCGCGCGCATGCCGCCGGATGCCGAGGCTCTGGCGCTGCGCGGGGAGGAAGTTGTCGACGATGACGTCGGCTCGCGCGATGAGCTTTTTCGCGACCTTCCGTCCCTCCGCAGATTTCATATCGATGGCAATCGATTCCTTGTTGCGGTTCACGGCGAGAAAGTACGCGCTGACGCCGTCGATGAACGGCGGCCCCCAGCGCCGCGTCTCATCGCCGCGGCTCGGCTCTTCGATTTTGATCACGCGCGCGCCGTAGTCGGCGAGAAGCTGTGTGCAGAGAGGACCGGCGAGGACGCGGGAGAAATCGGCGACGAGAACGTCGGCGAGAGGAAGGCGGGAGCGAGTCAACGATATTGCTGCTTGAGGGCGTCGAGATCGGCCAGCGTGCGCCGGAGAATATTCACGACCTTGTGCACCTCGGCGCCGTAGGTTCGCAGCTCCGCGTCGCAATCACCCATTCCGTAGACGGCCTCGTCTTTTTCGAGGCGGTCGCGCTCGAAGCGCAGGCGTTCGGCCAGCTCCTCGATCTCGGTCAGCAGGATGAAATTGATGTCCTTTTCGCCGAGGTAGCGTTTGCACTGGGGACAGTAGATGGAGCGGTCTTCGGACGTCTCCACCAGCTCGAAAACGAACTGTCGCTGGCACTGCGGGCATTCGAAGACTTCCGGTAGCACGATGGTCAACTCTCTCGAAGATTGTGCCACTGAAACGCGGCCACAGCTTCGGAATTCCGATATTGACGCTCGCGTTTGCGGGCGTGTAGCATCGATACCCTTCATCGACGGCGCGCTCGCGCCGGGGCCTTCTTGCTGGGAGGTCGTTCAATGGTAGGACAGCTGGCTCTGGACCAGCATATCGGGGTTCGACTCCCTGCCTCCCAGCCAATC
>DATISF010000043.1:0-143648 GCA_035468985.1 Thermoanaerobaculia bacterium
AACCCTTCGGGCTGGTGGGGATTGCAGGGCGATCTCCGCGCCGTTCGTCGTCAACGATGGCACCGCATCGCCTCCTCCTCACGGCTTGATCTCGCCCTGCAAGCCCCACCAGCGAAAGGACCGTTATTTCGGACGCACTACTTACTAGCCGCGCGGCGTACCAACACCGAACGACACATTCGGCGACTGCTGGTTCGAGACTGGCGTCGCATACGAGAGACTCGGCTGGTCGACCGTGACAACCGTGGTTCGGACCCAGGGCGGGGTCGAGTCATTCTCCACGAACTCGCACAGCCCGGGCGCGAGCGACGTCTGCACGAGTGTGTTCGGCGGGACGACGACATCCGCTTTCGCCTGCGTGGCCGGAAAGCACGCCTGGTTGCGCAGCTCGACATGAGCCGTCGCCGGGACGGACGCGGCGTTGTAAACGCCCACATTCACGCGCGATCTCTGAAACCCGAGGTCGGTGCCGAAGTGCACCTGCAGCTCGCCGGCGGGGACGAGATGATCGAAGACCGGGAACCCGATCTTTCCGGACGGACCCGCCGCGGGAGGAATCGCCACGCACGGCTGGTCGTAGCGAACCTCCAGCCGGCTCTCGACGAAGACGCCGTCGCCGACGTCGAAATGCGCGATGTTCATGCCGGACGGCGGCATCCGTCCGATCTCCTTCGACAGGGCGACGGAGGATTTCGCGGGCACGTCGAACGACACCTGCGTGATCAGCGGCGCCACACCCTGCCCGACGAGGGAAACCTTCGCCACCGTCGTTCCGAGGTTGTGAAAAATGGTGTCGGTGTACCAGGTGTAGACGTCATTGCAGGCCACCTGCGGACCGCGGGCCTGACCGATCAGGACCCACGCGTCTTTGGCGATTGCGCTGCTGGTGATGGTGAGGAAGAGAACCACGGGAACGAGGAATCGGGGCATGCTCCGATGACACCACGTTCCGGAGCGGCGGTCAAACCAGCGCTGGACCTCTGCGCAAGTCGTTGTTCACGTCATCCTGAGCCGCGAAGAGGGCGAAGGATCTCGAAATCGCAGGCGTTCTCGCATCCTGAGATCCTTCGTCGCGCTTCGCCGCCTCAGGATGACGAGGTCCCCTAGGACAGCATCTCCATGATCTCGGAGATCGCCTCGCGCGCCCTGGCCCGGATCTCCTCCTGCTCCCGCGTCGTGGTCAGCGTCATGACCTTCTTGTACTGCTCGATGGCGCTGCCGTAGTCCTTCAGGCAACGGTGGTAGATCTCGCCCTTGCACAGCTTCGCCTGCACGTCGGCCGGATCGACCTCGATGATCTTGTTGAGGAAGATCATGGCCGTGTCGTACTTCCCTTCCTGCATGGCCATGTTGTATCGCAGCCGGTAGAGGGAGATCAGCTCGGAGCGGCGGGGATCGATCCAGGCGCCGGGGAGGTACATCCGAAGAGCGCTGATGAGCCGGCTCTTCGTCGCTGGACCGGAGCGTTTCACCTGCAACATTTCTCACACCCTCCCGTTTGGTGTCACGCGTTTTGATACATCTTAGGGCCGCCGGATGAGATCGTCAAGAGGTTGACTAGATCCGATCCCCGATCCTGCTACCATCTCGGCGTGCGCACCGCCGTCTATCCCGGCTCCTTCGATCCGCTGACGAACGGCCATCTGGACATCATCCGCCGCAGCACGCGTCTGTTCGACCGCATGCTCGTGGCCATTCTCGAGAACGAAGGGAAGGCGCCCCTGTTCTCGGTCGCTGAGCGACTGGACCTCATCAGACGCTGCACGGCCGGCATCCCCGGAGTGGAGGTGCACTCGTTCTCGGGGCTCCTGGTCGATTTCATGAAGCACGTCGGCGCGACCGTGGTCGTCCGCGGCATCCGCGCCGTGTCCGACTACGAGTACGAGCTGCAGATGGCGCTGATGAACCGGGAACTGAGCGCGAACGTCGAGACGATCTTCATGCTCCCCGCGGTCGAATACACGTACGTCTCCTCTCGCCTGGTGAAGGAAGTCTTTCGCCTCGGCGGCGATGTGGCCAAGCTCGTGCCGCCGCTGGTGTTGGAGTCGCTGCGAGCGCGGTTGCCCGTGGCGGTGACGACGTAGGCGCCTACGGAAGCTCTCAACAAGTCGTTGGTCACGTCATCCTGAGCCGCGAAGACGGCGAAGGATCTCAGGATCCGAAAACGCCTGCCATTTCGAGATCCTTCGTCGCGCTTCGCCGACTCAGGATGACGACTTGTTCAGAGCTTCCCTGGTGGCCTGTATTGGCTGGATGGGTACCACCTGGCTGGTCCCGGCGCCATCTGGTACCCATCCAGCCGATACAGGCCACTACTCCCGCGGATCCATCACGTCCCGCAACCGATCGCCGATCACATTGAACGACGCGACGGTCAGGAAGATCGCCACGCCCGGAAAGGCCACCAGCCACCAGGCGAAGCCGACATACTCCTGCGCCACGGCGAGGATGCTCCCCCATGACGCCGTGGGCAGGGCCACGCCGAATCCGAGAAACGAGAGCGCCGATTCGGTGAGGATGGCCGAGGCGACCCCGAAGCTCGCGGAGACGACGACGGGCGCCAGCGCGTTGGGCAGCAGGTGCCGGAAGATGATCCGCCCATCGCCTGCACCGCTCGCGCGCGCGGCCTGCGCATAGTCCAGATCCCGGATCCTCAGGAACTCGGCGCGCACGAACCGCGCCTCGGTTGTCCAGGAGGTCAGAGCCAGCGCGATCAGGATGCTGTAGAGCGACGGCTTGAACAGCGCCACGATCCCGAGAACGAGGAAGAGAAACGGGAAGCAGAGGACGACTTCGACGAGACGCGAGACGAGCCAGTCGGCGATCCCTCCGTAGTAGCCGGCCAGTGCGCCGAGAGCTGCTCCGATCAGCAGCGAGAGCGCCGTCGCGGAGTAGCCGACGAGGAGAGAAACGCGCGATCCGTGAATCATCCGCGCCAGGACGTCGCGTCCGAGGTCGTCGGTGCCGAAGAGATGCCGGGCATTCGGCGGCTGAAGGTGCGAAGCGAGATCGACGGCGTTCGGCGCGTAGGGCGCGAGAAGCGGCGCGGCCGCCGCAATCAGCGTGAGGATGGCCACGTACGCGACTGCCGCGGTCGCGAGCGGGCTCCGGCGGAATCGCTGCCAGCCGGTTTGGGTCATGCCGCGGCCCCGAGGCGGACACGTGGATCGGCCGCGGCATACAGAAGATCGGCGATCAGCGTAGCCAGCAGCGTCACCGCCGCCGTGACGACGGTCAGCGCCATGATCGTCGGATAGTCGCGAGCACGGATCGAATCGAAATACAACAATCCGATGCCGTCCCACTGGAAGATGTCTTCCACGATTACGCTGCCGGAGATCAGGTACGGGACCACCAGCCCGATCAGCGTGATGATCGGCAGCAGCGCGTTGCGAAACGCGTGATGCCACACCACCCCGCCCTCCCCCACCCCCTTCGCCCGCGCGGTGGTCACGAAATCCTGGCGGATGACCTCGCGCAGCGCGGATCGCGAAAAGCGCGCGAAGATGGCCAGTTGGCCGTACGCGAGGGTCACCACCGGCAGGATCAGATGCCGCGTGCGATCGAGAATCTGCTGCGCGGCGCCCATCTCCGAATAGCCGTCGGAGGTCACTCCGAACAGCGGCAGGATCCCGAGACGGACCGAGATCAGCTCCATCAGCAGCAGTCCCACCCAGAACGTGGGCAGCGAATACAGCAGGAAGAACGTGACGGCCGAGCCGCGGTCGAGGAGCCGGCCGGCGCGGGCCGCGCTCCACAAGCCGACAGGAACGCCGATCAGCGCTGCGATGATGAAGGCGATGGTGTTGAGCAGGAGCGTGCGCGGAAGTTTCTCCACAACACGTGTGGTCACCGGCCGGCGGTCGACGAACGACCTCCCGAAATCGAGCGACACGACGCCGCGCAGCCAGTAGAGGTATTGGCGCGCGAGCGGCTCGTCGAGGTGATACTCGTGCCGCATCTCCGCGATGGCGGCGGTCGACATCTGTCCGGTCGCGTGTTGCCCGGCGAAGAGCAGCAGCGGATCGCCGGGAACGGCGTGGATCAGCGCGAACGTCGCGACGGTGATGCCGAGGAATGTGAGAAGCGCATAGAGGAGGCGGCGGATGACGTAAACGATCATCGCGGGGCGGCGGCTTTGGCTTTTTCCGCCGGCTGAAGCCGGTGCTCGATCACACCTGGCGGGCTGACCCACCAGTCGAGCTCACCGGGATACCAGCCGAACAGGCCGAAGCCTTTCCCGTCGCGAACGTTGTGGGCACGGCGGTTGACCGCCCACTTCACCGACGGCTGATTGACCCACGTGTAGGGCTGGTCGTCGGCCAGGATGAGCTGAAGCTGTTTGTACAGGTCCGCGCGCTTACTGACGTCGAACTCGTGCCGCGCCTGCTCCATCAATCGATCGGCCTCCGGATTGGAGTAGTAGACGAGGTTCTGACCGCGCGGCGGAATCTGCGTCGTGTGGAACAACGCAAAGGGATCGGGATCAGGGTCGAGGTCCCATGACAGGTAAGCAGCCTGGTAGTTGCCGGCGAGGATTCGCTGGATCGCCGTGGCGCCGTCGAGGACGGCCAGCTCGGCATCGATTCCCACTCCGCGCAACGCTGACTGATACAGCTGCCCGATGGTCAGCGCCTGAACGCTCCCGGCGGTGATGACGAGGTCGAACTTGAACGGCTTACCGTCCTTGTCGATGATCCCGTCTCCATTCGTGTCGAGCCATCCCAGGCCGGTGAAGACCTGCTTCGCCGCCTGCGGATCGTACGGAACGACCGTGATCTCGGGGTTGTACGCCCACTGATCGGGCACGAAGTGGCCGTTCAGTGCGCGTGCGGTGCCGCCGTAAAGATTCTTGATGATCGAGGGCACGTCGAGACACATCGACAGGCCGCGGCGTACGCGCTTGTCGGCGAAAAGCGGATCGCGCTCGTTCCAGGCGATGTAGTTGTAGCTCAGTCCGTAGAACTGGCGGAAGTCGAGCCGCCGCTGCAACGCAGGGTTCGTGCGCTCGCGCATCCAAATATCGGAGTGGAGCATGCTCTCGTCGACGTCACCGCGCTGCACGGCGTTCCAGGCCGTGGTCTCGTTCGTGATCACCTTGAACACGATTCCGTCGACCCACGGCCGGTCGCCCCAGTAATCGCCGCGGCGCTTCAGGACGATCTCTTTCCCCGGGACACGCCTGACCAGGCGGTAGGGTCCGCTGCCGGTCGCCACCTCGTTGAAATCGTTTCGGAAGTTTCCCCGGCTGTAGACGTGCTCCGGCAGGACGAGCAGGTAGTTGAACTGGCTCAACTGCGAAGCGAGCGGCTCGCGGAATGCGATCATCACGGTGTGGTCGTCGATGGCGCGGCTCCTGGCCACCTCGACTTGCTCGAAGCCGCTGGCGATCTGCAGCGCCTCGGACGCCGGATCGATGATCTTGCGCAGCGTGAAGATGACGTCGCTCGCGCGCACCGGCGTGCCGTCCGAGAACGTGGCCTTCGGATTCAGCTTGAACGTGTAGTCACGGCCGTCCGGCGAGACTGTCCAGGAGTCTGCAAGCCCCGGCACGACGCGCAGATCGGCGTCGTAGTTGACCAGTGGCGTGAACAGATACGTGGCCACGAGACGGTCGTAGCGCGTCGTCGCCAGAATGGGATTCATGCTGACGACGTCGACTTCCAGGCGGCGCAGCAGGGTCCCGCCGGTGCGCGGCGCGGTCTCGTCTCCGGCCGGAGGGACCGCCCTCTCCCCCTGCCGGCAGCCGCCAAGGAGTGCAATCGAGACGATTGACGCGGCCAGCCAGCGCTTCACGCCGCGATTATCCCTCACCCTGCCCTCTCCCGCTCGCGGGGGAGGGTCACTTCAGATTCACGGACTCCGTGGTCACGTTATAGAAGGCATCGGTCGCCCGGATGATCACGAACTTGCCGTCGACCTCGCTCCGCGAGAGCTTGTACGTCTCGTCCGGCGAATCGGCGATTCCGTCGACCGGAATCAGACGGATCCACTTCTGCGCGTCCGCCGAGTACTCCACGCGTCCGACCGGGGACATCCTGTCGGTCACGTGGATGAGGACATCATTCCCGCGCGCGGTGACCTTGACGTCCGGCGCGGTGTTGTCGACCGTGAACTCCACACCTTCCTTCGTGTCGCTCAGCGGCAGCTCCGGATTCTCGAGCGCGTCGCTGGCCACGAGCCGCAGTTCATACGTGCCGTCGGGAAGCTGCGACGTATCGAAGTTGACCGCGTTCTCGTCGATGTTGTCGCGGAGGCGCAGCCAGCGCTCGCTCCCCTTCTGCCGGAACGCCACCGAGTAACGCAGCGAATCGTTGTTGTCGTCGTGCCCGCGCCAGACAATCGTCCGATAGCCCTTGCGGAACACTTTCTTGCCCGGGTCGGCCGTCTTCTCCCGCGGATTGTCCAGGCTCGTGAAGATGCCGTACTCGTCCGGATTCGTCGCTTCGACGACACTCGGCGACGAGGGATAGGCCGAGGTGATGAACACGACCGCCGGATCCTGCACGGTCACCGAGTCGATCACCGGCGCCACGTTGCGGTTCATGAATGCGATCGTGACGGTCTCCACCGAGATCTCCGGCGCAGGCTTCGGCATCGACAGCTTCCACTGGATGTACCGCCCCGGAGGCGTATTGATGCTTCCCTCCGGCAGCGGCGAGGCGATGGTCCAGGGACTCCAGGTCGTATCAGGCGTGCGGGTGTTTCCCGTTCGGAAGGCGATCGCCAGCGTCCCGCCGTCGACATGATTGCCGTCGATGCGGTAGTGGCCGAAGCGCGAGAAGCGCTCGACGTCCTTTGCTGTCGAGCGGAACTCGGCCTTGTTCGATGCCGCGTTGTCCAGCCGGTAAACAGCGCCGCTGTTCGTGGTCGTGATCAGCGTCGCGCCGCCGTTCGAGTCGATCGACACGACCTGCTTCTCGGACACGTTCGCAACGAGCGAGATCTCTCCGTCCTTGAACTGATAGATGCGGCCCTGCGGTCCGGTGGAGAGGAGGATCGAGCCGTTCGGACCGCCGCTGATCGCGTAGATCATCTCGCGATCGAACTTGCGCACGGTCTCGACGAAATCATCGCTGTTGATGCGATACAGCTCGCCCGCACCCGGCTGCGCGGAGCTGCCGCCGCCACTCGCCTCGTCGAACGAGAAACTCACCTCCACGGACGGATTGGCCTCGTCCTTCTTCGCTTCACCCTGCGAGGAAGTGGTCTGCTGCTGTTTCTGCTGTTGTTGCTGCTGCTGTTGCTGCTGCTGCGGCTTGGCAGGAGCGGCGACCGGCAACACGTTGCTGACCGCCGCGGCCCAACCGGTACCGTTCGGATCGACGTAGATCGACGAGATCTCGTTGAGGGCCGAGTCGTAAAGCGCGTGCGCGGAGCCGTCCGGCGCGACGGAGTAGATACGACCCTTCCCCGATCCGCCGACGAGCACGCTGCCGCTGGGCCGCACCGCGATCGAGCGGAGATGGGTCTCCGACGAGTCGAACCACACTTTGCCTTCGCCGCTCGGCGACACGCGGAAGAGCTTCCCGTCGACTCCCGTGGCCACCGCAAGATCGTTCCCGACGAACTGCATCGCCCAGATGTAGGCCTGCTTCGGGTCGTAGAACGGCGTCGCCTTTCCGCTCTCCGGATCGACGCGATAGATCTTTCCGTTGGGCGAGCTGCCGACGTACAGCGTGCCGTCGCGATACGCGACCGCGTAGATCTCGGGCTCAGGCGCGGTGTAGATCGCCTTCATCTCCGTGCCGCGAAGCCGGTAGACCTTCCCCTCGTTCCCGGTGCCAAAGAAGTGATCGCCGTTCGGCGCGGTCACCTGCGCCAGAACGAAGGGATCGGTGAATGTGGCGATCTTGTGTGCCGTCGGTCCCGGGCGGAGCTGGCCCCGTGACGTCACCGCGAACCCATCGATCTCGCCGCCGAGAAAATCCTCGGCCGATCGGATTCGCCAGAACTGAGGAGCGACAGCAAAGAGGTTCGATGCCGCGGCGGCCGCGGCGAGAAAGATCACAAAACGACGCATCAATGTTCCTGACCGAATGGGGTCAGAGCTTCGATTCGCCCGACTTTCTCCGGCTTGTAGAAAATCGGGCGAATCGAAGCTCTGACCCCTTCCTCATTAGATTGCGGGCTTGACGTCAACGTCGATCTTCACGGCTCCATCGACGATGTAGCCGAGCGACCGCGCCTGCTGGCTGGCAGCGTGGAAACGCACCGGAGCCTGCGCTCCATTCGACGTATCGTCGCTGACGACCGCACGGATCGACGGCGGAAGACTGGGCAGATAGACACCGGCCGTCACCGCTCCTTCGCCCGACGAATAGAGGCCGACGGTAAGGTCGGTGGAAGGACGCAGGCGGCGCAGCACGCCGACCACCTGCTCGAGCGTCCGAGGATCGGGCGGTACGAGTGTGAAGTCGATCTGGTTGGCAACCGTGCCGCCGCCGATGAGCAGATAGGCCTGCCCGGCGGGCTGATCGTCGGGGATCTTCACGTCGAACGTCTCGACGAACGAGTCGCCGCGGAACGGCTTGAGGAGCGTGCGGACTTTGACCGTGTCTCCCGGCGAGACCCGTCCATTCTCGGGCGTCTGCAGCGTCGCTTCGAGGATGTGCGCGGTCTTGACCAGATCATCGTGACGCAGGTGAAGCTTCACGCTCTCGATCTCCGCGTCCCGGAATTCGTTCGAGATCAGATATCCGGAGATGACGGCGAGGTACTGCGGGATGGCCTGCCGCGCCTGTGCGCCGGCCCATCCTTCGCGGAGCCGGATCGGCTCGAATCCCTTGAGCTTGATCTCCGATTCCAGAACGACGGTCCGTTCGCCGGCAGCGCGCTGCGCGTTGGCAACGACGCTGTCCGCGGCCATGGCCAGCATCAGCGGCGAGAGCTGCGGATGCCGGACGAGATTCACGTGATAGGTCTTCGAGATGCCGGAGCCGTCGACAGTCAGCTCGACCGGAATCATCTGCGCCTTCTCACCGACGACGCCCATGATTCCCGCCGAGCGATCCTGGCGCAGCGCGCCGATGATCTCTCCGGTATTCGCGAACTTGAACGAGCTGGCCACGCTGGGCATGAATCCGACGATCTCCGCCTTCGCCATCGGGAAGCTGATCTCTCCCATGTCGAGGAACGGATGTCCGAACGCGTACACTCGATCGCCTTCGATGTGGGTGACCGTTCCGGTCGCGGCGACGGTGAAGTCGCCGTTCAGCAGGACGGCGCCGATCGGATCGCCGGGCGCGAACTGTCCGGCGTCCGTCGCATCACTCTTCGATGAGGAGGAGGAAGACGAACCGCTCGGAACGGCGACGAGTCCCATCTCATCGAGGTAGTGGCCGAAGCGCGCGATCGTCTCGGGCGCGAAGCTCGACAGTGATACCGGCAACGCGATCCGTTTGGCGGTGCCGAGCGTGCTGACCTGACGCGAGACGAGATCGCCGATCAGCCTGTCGAACATCGGTTCGGTCTTGCCGCTGATGATGGCCTGAAGAAACTCCGTGCCGGTGATGCGCGGACTGGCCGCCGGCAGAACGGCGCTTCCGCCGCTGGCCTGAGCGATGCGCAGCATCTCGTCGATCGGGGTAATGCCGGCCACCGGCTCCTTGGCGAACTGCCAGGCGTACGCGAGCGCACCGATGACCTTGCCATCGATGAAGATCGGCGAGCCGCTCATCCCCGCGAGCACCCCGGCCCGCCGGATGACCGGCGAGTCGACGCGGCCGAGGATCAGGTTCTGCCCCGGGCCGATGTTGTTGAGCACGCCAATGATCTCGACGTCGAACCTCTCGACCTTCGAGCCTTCGAACACTGTCAGGCCGTAGCCCTTCATGCCCGCTTTCACCTGCGAAAACGGCATCGTCTCGGCCGATGCCGAGATGGCGACAAGCGCGATCAGCAGAGAAAGGAATGGGCGGAGGTGTCGCACGTCGGGAGTAACACTCCTCGCTAGAGGCGCATTTCGATGCTCATGCCAGGCTTCGTCATTCGTAAACGCGATCACGCAATGGTACGCGTTCTGGTCATCAGGGCCTTGGGGATTTCGTCGAGCGGCAGGATCTCCTCCGCCGCTCCCAGCGCGATGGCTTCCTTGGCCATCCCGAAGACCACGCTCGTCGCCGCGTCCTGGGCGATCGTGGCCGCGCCGGCACCGCGCATCGACAACAGACCTTCCGCACCATCGCGACCCATTCCCGTCAGGATGACTCCCACCGCCGCGTCGCCGGCCGCCTCGGCAACCGACTGGAAAAGAACATCGACGCTCGGGCGGTGACGCGAGCGAAGCGGTCCGTCGACAAGATCGGCGATCAGCGTGCCGTTCGCGTTTCGAATGACCATGTGGCGATTGCCGGGAGCGATCAGTGCGAGGCCCTCGCAAATTCGATCTCCATCTTCCGCTTCTTTGACGCGCATGGCGCAAGTGTCGTCGAGGCGGCGTGCGAACATTTTCGTGAACATCTCCGGCATGTGCTGGACCACCGCGATCCCGCACATGTGCTGCGGCAACGCCGCGAGGATCGTGTGAATGGCTTCCGTTCCTCCTGTCGATGCGCCGATCGCCACCAGGCGCGGCCCGGCAGGACCGATGCGCTGGGAAAGCCGGGCGACCGGCCGGCGGTGGCGCTGCGGGTTCGCCGCGGCGGCCGCCCGAACGGCATCGATGAGAAGGACTGCCGACTCGTAAAGGAATCCCTGGATTCCGATCTGCGGCTTGGCGATCAGATCGACCGCTCCATCCTCCAGCGCCCGGAACGCGCTGGCGCTCCCCTTCTCCACGTGCCCTGAGCAGATGATCACCGGGATCGGGTTCTCATTCATCAGTTTTCGGAGGAACGTCAGGCCGTCCATGCGCGGCATCTCCAGGTCGAGAATGATCACGTCGGGCCGCCGGCGCTCGATCCGATCGAGAGCGATGACCGGATCCGCGGCCACTGCCACCGAGATGTCTCCCTGCGACTGAAGGACGGCCGTGACGGTTTGCCGCACGACCGCCGAGTCGTCGATGACCAGAACGTGGGTCGGACGCTCGGCCATCAGGCTGCGCTCCGCGGCCTGTACTGGCAGATCGCCGGCCTGACCGGGACGAGCTGTTCGTTCCATCCCGTTCCCGATTCCGCGTGCCCGAGAAACAGGTAACCGCCGGGCACGAGATGCGCGAGCAGGCGGTCGAAGACGTGCTTCTTCGACGCGGCATCGAAATAGATCATCACGTTGCGGCAGAAGATCAGGTCGAACGAGGTCGCCATCGGATACGACGCGTCGCTGAGATTGACCTGACCGAAGCGGACCAGCGACCGGAGCACCGGCCCCGCGCGCATGATGCCTTCCTTCGATTGACGGCCCTTCAGCATGTAGCGGTGAAGGTATGGCGATGGGATCTCCGCCGCGCTCTCGATCGGCCATTCCGCTTTCCGTCCGGCTTCCAGCGCGCGAGTGGAGAGATCGGTTGCCAGAACGTCGATCGTCCAGCCGGACGGCGCGAGCCGATGATGCAGAGCCATGGCGATGGAGAACGGCTCCTGCCCTGTCGAGCAGGCGGCGCTCCAGACCGAGAGGTGGCGGGGCCGCCGCTCCGCCATCAACGACGGCACGATGACGCGGTCGAGAAAGTCGAACTGCGCCGGCTCGCGGAAGAAATGCGTTTCGTTCGTGCAGATGGAGTCGAGCAGGATCCTGCGCTCCTCCGGACCGGCGGCGGAGACGACGCGGTAGTACTCGCCGAACGAGCGAAGCCCGAGCTGCCGGATGCGGCGCGACAGGCGCGCGGCGAGCAGCGCGCGCTTGACCGGCGAAAGGAAAATGCCCGACCACTGGTAGACGATCCGCTGGAAAAGCTGGAACTCGTCATCCGAGACGGCGAGCGGCGCGCAGGACTCGATCTGCACGGTTGTCTCACACGGCGACCGGCTCGCTCACGATGGAGTTGATCTCCTGATCGGTGAGAAGACGGTCGAGGTCGAGAATGAGCACGAAGCGGTCGCCGTTCTTGCCCACGCCCTGCAGAAAATCGGGCCGCGCTCGCGTTCCGAATGCGGGCGGCGGCTCGATGGCATCCCCGGGAAGATCGATGACCTGGCTCACCGAATCGGTGAGCAGTCCCATGACCGTGCTCTCGCCGCCGAGCTCGATCTCGACGATGACGACGCACGTCCTTTGCGTGCGAACGGTACGGCTGGCGCCGAACTTGACTGCCAGGTCGATGACCGGAACGACGCGGCCGCGCAGGTTGATGACGCCCACCACGCTCGCCGGAGTTCCCGGAACGCGTGTGGCTCCGCTGAATTCGATGATCTCCTTGATGCGGAGAATTCCGGCCGCGTACTCCTCCGTCCCCACGAAGAACGTGAGGTACTGGCCGCCTCCGCCGCGGGAAGTTGTGGTCTCCGCCATGGCATCCTCCTCACGCGAAGTGCGCGAATTCATTGTCCAGGGCCGGTTCGGCTTCGGCACGTCCGTTACCGCCCAGCGCTTCGCCGGCGGCCCCGTGCAGCGGAGCGTGCAGAATCACCGGCTTGCGCGGCAACGGCGGCGCGGGTCGACGCTGCGGGGCCTGGGGACGCAGATCGTCCTCGGCCAGCTTGAAGAACGACATCAACTGTGTGAGCGCCTCCGCCTGCGAGGCCATCTCCTCGGCGGTGCTCGACAGCTCCTCGGCCGATGAGGCGTTGCGCTGCGTGACCTGATCCACCTGCCCGAGTGCCTGGTTGATCTGGGTAACGCCGGTCGACTGCTCGCGTGACGCCGCGGCGACTTCCTGCACCAGATCGGCGGTTTTGCGAATGGCAGGCACGAGATCGATCAGGAGTTGTCCCGACCGCTCGGCGACCTTCATGCTCGATCCGGCCAGCGAGCCGATCTCCTTCGCTGCAGACTGGCTGCGCTCAGCGAGCTTGCGTACTTCCGTGGCCACAACGGCAAAGCCGCGGCCATGCTCGCCTGCCCTCGCCGCTTCGATGGCGGCGTTGAGAGCCAGGAGGTTCGTCTGGTAGGCGATCTCTTCGACGATGGAGATCTTCTGAGCGATGGAGTTCATCGCGTCGACGGTGTCCCGAACCGCCTTGCCGCTTTCCTCCGCATCGCGCGCGCCCTTGACGGCCATCTGCTCCATCTGCCGGGTGTTCTCCGCATTCTGTTCGATCGATGCGCTCATCTGCTGCAGGCTCGACGTCGTCTCTTCGACGGATGCAGCCTGTTCGCTCGTGCCCTGCGCCAACGCCTGTGCCGACGACGAGATCTGCGACGAGGCCGACGAGAGAGCGCCCGCTCCGGCGCGCACCTCGGCGATGATCTGCGCGAGCTGCTCGATCATCTTGCGCATCCCCAACTGCAGAACACCGATCTCATCGTTCGAGGTCACCTCGACGTGGGTGGTGACATCGCCGTTCGTGAGTCGGTCCGCGGCGGCCACCGCGCTTGCCAGGCCCTTGGAGACCGAGCGAGCGAGCACCAGGGAGATCAGCGACAGGAGCATCACACCCGCGATCGCCGCGAGAATGATCATGCGGCGCGCGGCAACGATTGCTGCGCGGCCGCCGGCGGCGGTCTGCTCGGCCTCCTTTTGAATGAGGCCGCCGAGGTTCTGCAGCTCGATCGAGACCTCGTCGAAGGAGCGGTTGAATTCCGTCAGCTGCTTGATGCCTTCCGTGTTGTCGCGGAGGATCAACTGCTTGATCGACTCCGCGGACGCGATGTACGCATCCACACGCGGCTTCGCGCTGGCCAGAGCCTGTCGCACGGCCGGCGAGTGATTCGCCTCGTCGATGACGGCCATCTGCTCGCGGATCAACTTCACATCGCGTGGGAAGTTGTCGGTCGCGTTCACGAGCCACTGCGTGTCGGCGACGACGCTGGCGGTCAGGATCTCCAGCACGTCGGCCTTCAATCCCTCGTGGAGCATGTCCACCATCATGGCCGCGTGGCTGGTCTTCGAAGCCTCGAGGATCGCGGCCTGAGCGGCGTCGACCTTCTGCAGGCCGATCCAGCCCGCGTAGCCGGCAACCGCGACCATGGCCACTCCCACGATGACCATTCCGATCAGTTTCACAAGCACCGTAATTCGCTTTCGCATCGTCGTTCTCCCTAACCCTGAAGGTGTTTCCTGCGCGTCACGCGCTGCACGAGCGCGGTGACGTCGAGCAACAAAGCCACGCGGCCGTCGCTCAAAATCGAAGATCCTGAAAATTCCCGGACGCGCTCGAAGAGCTTTCCGAGCGGCTTGATGACGGTCTGGCTCTGCCCCTCGAGCTCATCGACAGCGAGACCGATGCGCGTGCCCAGCGCCTGCACCACGACGACGTGCCGGGGCTTCGATGAGCTGGCGAACGCCGAGCCGAGGTCGAGATACGGCAGCGGCTCGCCGCGAACCTCGATCAGGCCCTGGGCCTCGGGCCTCGGGCCTCGGAGGCATGAAGCGAGATCGAGGCACTCCACCACCGCGTCCACGGGGAGGATGTACGTCTCGCTGGCGACGCCGACGGCGAAACCGTCGATGATGGCCAGCGTCAACGGCAGGCGAAGCGTGAAGACGGCACCCTGGTCGTTGTCGAGATCGATCGAGCCCCGCAGCGCTTCGACATTGCGCCGAACCACGTCCAGCCCGACGCCGCGTCCCGAGAGCTCGGTCACGTTCTCCGCGGTGCTGAAGCCGGGCTCGAGAATCAGCCGGTAAACCTCGCGATCGGGCAGCTGGTCCGCGTCGGGCATGCCGAGCTCCCGCGCCTTCCTGACGATCGCCTTCCGGTCCAGACCGCGGCCGTCGTCGTGGACATCGATGATGATGCTGCCGCCTTCATGGCGGGCGGTCAGAGTGATCTTTCCTTCAGCCGGCTTGTTCTTCGCCCGCCGCTCGTCCGGAGACTCGATGCCGTGATCGACGGCGTTGCGGATCATGTGCATCAGCGGATCGCGGAGGTGCTCGACGACGGAAAGGTCGACTTCCACGTCCGCACCGACGATGACCAGCCGTGCCTTCTTGTTCTGACCGGCTGCGAGATCGCGGACGTTCCGGATGAACGGACGGAACACGGTGCCGACGGGCACCATGCGCACGCGTGTGACCAGCTCCTGGAGCTGCAGCGCCAGCCGTTCGGTCTCGGCGAATGATTCGAGCAGCTCCGCGGATTGTGAATCCTCGATCGACCGGCCGAGCCGCCCGCGCGCAATGGCCAGCTCGCCCGCAAGGTTGGCCATCCGATCGAGACGCTCGACGTCCACGCGCAGGGTGCGCGCCAGCGCCCTGGCCGCCGCCGGAGTCGAGATCGCGGACGATCCGGTCGTCTGCGGCGATGACTCTCTGCGCGCGCGCGCCCATTCTCCGAGCGCGCTGCAGGCTTCCATCGCGCTCGGCCGCGGCTGATCGCCGTGCTCGGCGACAACAGGAAGCCACTCACGGAATTCGTCGACCATGCGCAGCAGGAGCGTGGTCAGCTTCGAATCGGCTTCGATCGTGTGCTGCGCCAGACTCTCCACCGTGTCCTCAAAGGAGTGAGCGGCGTGCGTCACGTTGTCGAACGACAGGCACGAGGCGTTGCCCTTGAGCGTGTGCGCGCCGCGGAAGATGATTCGGATCAGCTCTGCGTCGCCGGGGCGGTCTTCGAGATCCATCACCGCCTTCTCCATCTGATCGAGTAGATCGAGCCCCTCGATGACGAATTCGCGGGTGACGGCGGAGATGTCTATGTCCATGGTGGTCATCGCATCCTCACAGCCGCCGGATGGTCACGTGCCCGGTGTCGGTCTCGAACGTGACCTTTCGACCCTGACGTCCTTCGAGATCGCGCTGGACGATGGCCACTCCCGACTGCGTCACGAGTGTCTCCGCGAGCTCGGCGTTGCGCTTTCCGATGTGATCGGCGTTGCGAAATGTCTCCATGACGCATGCGCCGCCAAAGATGCCTGCCCGAAGATCGCGGCACAGCGAGCCGAGCCGCGTCAGCCGGTTCAGCAACTGCTCCCAGGCCACGTTGCCGAAGCGCGCCGCTCCGGCCTCTTTCCCGTGAAACGGCAGCATGTAGTGATTCATCCCGCCAATGTGCAGTCGTGCGTCCCAGAGGCAGATCGCTACGCACGATCCGAGGATGGTGATGATCACGGACGGCTCGGTGACCGCGGTGAGCTGGCCGGCCTGCAGATAGATCTTCCGACGATCGATCAAGGCCGGCACGGGGTTCGCGGAGTAGGTGGCCGTCACGAAGTCGGTCATCACATCACCGCGGTTCCGGTCGCGTGCAGGTTTGCGCAGTACAGCGCGGTCGCGGCGTGGGTGGCCAGAAGTCCGAACAGCTCACGATCGACGGCGTCCAGACCGCTCTTCTGTTGCAGGAGCCGGAAGATGGCGATGGCCCCGGTCGGCCGATCGTCGACGATCATCGGAATGCAAGCCGTCAACGGTTCCGCGGCGACGGCCCCTCCGTCGCGCACCCACAGCTGACGCGAACGCATGCACTCGTCGATGCGCCGCCGGGCGTCTTCCGGCAGTTCGTCGAACCGCTCGGCCTCCACGCCCACCGCGGCAGCCAGGCGCGGGACCTCGTGATCGAGCTCCCACACCGTCAGCTCCTCAGAGCCGACAAGATTGATGATGATCTCCTGGATCCCGGCGAGCACCTCGGCGCGGTCGAGTGTCGAATGCAGCCGGTAGCTGGCCACGTAGAGGTTGGCCAGATTCGTGTTCTGCTCTTCGAGCTCGATCCGCTCCGCTTCGAGCCGCGCGGCCAGCTCGCGCAGTTTCTGGTTCTCCTGCAACAGCTCGTGTGTATTTCGTTCGGACATGTCTCACTCACCGAGGCAGCTGCGAATCTTGGTGACGAGGTCGAGACTGTTGATCGGCTTCGTCACGTAGTCGCTGGCCCCATTCGAGAACGCCGTCTCCACGTTGTTCGCTTCGGCCCGCGTGGTCACCATGATCACGGGGATGGAGCTGGTGTGCTCGTTGTCATGAAGATGGCGGACGGCGTCGAGACCGTTCATGTGCGGCATCACGAGGTCCATCAGGATCAGGTCCGGCTGTTCCTGCTCCGCCTTCGCGAGCGCTTCCTCGCCGTTGCCGGCCGTCGTCAGCACGTAGCCGTACTTGGCGAGAATCATCCTCTCCATCATCAGAATCGTGCTGGAGTCGTCGACGAGCAGAATCTTCTTATGAGACATGGGTCGCTCCTTCGGCTGTGCTCATCCATGCGGAAGGCATGGAGGAATCGATGAATGCCTGCGCCGGCGCCGGGCGCGCAAGCGCGAAACCCTGGACCAGACGCAGGCCGAGATCCCGGATCGCCTGCAGATCCTCGTCTGTTTCCACTCCCTCGGCGACGACCGACGCTCCAACGTCGGACGCCAATTGCTGAATCGATCGCAGAACCGCGGCGCGATGGCGATCGCGCGCGCAGCCATGGACGAGATAACGATCGAGTTTGAGGACGTCGGGCTGGAGGTCGACGATCATCTGGTAGTTGCAGCGGCCGCAACCGACATCGTCGAGCGCGATCCGTGCGCCGGCGTGGCGTAAGTCGGCAATCGCGCCGCGCACCGCCGGAGCATTCCAGTACTGCGACTGCTCGACGAGCTCGAACATCAGACGCGACATCGGAATCCGATGGCGGCTTACCTCACCGGCCAGCCACGACGTCACTTCCCGATCGCGCTCCAGCGTCGCGGCGTGAACGTTCAGCGAGATGACCACGTCGTCCGGGAACCGCCGCGCCTCAGAAAGTGCAGCGGAAAGGCAACGCCGGTCGATCCTCGCCTCCTCGTGTTTGAGCCGGACGTAATCGAACAACACCGCGGCCGAGGCGAAGTTCGTGTCGGCCGGGCCGCGCGTCAGTGCTTCCAGGCCCCAGGTGGACTGAGAGTCACCCGTGACGTCGAAGATCGGTTGAAAAACAACTCTCAAACCGTCGCCGGCGAGCAGTGAGTCGGCGTCGATGCGCATCAGCATGGAACCTCCGCGTGGATGAGTTGGGAAACCGCATCGGCCACCACCGACAGGGGGACGGGTTTGCGGATGAAACGGTCGACGCCGAGGCGGCGTGCCTCGCGCTCGGCCATGCTGGTCGCATGTCCGGTCAGAACGACGACGCGCGTCATCATCGAGCGCTCGCGGATGAATTCGATGACGTCCAACCCCTCGGAAGAGCGGACAGGAGTGAGCCGCATGTCCGTGATGACCACGTCGTACGGCATGTTCATCAACATCGCGTACGCTTCGGCGAGCTCGGACGCGGTATCGACGACATACCCGGAATGATCGAGGTAGTCCTGCAGGGCGAAGAGGAGTGTGGGGTCATCTTCGACGATCAGAATTCGATTGCTCATCGTCCGCCATGAGCGCAACCGAAATGCCACGCCCTCGCGCAACACACGTCTTCGTGTTTTCAATCGTTTAGCTCCGCGATTCGCACCGGCGCGTCCCGGACGCGGACAACACATCCGGATCATGGAATGCGATCGCGTGACCGCTTCGCGGAAGTCGCGTGACCGCCTCGGGCCGGCCGTGTGACGGCCGTCGCACACCCTGGGGGATCAGCGTTGCTGGATGCCGTAGTCGCGAAGTTTCTGGTACAGCGAGCTGCGGGCGATTCCGAGACGCGCGGCCGCACGCTCGACATGGCCGCCCTCGCTCTCCAGCGTGCGGAGGATGTGCTCGCGCTCGACGCTGGCCAGCGTGGCGAGGGCGGCAGCCTCGGGACTCGCGTCATCGAATCGCAGAACCTCGGGATGGATCTCGGGTGTGTCGGTGAGCAGCAAAGCGCGTTCGATGACGTTCCGAAGCTCCCGGATGTTGCCCGGCCACGCGTACTGCTGCAACGCGGCAAGCGCAGCATCGCCGAGCCGCGCGTCGGCTTTTCCGAGATCGCGGGCAATTGCGCTCACGAGATAGTGCGCCAGCCCGGCGATGTCTTCCCTCCGTTCGCGAAGCGGCGGGACGATGAGCCGGAATGCGCTGAGCCGGTAGTAGAGATCGCTGCGGAAACGCTGCGTGGCAACGAGTTGCCCGAGATCGTGATGCGTGGCACAAATCAAGCGCATGTCCACGCGGCGATCGCGCACATCGCCGAGGCGCCGGAATTTCTTCTCTTCGACGACTTTCAGCAGCTTGGCCTGCACTGCCGCGTCCATGTCGCCGATCTCGTCGAGAAAGATCGATCCTTCGTCTGCCACGTCGAACAGCCCCTGCTTGGCCGCCACGGCACCGGTGAAGGCACCGCGTTCGTGGCCAAAGAGCTCTGATTCCAGAAACTCGCGCGACAGCCCGGCGCAATTCAGGTCGACGAATGCTTCCGACGCCCGGGTGCTGTTCTGATGGATCCAGGTGGCCAGCACGCCTTTGCCCGATCCCGTCTCACCCTGCAGCAGCACCGGCGTGTCGGCCGCGGCGACTCTTCGCGCTTCCTCACGGAGCCGGCGGATCGCGGCGCTTCCGCCGAGAAACGGATCGTATTGCGGCACCGAGCGCGACCGCGCCGCTGTGTCGCGCTTGTGTGTACGGCGGTTGGCCAGCACGCGATCGAGGATGATCTTCAAACCGGGGAGGTCGACCGGCTTCGTCATGAAGTGATCGGCTCCTGCCTTCATCGCTTCGACCGCGAGATCGATCGACGCATGACCGGTCAGCATGATCAACGCGGCATCGTCGCCGGGGCGCTTCACGTGCGGAATGAGGCTGAGGCTCGGCCCGTCCGGCAGTTTGTAGTCGAGAATCACGGCATCGGGCACCGACTTCTGGAGAACCTCGCGCGCACTGCGGCAGGAGTCGGCCTCCTCGACCTCGAAGCCACTGGTGACGAGGAAATCGCGCACGGCAAAACGGATTCCCTCGTCATCGTCAACCAGGAGGATCCGCGCGCTCGTCACTCCGATTCCGTGCGGAGCGGCAGCCAGATGGCCACGGACGCTCCTCCCTCGGGGCGATTCGATGCGAACACCCGCCCGCCGTGCATCTGCACGATCCGCTGGACGATGGAAAGGCCCAGCCCCGTGCCGCCGGGCCGCGTCGTGTAGAAAGGCTCGAACACCATCCCCAGGGCATCGGCGGGAAAACCGGGACCGTGATCCTCGACCGAACACGAGACCCAGCAGCTTCCCTCGATATCGATGATGTCGGTCGCCACTGCGATCGAGCTCGCTTGGGGCGAGTAGTGAATGGCATTCTCGAGAAGATTCTGGATGGCCCGCGCCAGCCGGCTCCGATCCATGAGCACCGGCAGGTCGTGCCCGGACGAGCGATCGTCGATCTCGATGAGCTTCGGACGCGCCAGCTTTCTCACGACATCAATGGCATCCCCGACGGCGAGGCTGATGGGCTCGATTTTCGCGTCGAGGAGAGGCGGTTTGCCGTACTCGAGCAGGTCCTGCATCAGCGCCGTGATCCTGCCCAGCTCGCGCCGGAGATTGTCGGTATAGCGGCGTAGATTCGACTCCACGACGCCGTAACGCGCTTCGAGCGCATCGACGGTCGCGGACATCGCGAACAGAGGATTTCTGACCTCGTGGGCAACGTTCCCGACCAGCCGCCCAAGATCGGCGACCCGCTCGTTCTGCCGCGCGTTGCACTCCAGAGCAAGGAGGTTGGTTACGTCGCGCATCACGATCAGCCGTGTGCTGTCATGAAGATCGTGAACACTGATGTCCCAGGACAGGCCGCTGGAAACGTCGGAAGCTTGCGCGCGGACCGTCGGTGTCGAAGGGCTGACGATGCGCAGCAGCTCGAGAACGCGCCACCACGGCTCGCCTGTCGCAAACCTCGACAGCGGCTCCCCGACGATGCCCTGTTCGGATCCGGTCAACTCCAGGGCGGCGGCGTTTGCGCGAAGAACAACGCCGTCGCTGTCGAGCAATACGACAGGAGTGTCGAGAGCTTCGGCAAGGCTCTGCCATTCGCCCTGGAGTGATTCGGCCTCGTACAGCTGTGGCACCGCGTTGATTCTAGGCAGGGAATGGGCGGGCGCCGCGCCACGGCCATCACATCTTCAGGTGATGGCCAACAGAGGTCTAACTAGTTGGAAAATCAGGCGGAAATACGTCCATCCCGAATGTGGACGACTCGTTTGGCCTCACGAGCGACGTCGTCTTCATGAGTGACCAGGATGATCGAGTTGCCGCGCTCGTGCAGATCGCGGAACAGATCGAGGATCTCGCGGCCGGTCTGGGAGTCGAGATTGCCCGTCGGCTCGTCGGCCAGGAGCAGTGAAGGCTTGTTCACGAGCGCCCGGGCGATGGCCACGCGCTGGCGCTGACCGCCGGACAGCTCGTTCGGCTGATGGTTCATCCGGTCCCCCAGCCCGACCGCAGTCAGAGACTCCTCGGCAAGAGTCCGCCGTTGCGCGCGGGGAATCTTCGCGTAGATCAGCGGCAGCTCGACGTTCTGCAGCGCGGTCGTGCGGGCCAGCAGATTGAAGGTCTGGAACACGAATCCGATCTTCTTGTTGCGGATGGCCGCCAGCTCGTCGTCGTTCATCGACTCGACCGGCACGCCGTCGAGCAGATAGCGGCCCGAGGTCGGCGTGTCGAGGCATCCGATGATGTTCATCAGGGTCGACTTCCCCGACCCCGACGGTCCCATGATCGCGACGTACTCGCCGGGATTGATGATCAGATCGATGCCGCGCAGCGCATAGATCTCCTGCGGGCCGAGCTGATAGACCCGCGTGAGCTGGTGCATCTCGATGAGATGCTCGGGGGCGATTTCAGGGAGTGCGCTCATGTCCGATCCTGATCAGGAAGCCGCTTTCATCCGCGCTGCACCGAGCGCTGCAAATCCGAGTTTGACGATGATCATCACTGCCCAGAGGCTGATCACGATCGTCGCCGATTTCGCCTTCGACACTTTTGACAGGTGTGCAAATCCGATGATGAACAGAACGATGGTCCAGATCGCGAAGATGTCGATCGACGACAGCAGCGAGAACGCGATCGGATGCACTTTCAGATCGAGGAGAAACGCGGGATTCGACGTCACCAGCGTGGCGATCTGCTCCGCGTCGATGGTGCTCTTCGTCATCGCCACGGCGGTCGTGACGATCGATTTGATCAGAAGCGGAATCCACGCATACAACGTCGCGGAGAACGCCTGCTTGTAGGTCCCTTCGCCGCCGAACAGCCGGAAGGCGGTGAGCATGACGCCGGCGATGATCGCCCAGATGGCGATGGCCACGACCGGCGACGCATAGCCGATCGCTTTCCCGAGCGCGGCACCCATGCGGACGGCGCGGTCCATGTCGCCCGGCGACATGCTCGCCGCGCGCGAGGAACGCTCCATCTGGTCGCGAACCGTGCTCTCGAAATCGATGCGCGGAATGAGCAGCACCGCCGAGATCACCGAGACGATGAACAGAATCGCCAGCGGCAGGAGAACATTCGGACGCCGCGCGATGTCGCGGAAGGTCTCATCCGGCGAAAACAGCACGCCTCCGAGACGCTGCCAGGAATCTTTCGATTCCTCAGGAACAGGAGGGGGCGGGGCGGCCTCGAGATCCGTCGTCATTTTTGCGAGTTGCTCCGATCGTAGTTCAGCCAATTGTAGCGGTCGAGGAGGTTGAACACGCGAGGTTCCGGCGCGACCGGAGGCTCCCCGAGGCTGATGTTGTTCGCGTCGAGAATGTCGCCGACCTGGCGGTGGTAACTCGCCAGCGCCTCGGCCCACCCGACCAGCGCCTGCAGTTCGCGCACGCGGGCACCGGACAATTGCTGCTGGATCTGGAGAACCTGGAACAGGGTGGTCATGCCGTTCTCGTAACGGCGGCGCTCCGCCTCCAGGTTCTGCTCCGCGGCCTCACGCGCGGTGCGCGAGGCCACGATCGATCGCGCGGCGGTGTCGACGTCGCGTGCGGTACTGCGAACGGCAACCATGATGCTCTGCCGCGTCTGCTCCTGGCTGACTTTCGACGCGTCCAGATCGAGCTCGGCGCGGCGCCGCTCGGCGCGCGCTCCGATATTGAGGATCGGAACGCCGATGGTGAAGCCGGCCGACCACGCCGGGAAGTCGAGATCCCGGACCTGCCTGAGACCCTGGCTGTAGGTCGGCGTGGCGAAGATCGGAACGCCCGTCGGATCGAATGCCGCCACGGTGCGGCCGGTCAGGGCGCGATAGCCGAGGTTCAAATCGACCTGCGGCAGAACCTGATTGCGCGCGTAGAAGTACTGCACGCGGCGCGTCTCGGTCGCCAGCAGCGCCTCGCGCAGCTCAGGCCGCAGATCCATGGCCCGTGCCACCGAAGCTTCGACGTTGATGTCGACCGGTGCGTAGGTCACCGAATCCGCGGGAATGATCGGGCGATTCCAGTCGGCTGAGGCCAGGTTCATCACGGCGCGCAAACGGTCCTCGGCGCTGCGCACGAGGGCCACGGCGCGGATGAGGTCCTCCTCGGTCGTCGAGATCTGCACGCGCGGCTGGAGGATGTCGAGCGGCGCCGAGGCGCCGACGTCGATGCGGATCTGTGTGATGCGGGCCTGGTCGCGTGCCAGAAACAACGCCTCTTTCGCCACTTCCACATTGCGGCGGGCGTAGACGAGGTCGTAGTAGGCCTGCTCCACCGTGACCGCCGTGTCCATCAACGTCAGGCGGAACGCTTCGCGGCTGATGCCAAGCGTGTTGCGCGCGATGAGGATGCTGCGGCGCGTGACGTCGATGCCGAAGTTGCGCATCAACGGCTGCGTCGCTGAGAACACGAGGCTCGGGCTGAACGACCCGCCCTGCCGGTTGTTGTTGAACCCGACAAAGTAGTTGCCGCCCGCGGGCAGGTTCTGCGCGACGCCGACATTGGCGACGTCCGTCTCGGTCTCGCTCAGCGCGCCGCTTTGGCTGGTGCCTTTCACCTTCGCGCGGCTGAGCGCTCCCTGACCGAACCAGTCGTAAAGGCCGTACTGGGAGCGGAGGCTCTCACCGGCCATCTGATAGTCGTAGCTCTGCAGAGAGATGCCGAGGTTGCGCTGCATCGCCGTGCCGAGCGCGTCCTGGAGACTGAGCTTGAGCGCGTTCGGATCGGTGATGTCGCGGTCGGTCTCGGCCGTGACCGGCTCGGTCGTCCTTTGCACCGTGGTTGTGGCCGTAGTCGTCTGCGGCGCGGTGGTTGTCTGCGCCGGCAGCCAGGTCGCGGTCAGCGACAGGCAAAAGATCGATGTCCACCGTCGAACTGCGGTCATTTCGTGTAGTCCTCCCGATCCTGGCTGGAGACCGGATCTCGCGTCTAATTACGAACGGATCAGTTGAGAGTTTCGCGGGCCGACCGGGTCTCCTGCGCGCGCGATTCTATGACGATGAGACGCGCGGCGTGGGGCCCGAGTTAGCGGGCAGGGGCGCACCGGCGAAATGGCAGGCCGCGAATTGACCCGGCTTGTGCTCGATCAGCGGCGGCACGGCTTCGGCGCAGATCGGGAACTGCGCGATCGGACAGCGCGTGTGGAACACGCATCCGCTGGGCGGGTCGAGCGGCGTCGGGATGTCTCCAGCCAGTAGAATCCGGCTCTTCCTCACGGCCGGATCGGGAATGGGCACCGCCGACAGGAGCGCCTTCGTATATGGATGCAG
Source organism: Thermoanaerobaculia bacterium (assembly GCA_035468985.1). Taxonomy (GTDB): domain Bacteria; phylum Acidobacteriota; class Thermoanaerobaculia; order Gp7-AA8; family Gp7-AA8; genus DASVHS01. The sequence continues at coordinate 24,521 of DATISF010000043.1, forward strand.
TGGATCGGCGTAGAGCGACTTCCGGTCCGCCAGCTCCATGAGCTTGCCGAGGTACATGACCGCGACGCGGGTGGAGATGTGCTCGACGACCGAGAGGTCGTGAGCGATGAAGAGGTACGTCAGGCCGAGCTCCTCCTGCAGATCCTGAAGAAGATTGACGACCTGCGCCTGCACGGAGACGTCGAGCGCGGAGACCGGCTCGTCGAGCACGAGAAATTTCGGGTTCGTCGCCAGCGCGCGGGCCACGCCGATGCGCTGCCGCTGTCCTCCCGAGAATTCGTGCGGGTAGCGTTTACGGTAATTCGGATCGAGGCCGACCTTCTCGAGGAGCTGCGCCACGCGATCGGTGCGCTCCGCGCTGCTCATGCCTCCATGAATGATCAGCGGCTCGGCGACGATCGTCCCGACCGTCATCCTCGGATTGAGCGACGCGTACGGATCCTGAAACACGATCTGCATGTCGCGCCGCATCGCACGCATGCCGCCCGAGTCGAGCGCCAGGATGTCGGTGTTCTGGAACTCGATCGATCCCGACGACGGCTCGATGAGGCGAAGGATGCAGCGGCCGACCGTCGTCTTTCCCGATCCCGATTCGCCGACGAGCCCGAGGGTCTCCCCGGGGGCGATCCCGAAGCTCACGCCGTCGACCGCCTTGACGTTCGCCACGATGCGCGCCAGCACGCCGCGTTTGACCGGAAAGTACTTCTTGAGATCGCGGACGACGAGCAGCGCCTCGCCGGCACCCGCCGGAACTTTCGGCGCTTCCTGAGCGGTCATTGCCTCAGGCACGGCGGCCCCCAAAGGAGCGAGGAATGTTCAGCATTCCCGTCTCCGTCATGCCAGCCGCTCCGGATCGGCCAGATCCCCATGCAGATAACACCGCGCATCGTGCTCCACCCCCACGACCATCCGCGCCGGCTCGTTGCCGAGGCAGATGTCCATGACGTCGGGGCATCGCGGATTGAACTTGCAGCCGTGCGGCAGTGCGGTCAGCGGCGGGACCATCCCCTTGATTGTCGGAAGCCGGTGTGGCGCCGACGAATCGACGGCGGTCACGCTCGGCAACGACTTCAGCAAGCCGCGCGTGTAGGGATGCGCGGGATTGGCGAACAGATCGCGCACCGACGCCTCCTCGACAATGCGGCCGGTGTACATGACGATCACGCGCTCGCAGAACTCGGCCACCACGCCGAGATCGTGCGTGATGAGAAGAACGGCCAGCCCGAGGCGCTGCTGCAGGCTGGCGAGAAGCTCCATGATCTGGGCCTGGATCGTGACGTCGAGCGCGGTCGTCGGCTCGTCGGCGATCAGAAGCTCCGGATCGCACGACAAGGCCATGGCGATCATCACCCGCTGCCGCATGCCGCCGGAGAGCTGATGCGGGTAGTCATCGAGCCGTTTGATCGGATCGGGGATGGCGACGAGCTCGAGCATCTCCCCCGCCTTCTTCCACGCCTCTTTCTTCGACACCTTCCGATGAATCCGAACTGCCTCGGCCACCTGCCAGCCGATCTTGAAGACGGGATTGAGCGACGTCATCGGCTCCTGAAAGACCATGGCGATGTCGTCGCCGCGCACTTTTCGAATCTCGTTCTCGGAAAGCGATGCCAGGTCGCGCCCTTTGAACCGCACCTCGCCGCCGGTGATCTTTCCGGGCGGCGCAACGAGACGCATGATCGACAGCGCGGTGACACTCTTCCCGCAACCCGATTCGCCGACGAGCGCAACGGCCTCACCGCGACCAACGTTGAACGAGACGTTGTCGACCGCGTGTACGGCTCCGTCGCCGGTGAAGAACGACGTCCTCAGATTCTTCACCTCCAGCAACGGCCCGGCGGAATTCACGACCGCGATCGTAGCAAGAAGCGCCCCAGCGTCGCCCTCGCTTCGGGAACCCCGAGGAGGATCGCCGCCAGGAAATAGATGATGCCGAACACGCCGGCCGCGAGGAGCGCCTCGATGACGTGGGGCAACGGGAGGCCACGCGTGATTCCGCGCCCGATGAACACATCGAACGCCAGCGCGCCGAGGCCCGCGGCGAGCGCGGAGGACCAGAGGCGAATCTGAAACGTCAGCGGGAACGGAACAGCGCCGATCCGCCGCTGCAGCGCGGAGCGCAGCAGCAGAAACTCGAGCCACCCCGCCACACCCGCCGAAGCCGTCAGGCCGACCGTTCCCATCGCCGCTTCGCCTCCGGTCATCGCCGGCAGCGGCATGTGAATGAGCTGAAGGGCGTCGACGAGGATCCACCGCAACGGAAAGGCGAACAGATAGCCGAGGATACCGGTGAGGGCGACGCGTGCCGTGGCGAACCAGAGCGGCGTCTTCGTGTCACGCAAGGCGTAGAACGCCGACGAATAAAGGCGGCCGAGGGTCATGGCCAGAAGGCCCACCGTCGATCCGACCAGGATGTACCAGACGTAGAGCGTCTGCTGCGATCCGAACTGGCCGGTCTGGTAGAGCGCCGCGACGAGCACGCGCCCGATCAGCACGAATGCGACGACCGACGGCACGACGAAGAACGCAATCTGGCGCAGACCGCGCTCGAGCCTCCGCCGCAGCGCGCCGTAGATTTCTTCGACCGCCCCCGTCTCACGCGACATCTGCGGCAGCTCGGCGGCCGCGACGGACATCCCAAAAAGGCTGATCGGCAGCAGATAGATCGTCTGCGCGTACGCGAGGCTGGAGACCGCGCCTTCCGGCAGGTAGCTGGCGATGATCTGATCGATGTACGCGCTGAGCTGCACCACTCCCCTCCCCACGACCACGGGACCGAGGTTGCGGAAGATCTCGCGGACCGGCTCGAGAAAGCGATCGAGGCCGAAGGAGATGAACTTCGCGTACTTGAAGACGAACGGAATCTGAATCCCGAACTGCAGCGCCGAGCCGATCACCGTCCCCCACGACAGCGCGATGGCCAGGTCCGCCTGCCGCAGGCGCGTACCGAAGATCACGAGCGTCGCGATCATCGCCACGTTCCACAGAACCGGCGCGACGTATGACAGGAAGAACTTGTGATGGCTGTTCAGAATCCCCAGACACCAGGCGGAAAGAACGAGCAGGCCGACGCCGGGAAAGAGGATGCGCACGATGCGAATCGTGAGCAGCCGGACGTCGCCTTCGAATCCCGGAGCGATCAGATCGATGATGTACGGCGTGACCACGACGCCGATCGTCACCAGAATGCTGACCCCGAGCGCCAGCATCGACGCGAACACGCCCGCCACTCGCCCGGCGAGCTTCTCGTCCTTCTCCCCGAGCAATTTCGCGTAGACCGGGATGAACGACGCGGACAGAACGCCTTCTCCGAAGAGGTTCTGCAGGAAGTTCGGGATTTTCAGGGCCGCCTTGAAGGCGTCGGCCGCGCTGGAGCTGCCGAGGTAGTGGGCGAAGACGCGCTCGCGAATGAGCCCGGCGATCCGGCTGAGAAGAATGCCGGCGGCGACGAGCATCGCGAAACCGGCCCGTGGCCGCTTCTCGGAATTCACAGTGGTATCAGAACGATAAGATGGCGCAGATGCAACCTATTCGCATTGCAGGGGCGGGGCCATCGGGCCTTTCGGCCGCGATCGTCCTCGCTCGGGCCGGACGCGCCGTCGAGGTCCACGAGGCCAAGCCGACCGTCGGAAGCCGCTTCATCGGCGACTTGCAGATCATCGAGGGGACGTCCGAACGCGAGAGCGTGCCTGATCTGCTCCGCCGGATCGGCATCGAGACGAATTTCTACTTCCGCCCGGCGACGTGGGCGACGTTTTACGACCATCGCGGCTCCGGGCGCGTGATCCGCAGCAAAGAGCCCTACGGCTTTTTCATCCGCCGCGGACCCGAGGAGGGCACGCTCGATCGCGGTCTGTTGGCCCAGGCGGAAGCGCTCGGCGTGAGGATCACCTTCAACAGCAGGCTCACCGATGCGGACATCATCGCCACCGGCCCTGCAGCTCCGGACGGCCTGGCGCGCGAGATGACCTGGCGCACGAACGAGCCGGAGCGGGTCGACGTCTTTTTCAACCACGAGCGCTCTCCCGGCGGGTATTCGTACATGTTCATCCTCGACGGCATCGCCACGTTCGGGTGCGCCATCGTCGCCGATTTCAAGCGCATCGACGAATTCTTCGAGCATTCGCTCGCCGCGGCGCAGCGTCTCCATCATTTCGAGATTCCGGCCGAGACACGCACCGGCTACTCGTACATGAACTTCCATCTGAAGGAGCACGCCAAATCCGGCAGCTCGCTGATCGTCGGCGAAGCGGCCGGGTTTCAGGACTACCTCTTCGGACTGGGAATCCGCTACGCGCTGACGAGCGGTTCCCTCGCCGCGCGGAGCATTCTCGAGCAGCGCGATTTCGACGATCTGTGGAAGAGCGAGCTTGGCGCGAAACAGGAGACGAGCCTGGTCAACCGATTTCTGTACGAGACCGGCGGCAACGCCGGGCTCTCGATGTTCGTGCGGCAGGCAGCGCGGGCCAGCGATTTTCATCATTACCTGAGCGGCTGGCATCGCCGCAGCTGGTGGAAGTCGCTCCTGGTCCCGATCGTCCGGCGCGTCTGGCGTCATCGCGGACGCTGCCTGCACAAACCGGCCGATCACTGGTGCCGCTCGCGCGACACGGAGATGAAGGTTCCGCCGCTGGGACCGGTGCAATCGGTATGAACATCCGACAGGCATACGCCCACTGCCGGAAGATTGCGCACAAGCACGGCGCAAATTTCTCGGTCGGATTTCGATTCCTGCCGAGAGGGAAGCGGGACGCGGTTTATGCGGCGTATGCCGTCTGCCGCTTCGCCGACGACATCGCCGATGAGGACGTGCTCGACGTGGCCGCACGCCGCCTGCGCCTCGACGAGTGGCAGGAGGAGCTCGACGCCTGCTACGCCGGACATCCCTCGCATCCGATCACCATCGCGCTCGCCGATGCGCTCGAGCATTTCAAGATCCCCAAGAGCGCGTTCCTGGCCCTCATCGCCGGTTGCAGGCAGGATCTCGTGAAAACGCGCTACGAGACCTTCGACGAGCTTCTGCAGTACTGCGAGCTCGTGGCGGGTTCGATCTCCGACATCTCGCTGTCGATCTTCGGATACAAGAGCGACCAGGCCATAGGACACGGACAGAGTCTTTCGACAGCCTTGCAGTTGACCAACGTGACCCGCGACATCGGGGACGATCTCTCCCGCGATCGGGTCTACGTTCCGCAGGAGGAATTGCGGCGCTTCGGCGTCTCGGAAGCCGATCTCTTCGGGCGCGTGGAGAGCGATGCCATGCGCCGGCTGATCGAGCTCCAGATCGATCGCGCCGAGTCGTACTTCCGCGCCGCGGAGCCGCTGCTGCACGAGCTTTCATTCGACGCGCGGTTTCCCTGCCTTCTGATGGGCGGCGTTTACGCAACCGTGCTCGCGAAGCTGCGAAAGGATCCGCTGACGGTCATCCGCCGGCGGCTGTCGCTTTCAGCGCTGCAGAAGGTCCTGGTGGTGGGCGCGCGCGTGCTGCGGCCGCACTTCGTCTGAAACCGGGCCGGGAGAGGAAACGTCTACGAGACGATGAGACTTCGCGTGATCGCCGCGCTGCTCCTCGCCGCCGCGGCGGCGAATGCGCAGACCACCGTCGAGCAGCCTCCACCGGTCTCCACCGTCGTCGTCCCGGTCGCCGGCCGGGTCGTCGGCGCCAACGACGTGCACTGGCACACCGATCTCGAGCTGCGCAACGATCAGCGCAGCGAAGTCACCGTCATGTTGACGATGCCGACGGCGCCCGACGCCAACTTCCTCATCCTGCCGATCTCTCCCGGCGCCGTCATCCAACTCACGGACGTTGCCGCTGCTCTCGGCCTCGAGTACGGACTCTCGCCGATCGTGATCCAGACCAATGATCGGAAATCCGTTTCGGTGCGCGCCACCGCTTACGGAACGCGCGGCACCGAGCTGTTCCCGCCAGAACCGATCGCCATCAACTACGGTTCGTCATACTTTCCGGTGCGCACGCTCTACGATCTCTCGTTCAGCACCGTGTTTCGCACGAACCTCGGGCTCGTGAATCTCGGCGAGCAGACCGCGGACTTCACGCTGGCCTTGCAGCGCATCGCCGGCCGCAACCTCGCCGTCACCCGCATCTCCATTCCTCCGAACAGCCTCTGGCACATGTCCATCCAGTCGGCCTTTCCGCTGATCACCGACGGCGAACATTTCGCGGTGGTCATCGAGACATCCGGGCCGCAGACCTACGTCTACGCGTCGGTGATCGAGAACGCGACCACCACGGCACGCTTCGTCCAGGCCAGCTTCGGCGCCCCCACGGACACCACTCGCTGAGCGGTGCTATCCTTTTCCGCCGTGGATGAGCCCGAATACCTGATCTGCCTGCAGTGCGAGACGCCGACGTACCAGTTCGAGTACAGCAACGGCAAGCTCACCACGATCATGTGCAACACCTGCGGGAACGACGATCCCTCCGACTTCATGACCGAAGCCGAGTACGAGGAGCAATCAGGATCGTGACGGTCCGCAACCCGTGAAACCCGTCATCATCGGCATCGCCGGCGGCACCGGATCCGGAAAAACGACCGTGGCTCGCGCGATTTACGATCGCGTGGGGAAGGATCGCATCGAGTGGATCTCCCACGACTCGTACTACCGCTCCTTCGACGCGCTCTCGCCTGAAGAGCGCCACAAGATCAACTTCGATCACCCCGACTCGCTGGAGAGCGAGCTCCTCGCACGTCACCTCGACGTTCTCTGCAAGGGCTCGTCGGTGAATGTGCCGATGTACGACTTCACGACGCATGCGCGGAAACCGGAGACGCAGCACGTCGAGCCGCGCAAAGTCATCATCGTGGAGGGGATCCTCGTCCTGGCCGAGGCGGAGCTGCGGCGCCGGATCGACATCAAGCTGTTCGTCGACACGCCCCCGGACATCCGTTTCGTGCGGCGGCTGATGCGGGACATCAAGGCGCGCGGCCGGAGCCTCGAATCCGTGGTCGAGCAGTACATCACCACGGTCCGGCCGATGCATGAGGAGTTCGTGGAGCCGTCGAAACGCCACGCCGACCTCATCATTCCCGAGGGGGGCGAGAATCAGGTGGCGCTGGACGCAATCACCGCCCGGATCGAGTATCTCCTCTCCGTGTAGAGTTTTATTCGGACCTCAGACTAGACGTAAATCGAACGACATCCGTACTTACGCGCTACGGAATGGAATGCCCGTCCGGCCGGGTTGCACGGTCGGAAAAGCAATCTAGAATGGATGAGCCAACACGGGACGCCATTCACTGCCAGTTAGAAGGGGGGGAAAGGGGAACATGCCTCTCGTTCACGTCAAAGAAGACGAAACGTTCGAGAACGCATTGCGCAGATTCAAGCGCAAATGCGAGAAGTCGGGGATCCTCTCCGAGTTGAAGAAGCGCCAGCATTACGAGAAGCCGAGCACGAAGCGCAAGAGAAAAGCCATTGCGGCGCGCAAAAAGGTGCTCCGCAAGCTTGCCGAAGAGCGGCGGACCGGATATTGATCGGCCGTCATTGATCTTTTCAGGACCCGGGAGCGATCTCGGGTCCTTTTGTTTTCCATTGACTTCCGACCTGAAAGCCCTCGAGTTCGATCGCGTCCTCACGCTCGTCGCCATGGAGGCCAAGAGCGCGCCGGGCAAAGCCGCGGTCGCGGGCCGGTGTCCCAACAGGTCCATCGCCGAATGCGAGCTCGCTCAGTCACGGCTCGCGGAGATGTTGCGCTTCGTCCAGCGCGATGGCCTGCTCCCACTTGCCGGGCTGACCGACGTCGGATCTCTGTTCGCGCGAGAGACCGTTCTCGAGCTCGACGAAGCATGGCAGATCGTGCGCGCGGTGCGGGCCACACAGGCGATCCGCGAAACGTTCGTGCGGGGCGAGGACTACCCTCGACTCATCGAGCTCGGATCGGCCATTCCCGATCTCGGCGAGCTCGTTTCGAAGACGAGCAAGTTCTTCACCCGCGACGGCAAACTGAAGGAAGAGGCATCGGCGGAACTGCGCGCGATCCGGACCAAGATCCACGCCAAGCGCAACGCGATCCAGAAGCTGCTCAATGATGTGATGAATCGCAGCGGCGACGCCATCCAGGAAGCGCTGATCGTTCTGCGCGGCGACCGCTACTGCATCCCCGTCCGCGCCGATCATCGCAACGCGGTCCCCGGAATTCTCCACGAACGCTCCGGCTCGGGCGCCTCGTTCTTCATCGAGCCGATGCCGGCCGTGGAGCTGAACAACGATCTGGCCGACCTTCTCATCCAGGAGCGCGAGGAGATCGCACGCATCACGCAGTACATCTCCGGGCTGCTCTTCGACGAAGGAGACGAGATTCGCGAGGCCGTGCGGGGCGCGGGCGAGTTCGATGCGCTGCAGGCTTGCGCGCTGTTCTCCGATGCAGTCCGAGGCACGCGTCCTCAGTTCTCGGACGGCGCGCTGCACATCGTCGAAGGGCGTCATCCTTTGCTCGACGAACGGCTCGCACCGGCGCGACAGGCTGCGTTCGAGGAAGAGCCGTCCGACAGGACCGTTGTGCCGATCACGATCGAGCTCGATCGCAACGCCTGCGCGCTGATCGTCAGCGGTCCGAATGCCGGCGGCAAGACCGTCGCGCTCAAGACCGCCGGCCTCCTCGTGGCCATGGCGATGAGCGGTCTCCCCGTTCCCGCCAACGACGGCACCGTGATTCCCGTCGTCGACGCCCTGCACGTTCTCGTGGGCGACGATCAAAGCGTTCTCGAGCATCTCTCCACGTTCTCTGCGTATCTGGTCCGGCTGAAGCGAATCCTGGCCAAGGCCACGAAGAGGTCGCTCGTCCTGCTCGACGAGATCGGGTCGGGAACGGATCCCGAAGAAGGTGCCGCCCTCGCCGCCGCCACCATCGAGCACTTCCTCGGCATCGGGGGACTGCTGATCGTGACCACGCATCTCTCGTCGCTCAAAGGATTCGCGGTCAAAGACAGCCACATCGTGAATGCCTCGATGGAGTTCGACTCGGCGACAGGCAAGCCGAACTATCGGCTGATCGTCGGCATCCCCGGCCGGAGCCGGGCCATCGACGTGGCGCAGATGATCGGCCTCCCCTCCTCCATCATCGCCGCGGCGCGCGAACGTCTCGGCGATCGCTACGCGGAGACTGACACGCTGCTCGCCGAGCTTCAGCGGCGCATGGGTGAGGTGCTCGCCCAGCGCGATGAGATCGAACGCATGCGCGTCGATCTCGAAACGGCGCAGAAGAAAGCCGCCGAGCAGGCCGCGAAGCTCGAGGCGGAGAGGTCGCGCGTCGGGGCCTCGTATCGTGAAGAGCTGGAGCGGCTGAAGGACGACGTCGCGCGGCAGGTCACCAACGAGATCAGGAATCTGCGCGAGACGCGAACGAACATCAACGCCCGCGAAGTGGTCTCGACCGTCATGAAACCGATCGAGGCGGCGATCGAGTTCGCCCCCGGCGAACAGGGCGAAGTGCACGTCGGCGACAGCGCCGAGCACCGCAGATTCAAGGTTACCGGCACCGTGATGTCGATCGACGGAAACAAAGCGGTTCTGAACGTCGGCGGAAAGAAGATGACCGTGGACGTGAAGGACCTGGCCGGCCGGGGAGCGCCGCGGGTCTCGCACGGCCACGGCGGCCGAGGACGGCCACCGCTCCACGGGACCGACGACATCGCACCCGTTTCCGCCGAGCTCAATCTCATCGGCCAGCGCGTCGACGATGCGCTCGAAGAATCGGACAAGTTCCTCGATCGCGCCCTGCTGGAAGGAAAACAGGCCGTGCGCATCATCCACGGGTTCGGCACCGGCGTCTTGCGCAAGGCGATCCGCGAGCACCTGCGGAAGCATCCGGCCGTGAAGTCCTGGCGGCCGGGCGGCGAGAATGAAGGCGGCGACGGCGCGACGATCGCCGTCCTGGGTTAAGGCTACTCTGAGGAGCGAGGCGACAAAGCGTCTATCGTTACACCGCGCCACATGCGGTTCAGCGCATCGCCGTGTAACAGTAGATCTGTCGCTTCGCTCAGGATAGGGTTCGTGCCGCTCGTCGATCTCAACGATTCAATCATCGCTCAGGTGCGCCAGGCCGCCGACCTGGTGGACATCGTCTCCCAGGTCACGCCGCTCAAGCTCGCCGGAAAGAGCTACAAGGGACTCTGCCCGTTTCATCGCGAGAAGACGCCCTCGTTCCATGTCGACCGCGACAAGGGTCTGTTCTACTGCTTCGGCTGCGGCACCGGCGGCGACGTGTTCAAGTTCCTCACGCTGACGGAGCGCTTCACGTTTCCGGAAGCCGTCGAGCACGTTGCGGCGCGCGTCGGCATCGAGCTCCCCCGCCGCAAAACGCGGGGCACTCGCGAATCGGAGAAAGACGATCTCCTCGAAGTCATCGATGACGCTTCCGAGGCGTTCCACCAGGCCCTCGGATTTCCGGACAACGCCGCTGCCCGGTACCTGCACGAGCGCGGCGTGGCCAAAGAGATCGTCACCAAGTACGGCTTCGGCTACGCACCCGATTCGTGGGACTACATCCTGCGCCGGCTCTCCGGAAAACACGGCGAGGCGAAACTCGAGAAAGCGGGATTGATCACTCCGCGCAAAGAGAAAACTGGTTACTACGATCGCTTCCGCAACCGGCTGATGATTCCGATTCACACGGAGACCGGCGCGCTCGCCGGCTTCGGCGGGCGCTCGCTCGACGACAGCGAACCGAAGTATCTGAACTCGCCGGAATCGGAGATCTTCAACAAGTCGCGCCTTCTGTACAACCTGCATCGCTCGAAAGACGCAATGCGAAAGATCGATCGCGCCATTCTCGTCGAGGGCTACTTCGACGCGATCGCCATCGATCACAAAGGTGTGCCGGGAGTCGTGGCGTCGATGGGAACTTCGCTGACCTCGGGCCAGGCATCGCTGCTCCGCCGATTCACGCGACGCGTCGTGATCTGTTATGACGGCGATGACGCCGGCCGCCACGCCACGCTTCGCGCCGCGCCGGTGCTGCTCTCCGCCGGATTGCACGTCGAAGTGCTCGATCTCATGGGCGAGAAGGATCCCGACACGCTCGTCCAGAAGCACGGCGTCGATCGTTTTCTCGAGCTCCTCGGCAGCGCGACCGACATCTTCCAGTTCGGGATCAAGGAGTGGGCCACCGGAGTTGCACAACTTTCGGGCAGGGAGAAATCGGAGCGAGTCGAGCACTTCGTACCGCTGCTCGGTGCGGTCACCGATCCGGTGGTGCGCAACGATGCCGCGCAGCGCATCGCCGATGCGTTCCATCTCGAGTTCGATGTCGTCTGGTCACGCGTGCGCGGAAAAGCGCAGGGTGGGCCGGCCGAGCGCCAGGTCTCGGCGCCCACAAACTCGGCAGAGAAGGTGATCCTCGCGGCGATGTTACAGGGGAGGCTTCAGGCGAGTGTCGCGGAACGTGTGCACGAGGAATTGTTCGAGGACGCGGCGTGCAGAACGCTGTTTTCTATCATAAAAAGTGACGTCGCGGCGGGGAAACCTATTGATTTCGGCGAGGTACAGACCCATCTTAGGGGCGAGGCCGAGCTTACCCTGCTCTCAGAGTTAACACTCAGGGACGATGTCGACGACCAAACCCTCCAGCGCATTGACCAGAATCTGCGTCCCCTGGAGCGAAGTTATCTTGAGCGTCGCAAATCACAGATCCAGCGAGAGATCACAGAAGCGGAGCGTAGCGGAGACTTCAGCCGCGTTCGCGAGCTCGACCGAGAGAAACTCGAAGTCTCCCGTATGTTGAGTGCACTGAAATAATTATCGTCCCCCAAAGATTACGTGAGTGTCCTCGAAACGGTACTCGAGGCACCGCGGGTACTCGAAAACCGCTGCCCAGTTGAGGAGCCGAAAACCACTATGACGACACGCCTGCGGACTGCGACGAATCTGGAACAGGAGTCCACTTTTGAAGAGGGGGTCGGCGAGTTGAGTGTCGAAGAGAAATATGTTGAGGTCAAGCAGCTCATCGCACTGGGAAAGGAGAAAGGCTTCCTTCTTTACGACGAGATTTACGAAGTCCTTCCCGAAGAAGTAACAAGCCTCCCCGAAGAGCTCGACGAGATCTATATCCGCTTCAATGACCTCGGCATCGACGTCATCGAAGACGCGGACAAGCAGCCCGTCACCGCCTCACCGAAAACGATCGTCACGATCGACGGCACCATCGAAGAAAAGGAAGTCGACCAGCGCGAGGAAGTGCAGGCCGACATCGTCGCGGCCGCCAGCGGCATCGTCGACAAGACCAACGATCCCGTCCGCATGTATCTGCGCGAGATGGGCACGGTCAAGCTCCTCGACCGCCAGGGCGAGGTCGAGATCGCCAAGCGCATCGAGAAGGGTGAGCGCCGCGTCTACAAGGCCCTCTCCCAGAACCGGATCATCCTCGAAGAGATCATCAAGATCTACGACGCCGCCAAGAAGGACAGCCGGGTGATCAAGGAGATGATCGATCTCGCCGTCACCGACGACACGATCAGCGAGCCGCTCCCGCCCGACGAGAACGGGAACGGCGAGCCGAAGCTCGCGGCGTCGACGATCAACAAGATCAACGAGATCATGGCGATCTTCGAAGACATCGCCAAGCTCGACAAGAAGATCAAGGACACCCGCGTGAAGCTCGCCGAGCCGAAGAAGCTCTCGCAGCGTACGCTGGCCACCACCACGCGCCACCTCATCAAGCTCGAAGAGCAGCTCGAGGAGGAGATGCGGCAGATCGACTTCACGCCGCAGACGCGCAACCGGATGATCAACAAGCTCAAAGACATCGACGGCGAGCTGTCGCAGTCGGCCTCGATGATCCGCAAGGACGAAGCGGCGCTGAAGCGCGAGAAGGACAAGACCCGCCGCGACTTCTACCGCCGCCGCCTCCAGAAATATCAGGAGAAGCTCGGCGAGCTGGAGATCTTCTACGGCACGACGCACGAGGATCTCAAGAAGACCATCCGCGAGATCCGCTCCGGTGAGGAGGAAGCCGATCAGGCCAAGCAGGAGCTGATCGTCGCCAACCTCCGCCTCGTCGTCTCCATCGCCAAGAAGTACACGAACCGCGGTCTGCAGTTCCTCGACCTCATCCAGGAAGGCAACATCGGACTGATGAAAGCGGTCGAGAAGTTCGAGTACCGCCGCGGCTACAAGTTCTCCACGTACGCCACGTGGTGGATCCGGCAAGCGATCACGCGCGCCATCGCCGATCAGGCCCGCACCATCCGCATCCCGGTGCACATGATCGAGACGATCAACAAGCTGACACGCACCTCCCGCGCTCTCGTTCAGGAGCTCGGACGCGAGCCGCAGGCCGAAGAGATCGCCAAGCGCATGGACATGCCGGTCTCGAAGGTCCGCAAGATCATGAAGATCGCCCAGGAGCCGATTTCGCTCGAGACTCCGATCGGAGAAGAGGAAGACTCGCATCTTGGAGATTTCATCGAGGATCGCGGCGTGATCTCCCCCATCGATCACGTGATCGTGGCGAACCTCAAGGAGCAGACCTCCAAGGTGCTGCGCACGCTCACTCCTCGCGAGGAGCAGGTGCTCAAGATGCGCTTCGGCGTCGGTGACGGTGCCGAGCACACCCTCGAGGAAGTGGGTCGCTCGTTCAACGTCACGCGCGAGCGCATCCGCCAGATCGAGTCGAAGGCGCTCCGCAAGCTGCGCCACCCGTCGCGCTCGAAGAAGTTGCGACCCTTCCTCGATGCAACGTTCTAAGCTCACCAAAGGGCGGCCCACAGTGGCCGCCCTTCTTCTTGTTGCGGTTTGTGGAGCGGCGGCCGTCTCGGCCGCCGACTCGCCGCGCGCCAACGCGCGGCGCTCCACGCCTTACCACGTCCAGCTCGAGGCCTACCCTGCCGCGCCCTTCCCGTTCTTCAGCAAGTTCGGAACGGTGACGCTCGACGTCTACAGCGGCGGCGTTCACGCCGAAAGTTTCTGGCTCAGCGGCTTCACCCGGAACGGCTCGAAAACCATCACCGTGCAGAACCCGGTGTCGCGGATGTACACCGACGTGCCGATCGCCGATGTGAACTCGATCGTCGCGAAACTCGCGGGCGGCGATCAGACCGCGGGCACCGTTCCGCCGGTGATGCCTCCCGTTCCCGGCAAGGTTGCGGGAGTGGCGGCGAATCGCTACCGCATCGTCTACGGACCCGCCGCGTGGATCGACGTCTGGACTGCACCGCAGATCACTGTGAATCCGCAGCTCCGCGCCATCGTCGACGGTCTCGTCAACGGAATTTCCCCTGGCACCGCAACAGCGGCGCGGGGCATTCCGGGAACCCCGATCTACGTCGAGCTGAACTTCCGCCGTTTCAAGAAAGTCCCTCTCGTGCGGCTGAAGGCGCTGACCAAAGACAACTCCGGCGAAGCGGACGCGCTGAAAGTCGGCTCGTTTTACTTCAAGGCCCCACTGCTCGACGCGATCTGGCGGTAACGCGACGTTCCAACCTTGACCATCGCCGCGTCAAAGCGGGACAATCCGGCCTCATCAATTCATCGTTAGAGTGGAGGGGGCCAGCCATGAAACGCCTTGTGTCCCGGATTTCCCTGTTCATCGTCGTTCTTTCTCTCGCCATCCCTGCCCTGCCGCTGCTCGCCCAGCAATCCCAGACACCTCCGGAAAAGAAGACCTCCGACGAAAAGAAAGCCGAGGAGGAGAAGAAGCCGAAGGTGACCGAGGAGATGGTGGTCACCGCGCGCAAGCGCGAGGAAACCGTGCAGGAGGTGCCGATCTCGGTCGCCGCGCCGACCGAATCCGATCTCCGCGATCGCGGCGCCGAAACGATCGAAGACGTTGCGCAGAACGTCGCCGGCTTCACGGTCCAGAACCTCGGACCGGGCCAGAGCCAGGTGGCCATGCGCGGCGTGTCGTCGGGACAGATCGTCCGCGACCAGCCGGGAGTCAAAGAGCAGGTCGGCGTCTACCTCGACGAGTCGGTGATTTCGCTCTCGCTTTTCACACCCGACCTCGACCTGTTCGACCTGTCCCGCGTGGAAATTCTCCGCGGACCGCAAGGCACGCTGTTCGGCTCGGGTTCGGAGTCGGGAACGGTTCGCTACATCACGAACCAGCCGAAGATCGGCTCATCCGAGTCGGTCGCCGAAGCCACGCTCGAGTCGATCAACAACGGCGGCGTGGGCGGAAGTGTCAAGGGCGCGTTCAACGTGCCGATGGGACCGACGAGCGCGATGCGTGCCGTCGCCTACTACACGCGCTATGGCGGCTTCATCGACGCGGTTCAACCCAATCTCAGCGTGAAGGATCACGTCAACAACGGCTATCGCGCCGGTACGCGCGTGGGCTTCCTCTTCAAACCGAACGACAACCTGAGCCTCACGCCGCGAATCCTCTATCAGAAACTCGACATGAACGGATGGAACCGCATCGACGTGTTCAACATCCTGGGGAACCCGTACACGACGACGCGGCCCGCCGTGCAGCTCGGCGATCACCGCCAGTTCACCCAGATCAAGGAGCCGACCACGGACAAGTTCTGGCTCGGCGACTTCAACTTGTCCTACAACCTCAGCAAGACCAAGACGCTGACGTCGGTAACCTCGTACAGCGACCGCGACATCCTGGTCATCCGCGATGCCGGAGCTCTGACGTCGAGCATCACCGGCGGTTCGATCGGTTTGCCTGCGGCCGTCTACACGCTCGATTCGCCGCTCGATGACGCCACGAAAGCGAAATCGTTCACGGAAGAAATCCGGCTCTCCGGGTCCGACGCGAAACTGCAGTGGGTCGGCGGCGGGTTCTACGCCCAGAACAAGCGGCACTACGGCCAGAACCTCCCGGTGATCGGATTCACGCAGCTCAGCGGGATTCCGACTGCCGGAACGAAGCTGGCGAAGACCGACGAGCTTTACAAGTCGGACCTGCATTACACGCTGAAGCAGAGCGCGCTGTTCGGCGAGGCCACGTACTCCGTCACCGATCGGTTCGATCTCACTGGCGGCCTGCGTTGGTACGACTTCAAGGAAGACCGCACGCAGGTCTTCGACGGAATCTTCTCCGATCCGAATGACAGCGTCGGTTCCACGAAAGCGCACGGATTCGCGCCGCGCCTCATGGCCAATTTCAAGGTCAACGATGCGAGCCGCCTCTACGCGCAGGCCTCGAAAGGCTTCCGCCTCGGCGGCATCAACGATCCGCTCCTGGTTCCGCTCTGCACGCCGCAGGATCTCGTGACCTTCAGCGGGCATCCCGACTGGAAGGACGAGACGCTGTGGAACTACGAGGTCGGCTCGAAGAACACGGTGATGGGCGGCAACGGGTCGGTGAATGTCGCCGCCTTCTACTCCAACATCAAGGACCTCCAGGCGACGGTCACGGCCGGATCATGCTCTTCGCGTCTGATCCTCAGCGTCCCGAAAGCACGCAGCACGGGCGCCGAGATCGAAGTCGACCTGCATCCGAGCCAGATGTTCGACTTCTCCGTTTCGGCGAGCCATACGGATTCGAAGCTCCAGTCGACGGTCACCGCTCCCGGCCCGAACAACACCCGCACCATCGTGTCCGGCATCCGCAGCGGCGCCCGCATGCCGACCGTGCCGCAGAATCAGGCTTCCGCGGCGGCCACCTATCACTGGATGGCTCCGAACAACTGGGCCGGCTACCTGACCGGAACGTACCAGTTCGTCGGCGACCGCTTCACGCAGATCGGAGATGAGGACCTCACCTGCATCAGCGGCGGCACCGGAACCTGTCCGGCGGCGACTCTCTACCTCGACTCGTTCGGAAAGAACACGATCGGCGGTCCGCTGACGCAGAACACCTTCCAGTTCAATCCGAAACTGCCGTCGTACAACATCGTCAACCTCCGCGTGGGCGTTCTGCGCGGAAAGTGGGACACGGCGGTGTTCGTCAACAACGTGACCAACGAAACGGCGTACCTCTCGCTCGATCGCGAGCGCGGATTCCGCGGCCGCGTCGCGTTCCTGACCAACCAGCCCAGGACCATCGGAGTGACCACGCGGATGAACTTCTGATGTCCGTTACCCGGCGGCGATTCATCGCGAGCGTCGCGGCGGTGCCCTTCGCGGCCCGCCTCGACGCTCAATCCCTTCTCGGTTCCAAGCCCCGCGTGGCCGTCATCGGCGCGGGCGCTTTCGGCGGCTGGACGGCGCTCGAGCTGCGCAAGCTCGGCGCCGACGTCGTCCTCGTCGACGCCTGGGGACCTGGCAACTCGCTGTCCAGCTCCGGCGGCAAGACGCGCGTGATCCGGGCGATCTACGGCCCGGACCGCATCTACTCCGAGATGGTCAAGCGCGCGTTCGAGCTCTGGAAGACCGTCGATACGTCGCAGGACGATCCGCTTTATGTCGAGATGGGCGCGCTGTGGATGCATCGCGGCGACGACACCTACGTCCGCGACTCCGTCCCCATCCTCCACGACCTCGGATTTGAAGTCGATCAGATGACGGTGGCCGAAGCTGCGAAGAAGTATCCGCAGATCGACTTCAACGGCGTGAAATCCGTCTGGCTCGAGAAGAAGGCCGGCGCGCTCTCGGCGCGTCACGCCTGTGTGGTCGTCCGCGATGCCTTCGAGAAAGCCGGTGGACGGTATCGCCAGTCATCGGTCAAGCCCGGCACCATCGCCAGCGGAAAGATGTCCGCCGTCCGGCTCCAGGACGGATCCAAAGTGGACGCGGACGTGTACGTGTTCGCCTGCGGCCCGTGGCTCGGCAAGCTGTTCCCGGACGTGATCGGCGATCGCGTTCACCCGACGCGGCAAGAGGTCTACTACTTCGCGACGCCGAAAGGCTCGGAGCGGTACGCGTCGAGCCGCCTTCCGATCTGGATCGACTTCGGAAAACGGATCGTCTACGGAATTCCCGACGTGAACGGGAAGTGGCTCAAGGTCGCCGACGACACGCGCGGCGAACCGATCGATCCGACCACGGCCGACCGTCATCCGAAGAAAGAGAAGATCGAGAGCGCGCGGCAATTTCTCGCGGAACGGTTTCCGGAGATCGCGAAACAGCCGCTCCTCTCCGCCGAGGTCTGCCAGTACGAGAACAGTCCGGACGGGAACCTGATCGTCGATCGCCATCCGAGCGCCAGCAACGTCTGGCTGCTCGGCGGCGGATCCGGCCACGGCTTCAAACTCTCGCCGGTGGTCGGAGAGATGACCGCTCAGGCCATCGTGTCGGGGAAAGAAGTGCCGGCCGTCTTCCAACTCGAGCGGCTGCGCGACATCGCCAAGCCGAAGACGCAGTTCGACATCAAGAAGAGCTCCTGACCATTACCCGGTCGGTCTGCAGATCGCTTCCGAGGAGGAAGGGCTGGCTGCCGGCGTCGCGGAAGCCGCATTTCGCGTAGAAAGCGATGGCGCGATCATTGCGCTCCCATACGCCGAGCCAGATGCTTTTCGCTCCGAGAGCAGCCGACGCCTCGATGACTTCGCGCATCAGCGCCTGCGCAACGCCGCCTCCCTGCCACGGACGATCGACATAGAAACGTGCGATCTCGACCGTGTCCTGCCCGCATCTCAACTGCGCGAACGCGGCAAACCGTCCGGAGCTCTCGGCCAGGAGTGTCACGATCGCCGGATCTTCGATCTCGCGCCGCTGGATCTCTTCGCCGTAGGTGCGCGCCAGAAACGCGGCGACGTCTTCGGGACGATTCGCCGCGCCGAACGTGTCCTCGAACGTGCGCGCGCCGAACGCGGCCAGCGCGGCGGCGTCCGCGGCCACGGCCCGGCGGAACGTCAGTCCTGCTCGAGTTGCGGATTGCCGTCGATGAATTTCAGATTGAATTTGAACGTCCCGATTCTCCACTCTTCGCCGTGCTTTCGAAGATCGAAATCGTAGCTGCCGACGAACGCACGCGTGTTCCGCCCCGATTTCGTCTCGCGGTAGTGGTACGCGATCGCGTAACAGAAGGCATGCGCCGATGTGCCTTTCACGTCGATGATGAAGTTTCCGGCCTGGTGATGGACGTGTTTGATCGGCTCCAGCCCGGCGTCCCATCCGTCAGCGATCTGCTGCGGCGTCAGCGTGGTCGCCTGACCGCCGGTGAGCGAAGTCATGTCGAAGAGCACGTGACGCTCGAAGCAGTTCTTGACCGATTCCCAGTCGCGGCGGTCGGTGCCGACGAACAGCCGAGTGACCACGTCGACGATCTTCTGCCGCTCATCCATGGGAGGCAGCATACCGGAACGGTCAGCCGGCCAGCATGCGGCGCGTGAAGTCGCGCACGGACGTCAACTTCACCGGGAAGACGGCGAGCGTCTTCTTCATGTCGATCTTGTCGCCGCCGGCGATTCCGAGCGTCAGCGCGGCGAAGGTCTTCTGAATCTCGTCCGTCGCTGAGGCGAACTGCTGCGCGAGCGCTTCCTTCGGAACGCGCGTGACCTCGAATTGCGCGCCGGTCTCCTGCTCGAACATCTTCACCACATCGTTCGGCGCGATCGCCTCGGGCCCGCCGAGCTCGATCGTCTGGTTCACGGCGCGATCGCTTTTCGCCGCGAGCACCGCGAATTCCGCGACATCCGAAATCGAGATGTAACTGACCGGCGCGTCGCCGGTGCCGAAGATCTGGGCCTTCCGGTTCCGCAGGTCGAATCCCATCATCGGCGAGAGCCAGATTTCCATGAAGCAGCTCGGACGGAGGATCGTGTACGCGAGGCCGCTCTGGCGAAGCGTCTCTTCCACCGTCCGCTTGGCACGATGGAGGCTCGACTGGCCTTCCAGGTTTCCCGAAAACGAGACGAGCACGAATCTTTTCACGCGGTTCGCGCGCGAGGCTTCGATCAGATTGATCTGCCCGTCGCGGTCGGTCTTGTCGAGCGAATCGTGCGACTGGCGCGAGGCGATCGCCGTGGCCGTCGAGATCACGGTATCGATCCCGCGACACGCCCGGTCGAGTGAAGCCTTGTCCTGAAGATCGCCCGTGACGATCTCACAGCCGAGGCTCTTCAGACCTTCGACTTTCGCGGGATCGGAGGTCTTGCGCACCAGCGCGCGGACAGCCTCACCTTTCGCACGGAGACGGCGGCAGATCTCGGAACCGAGCCACCCGGTGCCACCGACAACAAGGTCCATGATCTCTCCTCAAGCCGCGGCGGCAGCCGACGGCACTTGAACGGCGTCGAGATCTGCGAGCAATGCTCCGGCGTCGGCGTAGCGCGCCTTCGGATCCTTCGCCAGGCAACGCATGACGATGGCGTTGATCCGCTCCCCGAGCTCCGGCCGGACTTCGAGCAACGGCTTCGGCGCCTCGGTGATGTGGGCGGTGAGGACGCCGGTCAGCGACGACGATTCGAACGGACGCTTGCCGGCGAGCATCTCGTACATCAGCACGCCCATCGAGTAAACGTCGCTGCGCGGATCGAGCTGCTTTCCCTGAACCTGCTCGGGACTCATGTAGTGCGGCGTTCCGACGATCAGCCCCGCCTGGGTCATCGCTTCCTTCGCCTCGGCCATGCGCGCGATGCCGAAATCCATCAGCTTCACTTCGCCCTTGGCGTCGATGAGAACGTTCTGCGGCTTGATGTCGCGATGGATGATGCCCTGCTCGTGCGCGGCCTGCAGCCCACGGCAGATCTGCCGCGTGATGCCCATGGCCACGCGCGGGGCCATCTGACGTCCGGCCGATTCCGTGAGCAGCTCCGAAAGCGTGTAGCCGCGAACGAACTCCATGCTGATGAAATACACACCTTCCGCTTCGCCGTAGTCGTAGGTTCTCAGGACGTTGCGATGTGTGATCTTGCGCGCCAGCCGGATCTCGCGTTTGAAGCGCTCGAGATCCTCCGGCGAGCGCTGCATGACATCGCCCGGGAGAGTCTTGATGGCGACGATCTCGTCGAGCTGCGTGTCGCTCGCTTTGTAGACCACGCCCATCCCGCCGCGGCCGAGGACCTGCTCGATGCGGTAGCGGCTGGCGAAGACCTGGCCGGTGGTGAGATCGACGACGGACTTCGCCGGGGCCGCTCCTTCCGTTCCGTCGAGCCGGATGGTCGCGGCCGCCGGCGTCGTGCCCCCGATCGACCGGATCATGCCCGTCGTGACGCTGACCAGCGGGAGCGACGCGACGGGGAGCGCCTGCGCCAGCCACTTCAGCTTCACCTCTTCGCGCGTGGCCGAGCTGAGGACCTCGCCACCCGCCGCTTGTGCCGTTTCGTAGGAGATGTATGCGGTACCGGTCGGCGCGTGCCACGCGAAAAGCGACGCGAGCAGCGGAGCATTGCCGACGACGGCAACACCGCTTTCGCGGGAGAGATCGACGGAGCCTGTGACGAACTCGCCGGTGGCGATGCCGACGCCAATGGACATCGGGTTCTGCGGCATCTGCGTGGCCAGCTCCTCGTTGATAGCACGCGAGGCGCGGATGGCGTGAATGATCCCGCGATCGCCGCGGAAGACGCTGACCAGACGATGCCCGACGATCTCGCGCACCTCGCCGTCCTGGCGCATGACTTCCGCTTCCTGCAACCTCATCACGCGGGCAACGGAGTCGATGACCGATTGTGCGTCGCCTCCGCCGACCGTGGGCGGGAGGCCGCGGAGATCGGTGACCAGCACCGTTCCCTCATCGAGTTTCGGGGCCTCGCTGCGCCGCGGCTGAATGGCCTCGCGTTCGGCGGAACGCGCGGCCATCTGCTGATACAGCTCCTCGAGCTCGGCCTTGTCGCGCAGTGAGACGATCATCTTCGCGAACGCGCGGCCAAGGATGCCCACTTCGTCTCCGCGGCTCACCGCGGGCTGAACGTTGTAGTCCCCGGCGGTCACGGCCTGCGCCATGCGCGCGAGATGCTCGATCGGCCGCGTCATCCGCTTGGCAATCAGCCACGACAGCATGAAGGCCAGCAGGAGAGCGATGCCTCCGCCGACGAGCAGGGCGTTCTCGATCTGGCGGAACGGCGCCATCTCCCGATCGACGGAGCGGAGAAACACGGCTGCGCCGATCGTTTTCCGGTCCGCGAGCAGCGGCTCGCCGGTCAACACGTACGAGCTTCGCTCGATCGTCTGCGTGGCCGGCGACATGCGCTTGCCGCTCTTCACGATCTGATCGACGCCGTGCATCTGCTGCATGCCGAAGCTCGGCGCGCCGGACGAGCGCGTCACCGTCCCGCTTCCCGCGGCCATGAACATCACGTCGGCGTTGGTCGATTCGGCGATCCGATTGGCGAACGTCTCGTCGATCGCCGATGCGTTCAGCAGGTAGGCGATGCGGACCGGAGGTGTGCCGATCGCCACCGGTGCCACGGCCGCATGAAACAGCCGCTGGCCCAGCAGGATCACGCCGCGCGCATCGGGAAGCGTCGAGTCGTCGATGATCTTCTTCACGAACGGCGACTGCTCATACAGATCTTCACCCGATGCGGCCGTCACGCTCGGCTGATCGGTTCGAGTGATCACTTTGCCCTGATCGTCGAGCAGCACGAGAACATCGCTGCCGAATGACTGCCGGCGCTGCTCGAGCTGATCGTTCAGGCTGACGAGGTCCGTCGCCGGCTGACCGGCTCCGGCGAAGTTCTCGCGGATGTACGCGTAGAAGTTCGGATCGTTGCCGAGGAGCTGGACGGGAACGGCAAGACGCGCGAGCCGCTGCGTCTCCTGGTCATCAAACAGGCGCACCGCACCGGCGATCGACTTGTTGACGGTTTCCCGCGCCACCGTCGATGCGCGCTGGATGGTGATCGCCACGGCGATTCCGACGACCGCGGCAATCAGCAGCGCCGTCAGGCCGAATAGCCGAAGCACCAGCGGCACACGGGCGCGTTCGACGGTGTAGACGGGCACCGGCGCCATCTCGCCGCTGGTGCTGGCCGCCGCTCGCGCCGTCGCCGCCACTCAGTATTCCCTGGTGCTCGGAGCCTGATACGGCTTGCCGACCTTGTTCAGATGTTCGGTGACGCGGAAGTTGCGGCTGTCGATCGTCAGCGCGACGGGCGTTGCCAGCCCCGATGCCCCGACGTCGATCGACGACTCGGCGACGCCGCCCTGCTCGTTCCACGCCACGATCTTGTAGCGGCCGGGAGGAACGTCAAACGCGTAGTGCCCGGCCTCGTCGGCGAACGCGTAATACGGCGTCGCCATCACGTGGATGACCGCCGACATGTTCGGATGCACGTTGCAGTAGACGTTCACGATGCCGGGACTCTGAAACTTCTCGCTCTTGCCGGCGCCGCGCCGGTAGAGGCCGAGATCGAAAGCATTGCCGCTGGAGAGCGAGAAGAGATTGTGCGAGATCGGGTCCTCGTTCGGAAATGTAACGGTCGATCCTACCGGAATCGCCAGCACGTGGGGGAGGAGCGTCTTGCTGCGCGTCGTCATCTGCACGGTCTCGGGAGCGCGGCGCGCCACCCGCACGCCGGCCGGCTCGAGCCACACCAGAGTCTCGTTCACCGTCGGCCGCTGACCCCGCTTCGTCACGAATGCCACCGAGCCGGTGACCGGAGCCGCTTGAATGGTGCCGCTGAACAGAGCAATAGCAAGCGTGGCGAGGGGGAAAAGTCGTTTCATTTCAAGGGCTCCGCGGAGCAAAAAGTCTAACACAGCGACCCCGCTTGTCCCGGCGCGCTCGTCGCAGTTTGAATGTGTGCGATTTTGTTTTGCGATTCGCCGCGAAAAACGTATCATGCTATCCATGCATGAAAGTGAGAGGGAGCGGGGGCGCATGCAATAAACGCATGCGGACGCTGTTTCCTTCTCCAGAGTTTCTTTGACAGATCAAAAAGTTCCCGCTCCTCCCTTCCACCACGGGGCGAGATGGAGCGGTCGATCCGGTCCGCGACGCCGGCGAGGTGGGTCGTGGCGTACGACATGACGCTTGTTGCGGGTCCGCCGGAAATTCTTGGGGGAGGAGGTACAAATTTCAAATGGATTGTTCCAATAAACCTGAGGGGGCTAGTTCGTAGCACCCAACCCCAGAAGGGCGCCTGAAACCAGGCGCCCTTTTTCATTTGTGGAGCCGACGTCAGTCCAGCCGCGGGATGATCACGCGGCCGCGCTCCAGCGGAATCGGCGGCATCTGCGGCGCCACGATGGCGCGCAACCTCTCCTTCAACTCCTCCGCACAATCGAAGTCGGCGGCGAGCAGCTGAAAAATCGCCTGCACGTCCGCCGCGCGCAACCGGCTCGGCTTCCGGTCCAGACACGCGTTCGTCTTGCACCTCGGCGTGCAGTATTTCCGCGTCGCTCTCGTTTTCGGGAATTTGCCACCGCAGTACGAGCAGGTCCCCATCACACCCTCCCAACCGACATGCAGCGGTTCTTGTGCAGATTGTAAACGAACTCGTGCTGGTCAGACGCCCAGGGCCAGGCGATCGAAGCCGGTCTGCTGCGAATGCTGATCGATGACTCCGACCGAAATCTGGTTGAGACCCGCGGGCACGAGGACGTCCACGGCGAAAGTGATCGTCTTCCCTTTCAGCGACGGGACGGCGGTTGCGGGCCAGCGGAACTGATGCTCCTGACGATTGACGGTGGTGGCCGCACCGCGATTGTCGCCGCTCGAAACGTACACGGTGAAGCCGCCGGCGACCTCCTCGCCGTCCCGGTCGATCTGCAGGCTGTCGATGGGGATGAGCACCTTGAGATGAACCTTGCGCCGGTCGCCATCGGCCACGGGAGGATCGGCGGCGAGCGCGATCCGGAGATCGTTCGACGCCGGCGCGGTGATGTGATTCGCCAGCACGGTCTCGCGCATCCGGTCATCGGCTGACTGCGGAGCCGCCGCGCGGTTGACGCGAACCTTGTAGCCGCTCTTCGACTTCACCACCATCGGCGCATTGGGATCCGTCCCAGGGACCGCTCGGTATCCGAGCGAGTAGTACGCATCGAGATCGTTCGAGATCTGCGCGAGCGCACCCTCGGGCGGCGTGCCGTAGAAGGCGGTGCCGCCCGTGCCGCGCACCAGAGCCTCGTAGCCGGCGCGGTTTCCCGCCGATGTCGCGAACTGCACGCGGATATCGCCCGGCTGGGTGTCGGCCACGGTCCCGCCGCTCTTCTCGTTCTGCCCCGGATTGATGGCATAGAGCATGACGCCCCGTCGCGTCGCCGTCGAAGTCACATCGCGCAGCACGGGGCCGAGATCGAATTCACTCGCTTCCGTCAGCGGAGAGGCCGTGCTTGCACCTTTCCTCAGGACTTGCGGTCCCGCGCCGGCCTCGATGTTCATCTTCACGTTGTTGAGGTAGTGGAAGAGGTCCGAACCGGGATTCGTCGGCATGCCCTCGCCGACGAGGATGATCACTTTCTTCTGCGCGTTCGGCGGGAAGTAGGCAATCGACGCTTTGATCGAGTACAGGGCCGACGCGCAATCGCGCATCAGGGCCGCGGAATACGCGCGCACGGCCTGGGTCATCTCGTCGAAGTCGGGCGGGCGCTCGTTCTGACTCAGGCTTCCCGCGCGACGGACGACTTCGTCGATTCGCGACTCCGCCTCGCGACGCTCCTGCTCGATCATCGTCGTGCCCTCGCCGGCCACGACATCGACCGCGGCCGCAGCGGCGCGACTGTCAAATGTCCACGGCTGCTTCATCTGCAGTCCCGGCATCACGGTCAGCACGGCGATCCGGTCGGCCGGCCGCAGTTGGCCGGCCATCCAGCCCTTGACCGCGTCGGCGGCCTTCCGCCGGTTCGGCATCGTGAGCGTGGTGTTGTCGAACACGATCAGCACCGAACGCGACGGCGCGGCGACCACGCTTCCGGTCGCCGGCATCGCAGCCGAAACCTCCGAGAAATTCGTGATCTCTCGCGCCTTCCCACCCTCGAGAAGATCGAATTCGCCTTTGGCCAGTCCGCGAACCGCTTTCCCTCGAGAGTCGGTGACGACGAGATCGAGATTCGTGATCGTGACATCGACAGTCTCACGAACCTGGGCGAAGGCCAGCGTGGAGATCAGCGGCAGAGCCGCGACTGCGAGGGGCCATCGCATTCGCGGAATTATAGGCGTGGTGCCTCCGGCCGGACTCGAACCGGCACGCCCGTTTCCGAGCAGCGGATTTTAAGTCCGCAGCGTCTGCCAATTCCGCCACGGAGGCTGTCACGATCATAACGGGTAGCGTTCGGATATCATTCGCCCGCCCTTGGAGCTCACCATGACCACCCAGGCAGTTGAAATCACCACCGGAGCGCCGCTCACGGTCCTTTCCGAAGAAGAACAGATGTTCCAGCAGAGCGTTCGCGATTTCGCCGTCGAGCGCATCCGCCCCCTCGTCCACAAGATGGATCACGACGCGGCGATGGACCGCGACCTGATGCGTAGCTTTTTCGATCTCGGCATCATGGGAATCGAAGTCCCCGACCCGTGGGGCGGCGCCGGCTCGACGTTTTTCACCGCCGTTCTCGTCGTCGAGGAGCTATCGCACGTCGACGCCTCCTGCGGCGTGCTCGTCGACGTCCAGAACACGCTCGTCAACAACGCCATCCTGCGCTGGGGCAATGAAGACCAGAAATCGAAGTACCTGACCATGCTCGCCCGCGACACCGTCGGCGCCTACGCGCTGTCGGAAGCGGGATCGGGATCCGACGCCTTCGCCCTCTCCCTGAAAGCCGAAAACAAAGGCGATTCCTGGGTCCTGAACGGCCAGAAGCTCTGGATCACGAATGCAGCCGAGGCGGGAGTGTTCATCGTGTTCGCGAACGCGAATCCCGACGCCGGCTACAAAGGCATCACCGCCTTCCTGATCGAACGCGATTTCCCCGGTTTCGCGGTCGGCAAGAAGGAGGACAAGCTCGGCATCCGCGCCTCCTCGACCTGCGAGCTGATCCTCGAAGACTGCCGCGTCCCGAAAGAAAACGTCCTCGGCGAAATCGGCAAGGGCTACAAGATCGCCATCGAGACGCTGAACGAAGGCCGCATCGGCATCGGCGCGCAGATGATCGGCGTCGCCCGGGGCGCGCTCGAACATGCCATCGCGTACACAAAAGACCGCAAGCAGTTCGGGAAACAGATCTCCGAGTTTCAGGCCGTGCAGTTCCAGATCGCCGAGGCGGCGACGCAGCTCGAGGCGGCCCGGCTGATGGTCTACAACGCCGCACGCCTGAAAGATGCGAAGAAGCCGTTCGTCCGCGAGGCGGCCATGGCAAAGCTGTTCTCGTCGGAAGTCTGCGAGAAGGTCACCTCACTCGCGGTGCAGCTGTTCGGCGGAAACGGATACACGAAGGAGTATCCGGTCGAGAAGTTCTGGCGCGACTCGAAGGTCGGACAGATCTACGAAGGCACGTCGAACATGCAGCTGCAGACGATCGCCAAGACGATCATCACGGAGCGTCTGTAGGCGGTTACTGCTTTCGTGCCTCGTCGGCCTTGTTGCGGATCCAGGTTCCGAGGATCACGGCGGCAAGCAGGATGAGGACGATCCAGAGCATCAGAGTTCCCTCTGCCTTCGCGCCAGGCGTTGCAGGAAATCGGAAGCGATGCCGCCGCTCGTCCGCCGCAGCGTGAGGAAATAGACGGCGATGGCGACGATCCCGCCCATCCATGCCAGCGTTCCGAGCTCCTGCTGGTGCGGGAAAAACGGCCAGATCATGAACATCAGGGCGCCAATGACGCCGACGATGAGCATGGCCACGCGCTGCGCCTTCGGCGCATCGACTTCACGATCGCAGCTCAGACGAACCGTGGCTTGATCGGTCTCCGCCGCCGACCACGAGACCGTGCATTCGACCGAACCGGCCGTGGCCACTCCCCTGCGCAACGGCAGGATGAACCTCCGCTCGAACGCCCGCGATTCCTTGATCTCGCCGCCGTAAAGGTCGACGAGCTCGCCGATCGTCTCCTCGATGCCCTTCGCCGGAATCCGATCCTCGGTGAACTCCACCGGTTCAGCCATTCGTTCTCCTGAGCCAGCGAGCGCGCAGTGCGCTGTCGCCTGTGGTCCGCAACGCGATTTTGACACGCGGATCGGAAGATGCGGCCAGCGTCATCGTGCGAATCACACCCCGGCGGGCGACCAGCATCTCCACCGGCGTGCCGGCATCGACCGATCGGAGCACCGTCGCCACGTCGCTGTCGGTGATGGTTCGCGTTCCGTCGATCGCCACGATTTCGTCGCCCGCGAGCAGGCCCGCGTTCATCGCCGCTCCGCCGCGCAGTGCGCTGACGACGGTGAGCCGGCCGTCGTCGCTCCGCAAGGTGGCACCGAGCGAGGGTTCCGTCTGCTGCGGTGACCATTCGATGCAGACGCCGGCGGTGCCGAGGAGCTCCTCGTACGGCAGCGGATCGGTCCCGTGCACATAGCGGTCGAAAAAATCGCCGGCATCGCAGACCGAGGCGACGGCCCGCTCGAAACCCGCTTCGTCGAGCGGTTTTCCAGCACGCCACAGGATGCGCATGACGTCATCGAGCGACTTCGCGCCGCCGCTCTCGCGGAGAATCAAGAGATCGAGCAATGCCGAGACGATCTCACCCTTGTTGTAGAACGAGATCAGCGCGTTCGGCCTGTCGTGCACGCTGCTTTGCAGCCACGAGTCGAAGCTGGCCTGCGATAGCGACAGATGTTCGCGTCCCGGCTGATTCTCCAGCGTCTCGATCTCGGTCGCCAGATGCTTGAGATAGCGCATCTCGTCCCACAGGCCGGCGCAGGCGAGCGTCAAGTCGCCGTAGTACGACGTCAGGCCTTCCATGACCCACAGCAGCCGGGTGAGCGTCTCCTGCGAATAGTCGTACGGCGCGAATGCGGAGGGAAGAATCCGCTTGACGTTCCACAGATGAAAGAACTCGTGCGAGCAGATGGACAGGAAGTGGTCGTAGCCGGTGTCTCCCTTCCTGGTACCGAGGAGGTCGGAGCGCTTGGCGACAATGGAGCAGGAGGCCTCGTGCTCCACGCCGTGCCATTGGTCGCCGATGTGAATCAGAAACCGATACTCGCGAAGCGGAAGGCCGCCGAACAACGCAGCCTGAGTGCGCACGATGGCGCGAATCGGATCGATGTATTGCTCGGTGTCGATCCGTTCGTCATTCACGAAGATCAGATGGATCATCGCTTCGCCTTCGCTGAACGAATGTCGGGTCAGCGAGGGCGCGGCGATGACCGGTGAGTCGACGAGGTGGTCGTAGTCGCGAGCCAGAAACGTGTTCTCGTCTTCGCGCCGGAGCTGGGTCTCGATGCGCCACTCCGCCGGGGCGCCGACGCTCAGGCGAGCGTTCTCGCCGCGCAGCCCCTCCACCATCATGAAGAGATTCGAGCCGTTGAAATACGCCTCCTTCTCGTCGAGGAAACTCGACCCGGCATCGAGCACGCCCGCGTAGTAGCGATAGCGAACGTTGACGTCCTCCCCCGCTCTGGCGTCCACGCGCCAGGAAGACTTCCCATCCTTCCACATCTCTCGCCGCTCGCCGCCGCGGTCCGCGGCACTCCACCGGGTGACGTTCGCGGCGTAGTTCTGAATCAAATAACGCCCCGGTCTCCACGCCGGCAGGAGAAGGCGGGGCTCATCCGATGCTGCCGTGAACGAGATGGAGATATCGAATTGGCGTTCGGTTGGCTGCTGCCACGAGATCGTGTACGCGATCATTCAGAGGTCGAGGATCTTATACTTCGAGCGGGGCACGTCCCTCTGAATGACCGACATCCCGGAATTCATCGATCGTTTCCAAGTCACTCGCATCCTCGGTAAGGGAGGCATGGGAACCGTCTACCTGGCCCGCGACGAGCGGCTGGGACGGTCCGTGGCCATCAAGCTCCTCAACACCGACGAGGGACTCAGCGAAGAAACGCGCATCCGCTTTCTGCGCGAGTCGCGGACCGCGGCGTCGATCCGCCAGCAGAACGTCGCCACGATTTACGAGGTCGGCGAGACCGGCGGCCAGCCGTTCATCGTCATGGAGTACTGCGAGGGAGAGACGCTTGCGCAGCGCCTCCGCCGCAGGCCGCTCGAGGCCGGCGAGTTCCTCAACATCGCCCGCCAGATTGCCGCGGGCTTGGCGGCCGCTCACGAAGCGGGCGTGATCCATCGCGACATCAAGACCGCCAACATCATCATCGAGCCGAACGGCCTCGTGAAGATTCTCGATTTCGGCCTCGCCAAACTGCTGCAGCGCGAGATGGGGCGCGAGAAGCCCTCGTTCGCGTCGACCAGCGGACAGTTCTTCGGAACGCTGCACTTCCTCTCACCCGAGCAGGCCCGGGGCGGAGCCGCCGACGAGCGCAGCGATCTCTTCTCCGTCGGCGTCGTCCTCTATCAGATGGCTTCGGGACAACTGCCGTTCAACGGCGACGGGCCACTGCTCGTGCTGGAGAAGATCCGGGACGCCGAGCCCGAGCCGTTCGTTCCGCTCGACTCGGCGTTCCCAACTGCAGCCGCGAGGATCATCAGCAAGCTTCTGCAGAAGAGTCCGGCCGACCGCTATCAGAACGCGCGCGAACTGCTGCACGACCTCGAGGCGATCGACATGCCGGGGCGCCTGAGCTCGCAGCACACGCGGTCGATGCTCGGCCGCACCGTTCACCGGCGAGCCGGCTTGCGGGCCACGATCGCCGCCGCGGCGTTGCTCGTCGTCGGCACCGTGGCCTACCTCGTTCATCGCTACCAGCCGGCGCCGGCGCCGCAACAACCCGCCGCGCCGAACACGCCGATCCGCTCCATGGCCGTACTGCCTCTGGACAACATCGCCAACAACACACGCGACGAATTTCTGTCCGTCGGCCTGGCCGACGCTCTGGTCACGAAACTCCAGGGCATCCAGTCATTGCAGGTTCGTCCGACGTCGGCGGTGCTGGAGTTCCGCAGCAAGAAGGTCGATCCGAAGAGCGCCAGGGAAAAGCTGCAGGTCGACGGAATTCTCGAGGGCCACTTCCTCGCCGCGGGCGATCTCGTGCGCGTCAATCTTCAGCTCACCGACACGCGCACCGGCTACAACGTCTGGGCGGACACGATCGACGGCAAGCGCGACAACCTGCTCAAGCTCATCGACGATGTTTCGGCGCGGACCGTCGCCGGCCTCAATCAGCGCCTCGCCCTCGGCACGCTGCAGGTGCGGCCGCATTCCGAAGCCCGGTCGTCGAATCCGCAGGCGTTCGAGCAGTATCTGAAGGCGCGGGCGCTCACCGGAAGCCTCGTCCCGAAGGACTACAACGCCCAGATCACGGCGCTGCGGAAAGCGATCCAGCTCGACCCGAACTTCGCCGCCGCCTACGCGGACCTCGCCATCGCCATCTCTCTGGGGATCGCCCGCGATCTGGAGCGGCAGGACGCTCTGGAAAAAGCGGAGTTCTACGCGCGCCAGGCCGTGCGGCTCGATCCCGATCTGCCGCAGGCGCATCTCGCGCTGGGGCGCGTGTTCGTCCGCTATCCCGATCGCTTCCGCGAGTCCGTTCGTGAAGTCCTTGCCTCGCTCCGGCTCAATCCGAGCGACACGCACGCGCTGAACTCACTGGCCACGTATTTCGTTTCCGCCGGCGACATGCAGAAGTTGCAATGCATCAGCGACCGGATCGTACTGCTCGATCCGTCATCGAACGAGGCGAAGATCCGAGGCTACTGGTACATCAACGCCGTCGATCCCGAAGGCGCGTTGCAGAACTCGAAGTACGCGCTGGCCTCGAAGGACACGGAGCTGGCCGGCCACGACATCCGCGGCGTCGCCTTCGTTCTGCAGGGCAATGTCGTCGGGGCTGAACAGGAAGCGAATGCCCTTTCGACGCTCTTCCCGAAGCACTACCTCGGAAAGAGTCTGCGGGCGATGATCGCGGCGGCAAAGGGCGACCGCACCGCATCGGAAGCGGCGATCCGCTCGTTCGAAGAGGAAGCAAACCGCAACCACTGGGCGGCGATCCGCGTGGCGCTGTGCTACGCGAAGCTCGGCGATCAGCAGCAGGCGGTCGCCTGGACGAAGCGTTCGTTCGAGCTCGGCCATCACAGCTGGTACGAACTGATCAAGCATCCGTGGTTCGTGCCGCTGCAGAGCAACAAGGACTTCCAGCAACTGGTGGCGAAGGTGAAGGCGGATATTGACGACGTGCAGGACGACGTGACGGGCGTGTATCAGTTGATCTGTAAGTGACGGCGAAGCCGTCATCCTGAGCCGCGCAGACGGCGAAGGATCCGGGCGCCGGAAACGGCTCCCACCCCCCAGATCCTTTCGCGCTCTGCGGCGCTCAGGACGCGGTCGCCTCGAACATCCTCTGCAACGCCTTCTCCGCCGGCACGCGGATCTCTTCCGGCACCTCGATCTCGTAGCGCATGAATTTCAACGAGTCGCGCACGTCCTCGAGGCGCGTCACCTTCATGAACGTGCAGAGCTTGCATCCTTTGACGAACACTTTCTCAGGCACTTCCATCGCCAGGCGATCCGACAAGCCGCATTCCGTGACGACCAGAAAGCGCTTCGCTGGACGCTCCTTCGCGTAGCGCACCATTCCCGACGTGGAAAGCACGGCATCGGCGAGGCTGGCCACATCGGGCCGGCATTCGGGATGAACGAGGATCTCCAGATCGGGATCGGCCTTGCGAATGCGATTGATCTCCTCCGGCGTGATCTGCTGATGCACGTAGCAGTAGCCGTCCCAGGGAATGATGTTCTTCTCCTTCACCTGCTCGGCGACGTGATTGGCCAGATTGCGGTCGGGAACGAAGAGGATGTTCTTGTTCGGAAGCGTGCGCACGACCTTCGCCGCATTGCCCGAGGTCACGATGACGTCGGAGAGCGCCTTCACCGCCGCCGTTGTGTTGACGTAGCTGACCACGGCCAGATCGGGAAAGTCCTTCCGCAACTCCTCGATGCGCGCGGCCAGGTCTTCGGCCGGAGCAGAATCGGCCAACTGACATCCGGCGAGGAGATTCGGCAGAAGCACGGTACGCGACGGATTGACGATCTTCGCCGTCTCGGCCATGAAATGGACGCCACAGAAGTCGATGACATCGGCGTCCTTGACCTTCGACGCCATCAGAGCCAGCTCCAGAGAGTCGCCGACGAAATCGGCGACCTTCAGGATCTCGGGCCGATAGTAGTTGTGAGCGACGATGACCGCGTTCCGCTCTTTCTTGAGCGCGCGAATCTCCTCGTGCAGCTCCTCGAACTCGCGGACGTCTTCCTTTGTGTACTCGTAGGTTGCGACCCGGCTCAGCTCTTCGAACAGCGTCGACATGTCGGCTTCAACCGCAGCGAGATCGGCGGCATTTCGTCACGGGTCCGCCGGCCGGAGAAGGATCACTGTCGCGCCCCAACCGCCGCCGGACGGGTCGGCATCTTGAAAATCCTCGACCCATTCGAGCGACTGCAGCAGCGCGCGGATGATCTCCCGCTGCACGCCGATCCCGCGCCCGTGGATCAGCCGCACCTGGCGAAATCCGCGCGCCCGCGCCTCCGTCAGATAGTCGAGCGCGACACCCCGAACCTCCGCAGCCCGAAAGGGATGCAGGTCGAGGACATCTTCGATCGGGATCTCGTGGGCGTCGTCGTCCAAGGCGCCGGATTATGCGATACTCTCGCGTTAACTCGACGGCGAGGCATTTATGGTCCTCTTCAATCACGCGACACGCGAGATGACGGCGAAGATCGTCTATTACGGTCCCGGGCTCTGCGGGAAGACGACGAATCTCATGGTCATCTTCGACAAGCTCGACCCGAAGTCCAAGGGGAAGATGCTGTCGCTGGCTACCAAAACCGACCGCACACTCTTCTTCGACCTGCTGCCGGTCGATATCGGCAAGGTCGGCAATTTCAACCTCAAGATCCAGCTCTACACCGTCCCAGGACAGGTCTTCTACAACGAGACGCGCAAGCTCGTTCTCAAAGGCGCTGACGCGATCGTTTTCGTCGCGGACTCGCAGAGGTCCATGGTCGACTCGAACAAGGAGAGCTTCAAGAATCTCCTCGAGAACATGAACGAGAACCAGATCGACCCCGAGGACACGCCGATCCTGATCCAGTACAACAAACGCGACATCCCCGGCGTGCCGCCCGTCGACGAGCTTGAAGAGCTGGTCGGCCTCGAAGGCTATCCGCACACCGAGGCCTCGGCTCTCAAGGGCGACGGAGTCATGGAGACGTTCAAGACGGTCTCCAAGATGACGGCCAAGCACCTCTTCAATCGGCTCAAGGGAAAGAGCGAACCGATCGACCGGAAGAAGGCCGCCGCCACGGCGAAGGCCGAGAAGAAGAGCGGCAAGGCGAAGGCCGCGCCCGCACCGGAACCACCTCCGTTCGAGGAGGCGCCGCCGTTGACATCGTTCCCTGACACGGTCCCGTTCCCCGAGGCCAGCGAGAATCCGCCTGACGCGGGATACGAGAAGATGGAAGAGGTCTCACTCGAACAACTTCTGCAGGAAGGGCGCGAGCGGCCTGCGACATTTGCCGGGAACATCGCCGTCCCGATCGAGGTCGAAGACGTCGAAGAGCTCGGAGCCGAGGAAATGGTCGACGAGCCTGTTGCGGTGGCAGTGATGGACGAGCCGCAGCCGTCGAAAAAGAAGGCTTCTGCCGCCGCTGCACCGGCTGGACGGGGTCAGGCCGGCCTCGAAGCGCAGGTCCGCGATCTCGAGCAGCAGATCGAAACGCTCAAGTCGAAGCACCGCGACGAGCTCGAAGCGATCCTTCGCCAGCTCGGCGAGCTCACGGCACGCGTTCGCCAGCAGCTCGGCTGATGTACAATTTCCCGGCCCACAACTTATTCGGAGGAAAATCAACCATGCGTCGTACTCTGCTGGCAGGTCTCTGTCTGGTCATTGCTCTGTCCGGCTGTAAAGCGAAAGAGCTCGCCGAAAAGGCGGCTATCTCCCGCGATCTCGATAAGCACGGCACGACCGATCTCATGAAGAAGGTCGCCGATGACAAATACACCCCGCCGGCGGACGGCAAGCTCACCGACGCCCAGGTCCAGATGTACCTGAAGGTCCGCGAGCACGAGAAGCAGATCGCGCAGGTCGCGAAACAGGAAGCGCAGCAGCACGCTGACGCCGCGAAGAAAGCCGGCGAGAAATCGATCTCCGGCATGATGGAGAGCTTCAAGACGCTCGGATCGGTCGCCGACCTCGTCACCGCCGACATCCGCGCCGCCAAAGACCTCGGCTACAACACCCAGGAGTACCTCTGGGTGAAAGGCCAGATCATGGCCGTCAGCACCGCGGCGATGACCGAGAAGATGATGACCGCCGGCAACGCCGCGCTCGACAACATGTACGACCAGACGAAGAAGGCGTATGAGCAGGCCACCGACGAGACGCAGAAGAAAGCGCTCGGCGAGAGCCTGGCCGAATTCGACAAGCAGAAGAAGGATCGCCAGGCCGAGGCGGCGAAGAAGGACCCGGCGCTCGAGTACAACAAGCAGGTGGTCTCGAAGTACGAGAGCGCGCTCAATGCGTTCACGCAGGAGCTTGCGAAGTACGAAGACAAGCCGGGCGAGACCGAGAAGAAGATGCAGGATTGGCAGAAGGATATGGACAAGGCCGCGGCCGACGCCAAGAAAGGCCAGCAGTAGTTTCACTTCATCCTGAGCGGCGCAGACGGCGAAGGATCTCTGGCACGAGATCCTTCCGCCTCGCTTGACTCGGTGTCAGGATGACGGCCGCATGCGTCTCTTTCCGTACCACATCGAATGCTCGAATTGCGCGGCGCAGTACGCGCCGCGCAATCTCCACAACCTCTGTACGAAGTGCGGCGGGCCCTTGCTCGTGCTCTACGACCTCTCCCCCGCTCTCGAGCTGCGCGCTCGCGTCCGCATGCGCAGCAGCACGATGTGGCGGTTCGCGGAGGTCCTTCCCGTCGAAGAGACCGACGAGGTGATCTCGATCGGCGAAGGCGCGACGCCACTCCTGACCTCACGCTCCACGCCCAATCTTTTCATCAAGGACGAGTCGAAGAATCCCACGCGATCGTTCAAGTCGCGCGGAATGGCTGCCGCCGTCACGATGGCCAAGAACCTCGGCGTCAGGAGTCTTGCCGCTCCGACGGCCGGCAACGCCGGTTGTGCGCTCGCCGCGTACGGCGCGCGCGCCGGTCTCCCGGTTTTCGTGGCCATGCCGAAGGACACACCGGCATCGATCATCGATGAATGCCGCTCCTACGGCGCCGAAGTCGAGCTCGTGGCGGGAGTGATCACCGACGCCGGCAAGCGCGTCCAGAAGTACATCGCCGAGAACGGCGGCTTCGATCTCTCGACCCTCAAGGAGCCGTACCGCATCGAGGGAAAGAAAACGATGGGCTACGAGCTGCTCGACGATCTCGGCCGCCTTCCGGACGTGATCCTTTATCCCACCGGCGGCGGCACAGGCCTCATCGGCATGTGGAAAGCCTTCGATGAAATGCAGCGCCTCGGCTGGATCGGATCCGAGCGGCCGCGCATGTTCACGGTGCAGTCGAGCGGCTGCGCCCCGATCGTCCGCGCATTCGACCAGAAACTCGATTCCGCTCCGGAGTGGGAGTCGCCGCACACCGCCGCCTGGGGACTGCGGGTGCCGCGGGCGGTGGGCGACCGGCTGATGCTGCGGGCATTGCGGGACTCGCACGGTGGAGCGATCGCGGTGCCGGAAGAGAAGATCGAGGATGCGGCTGCGGAACTGCGCACGCGCGAGGGCGTGGACGCGGGTCCGGAGGGAGGGGCCGCGCTCCTCGCCTATGAGATGCTGCGAGCCAACGGATCGATCCGCGCCGAGGAATCGGTGGTGTTATTCAATACGGGTGGCAATAAATATCACTGATTATTTGTAGCGTTGCTAGAATGCTCGCGGTCGTTTCCCACTGAAACAAGATCTGCCGCCCGCTTCTGCGGCCCGGAGGCCTCATGAGACGCATTCGCATCGCGGTCACCATGTGTGCCGCGATCAGCATCGCAGCCGTCGCTTACGGCGTCTGTCCGACCATCACGCTCGGGCCGCGCTTCCTCTCTGATGCCACGCTGGGCCAGCCGTACTCGCAGCTCCTCACGCAGAGCGGCGCGGCGGTGCCCTTCACCTACGCCATCGTTTCGGGAGCGCTCCCGACGGGAATGCGCCTCAACCTCGACCGCATCGAAGGATCTCCTGCGGCAGCCGGTACCTTCACGTTCGATATCAAGCTGACCGACACGAATGGCTGCACCGGCGTGAAGACGTACACGCTCAAGGTCAACGATCCGAACGGACCGACCTGCACGCCGCTCACGATCTCGCCCGGTACGCTTCCGCCCGGAGGGGTCGGACAGCTTTACAGCCAGAAGATCGTCGCCATCGGCGGCCAGGGTCCCTATTCGTTCACGATCAGGAGCGGCGACTTCCCGAGCGGCCTCGCTCTCTCCGGAAATCTGATCACCGGCTTCCCGAGCCGGGCCGGCACTTTCTCTTTCGATCTCGGCGTCATCGACGCGAAATCGTGTCCGGGCACGCAGCACTATGACCTGCAGATCGTCGATGCCGGATGCCCGACGGACGCTCCCGTGATCCTCGCGCCCGCTGACGGCGCGACGGCCGACGGCACTCGCCCGATCGCGTTCTCCTGGACCGGCATCGCCGGAGCAACCGGGTACGAGGTCCTCGCCTCGACCGACAATGGCGCGACGTTCAGCACGGTCGCCACGATCTCCGATCCGACCGTGAGCAACGCAAATGTGTCTCTCACGAAAGGCGCATACCTCATCGTCGTGCGCGCGATCATCAGTCCGACGTGCTCGACACGTTCGGGACCGATCAAGCTGACGGTCGGCGTTCCGCAGCCGCAGTGTGGAACCGGCAGCATCGATCTCAGCGCACCCTCGAATGGCACGACGAGCTCGTCGCCGGTTCGCTTCGCGTGGTCGGCGCTCACCGGAGCGAAGGCGTATCGACTCTGGTTCGGCGTCGACGGCGTGGCACCGACGATCATCGCGCGGACGACGGACACGAGCGTCTCGCAGTCCCTGCCGAGCGGCTCGGCGACCTGGTTCGTCGAGGCGCTCTTCGACGATTGCCCGTCGATCTTCTCCGGCCGCGGCACATTCACCGTCTCGAAGTCGGCGAGCTGCAGCAGCGAGGCGGCCACGCTCGTCTCGCCGTCAGGCGCCACCGTCCTCAGTCCGCTCACGCTCGACTGGAACGAGGTCGCGGGAGCGATCGGCTATCGCATCTGGGTCGGCTCCGCCGGCCAGTTCGTCCAGGCCGGCTTCACCGTCCTGACGCAGATGAAGGTGTCGCTCGCGCCGGGAGCGTACTCCTGGTACGTCGACACGCTGTTCAGCGGATGCCCCGCCATCCCGTCGCAGCCGGCGACCTTCACGATTCCCGATGCAGGCACGAGCTGCAGCGGCCAGGCTCCGTCGATCATCACGCCGGCACCGGGTTCGACCGCGCCATCCCCTGTGACATTCAGCTGGACGCCGGTGGCCGCCGCCACGCAGTACCGCGTCTTCGCTTCGCTCAACGGCGGAAGCCTGCAACTCCTCGGCTCGACGGCAGACACGACCCTGAAGATCTCCCTTCCGCCCGGAGATATCGTCTGGCTCGTCGAGGCGACGTTCAAAGGCTGTCCGGCAACGCGTTCCGCCGCGGGCCGGTTTACCGTTCCACGCGCGGCCAACTGTCCGACGGGCAAACCGCAACTGATCTCACCCTCCGATGGAGCGGACAACGTAACCAGTCCTGTGACTCTGTCGTGGTCCCCGGTGAGCAATGCCCTTCGCTACATCGTCGTCACCCGCGCGCGCAACGGCGCGCCCACCGTCCTCGGCGAAACGGCTGCAACGCAACTGCAGCGCGACCTTCCCGCCGAATCGGTCGAATGGTACGTGATTGCTCTCGGAGCGGGATGCGATCCCGTGCTCTCGGACAAGGCCACGTTCACCATCCCCGTTCCGCCGGGATGCACGACCCGTCGTCCGCACCCGCTCGCTCCCGCGGACGACTCGATCAACATCGCGTCGCCGGTTCACTTCGCATGGACGAAGTCACCGGGCGCCTCTTTTTATCGCCTCTTTGCGGGCGCGCCGGGCGAAGAGCCGTTGCTCGTTGGAACCACGAACATCACGGAATTCACGGCGGCAATGCCGGCCGGGCCGACTCGCTGGTTCGTTCAGGCCGTGTTCGACTCATGCCCGTCGCTCTTCTCGGCGCGCAACGACGTGACGGTGGCCTCGAAGCCCGCTGCCTGCACGACTCCCGAGCGGCCGGTCGCGCATGTCGTCGCGCAGGTCCTTTCCGGCTCCGAATACAACACCCGCTGGACAGGCGTGACCAACACCAGCGTGTATGAGGTGCAGGAATCGCCGAAAGCCGACTTCTCCAACGCGACGACGCAGACCTTGACCGGCGTGAGCGCGACGTTCTCGCACACCGTGACCACTCCGGCCGTTTTCTACTATCGCGTTCGCGCCATCAGCTCGTGCAGCGATGATCGCAGCGCGTTCTCGAGGGCTGTCTCCACGCGCGTCATCCCGCCGAATACGCGCGACGCCAAAACGCGCGGCACGGTTGAAATGGGCGCGCAGAACCTCGTGGTGCAGACTCTTACGATCCCCGGTTCGT
Source organism: Thermoanaerobaculia bacterium (assembly GCA_035468985.1). Classification (GTDB taxonomy): domain Bacteria; phylum Acidobacteriota; class Thermoanaerobaculia; order Gp7-AA8; family Gp7-AA8; genus DASVHS01. Next base: position 63,878 of record DATISF010000043.1, read on the forward strand.
CGACGCAAACGAGTTTCGTCGCCACGACGGACAAGCCCTGGCTCACGGTCTCTCCGTCGTCCGGCGCCGTCCCTCCGGGCGGCGTGACGCTGAACGTCCTCTCCGATCCGAAGGCCCTCAACGTGGGCGCAAACCAGGGAACCGTTCGAATCACGTACGCGCAGCCGGGCGGCAGCGGCATCGAGCCGAATGCCACCACGCCGCCGACGGCGATCCCGATCTCGATCAGCCTCGTCACGCCGGTCGCACCCGACACGAAGGCATCGCCACCGCCCGACTCGCTGATCATCCCCGCCGTTGCCCATGCCGCCGGCGCGAATCAATCGCAGTTCCAGTCGGACGTCCGGCTGGCGAACCTCTCCTCGCAGGCGCAGAGCTATCTCATCAACTTCACGCCGACGGCGACGGACGGAACACAAACCGGCACGACGACGACGATCCAGGTCGATCCCGGCCAGACCGCGGCGCTCGACGACCTGCTGTCCAGCTTCTTCGGCACCGCCGCGGATGGCAGCGCGGCGGGCATGCTCGAGATCCGGCCGATCGCCACCACTTCGTCATCGAGCATCTTCAGCGCCGTTCCGAACAGCGCGCTTGCCAGCATCGCCTCGAGCCGCACCTACAACGTCACATCGCAGGGAACGTTCGGCCAGTTCATCCCGGCCGTCCCGTTCTCGCAGTTCGTCGGGAAGGGCAGCATCCTCTCCCTGCAGCAGATCGCACAATCGTCCGCGTACCGGACGAACTTCGGGCTGCTCGAGGCCTCGGGCGAGCCCGCGACGGTCGTCCTGCACGTCTACGACAAGTCCGGCAATCTGCTCGCCGACATCCCCGAGTCGCTCCTGCCCTCCGAGCACCTGGCGCTCAACGGACTGCTCTCCGCGAACAACATCACGCTCGACGACGGCCGTGTGGAAGTCGAAGTCACCTCCTCGACGGGCAAGGTGTCCGCGTACGCATCGGTTCTCGACAACCTGTCGAACGATCCGCTGCTCGTTTCGCCGGTCCTGAAGTCGGCCGTGTCGTCGAATCGGTACACGATCCCGGGCGTCGCCTACACGAACGGAATCGCGAACTGGCGCAGCGACGTCCGCCTCTACAACGCCGGAGCGAACAGCGTAAGCGCCACCCTCTTGTTCTATCCGCAGGGCGCACCTGCCTCGCCGCAGGCACGCACGGTCAACATTGCGGCCGGGGAGACCAAGGGCCTCGACAACATTCTCAACACGACCTTCGGCATCACCGATCCGAGCGCGGGCGGTTCGATTCTCGTGACCACGCCTTCGGCAAGCAGCATCATCGCCAGCGCCCGCACCTACACGCCGGTCGATGTCGGAACGGTGGGACAGTTCATCCCGGCAGTCACCGCGGCCGATTCCGTCGGCGCCGGCGATCGTTCGCTGCAACTCCTGCAACTCGAGAGCTCGGATGCGTTCCGCACCAACATCGGACTCGTCGAGACCACGGGGAGCTCAGCCGTTGCCGAAGTGTCACTGATTCTGCCCGATTCGAAGGTCACTCCCGTGATCTCCTTCACACTCGCCGCGAACGAATTCGTGCAATTTCCACTTTCCGCATTTGGACTCACGGACTCGATTTACAACGCGCGTGTATCCATCCATGTCATAGACGGAAGTGGGAAAGTAGCAGCGTATGGCTCTTTGGTCGACAATCTCAGCAAGGACCCGACTTATGTTCCGGCTCAATAAGCGGAGCGCCGTATTTGCGGCGCTCGTCGCGCTGGCCCTGTTCGCGGCGCCCGGTTACGCACAGTGCCCGCTGGCGGCACCGACCCCGGTCTCGCCGGCCAACGGCGCGACAGGAGTCCAGAGCAGCGTGACGTTCACCTGGACCGCGGTTCAGGGTGCGACCAGCTACGAGGTCTGGGCATCGGCCGACGGCGTCAACTTCGTCCAACTGGGCACTTCGAGCACGACGACACTGATTTCCGACATCTACAGCGGAATCAACGTCGAGTGGTACGTCGTCTCGGTCAACAGCAGCTGCAAGAGCCTCGAGTCATTCCACTTCCGATTCAGCACGGGCGGATGCACCGGTCCGGCGACCGATCTGATCTTTCCCGAGGACGGCAATACCTTCGTCTCCTCGCCCGTCCGTTTCTTCTGGAGCTCCGTGCCTTCCGCGGACTTCTACCGGTTGTGGATCAACCAGTGGGATGCTGACGCCAAGGAATGGCTCGGCTGGGAATATTGGGACGAGACGTACCGGACCGAGTCGCGGATCTACCTCGAGCCGAGGTATTACGCATGGGAGATCGAGACGGTATTCGCGGACTGCGACTCCAACTACTCCGAACCCAATATCTTTCTGGTTCCGCAGGCGGCGAACTGCCCGACGGAAAAGCCGAAGATCCTGACGCCGGCCAGCGGAAGCTCGACGAAGTCGCCGGTGACGCTGTCGTGGTCCGCACTGCCGGGCGCGATCAACTACGAGGTGTGGGCGTCGCTCGATAACGGCGATCTGCAATTCGTCGATGAGACGCCGTCGAATTCGATGGTGGTCTACGTCGGCTACGGACACGTCGAATGGCTCGTGGTCGCCCAGTTCAACGGATGCAACGACGCGATCTCTGACACCGCGACGTTCGATGTCGCGTACGACCCGGCGTGCGATCACTACGCGCCATACCCCATCGTTCCCGCTTACGGCGTGAACAACGCACCGACAAGGCTCGACTTCGTGTGGACTCCGGTCGACGGAGCCTCGCGCTACAACGTCTGGGCGTCGGTGAATGAAGGTGACGCCTTCATCGTCGGTTCAACCACCAACACGCGGCTGTCGGCGGATGTCCAGGCCGGAGTGATCGCCTGGGCCGTGGAAGCCGAATTCAACGGCTGCTCGCCGACGCTGTCGCCGGTCTCGGTCTTTGTGGCCGAGAACGCCACGGCCTGCACTCCACCGGCCGCGCCGGACATCTACATCAGTCCAGCCGCGACATCGGGCGACCAGTTCTTCATCCTCTGGAGCCCGGGCACCAACACGTCCGGGTTCGAGCTGCAGGAATCGACCGATCCATCATTTGCCGGCGCGAACACGCGCGCAGTGAACGATGTCCTCATCGGACTGAGCCATCAGGTCACCACGCCGACGCGCTACTACTATCGCGTCCGATCGAAGAGCAACTGCAACGCTGGCGACGGACCGTACTCCGATGCCGCATCGATCGTCGTGCAGCCGCTCGTCGCGCAGACCGGCGACCGCGCCGGAACGATCGCCGCGTACGGAACGCAGGCGGGCGTCATTCAGAAGATTCACATCCCCGGATCGGCCAGCGGGCCGAGCGCCGAATCGCGTGGACTCGCGCAAGGCTTCACGGCCACGGCCGACGAACCATGGATCACCATCACTCCGTCGAGCGGCACGATTCCGCCCGAGGGAATCGATCTCACGATCACCAGCGATCCCCGCAAGCTGGCGGTCGGGACGAGCACCGCCACCGTCCGCATCACCACGACCGCCTCGGCCGGAACGCCGACGTCGGTTCCCGTCTCGATCAGTCTCGTCACGCCGGTGTCGCCCGATGCCGGAACCTCTCCGCAGCCGAATTCGCTGATCATCCCCGCCGTCGGCCACGCCGCCGGCGCCGGAACGACGTTCGAGTCGGACGTGCGCATCACCAACACCTCCGCGCAGGCGATGAAGTACCTGCTCAACTTCACGCCGACCCGGTCCGACGGCACGAAGAGCGGCCAGCAGGCCACGATCCAGATCGATGCCGGAGAGACCACCGCGCTCAACGACATCCTGAAGAACTTCTTCGGCTTCGCGGGCGCGAACGACAGCGTTCTCGGCGTTCTGGAGATCCGCCCGATCTCTTCGGTCTCTTCGTCCAACGGCTCGCAGGGCAACGTCACGTTCGCGTCGAGCCGCACGTTCGCAGTCGCTCCCCAGGGAACATACGGACAGTACATCCCCGCGATTCCGTTCTCGTCATTCATCGGACGAGACTCGCGTATCACGCTCTCGCAGATCGCCAACGCCGGCGGATATCGCACCAACCTCGGCCTCGTCGAGGCGGCCGGCGAATCGGCCACCGTTCACTTCACGGTTCGCAATGCCGCGGGCGCGGTCGTTTCGGAATTCGACAAGAACCTCATGCCCGGCGAGCACCAGCAGTTCGCGCTCGATTCGCCCGTCGACAACGGCCGGATCGAGGCGACGGTGACCTCGCTGTCCGGAAAGGTGACCGCGTACGCTTCCGTCGTCGACAACAAGACCAATGACCCGATGCTGATCCTGCCGGTGAATACGGCAAACATCTCCGCGAGTCGTTACGTTCTGCCGGGGATGGCGCAGACCTCGGGCGCCACGAACTGGCGCAGCGACGTCCGCCTCCTGAACGCCGGTTCGTCACCCGCGCAGGCAACGATCTCGTTCTACACCATCGGCAGCACGACCCCCGAAACGGTGACCAGGACGATCGAGGCCGGGCAGATGCTCGTGTTCGACGAGGCCCTCCGATCGTTGTTTGGAAAATCGAACGACGCGGGCGCGATTGTCGTCGGCACGACATCCGACTCGAAGATCGTCGCATCGGCGCGAACGTACAATCAGACGGCGACCGGAACGTACGGCCAGTTCATCCCTGGCCTCACGGCCGGCGATGGCGTCGGCAAGGATGACCGCGCGCTGCAGGTGCTGCAGGTGGAGTCGTCCGATCGTTTCCGCACGAATCTCGGTCTGGTCGAGCTGACCGGCAAAGAGGTGAACCTCGAGATCGCCGCCTACACGCCCGACTCGAAGGTGTCGGTGTATATACCGTGGCACCTCGGCCCGAACGAATTCGTTCAGATCAACGACATCCTGGGGCGCATGGGCATCCCGAAGGCCTACAACGCCCGCATCTCGATGAGGGTCACCGGTGGCGACGGCAAGATCAGCGGTTACGCATCGCTCATCGATAACCGCACGCAGGATCCGACCTACGTGCCCGCTCAGTAACGCGCCACGCCAGGTGTTCCTCCGTATAATGCCGCGCGCAATTCGGAGGAACACTTGGCAGATCAGCAATACGACGTGGTAGTGATCGGCAGCGGGCCGGGCGGATACGTGGCCGGGATTCGCGCCGGTCAGCTCGGGATGAAAGTCGCGGTGATCGAGAAGGATCCGTTCATCGGCGGCACCTGCACACACCGCGGATGCATCCCGACCAAAGCTCTTCTGGCGAACGCCGAAGTGTGGGACAAGATCCAGAAGGCAAAGGAGTTCGGGATCACGGTCGGCGACGTCCGGCTCGACTTCAAGGCCGGCCAGGATCGGAAGCAGGCCGTCGTCGACAAGAACGCGAAGGGCATCGAATTCCTCTTCAAGAAGAACAAGGTCGATCGCATCACCGGCTTCGGCAAGATCGCCGGCAAAGGCATCGTCGAGGTGCAGGGCGAGGGTGGCGCGCAGCGCCTCAACGCGAAGAACATCATCCTGGCGATGGGCTCGACACCGAAGGACCTTCCCCACATCAAAGCCGACGGCAAGCGGATCATCAATTCCGACCACATCCTGAAGCTGGCCGAGGTCCCGAAGTCGATGCTGGTGATCGGCGCGGGAGCGGTCGGGTGCGAGTTCGCATCGATTTTCTCCCGCTTCGGCACGAAGACCACGATCGTCGAAGTCCTGCCGCAGCTCCTGCCCCTCGAGGATGAGGAGATCGCCAAGGAGTTCACCCGGAATTTCAAGAAGAAGGGGATCGACGTCTACACCGACGCCAAGGTCCTTTCGTGCGAGGTTGGTGCGAATGGCGTGAAGACGGTCGTCGAGACCAAGGGCAAACAGCAGACGATCGAGACCGAGATCGTGCTCTCCGCAACCGGCCGCCGCCCCGTCACCGAGAACTGCGGACTCGACAAGACGAAAGTGCAGCTCGATCAACGCGGTTTCGTGCAGGTCGACCCGTTCATGCGCACTGCCGAGCCGAATGTCTACGCCATCGGCGACATCGTCCCCACTCCCGCCCTCGCCCACTGCGCATCGGCGGAAGGCATCCTGGCCATCGAGCACATGAAGGGTCTCGACGTCCGTCCGATCAACTACGACCACGTCCCGAACTGCACGTACACCGATCCCGAAGTGGCGTCCGTCGGTCTGACCGAGAAAAAGGCCAGGGAGCGCGGCTACGACGTGAAAGTCGGTAAGTTCCCGTTCACCGCGAACTCGAAGGCCCGCATCATCGGCGAGTCGGGCGGTCTCGTGAAGATCGTCTCCGACAAGAAATACGACGAGCTCCTCGGCATGCACATCTGCGGGCCGCACGCCACGGAGCTGATCGTCGAGGCGTGTGCGGCGCTGGAGCTCGAAGCGACCGCCGAGTCGATCGCCAAGACCATCCACGCCCATCCGACGCTCTCCGAGGCCATCATGGAAGCGGCCGAAGACGTGGCAGGGCATTCCATTCACCAGTGACCGAGGTCCTCACCACGACCAACACGCACGGGCTCTCCAGGGACGAGCTGCTCGAGATCGATTACTACCTCCGCCTCACGCGCACGCTCGAGGAGCGCCTGGTTGCGCTCTTCCGCCAGACGAGGGTGATCGGCGGCCTCTATCGATCGCTGGGACAGGAAGGCGAATCCGTCGCGGCCGCGTATGCCCTCGAGTACGAGAAGGGTGACGTCGTGCAGCCGCTGATCCGCAACCTGGGATCGATCCTCGTCGCCGGCGCGAAGCCGGTGGACATCCTCAAGCAATACATGGCCAAGGGCGACAGCCCGACGCGCGGCCGCGAGCTGAACATTCACTTCGGCCATCCGGCCACCGACGGCTTCATCGGCCAGATCTCGATGCTCGGCGACATGATCCCGGTGATGGCCGGAATCGCGCTGGCGGGACGGATGCAGAAGAAGGAGCTCGTCGGCCTGGCGTTCATCGGCGACGGAGGCTCATCGACCGGGGCGTTCTGGGAAGGGATGAACTTCGCGTCCGTGCAGAAGCTACCGCTGGTCGTGATCGTCGAGAACAACGGCTACGCGTACTCGACGCCGACGACGAGGCAGAGCGCGGTGAAGAGGCTCGCCGACAAGGCGGTTGGCCTGGGATGCTTCGGCGACACCGTCGACGGCAACGACGTGCTCGCGGTGTACGGCGCGACACGCCGTGCGGTCGAGCGCGCGCGACACGGCGAGGGCGTCACGCTCCTCGAAGTGAAAACGTTCCGCATGAAGGGACACGCCGAGCACGACAACCAGGCCTACGTTCCGCCCGAAATGATCGAGGAGTGGAAGGCGAAGGACCCGATCCCCCGCTTTGAGCGCGTGCTTCTCGATATCGGCGCCGCAAAGACCGAGGACTTCGAATCGATCCAGCACAGGGTGAAGAGTGAAGTCGATGCGGCCACCGACGAAGCCGAGCGTTCGCCGATGCCGCAGCCGGACGAAGTGGCGAGAGGTCTGTTCGCGGGCGACGGATATTGGGATCAACCGAATTCCGAATCCCGAATCCCGGATCCCGAATCCCGGATCCCGGATCCCGAATCCCGAATCCCGAATCCCGAAAACAATGCCTGAAACAACATACCTGGACGCAATCCGAACAGCGATGGCCGAAGAGATGGAGCGCGACGAGCGCGTCTTTCTCATCGGCGAGGACGTCGGCGTCTACGGCGGCGCGTTCAAGACCAGCGCGGGCCTGATCGAACGGTTCGGGCCGCAGCGCGTTGTCGACACTCCCATCTCCGAGATCGCCATCGTCGGCGCGGCATCGGGCGCAGCGCTCATGGGCATGCGTCCGATCGCGGAGATGCAGTTCATCGATTTCATCACCTGCGCGTACGACATGCTCGTCAATTTCACCGCCACGTCGCGATATCGCGTCGGCAGCAGCTGCCCGATCGTCGTGCGCGGTCCGGCCGGCGCCGGCGTTCACGGCGGGCCGTTCCATTCGCTGAGTCCCGAGGCGATGTTCATGAACCGGCCCGGGATCAAGATCGTGTCGCCCGGAACGGCATACGACGCGAAGGGCTTGCTCAAGTCCGCGATCCGCGACGATGACCCCGTGCTCTTCATCGAGCACAAGTTTCTCTACCGCCGCATCAAGGAGGATCTGCCGGCCGAAGACTTCACGGTGCCGATCGGAAAAGCGAACGTTCGCCGCAAGGGAAAGGATCTTTCGATCATCACCTGGGGCGCCATGATCTATATCGCCGACGAAGCGGCCGACGAGCTGGCGAACCATGGCGTGAGCGCCGAGATCATCGACCTGCGCTCGATCCTGCCGTTCGATGAAGAGGCAATTCTCGAATCGGTGTCGAAAACGAATCGCGTGATCATCCTTCACGAAGCGCCGATGACCGGCGGTGCGGGCGCCGAGTTCGCCGCGCGCATCGCCGAGAAGGCGTTCGATTATCTCGACGCCCCGATCAAGCGCGTGGCCTCGCTCGATGTTCCGACACCCTACTCGCCGCCGCTCGAGGCGGCCTACCTCCCCAACAAGGACAAAGTGCTCGCCGCGGCGCGCGAGTTGCTCGCCTACTGACGATGTTCCGGCCCGTCCCGATTGCCGGCGTTTCCGGCCACCTCTTTCTCCACAGCATGCCGGGCCGTCACGAGCTCTTCGATGATGCGAAGGCGGCGATCGCCGGCAGCAGAATCCAGCAGGTGATCTGCCTCACGCCTGATTTCGAGATCGAGGAGAAGAGTCCCCACTACGCCAAAGCGATTGCCGAGGGCGTGCCGTGGGAGCACGTATCGCACCCGGTCTCCGATTTTGGAGTTCCCGACGACGCGCCGGCGTTTGAACGGCTCGCGCGGAGCGTCGCCGATTCGCTGAAGCGAGGCGAGAACGTGCTCGTCCACTGTGCGGCAGGAATCGGGCGCACCGGGACGTTCGCCGTTGCCGTGCTTTGCCAGCTCGGGTACGAGTTGCACGAGGCACGCAAGATCGTCTACGAGGCCGGCTCGAGCGCCGAATCGCAGGCGCAGATCGAATTCCTCGAGAGCATTTGCCGCACGCCATCCTGAGCCGCGCAGACGGCGAAGGAACTCGAGCTCCGGATTCTGAGATCCTTCGCTGCGCTCAGGATGACGTGTGGCTAGCGCTTGCGATGCCAGGAACTTTTGGATCACATCCAGGTGTTTCCGGGCGATCGAACGGCAGACGCTCGTACATCTTCCCGCCCGCGACGTGCCCTGCCAATGTCATCCTGCAGACGACCGGAAGGTTGCTCGCGTGTGACATTTGCATTAAAAAGCGGTCCCGGTGAGGAGTGACGAATGGCTACCGATGTCCTGATGCCGCAGATGGGTGAGTCGATCGCCGAGGGAACAGTCTCCCGGTGGATCAAGAAAGTGGGAGATCGCGTCGAGCGCGATGAGCCGCTGCTGGAAATCTCGACCGATAAGGTCGATGCGGAGATCCCCTCCCCGGCCACCGGAACGCTGACCGAGGTGCTCGTTCAGGAAGGGCAGACGGTGGCGGTGAATTCGGTCGTGGCTCGCATTGCGGCCGAGGGAGAGGCGGCGGCGACCAAGACGGTCGAGACGCCGAAGCCCGCGGCCGAGGCACCGAAGGCTGCTCCGGCGCCGGCGCCGCCACGGACTGCAGCCCCGGCTCAAGCCGGTGCTCCATCTCCATCGGATCTCCTCACGTCATCGGATAACCTCACGTCGCTCGAAGAGCGCCGGCGCACGAAGTCCTCGCCGCTCGTCCGCAAGATCGCGAAAGAGAACAACGTCGACATCGCCCAGATCCAGGGATCGGGCGTGTCGGGTCGCGTGACGAAGACCGACATTCTCGAGTTTCTGCAGCAGCCCGCCGCCGCCGCTCAATCCGCTCCCGCCTCCACGCGCGAGACGCGCGTCGCGCCACAAGCTGCTCCTCAGTTCGCACCCGGCGAGACCGTCCGCATCGAGCCGCTGTCGGTCATGCGCAAGAAGATCGCCCAGCACATGGTGCTGTCCAAGCAGACCTCCGCTCACGTCACGACGGCCTTCGAGGTCGACTTCACGGCAATCGAGCGCCTGCGCCAGGAGCACAAGCAGAGCTACAGCGAACGCGGAGCGAAGCTCACGTATTTGCCGTTCATCGTGCAGGCCGTCATCGAGGGTCTGCGCGCGTTCCCGATCCTCAACGCGTCGATGGACGAGAACAGTGTCATTTACCACCGCGAGCTGAACATCGGCATCGCCGTCGCGCTCGAGTGGGGCCTGATCGTTCCCGTGCTGAAGAGAGCCGACGAGAAAAACATTCTCGGCATCGCCCGCGGCATCAGCGACCTCGGCGAACGCGCCCGCTCGAAGAAGCTCAGTCCCGAGGATGTGCAGGGCGGAACGTTCACCATCACGAATCCGGGCGTGTTTGGCGGTCTGTGGGGCGCGCCGATCATCAATCAGCCGCAGGTGGCGATCCTCGGAGTCGGCGGCGTGCACAAACGTCCGGTGGTCATCGAATCAGAGGCGGGCGACTCGATCGCCATCCGGTCGATGTGCATCCTGACGCTGACCTTCGATCACCGCCTGGTCGACGGCGCCGTGGCCGACCAGTTCATGGCCCTCCTGAAATCTGTAATCGAGAGCGGACAGTTTACGATGTAGCTGCTGCAAGTCCTTCCGGCAGTCCCCGTCCTGCTTTTCGCGCTGAGCGCATCGGCGCAGTACATCCCTCCCATCCCCAGGACGGTGGGCGGTGGCCGCGCCCTCCATCACCACGGCGATATCCCTCTTCCCCCTCCGAACGAGCGATGGGTGCGAGCGCGTTCGAAACACTTTCTGACCATCAGCGGCGCACCCCCGTGGAGAACGCGCCAGGTGGTCAGCGAGCTGGAAACGGTCGCCGCCGCGCTCCGCGAAGTCGATCGCCACTTTGCCGCCGAAGGTGAGCCGACGCGGATGATTCTCTTCCCGCGCAGTCGCGATGCCGCGCCGTACCTCGATCTACTTGTCGGCAATCGGTCTGCAGGCGCATTCGTCGTCAGTGCCGGCGGGGACGGAACGATGCTCATTGATGGCGCACGGCCCTTCGCCGATCGCACGGTCTTCCACGAGCTCGTGCACAACCTGCTGGCGAACAGCGGGACGCACCTCCCGCTCTGGCTCGAGGAAGGGATGGCGGATTTCTACAGCACGGCCGAGGTCAACGGGAATGTCGTCAGGCTGGGGCGCCCGGGGGCAGTCACCGCGGTGATCGGCCGCTCGAACATGCCGGTCGAGGATCTGTCCGCGGTGAAACCCGGCTCGGAGCTGTCGACGGATGTCCGGTTCTACGCCATGGCCTGGACCGTCGTCGACTGGATGATGCGTCTCAACCGGGCCGAGTTCTTCGCATTCGTCGATGACGTCGAGCAGGGGACCGCAGCCACCGATGCCTTTCGCAAACACTTCCACATGGAGGTGAGCGCGATGCAGCACAGCCTGCAGACATCGGCGCTGCGGCCGCCGGCGACGATGACCGTTCGCCTCCCGGCCCGGCCGGATGCTCCGGAGCTCCAGCCGCTCGAGCACGACGATGTCCTCCTGGAGCTGGCCACGTTCCTCGGCTCGTTCAGCGCCACGCGACCCGATGCCGAGCGATTTGTCACCGCGGTCACGCAACCGAACGCCCGCGCGGTCGCCGCACTGGCTTCCATGCGCGCGCGCGACAAGCGCTACGACGATGCCTGGAAGCTGTTCGATCAGGCCATGAAGATCGATCCGGCGGACGTTCAGATCCGGCTTGCCTTTGCCGAGTCGCTGCTTCGCAACGCGCTCGGTCCCTTCACAGGAACGACGGACGTCGAGAAGAGCGATGGACCGCGTTTTCTCAGAGCGCGACAGCTCGCCGCAGAGGCGCTGGCGGCCGGCGGCGATTCGTCGCGTGCGAACGCGGTCATCGGCACGAGTTATCTCATCGAAGACGATGTGAAGCCGGGAATCGAGGCGCTGCAACTGGCGCGCGGCACGGCGCCGGACCGTTACGACGTTGCGCTGAATCTTTATGCCCTCCTCCTTCGGAACGGGCAGCGCGAGGAAGCCGAACAGCTGTTTCGCGACATCTCGGCACAGGCACGGACGCCGCAGGCGATTTTTGCGGCGCGTGCGGTTGCGGTACGCGAACAGCTCGCGCTGGCCAATCGGCTGCTCGGGGAGACACGGGTCGACGAGGCCATCATCATCGTGCAGCAGCTGATGGAGGCGACACCCGATCCGGAGGCCAAGGCGGACCTGCAGCATCAGCTCGTGCGACTGCACGAATTGGCCGAGGCGAACCGGCAGATCAACACATACAACGAGGCCATCCGCGCCGCGAACGCCGGCGAGACGCAGAAGGCCATCGATATGCTCGACCATCTCCTCCAGACCGCTACCGATCCGGATGTCGTGCGCGACGCGACGGACTTCCGGAAACGCCTTCAGAAGCGCCTGGCGGGAATGCGGCGGTCCCGGCGTCCGCTATAGCGATTGCCAATGCGCCGTTGCGATCTTCATCAGCTCCATCTCGTGACTTACGAGAACGGCATGAAGCTTCAGCAGAAGCTGGCGGAGATGCGCCAGCGCGATGAGATCGACGACCAGCTCCTTCTCCTCGAGCATCCCGCTGTGATCACCCTCGGCCGCGGCGGCAAGATCGGCAATCTGCTCGCCTCCCCCGATGTGCTTCGCCGCGAGCGCGTCCGCTTCTTCGAGACCACGCGTGGCGGCGACATCACCTACCACGGCCCCGGCCAGGTCGTCGGCTACCCGATCGTTCACCTCGGGAACGGCAACCGAGACGTGCGCAAGTACGTCACGAAGCTCGAAGAGGTGTTGATCCGGACCGTCGCCGAATACGGGATCGTGGCGGCGCGCGCCGAGGGAAAGCGCGGGATCTGGGTCGGCAACAACAAGATCGCGGCGATCGGAGTGCGCATTGCCCGCTGGGTCACCTCCCATGGTTGGGCGCTGAACGTAAACACGAATCTCGATCGCTTCCGGCTCATCACGCCGTGTGGACTGCACGGGACGGGCGTGACGTCGATGGAAAGGGAGATCGGTCACCCCGTGGCGATGGACGAAGTGCGCGAGGTCGTGGCCGCCAGATTTGCGGAAGTTTTCGAGCGCGAGCTCGTCCCGCGCAGCGAAACCATCCGGCTGGTGAAGGTCGTCGTCCGCGACGGCGATCGCGTGCTTCTCCTTCACCGCCGCAGAGAACGCGGCGATTACTGGCAGCCGATCACCGGATCGATCGAAGACGGCGAGTCGGCCGACCAGACCGCTCGCCGCGAGATCCTCGAGGAGACCGGCCAGACCGGCGAACCGGTGTCGCTCGGAATCACGCAATCGTTCATGATCGAATCGCACTTCCTTGCGGCACGTTATCCGTCCCCGATCATCGCCAGCGAAGTCGGATTCACCGCCTCATTCGACTCCAACCTCCCCATTCGCCTCGATGGGCTGGAACACGATCAATACGGCTGGTTCACCTTTGGCGAAGCCTATGAAAGGATTCACTGGACCGACGATCGGGAAGCGTTGGAGATCGTCGAGGCCAGAACATGAGCACGCCCGTCAACCGCCGCGCAGGCCATCGTCCGGAGTGGCTGAAGATCCGCGTTCCGGGCGATCTCGATCAGCTCCCTCTGTCGAAGCTGATGAACGACCTCGCGCTGAACACGGTCTGCCAGGAAGCTCGCTGTCCGAACATCTTCGAATGCTGGAACGCCGGGACCGCCACGTTCATGATCCTCGGCGAAGTCTGCACGCGCCGATGCACGTTCTGCGCGGTCACGAAGGGCAAGCCCCTGCTCGCCGATCCCGACGAGCCGAGGAGGGTGGCGGAGGCGGTGGAGAGGATGAGAGTGAGGCATGCCGTGATCACGATGGTGAATCGCGACGACATGCCGGACGGGGGCGCCGATCAGATCGCGCAGACGGTGCTTGCGGTCCGGGAGCGCACGGGCGCGAATGTCGAGGTGCTGATCTCCGACCTCGAAGGCAATCGCGACGCGTTGCGCATCGTCATCGCCGCGAAGCCGGAAGTCCTTGCGCACAACGTCGAGACCGTGCCGCGGCTCTACCCGCAGGTCCGGCCGGTCGCGAAATACAGGCGCTCGCTCGACCTCCTCCGCTGGGCCCACGAAGACGGCATGCTCACCAAGTCGAGCATCATGCTCGGCCTCGGCGAGACGGAAGAGGAGATCCTGGAGGTCGCCGCCGACCTGCGCGGCTGCGGCGTCGACATCTTCACGATGGGCCAGTACCTCGCCCCGACCGGCAACCACCACCCCGTCCGCCGCTACTACACACCCGAGGAATTCGCGGAGCTCGGCCGCCGCGCACGCGAGCTCGGATTCCGCCACGTCGAGTCCGCCCCGCTCGTCCGGAGCTCGTATATGGCGCACCGCGCGGTCGAAAACGTAGAATCGGTCGCGAATGCCGCGGGTCACGTTCGCTGACGAGGGAAAATCGGCGGACTTTCCGGCGGGGAAAGCCGTGCTTTCCTGTGCCCTCGATATGAATGTGGGAATCAGCCATGTCTGCGGCGGAGACGGTGCGTGTGGAACATGCAGGATCGAAGTCGTGGAAGGCTGGTCGAATCTGACGCCGCCCACGCCGGACGAGACGTACAAAGAGCTCGAAGAGCCGCACAGGCTGTCCTGCCAGGCAAAGCTGGTGGGAGATGTGATTGTGAAGGTAGCGAAGATCGAATGACGAGGTTGCCATGACGACAGCAGTAGCCACTCCGGCGTCCCTCAGCGAGCAGCAGCTCGGACTGATGTTTCAGTACACCGTCGAGGCCTACAAAACGTTCGAGAAGCTCGCCGAGAATCTCCCCAATCCGATGACGGCGACGATGTTCAAGCAGTTCGCGGCCGACGAGCGCGGGAACCGCGATCTGATCGAGATGAAGGTCGCCGCCTCGCCGAAGGCGCGCATCCGCGCGACCCTCGGCGCCGACCTGACGTTCCAGGACATCCTGGAAGGGAGTCTCTCGTATCGCGAGACGACGGAGTTTCTGATTGGGCGGGAACGCGCCATGGAGAAGAAGCTCACCGAGTTCAGCCGCGGCGCGACTGTCGGCGACCGCTATCTGCTCGTCTATCTGATTGCCGGAAAGCGGGCCCACGCCGTGGAGCTCGAACGTGAGCTGGAGCTGTTGAAGCTCGACGGGGACTGGTTCCGCCGCGAAGATGCGGAGTCGCGCATCATTCACGGCATGTTGAAGGAATGAACATCTCACTCTCGCCCGACGCGGCGCAGCATCTCGCCGGAGATCTCGAAGGCCGCATGCTGCGCATCGCGTTCACGACCGGCTGCGGCGGCTCGGGCTATCGGCTGAGCTACGCGGACTCCGCGAACGAGGGCGACACGATCGTGGCCGTCGACGGAATGCGCGTCGTGCTCGACGACATGGCTGCCTCACGTCTCGACGGAGCCGTGATCGAATACGACCCGGACGAAGACGGCTACGTTCTCGATCACCCCGACGCGGTGAACGTGGCCTGGTGCGGCTAGGGGGAACTCTGCGCAAGTCGTTGTTCACGTCATCCTGAGCCGCGAAGACGGCGAAGGATCTCGGAATCGCAGGCGTTTTCGCATGCTGAGATCCTTCGTCGCGCTTCGCCGACTCAGGATGACGACCTGCGCAGAGGTTCCCTGATCCTATTTCACACGTAGGGCCCACTCTCCAGTGGGCCCGGGGCCGACTGAGAGTCGGCCCTACGTGATCGCAGGCGTTTCCGCGTCCTCACGATCCTTCGTCGCGCTTCGCCGACTCAGGATGACGACCTGCGCAGAGGGTCCCTAGTCGAGCGTCTTCTCCCAGATCTTGTTGCCGTTGTTGTCGAGCGCGATGAGCTTGCGCGACAGCAGCAGCAATCCCGGCCTCGTGGAGTCTCCATCAGGAATCAGCGACTGCACGTAGAAGCCGCCCTTGTAGCCGGTAACCTTCGCCACCATGCCATCGACGTCCAGCGTGCCGAGCTGCTTGCCCTCCGTGAGCGAGAGCGCGATGAGACGGGCCTTCTGCGATGAGTTGTGCATCAACCCGCCCGGCTGCGCGGAACCGATCATGACGGTCGTGTCATTCAGCGCGATCGAGGTCATCCCCCACTGCAGGCGGTAGGTCCACTTGTCGGTGCCGTTCGGATTGATCGCGGCGAGATCCACGCCGCCACCCGTGACGTTTCGCGTCACGAACACCGTTCCGTCGCTCGCGACGGGCAGCTCCATCGCGTCGCCCATCAGCATTCCGAACGGATTGAAGCCGCCGCCCATCATCTGTGCGGATGCCGACGAGGCAACGAGGGTCAGAAGAAGAACGAGAGGCAGAGATCGACGGGTCACTGTTTCTTCTCCTTCATCTCCTTCATCTCCTTCATCATCGGGCAGTTCTCCATCGACGACGCCATGCTGTGCATCATCCCCTCGGCCATGTGGTGCTGCATGTGCTCCATCATCGCCGGCATCATGGTCGTCATCTGATCGCGCATCTGGCCGCGCTGCGCGACCAGCTCGGTGATCACGGCGGCCATGCGATCGACTTTCGCCGAGCCTTTGGCCTTATTCATCTGCGCGACCAGTTCGTCCAGGCGGGCATCCATCGCCTTCATCGACTTGGTCATGTCGGCCTGCTGCTGCATCATGGCCTGACAGTTCATCTCCTCCGCATGGCCGGGCGCCATCGGATGCTCCTGAGCCATGGCCGAAGCGGCAACGAGCAGGGCCGTTGTCACAAGTATGTTCAGAATTCGCATGATCGGATCCTCCGCTTGGAACTTGTCGTCCAACCGGTCGTATACGAGATGTGTCGGCTGTCATGATCGGGTGTGTCGTTTCGTACTCCGGAATGCATGACTCCGCCCGACAGTTAGGGAGAACGATGCGGTCCCTCAGCAGAGCCGGTTTAGCGATCCTGATGGCATTCGCGTTCCTCGCGCTTGCCGCGGCTCCGCTCTGCGCCGCGCTCCTGACCTGCTCGATGCCGTGCTGCCATCACACGCAGCAGGCGGGCATCAAAGGCGTTCCGGTCTGTCCCCTGTCGAACAGCTGCAACACATCCGTCAGCTCGGATGACGAACAGGCCCCGACGACTGTCGCCAAATCGCAGCGTGTGAATACGCGCTCCGACGGGACTGCGGCCGTGCGAGTTGCCATCGATGCCAGGCATCCCGAGCGCCGTTCAACAGAACGTCAATCCTCCGATCCTGCCTCCGTCCCGCCGCTTCACCTCCTCAACTCCGTCTTCCGCATCTGATCCGCGGTCTCCCCTTCTCTTTTTCCGATCGCAGGAGGAGACCGTGCTGTGCGATTCCATTTCGTTGCTGCAGTTCTGATTTTCACCGCCGCGCTCGCACGCGCCGAGTCGGCTCCGCGCCTCACCCCGCCGGATCCGATTGCTGACCGGCTCGTAGCCGAGGCGCTGGAGAAGACGCCGGAGATCGCGGCCGCACGCGCGACAACCGAGGCGGCCAAAGGGCGCGTCGAGCCGGCGAGCGCTCCGCCCGATCCGACCTTTTCGTTCACCTATCAGAACGAAGGCCGCGCGTTTTCCCTCGGCGACCAGCAAGGCAGCTTCCTCGGCCTGATGGCGACGCAACCGATCCTCTGGCCCGGGAAGCTGTCGCTGGCCGGACAGGCGGCGGGCAGCACCGCCCGGCAGGTGGAGATCGAGACCACCGGGCGCGTCGCCCGAACGATTGAAGCGCGCGTACGCAGCTCCTGGTACGACTTCGTCCTCGCCCATGCCACCGAGCATCTCCTCGACCATCACACGGAAACCGCAAGGCAGATCGAAGAGACCGTGCGTCAGCGCTATGCCGCCGGCCTCACCATTCAGCAGGACGTTCTGCGGGCCGATGTGGAGCTGGCCAAGCTCGAGGAGGCCCGGATCGCGCAGCATGCGGCGATCGTTTCCGCGGCAGCGGGAATCAACCGCTTGACCGGCCGGGCCCAGGACGCGCCGCTCGATCCGCACGCTGATCTGCCGCCGGTCGACGCAATCCCCGCCGCGGCCGAGGTCATCTCTGTCGTCAACGGCCGCAGTCCGGAGCTCGCTGCCGCGCAGCAGGCCATCGAAACCGGCCGCATCGGTACGGAGATCGCGCGCAAAAACTTCTATCCCGATTTCAGCGTCAGCGCCGGATCGATGTACCGCAACGGATTCGAAATGGGTCCGATGTGGCAGGTCGGTGTCGGGATCTCGCTCCCGGTTTGGACGGATCGCCGGCAGCAGAACCAGCTAACCGCGGCACGCGCGGACGTGGCGGCCCGGAATGCGGAACGTGATGTGGTCGCGCAGCAGCTCGAGCTCCGTACGCGCGAGCGGCTGGCGCAGCTCGAAGCCGCGCAGCGCATCGTGACCCTGTACAGCGAGAAGGTCATCCCGCTCGACGAGCTGTCGTTCGAATCCGCGCGCGCGAGCTACACCGCGGGCAAGGTTCCGTTCATCACCGTGCTCGAGGCGCTTGACTCGCTCTACGGAGATCGAACGATCCTCCTGCAGCGCACGGCCGAAGCGGCGAAGTGGCGCGTGGCCATCGATGAAGCCAGTCTCGAGCCGACGCCGCTGACCGGCGCGACATCGATGCCGTCGTCCGCCCGGCCGACGGCCACACAGACAACCCCAGTTCCGTCCGCGGGTACGACCGCGATGACGTCGATGAGGTGACACCCATGAAATCGATACTTCCCTGGATCCTGACAGCCATTCTGGCGATCACGCTCGTCGCCGTCGTCGTGCATCGGAGCGCCGCCGAACCCGGCGTCGCCGCCAACGCCAGCGAGAGGAAAGTCCTCTACTGGGTCGACCCGATGCATCCGACGTACAAGTCGGACAAGCCCGGCAAAGCACCGGATTGCGGGATGGATCTCGTCCCGGTCTACGCCGATGGTGGAGGACAGTCGACCTCGACGGTCCAGGGTTACGCGAACGTCTCCCTTCCTCCCGCGCGCCAGCAGATGATCGGCGTGCAGACCGCGCTCGCCGAGCGGCGGACCATCGGCCGCTCCGTGCGGGCGGTTGGCCGCGTGGGGGTCGACGAGACCCGCCTGTACAAGATCACCACCAAATTCGAGGGCTACATCGAGAAGCTCCATGTGAACTTCACGGGGCAGCCCGTGCACCGCGGCGAGGCCCTGTTCACGATCTACAGCCCCGAGCTGCTGGCCACGCAACAGGAGTATCTGCTCGCGCTGCGGGCGGTGAAACAATCGCCGGAGCTTCTCGAAGCCTCGCGCCAGCGGCTGAAGTTGTGGGACATCAGCGACAGTGAGATCCGCACGCTCGAGCGCGAAGGCGTGGCGCGGAAGTCGCTGACCATCAGCTCTCCCGCCAGCGGTGTGGTGACCGTGAAGAACGCCGTCGAGGGCGCGCGCGTCACTCCCGGCGATGTGCTGTTCGAGATCGCCGACCTCGAGCGTGTCTGGGTCGTCGCCGACGTCTACGAGGCGGAGTTCGGCTCTCTCCGCCTCGGCGGTCCTGCGGAGATCACGCTTTCATTCGCACCCGGACGCGTCTTCAAGGGAAGCCTGTCGTTCATCGCCCCGACGGTCGATCCGATGACCAAGACCGTGAAGGTGCGCGTCGATGTCGACAACCGCGACGGCGCGCTCAAACCCGAGATGTTTGCGGATGTGACGCTGTCCGAGCCGAAGCGCGAGGTCGTCGCCGTTCCGCAGTCCGCGGTCCTGAACACGGGCACGCGATCGATCGTGTTCGTGGTCAGCGCCGAGGGCTCGTTCCAGCCACGCGAAGTGGCCGTGGGCGCGAACGACGGCCAGTTCGTGGAGATCCGCAGCGGCATCGAGCCGGGTGAAAAGGTCGCCACGCAGGCGAACTTCCTGATCGATTCCGAGTCGCGGCTCAAGGCTGCCCTGCAACAGATGAGTGGAGGCGCGCACGGGCACTGATCGAAAGGCAGAGGCCAGAAGTGATGAACATTTCGGAGTGGACTCGCAAGTTTTTGAAATCAGGTACTTCACCGGGTGCGCACTTCCGCGAGACGTTGCGCGCCCGATCGAAAAGCGGGTACGCCGCCAGGATGAACGGCGGCCTCATGGAGCTCGAAGAAACGCTCGACTGGAAACAAGAAACGAACGAGCTGATCGCAATCTTTGTGTCGCTCATCAGGAAATGGAGGGGCAAATAGGCAAAAAGGCACTTCTGCCTTCTGCCCTCTGCCTTCTGCCTTGATCGAAAAACTCATTAGAGTCTGCGCAACAAACAAGTTCATCACGCTGACGATCGTGGCCGCGCTGGTCTTCATCGGCCTCTGGTCGATGAACCGCATCGCGCTCGACGCGCTGCCCGATCTGTCGGACACGCAGGTGATCGTCTATTCGAAGTGGGACCGCAGCCCCGACATCATCGAGGACCAGGTCACCTACCCCATCATCACCTCTCTCCTCGGCGCCCCGAAGGTCAAGGACATCCGCGGCTTCTCCGACTTCGGCTACTCGTACGTCTACGTCATCTTCGACGAGGGGACCGATCTCTACTGGGCACGCAGCCGCGTGCTCGAGTACCTCTCCAAGGTCCAGTCGCAGTTGCCGGCCGGCGTGAAGACCGAGCTGGGACCCGACGC
Source organism: Thermoanaerobaculia bacterium (assembly GCA_035468985.1). Classification (GTDB taxonomy): domain Bacteria; phylum Acidobacteriota; class Thermoanaerobaculia; order Gp7-AA8; family Gp7-AA8; genus DASVHS01. The sequence continues at coordinate 84,363 of DATISF010000043.1, forward strand.
CACCGGCGTCGGCTGGGTGTTCCAGTACGCGCTCGTCGACAGGAGCGGCAAGCACTCGCTCGCCGATCTGCGGACGCTGCAGGACTGGACGATTCGTTACCAGCTCCAGTCCGTGCCGGGCGTCGCCGAAGTCGCGTCCCTCGGCGGATTCGTCCGTCAGTACCAGATCACCGTCGACCCGAATCGGCTCGCCGCCTACGGCATCCCGCTGATGCAGGTGACGGAGGCGGTTCGCGCGTCGAACAACGAAGTCGGCGGGCGGCTCATCGAATGGAGCGGCGCGGAGTACATGGTTCGCGCGCGCGGCTACATCAAATCGATCGACGATCTCAATCAGATCGTCGTGAAATCGGACGAGCGCGGCACACCCGTCCGCCTGAAAGATGTGGCGAGCGTCCAACTCGGCCCCGAGCTGCGACGGGGCATCTCCGATCTCGACGGCGAGGGAGAAGTCGCCTCAGGCATTGTCGTCATGCGTCACGGTGAGAACGCGCTCGAAGTCATCAAACGCGTCAAGGCCAGACTCGCCGACATCGAGAAATCGCTCCCTGAGGGAGTGACGATCGTGACCACGTATGACCGCTCGGAGCTGATCGAGCGGTCCATCCACACGCTGAAGCACGAGCTGTTGCTCGAGATGATCATCGTCTCGCTGATCATCCTGATCTTCCTCTGGCACATCCCGAGCGCGATCATCCCCATCTTCACACTTCCCGCCGCGGTGATCCTGGCGTTCATCCCCATGAAGCTCCTCGGCATCAACGCCAACATCATGTCCCTCGGCGGCATCGCCGTGGCCATCGGCGCGCTCGTCGATGCCGCGGTGGTCGTCGTCGAGAACGCGCACAAGAAGCTGGAGGTGTGGGAAGCGGAAGGAAAGAAGGGCGACTACAAGGAAGTGCTCATCGGCGCGATCCAGGAAGTTGGCCGGCCGAGCTTCTTCTCGCTGATGGTCATCGCCATCGCCTTCATGCCCATCTTCGCTCTCGAGGCGCAGGAGGGGCGGCTGTTCAAGCCTCTGGCGTTCACGAAGAACTTCGCGATGGCCATCGCCGCGGTCCTGGCGGTGACGCTCGATCCGGCGATGCGGCTGCTGTTCACGCGGATGAAGCCATTCGTCATCCTGAGGCGCGAAGGCGCCGAAGGATCTCGGCCGACGAGATCCCTCGCTGCGCTCGGGATGACGTTCGGGCGCGGCGTCGAGAAGATTCTCAACGCCGTTCTCGTCGGAAAGATGTATCCCGAGGAGAAGCATCCGATCTCGAAGGTTCTGTTCAAGCTTTACACGCCGCCGGCGAAATTCGTTCTGCGGCATCCGAGGGCAGTGATCGCCGCGGCGCTGCTGGCCGTCCTCTTCACGATTCCGGCGTATCGCAAGCTCGGTCACGAGTTCATGCCGCCGCTCAACGAGGGGGCGATCCTCTACATGCCGACGACGCTCCCCGGCATCTCCGTGACCCAGGCGCAGGCGCTGATGCAGCGGCAGGATCAGCTGCTGCGACAGTTCCCCGAGGTCGAGCGCGTGTTCGGGAAGGCCGGACGCGCCGAGACGTCGACCGATCCCGCTCCGTTCTCGATGATGGAGACCACTGTCGTGCTCAAGCCGCAGTCGGAGTGGCGCACGCGGCCGCGGTGGTACTCGAGCTGGATGCCGCGATTCCTGCAGGGGCTCGTCCGTCCGCTGTGGCCGGACACGATCTCCTGGGACGAGCTGGTCAACGAGATGAACGAGAAGCTCACGCTTCCCGGCCAGACCAACGCCTGGACGATGCCGATCAAGAACCGCACCGACATGCTGACCACGGGAATCCGCACGCCGGTCGGCGTGAAGATCTTCGGCTCCGATCTCAAGCAGATCGAAGAGATCGGCAAACATGTCGAGGGAATCCTGCAGAGCGTTCCCGGGACGCGCAGCGCCTACGGCGAACGCGTTGCCGGCGGCTACTTCGTCGATTTCGACCTCAACCGCGAGTTGATCGCGCGGTACGGCCTCACGGTTCAGCAGGTGCAGGACGTGATCATGACCGCCATCGGCGGCGAGAACGTCTCCACGACGATCGAAGGGCGCGAGCGCTACCCGATCAACATCCGCTACCCGCGCGAGCTGCGCGACGACGTCGACAAGCTCTCACGCACGCTCGTACCGACCATGGGCGGCGCACAGATTCCGCTCGGCCAGCTGGCGTCGATCAAGCTCGTCGAGGGTCCGTCGATGATCCGCGACGAGAACGGCAAGCTCTCCGGCTACGTGTTCGTCGACGTCGATACGGAGAAGCGCGACATCGGCGGCTACGTCGAGGACGCCAAGCGTGCCGTCGACGCGCAATTGAAGCTGCCGACCGGCTACCTGCTGCAGTGGAGCGGCCAGTACGAGGCCATGACGCGCGTCCGCGAGCGGATGAAGGTCGTCCTGCCGCTCACGCTGTTTGTCGTGTTCATGCTCATTTACATGAACACGAAGTCGCTGACGAAGACGTCGATCGTTCTGCTGGCCGTGCCGTTCAGCGCCATCGGCGCCATCTGGCTCCTCTACGCACTCGGCTACAACATGTCCATCGGAGTCTGGGTCGGCCTCATCGCGCTCCTCGGACTCGACGCCGAGACAGGCATCTTCATGTTGCTCTACCTCGATCTCGCGTACGAGCAGCGCAAGCCCCAGAACCGCCAGGAGCTCGACGAGGCCATTCTGCACGGCGCCGTGCAGCGCGTGCGGCCGAAGGTGATGACCGTCGCCTGCGCGTTCTTCGGCCTCGTGCCGATCATGTGGTCGACCGGAAGCGGCGCCGACGTGATGAAGCGCATCGCCGCGCCGATGATCGGCGGGCTGTTCACGTCATTCGTGATGGAGCTGCTGGTGTATCCGGCGATCTATCTCCTCTGGCGCAAGCGCGCGCTGGAGCCCCGGCTTCAGGCGGGGACCGGGCCGGCCAAAGCCGGCCCTCCATGGATCCGCTGGTCGCCTGCCGTCGTTGGCGTGATCGCCGCGATCGCCATCGGGGTCATGGCCCTTCCGCATCGCAAGCAGCAGGCCGATCTTTTCACGCCGTACCAAGGAATTCACGCCGCGCTTTTTCACAACTCGCTGCCGGCCGCGAAGCAGAACGCGACAAACCTCACGAAGCTGGCGGGCGAACATGCGGAGATCGCTTCGAGCGCCGGGAAGATCGCGCAAGCCTCTGATGTGGCTTCGGCGCGCGCCGAGTTCGCGGTTCTTTCCGACGCCATGATCGCCTATCGGAAAGACGTTCCGCGGCCGGGCCTGCTCGTCGCCTACTGCCCGATGGTCAAGCACTACTGGCTGCAGCCCAAAGGTGAAATTCAGAATCCGTACGGCATGGGATCGTGCGGAGAATTCAAGGAGAAACAATGATTCGGAAACTCGCTCTCACTCTTGCCATGGTATTCGTCGCCGGCTCGCTGTTTGGAAATACGACTTTGTTTTCGAAGTACGAGGACTTGCGCAAAGCTCTCGTCGATCAGTCGCTCGTGAACACACGCAGCGCGTCAGCCTCGCTGGCCACGGCGGCCAAGGCCGCCGGCCAGGCCGACATCGCGTCGCGGGCCATCGAGGTGAACAGAGCCGCCGATCTCGCCAGGGCGCGGGTGGCGTTCTCTGCGCTCTCGGAATCGATGATCAGGATGCGCAACGCGGCCAAAGGTGCGCGGCCGGCGGTCTATTACTGCTCGATGGAGAAGAAATCGTGGCTGCAGGCGAAAGGAACAGTCGGCAATCCCTACGTCGACAAGTCGATGACCAGCTGCGGCGAATTGAACGCGGACTGAGGCGTTGCCTTCCGCCCCGCTTGCGGCGTATACCCTACTGGGGTATAGTACCGGCCATGCGACCGCACCATGCCGCGCCCGGCACGCACGACCACGACAAATCGAGTCTCCTGGCCCGCCTCAAGCGCATCGAGGGCCAGGTCCGCGGAATTCAGCGCATGGTCGACGAGAACCGTTATTGCATGGACGTGCTGACGCAGATCTCCGCCATCCACGAGTCGCTCCGCAAAGTCAGCGAAGCGCTCCTCCGCGATCACCTCGACCATTGCGTCACCCAGGCCATCGACAGCGGAGACAAGCGCGAACAGGAAAGGATCTATGACGAGCTCGCCGACCTCTTCAACAAGTACGCTCGATGAAACGGAGGTCCTCGATCCCGTTTGCGGAATGACGATCTCTCCCGCCGACGCCGCAGGAACGTCCGAATACAAAGGCCAGACGTTCTACTTCTGCGCGACGGACTGCAAGCAGAAGTTCGATGCGGACCCGCAGAAATATCTCCAACCGAGGACCGAGGACCAGGGACCGAGGCCCGGAGTCGAGTGGACCTGCCCGATGCATCCGGAGATCGTTCGCGACGCGCCGGGCAACTGCCCCATCTGCGGCATGGCCCTCGAGCCGCGCACGATCACGGCCGAAGAGCCGGAAAACCCCGAGTTGGTCGACATGACGCGGCGATTTTGGGTGAGCGCCGTGCTGACCGTGCTCGTCGTCATCGCCATGCTGCGCGCTCACAATCCGTGGATCGAGCTCGCCCTGGCGACCCCGGTGGTGCTTTGGGGTGGCTGGCCGTTCTTCATTCGCGCCATCGACTCCATCCGCTATCGCGCGCTGAACATGTTCACGCTGATCGGACTCGGCGTGACCGTGGCATACGTCTACAGCCTGGCCGTCACGCTGTTTCCGAATGCGTTCCCGAGCGTGGGCGTCTATTTCGAAGCTGCCGCCGCCATCGTCACTCTCGTCCTGCTCGGCCAGGTGCTCGAGCTGCGCGCGCGCAGCAAAACGGGTGCGGCCATTCGTTCCCTCCTCGGACTCGCTCCGAAGACCGCGCGCCGCGTCGATGCCGACGGCAGCGAACAGGACGTGCCGCTCCATGACGTCCATGCCGGCGACATGCTGCGCGTCCGTCCCGGTGAGAAGGTTCCTGTCGACGGCATCGTCATCAGCGGCACGAGCAGCATCGACGAGTCGATGGTCACCGGCGAGTCGATTCCGGTGGAGAAGAACGACGGCGATCGGGTGATCGGAGCGACGGTCAACGCCACCGGCTCGTTTGTCATGCGTGCCGAACGCGTCGGCAGCGACACGCTCCTCTCGCAGATCGTGAAGATGGTGTCCGAGGCACAGCGAAGCCGTGCGCCCATCCAGAGACTGGCGGACAAGGTCTCGGCCTGGTTCGTTCCGCTCGTCATCGCCATCGCCGTGATCACGTTCGCGGTGTGGGCGATTGTCGGACCGCAGCCGCGGCTCGTGCACGCGCTCGTCAATGCCGTCGCCGTCCTGATCATCGCCTGCCCGTGCGCTCTCGGACTGGCCACGCCAATGTCGGTCATGGTCGCCGCCGGCAAGGGCGCCGGCGCGGGCGTTCTCTTCCGCAACGCCGAAGCGATCGAGATTCTGCGCAAGGTTGACACGCTCGTCATCGACAAGACCGGCACGCTGACCGTCGGAAAGCCTCGTCTGGCGTCGATCCTGGCCACCAACGGATTCCATGACGCCGACGTGCTCGCGCTGGCCGCGGGCCTGGAGCGCGGAAGCGAACATCCTCTCGCCGCGGCGATCGTTGACGGAGCGCTCTCGCGTTCGATCGATATCGAAAGCGCATCCGAGTTCAGCTCGGTGACCGGAAAGGGCGTGCACGGACGCGTTCGCGGCCGCGCCGTCGTCCTCGGCAACGTCGGATTGTTCAGCCAGCTCGGGATCGATCCCGGCACACTGGCCTCCCGCGCCGAGGAGCTTCGGCGCGACGGACAGACGGTGATGCTCATCGCCATCGACGGCAAACCGGCCGGACTGCTCGGCGTCGCCGATCCGGTCAAGGAGAACGCGGCCGATGCCATTCGCCAGCTGCACGACGAAGGGTTGCGCATCGTCATGATCACCGGCGACAGCGTCACCACCGCGCGAGCCGTGGCGAAACGCCTCGGCATCGACGACGTTGCCGCGGAGGTGCTGCCGGATCAGAAGGCGGCCGCCGTGAAGAAGCTGCAGAGCGAGGGCCACATCGTGGCCATGGCGGGCGACGGCATCAACGACGCGCCGGCGCTCGCACAGGCAAATGTCGGAATTGCCATGGGGACGGGTACCGACGTGGCCATGGAGAGCGCGGACGTGACGCTGATCCGCGGCGATCTGCGCGGCATCGTTCGCGCGCGGCGTCTGAGCTACGCCACGATCCGCAACATCCGTCAGAATCTCTTCTTCGCGTTCCTCTACAACAGCCTCGGCGTTCCGGTGGCAGCGGGCGTGCTGTATCCGCTGTTCGGAATTCTGCTCAGTCCGATGATTGCCGCGGCGGCCATGAGTTTCAGCTCGGTGTCGGTGATCACGAACGCGCTGCGGTTGCGGAGGGTGGACATTTGAAACGGCTCCTGTTCATCGTCGTTCTGATTGCGGTACCGGCACTCGCACAGGAGCACATGCACCACGAGGGCACGATGCACGACGCCGTCGCCGGCTTCCTGATGCGGCAGGCCTCCGGCACGAGCATGAATCCGGCGGCGGCACCGGCGCACATGCACATGATCGAAGCCGGCGACTGGTTGGTGATGGTTCACGGCAGCGCGTTTCTGAATCAGGTCTGGCAGAGCGGCCCGCGCGGAGGCGACAAGCTCTTCTCCACGAACTGGGTCATGGGAATGGCCGATCGCAAGCTCGCCGGCGGCCATCTGATGCTGCGTTCGATGCTGAGCCTCGAGCCTGCCACGATCACGGACCGGAGTTATCCCGAGCTGTTCCAGACCGGCGAGACCGCGTTCGGTCAGCCGCTTCGGGACGGGCAGCACCCGCACGACTTCTTCATGGAGCTCGCCGCGGAGTACGCGGTCCCGATCGATGCGCAGACGATCGGCTACCTGTACCTCGCGCCGGTCGGCGATCCTTCCCTCGGCCCTGTCGCCTACCCTCATCGCGCGTCGGCGCTGGAGATCCCGCAGGCAACACTCGGCCATCACATCGAAGACTCGACGCACATCGCCATGAACGTGGTGACCGTCGGGATGAAGCAGACGATGTTCGGCGCCGCGCTGAGCGCGTTTCACGGCGCTGAGCCGGATGAGCATCGATGGGACATCGAGGGCGGCCGCATCGATTCGTGGGCGGTCCGCGTGACCGCCGATCCGACTCCGAACTGGACGGCGCAGATCTCGACCGGGCATCTGAAGAAGCCGGAGGCGCTGGAGCCGGGCGACATACAGCGGACAACGGCCTCGGTCGGCTACTCGACGCCAGCCTGGTCATCGAGCCTGATCTTCGGCCGGAACGACAAGCAGCATGGCCCGTCGACGAACGCCTGGACCGCCGAGACGCTGTACCAGCTGGCGCCGCTCGACTGGGTCACGGCCCGGCTGGAGGTCGTCGACAAAGACGAGCTGGCTGAGAGCGGCGTTCACCGGATCAAGGCACTGACGGCCGGCTACACGCGCGACGTCTGGTCGAACGCGATGCTCACCGCGGGCGCCGGCGTGAACCTGACGATCTACGATTTCCCCGCTCAGCTCGAAGGCACGTACGGCCGCAATCCGCGTGCACTGTATCTGTACGCGCGAGTTCGCAGTCACTGATGCGCAGAATCATCATCCTCCTCGTCGCCATCGTCGCCACCATCGCCATCGGGGCGATCATCATCGTTGCGCGCGGTATCGGAGCGCGGAACGAGCCATCGGCAATCGAGACGACCGTGGCCCGCACGTTGCGCCATATCGCCATCCCCTCCTCGCTCCGCGATCGGAGGAATCCGGAGCCCGCGACGCCCGAAGTCATCGCCATGGGGCGCGCGCACTGGGCCGATCATTGCGCGATCTGTCACGCCAACGACGGCAGCGGAGACACCGAGATCGGCAGAAACCTCTACCCCCGCACTCCCGACATGCGGAAGGCCGATACTCAGAAGCTCAGCGATGGCGAGCTGTTCGCGATCATCCGCGACGGCGTCCGCCTCAGCGGCATGCCGGCCTGGTCCGGCAGGGCCAGAGACAACTGGATGCTCGTCCGATTCATCCGGCACCTTCCCGACCTCAAACCGGAAGAGATCCGGGAGATGGAAGGTTTGAATCCGAAGTCACCCGCGGAGCTCGAGCAGAAGCGGCGGGAAGACGAGTTCCTGAAAGGACACTGATGAGCAAACTCGCAGCATTCGCAGTCGTCGCACTCACCGCCGTCTCCGTTTTTGCCCACGCCGGGCACGTCCACAACTACCTCGGCACGGTGAAGGTGGTCGACGCTTCTCATCTCGAGATCGTTACGACCGACTCCAAGACCGTCGACGTGGCGATCAACGAATCGACGAAATTCCTTCGATACAACGGCGAGCCGGCCCGTAAAGCCGATCTCAAACCTGGCGTCCGTGTTTCACTCTATGTCAGCGAAGACGGCAAGACCGCAACGAAGATCTTGCTGCCACCGAGGTGAACGATGGCTGTTGATCCAGTCTGCAAGATGCAAGTCGACGAGAAGAACCCCCGAGGCGGCAAATCCACGTACCAGGGGAAGGACTACTACTTCTGCAACCCGGGCTGCAAAGCGAAGTTCGACCAGAACCCGCAGCAGTACCTCGGGCAAAAGAAGTGATTTCTTGCGCCGGCTGATCCCGCTGGTCGTTGCAGGCCTCCTGGCCACGCCCTGCTTCGGTCATGGCGCGGTCGATCTCGGCGTTCGGGTTACGGCGCCCGAGTATGTCGCCGCCGGATCGACGGCTTCCGTCGACGTGGTCGTCGACGTGCTCGGCTTCGATCCGGCCGATGACGTCACGCTGAGAATCGAAGTCGCAGACGCGCACGTCGCGTCGGCCGATGCCGAGTGGGAGTGCACGACGGAAACGGGCGTGATCGTCTGTTCCGCGGAAGCATTGACCGGCGGGGCGCATCGCGTTCATGTCGATGCCCGAATCCCGCAGGCGTCCTCGACGCTGCATGTTCACGCAAGCGTGGCGGCGCTCGGAAATGCGGATCCCCGCAGTGGGAACGACAGCGCGACGCTGGAGAGCCGCGTATTCGATCCCGCGCGCTGTCTTCAGGCGGCGCCGCAGATCGTCGGCGACTTCGCCTGGACAACCGTTCCGGGAGCCGCGGGATATCAGGTGTACTACGGCGTCGACGGTGAGACTCTGCATCTCTTGAGAGAAACCTCCGCGACGAGCATTCCGGTCAATGTCCCCGGCGGCAAGATCGCCTGGTTAGTCCGCGCCCGGTTCGACGGATGTCCTTCGGTGGACAGCCCGCGGGCGTCGTTCCGGTCGAACGCGACTCCGCTGACACTTGCGCTGATGCCGGTTGCCGCTCTCGGCTCGCCGCGGTCGGTCGCCGTGACCGACTGCCTCGTGGTCGTTGCCGATGCGGCGACCAGGAAGCTCTACACATTCGACTCCGCTCTGAACCCGCTCGTGCTCGGCGGCGATGTCGTGACCGATCCTCCCGCGTTCGATGGAGGGATCGCCGGAGCGCCCGGCGGCTTCCTGTTCGATGCTGACCGGACCACTCACACGATCCGGCTCGTCGAGCCAACGCCGGCGCCGGCGCTGTTCACGATCGGAGGTCAGCCGAAGAGCGCCGGGACCGCCGACGGACGCGGCCTGAACGCCCTGTTCGATGCGCCGGCAGCGATCGCGGTGAACGACACGGGAGTCCTTTTCATCACAGACGCTGGGAGCCACTCCGTCCGCATGATGACGTGGAACGACGAGGCCGTCGATTTCGACGTTGCCACGCCGGCTGATGCGGCGCAATTCAACGACCCGGAAGGAATGGCGATCGATGCAGCGGGAAATCTGATCGTGGCCGACCGCGGCGATCACGTTCTGCGGACAGTCTCGCCCGCCGGACAGGTCTCCACGTTCGCCGGCACCGCCGGACGTGCCGGTCATCTCGACGGAGACGTGTCGAACGCGCTCTTCAACCGGCCGCTGGGTGTGGCGATCGACCCGTTCGGAAACATCTACGTGACCGAAGAGGGAAATCACGACGTTCGGAAGATCGCGCCGAACGGGCGCGTCACGACTGTGGCGACGGGTCTGGGCCGGCCGGGACTTCTGACTGTCGCGCCCGACGGCACGGTGTGGATTCCCGACGCCACCGGAAGCCTGCTTCGTGGAACGCCGGTCAGCGGAAGCCGCCGGCGCGCCGTGCAGCGCTGATCGTGTGGCACAGCCACACAGAGAGACCTATCCCTTGTAGCCTTTCGCGAACTCCAGCGCGTGGTATGTGATGATCAGATCCGCGCCCGCGCGCTTGATCGAAGTGAGGATCTCGTTCATCACGCGCGGTCCGTCGATCCAGCCACGCTCGGCAGCGGCTTTCACCATCGAGTACTCGCCGCTGACGTTGTAGGCCGCGATCGGCAGCGGGAAGTTGTCGCGCGCGCCGCGGATGATGTCGAGATACGACAGCGCCGGCTTGACCATGACGATGTCCGCGCCTTCCTCGACGTCGAGCTCGATTTCGTAAAGCGCCTCGCGCCCGTTGGCCGGATCCATCTGGTACGTGCGCCGGTCGCCGAATTGCGGGGCTGACTCGGCGGCCTCGCGAAATGGGCCGTAGAAGCCCGAGGCGAACTTCGCCGAGTAGGCCATGATGGCGACGTCGGTGAGGCCTTGATCGTCCAGCCCGCGGCGGATTGCGCCGATGCGGCCATCCATCATGTCGGAGGGTGCCACGAAGTCGGCACCGGCCCGTGCAAACGAGAGCGCCTGTTTCACCAGCAGATCGAGCGTCTGGTCGTTGTCGACATCCTTCGTTCCCTTCTTGTCGACGATCACGCCGCAGTGGCCGTGGTCGGTGTATTCGCAGAGGCAGACGTCGGCCATGACTGCCATTCCGGGCACGGAGCGCTTGATGGCCTCGATCGCCGACTGGACCGGACCGGCGGGATCCCACGATGCGGAGCCGATTGCATCCTTGAACTCCGGAAGACCGAAGAGCAGGACCGAGCGGATGCCGTGGTCCCAGGCGCGCGCGGCCTCTTCGGCCGCTTCACGGACACGAAGCTGCCACACGCCGGGCATCGATCCGATCTCGACCTTCGGACGGCCATTCGGGACGACGAACAGCGGGTAGATCAGATCTTCCGGCCGGACGATCGTTTCCCGCACCAGCGACCGGATCGCTTCGGTCCGGCGCAGGCGGCGGGGCCGGCGGGTCAGCGGATGTTGATCGGTGGCCAGGGCCACACGGCCCACCACGTCATTCTTCGGGTCCAACGTCTTCGTTGTCATCGTCGTCCATTTCTCCATGGAAGTAGTAGCCGCGGGCGCATTCGGGCGAGCAGAATCGCCGGCCCCCGTAGGCTCGGTGGGCGCAATCGACGCAGAAAAACCGCGAGCAGATGCCGCATTTCTCGAGGCGCACTTGCTCCTCGGTCACTCCACACCCGACGCAAACCTTTTCCGCAATGGCCATCGTAGAAATATCTAACGTCTTGCTGCGTTTGACTATAATCCCGCTCCCTTTGATCGTGGCGGTGTAGCTCAGATGGTTAGAGCGGGCGTCTCATAAGCGCTAGGTCACAGGTTCGACTCCTGTCACCGCCACCAATCTTCCTCGCATCCTGCACTTTTGCGCAAACATCGCGCGGTGACTATTGTCACCCGAACCTAGTGGAAATTCTGAACAAGTCGTTCACGTCATCCCGAGCCGCGAAGACGGCGAAGGATCTCGAAATGGCAGGCGTTTTCTCATCCTGAGATCCTTCGTCGCGCTTCGCCGACTCAGGATGACGTGATCAACGACTTGTGCAGAGCTTCCCTAGGGGACATCCCTGAACAGCGATGCGAAGTGCAACACCGTCATATGCGAGGGAAGATCGATGTGCTGCGCCGCAGCCACAGCAGTACCTGCCATGGCCACAGCAGTACTTGTGGACCTCTGCGCAAGTCGTCGTTCACGTCATCCTGAGCCGCGAAGACGGCGAAGGATCTCGAAAATGGCAGGCGTTATCGCATCCTGAGATCCTTCGTCGCGCTTCGCCGACTCAGGATGACGACTTGTGCAGAGGTGTCCTAGTGTGGCGAGTCAGAGATACGCAGCATTTCGCTGGTGCCGCTTGCGGCTGAGATGCAAGGAGCGAGGAGGAGGCGATGTGGTGACATCGTTGACGACGAGCGACGCCGCAGATCGGCGGCAACCGGCACCAGCCCGGAGGGTTGCGGGCGGCGACGCCCGCAACGAAATGCTGCGTATCTCTGACTCACCACACTAGCAGGCTGATGAAAAAGTCGCTTCGTGCGCCATTGTGCGAGCGATATGGCATGACGCCATGCACGGACGTGAGCATTCATGTGGCTTTGCTGGTAGCCATAACGGTCCCGATATCGATCAAGTTGCAAAAGGCCCGTTTTTCAACAGCCTGCTAGTGAGGGGCTGCGGGATAGACGATGAACGTGCCGCCCGAATAGACGATGTCGCCATCGGGATCGTCCGTGGGGCCGGGGGTGTAGCTGGCGCTGAACTGGTGATCGCGGCCCGCGGAGCGGATGCAGTACTGGTCCGCGGCGGCGGGGTCGCCGATCTTCTCGTCAGTGTTGAAAGCGAAGGGGAACTCCCAGCCGTCCCTCTCCGGCATGATGCGGATGTAGGTCGGGCTGAGAAGCGCGCCGATATCCTTCGACGTGGCCGGGTAGGCTGGAACGGTGAATCCGGCGGCGTTGTAGCGCTTCACGTCGATCGCGCGCGCTTCCCACGCCAGGGCGATCGCCCGCATGTCGGCCATGGTTCTCTTCTGGCGCGCGCGGAGCAGCGCGGTCTGATAGCGCATGATGGCAATCGCGGACAGAAGTCCGATGATGGCCACGACGACAAGCACTTCGAGGAGGGTGAATCCGGAACGGCGGCTTCTCATGAAGGCAGGGTACGCTTGCCGGCAAAGATCGTCGATGCAGCTGTCATTTCGCTGCACAAACTGCATCGTCATCCTGAGTCGGCGAAGTGCGACGAAGGATCTCAGGATGCGAAAACATCTGCGATCACGTAGGGCCGACTCTCAGTCGGCCCCAGGCCCACTGGAGAGTGGGCCCTACGTGTGAAATAAGATCAGGGAACCTCTGCGCAAGTCGTCATCCTGAGTCGGCGAAGCGCGACGAAGGATCTCAGAATGCGAAAACGCCTGCGATTTCGAAATCCTTCGCCCCTCTTCGCGCCTCAGGATGACGTGAACAACGACTTGCGCAGAGGTTCCCTTGGATACGGAGCGCTATGTCGCTCTTCAAGGCGTGATCGAGATGTACCTCGCAGCAACAAACGCGACCGCCAGCTCTCGCCGCATGGCCACTCGGCGTTGAAGACACTTCCTCGGGAGGGGGCGTCCATACGGGCGTCCCTTTGGGGAATTCGGGCTTCCACCCTGACCGCTCCCGCTCCAGATGTACGCTAGTGCTCGATGGTCATCGACGCCATCCGTCGTTTCCTCGAGCTGCATCGCATCGGCCCAGCCCGGATTGTCGCGGCCTGTTCAGGCGGGATCGATTCCACCGCGCTCCTCCTCGCGCTCGCCGAGATGAAGCGCGACATCCTTTGCGGGCACGTCAATCACCATCTCCGCGGAGAGGAGTCGGACGGCGATGAAGCGTTTGTCCGCCAGCTGTGTCTGCGGATCAACGTTCCGATCGACGTGCGCGATGGAACGCTCGATGGCGACGCGATCCGCCGCTCGGGACTGGAGGCGGCGGCGCGCGAGGTGCGTCACGCTCGCCTGCATGAGATTCGCGAAGCCGCCGGCGCGTCGTTCATCGCCACCGCGCATCAGAAAAACGATCAGGCCGAAACGGTGGTCATGCGGATCATGACCGGAACGGGCCTGGCCGGACTGCGAGCCATTCACGCCGTGCGCGCGGACGGGATCATTCGCCCGCTTCTCGACGTCACTCGCGACGAGATCCTGGCCTTCCTCGCCGAGCGCGGAGTCACGCCGCGCGCCGATCGGATGAACGACGATCCGCGCTTTCTGCGCAACCGCGTTCGTGCCGCACTGCGAGAGATGGGACCCGACGCGACCCACAACATCGCCGCGATCGCCGCCCAGGCCCAGCACCTTTGGCCGTTCGTCGAGCAGGCCATCGACCACGCCGGAACGATCGAAGCATCCGCGGACGCCACGCGCTTCGTCGAATGGCCGGAAGATCCCTGGTTGCGCCAGGCCGTTCTGCAGCGGCATATCCGCCGCCTCGATCCGCATTCGCGCGACGTGTCGGCGAGAGACCTGGAGCGCCTCGCTGCGGGCATCGATACGATCAAGCGCGTAAGCGTGACAAAGTCGCTCGAGCTGATCCGGCGCGGCGGCGTGCTCGTCTTGCGAAGAGTGCCGCAGCCGACCGAGCCGTTCGAGGTGGCGGTGAGAGCCGGCCAAACCGTATCGATCCCGCAGATCGGAGCGAGGCTCCGAGTCGAGGGCCCCGACGCCACATTCACCGTCCGCAACCGCCGCCGCGGCGATCGCTTCGGGCACAAAAAGCTGAAGGATTTTCTGATTGATCGTAAAATCGCCGCCGAAATCCGCGACCGGATTCCGATTCTGGTCTGGAACGGCCGGATCATCTGGGTCGGCGTCGAAGACGCGAATCGGTACAAGGTGACCAGCCCCGCGGGTGAGTTGTTCGAGGTGGTCCTGGAGCATGAGTCACAAGAAGAAGATCAAGACGGCCTTCAGCGCTAAGCGGATCGCCGCGCGCGTCGGTAAGCTCGCTCACGAGATCCGAAAGGACGCCGGCTCCTCGGAAGTCTTTCTGCTCGGCGTCCTCAAGGGTACATCCTGCTTCATGGCCGATCTGCTGCGCGCCATCCCCGGCGATGTCAGCTACGGCTTCATCGACGTCGTCCGTGACATCGCGGACGCGGAAACCGCCACGGCGCTGGAGATCGACTACTTCGCCGACACCGACATCGGCGGGAAGGACGTCTACCTGCTCAAGGACGTCGTCTCCACCGGCGTGATCGAGAACTACCTCATCGCCCAGCTCCGCCAGCGGAAGCCGAAGACGCTCAAGCTGGTGGCGCTCCTCGACCGGCCGGGCACACGCACCGTCGACATCGCCACCGACTACCGGCTGTTCGAGATCGAGGAAGGCTCGTTCGTCGGCTACGGCCTCGAGTTACAGGGGCGTCACGGAAATCTGCCCTACATCGGGCGGATGTAAGGCCGGCTCTCGAGCCGGCCGGGGCCGACTCGAGTCGGCCCTGCGCGATTTGAGATCAGAATTTCCCCGCTACCCCAACCGTTCCAATCGGCGGTAGTGTACGTGGCATGCACAGCGCATGCTGCGGTCTTCGGAGGCATCATTGAATTCCACGGTTAAAACCGCGCTCCTCTGGGTCGTGATCATCGTCCTGGTGTTCCTGCTCTGGAGCCTCTTCCAGACGACCAAGGGAGCGAGTGAACAGATTACATTCAGCACGTTCCTGGACAAAGTGAACCAGGGACAGGTCGAGCACGTCCTCATCCGCGGCGACGAGATCCGCGGCGAATACAAAACGACCGCCCCCGGCGGCCGGAAAGAGTTCCACCTCAACGCCACCGACAAGTACCCGGCGATGTACGACCTCCTCCGGACCAAGCAGGTCCAGATGGAGTTCGACCCGAAGACCGAGGCGCCGTTCGTCACGGCGCTGATCACATGGGCACCCGTGCTGTTCCTCGTCGGCCTCTGGATCTTCTTCATGCGCCAGATGCAGGCCGGCGGCAACAAAGCGCTGTCATTCGGCAAGTCGAAGGCGAAGCTCCTCTCCGGCAGCGCCAAGAAAGTCACGTTCAAGGATGTGGCCGGCGTCGACGAGGCCAAGCTCGAGCTGCACGAGATCATCGAGTTCCTCAAGGAGCCGCAGAAGTTCACGAAACTCGGCGGCAAGATTCCCAAAGGCGTTCTGCTCATGGGTCCTCCGGGAACGGGCAAGACGCTTCTGGCCCGTGCCATCGCCGGTGAGGCCAACGCGCCGTTCTTCTCGATCTCCGGCTCGGACTTCGTGGAGATGTTCGTCGGCGTGGGCGCCTCACGCGTCCGCGACCTGTTCGAGCAGGGGAAGAAGAACGCGCCGTGCATCATCTTCATCGATGAGATCGATGCCGTCGGCCGTCATCGCGGCGCAGGTCTCGGTGGCGGACACGATGAGCGCGAGCAGACCCTCAATCAGCTGCTCGTCGAGATGGATGGCTTCGAGTCCAACGACGGCGTGATTCTCGTCGCCGCGACGAACCGTCCGGACGTTCTCGATCCAGCCCTTCTCCGCCCCGGCCGATTCGATCGCCGTGTGGTCGTCGACCTCCCCGATCTCAAAGGCCGCGAGGGCATCCTTCGCGTGCACACCCGTACGATTCCGCTCGCCGAAGACGTCGATCCGGTCGTGCTCGCTCGTGGCACGCCGGGATTCTCCGGCGCTGACCTAGCGAACCTGGTCAACGAGGCGGCGCTCAATGCCGCTCGCTATGACAAGAAGAAAGTCCAGATGGTCGACTTCGAGTTCGCCAAGGACAAAGTCATCATGGGCGTCGAGCGGAAGTCGATGGTCATGAGCGACCGTGAGAAGCGGAACACCGCCTATCACGAGTCGGGACACACGATCGTCGCCGCGGTGATTCCCGCCGCCGATCCGCTGCACAAAGTCACGATCATTCCGCGCGGCCGCGCTCTCGGACTCACTCAGCAGCTGCCGACCGAGGACAAGTATTCGTACTCGAAGCGGTATCTGGATGCGATGCTCGCCGTCCTCATGGGCGGCCGTATCGCCGAAGAAGTCTTCCTCGGCGAGATCACCACGGGCGCCGGCAACGACATCGAGCGCGCCACCGGCATGGCCCGGCGCATGGTCTGCGAGTGGGGCATGTCCGATCTCGGTCCGGCCACCTTCGGCAAGAAGGAAGAAGCCATCTTCCTCGGCCGCGAGTTCGCGCAGCATCAGGATTACTCCGAGGCGACGGCGATCGAGATCGACAAGGAAGTACGCCGCATTCTCGACAAGGCCTACAACTCCGCCAAGGAGATCATCACCGGCAACAAGACCGCCCTCGACCGGATCGCGCGCAAGCTGCTCGAGCGCGAAACGCTCGAGGGGTGGGAAGTCAACGACATCCTCCGCGAGGAAACCGGCATCGACTACATGAAGATGAAGGAGTACTACCCGGAGGAAGCGAGCCCCGGCGAGAAGATGACCATCGCGCCGGGGTCAGGCCCGTCCACGGACGTCTCCACGCCGGTGCCGCAGCCGCCGCAATCGCCGACGCAGCAGCCTGATCGAAAGAGCTGACGTGGAAGCGGTGTTCGTCGCCGCGACCGCGGCGGAAGCGGATGAGGTGTCGCGGTTGCTCGACGCCGCCGGGATCGAATACGCCGAACGGCTCGACGCCGCTCTCAACGACACGTCGAGCCGCGTCTGCTACCTCGGAACGCTCTTCGAAGTGCGCGAGGAGCACGCGGAAAGGTCGCGGCGCCTCATCGCGGACGAAGGTCTCGAGCGCGGAGTGATCCCCCCGTCATCCTGAGCCGCGAAGACCGCGAAGGATCTCAGACAGCGTGCACGAGATCCTTCGCTGCGCTCAGGATGACGTTAAGATTCCGCCCGCGTGCGCAAACGCGTCTCATCGCTCACACCGGCGGCACGATCGGCATGGCTCGCGCTCGGAACGGCTAGTCCAGCGGCGCGGTCGAAGCCTAGGCAACCTCTGCACAAAGTCGTCATCCTGAGTCGGCGAAGCGCGACGAAGGATCTCAGGATGCGAAAACGCCCGCGATTTCGAGATCCTTCGCGGCTCAGGATGACGTGAACAACGACTTGTGCAGAGCTTCCCTACCGGCTTCGAAAGACGAAGTTCAGAAAGAAGCGGTTCGTGTTCATCCGCACGCCGTAATTCTTCGTCTCGAAGTGGTCGTACTCGTAGCCCGGCTGCACCGCCCACATGCTCTCCCCGATGCGGATGTTCAATCCTGCTTCGCCCCGATAGCCGCTCGTGTCGGTGTCGACGTTTCCCTGGCCGAAGTCGAGCTTTGCCGATCCGATGAATCCGCGGCCGAGGACGAAGAAGCCGACCGGATCGGGCTCGGTGTGGAAGCGAAGGCCGGCGGTGAGCGCGTTGTGATCGATGTTCAGATCCGTGGCCACGGGATTGCCGAAGATCACCAGCCCGCCGATGCGGGTCGAATCCACTCGGATTCCGCCTTGAAGATCGAGAAACGGCGCGGCGGCGAATCCCACCGTCACTTCACCGCGGTCGCGCGAATAGTTCCCGGTGTCGACGATCAGCGAGACGATGCTGATGCCGTTCTCCGGATCGTGGTCGTACATGAAGTCGAGCACGAACGTGCCGTTGCGGTAACTGCCGACGAGCCCGAACGAGCTCTGTCGTCCCGTCCGCAGCGGCGTGAACGACTCGCGGACATCCGTCGAGTAGTTCGAAACGCGCGGCCCGATCTCGAAGATCCCTTCGTTGTGGGACGGCTGCCGTGTGGTGGTAATCAATGACTGGGCGCCGGCCGTGGCCGCGCAGGCGAGGGTGATGAGCGCCAGAAACAAACGTCGCATGAAGGACTCCCGTCGAGGACGCCTGCACAGGAATTGCCATAGCGGGATTCGCGGTTCGGGATTCGCGAACGTTATGTCGCTCACACCAAGACAACGACAATTCCTGAAGGGCCTCGCCCACTCCCTCGCGCCGGTCGTGCGCGTCGGGAAAGGCGGCGTCAGTGCGGCCGTGATCGAGGAGACGAAGAAATCGCTCGAGGCGCACGAGCTGATCAAGGTGCGCATCGACGCGGATGAGGCCGGCTCCCGCCATGAGCTTGCCGAGACGCTGGCCGCCGCAACCGCCTCGGACATTGCAGGCGAGATCGGGAAGACGGCGATCCTCTATCGCGAGCGCGAAGAGAAGCCGAGGATCAAATTGCCGAAGTAACGATCAGCGTGGGTGCGAGACGATCGCCGCGCTGGCGCCTGAAACAGGGATCACCTGCGCCGTCGCAGCGCGGCGCGCGGGTGCCGCGGTCTCGGAAGGCGCGGGCACGACCTGCGCGGGCGTCGTCGGCACCGGAAGCGCAGGGGGCAGGACCTGGTCGGGCCACTTGAAGGTCCAGCTCGCTTCGACGCGGCGTCCGGTCTTGGTGTCCGTCGCCCAGACGACCGCGCGCTGGTAAGTTCCCGTGATCGATTTGATGGCGTCGTTCAGGACGAGCGTGATCGCGCCGGTCTGCTCGTCGTACGCGTACGGCAGCAGCGAACCGGCGCCGAGGAGGGCCATGCCCACCGAATGCGGATCGAGGTTCTTGAAATTCGGAATCCGCGCGGAGATCGTCATCGCCGGCTCGGTCACATCTCCCGGTTTCGGCGACATCTCCGCGAGCTGCATCGGCGTGGCGCCCATGTAATGACGGAACTCGGCGAAGTCGATGCGCTTGTCGATCACGAGGCGCTTCATGCGCAGCGGATCGCTTCCCTGGATCACTTTGCCGAACTCGCAGGTGAGCGCGGCCGCGTAGCCGGCCTTCGCCACCGCTGCTTTCAGCCGATGGTCGTAGTCGCCGTACGGATAGGCGAGAAACTCCACCGTCTCGCCGGTGTGCTTCTCGATCAGACGCTTGCTCTCGACGAGCTCGCGCTGCAGCCATGTGGCGTAGCCGGCGTCGTCGAGCTCTTCGTGACGGCGGCGGGTGAGGAACGGATGGGACCACGAGTGGCTCTCGATGTCGCCGCCGTTCTCCGACATCTCGCGGATCTGATCCCAATTGAGCGAGATGATGGTCTTGCTGATGATGTTCGGATAGACGAACACCGTGAACGGGAATCCTCGCTTCTTCAGCTCCGGATACGCTTCGGTGTAGGTGCTTCGCCATCCGTCGTCGATGGTGATCACCACCGCGTTCGGCGGCAGCGAGTCACGCTCGCCGGTGACGTATTCGTAGAGATGCCGCAGAGGGATGACGTTGTAGCCGGTCATCTCCAGGTATTCCATCTGCTGACGGAACGTTTCGCGGCTGATCTCCATCCGCGGATCCTGCGGAGACTCGACGATGTGATAACAGAGGACGATGGCGCCGGAATGATCGCGAGGATCGGCCTTCTTGTGCGCAAGCGCCGGGAAAGAAGTAAGCAGGACGAAAATCGTCGCCAGAAACGCCCGCGCGGCCATGTGTCTCCCGAGATACTGCAAGATCAAGAAATCGCCAGTGCAAACAGCAGGCCTTCTATTGTAGTTCGTTGGAACGCCGCCGTGGAGCCGTGTGATGGATTTCGTGATCGCGATCACGGATCGGGGGCTCGGCTCCGGAGCTGCCGAGGGAATCAGCGGACTGCGTTTGACGGTTGACCGGCGCTAGAAGTAGTCTCCGACACCACATCGTCAGGGGTCCCACATCTTATGGATCGTCAACATCGCAGAGAACTTAAGCACGACAGGTTCGTCGACGAGATCGGCTCTCTCTCGACCAGCGCCAAAGAGAACCAGCGCCTTCTGTACGTCATCGGGGCGGCCGCCATCGCTGTGGCGCTAATCGCTTACGGTGTCTACTTTTACCGCAGTAACCGGGAGCAGAAAGCGCAAAATCTCCTCGCCTCCGCCATCGACACGATGGAGTCGCCGCTACTGAACCTGAACCAGCCGAACCCGCTGGCGCACTTCAAGACGGATAAGGAGCGGAACGCCGCCGCCGAGAAGCAGTTCAAGGACTTGAAGGCGAAGTACAACGGCACGGATGCCGCCGACGTCTCCGATCTCTATCTCGCGCGGATCGACGCCGGCCGCGGAGACATCGCCAGCGCCCGCAAGCTCCTTCAGGCGTTCATCCAGGACAACCCGAAGAACGTTCTGGTGGGCGCGGCCCGATACAGCCTCTATCAGATGCGGATCGAGAGCGGCGAAGCGCAGCCGGTGATGAACGAGCTCAACGCGGAACTGGCAAAGAAGGACAACATGATCCTTCCGGCCGACTCACTCCTCGTCCTTCTCGCGCATTCGTACGAGGTGCAGGGGAACGAGGCGAAGTCGCGCGAGACCTATCGCCGCATCGTGACGGAGTATCCGGATTCGCCCTTCGCGCTCGAAGCGCAGCGGAGGATCGGCGCCGCATAAGCACTTCGTGCACATCGTCGGCACCATCCTTCTCGTCTACTGGGCGCTCGCGCTCCTCAACACGATCCTCAATCTTCTGCTGATCCGGCGCGTGCGTCCGCGCGCACTGGACCGAGAGCCGCTCGTCTCGATCATCGTCCCCGCGCGCGACGAAGAGCGCTCGATCGAAGTCACCGTCCGAGCGTTGTTATCGCAGGATTACGGTTCCTTCGAGTTGATCGTGGTGAACGATCGCTCAACCGATGCCACCGGCGCGATCCTGGCGCGGATCGCGGCCGAGGATGCGCGGCTCAGGGTGGTCGACAACGAGGAGCCGCCGCCCGGCTGGCTCGGCAAACCGTGGGCGCTTCATCAGGGAAGCCGGCACGCGCGCGGCGAACTGCTGCTGTTCGTCGATGCCGACATCCTCTACGGTCCCGGCGCTCTGCGCGCGGTCGTCGCCGAGATCGAGCGAAGCGGCGTCACCATGATCGGCCTTTTCCCGCACCTGGAGATGCACGGGCTCTGGGAGAACGCGACCATGGCCAATCTGCCGATGCTCGGATTCACGTTTCTCCCGACGTGGCTCGGCGATCGCCTCAAGCTGACGACGCTGGCGATCGGAGGAGGAACCGGCAACCTGATCCGCCACGCGGACTACGAGGCGATTCGCGGACACGAGGCGCTCAAGGCGGCGGTCGTCGACGACATCGGATTGGCGCGCCACGTCCGGAGCTCCGGCCGGCACACCGAGCTCATCCGCGCGGAGAACCTGATTTCCGTGCGCATGTATCACGGGCTGGCGGAGATGGTGCGCGGGTTCACGAAGAATTCGTTCGCCACGATGGACCGCAGATACGTCGCGGTGATCCTTGGACTTCTGTTCTCGCTTCTCGTCAACGTCTTCCCCTACGTCTGGGCGTTGACGGGCGACCGGCTCGCGCTGGCGACGGTTGGCCTCATCACGCTCACCCGCGTGATCCTGTTCGCCACCCTCGGCTACCCGCTGTGGAGTGCGGTGTTTCTCCACCCCCTGCAGATCCTGCTCTGGACATTCATCATGGCGCGCTCGATGTGGATCACCGGAGTCCGCCGCCAGCTCAACTGGCGGGGGCGCTCGTACGACGCCGCGCAGACGCGCTTCGGCGCGGAGCGGTGAATTTCTTGCAGGGTCATCCGCAGAAGGAGAAGTCCATGAGCGACAAGCCGTTTCTGACGGACGTCAAAGAGTTGCGCCGCCGGGCGCGCAAGCACATCGAGGAGGGAGCGGTCACGGAGGGTTACCGCGCCAATCGCGACACCGTGATCAAGCTGCTGAACGAGGCGCTGGCGACCGAGATCGTCTGCGTGTTGCGCTACAAGCGCCATTACTTCATGGCCCAGGGAATCCAAGCCGACCCGATCGCGGCAGAGTTCCTCCAGCACGCCAACGAAGAACAGGGGCACGCCGATCAGATCGCCAACCGCATCGTGCAGCTCGGCGGGGCGCCGAACCTCAATCCCGAGGGCCTGCTGTCGCGGTCGCATTCGGAGTACGTCGAGGGACAGACGCTGCTGGAGATGATCAAGGAAGACCTCGTCGCGGAGCGAATTGCCATCGACACCTACACGGAGTTGATCCGCTACTTCGGAGACGACGACATCACCACGCGCAGGATGATCGAGTCCATCCTGGCTGTGGAGGAAGAGCACGCTGACGACCTCTCCAGCTTTCTCGTCGACATGGAGAAGGACTGGAAGACGAGGAAACGGAGCTCGGGATAGTGAGCGGCGGCCGCTCTCGGCCGCCGGACGCCGCGCGAGGCGCCTCCACCTTCGATCAGGCCGCTCGGAATACAGCCGTGTTCTCATCAGTCGATGAGATACGAGCTCAATTCACCCGAGCCGCAGCCTCCTGTGCTCTCGGACGACGAGTTGCTCGACGCCTATTCGCAGGCAGTGACCGCCGCGGCCGCGCGCATCACGCCCTCGGTCGTGAATATCGAGGTGAACAAGCGCGGTGGCGGATCGGGCTTCTTCTTCACGCCTGACGGATTTCTGCTCACGAACAGCCATGTCGTGAACGGCGCCTCGTCGGTCAACGTGGCGCTGGTCGACGGCAGGCGATGCGAAGCGAGCATCGTCGGGAACGATCCTCACACCGATCTTGCGGTCCTGCGAGTCTCGGCGGATACGCAGGTGCCGGTGCGGTTCGGCGACTCGAATGCGATCCGCCCGGGGCAGCTCGTGGTCGCAGTCGGGAACCCGTTTGGATTCCAGTGCACGGTGACCGCCGGCGTCGTCAGCGCTCTCGGCCGCACGATGCGCGCGCAAAGCGGACGGCTGATCGACAACGTCATTCAGACCGACGCCGCGCTCAATCCCGGCAACTCGGGAGGTCCGCTCGTCACCTCGCGCGGCGAAGTCATCGGCGTGAACACCGCCGTGATTCTTCCGGCGCAGGGGATCTGCTTCGCCATCGGCATCAACACGGCGAAATTCGTCGCCGCGAGATTGATTCGCGACGGCCGGATTACGCGCAGCTACATCGGCCTGGCCGGTCAGTCCGTGCCTCTGCATCGCCGTCTCGTGAGGTTCTACAACCTTGAGATCGAGAGCGGCGTGCTCGTCGTGTCGGTGGAGAAGGGGAGCCCCGCGGAGAAGGCGGGCCTGACGGACGGCGACCTCATCGTCGGTTACGGGGAACGCGCGGTCTCGAGCGTCGACGACCTGCACCGGATTCTCACGGAAGAAGAGGTTGGGAACGCCTCCTCCATCACATTCCTGCGATCGACGGAAAGGCTTGTCAGGACGATAGTTCCGGTTCGTGCCGACGCGCAGTGACCACCCGAGGGAAATGATGGTAAATTCGTGAAGGTTACAGCGAATCCTATGTCACGCCCGGCAGAGCGCTTCGCGCAGTTGCTCGATCAGATTCTCAACCCCTTCGACCTGAGTCACGACTTCGGCCGGAAGCGGGCGTACGAGGCGGCCATCGAGTACGCGCGCCAGAATCTCGTCGACGATCCACACTGCAACGAGTTCCTCGGCGCCGCTGCGAAGCGCCTTGGATTCGCGGCCGTGTCATTCGACACGATCGAGTCGCGCGTGAAAGTGCCGAAGAACGCGTGGCTCGACGTCTGGATCTCCGACGAAGAAGACGAGATCGCGCTCACCGGCACCCGCGAAGGCATCGACTATCTCATCGAGCTGCTCTCGCAGTTGAAGCAGACGACCGATCCCGAACAGCACATTCACCTCGACCGCGGCATCTCGCCGATGACCGAGAACTCCGCG
This sequence comes from Thermoanaerobaculia bacterium, assembly GCA_035468985.1. Lineage (GTDB taxonomy): Bacteria > Acidobacteriota > Thermoanaerobaculia > Gp7-AA8 > Gp7-AA8 > DASVHS01. The sequence continues at coordinate 108,654 of DATISF010000043.1, forward strand.
AATCTCGTGCTGTTCCGCGAGGACGAGAGCTGGTTCACCGGCGGCGCGACCGAGGCGCAGGACTTTCCGCAGCGCGAGATCGATCCGAAACAGATCTACGCCATCCAGTTCATCCACTATCCGCCCGACGATCTGCCGATCAGCGCGCACAAGCTCTATCGCGTCCTGAAGGTGGAAGAGGACGACGGCTACACCCCCGCGGTGAAGGAGTTCGTCGAGGGCACAGACGAGCGCTACTTCCGGTTCACGTTCATCGCCGACAACGACGAGAAGTTCACTTACTCCTTCCACCTCGACGATCCCGCGGTGAACTACTTCACGCACCGCGAGATCCTCAAGCTGGCGATGAGAAGCGTCTAAACCGCACGTCATCCTGAGCGGTCTAAACCGCACGTCATCCTGAGCGTCTAAACCGCACGTCATCCTGAGCGAAGCGAAGGATCTCGTCGACGAGATCCTTCGGCGTCTGCGCGCCTCAGGATGACGTCAGACCAATTCCCCGCAGAACCGACATCGCTTCGCGTCCTTCGGAATCGCCGACAGGCACTGCGGGCAATCCTTCATCGTCGGCACGACCGCTTCGGCCGGCTTCTGGGTCATCCTGTTGATCTGGCGGATGGCGATGAAGATCGCGAAGGCGATGATGACGAAATTGACCAGCGTGTTCACGAACATGCCGTAGTTGAGGGTCGCCGCTCCGGCCGCCTTCGCCTGCACCAGCGTTTCGAAATGGCCGGCGGAAAGCGTGATGAAGTAATTCGAGAGGTCGTGCTTCCCGACCAGGACGCCGAGGATGGGCATGAGGAGGTCGTCGACGATGGAGGAGACGACTTTTCCGAATGCCGCGCCGATGATCACGCCGATGGCCAGGTCGACGACGTTTCCCTTCAGCGCGAACTCCTTGAACTCTTTCGTCAGGCGCATGAGGCCTCCTTTCAACTGATAGACTGCCGCGCCATGATCCGGCAGGTTGCTGTCATCGGCACCGGAACGATGGGGCGAGGAATCGCCTATTTATCATCGCTGGCCGGTTTCGACACGGTGATCTACGATGTGGACGGCGGTGCGCTCGATTCGGCCCGCGCTGCGATCGACTCGATGCTCCGCAAAGGTGTCGAGAAAGGGAAGGTCGGCGACGATGCTGCGAAAGCGGCGTTGTCGCGGCTCCAGCTCGTCACCGATCTCGAGCCTGCGGTGCGCCAGGCCGACTTGATCATCGAAGCCGTTCCCGAAAACTTCGATCTGAAAAAGGATCTCTTTGCCCAGGCCGATCTGTTCTGCGGCGAGGAGACGATCCTGGCGTCGAACACGTCGTCGTTGTCGATCACGAAACTCGCCTCGGGCGTCGAGCGGCGCGATCGCTTCGTCGGCCTGCACTTCTTCAATCCGCCGCATCTGATGAAGCTCGTCGAGATCGTCCGCGGCGACCGGACGTCCGATGAGACGGTGGAAGAAGCGCGGGCCATCGCCGAGAAGATGGGCAAGCAGCCGATCGTCGTGCGCGACAGCCCTGGTTTCGCCTCGTCGCGGCTCGGCGTGGCCATCGGACTGGAAGCGATCCGTATGCTGGAGGAGGGAGTGGCGACGGCGGCCGACATCGATCGGGCCATGGAGCTCGGCTACAACCATCCCATGGGACCGCTGCGCCTCACCGATCTCGTCGGACTCGACGTCCGTCTCGGCATCGCCGAATATCTCGCCTCGACTCTCGGACCGCGATTCGAGCCGCCGCAACTTCTTCGGGACATGGTGGCCGCAGGGAAGCTCGGAAAGAAAACCGGCAAGGGCTTTTACCGCTGGGACGATGAATTCGAAGGGTGAGCCGGCGTACGGCGCCTTCGCCTACGCGTACGACAAAGCCCTCGGCGAACGGTTCTTCCGCTCCGCGCGCCGGATGCTGAACGACATCCTGGAGCGATATCCCTCGCCCGAGCACACTCATCTCGACGTCGCGTGCGGCACCGGTCTGGCCCTCGAATACTTCATCTCCAAAGGGTGGCGCTCGGTCGGCATCGACGTCTCGCTGCCGATGATCGCCGTCGCGCGGCGGCGCGTCCGGAACCTCGTCGCCGCTGACGTGCGCGCGCTTCCGCTGCGCGGCACGTTCGGCCGGATCACCTGCCTCTACGACAGTCTCAATCATCTGAAGAGCCGCGCCGATCTCGTCGCCGCGTTTCGCGCGGTGCGCCGCGTGATGGGACGCGAGTCGCTCTTCTTGTTCGACATGAATCATCCCGACATCTACCCCGAGATCTGGGGCATGAAGGAGCCGTTCGTTGCCAGCGGCCCCGACTACCACCTCGAGATCGCCACGGCGTTTCGCAGCCGCGACGGCATCGGCCGCGCGTTTGTCACCGGCTGGGCCATGACCCAGCCCGGACGGCGCGTCGAGATTCGCGAGACGCACGAGCAGCGCGCCTACAGCGAGCGCGAGATCGTCGAGTCCCTCGGCGACGCCGGCCTGAGCCCCATCGAGATCCTCGACTTCGATCCGTACAACGAGGCGGACGAGCTCGAAGGGGGCGGTGTGAAGTTTTTTTTCGTGTGCCGCGCGATTTGATATCCTGCGCGCAACTTCGTCCACAAACGATTGATGCAACTGAAAGGAGACGTTATGCGTCGCCCGACCTCCGTCCTCCTGTTGTCGCTCATCCTCCTTCTCCCCGCCACCCTCTTCGCCCAGTCCCAGGCGACCACCGGCGTCATCGAAGGCGTGGTCACCGACCCCAGCGGCGCCGCGTTGCCCGGCGTCACCGTGACGCTGCGCAACACGGAAACGAACTACACGCAGACGGTGATCACTGACTCCGGCGGACGGTTCCGCGGAGTGCTGCTGCCACTCGGAAAATACGAGGTCACCGCGGTTCTCGAAGGATTCTCCAAGTCGGTGCTGCGAGGCTACGAGCTCGCCGTCGGCCAGACGCTCACGGCGAACATGGCGCTGAAGCAGGCCGCGATGTCGGAGCAGATCGTCGTCACCGCCGCGGCACCGCTGATCGAGACGGCGCGCACCGAAGGCTCGACGCGCATCGACCAGAAATCGGTCGAAGGTCTTCCGAACAACGGCCGCAACTTCCTCGATTACACCAAGCTCACACCGGGCGTGACGATCGTTCAGGGCCCCGACGGCGACGAGCTCTCGATCAACGGCCAGAAAGGCATCACCAACAACATCTCCGTCGACGGAGCCGACTTCAATAACCCCTTCTTTGGTGAACAGCGCGGCGGCCAGCGCCCCGCCTTCACGTTCAATCTCGACGCCGTCAAAGAGATGGTCGTCATCGGCGACGGTGCGAACGCGGAGTTCGGCCGCTCGACCTCCGGCTTCGTGAACGTCATCACCAAGTCGGGAACGAACGAGATCCACGGCACAGGGCACCTGGTCTACAAGAACGACAGCCTGAGCTCGAATCCCAAGAATCCGGACGGCAGTGAAGCTCCGAAATGGGATCAGAACCAGTCACAGGTCGGATTCACGCTCGGTGGTCCCCTCGTGAAAGACCAGCTGTTCTACTTCGCCGCCGCCGATTTCCAGAAAGCCAGTTCGACCAAGCAGACGAGCCCGGGCCGCATCGAGCAGCGCGTCGTCGACGCGTTCGCGAAGCTCGGCAGCCCCGGCGAGAACCTGCCGATCGACCGCACCAATGACGCGCGCGTTCTGCTTCTGAAAGCGGACTGGAACCTCAGCACCCGCAACCTGGCCACCCTCCGTTACAACTACACGTGGTCGGAGCAGAAGAACGGCACGTTCGACGTCGACTCGTGGGGCCGCAGCGCCAACGCCATCGAGAAAGACGACTCGAACGCGGTGACCGGCTCGCTCGTGAGCACGATCACCAACAGCCTCCTGAACGAGTTCCGCTTCCAGGCCGCCAAGGAGAACCGGCCGCGCCCCTACAACGGCCCGAACGTCACCGGACAGAGCCGGCCGCTGCCCGACACGGCCTTCGACTTCGGGAGAAGCTACCGTTTCGGCGAGCCGTTCTTCATCCCCGTCAAGTACTACGACACCCGCGTGCAGTTCAACGACAACGTATCCCTCATCCGAGGCGCGCACTCGTTCAAGCTCGGCGCGGAGTTCAACCGCGTCAGCTCCGTGCAGACGTTCCTCGGATTTGCCAACGGCCGCTACATCTTCGATTCGACCGACGGCTTCCTGAACTACGTGCGCAATCCGAAGTTCGTGGAGTGCCAGGTGGGTACGGGTCCGATCACCACATCCGAAGACGGCACGTGCCCGGCCGGCGCCTCGATCGTCGGACCGGTGCTGCTGTACCTCCAGCAGGCCGGCGTCGGCAACATCAGCGTCGAAGAAGCGGGAACGCAGAGCATTCCGCAGAACGAGCCCGCGGTCTTCGTTCAGGACGCGTGGCAGGTCAACCCGCGCTTCAACGTCCAGTACGGACTGCGATGGGAAGCGCAGATCGAGCCCGATCCCATCACGCCGCCGAGCCAGGTTTTCTACAACGGATTCATCGGCAAGACGGCCAAGGGCCAGGAGTTCCCGTCCAACGGCAAGATTCCTTCGGACAAGAAGATGTGGCAGCCGCGCCTGGGCATGACGTGGGATCCGCAGGGCACCGGCCGCAGCGTGTTCCGCGCGAATGCGGGCATCTTCTACGGACGCGTTCCGGGCCTCACGCTGGCATCCTCGCGCTCGACCAACGGCAGCCGCGGCCAGACGCTCTTCCGCAATAGCGCCGCCGCTCCGTTCCTCGGCCCCGTGCCGGCGTATCCGAATCTCATTCCGCAGTCGCAGATCGGCAATCCCGATCATCCTGACGTCTTTGTCTTCGACAAGAACTTCCGGAACCCGCGCACGAAGTCGGCGAGCGTCTCATGGGAGCAGGAAGTGGTCAGCGACTACGCGATGCTGGTGAAGTACAACTACGCCAAGGGCGATCACATCACCCGCTTCGTCAACCGCAACGATGCGCTCCTCGGATCGCCGTGGAGCACGGGACTCGGAGCCGACGGGAAGAACGGCATCGGCGCGTTGACCGTCGTGGAGTCGAGCGCCCGCAGCCAGTACAACGGCGTGACCCTCGGCATCACCAAGCGCCCGTCCCACAACGTCCAGTTCCAGGTCTACTACACGTACTCGAAGGACAAGTCCGACGACGACAACGAGCGCGATCCGTTCACGTTCCGCTACGCCAAGGTCACCGACCTGGCCGCCGAGTACGGCTACTCCGATCGCGACCAGCGGCATCGCCTCAACGGATGGATGCTCTGGAACGCGCCGATGGGTCTCGATCTGAACGTGCGTTATTCCTATCGCTCGGCGCAGCCGAAGTCGATTACCGCGAGCGGAGCGGATGCCAACACCCCGCAGGACCGCATCAACCCCGACGGCTCGGTCACGCAGCGCAACCTCGGCCGTAAGGACAATCAGTACTCGTCGCTCGATCTGCGGCTGTCGAAAGATTTCCGGTTCGGGAACTACACCCTGCAGCCGGCGCTCGACGTCTTCAATCTCTTCAACGCCAAGAACCTGCACCGCCCCGAAGTCACGAACCTGATCTTCAACTTCGACGGAACCGTGCAGAGCGGCGTGGGCGAGCCTCGCCAGATGCAGGCGGGAGTGCGTATCCTCTTCTGATGAACCAGCGTGCGATGCGTGCCGTCCTGTTCGACTGGGACGGCACGCTCGTCGATTCCGCCGAGTCCACCTACCGCGTCTACGTCCGACTGTTTGCCGACTACGGCATCGCCTTCGACCGCGACGTCTTTAGGCGCACCTACTCGCCGGCGTGGCACAACACCTATCGCGATCTCGGCCTCCCCGAAGACCGATGGAAGGAGGCCGACGCGAAATGGATGCGGTACTTTGCCGAAGAGACGACGAACCTCATGTCCGGTGCGGCGGAGGCGCTGCAGATGCTGACGGGCCGCGGGATCGTCTGCGGGATCGTCACCAGCGGCACGCGAAGGCGGATCGTCCGCGAGCTCGTCGACCTCGGCGTCCATCATCATTTTGCGCATGTCGTCTGCGGCGATGACGGTCACGCGCACAAGCCGCATCCCGAAGCGCTCGCGGCATGCCTGGAGCGGCTCGAGGTGGCGCCGGCGGAAGCCGCGTACGTCGGCGACACCGCAGAGGACATGATGATGGCGCGTGCGGCCGGCGTTTTCTCGGTCGGCGTCTTCGGCCCGTTCCCGAATCACGACAGCCTGCGCGCGGCGACGCCCGATCTGATCGCCGACACGCTCACGAACGCGGTCCGGCATCTCGTTCCATGACCGATGTCGCGGTCCTCACCGGCGCGAGCAGCGGACTCGGATTCGAGATCGCTGCCCTGCTGCGAGGCCGCGGAATGAGCGTGGTTGGAGTCGCGCGGCGAGGACCGGACATCAAAGGCGACGCTGCCGAGCGCCGGACCGCGCTCGCCGCGCTTGCCGAGGCGAAGCGGCGCGGCACGATCCGGCTGCTCGTCAATTGCGCCGGCGCCGGCATCTACCATCCGGCCGGAACGTACACGCCGGAGGAAATCGATGAGGTCCTCCGATCGAATCTCATTTCCATGATTAATTTCTGTGATGGATTCATACAACACATTCAAGGCACGATCGTGAACGTGATGTCGACTGCCGCGCTGACCGGCAAGCCTGGCGAGACCGTCTATTGCGCCGCGAAGTGGGGCGCGCGCGGTTACACGGAGGCGCTGCGGGCGGAGGTGAAGGGGACGCGGATTCTGGCCGTGTATCCCGGCGGGATGAAGACTCCATTCTGGTCTGCCGATCCCGGGCGAGCCGTTGACTTCATGGATCCGAAGGAGGTCGCCGCGAAGATCGTCGAAGCGATCTTCGACTCCGACCTCACCGAGCTCGTGCTCAGGCGCGCGTAGCCGCGATCACCGCACTTTGTGACCGGGATGCTCGCGGCGCGTTGCGGCGTGCGGTTCTCATGTGGGCATGCCGAGGAGTGACAGCCGGCGTGCGCTTTTGCTGACGACGATCTTCGCCGCGGCCCTGCTTCTGGCCGGCGGTCTCTCGGCGCTCGGGCTCATCGCCGCCCGCTCGCTGCGGGAGCGCGATCGCGCCGTGCAGGAGGGCGCGCTCCTGCGGCTGGCGCACGATCTCGAAGCGCAGTTGCGAGAGAGGGGGCCGGCCGATCCGGCTCAACGGCTCGAGGAGTTTCTCCGCGCTCACGGGAACGAACTGGCCGGGATCGAGCTTGCCGGTCCTTCCGGCACCATAGGATCTGCCGGCCGGCTCGGTCCGAATCCGGTTGAAACGAACGTCGCCCTCGGTCCCTCATGGCGCGACCTTGCCGGAGGAGGAGAGATGGCGCGTTTCGGCCGCGGCTATCCTCCGTTCCGGCTGCGGCTGACCGCCACCGCGGACGCCGGCTCGCACGAGCGGATCGCGCGCATGCTCGTCGCCGGATCGGCCATTGCCGCGGTTGCCCTTTTCGCGTTCGCGTCGCTGGCGGCCCTCGGGATGCTCGAACGCGAGAAGCGATTCGTTCTGCAGGCGGAACGGCGCCAGCTCGAAGTGGCCGCGCTGGCCGGTGCAGGTCTCGCCCACCGCATCCGCACCCCGCTCGCGACCATCAAGGGCACGGCCCAGATGCTCGAGGGGCAGTTGACCGAGCGCGGCGCCGAGCGCGCCCGCCGCATTGTCTCGGAGTCGGAGCGCGTCGACGCCATGATCCGCCGGCTGCTCGAATTCGCGCGTCCCCCGGAGCCGGCGCCGGAGTCGTTCGATGTGATGTCGCTCGTGAAGAGGGTGGGACGCGACGGCGAGGTCCGTGTCGCCGGGCCCGAATCGCTTGCCGCATTCGCCGATCCCGAGCAGATCGAGATGGTGATCGACGAGCTCGTGAGCAACGCGCGCGCATTCGACAGCGGACCGATCGAGATCGTCGCAGCTTCGACCGTCTCCGCCTGCCGCATCGAAGTGCGCGATCGCGGCGCCGGCCTGTCGATCGCCGCCGAGCGTGCTCTCGATCCTTACGTAACCACGCGCGCCGACGGTACCGGTCTCGGTCTGGCGATCGCCAACGCGCTGGTGCGGAGCAACGGCGGAGCTCTGACCCTCGAGAATCGTGAAGGCGGCGGCTGCGTCGCCAGGATCGAGATCCCATCGGGGGCACGATGAGTGCGATCCTGGTCGTTGATGACGACGCGTCCTTTCGCGCCATGATGCGGGACATCCTCGAGCAGGATCGGCATCGCGTCGTCGAAGCGGCCAGCGGTGATGCTGCGCTCGAACTGTTGCGGCGCGCAAGGGTCGACCTGGTCATCGCCGACCAACGGATGCCGGGACGCAGCGGCCTCGATCTTCTGCGCGAGTTGCGGTCACGTCCCGGCTCGCCACCGGTCATTCTGATGACCGGTTACGGCACCATTCCCGAAGCGGTCGAAGCGGTCCGCCTCGGAGCGGCCGACTATCTGACGAAGCCGTTCGAGTCGCCCGCTGCCGTTCTCGAAGTCGTGGCACGCGCGCTCGATGTCGCCCCCGACGATGCCATCGTCGCGACCACACGTGCCATGAACGAGGTGATCGAGACCGCCGACCGCGTTGCGCCGCGCGACGTTCCGGTCCTGATCGAGGGCGAGTCGGGCACCGGCAAGGAGCTTCTGGCGCGGCGCATCCATGTCCGCTCGGCGCGCGCTCAGCAGGCGTTCGTCGCGGTGAACTGTGCCGCAATGCCGGAAACGCTTGCCGAGAGCGAGCTGTTCGGGCACGAGCGGGGCGCATTCACCGGCGCCGACCGCGCCCGCGAGGGCCGCTTCGAGGAAGCGCATCGCGGCACGCTTTTCCTCGACGAGATCGGCGAACTGCCGCCGGCGATCCAGGCGAAGCTTCTCCGGGCGCTCGAGGAACGGGTCATCCGCCGGCTCGGCGCGTCGCGCGATATGCCGGTCGACGTCCGCGTGGTGGCCGCCACCAACCGCGATCTTGGCGATGCCGTCGAGCATGGCGCGTTCCGGCGCGATCTCTTCTTCCGCCTCGCGGTCGTCTCGCTGCGCATTCCGCCGCTTGGCGAGCGCATCGACGACATCGAGCCGCTGGCGCGTCACCTCGCGGCGCACCTCAGCCGCCGCCACCGCCTTCCCGAACCAGTGATCGAACGCGATGCAGTCGATCGTCTCGTACAGCGGGAGTGGCCGGGCAACGTGCGCGAACTGCGCAATGTCCTCGAACGTGCCATCGTCATGCGCGGCGGCGCGCCGATCCGCGCCGTCGATCTTGATCCGCAGTCGGACAGTCCCACCCTCCTGCATCGCGCCGAGGCCGCATCCGATAAGGAGACGATCATGGACGCACTGCGGCGCTCCAGCGGCAACCGAGAAGACGCCGCCCGTCTCCTCGGCGTCTCGGTCCGCACGCTCTACTACCGCCTCCGCCGCCTCGGTCTGAACTGACTGCAACCCGGGTGCAATCGCGCTGCAAAAACTTGCAGGCACCGGACGCCGTATCCTGAGATCTCAATCGTTTAGCCAGTGGATCTGCGCGTGCGATGGATGTCTCCCGAAGGAGATGTCCATGAAACGAATTTCTCTCATTGTCAGCATCCCGATTCTTCTCATCGTCACCGTTGTCGCGTTCGCACAGCAGTCGCGCGGCACACCGCCCGTCGCTTCGACGCCCGTCACGATCTCTGGCACGGTCGTGAGCTTCAGCGCCGGGTTCGGCGCGGGTCTGCCGACGCTCATCGTTCGCGACGGCACATCCGACAAGGCGTTCACCCTCGGTCCATTCTGGTATCTGCAGAACGCGTCGTTTGCCGCCGCCCCCGGCGATCAGGTCAGGATCGATGCGGTCGCATGCACCCACTGCGCGAACGGCTACGCGGTCGTGTCGGTCCTCAATCTGACGAGCGGCAAAGAGCTGACCCTGCGCGACCCAGCTGGAGTCCCGCTCTGGCAGAACCGTCAGCGCGGAAACGCGTTCGGACCGGGTGCCGGTCCGGCCAATGGCCAGCGTTCCGGCGGGTATCAGGGCGCCGGCTGCGCCGGTTTGTACGGACCGGACCTGACCCGCAAGGCTTCGTTCGAAGGGACAATCGTGTCGTTCAGCGGCGGACCGGGCGTTGGCCAGCCTGAGCTGACGGTGTCCACCGCTGCCGGGCAGAAGGTGTTCCTCGTAGCGCCGTACCGCGTCGTCATCGATGCCGGCTATGGGTTTGCGCCGGGCGCCGTCATCGCGCTCACGGCGGCTCCCGTCGATCACGACGGCGAAGAGGAGTGGGTTGTCCTCACTCTCACCGACGCCGCGACCGGCCTCGAGCTGATCTTCCGCGACGAGAACGGCGATCCGGCCGGTGGTCACGGCCACGGCCGCCCGTAGTTCAACGATCCCAATGGAGCCCCGGCTGCAGCCGGGGCTTCACCGGCTCAAGCCGGGGCTCGATTACCCGTCGGAACATTGCCATTCACCTCCGCGTTAGACTGCATCCCGGAGATGAATTTCATCGAGAAATCGTTCGACATCGGGCCGGTCCGCATCGACCCGCCCCTCGCCCTCGCGCCGATGGCCGAGGTGACGGACACCTACTACCGCTCGCTGATCAAGGAGTTGGGCGGGGTGGGGCTCGTCGTCTCCGAGTTCATCTCGTCCGAGGGGCTGACGCGGAAGAACGATCGCAGCCACAAGATGCTCACCTTCAGCGAGGCGGAGCGGCCTGTGGCGATCCAGATCTACGGCGGCGATCCCGATCGCATGGACGACGCGGCGGCAATCGTCGAGCGCGAGGGCGTCGACATCGTCGACATCAATATGGGATGCCCGGTGAAGAAGATCGTCAACAGCGGCGCCGGCTCGGGCATGTTGAAGGATTTCGACAAAGCGGCCCGTACGGTCGAGAAGATCGTCAAGCGCGTGAAGATCCCGGTCACGGTCAAGGTGCGCAAGGGGTGGGAGACCGACAACGTTCTGCCTCTCCTGAAGCGCTTCGAAGAGATCGGCGTGAAGGCGATCGCCATCCACGGCCGCACGCGCAGCGAGGCCTACACCGGTGCGAGCGACTGGGAGTACATCAAGTACGTCAAGGAGAACCTGCGCATCCCGGTATTCGGCAACGGTGACGTGAAGAGTCCCGCCGATGCCATGCGCATGTTCGAGACGACCGGCGTGGACGGCGTGATGATCGGCCGAGCCGCGCTGCACAATCCGTTCATCTTCCGCGACATTCACGCGTACGTGAACGGTGCGCCGATGGTCGGCAACGAGGTCGAGCAGCGCATCGAGGCCATGCAGCGCTATCTCGCCAAGATCGATGCCGCACCGCAGGTCGACAAGTGGAAGCTGCACAAGGCCCGGACCGTGATCGGCTGGTTCTCCAAAGGCATCCCGCACGGCAAGGACATCCGTCTCGGACTCCAGGACATCGCGGCGGTGGCGGACGCGCAGCGTCTGCTCGATGCGGCGCGCGAGCGCATCGCCGCCTGAGGTTCCCCGATGCCGTTTCCCGAGCACATTGAAGCGGTCTTCGCCGCATTCGGCATTGCAGCCGATACGAAGGCGGCACTCTACGATCTCTACGTTTCGATGGGGTCGGAGGTGCTCGAGGTCTTCGCCGAAGTCTCGGAGACCGTGTCGTCGCCGTCGATCCTCCGGCCGGAGGACACGCTGCGCATCAAAGAAGTGATCGTGGAGCGGTATCTCACGCGCAATCACCCGCGCTGGATCGGCAACATTCCGACGCCCAGCTTCTGGTCGCCGCGGGTTTCGGAGGGACGTGCGTCGGGTCTGGCCGTTCCGATCGGCGGCGTTCAGAAGATCGCCCAACAGGTGATCGGCGATGATCAGCCGGTCCCCGCCGGAATCATGATGCTGGGACGCAACGCGCACTTCGGTGGGCGCGAGGAGACGATTTCCTTCGACGTGATCGCCGCCGATCTCGACGATGCGATTGCCATCGGCAAGGCCGTCGGTCAGCAGCACACGCTGCCGGGATCGGTCGGAGAGACGAGCGGCACGTTCGACGCCCGGCGCAACGTCGCGTTGATCTGGGAAGTGCAGCCGAACGTCTACAAGCCGGCCGGCGATCGCAACCGCGCCATCTCCAAGATCTACCGGCGCCATCGCAACTGGCACATTCTGACGCTCGCCGCGGCGCTGGACTGGCTCGGGCAGCGCGGCGCGACGATCTTCATCCTCAAAGGGCAGGCGCTGGCGATCACGCACGAGGTCAATCCGCAGAAGCCGGTGTCGCCGATGATCGCCGCCCTGCACGACCGCACCGTTGCCGACGTCGCCGCCGCCCTCGGCATCGAGCTGTGCGCGCCCGAGGTGGCCGACGACGAACTGCTCCGCGAGTCGATCGTCATGAACCACGCGCTGCGGAAGCACGTGCTCGGGCATGGGGCGCAGGATGTGATGTGGCGAGCGGGGCGGAATGCCGGCGCACCGCAGCCGTGTTAAATCACTTCCTGTGAGCAACATCGCCCAAGAGAAACCCCTCCGCCGCGTCGGCATGATCTCCCTCGGCTGTCCGAAGAATCTCGTCGACGCCGAGATCATGCTCGGCCAGCTGCGCGCGGAGTCCGATGTCGTCATCACCAACGACATGGAAGAGGCCGACGTGGTCATCGTCAACACCTGCGGATTCATCGATGCCGCCAAGCAGGAGTCGATCGACACGATCCTCGAAGTCGCCGACCGCAAGGGCAAAGGCGTGGAGCGGCTGATCGTCACCGGCTGCATGGTCCAGAAGTACCGGGCCGATCTGCAGCAGTCGATTCCGGAGATCGACGCCTTCGTCGGGCTCGACCATCTCGAGGCCATCACTGCCGCCGTCGGCGGCGATGTCGACGCCGCCCCCGTCAAGCGCAAGATGTCGGTGCGCCTCTACGAAGATCTGCCGCGCGTTCTGACGCAGGGAACCGCGCACGCGTACCTCAAAGTCTCGGAGGGCTGCTCGAATCCGTGCACGTTCTGCGCGATCCCGCAGATGCGCGGCAAGTTCCGCAGCCGCGGCATCGCATCGCTGGTCCGTGAAGCGCAGCAGCTGCAGCAGCAGGGCGTCAGGGAGCTCTGCCTCGTCGCCCAGGACACCACCCGTTATGGCCAGGACCTCGGCATCGAGCAAGGGCTCACCACTCTGGTGAAAGCGCTCCTCGCCGATACCGACTTCCAGTGGATCCGTTTTCTATACGCGTATCCGGGAAGCCTCGACTGGTCGCTGTTCGAGCTGATGGGGCGCGAGAAGCGCTTCGTGTCGTATTGCGATATCCCGCTGCAGCACGTGTCGGCCAACGTACTGAAGACGATGCGACGGCCAGGCTCGCCGAAGGACTATCGCGAGATGATCGCGCGCATGCGCGAGCTCGTTCCCGGCATCTCGCTGCGCACGACGTTCATCACCGGACATCCCGGCGAGATGCCGAAGGATTTCGGCGAGCTGCACGAATTCGTCGAATGGGCGCAGTTCGATCAGATGGGCGCGTTCGTGTATTCGGCGGAAGAGCTCACGCCGGCATCGAGGATGTCCGACATCCCGAGCCGCAAGACGGCCGAGCGCAGGCGCGCGAAACTGATGGAGCTGCAGCAGACCATCTCGCTGGCCCGCAACGAGGCGAAGATCGGAACGACGTTCGACGCGATCGTCACCGGCGTGTGCGACGAGACCGAGCACCTGCTCGAAGGACGCCTCATCGGACAGGCGCCCGAGATCGACGGCCGGCTGCTGATCAACGACGGCCTCGATCGTCTGCCGAGCGAGCTTCCCGCGTTCGCGCGTGTCCAGATCAGCGACGCCCATCCGTACGACGTGGTCGGCACGGTGGTTTCGTAGATGAAGCCCCGGCTTCAGCCGGGCGTTCACCGGCTGCAGCCGGCGCCCCATCAGTGGACAGCGGCAGAGCGCCGCATCCTCGCCGGGTTCAAGACGCCGGCGCACATCCAGAGTTTTCTCGACGAGCTGGAATATGACCCGAAAGGCGGCGCGAAATCACCGCGAGCGGTCCTGCGAACTCGTACGGCCCAGTGCTACAGCGGTGCGCTGTTCGCCGCGGCCGCGTTGCGCGAGCTTGGATTCGCGCCGCGCATCATGTGGATGGACGCCGTCCAGGATGACGGCCACTGCATCGCTCTGTTCGAGAGCGGCGGATTGTGGGGCAGCGTCGCGAAGTCGAACTTCACCACGCTCCGCTCCCGCGAGCCGATCTACCCGTACCTCGCCCTCGGCCTCAGCTATTTCGACGGCTTCTACAACATCTTCGGCAAACGCACGATGCGCGCGTTCACGGAGCCGATCGATCTCGAGCAGTTCGAGCCCCGCGGATGGCGATTCAGCAAGGGCCAGCTTTCGTACGTCGATCGCGCGATCGACACCGTTCCGCGAGCCTGGAAGCTCCCGCGCCGCCGCGTGAAGGACGTCAGCCCCGTGAGCGAACAGCTCCGCGAGGCCGGTCTTCTGGGATCGCGTGCCGAAGGTTTGTGGCGGCCCGGTCAGCGCGACTGATCAGCTCCGGCGCGTCGATCCTCTCGGCCAGGGCGGCGAAACTGCTGCTCGGTCCTCTCCATCGCAGCGCCTCCACGGAGTCGAACAGCTCGGCATCCGTCCGCAGCGTCGCCAGCCTGAGGAACAGGAGGGCGTCCTCCCGGTACTTCCCGATGATGTCGTCCGGAATGGCGTCGATGTGGCGGAAGCGCGAGAGCACTCTCGCGGCTGTCTTCGCGCCGAACCGCGGGATGCCCGGATAGCCGTCGGCCGCATCGCCGACCAGAGCCAGGTAGTCGGGAATCGATTCCGGCTCGACTCCGAACTTCTCTTGCACGCCGGCGGCATCGCGGATCTTGCCGCTCTTTCGATCGACCTGCACGACACGATCGCCCACCACGCATTGCGCGAGATCCTTGTCCGGCGTCCAGATGGAAACTCTGACAACCGAGTCGTCCGCGGCGGCGAGCGCGGCGGCGGACGCGAGCGCATCGTCGGCTTCGAGCTCGATCATCGGCCATACCACGACTCCCATCGCCGCGAGCGCCTCTTCGAGCGGATGAAACTGCGCCCAGAGCGCGCGGTCGATTCCGGCGCCGGTCTTGTAGCCGCTCCACAGTTCGTTGCGGAACGACTCGATGACGTGATCGGTGGCGACGCCGATGTGCGTCGCCCCACCCTCGATCATCTGCAGGACCATGTGCAGCACGCCGCGCACCGCGCCGAACGGCGGATCGCCCTTCTTCATCCGGCGGATGCCGTAGAAGTGGCGAAACAGCTCGTACGTGCCGTCGATGAGGTGGACGATCAGAGTGCGGAAAAGAATACACCGGACGAACCGGCTCTCTACTGACGATTGAGCAGCTTGAAGTACGGCTCCGCGACGACCCGCCATTCTCTTGCCGTTCGTTGAACGACGAACGGAAGCTCGATCGCGCCGTACAACCCGACAAACAGCTTTTCTGCGGCGTCGGGGCGCGAGCCTTCGACGATCTGCCCGGAAGGCAATGCGTAGAGCTCGCCGGGAGGAATCTCGACCAGCGGCATTTCGATGGCCAGAGCGACGGTCTGGTCGGAGGGATCAGGTTCCGCGGGAGCTTCGGCGAACACGACGCTCATGTCGCTGTTCGGGACGAGAAACCTGGCGGCATCGTCGCGATTGTTGGTCACGGCTGCAGTGACAAACGCTTTGATCGCGAAATCGGGAGTTCCGGGTTTCGGTTTCGGCTCCGGTCCCTGCTCGGCCATGGCCAGCCACCACCTCGGGTCGACCTTCCATCCGGCCGCGGTTCGACGCATCGTCACGATGAGCGGAGTACCCCGGAACCCGGTCATGTACCGCAGGCGCGTTCCCACCGGGTACTCGCCTTTCTCATCGGCCGCCGCACGTTTTCCGTTGAGGGTGAACGGCTGAACGACTTCGAATTCCATCGCGGCCGCTTCGCGGGCCACGGCATTCAAGTCGGAGAAGGAGAGTGGTTGCTTGCCGACGAGGATCTCGGCCCTTGGAGTGGGTACGATGGTCTTGTCGAAGCCTGCTTTGTCGTTCGAGTAGACCGCTTTGATGAATTCCCGCGCTACCGCATCGGGGGCCTCGGAGGCATGCGCCACTGCCGCGCACGCCACCACGACCGCGATCAGCATTGCATGACGCCGTGCGAGACGAGCTCCCATTTACCGTTTCTCCACTCGAACACGTAGATGTGTCCGATTCCGCAATCCATCGATAGTACCCCCGGTCGCGGCTTGGGCGGCTTTCCCGTCCAGAGCTGCACGCTGGCGCGATTCCCGTCGATCTCAACCTTGTCGATGCGGATCGAGTCGCGCGGCATCGTGCCTTTCGGATCGAGCAGGTTCAGCGCGAGGCTGACGACTTCGAGACACGGCAGCAGGTGCGCGTCCGCACCGCCCACGTTCACGCCGAGGAGCGCGGCGATCGTGCGGGCGAGATCGGCGGGTGAGGCCGCGACCTCGTAGCGGCCGGCTTTCATTCCCGCTCCCCAGAAGAGCAGCGGCACGTGCTGGTCGTTCTCGACCGGCTGACCGTGCGTGGTGCTGTTCGACCCCCACGACCAGATCCAGTTCGTCCGCAGGGTGGCCAGCACGTCGCCGGAGCGTCCCTGAAGATAGGAAACCTGCACGCCATGCGGTGCACGGCCGGCCCGAATTTCGGCATCGGTCCAGGCCCCGGCGACGCCCGGGATCTTCAGCACGACATCGCGCAGGGCGTGCTTGACGCGCTCCGGATCGAGCTTGAGCTCGCGAACGCGCTCCTGGTTGAGGTACAACGCGGGCTCCTCGAAGAAAAACACGAGCGCGTGGGAGTACGGTGCATCGGCGGAGAAGGGGACGTGCAGCGTCTTCGCGAGCTGCTTCTCGATTTCCAGCCGCTGCGGGGGCAGATCGGAGAGCCGCTGGCCTTTCTGCGACGGATTGCGGAGATCGATGCGGCCCGCGTCGGCTTTCGGATCGCGCAGCTTCAGAATCTCCGGAGTCGGCTGCACGCCATGATCGGCGGTCAGCGCGACGAGAACGCGATCGCCGAAGCGGCGGTCGAGAACGTCGAAGAAACGCTCCAGAGAACGGTCGAGGCGCACGACGCCATCGGCCACTTCCATCGAGTCGGGCCCGTAGTAGTGGCCGAAGTAATCCGTCGAGGAGAGGCTGACGAACAGCACGTCCGGCGTCGGATGCGTTCCGAGAGACTCGCCGGCGATCGTCCACAGCGCGAAGTCGAGCGCGACGTCGCTGCCGAACGGGCTGTACGACAGAGCGCGGAAATCATTGATCGGGTGCGGGAACGTTCCGCCGTACCGGTTGTTTTTCAACGGCCACGCCTCGGGAGGGTCGAAGGTGACGCGCTTGAGATCGTCGGGTGGAATGAATGGCGAAGGATTCCACGCGTGCGAGCCGGGGATGTAGCCGGGGACGCCCGAATTGAAGGCGAAGAGCTTCGGATCGTAATGGTAGTAGGACGAGGAGATGAATCCGGGCAGCTTCTGATCGAACCAGTACACGGCATCGGCGTTGCGGCCGGCCATCAGGATCGCCGCGCGGTCCTTGAGAGCGATGCCGATTACGCGCGCGCCTGGGTACTTCGCTTTGACGCGGTCGCCGAGGCCCTCGCCGATCAGCTGTCGCGGCGACATCCCCGTGGTTTTTCCCTCCGACGGTTTGACGGTGTCGTCGTAGACGCAATACTGCGGTGAGCCCTGCGCGGCCTGGAACCACATCGGGCGTTGGGGATCGGGTTGCGGTTTCGCCGGTGGCTCGTATCCGGTGACGTCATCGAGGTACCACTTCCAGCGGTTCGCATCCATCGACGTGCTGCGGTCCAGCCAGAGGTTGGCGATGATCCCGTGCTCCGACGGATTCTTGCCGCTGCCGATGGTGGCGTGACCCGGCCCGGTGAAAGTGACGGCGTGGATGTAGTGGGTGTTCGGGAACGCCGCGCCGGATTTCAGGAAGCGGTTGAAGCCGCCGGCCGAAAACCAGGGAGAGAAGCGCTCCAGATAATCCCAGCGAAGCTGATCGACGGAGATGACGACGACGAGGGAAGGGGAGTCGGGCTGTGGCGCAGACGCCCCTGGCTGCGCGCTGAGTGTCTGCGCGATGAGCAGCACAGGCAGGAGTGTCTGTGCCACACGCAACGATCGTTTCACGGTTTCAGCACCTCGATCTTTCTCTGCAGCTCATCGCATGCAGTCCCGTTGCCGGCGACGGCTGTCTCCCACGATCCATACATCGGATTGGGGAGGATGAACCACGATGTGCCGAACTTTGGGGAGTTCTCGCGAACAAGGGCGGACCGTTCCTCGAGAGACTTGTCGGCCGCGGCGACGAAATCGTTGAGGTCGTCGCCGAGGACGAGGAGGACGCGGTAGCGCGCGGCGACGAATTCCCGGCGCGGTGTTTTGTCGCTCGAGCTCCACTCCGGCCGCTCGCCCCGCGCCAGCAACGTATCCTCGGCTCCGTCGAGCGGATAGCCGAGTTTCTCGAGATTCTTCCGGATGGCGGCTTCTTCCACCGCCTTGCGGTTCGTGATGTAGAACGGCGTGACGCCGCGGGACTTGGCGTACGTCAGAAACTCCGCGGCGCCGGGTGTGGCCCCGGCGGCGGACTCGGAGACCCACTGCTTCCAGGTGTCCGCGTCGTACGTCTTTCCCTGCCGGATCACACGCGCTTCGAACTTCGTGTTGTCGATCGCGGTTTCATCGAGGTCGAGGATGATCGCGGCCGGCCGATCGCTCGATGTGGACAACGCCGTGTCGAGCGCCCGCCGCGCCTCGGTGTACGTCTGGAGCGCGGAAGCGCGGTATTCCGCCGAGGTCGACACCCATGCCGTGGCATTGACCAGGGCCAGACCGGGATTGCACTGCTGGGCGGGAGCGGGAGGACGGGTGGCACAGCCGGCAAATACGACACACAAAAGGAATATCTTTTTCATCGATAAAAAAAGGCCACCGTTTCCGGTGGCCTTTCTCCTTGAACAATGGGGGAGGCGATCAGAAGCTCACTCGCAGACCGACACGCAACTGCCAGCGCGACTGGAGGTCGGCGATCGAGAACTGCCGTCCCGGTGTCAGCGAACCGAGGGTACGCTGGCCCGCGGAGTTGAGCGTCGTCGAGTTCTCGCGGTAGATCGGCTTTCCGCTCGCCGAATCCTGCCCGACGTAGGTCACGGTGTTCGTGTAGTTCTGATTCGACACGAAGTACACGTTGCCGGAATCCTTGTTGAAGTAATGGAGCAGGTTGAGCATGTCGAGGGTCAGCTCGGTGTTCACCATCTTCACGGGAAGCATCAGACCGTAGTGAAAGTCGAGGTGCCGCGACCACGGCTCGTAGGACTGGTACTTGTTGAGGATCTGGGCTTTGTTCGGGTCGAGACCCGCCGAACGGATGAAGTCCTGGAAGATGTTGGAGTCGAGCGCCGTGCGCGAGCCGCAGGGGCTGGTCGACGTCGGCGCCGTGGCGTTCGACGGGCAGAGGATGAACTTGTCGGCGCCGCCAGGGACGTAGAGCAGGTCGTTGCTCGCGTTCGTGTCGCGGTTCGGATCGCCGCCCATGATCAGCGAGTATGGCCGGCCGCTCTGGGCGTTGTAGTAGAGGCCGAAGTTGTGCCCGAAGATGCCGGTGTTGATCGTGTACGCCACGTTCAGGTTGAAGCGGTTCTTCTGCTCGAACGCGGAGGTGCCGATCGTCGGCGTGAAGATGTCTCCCTGGGAATGCTGGAAGCGCCAGTTCGACACGGCGCGGCTGGAGGTGGCGTCGAACGCCGAGCGTGCTCTCTGATGCGCGTAACCGGCGGACACAGTCAGGCCGCGGCTGAACGGGCGGATGAGCTGAAGCGACTCGGTGGTGTCGTCGCCCTTGGTCGTATTGGTGAGGAACGTGGCGTCGACGAGTTTCGTGCTCCGGCGTGCGTACGTCGGACGGCCGTCGAGCGCGCTCGTGCCGTTCTGCACGTTGTTCAGGTTCTCGTAGTAGACGTCTTCGAGCGTCCTGGAGTAGAGCACCTCCGCCGTGCCGCGAATGCCGAAGATCAGATCGCGGTCATAGCCGAGGGTCGTGCGCAGAAGGCGCGGGAACTTGAAGCTCTGATCGACGAGGTCGACCGAGAGCGCGCCGGCCGCGCCGAGCTTCGGCTGGCTGTTCGGATCGGGACTGAACTGCGGAACGGAGCACTTGTCGACCGTGCGGCATGCCAGGGCCACCTGCTCGACGCCCGTGCCGGCGTACGCGTTCGAGATCCAGACGTACGGGGTGCGTCCGGCAAACACGCCGACGCCGCCGCGAACCTGCTGCCCGTTGCGGTTCCAGTTGAAGCCGACACGCGGCGAGACCACGAGCTCTTCGCCCGGATGCGTGGCGGTGTTGTATCCGATCGCGTCCTGCACGATCTGGTTGAACGACGGCGTATCGTTGAAGCGCGGCTTGTCGGCGCGCACGCCGAACACCAGCGTCATGTCGTTCGTGAGGTGCCACTGGTCGCTGGCGTAGAGCCCGTACTGCTGCGCGCCGAATGCGGTGGCGCGGCGCGGATCGCTGCCGGTGGCGTAGCTGATGCGGTACTCGCAGCCAGTCGCGCAGTCCTGATTCTCGAATGCGGCCAGCGTCGGATAGAAGTAGTAGCCGTTCGATTCGGAGAGGAAAAGGTTCTTGAAGTGGAACAGCTCGTTGTGGGTTCCGAAGACGAACGTGTGGTTCCCACGGATCCAGGTGTAGTCATCCGTGATCTCGGTGATCGTCTGATCGAGGGCGTTCGCACCCGAGAAGCGCTCGGTCCCGGCGTTGAGCGTCGCGTTCTGGTTCGATCCGCCGATCTCGATCGACGGGAACTGAACGGGCACGTCGCGCAGGTCCTTGATGGTCTGGTAGCCGACGCGCGCCTCATTGAACGAGGTGCCGCTGAACACCGCGTTCCACTGTGCGACGGTCGAGTTCGTCTTGTTCGCTTGCGTGTACTCCGTCGTCGGGAACGAGAACCGCGAGCCGGTCCGTGCCGCGTTGCCCGAGAAGATGTCGGTCGATCCCTTGACGTAGTTGTGACGCAGCGTCAGGGCGTTGCCGGGGCTGGCGTTGAAGTCGAGGCGAAAAAAGGCCAGATCGCTGGGCGTCAGCAGTCCGAGGTCGCCCAACGGGCCCGGATCGAACTTGTACTTGTCGATGAGATCCTGGCGCAGACGCGCGGCGCTGCAGCCCGGGGTGCCGCCGCAGACCGCATCCTGCGTGGAGTTCGAGTACGAGGTCGCGGTCGTGCCGTTCGCCGACACGCCCTGCGGCTGCGACTGGCGGTTCCGTTCTCCATTGACGAAGAAGAACAGTTTGTCCCTCATGATCGGACCGCCCAGGCGGCCGCCGTACTGCTTGTAATCGAAATTGGTGATCGGCTTTTCGATGATGCCGGTCCCTCTCGGGAACTGAGGCACATCCTTGCCGACGAAGGTCTGACTGCGCTTCGTCCCGTACACCGATCCAGACAGCGCGTTGCCGCCGGATCGGGTCACGGCATTGATGCCGCCGCCGGTGAATCCACCCTGGCGAACGTCATAGGGGGAGACGACGAGCTGAAGCTGCTGGATGGCGTCGATCGAGATCGGCGGCGTGTTCGCCTGGCCTCCCGGCGTTCCGGTGGCCGCCAGGCCGAACAGATCGTTGTTGACCGCTCCGTCGATCTGAATGTTGTTGTAGCGGTTGTTGCGGCCCGCGACGGTCATCTCCGTCGCAGAAGGATCGGAAGCGCGGATCGAGAAATATGGATTCGTGCGAGCGAAGTCCTGGATCTGCCGGTTCACGGTCGGCAGCTGCTCGATCTGTTTCGTCGAGACCGACGATGTCGCGCCCGTGTGACCCGGATTGATGATGGGATCGACTTGCGCGGTCACCGTGATCGCTTCCGTCACCGCCGCCAGCTGCAGCGTGATCGGCACCTCGGAAGACTCGCCGAGGCGAACCTGAACGAAGTCGCTGGTGTTCGGCTTGAACCCCTCGAGATTCGCGGTGACCGTGTAGGGTCCGCCGACTCGGGCGTTTGGGATGGTGAAACGGCCGTTCGGGCCGGTCACCGTCGTGTAATGCGTGCCGGTGGGGATGTGAGCTGCATCGATCGTTACACCGGGAAGCGCACTGCCGTCCGCGCCGACGACGACGCCGGTGATCGTACCGGTCGTGACCTGGGCATGCAGAGGCAGTACAAACGAGACGGACGCGACGAGCAATGCAAAGAAGAGATTGCGGAACGTCGTACGTCCGGAACTACAGGGAAGCGGCATATGTCCTCCTGTACCAATCTTGCGAAACTGGACTTCTCGTCGGGCGGGCCACACGATCGAGCGATTTCTGCGGTGCTTAAAGTTATCGCACCCGAAACATTCCGTAAAGCTAAAAG
Organism: Thermoanaerobaculia bacterium; assembly: GCA_035468985.1. GTDB lineage: Bacteria > Acidobacteriota > Thermoanaerobaculia > Gp7-AA8 > Gp7-AA8 > DASVHS01. Next base: position 130,937 of record DATISF010000043.1, read on the forward strand.
CTCTTCAGGAAGGCTTCGTTCGAGGGAAACTTCTGCAGGCGTTCGAGCAGCATCTTCATTGCTGTCATCGGATCGGTGCCGGCAAGCGCCCGCCGGAGCGTATGAATCTTGGGTAGGACGGCCGGCGGCAGGAGCTTCTCCTCCTTGCGCGTTCCGGTCTGGGCGATGTTCATGGCCGGGAAGATGCGGCGCTCGAACAGGCCGCGGTCGAGGACGATCTCCGTGTTGCCGGTCCCCTTGAACTCCTGGAAGATGACCTCGTCCATGCGCGACCCGGTGTCGATCAGCGCCGTCGCGACGATTGTCAAAGAGCCCCAATCCTCAGCGTTCCGCGCCGCACCGAAGAACCGGCGCGGCTTCTCCATCGTCCGGGCGTCGATTCCGCCGGAGAGGATCTTTCCCGATCCTCGCTGCTCGTTGTTGTATGCGCGTGACATGCGTGTAATGGAGTCGCAAAGAATCACGACATCCTTCTTGATCTCGACGAGGCGCCGCGCGCGCTCGATGACGGTTTCGGCGATGAGGATGTGATTTTCCGCCGTCTCGTCCGAGCTGGAGGCGATCACGTCGCCCTTCTCGATGGAGCGCCGGAAGTCGGTGACTTCTTCGGGACGCTCGTCGACGAGGAGAACCATCACCAGCACGTCGGGATGATTCGTATTGATGCCGTGAGCGATGTCTTTGAGGAGCGTCGTCTTTCCCGCCTTCGGCGGTGCGACGACGAGGCATCGCTGTCCTTTGCCGAGGGGGGAGAGGAGATCGAGCACGCGGGTGGTGAGACGTTCCGGCTCGGTCTCCAGCTTGAACATTTCGTTCGGATCGATGGAGATGAGCTCCGAGAACGGGCGGCGCGACTCGCGGTACTCCTCGAGCGCCATCCCTTCGACCTGCTCGAGTCCGACGAGCTCGAGAGCATTTCCGGCGCGGCGCGCCTGGCCGCCGAGGAGAAGGCCGGCCTGGAGGTGGAGCTTCTCGATCGTCGATCGCGGAACGATCGTGTCGGTCGGCGTCGGAACGAAGTTGTTCTCGACGCTGACGAGAAGTCCGGAGCCGTTGGGCTTGATGTAGAGAACGCCCGCGGTGGCGATGAGCTCGCCCGGCGCGATGTCGACCGCGGCCGGCGGAAGCGCGCTGCCCCCGGCGTCGGAGATCAACCCGCCGCGATTGCGTCCGCGGCGTCGGGAGCGGCGGCGGCGACGGCCGAACTGCTGGCGGTCACCGCCCGGCTGCTGTGAGAGAGCTTCGTTGCCCGGCTCGGGAGCCGAGTCTCTGCCGAACGAAGACGGCTGCTGCTGCGACCCGCCCCCTTCCATGGGAGCGCCGCGGCGTCTCCGCCGGCGCCGCTTACGCGGCGTACGATTTTCTGGCGTCATGCGAACTCAAAAACCGAATGTGCGTTGTCACCGTCGAGTCCCGGGATTGCGGCGAAGGAAGGCGGAGAGTCAACTCTCAAACGCCCGGCTCGGAAGCCCCTTGCGATCGCCGCACGAGGTGCCGGCGAAGTATGGGGGAGGTTACGAGAAAAAAGCAAGTCAGAAGTCAGAAGGCCGAAGTCGGAAGTCAGAAGTCACTTCTGCCCTTCTGCCTTCTGACTTCTGCCTTCAATCCGTTACAATTCTCCAAGGCCGCATCTCCGTAAATGCCAGAAAACATTCTCGTCGTCGAGTACGAGCCACGCTACGCCGAGCGCGTCCGGCTGGCGCTGACCGGTCAGCCTTTCGAGGCGCGGTTCGCCAAGGATGGAGAAGAGGCGATGCGAGCGCTCGACGATTACCTGCCCAAGCTCATCGTCCTCTCGTCCGTCGTTCCGAAAGTCAGCGCGCCGGAGCTCATTCGCGCCATCCGCGGCCGCAATGCGCTGCAGCAGACGCCCATCCTCCTCACGGTTTCGGGTTACACCGGAAACGCCCCGAAGCAGGACGCCGTCCGTATGGGCGCCTCGGACATCCTCCCCAAGCCCTACTCCGAATCCGAATTCCTCGGCAAGGTGCAGCAGATGCTCGGAGTGGGGCAACTCACATCCAGCCAGATCTTCGGCGACCTTCTCCACGACGAGACGGTCCTCGAAGCCACCGTCACGAATCCCGGAGTCAAGAAACCGATGAACCCGAAAGACGACGTCGACAAGATGCTCGAGCAGACGCTTGCCGGCGTCATGGGCAGAAAGAAGGATGCTTCCGCGAAGCCGAAGACCGCTCCCGGCACATCCGATCTCGACAAGCGGTTGCAGGACACACTCTCCGGCCTCGAGAAGAGCGCGCGCAGGACAGCAGCGGGAACGACTCCCGTTCCGAAACCTGTGCCGGTGCCAGATGTAGCCCCCGCTTCGGACGGGTCCCCACCGGCTAAGGCCGGCGCTCCATCGCCCATCGAGAGCGTTCCGATCTCGCAGCCGATCATTCAGCAGGCTGCGCCGGCACCCGCCCCAAAAGTGGAAGAGGAGGAGCCCACCGACGGCGTTCGCTTCGGCCAGTACGTGCTCCTCGAGAAAATCGCGACAGGCGGGATGGCCGAAGTCTGGAAGGCGCGCATGCGCGGTGTGGAGGGATTTCAGAAGATCGTCGCGATCAAGAAGATCCTGCCGCACCTCTCCGACAATCAGGAATTCATCGAGATGTTCGTCGATGAGGCGAAGCTCGCGGCGCAGCTCAACCATAACAACATCATCCACATCTACGACCTCGGCAAGATCGCCAGCTCGTACTACATCGCCATGGAGTACGTCGACGGTCACGACCTGAAGACGATCCTTAAGCGCGCGCAGGAGCGCGATCACCCGGTCGGTCCGGAGATCGCGCTGTTCGTGGCCTCGAAGGTGGCCGCGGCACTCGATTACGCGCACCGCCGCCGCGACTTCGATCAGAAGGAGCTGGGACTCGTCCACCGCGACGTGTCGCCGCAGAACGTTCTCATCTCGCAGGAAGGTGACATCAAGCTCTGCGACTTCGGCATTGCCAAGGCGGCCTCGAAGGCATCGCACACGCAGGCCGGTGCACTGAAAGGCAAGCTGCAGTACATGTCGCCCGAGCAGGCGTCGGGCAAACCGATCGACCGGCGCAGCGACATCTTCGCTCTTGCGGCCGTGCTGTTCGAGATGCTCACCGCGAAGAAGCTGTTCACCGGCGAGAACGAGATCTCGATCCTGGACCAGGTTCGCGAGGCGCGCATCACTCCGCCTTCGAAGCTGAACGACGAGGTGACGCCCGACATCGACCGCGTCGTCCTCAAGGCGTTGGAGAAGGATCCGGCGCAGCGTTATCAAACCGCGGGCGAACTGGCTCGCGACATCGACTCGATCCTCTACAACATGAAGCCGACCCCGACGAGCGCCGATCTCGCCATCTACATGCACCGGCTGTGGAGCGAAGAGCCGGTCGTACATCATCGCGTCGAAGAGCCGGAGAGAACCGTTGTCGACGAAGTGCCGGATCTGGCGGCCGCCGCCCCTCCGCCGAAACCAGCGCCCGTGCCGGTCATCGCGGCGCACGCGTCGGCGATCGCTGCAACGACCGCTCCCGGCAACGTGGTCATGCCGGCGTGGGATGCACCGCGGCCGGCGACAAAGGCCAAGAAATCCGCGGCCGTACCGTTGTCGATCGCGGCGCTGCTCGTTGCAGGAGTCATCGGTGGGTTCTTCTACTTCCGCAGCCGTGGCGCGTCGGCTCCGGCCCCCGCCGCGGGAAAACCTGCGGCCGCAGCCACGGCGAACACTCCCGCTCCCTCGCCGGTTACGACGACTCAGCCCGCGGCCGCTGTCGACACTTCTGCAACTGCCGCGGCGACAACGATGGCGCCGCAGCCACCGGCGCTCGATCAGGCGGCGGTCAATATCGAGGTGCAGAAGCGTCTTGCCGCCGAGCGCACGCGGCTCGAACAGCAATCGCAGGCGCGAACGCAGCCCCAACCGGCATCGACCGCGAGCTCGGCTCCGCCTCCGGTGCGGCGTCCGGTGGAATCGCAGCCGGTCACGCAAACCGTTGCACCGCCACCCGTGCAGAACACGCAGACGCAGGCTCCGCCTCCGGCGACCGCGACGCAGGCGCCCCCAACTCAGACGGCCGCTGCCGACACCGCCCCTGCAGCACCGCGCGTGCGCGAGGGCGATCTCGTCGCGGCGGGAACCGAGGGCCTCGTTCCGGCACGCGTGCTCCGCAGGGGATCCGTTCCCTATCCGGCGATCGCTCGTGCGCAGCGCATCGAGGGCACGGTCATCCTCAGCGTTCTCGTGTCCGAGGCCGGTCAGGTGCTGGACCTGAAAGTGGTTCGCGGACGGCCGGCTGGTCTCAATGAAGCGGCCGAGCAAATCATCCGGCGCTCGACGTTCGCCCCGCCGACGAAGGACGGCGTCCGCGTGAAGGCGTGGACCACGGTGCCCGTAGACTTCAAGCTATAATCGCCGCGCTTCGGTGAGCGGCTTGGAGGGTGTGAGAAATGGCGGTTCTGACCGATCAGCAGCGTAAGTTTTACGAAACGACTCTGCAGGTCACGAAACAGGAAATCAGCGAGCTCAAAGACCAGATCGAAGAAGAGCTTTCGAAAGTGAAGGATCGCATCGCCGAACTGCAGACTGCCATCACCGCCTCCAAACAGATGTACGCCGCCGCCTGCGCCCGCCTCGGCGTTCCGAACGATCTCGAGGATGAAGAGGGCGGCGAGTCGTAGCGCCCTCATCCTCCTCCTCTTCGCGCTGACCTGCGCGCCGCACGAGCCGGCCGCGGTTCGCGACGACCTCAACCGCCCCGTCTCGCTTCCCCCGAACATTCGCCGCGTGATCACGCTCGCTCCGAATCTCACCGAGATGCTGTTCGCCGTCGGCGCGGCCGACCGCATCGCGGGCACCGACGATTTCTCCGACGAGCCCGCGGCAGCGAAGCGATTGCCGAAAGTCGGCGGAATGCAGCCGAACATCGAGAAGATCGTTTCGCTCAAGCCGGATCTCGTCCTGGCCACGACCTCCGGGAATCAGCCGAATCTTTCGCCGGCGCTGGCCGCGGTGCACATCCCGCTGTTCGTCGTGCGCACGGACCGTCTCGACGAGATTCCGGCGGCGATGGAGCGCATTGCCGCGCTGCTGCACGCACCGGGTGCGAATGCCGCACAGGAGCTGCGGGTGCGAATCGCGCAACAGAAGCGCAGGCGAGCGCGTCCGCCGCGAGTGCTGTTCGCCGTGTGGGCCGATCCGCTTTATGTCGCCGGCCGAAAGACGTTCAGCGATGATCTGCTGGTGCTCGCCGGTGCACAGAACGCGGTGCAGCTCGACGGCTGGCCGCAATATTCGATGGAGTCGCTGGTCGCCAATCCGCCCGACATCATTCTCTATCCGTCGAAGCCGGTGTCGCGCGCGCAGCTCGAGAAGCTGCTCGATGTCGCTCCGGCGCTGAAGGAGCGCATCGCCATTGTCGGCGTCGACGAGAACCTGTTCACGCGCCCCGGTCCGCGCGTCGCGGAGGCGGCGGCGCGACTGAATCAGATCCTGGATCAGTGGGAACGAGCGAAGTGACGCGCGCGGCTGCGTTGCTCGGGTTGCTGATCGTCGCCATCGCCATCGCCGTCTCGTTCGGTGCCACCGCGATCTCGTGGCGGGCGATTGCGTCAGGAGACGAGACCGCGCGCGCGATTCTCTTCAACATCCGTCTTCCTCGCGTTCTGACGGCAGCCCTTGTCGGCGCGATCCTCGCCGTGGCGGGACTGACATTTCAGACGCTTCTGCGCAATCCTCTCGCCGATCCGTTCATCCTCGGCGTCTCGGGCGGGGCCGCGGCGGGCGCTGCCGTGGCCACGGCATTCGGTCTGGCCCGCATCACCGCGGTCGTTCCGCTCGTCGCCTTCTGCGGCGCGCTGCTTGCCACCGCGGCGGTGTTTCTTCTGGCTCGACGCGGAAGTCACACCGATCCGACGCGACTTCTCCTCTCCGGTCTGGTGCTCAATGCGTTTTTCTCGGCCGTGATCCTGATCGCGTTCGCGCTCTCGCGTGAAAGCGATCTCACCGCCGCCCTGCGCTGGATGATGGGAACGCTGTTCGGCGTCTCGTGGACGGACGTCATTCTGCTGGCCGTCCTGCTGGTCATCGCCATGATCGTGCTGGCCACGATCGGCAACGACCTGCGGATGCTCGTATTCGGCGAAGACGACGCGAAGTCGCGCGGCGTCGACGTCGAGCGGGTGAAACTGATCGGCTTCACGATCGCCTCGATCATCACCGGCGCCGCCGTCGCCGTCAGCGGCATCATCGGCTTCGTCGGCCTGCTCGTGCCGCATCTGATCCGCCTGGTGTGGCGGCGCGATTTCCGGATTCTTCTGCCGCTGTGCGCTCTCGGAGGCGCGACTCTGCTGGTCTTCGCCGATGTCGCCTCGCGCATCATCGTCACGTCCGCCGAGCTGCCGATCGGCGCATTCACCGCGCTCCTCGGCGTGCCGTTCTTTCTCTCGCTGCTTCGGAGGAACGGCTGATGTTGACCGTTGCCAACACATCGTTCGCGTACGGCGATCGCGCCGCTCTTCGCGATGTGTCGCTGGAGATCGGCGAGACCGCGCTCGTTGCTCTGGCCGGGCCGAACGGATCGGGCAAATCGACGCTGCTGAAGCTGATGGCGCGCGTCATCGAGCCGCACAGCGGCGATATCCGCTTCCTCGGCCGGTCGTTGCAGGAGTGGAATGCAAAGGCTTATGCACAGCAGACCGGATACCTGCCGCAGGAGCCCGACTCCTCGTTTCCGATGCGGGCCATCGACGTCGTCGTCTCGGGGCGCGCGCCGTTTCTCACCCGATTCGGAATCGAAGGTGATTTCGATTTCGCCGAGGCGAAGGCGGCGCTGGAGATGTGCGATGCGGTGCATCTCGGGGAGCGCTATCTCGACGAGATGAGCGGCGGCGAGCGCAAGCGCGTGTTTCTCGCGCGCGTGCTCGCGGGGCGGCCCAAACTCATCCTTCTCGACGAGCCGCTCACCGCGCTCGACGTCGCGCACACTCAGCAATTCTCGAAACTGCTGCGTGAGATCGTCGACCGCACGCGTGCCACCGTGGTTTTCGCCTCGCACGATCTGAACTGGGCCGCGGCGTACAGCGACCGCATCATCGTGATGGAGAACGGCGCGGTCGCCGCAGACCTCCCGCCCGCCCGGCTCATGCAGCCGGAGGTCGTGAAGCGCCTGTTCGGATTCGATGCGGCGGCCGTGTCGGTGAACGGGAAGCCGTGGCTGGTGCCGCGGGTGTAGAGACTCAACCGTAAACGCGTTCGGTCGTATCCCGTCCAACCAACTATGAAACGCGTATTCGCCATCATCGCCGCGGCAGCGCTGCTTCTCGCGGCCGCGCCATCGGATTCCAAACTCTCCGACCGTCAGCGCGCGCTCCACGCTCTGAACCGCCTCGGATTCGGCGCGCGGCCCGGCGACGTCGACCGCGTGTTGAAGATCGGCGTCGAACCGTGGATCGATCAGCAGCTCCATCCCGAAGCCATTCCCGACCGTGAAGTCGAAGCGCGGCTGCAGCAGTTCCCCACGCTCAAAATGAGCGACGCCGAGCTCCTCGAGAAGTACTACCGCCCCATCGTCGAAGCACGTCGCGATCTCAAGCAGGCCGGGAACGAAAACGAGATGGATCCCAAGGATCGCGCGGAGATGCAGATGCTGCGCAGGAACGCCCAGCAGGTCGTGGGCGACCTCGTCTCGCAGCGGATCATCCGCGCCGCCGATTCCGACCGCCAGCTCAACGAGGTGATGGTCGACTTCTGGTTCAACCACTTCAACGTGTTCGCCGGGAAGGCCATCGACCGCTTCATGCTCACGAGCTACGAGCGCGACGTCATCCGTCCGAACATCTGGGGCCGTTTCGAGGACCTCCTGATGGCGACGGCGAAGTCTCCGGCGATGTTGTTCTACCTCGATAACGCGCGGTCGCGCAGCGGTGCGATCAACGAGAACTACGCCCGCGAGATCATGGAGCTCCACACCCTCGGCGTCGACGGCGGGTACACGCAGAAAGACGTCACCGAGCTGGCCCGTGTCTTCACCGGTTGGTCGATCGCGCTGCCGCGGCAGGGCGGCGGCTTCGTTTTCCGGAAGTTCATGCACGACAACAGCGAGAAAACCGTTCTCGGTGTGCACTTCGCCGCTGGAGGAGGAATGGACGAAGGGGAGAAGATGATCCATCTCCTCGCACATCATCCGGCGACGGCGCATCATGTCGCTGATCAGCTCTGTCAGCGTCTCGTCGCTGACGATCCGCCGAAGGCGCTCGTCGACCGCGTGGCGAAGCGCTTCCTCGACACCGACGGCGATCTGCGGCAGACCGTCAAGGCGGTCATCGACAGCCCCGAGTTCTGGGATCCGCAGGTCTACCACGCGAAGGTGAAGTCGCCGTTCGAATATGCAGTCTCCGCCGTGCGAGCGGTGGACGGCGAGATCGTGGACGCCCGTCCGCTCGCTCGCGAGCTGCAGAAGATCGGCGAGCCGCTGTACGGCGCGCAGCCGCCAACCGGCTACTCCGACAAGGCGGACGCGTGGGTGAACACCGGCGCGCTCCTCAACCGGCTCAACTTCGCGCTCGCCCTCGCCGCGAACAAGATGCCCGGCGTGCGCAGCGACGTCGGAGCGCTGATCCCGGCGAACAGCGACAAGCCCGTCGACGCACTGGCCAAGGTGCTCACCGATGGCGATCTATCCGCGCAAACGCGCGAGACCATTCGTGCGCGCGTCACAGACAACACGCAGGTCCCGATGATCGCGGGCCTGATCCTCGGAAGCCCGGAGTTTCAAAAGCAATGATGAATCACGTCATCGTGAGCCGCGCAGACGGCGAAGAATCTTGTTCTGCGCATTCAGAGGTCCTTCGCTCCGCTCAGGATGACGGAGGGAGCTAACGTGAACCGCAGAATTTTCCTGAAATCATCCGGCCTCGCCCTCGTGGCCGGCGGACTTCTCCCGAACGTCTTCGTGCGCATGGCGCAGGCGGGGACGACGAAAGGGAAGAAGGTCCTGGTGGCGATCTTCCAGCGCGGCGCCGTCGACGGCCTGAACGTCATCGTGCCCTACGGCGAGAAGGCGTACTACGCGGCGCGGCCGTCGATCGCGATTCCGCAGCCGGGCTCCGGTGAGCAGGCCGCGGTCGATCTCGACGGCTTCTTTGGTCTGCATCCGGCCATGGCGTCGCTGCTTCCGTACTTCAAGGATCACAGTGCAGCGTTCGTGCACGCGGTCGGAAGTCCCGACAGCACGCGCTCGCATTTCGACGCCCAGGACTTCATGGAGTCGGGCACGCCCGGGGTGAAGTCGACCGAGGATGGATTCCTCTCTCGCGCGATCGCGGTGAAAAAGGGGGCCAGCGCCTCGCCGTTGCGCGCGGTCGCGCTGTCGCCTGCGCTGCCGCGCATCCTGACCGGAAATGCCGGAGCGGTGGCGATGACCGACGTGAGCCAGTTCGGCATCCGCGCCGGAGAGGCAAGCGGCCGCATTCAGTCGTCCTTCGAGTCGATGTACGGGGAAGCGGTCGCCGGCGCCCTCGCCGGCACGGCGAAGGAATCGTTCGAAGCGTCCAAGATTCTGAAGAACGCCGATCCGACGAGACTGCAGCCGGAGAATGGCGCCGCGTATCCAGCCAATCCGCTCGGCAACTCGCTCAAGCAGATCGCGCAACTGATCAAATGCGATGTCGGGCTCGAGGTCGCATTCGCGGATGTCGGCGGATGGGACACGCACGCCGGTGAAGGCGGCGCGCAGGGTCAGCTGGCGAACAATCTCCGCAATTTTGCCGATGCGATCTCCTCGTTTGCGAGAGACCTCGGTTCGCGGATGGGCGACGTCGCGCTCGTGACGATGTCGGAGTTCGGCCGCACGGTCCATGAGAACGGCAATCGCGGCACCGACCATGGTCACGCCAACGTGATGCTCGTTCTGGGCGGCGGCGTGAAGGGCGGGAAGGTGTACGGCAAGTGGCCGGGACTTGCGGCGGAGCAGCTGTACGAGAACCGCGATCTCGCCGTGACGACCGATTTCCGCGATGTGTTCGGTGAGCTCGTCACGATACAGCTCGGTGTTGCCTCGCTGAAGAACGTGTTTCCTGGCTACGACGCGAATCCGAAGAAGTGGAGAGGGATTCTGGCCTAGTGTGGCGTGTCGCAGATAGACCGACGTTCGCCGGTGCCGCTTGGGGCCGAGATGCAAGGCGCGAGGAGGAGGCGATGCGGTGGCATCGTCGACGACGAGCAACGCCGCAGATCGGCCGCAACCGGCACCAGCCCGAAGGGTTGCGGGCGGCGAGGGGCCAGCTGCTTGGTTGCCGCTCCTCGACGATGTCCCGCATCGCCTTCGTCGCGGCGCCTCGCATCAGGCCCCTCGGCGCCCGCAACGAAAGCCGGTCGATTGGCGACACGCCACACTAGTGTGGCGAGTCAGAGATACGCAGCATTTCGCTGGTGCCGCTTGCGGCTGAGATGCAAGGAGCGAGGAGGAGGCGATGTGGTGACATCGTCGGCGACGAGCAAGGCCGCAGATCGGCCGCAACCGGCACCAGCCCGAAGGGTTGCGGGCGGCGACGGGCCGTCTGCTTGGTTGCCGCTCCTCGACGATGTCCCGCATCGCCTTCGTCGCGGCGCTTCGCATCAGGCCCCTTGGCGCCCGCAACGAAAGCCGGTCGATTCGCGACACGCCACACTAGCGCAGCGCGTGGTCGATCCGCTCCGCGCGTTGAACCAGATCGGACGGCGGCTCGCCACCGCTGCGCACCGCGGCATCCATCTCGTTGACGGCGATGCGCAGCTCGGTCATCGCCTCTTTTCCGTGCGTGCAGTCGTCGTCGCCGCACGAGCATTTCCCTTCCGCGCGTGAGATGCGGTCGTCGATGTGGGACTTGAATTCTTCCCAGGAGCCCATGTCGTAGGGAGGGCCCTTGAACGCGGTGACGTTCGAGCTCCAGAAGTCGGCGGCTGACCGCGCTTCGAACTGGCAGTTCACCGCCGGTGACGTGGACGGCTTCGCCGTCGCGGGTTGATTCTTCGCGGTCCACCACTTCCAGGCGAAGAACGCGATCGCGGCCGCGATCAGGAGCTTGACGACTGTGCTTCCCTGCATTCCGGCGTATTCTGCTCCGGCTGCGACGGCTTGACCAGCGATAAACCCGCCCCGGCGAGTCCGACGATCGCGCAGGTCATCCAGAGCACGGCGGGTCTGCGCTGAAAGATGAGCGTGCCGAGCAAGGGTCCGAGGAGCATGCCCATCGACCACATGAGGATCCACATGCCGCTGTAGCGGCCGCGGTAGCGCTCCGGTGCGAGGCTCGTGACGTAGGCGCCGGTCACGGGCGCGTACACCATCTCTCCGAGAGTCCAGACGACAACCGTGCCGGCGAGCTCGATGATCGTGTGGGCCAGCCCGGTCATGGCGATGCCGATCGCCGCCAGCGCGTATCCGAGGGCGATGATCTTCTGCGGATCGAAGCGTTGGGTCCATGTGGTCAGCATCAGCTCGAACACGACGATCATCACGCCATTGATCGACAGCAGCAGGCCGTATGTCGTGGTCGTGAATCCGAGCTGCTGGATGTAGAGCGGGAACGTCGAGTGGAGCTGGAACTCGATCCACGTGACGCACAGCGTGGCCAGGAGAAAGAGGACGAAGCGCCGATTGCGGATCGCGTGCACGAATGCTTCACCGGTCTGCTCGTCCTTCATCGACGATCGCAATCCGTGCGGGAGCGACGTGAACGCGATGACGCCGAACAGCGCTGAGGTGGCGGCATCGCCCGCGAACACATAGAAGAAGGATTTGGTTGCCAGAAAACCGGCGGTCGCCGGCCCGGCCGCGAATCCGAGATTCACAGCCCAGCGGTACATCCCGAACGCGGCGATGCGCTGATCGGGCCGGACGAGATCGCCGATGAGCGCGGTCGCGGCGGGCCGATACATCTCAGCCGATGCGCCGGCAAAGAACGTGAGGATGAGGATCGTGCCGTACGCCGTCGCCTGCGAGAGCGCCAGCATGCTGATCGAGGAGGCGAACATCGACAGAACGATCGTGTTGCGACGCCCGATGCGATCGGCCAGATGGCCGCCGAGCATCGAGGCCACGAGATGACCGCCGCCGTAGGCGCTCACGGCCGCTCCCGATTCGGCCATCCCGTAGCCGCGCCGCGTCAGATAGATGACCAGGAACGGCATCACGAACGTGCCGAAACGGTTGATGAACGTTCCTGCGAACAGGATCCAGGCGGGGCGGGGGAGGGCTTTGAGATTTTCGCGAAGCGTGGGCACTGGACTAGTGTCCTGTCATCGGGGAACCGATACTATCTCGCTTGCTCTCGACGGCGATCGCTGCGTTGCGCCTCCTCGACATCGTCACCACGCTGCCTGCGTCGGCGCGCCTTGCTTTCGCCGCCGATTGCGGCGCGATCTGGTACCGATTTCCCGATGACACGCCACACTAGTGTGGCGAGTCGCAAATTGACCGGCTTTCGTTGCCCGCAACCCTTCGGGCTGGTGCCGGTTGCGGCCGATCTGCGGCGTTGCTCGTCGTCGACGATGCCACCGCATCGCCTCCTCCTCGCGCCTTGCATCTCGGCCGCAAGCGGCACCAGCGAAAGTCGGTCTATTTGGGACACGCCACACTAGGGAAGCTCTGAACAAGTCGATGTTCACGTCATCCTGAGCCGCGAAGACGGCGAAGGATCTCGAAATGGCAGGCGTTTTCGGATCCTGAGATCCTTCGTCGCGCTTCGCCGA
>DATISF010000044.1:0-32078 GCA_035468985.1 Thermoanaerobaculia bacterium
CTGAACAAGTCGTCATCCTGAGTCGGCGAAGCGCGACGAAGGATCTCAGGATGCGAAAACGCCTGCCATTTCGAGATCCTTCGCCGTCTTCGCGGCTCAGGATGACGTGAACAACGACTTGTTCAGAGCTTCCCAAGCGGCGAACCGCGCCGAGAAGCCGCGCCCATGGGACGCTGCCGCGATCGTCGACGACGAACCGGCTCACGCGCTCGATCGCCTCGCGCGGCTGGGTGCGATCGAGAGCGTCACGCAGGAAACGACGATCTCCCTGCCACGCTGCTTGAGTTGTTTCCTGTCCGCCTTGCCCACGGCTCAGATCTGGGCAGCGCTGAAGAGCGACACGATCTTTTCGAGCCCCGCCCGGTCCTCTTCGTCGAATGCATTCAACCGATCGGAATCGACGTCGAGCACGGCGATCAGTTCGCGGTTCGGACCGAAGACCGGAACGACGATCTCCGACCTTGACTTCGGATCGCAGGCGATGTGGCCGGGGAACTGGTTCACATCGGGAACAATCAGCGTTTCACGGCGCTGCCCGGCGGTTCCGCAAACGCCTTTGCCGAATTCGATCTGCAGGCAGCCGACCGTGCCGATGTAGGGGCCGACGACCAGTCGATCTCCGCAAACGCGATAGAAGCCGGTCCAGTAGAAGTGATCGAAATGATGAGCGAGGACCGAATTGATCGTGGCCATCAGTGCGATGTCGTCGAGGCTTACGCCTCCTTCATCGCGCCATACGGCGACGATTTCCCTGTAGCACTCTTCGTACGTTGAGCGTTTCATGCGCCCGCCGCGCGGCGATACACCGCGTCGTATTCCTGGGCGGAGCGGCTCCATGAAAAGTCCTGCGCCATGGCGTTACTCTGCAACGCGTTCCAGGTCCGCGCGTCTTTGTTCGTCAGCATGCCGACCCATGTGGCCAGATACAACTCGTCCGCGCTCATGTTGTGAAAACCGAACCCGTCCGCTTCCTGGCGATTGGTGCCGTCGAAGGGGATCACGGTGTCGGCCAGGCCGCCCGTCAAACGGACCACCGGCAGCGTGCCGTAGCGCAGCGCATACATCTGATTGAGGCCGCACGGCTCGTACACGGAAGGCATCAGCAGCAGATCGGCACCGGCGTAAATGCGATGGGCGAGCGCGTTGTCGAAGCCGATCCAGACGCGGCAGGCATCGCTGTACTCCGTGCCGATCCGCGTGAAGGCCTCCTCGTATCGCATGTCTCCACTGCCGAGGACAAGCGCCTGCGATCCGGCGCGGAGCAGCTTACCGAGGATCGGGATCAGCAGCTGGAATCCCTTCTGATCGACCAGCCGGGAGACGACGGCCAGCAGCGGAGTGCGCGGCTTGGATTTGAGCCCCGCCTCCTTGATCAGCATCCGTTTCGAGATCGTCTTGCCCTGAAGTTTGTCCGGCTCGAAGTTCGCCTCGAGATTCGGATCGTTCGCCGGATCCCATTCCTCCGCGTCGATGCCGTTGAGGATGCCCTGGAACTTGTACGCCACACTGCGCAGAACGCCGTCCAGCCCGGACCCGTGCGCGGAAGTCTGGATCTCCTCCGCATAGGTCGGCGAGACGGTCGTGATCTGGTCGGCGAAGATGATCCCGCCCTTCATCGGATTGAGCGTTCCGAAATGCTCGAGCGCATCGGATGCCCAGTACCGCGCGTGCAGTCCGGTGAGCGCAAACGCCGCCGGGGGCGCGGCTCCCTGGTAGTTGAGGTTGTGGATCGTGTAGACCGAGCGGGTGGAGCGGAACTGCTCGCTCCCGCGCAAACCGGAATGAAGATAGACCGGCAGCAGCGCCGTGTGCCAGTCATGCGCGTGAAGAATGTCGGGCGCGATGTCGAGCAGCTCGCAGGCCTTGATCAACGCACGGCAGAAAAACACGTAGCGCTGGAGGAAATCGTCGACGCTTCCGACGATGCCGGCGTAGATGTCATCGCGATCGAAGAAGAAGTCGTTGGCGACGAGGATCAGCGGAATATCACTCGACGGCAGCGTGGTCCGGAAGAACGTCGCCTCGGCGCTCCAATTCCCCCAGTCGATGCGCACCGGCGCGCCGATCTGCTCGGGACGGACGTCATTCTGCTGGAACCACTCCGCCGCTTGCCGGTAAAACGGGGTGAACACCGTGACGTCGTGCCCAAGCGCGGTCAGCGCTTTGGGCAGGGAGCCGCAGACATCACCGAGCCCCCCGGTCTTCGCGATCGGCGAGACCTCGGATGTAGCGAATACGACGCGCATCACGAAACCACGATCGCAGCGTACCCCACGACATGCGAGTAATCGCCATTGATATCGCCTGAGGTCGCATGCTTGATCAGGCGAGCCTTCGTGGCGCCGAGTTTCTTCGCCGCGATCAGCATGGTCGTCGTCGGGATGAAGCCGCACATCGACACGTCGTACTCGTCGACGACACGCCACAACTCCTGCGGATCGAGCGCCAGCACCGGATCGATTGCGAGCTGGTCCTTGCGCAGTGTCTCTCTCTGATCCTCGTAGTGATTGAGGTCGGAGCTGGCCAAAATCCCGATCGAATCCTCCCCGGCCGCGATCACTTCGGCGATCGCGCCGCCGATCTGCTCGCACATCTCGTACCGCGGCGCGCCGAGGCAGATGGGAACGAACGTGAACGTGTTGCCGAGGAGTTGCTGCAGAAACGGGAGCTGGACTTCGAGGGAATGTTCGCGTGCGTGCGCACGCGCGTCGTCGGAAAGCAGTTTCGTTTTCGACATGAGCGCGGCCGCAAGTTCGGCGTCGACGGCGACATCGCCGAGCGGCGTGCGCCAGTTCCCTTCGCGATTGATCGCCGCGAAATGGCCGAATCCGGTGTGGTTGGGACAAAGAATGATGAAGCGCTTCGGCAGATCGGCGAGCGCATAGAACGCCGCGGCCACGTGTCCGCTGTACATCAGGCCGGCGTGGGGCACGACCGCGCCGATGAAGCGCTCCCGCGCGGCCGGCTTCGGATTCGCCGCGAAACACGCCTCCACCTGCGCGTGTAGCCGGGCCGGGGTGCCCTCATAAAAACTTCCGGCGACCGCTGGTGGACGCGTGACCATCCCTCACCTCGGAAAACTCGGCGAGTAAATCACTGCATTCAAAAAGATCGGCAGCGTGGCGCGCCAGAAGAGGCGGAAGTGGGGCTCGTCCGCAAACGTGATCACGTTGCCTCTCCCGTACGGCTCGCTGACGACGAACACCGCGCCCTTCAGTCGATCGAGAGACTCGGGCCAGGCCACGCCGGAGACGAGCGGATCCTTCTGCGCGATCGTGACGATGTTGTCGACGCGATGCGCAACCGGCACGTACGCCGACGACCCCTCCACCAGCACGATCGGCGGACGCGGCAGGCCGAACGTCAGATACGACCGCTCGTTCATCGTGGTGCGGAACGCAGAGCCGGGAACGCTCGGCTCGTGATAGCGCTCGTCGGCCGCCGTTTTGTCCTTGTCGTCGTCTTTCTTCTTCGGCATCTCCCACGGCTTCAGCTTCGAGATCTCCACGTCCTTGTCGCGCAGAAACGCGCTCGCGCCCTTCACCGCCACGATCGTTCCGCCGCCGCGAAGCCACGTCTGGATCTTCTCGACATCCTGTTTGCGAAACCGGTAATCGCCGTCGGGCATCACCAGCACGCGGTAGTGGCTGAGGTCGATCCTGCGCATCGAATCGGCGTTGATGTTCGTATGCGGGATCGGCGTGTCGACGTCGAGCGTGTGCCAGAGCATTCCAAACGAGTTCGAGCGCGTTGCTGGTCCGGCGACGAGTGCGATCTGTGGTTGCCGGACGAAGTGGAACCTCTCGGAGCCGAACGACGCGCCGCCCATCCATCCCGACTCCAGCGGCACGACCGCGGTGCCGGCCGCGCGTGCGGCATCGGCGAGCACCTTGTCGAGATCCGCCCGGTTGTTGCCTTTCAGAATGACGATGCTGCCGCGCGGGTACGTTCGATCGCCGGCCGGCAGCTCTTCATCCGCAACGCTGAACTTCACGTCGTCACGCAGGAGCGTGCCCACGAGACGGTAGAAATTCGGTTCGAGCGCGTCGACGAGATAGCCGTAAGTCGCGGAACGAAACTGCGCGACGGCGGGCGCAACGTACGGTCCGAGTGGCGCGGTGACCGGCGCATTCGTGACGTAGCCGTCCACGTTCATCGCCAGCGGCATCGACCACGAGGTCAGGTCGTAAAACTGATCGGGCTCGTCGGCCTCGGTCCGTTCACGCTGCTGCTCGAGGAACTCTTTCGGGAAGGTCGCGTTCCGCTCGAGAAGCGTCTCGACGAGCCCGCCGAGGGGCTGCTTCGTCGTCACGACGGCGGTTCCGGCGGGGAACGAACGGCTTTCGGCCGCATCGTTGTCGATTCGGTTCGCTTTGATCGTCGCCGATGACGCGAGCTGCTGAACGCGGATGCCCTGGCCCTGCAGCGTGGAGATGAGCGTCTGGAAATTCGGCGACCCGGGAACGATCAGGTACGTATTCTTCCCGCTGTCGACGTGGACGCGCATCGCCTCATAGGTGTACTTCAGCAGCGCTTCGCGATTCGCGGCGGCGGTGCGCAACGTCGACATCGCCGCGGTGTAGTGCCGCGCCACGCGGTCGCCGAGGGTGAGAACGCTCTTGTCGTCGCGCTCGGCTGCCACGCCAACCTGGCCGGCGACCTCATAGGTCATGCCGATCGCGCCGTGAAGCGACGGCCACGAATCGCCGTATCCCGGATAGAAGAGATCGAAAACCTCGGACACGAAAAATGGCCAGCCGCGACGCGAGAACTCCTGCGCGTTCGCGCGGCCGAACACATCCAGCCACTTCTCGACCTCGCGCGGCAAGTGGGCGTTGATCGGCTTCGCATCCGGCGGGAAGAAGTAGCTCGACTGGTATCCCATCTCGTGAAAGTCGACGAACACCTGCGGATACCACTTCTGATACTGCGCGACGCGGGCTTGCGTCTCGCGCTGGGACATCCAGGCCCAGTCGCGGTTCATGTCGATGAGGTAGTGGTTGGCCCGTCCGCGCGGCCACGGCTCGGCGTGCTCGTCCGCTTCGGGATTGGAGTCGGGCTCCATGCCGCGTGTGCGGCGATACCACTGCACGTAGCGCTCCCGGCCGTCGGGGTTCTGCAGCGGATCGATGAGGACGACGAGATCGTCGAGGAGCTTGCGCGCGTCCGGATCGCGCACCAGCGTGCCCGCCACCTGCATCGCCGCCTCGGATGACGACGACTCGTTGCCATGAACACCGAAGGCGAGCCACGCGACGGCCGGCGTGTTCGCGGCGATCTGCGACGCGCGCGCGGCATCGATCGTGTCCGCCTGCGCGAGCGATGTGATGCTGCCGCGGATCGAATCGAGCGCGGCGCGGTTCTTCGGAGAGGTGACGATGGCCAGCACGAGCGGCCGGTGCTCGTACGTCTCGCCGAACTGCTGGACGGTGATCAGATCCGATCGCCGCGCCAGCTCGCGGAAGTAGTCGAGGATGCGGTCGTGCGTCGTGAAACGCTCGCCCAGCTTGTAGCCGAGAAACTCGTCGGGCGTGGGAGGCGGTTGCTGGGCGGAGAGAGTGGAAGCGATGAAGAGGAGGACGACGATCAGCGCCTTACGCATGCGCCGCGAATCTTACACTTCGACTTCGTCCTCGATGGGTGCGCCGGACTTGGTGTGGATGCCCAGGCGCTTCATCATCTCGTTGAGGGTCGAGGGCTTGAGCTGCAGCAGCTCGGCGGCCTTCTTCTGCACGCCGTTCGCGAGCTCGAGCGACTGCAGGATCATGGCCCGCTCGTATCGGGAGACGGCATCCTTGAGCGACAGCCCTTCCGCGGGAACGACCATGGAGGGCTGATCGGTGGAGACGGGGTAGCGGAGGTAATCGGGCAGGAGCTCCGGGGTGATGCGGTCGCCGGTGCAGAGGACGACCGCGCGCTCGATCGTGTTCTCCAGTTCGCGCACATTGCCGGGCCAGGAGTGATCCATGAGGATGCGCATCGTGTCCGGCGTGACCTGCGGCGGCTTCTTCTTATTCTCTTGCGAATATTTGTCAAGAAAATGTGCGATGAGAAGTGGTATGTCTTCACGCTTCCGGCGGAGTGGCGGCAGCGGGATGGTGATGACGTTCAGCCGGTAAAACAGGTCTTCGCGGAACAGGCCGTCGCGCATCAGCTTCGAGAGATCGGAGTTCGTCGCGGCGATGATGCGCACGTCGACCTTGACCGTCTCCACGGAGCCGAGGCGCATGAATTCCTTCTCCTGGATGACGCGAAGGAGCTTGGCCTGCGTCTCGAGGTTGATGTTGCCGATCTCGTCGAGGAAGATCGATCCGCCGTCGGCGACTTCGAAGAGGCCGCGTTTCGTGGCAATCGCGCCGGTGAACGCGCCTTTCATGTGACCGAAGAGACTCGACTCGAGCAATTCCGGCGGCAGCGATCCGGAGTTGACCGTCACGAACGCGTTCCGCGCGCGCGGGCTGGCGTGGTGAATCGCTTTGGCCACCAGCTCCTTGCCCGTGCCCGACTCGCCGGCGATCAGAATGTTCGAGCGCGAAGGCGCGGCGAGGCGGATCAGGTCGAACACCTTCCGCATGGCCTCGCTCTTTCCGATGATGTTCGAGTACGCGTACTTCTCGGAAAGCTCGGCCTTCAGGCGCTCGTTCTCGCGCGACAAACGCCGCTGCTCGAGCGCCTTGTTGACCGTGAGGATCACTTCCTCGTTCTTGAACGGCTTCGGGATGTAGTGGAAGGCCCCGTGCTTCATCGCCTCGATCGCACCGTCGATCGACGAGAACGCCGTGATGATGATGACCGGGAGCTGTGGATTGGAGATCCGGATCGCGCGCAGCGTATCGATGCCGCTGATGCCCGGGAGCATGATGTCGAGGATGACGAGGTCGACTTCCTCGCCGTCGAGGAGGTTCAGCGCCTCTTCGCCGCTGGAGGCGAGAACGACGTCGAATCCTTCGCGGCGCAGGACGACTTCCAGGACGTCGCGCAGGACCTCTTCATCATCGACGATCAGAATTCGCATGGGTACGTCACTCTCAGGATGACGGGTTTGCAGCCGCTTTTGGCAAGGAAACCGTGAACTCGGCGCCCTGGCCGGGCGTACTGCGAACCGTCATCTCTCCGTCGTTCGCATTCACGATACGCCGGCTGATGGCCAGGCCGAGCCCTGTTCCACCCTGTCCCCGCTTCGTCGTGACCAGCGGTTCGAAGATGCGGTCGAGGATGTCGGCCGGAATGCCGTAGCCGTCGTCCCGAATGCGGATGGCGACGCGGCCCTCCTCCCCGTCCGCGACGTCGATCCAGATGTTGCCGTTCTGGGCGACGGCGTCCCGGGCGTTGAGCAGGACGTTGGTCAGAACCTGCTGCAGATCGTGAAAGTTCCCATGCACCTCGGCCTCGCTGAGAGGCCCGAGATGGACGGTCACGTTTTTCGGCTTGAGCAGGTCCTCGTGGAGAGTGACCGTGGAGCGCACGAGCTCGGGGATGTTGACGATCTCGCGCGTCCGCGGGCGGTTGGCGATGAGGTCGAGAAGGTTGTTGACCAGCTTCGAGGCCCGGAACGTCTGCTGCTCCATTTTCTTGAGCAGCTTGTATTTGGGGTCGCTCTGATCGACGTCCGACAGAAGGAGCTGGGCGTACGAGGAGATGCCGGTCAGCGGCGTGTTCACCTCGTGGGCGACGCCCGCGGCCAGGAGTCCGAGGGAGGCGAGACGCTCCTTCTCCTGGAGCTCGCGCTCGAGACGGACGCGATCGGAGATGTCGCCGATGACGAGCACGCGCGCGCCGTCTTCGGCGTTGCCGAGCGGGCTGGCGGTGACCGTGACTTCTTTCATCTCCCCGGCCCTGTTCGTGAACTCGGTGGCCAGCGTCTGCGGTCCGCCGTACCGGACCTGCTCGTACGGCGGGAAGAGTTTGGTGATCGGCTCGTCTTCATGCTCGGCGCCGACGAGCTCCCAGAAGGCGCGATTGGCCGTTACCACCGTGCCGTCGGTTCCGACGACGGCGATGGCCGACGACGACGACTCGATGATGTTCTCGTTGTACTCCTTGAGAGCGCGGATCTCGTCGAGCTGCCGGCGCAGGCGTCCGTACAGCCGCGAATTCTCGATCGCCAGCGCGACCGGCGCGGTCAGGCTTCCGAGGAGATGGAGATCGTCGCGCGACAGCGGCTCCTCGCCGCGCTTCGTGCCGAGGAGCAGAAGGCCTTGAAGCTCGCCGCGATGACGCAACGGAAAGACGTAGCGATATCCGCCTTTGAGCAACTGCCACGGCAGCTCGCTGGAATCGGGAAGGCGCGGCTCGGTGAGCATGAGCGGCCCGTCCTTCGGCAGGAACGGCAGATCGGTGAGCGCCGCGCGTCGCGGAACGTCGCGTTCAGGCTCGTAGATGACGAGCGAAGTGCCGTCGCGCGTGAAGAGATTCATCTTGTCGATGTCCAGCGTCGCCCGCAGGCGCTCGCGGATCATGGCGATCAGCTCGTGCACGTCGTGGAATGTGGCCAGCTCCTGACCGAAATCGGAGAGCGTGCGGCGGTGCCGGTAGCTCTCGCGATAGAGGAACATCTCGATTACCGACTCGATGCGGCCCTTCACCGGAATGAGGACGCCGGCGATGATCAGGCCGGAGGTGAACGCCAGGAAGTTGCGCTCCATCGCTGCGCGCTCCTCGATCACGCGCGACAGAATCAGGTTCACGGTGGAAAACGCGATGATTCCGAAAACGAACGTCACCGAGTACGCAAGCACTTCCTTGATGACGACCTCGACGTCCCACAGCTTGTACTTGAGGATCGACACCGCGAAGGCCAGCGGGATCAACGCCAGCGGAAGGATCGAGATCGTCGAGTACACGGGGCCGACACTGCCGCGAATCAGATACGGGATGATGTAGATCGCCAGGAACGGCAGGAACCCGAGCGCCAGCCCCAGGTAGATCCATTTGATCTGCTTCTTGCCCACCGGCGCCGCGGTCCGGTACGTGAAGCCGAGGGCCACCATCGCCAGCGTGAAGTAGACGCCGAAGTCGAACATCTCCCAGCGGTCGATCAGCGTGAGCGACAGCTGCGGCGACGCGATGCGGAGCCTGTTGCCCAGGAGCAGCACGTCGATGTTCCAGAGGGCGAGCAACACCGCCGGGATGTACAGCAGCGCGATCAGCGATCGCCTGCGGACGATCGGCCGCGGGAAGAGCAGGAAGAAATTCAGCGTCAGCGGCGGCAACAGGATCCGCGCGAACTCCTCGGTCAGCGAGAGAACTTTGTAGATCCAGTCGATATCGCCGGCGGGCGTGTAGACGTAGACGACGAACGACAGCAACGTCACGAAATAGAAGAGCGCCGACTCCCGCGTCTCTCCGCGGAACAACGTGAAGAGACCGATGGCGAGATAGAGGAACCCGATGAAGCAGAGAATCAGGTACGGGTAGTCGATCTTCAGCTCGGGAGCGCGATAGGTGATCGCGAATGTCTGCCCTCCGCGCGCGATCACCATCGGGATGGGCTGCCCGATGCGGCGCAGCGTTTTCTGCAGACCCTCGACCTCGCTGCTGGGCGTTTCGCCGATCAGCCAGATCCTGTCTCCGGGACGAAGGCCGGCACGCTCGGCACCGCTCCCGGCGTCAACCGTCTTCACGACGATGACGCCGTTGTGCCGCTGAAACGTAAAGTCGATCCGCTCGAAGGAGGAACGCTTGCGCTGAAACGATGCGAACGCTCCGATCACCAGGATCAGCGTGAGGAGGCTGATGACGATATTGATGACGGCGGATCGGCGCATCGGCCCCTCGATCGCATTCAACGGGAGTGCCGTCACAAAATCGGACCTAACTCATTGAAGGGGAACAGATGCGGCCGTTTCGATCCTCCCCGCCGTGAGGGGCCAATTCCAATGGAATGGATTCGGCGGTCGGAAATCTGAAGAGGCTTCGGATCGCCGAATCAAAGAACCGGAAATCTGCAGACGTCCCGCAGCCGGCAGACATCGCAGTTTTCCTTCCGCCGCTTGCGGCTGCAGAGGTCGAGGATGCCGAGACGGCAGATCGCGAAGTCGTAACGGACGGGGTCGGCAGGATCGAATTTCGCCAGGCGCGCCGTCACCTCCCGTGCGCACTTCCAGTCGGGACTCTTGCGCCGATTCAAGCCCAGAAACGTCGTGATGCGGTGGACGTGCGTGTCGAGGGGAACGATCAGCTTCGCCGGATCGACGAAGTCCCAGATCCCGAGGTCGGGCGGGGTGCGGCGGACCATCCAGCGCAGGAAGAGGTTCATGCGCTTGCAGGCGGAACCGTCGGATGGGGAAGGGAGGAGATACCTCATCCTGAGCCGAGCAGACGGCGAAGGATCTCTGTCGCCGAGATCCTTCGCCGCGCTCAGGATGCCGTGGACAAACCTCGCCAGCGACGGTCCGATATCTTCGTCCTTCCCGTCATAGCAGTCGCGGAACAAAGCGCCGAGAGAGCCGTATGTCCGGATCACCCCGGCAAGCCGCTCGAGAAGGCTGACGAGATCAGGGGTCTTGTGAAATCGATGCGCGAATCCGGCGAATCGCGTCAACGCCTCCTTGCGGTCGAACGTCCTGAGATAGGCATGAGGAGCGGGCTGCATCCGGTCGAGGACCCATCCCGCATTGCGGACGACGATATCGGCGCGCCCGTAGGCGAACGCCGCGGCGATCAACGCCGCGATTTCCTGATCGTAAGGAGTGGTATGAAGAAGGACCAGCTGCAGCGGATCGGGCTCGATCGTGGAGATGTCGAACGTCGCCACGAGCGCGTCGAGCCGCTCCCGGAGCAGCTTCTGCCGTACCGGACGGGTTCTCATGTGTCATCCGCGAACCATAACTGTCCCGCGTTTCTTTCGTCCAACAGCTAACCCACTCCGTGTTAGGAGGAAACCCATGCGCCAACGCCTGATCGTCCTGGCCCTCAGCCTCTTCGTCGTACTTCCCGCCACCGCGGCCGTGACCGGAGTGGTCATGACGACCGATGGCCAACCGATCGCGGGGGCGAAGGTGGAATCCTTCGCTCTGGAGACGCTCGATGCCACGCGAGCACGTCTGCTCAGCGCGACCCCCGATCGCACGCTGCTGACGAGCGGACAGACCGACGCGAAGGGAAGATTCACGCTCGAGTCGCCGAAAGATCCGGTTGTGCAGTTGCGCGTCACGGCAAAGGGCTACGCACCTGCGGCGTATCGCATCGAACGCGACGAGGATGTCGGCGCGGTCGCGTTGACCGCCGCAGAGATGAAAACCGGACGGATCACCGCGAACGGAAAACCGGTCGCGGGCGCGAAAGTGCTCGGGAGCGGAGCAGGAGACGTCATCGCCACGACCGATGCCGAGGGACGGTACAGCCTTCCCGATCCCGCGAAAGCAGGCGGCGTCGGGATCGTGATCCATCCCGATTTCGCGATTCTCGATGACAACGTCTTCCGCGGGCCCGGTCAGAGCAGCACGGCGCTCGACCGGACGCTCTCCGCCGGAGTGCCGCTGTCCGGCACGGTTGTCGGCGAGGACGGAAAGACGCCGGTCGCGGGCGCCACGCTCTCGATCGAAGGCTGGCCCGTCGCTACGTCAGGGCAGGACGGAACGTTCTCCGTCGCCCACGCTCCGGCGAAGTGGCAGCTGGTCGTCGCGCGCAGCGGCAACCTCATCGGCACACGAGCTCGTGCCGCCAGCTCATCGGGGCTCGTGGTGAAGCTCGGAAAATCGGCAACGCTCTCGGGCGCGCTGCGCGACATGAAGACTCAGGCGCCGATCGCCGGCGCCGACGTTCGCCTGCGCGCACCGATGCGCATCGACGCGTCCGAGACCTGGAGCGCGCTGACCGATGCGAAAGGCAATTTCACGATCACGGGAATCGTGCCCGGCTCGTACCAGGTCTCTGCCTCGCGTCCCGGATACGGCTTCGCACCGATCAGCGTATCCCTCACCACAAACGAGAAGGTGAATAAGTCGATCATCGGAGCCCAGCTCGCTCGCGTGGCGGGAACGGTCGTGGACGAATCCAAGCACCCTGTCGCTGCAGCGCGCATCAGCTCGCAGGCGGTGTCGCGCGGCGGCGATCCCCTGGCGATGATGATGATGCGCACCGGCGCGCCATCGGCAGCCGTCAGCGGCCCCGACGGAACGTTCGCAGTCCGGGCCGAGCCGGACATGGACGTGCAGATCGACGCGCTGAAAAAAGGCTATCCGGGGGCGAAAAGCTCGACGATGCATTTCTCACCCGGCGAGCGGAAGAGCGGGCTCGTGTTGACGATCCCGAGCGGGATGATGGTGACCGGCCGCGTCACCGACAAGAACGGCAAGCCGCTCAGCGGCGTGTCCGTCGGCGCCGGCGAGGCCACCGGCGGGTTCAACAACACCATTCGGCGCGTCGTCATGGGCGCGCGCAACGAGCGGAACGACGATCTGATCAAGACCGCGAACGACGGCACATTCGGCATCCGCGTCAAGGAAGGGACGTACGACCTCGCCTTCAAACGCGACGGCTTCGCGGCGAAATCGCTGCGCGCCGTTCACGTCAACTCGTCGACGAAACCGCTGGAGGTCACGCTGGAGCCGGGCGTGGAGATCACCGGCCGCGTCACGCGCGGCGGCAACGGCGTCGAAGGCGTGCGGATCTCGGCATTCGGGGAAAACGGACTGGCCAGCGACGAGACGCAGCTCGACGGCTCGTTCCGCCTCACCGACCTCTCGCCGGGCCAGATGATGCTGAACGCGACCAAGGAAGAGGAGTTCATCCAGCAGATCCGGCCGGTCAACGCTCCGGCCGCCGATCTCAAGATCGAGGTTCCGCCGGGCGGTCAGGTTCGAGGACGCGTCTTCGACAAGGAGACGAACCAGCCGATCACCGCCTTCGAGGCCGGGGTGAGCACGCCGCGGGGCGGAGGCGGCATGGTGATCATGATGCCGCCGGCGATGCGCCACTTCACGGCCGACGACGGTACGTTCGTCCTGGAGAACGTGCCGGCGGGGTCGACGCAGATCATCGTCAACGCGCCGGGCTACACGACCGCGCGGATGCCGAACGTCAACGTCGAAGAGGGAAAGACGATCGCTGATCTCGACGTGGCGATGGAGCACGGCGTGCGCCTGCTCGGCCATGTCACCGGTCCTGACGGGGCGCTGCTTGCCGGCGTCAGCGTCCGTCTCGACCAGACCGCGGGCCGGGTGATGCGTCCCGGACCGATGCAGAACAACAGCACGGTCACCGACGGCAACGGCGACTACTCGATCGAGGCACTGGAGTCGGGCGACAAGACGTTCGTCTTCACGCGCTCCGGTTATCTCACGGCCGAGAAGCCGGTCACGCTGTCGGGAACCGAGACACGTCTCGACGTGCAACTCTCGAACGGCATGCGCGTCAGCGGCAACGTGACCACGGACTCCGGCGTGCCCGTCGCCGATGCGCGCGTCATGGCCGTTTCCGGCGCGACGACCGGCTTCGGCCAGCCGAGCACGATGACCGACGCCAACGGCAACTTCACATTTGAAGGGCTGGCCGCGGGCCACTACCGCTTCACGGCCGCGAAGCAGGGACTCGCCAACGGCGAACTGCTCGACTTCGACATCTCCTCCGGCGCGCCGGTGCGGCTGGTCATGAAGTCGGGCGGCATCATCTACGGACACGTGGGCGGTCTCACGCCCGACGAACTGCAACAGACGACGGTGACCGCGTCGAGCAGCAGCGGCGGCGGATCAGCACCGGTCGATGCCTCGGGCAACTTCCGCATGGAAGGAGCGCCGACCGGCACGGTTCGCGTCGCGGCGCGGATCGGAATGGGAATCAGCGGAGGAAAGACGTCGCCGATGCAGTCGGTGCAGGTCGATGCCGGCGCGCCGGTCCAGGTCGATATCGAGTTCAAGAGCAACACCGTCATCCGCGGACGTGTGACGCGCAACGGCTCGCCAGTCGAAGGGGCGATGGTCATGTTCATGCCGAAAGAGTCTCAGGCCCAGACGAGCGCGCGGGCCTCGACGCAGACCGGCGGCACGTATGAAGTCAGCGGTCTCGATGACGCGACGTACAACGTCGGCGTAACCGATCTGCAGCGCGGGTTGGTACCGTTCGCGACGACGTATCAGGTGCGCGGCTCGGGCACGTTCGACATCGACATGAAGTCGGCGGCGCTGCGCGGCCGCGTGATGGACTCGAATGGAAATCCAGTCGCGGAAGCCGTCGTCGAAGTCCGCGAGAAAACGGCGGCAACCGACTTCCGCATGTCGATGCGGACGATCCAGACCGACGGGTCAGGCCTGTTCGTGCTCGACAACGTACCGCCCGGTACGTACAGCCTCACCGCCGAGAAGCAGGGTTATGGGACCAAGGCGGTCGACGCGACGGTCGATGACAACGGCGGCAGCGTCGAGATCACGCTTTCGCCGAACGCCGGCGTGACATTGCGCGTCGTCGACGGGCGAGACGGCCGCCTGCTCAACGCGCGCGTGCACGTGACCGATGCGGCCGGCGCCGGCGTCTACGACTCGCCGTTCATGGGCGGATCGGCGGACGTCGTCAAGCTGCCGCTGGAAGCGGGAACGTACCGCGCGGTGATCAGCGCGTTCGGCTACGCCTCGCAGACGATCACCCTCACGTCGCCTTCCACTCCCACGATCGGCCTGACTCCGGGCGGCTCGATCGCCGTGCAGTCGAAGGGGAGTGCGCTGCGCCGCGCGCGTCTCATCGGAGCGGACGGGAAGACGTACTTCAGCATGGGCCCCGGTATCTTCACGATCGACCCGAGCCCCGGCGTGACGATCCTCAACAACATCGCCCCCGGCGTCTACACACTTCAGATCCTCGGATCGGGGAGCGAGGTGACCGCGAGCACGCCGGTGACGATCGTGGAAGGGCAACAGGCGGCCGTGCAGATCTAGGAAAGCTCTGCGCAAGTCGTTGTTCACGTCATCCTGAGCCGCGGAGACGGCGAAGGATCTCGAAATGGCTGGCGTTTTCGCATCCTGAGATCCTTCGTCGCGCTTCGCCGACTCAGGATGACGACTTGCGCAGAGGGTCACACTCTAGGGAAGCTCTGAACAAGTCGTTGTTCACGTCATCCTGAGCCGCGAAGACGGCGAAGGATCTCGAAATGGCGGGCGTCTTCGCATCCTGAGATCCTTCGTCGCGCTTCGCCGACTCAGGATGACGACTTGCGCAGAGGGTCACACCTCTAGCTGCTCAATGGCTGGTTGCCAGTGGCGGCGCATCTCTCGATGCACCATCTCAGCCACTGACAACTAGTCACGAGTCACTTCGTCGTGCTCGTCCAATGGCGGCTCCGGGATGTCCGCCACCGTCTCGAGCGGCAGGTGCTCGGGAGGCGGCGGCACGATCCCGGCCGCGAACGCGTTCTTCCGGTACTTCTCCAGCCGCTTGAAGATATGGTGCAGGTCGTACGTCAGGCGCATCACCGTCCGGCGCAGCTTGTACTTCACGCGCTTGAACGCTTCCAGATCGTCGCCGCGCAGCGTCGGGAAGAAACTCTCGATCTCGGCGATGCGCTTGCGGACTTTCTCCAGATCCTTGTCCTGGATGTTCAGAAAGATCTCTGCGCCGTCGAGCAGCAGCGGCTCGACACCGCTCATCTGATCGTCAAACCACTTCCACAGTTGAATGAGGTCGATCTTGCGTCCCTTGGAGAGAAAACGCGTCTCGAGCAGATCTTGCCGGAAATAGCCGAAGAGCTTCCGGTCATCCGTGCGGTTGAAGTCCTCGTCGGTCAGGTTGCGGATGTTCCAGACGCCGTAGCGAATGATGTCGTTCCGCGTGCTGCGCAGCTGGCGGATGATCTCCTCCAGCACTTTGACCGGGACCTGCGCGAGCGTCTGGGGCTCGGCGATGGGGCGCTCGGACATGGCGGCGAAGGATAGCACCGGTTACTGTGCAGGGACGAAGGCGGCGTCGCCGGTCACGTTGTCCACGATGGATGCGTAGGCCGCAACCTTTCCGCTCAGGACGTCGATGTGGATGCGGCCGTCGGCTACCGGGGTGCGGACCGCAAACTGATCGAGCTGGTTCGCGGCCAGGGTGTGCAGGCTCGTTTCGACCGTCTTTCCTGACGCGTCGAGCAGCGACACGTTCACCGTCGCGCCGGCATCGCTCATGAGACCGACGTTGGTTCGGAACACGGTCGAGCGTTCAACATGTGGGATATCGAGCGAGGTTGCGATCGCCGGCTCGAGAAGCGAAACCGACTGCGCGAACGGGACCGTGCCGCTGTTGACGATCACCACGGACGCGACCGCGCCGGGCCCGAGCGTGGTCCGCATCACCCCCGCCGTGTTGGGAAGACCGAACTGCGACCGGATGATGTCCGGCCAGTACGTCAACGCGTTGGAGAACACGGCGGACGCGAAGGTTGCGTTCTGGTAGGAAAGGACGACCGTCGTGTTCAACCCGGAAGTGAGATAGACATCGGTCGACCAGAACGTGCCCAGCGCGCCGGGCCCGTTGATCGCCGGCGCGAGCACGGTGCGTTCCCGCTCGGCCGTCTCGCCGGCGACGTAGGTCGCATCGCCGGAGTGGTTGTCGACGACCGAGGCGTACGCGACGATCTCGGCGTCGCCTTCGGTCACGCGAATCGTGGCCAGGACTGCATCGAAGGGAACGGCGAGTTGCAGGTGACTGAACGCGGCGATGGCGTACGAGCTCGTTCCAGCGATGTCTCCCCGGCCTCTCAGAAAATTCACTTCGATCGTTCCGCGGCTGCCGCCGGTCTCGGCAAAGCCGATGTTTGTTCGGAAGTCGGCGTTGTTTCGGATCCGCATGACGTTGAGCGGCGCCGCGTTGCGCCGCGTTCGATCGCGCGCCGGCGGAATGGCCTCGCCGTAGGTTCCGCCATTCGCGCCGCGTGTGTATGTGCGGCTCGTGACAACGACATCACCGTCGATCTCGAGCTGCCCGATGCCCGTCGCGCCGAACCATGTCCCGATGACGTCGTTCAGCGCGACGACCTGGCCGGCAACCACAGCAACGTTGACGGCGGCGAAGTCGCTTCGGCCATCGGCTCCTGACGGCGTGAAGATCAACGTCACCGTGGTGTCGCGTGTGCCGCGATTCAGCAGACGGACATCGGTCGTGAAAAACGTGCCGTTCGCGCCGGGAATGCGCCCGGCGACCGGAATCGTCTGACGAGAGCCGGCGGTCGGCCGCAGGAATGCCGGTTCGTCGCCGGCAAACTGAATCACCAGACCCCACGACAGCACGGTTCCGGCATCGCGAGGTCGAAGATCGGTCACGACCAGGCGCCACTCGCCGGTGGCGCTCCTTCCGCGGAGCGGGTCGAGGGAATCGACCGGCACCGCGTCGCGGCCGAACGTGGCGCGGATGTTCGACGTGCGATCGGGCGAAGGATTCTGCAGAACGAACTGCGATCCGTCCGGCGCGATCAACACGATTCGCAGGTCGCCTCGAAACGCGTGGTCGATGTCGACGCGAACGAAAATCCGCTCGATCACGCGAGGGTCGGAGACGGACGTATGCAGCACGACGCCGGTCGGATCGTTGTCCGGGATGGCCACGCCGCGCTCGACGCTCTGGAACAGCGTCAGCTCTCCGCGCGGGGCGACGACGCAGTCAGTCAAAATCCCCCGCCGCGTCAGGGCAGCGCAGATCACATCCGCATTCGCGCCGGCATTCAGGTAGCGATCGGCGGCGATCATCCTCCGCGCGATGGCGGCGAAACCGGGATTGGGCGGCGCACCGAACAGCGACTCCACGACGATCGTGTCGCTGATCCGCCTGCCGGCCTCGATTCCATAACGCTGCGTCAGCGCCACGAACACTTCGCGCAGAGCCGACGACCAGATCGGCGCGTTCAGATACTCCGTCCCCGGCGAATCGCTGGAGTTGAAGTCGGCGATCGTCTTCGGGCTGTCGAGACGCCGCAGGCAGTCGGCGCCCGTGGGATAGCCGCAATGCTCGCTCGTCGCGTCCTGCCAGCATCGCGCATCCCAGTCGGCGAAGCAGAACGGATCGCGGCCGGAGCGAATCGACTGCTCGTACGAAGCCGAAAAACCCCAGTAATCGGCGAATCCTTCGCTGATCGCGCGCGCCTCGCTGCCGAAAGGTCCGAGAAATGTGCCGGGCGCGATCCATTCGTGGACGACGTGCGCGTACTCGTGCACGACCAGATCTGGATCTTCGGCGTCGTCAGTTCCTCCGTCGCCAAACACGAGCGCGGCGTGACCGGTCTCCGGCGCCGGGATGAACAGCGAGTTGTCCTCGCCGTTCAAGGCATGCGTGTCGACCGGCACCGGATACGGCGCAATCGTGCGTCCGCCGTTGTACCCGAGAGACTGCAGGTAGTGCTGCGAGCGATCGATGTGAAAGTAGGCATTCACATCCTCGAAGCCGGTCTGGCTGCGATCGAACATCAACGATTGCGCCGCATCGGCGGGTGCGATCGCCGGCAATTCGAAATCCGTGATCTGAACGTACGGACCACCGAGCGGGCCGGACGGATTCACATCATCGAGATCGACCGTCGTGTACGCGGCATCGGGAACGGCCGCCGCCGAGTTGTTCTGGTCCTGCAGCGAAGGATCGTTGAGCGTTTTGACGGGATTCGCGTCGAACACACGCGCGGGCTTCGCTCGCGCAAATCGCGGCTCGACGCGAAGCACCGCGCCGGTCTCCGCGTCGACGTAGCGGACGATCCGGTTTTCGATGACGCGAGTGGCCCGGCGGGCGGTGCCGTGGATGTTTACGAGGAACCCCTCACCCTGCCCTCTCCCCGCGTCGCGGGAAGAGGGTGGCCGAAGGCCGGGTGAGGAGCTCACGACGTCGCTGCTTTCCTCGATCGTTCCATCCGGTCGCACCGTGCGATCGACTTCCGCACCGACGATTCTTTGCTCACCGGCATATTGGCCATACCGGTAGTGCGTCCCGGCAAGCGAGTGACGGACGAGCTCCAGTCGGAGCACGAGGGCGGCGGTGACGAGCAGCATCGTCGATCTAGGTACGGGCCACCGTCTCCCGCTGTTGGACCGCCGCGGGAACGGCAGGCGCGCGAAGAGAGAAGTAGAAGGTCGTACCCGATCCTTCTCTGCTCTCCACCCAGATCGTACCGCCGTGGCGCTCGACGATCTGCTTGGTGATGTAGAGCCCGAGACCGAGACCGCCGAAATTGGTCGAGGAAACCTGACGCCCCCGATGGAACCGCTCGAAGACCTGCGAGAGCTCATCGGCGGGAATGCCGATGCCGCGATCACACACCGCCGTCACGAGCTGATCGCCTTTGTCCTCGACCGACACGAAGATTTCGCTGCCCTCCGGCGAGTACTTCACGGCATTCTCCAGGAGATTTCCGAGGACCTGCTCGAGACGGTCGCGGTCGCCGGAAATCGTCTTCGATTCTTCCGGGACGCTCAGATGGAAGCGGCGATCGTTCAGCGACGTGTGGTGATGATGGATGACCTCGCGGACGAACGACGGCCAGTCGATCTCGTCGTGCCGCATCTGCAGCCGGCCGGTCTCGATCCTCGACACGTCGAGGAGCTCGAGGATCAGACGCGACATGCGGTCGATCTGGTCGAGGGCGATGTCGAGATACTCCTCCGAGGTCCCGAGGTCGTTTTCGCGGATCAGGGTCTTGGCCAGCTGCGTGTAGCCCTTGATCGAGGTCACGGGAGTGCGCAGCTCGTGCGAGGCGATCGACAGGAACTCGTCCTTGAGCCGCGAAAGATCCTCGACCTTGCGCCGCGCCTCGACCTGTTCGGTGTACAGCTTCGCGTTCTCGACGGCGAGCGACGCGCGCTCCGCCAGCAACTCCACCAGCGGCAGTTTGTCCTCGGTCATCGCGCGCTCCGGGTCGTTCGCGGCGATGACCAGAGCACCGAGAATTTCGCGGCGCGTGCGCAACGGCAGGATCAGCAGCGACGCCAGACGAATCGAAGGTGCGTGGTACGACGTCATGTCCGCCTGAGTGCTGAGACCCGTGCTGCCGAGGTCGGTGGTCAGCGATGGGACGCCAGTGGCCACGACCTGCCCGATGATGCCCTGCCCGACATTCAGCGGCTGCCGGTAGATATAGGACCACGCCAGCCCGAGCGAGGCCATGTCGCGGTGATGGATCGACGCCACTCGAAGCTCCGCCGTTTCGGTCTTGAGGATCACCGCCGCCCAGTCGCCGAGAACCTCCGCGACCCGCTCCGCAATCGCCTGGGTGACCCACACCGGATCGATGTTGCTGGCGAAGAACGCGCCGGCGTCGGCAAGGATCTGTGCGCGCTCCGCCTGCAACTGCATCTCTTCTTCGAGCCGCCGCCGCTCCGTGATGTCGCGGAACGTGACGATGACGCTGCTGATCCGGCCTTCCTCGTAAAGCGGCGTGGCGGACATCGAGATGGCGACGTCGCGCGCCTCGCGGCGGATCATCATCGTCACGTCGTGCACCGCACGGCCCGTCGCCAGCGCCTGGGCGGCCGGTAATTCCTTCGGATCCAGCTTACGGCCAGAGTCGTTCCGCAACGCGAACACTTCGGCGTGCTGATCGATGGGCACGCCGGTGTCGCCGCGGCCGAGGAGCTTCTGTCCGGCGGGGTTGATGAAGGCCACGCGGCCGTCGCGATCGACGAGCATCACGCCATCGGACATTCCTCCGATCATCGCCTCCGTCCGGCGGATCTGCCGCTGAATGGATCCGACCAGGGCCTGCTCGATGCGCCAGGTCACGACCGCGGCACCGGCGACGAGAGCGATCGCCAGAAGAATGATGGCCACGATGACCCATTGCCGGAAGTTGTCGATGTCGTCGATGGTCCGGCTGTCCGCGTCGCGGTGACGATCGACGATCATGCCGGGGTAGTCGGGGGTGGTGCGCCGTATCCGCGCGGTCTCCAGCATGAACTCGACGGCGTTGTCGGGTTTCCCTTCTTTCGCCAGCTCGATCTGCCGGTCCGTCAGCTGCTTGATCTCGATGAAATGGCGGCGCATGGCGCTGATCAGCTGCTGATCGCGCACATCCGAGGCGGTCTGGCTGGCCACGGCCTCGGCGCTCCCGAAATTGCGCACGCCGGTCTCGTACTGATCGATGAACTGGCTCTCATGAGTCAGCAGAAACGCGCGGGCGGCCGACACAATCTGCACGATGCTCTCGTCCATCACCCGCACGGCATCGAGCAGCGGCCTCGACTCCTGGATGACCTGGTATTCCTGCCCCTTCTCGAGCTGCAGCACGGCCGTCGTCAACCCCACACCGAGGGCAACGAAAACTGCGAGGGCCGCAAATGCGGCCAAGAGCATTTTCCGGATGCTTGTGGACATGCTGCCGAGCCGTTTCGACGCCAATGCAAAAATGACGCCGCCGTGGCGCCAACTGACAGAAAATACGTGACTTCACGGCGAGCCCACGTGGAACAGCGAATGCAATCCTACGGCTCCGGAGGGTTTATGACGCTCAGGCCTCTTCGGAACGCGACGATCACGTTCGGACTGGTGAACATCCCTGTCCGCTTCTACACGGCCACGAAATCGGAAGACGTGCACTTCAATCTTCTGCACGAAAGCTGCGGCACCCGCGTCAATCGCAAGTGGTGGTGCCCATACCACGAGAAAATCGTCGGCTCCGACGAGCTGATTCGCGGCTATGCGATCAGCAAGAACAAATACGTGACGTTTAGCGAGGAAGAGATGGAGACGCTCGAGACGGACGACAATCGCGCCCTCGACATCACCGAGTTCGTCGACCTCGACCAGATCGACCCCCTCTTCTTCGAGAAGGCCTACTTCCTCGGCCCGGCACCCGGTGGAGGCAAGACCTACAAGCTGCTCGCCGCTGCGATGAAGGGTCAGAACAAGGTCGCGCTGGCGCGGTGGGTCTTCGCGAACCGCGAGCACCTCGTCGTCCTGCGTCCGTTTGAAGGAGGCCTCGTCCTGCACACGATGTACTACGCCGACGAGGTGGGCGACTTCGCCGCCGTGGAGCAGGAAGATGCGCCGGCGAAGGAGAAGGAGATCAAGCTCGCGGAGATGCTCATCGACGAGCTGACCGAGAGAACGTTCGATCCTCTCCGTTACAAGGACGAGTATCGTGAGCGCCTGATGGACCGGATTCGCGACAAGTCCAAGGGCAAGGCCATCGTCGCCGAAAACCGGGAAGAGGAAGAACAAGGCGGCGAGGTCGTCGACCTCATGGAAGCGCTGCGGCGAAGCCTCGAAGGACGTGGGTCCGACTCTCGAGTCGGACGGGGCCGGCTGAGAGTCGGCCCTGCGTCAGCCAAACGCAGCCGCCCGGTTTCACCCAAACGGAAGGCGTCGTAACGAATGCCGGAGCTGCTCAAGAAGTACCGCGCCATGCGCAACTTCGGCGTCACGCCCGAGCCTTCAGGAGGCAAGCCGAAGAAAACGAAGCTGCCGATCTTCGTCATCCAGAAGCACCAGGCTTCGCGTCTTCATTACGACTTCCGCCTGGAGATGGAAGGCGTGCTCAAGTCGTGGGCGGTCCCGAAAGGTCCCTCGTACGATCCGACCGTCAAACGGCTGGCCATGATGACCGAGGATCATCCGTACGACTACGCGTCGTTCGAGGGCGTGATCCCGGAGGGCAACTACGGCGCCGGCAATGTGATCATCTGGGACAACGGCACGTGGGAGTTCATCGAGCCGGGCGATGACCCGGTCGCGGCTGTGGAGCAGGGGAAACTCACGATCCGGATGTACGGGAAGAAGATGTTCGGCGAATGGGCGCTGGTGAAGATCAAGGGCCGCTCGCCGAAAGGCAACGAGTGGCTGCTGCTCAAGCATCGCGACGAATTCGCGAACGACAAGATCGACGTGACCGAGGTGGCGCCACGATCAGTCGTGACGAATCGCACGGTAGAAGAAGTCGATGCCAGCCGGACGTGGAAGAGCAATCGTCCGGCAGCTTCGCGGCGCGCGCCGACGCTGGCGTCGCGGCTCGCCGCTAAGAAACCTTCGTCGAAAGCTCCTGCGAAGCGCTCTCGAGCAGCTTCCTCTCGGACTCGAAGCTCGCGCGCTGAATCGCCTGGGAAAGCTCCACCCACTCGACGTCGTCGACCTCGCTGAGCTGGGGAGTCAGCTCCCCGGCGACATAGCGCATCAGGTAGAAATCGACGCGTTTGTGAATCAGCGTGCCGCCGGCGCGAAAAAAATACTCGATGGTGTCGAGAGGTTTGACGATTTCGGCCTGAAGGCCCGTCTCCTCGAGAACTTCACGCAGGGCGGCCTGTTCGGAGGTCTCGCCTTCCGAAACGGCACCTTTCGGCAAGCCCCACCGTGTCTTTCCGCGGGTCGCGATCAGCGCGACACAGGTCTGGCCATTCCTCGTACTGATGACCGCGCCTCCCGATGAATGTTCATTGCGCGTCTTTTTCTTCGGCTCGGCCATCCGGACCCATTCTAGAAGCTGTGGTCATTTTTCGGGAAAAGACGTAAATTTCTTCCGTAAGCACGCACTCAACCCGCACACGAAACGAGGAGGCGGCATGCTCGCAACCGTTACTGTCGTCGGGATCGTCGTTCTTGCTTTCCTGGTCTGGTACTTCCTCCGAACACGGTCGAAGGATCTGGTGACCGAGATCATGGAGAGGCGGCGGCCATCGAGCCGGCTCGTCACCCGGGCCGACTACGTCGAGGGCATGAATCACGTTCCGGTGGCGCTCAGCTTGACGAACGACACGGTGTATTACGAGAACCCGGACATGCAGGCATCCTTCGAGTTGGCGCGGATCGACGACGTCGAATACGACGACGAGCTCACGACCGGTAAATCGGTGCCGGCCGGTTCCCGTGCGCTGCGACTGCGCTCGCACGGCTCGACGTTCGAATTCGTCCTGTCGGCCGCGGAGACGCCGAAGTGGGAATCGGCGCTGCCTCCAAAACGAGTCGGAACGCAGTCAACCGCAAAGGCCGGCTGAGATTCCCGCGCGTCCGGAATGACGTGTCGGACGTCCCTGTTGCCTGACGCCGTCGGGGTGTAGCGCAGTCTGGTAGCGCACCTGCTTTGGGAGCAGGGGGTCGGAGGTTCGAATCCTCTCGCCCCGACCACTTTCGTCGTCGGTCACGGGGGTCGTAGGTCATGGGGCCTCGTCGCGCAAGGGCCGGATCGACGGCATGCTTCCGATCGACGCGGCGGGAAACCCGAAGCGCTCCACGAGCCCGAGAACCTCTGGGCACGTCGTTGTTCACGTCATCCTGAGCAGCGAAGAGGGGCGAAGGATCTCGAAATCGCAGGCGTTTTCGCATCCTGAGATCCTTCGTCGCGCTTCGCCGACTCAGGATGACGACTCGTGCAGAGGTTCCAGCGGTCGACGGACTCAGCGGTCGACGGGCTCAGCGTGAACGGTGATGATCGTGCGCGGGAACCTCTCGCGGATCTTCTGTTTCACGATCTCGGTGGCCTCATGCGCGCGTTCGAACGAGACTCCGCGGTCGATGCAGAGCTCGAAGTCGATGAAGCGCATGCCCGCGGCCTTCCGCGTGCGCAGCTCGCGATAGTTCACCACGGCAGGATCGGCGCGCTCGATGACCTCGATCACCGCGGCGACTTCGTGATCGGGGAGCGCGGGATCCATCAGATCGTTCCCGGCATTCCAGAGCAGGTAGAGCGAGTTCCAGGCGATCCAGCAGGCTACGGTGACGCCGAAGATCGAATCGAACAGCGGGTTGCCGGTGATGCGCACGAGCACGAGCGCGGCGATGGCCGCAAGATTGGCGATGATGTCGGAGGTGTAGTGCAACGCATCGCCGGCGAGAGCGCTGCTCTCTGCGCGAACGGCGTTGCGTTTGAGGTAGCGGGTAATGGCGATGGTGGCGCCGATCGAAAGGATCATCGTCACGATGGCTGCGACGCTCGATTCGATCGGGACCGGCCGCCGGATCCGCTCCGCCGCGTGATAGCCGAGAGTGATGGCGCCGGTGAGAAGGATGACTCCCTGCAGCAGCGCGGCGAGATGCTCCGCCTTTCCGTGGCCGAACTGATGGTTCTCGTCGGGCGGCTTTGCGGCGAGCGTGAGAAAGACGAAGTTCGCGAACGACGCGAACATGTCGCCCGCGGAATCGAGTGCCGAGGAGAGGAGGGCGATCGATCCGGCGGCGAGTCCGACCGCCGCTTTTGCCGCGGCCAGCAGAAGCGCCGCTCCCGAAACGTTGAGGGCGACGCGCCGGGACCGCTGTTCGATCGACGGCTCCACTCCGAAAGGCTATACCGCATCGGTGTGCCGCGCGCGAGGTCGCGCATCACATGGAAGTACCGCCGCGGAGCCGTGGTTTATCCTAGAGACCACGTCCCCGTAGCTCAGTCGGACAGAGCAACAGCCTTCTAAGCTGTGGGTCGCAGGTTCGATTCCTGCCGGGGACGCCAAGCCTTCCAATCCGCTCCGGGAACTATCTTCCCTCGCCTATGACAGCGTTGCGTTAATCTGCGCAAGTCGTTGTTCACGTCATCCTGAGCCGCGAAGACGGCGAAGGATCTCGAAATCGCACGCGTTTTCGCATCCTGAGATCCTTCGTCGCGCTTCGCCGACTCAGGATGACGACTTATGCAGAGGTTCCTTGGGTGACTCAGTGGCGAACCGGCCGGCCTGCGGTACCAACGGATGGATCAAATCTGCTGTCGACCGGCGATCAGAGTCACTTCTCGCGTCGTGCCCGCGTGGCGTTGCGCTCGTTCCGCGGCAGACGCTCGAGCAGGATTTCGTTAATCGTCGGAAGAGGTCTCGGGGCAGGGCGCCGAGAGCCCGTGCCAAGTAGACGACGTTCACGATCGCCACGTGCCGCTTCCCCGATTCGATCGATGCGAGATACGTGCGGGGGATGAACCCTCGTTCGGCCAATTGCTCCTGGGTCAATCCGCGCTCGCGCCTCAGCTCTCGTGATGATCCATCGATAAGGAGCGCCGAGCCGGACGTGCTCGGGCGTCGACTGCGAGCGTCGTCATGGCCGCGCTCCTCTGTCATCCCGCATGGATGTCGCTTTCGCGACCGCCAGCTTCAGCGGAAGGCCGAGGAGGTGCGCGACCTGCTCGGGATCGCGTGAATGACGAGCCAGGCAAGCCCGGCCACGACCTGTGCGCGCCGGTCGCGCGTGCAGGCAATCGCGACCTGTCATCACGCGCCAAAACATCTGCCGAACGCGAGGAGGAGTCGCGGCGGGCCCTGAATACGGATCATGCGCCGGAGAAGCGGCCAGATGATCGATGTCTCTTTCCGAATGAAGCGCAGCCATGCGGCGGCATCTGCGGTGATCCGCAGATCGGCCTTCCCCACCCGTCCTGGCATGACCTCCAGTCGTTTGTTCCGAATCACGACCGTCGCCTCCAACTCCTCGGCCCCCGTGAACGTGAAGTGGTAGGTGGCATCGAGATCGCCGGCTCGTTCGCGCTGGAATGTGAGGCGCAACCCTCTGAGAAACGAGGCCACCGAGGGCGAGCGCAAGCCGTTCGAGACGCGCTTGCTCTTCTTCGAGGGGAATCGCCGGGCCACGTGCGCCTCCGCATCGGAGTTCGGAAGCACGTAAACCGTCTCTTCCTTCTCCTGCAGCGGCTTCACGATTGTCTGCAGAAACTTCGGGCGATCGGCAAGGAACGGTCCGATGACGTCTTCTCCCGCCGGGCAGACGGACAGGCAGTACGCGGCCTTGTAGTTCGGCCCAAAGGCCAGGCTCTGCCACATCGAAACGGTCTCCGTATCGGCAACGCGCTTCCTGTACTCGGCGGCGCTCCCGCTGCCGGCGACGGTCTCGACCCAGTCGATGAAGCCGCCCATGAACTCGCGATAGTTGTGGGTGTAGCACGCGGAGAAATCGAACGCGCCATCGGCGCCAATCGCGCCGGTCGGACATGCCGCGACGCAGAGCTTGCACTCCAGGCAGGGGTTGTAATCGAGCGGCTGCGAATAGACGTCGACCTTCGCCTCGATCACCACCGTGCCGAGGAGAATGAAGGTGCCGAACCGCGGATGAATCACGTTGCGGTGGATCCCCATGCGTCCAAGACCGGCGGCCTCCGCGACCGGCTTGTGGGAGACGATCCAGTTGCGCGTTCCCCAGCGATCGGCCTCCATCGGGAATCCCGAAGCGGTGTTCAGGGCGCGCACCCCTTCACGCTCGAGCGCGGCAACGAGGCGGCGTCCGATGTCGTTGACCTCATCGGTCGTGTGATGAAACTCCAGGTTCGCCAGCGACCGTGCCGGACTTCGAACTTCCTCCCGGCCCATCCTCCGAACGATGCCGATGAGCGATCTGGCGCCGGGGAAGACGCGCTCGACCTCGGCGCGCTCGCCGGCAATCGAAGGGCGCTCAATCTCAACGAACCCGACGTCGTCGGCGCCGCAGGCGAGGGCCAGCTCACGGAGCCAGGCCGATGACAGCTCCTCCTTGCGCGCCGGGTGCGGCGTCGTTTCGTATTTCCGCACGGTGGGGTGCTCGACGAGTGCGCTCATGAGATTCTCCGTGAGATGATGACCGTCATCTAATCTGGCAAAAAAAGAGAGATCAACTCGATGGCGAGAATGATCGCTTGTAGAACTCCC
This sequence comes from Thermoanaerobaculia bacterium, assembly GCA_035468985.1. GTDB lineage: Bacteria > Acidobacteriota > Thermoanaerobaculia > Gp7-AA8 > Gp7-AA8 > DASVHS01. The sequence continues at coordinate 27,483 of DATISF010000044.1, forward strand.
GTGCCGATTGCAGGATCGAATTGCGAGCCGACTCGTCCGCGGTTGCACGCGCGAGAGTGAGCGTGCCGGCCATTCCGGCGAAGAGCAGGATGGCGTTGCGGTGCTGCTGCTCGCCCGTCCGGCCGGCGCAGAACGGCGCGAAGCGCGCCGCGTATTTCTCGAACGCCCGGTCCATGGCCATGCGGATTCTTCTTGGCTGCCGGGCAACATCGCCCGCCAAGGCGGCGATCGGACAGCCGTCCGCGGGATTCGCGCAGTGCGTTTCGCCGAGATACGTCTCGATGACGGCACCGATCTCATCGCCGCGGGCATTCGCGGCGGCGCCCATCAGCCTTGACGACACGTCGTCGAACGCTTCCTCGAGCGCCGCGGCAAACAGCTGGTCCTTGCTCTTGAAGTGGCGATAGAAACCGCCGTGGGTCAGCGCCAGATCCTGCATGAGGCCGGCGATGCCCGCGCCGCTTCCAGCGCGCCGGAACTGGCGCGCCGCCGCCCGCAGGATGCGTGAGCGGGTTTCCTCCTTGTGCTCCGCCGGATACCGCACGATAGGATGATAGCTATCATCTCATCGTCTGTCAATGTCGCAGGCGCGCCACCGCGTTCCGCACCGCGGCATGAGCGATGGCCACCTCCACGCTCCGCTGCAGGGCCGGCACGTACCTCGCCGCGAAGCGCGGATCGGGCGTGGCGCCCACCAGCCCCTCGACGCGATCGGCGATTTCCGCCGCATCAGCGGCTTCGAAATCGCGCCGCACGAGCTCGTCGATGTCGACGATCAGCCCGGTCATCGGCTTCAGCCATTCGAAAAACGGATCCTCGTTCAACAACCGCACGAGCTGGGTGGGCTGCGGGGCGGGGCCGAAGGCGAAGGCGTAATCCTCTTTCGCCACATCGATCAGAGCCCGGTGCAGCGGGATCAGCAGCCGGGACAACTCGCGCAACGCCGCACGCAGCGCCGCCCGGGCATCGTCGTCGGGAGTGTGCATCGTCCGGGCGAAGAACTTCGCCTTCTGGTCGTTGTAGTTCATCGGAAAACATCACGCCCCCACGGCTGGCTGGGGAAGGGTGGGTAGGCAGTAGCCAGCCGTGGGGGCCATGAATCGGAAATGCTTTCGGGAACAACAAGTCTACATCCATCTGACATAATCGCAAATCGTGCCAGATGAGGGGTTCTCGGTGCGCCGAGTGCTCGGCGAGCGCGCACTCTGGATTCTGATCGCCTGCATCGTGATCTTCTTCTCCCCGGCGCTTCTGGGGAGCACCTTCTTCTTCCGCGACCTCTACCTTCTGTTCTACGGAAAGAAGGTACTGTTCGCCGAGGCGCTCCGGCAGGGGCAGATCCCGCTGTGGGACCCGTTGATGCACGGAGGTCAGCCGTTCCTCAATGAGCCTGCAAATTCCCCTTTCTACCCGTTCAATGTCCTCTTTCTCGTCCTCCCCATTCTGACCGCATTCAATCTTCTGCTGGTCCTTCAGTTCGTCATTTGCGCCCTCTCCGCATATTTCCTTGGCCGCGCCATCGGGCGATCGACTGTCGCCGCGTTCGTGACCGGCGTCGTCTACACGTTCTGCGGGTACGTCCTCTCCTCGGCGAACCTGCTCGTGCTCCTTCAGTCAACGGCATGGGCACCGGCGCTTCTCGCCTCGGTACATCTGCTCATGCGCGAGCGGCGCAAGCGCTGGTTCGTGGCCGCCGCAGTGTTTGGCGCACTCCACCTCGTGGGCGGCAGCGCCGAGATGGCCGCGGTCAGCTTCGCTCTCGCAGTGGCGTGGATGCTCGTCGTCCCGGCGGAGGTGCCGCTGTCCCGGCGGCTGGCTTATGCCGGGCTCGTCGTCGGCTTCGCAGCCTCACTGTCGCTGATGCAGACGCTCCCTGCGTATGAAGTCATCCGCAACTCTTCCCGCTCCGAGAAGCGCGACTACTTCACGTTCACGCAGTGGTCTGTCGCGCCGCAACGGCTGCCCGAGCTCGTGATTCCACGCTTCTTCGGCCGGACCGACACCCTCGCGCGAAACGATTACTGGGGCTGGCGGTATGAGCTCGGATATCCATACATCATCAGCATCTACTTCGGTGTCAGCGCACTGCTGCTGACGATCGGCGGATTGACCTCGCCGCTGCTTCCGAGGAGCGGGCGGATCATCCTGGGCGGGTTCATCGCCGGGGGCCTTCTCTTTTGCATGGGCGGGTGGCTGCCGTTTTTCCACCTTTTCTACGAGCACGTACCGCTCGTCGGCATCTTCCGGTTTCCCGTGAAAGCGCTGCAATTCACGCTCGTCCCGATTGCGCTTGCGAGCGGAGCGGGCGTCGACGCATGGCCCGGGCGGCGGACGATCCTTGCCGCAGCCGCTGCGGCGACGCTGCTTGCGATCCTGACCATTGGATTTCGCGGTGCGATCGCGCGTGCGCTGTTCGATCCGCTGCCACCGGCAGCTTCGACGGAGCTCGCGCGGAGCTTCATCCATGCAACCGTGGCGGCCGGCCTGTTCGTGGCTGCCTGTGCCTCGAAGCGCAAGACGGCAATTGCGACCGTCGTCCTGCTCGATCTCACGTTCGCCGGCGCACAAGTGAACCCTTACGCGCCGCGGGAATTGTTCGACCGGCCGCCTCTCGCCGGCAAAGTGCGTGCGCTGATCGGCGATGGCCAGAAGCTCTATCGAACCGGCGATCCGTACGTGCGCAAGCTCAATGCGCCGTCGAATGAGAATGTGTGGCTGGCGTGGTGGGACATTCAGCTGCTCAGCCGCTACACGGCGGCAACGTTCGGAATCCCGATCGTCTTCAATGACGACTACGACGGCCTCGCTCCGATCCGCATGGCGCATATGGGGACCGCAGTCGAGAAGCTGCCGTGGCAGAACCGGCTGAACGTGCTATCCGCGGCCGGCGCGTCGGCGATTCTCACGCCCGACGTGATCGCGTCGCCGGATGTCGATCGCGTCGAGACGCTGCGCAGCGCCAGCGGAGCGCCGCTGTTTCTCTACCGCAACCGGGCATCGAGCCCGCTGCGCTTCGCGACCGGCGCAGTCGTCATGAGCGATGACTTCCAGGCATTTCAGCGGCTGGCGCAGAACTTCGACCCGAATGTCGTGATCCTGAGCGAAGGCGCTCCGTCAACCTCGCAACCGCGAAACCCCGCAACCATCAAGACGCTTCACAGGACCATGAACGAGTGGACGGTCGACGTCACCACATCCGAAGCCGGCTACCTCGTATTCGCCGAAACCTGGTATCCCGGCTGGCAAATGACGATCGACGGCCGCCGCGTCCCGATGCTCCGCGCCGACGTCAGCTTTTCCGCGGCGGCAGTCCCGGCGGGCCATCACATCGTCAGCAAGAGGTACCGCCCGCCGCTCGTTTTTGCCGGGCTCGCCGCATCGGTATTTGCGGCTCTGATTCTGGCTTTTTGGCGGGTCCGTCAGTAGAATTCGCGGCTCCCGATGGCTCGGAATTCATAGGGCCATCAGGTCGTTGATCGCCTTGCTCGCACCCATAGCTTAATTGGATAGAGCATCTGACTACGGATCAGAAGGTTGCAAGTTCGAGTCTTGCTGGGTGCACCAATCACGAAGCGAAACAGGGCCGGCTGAGAGTCGGCCCTACGTGTACTCTTTGACAGATGAGTCAAGCGCAGTGGATGGAAGAAGCGTTTGCGCTGGCCGAAGAAGCGGGAGCGGAGGGGGAGATTCCGATCGGCGCCGTCATCGTCGACCGCAGCGGCAACATCATCGGCCGCGGTCGCAACCGACGCCAGTCAGGCGATCCCTTGGGGCACGCCGAGATCTACGCGATCGGCGAAGCGGCCAAAGCGATCGGCGGATGGCGTCTCGAAGGAACGACGATGGTGGTGACGCTGGAGCCGTGCGCGATGTGCGCCGGCGCGCTGGTCAACGCCAGAGTCGAGACGCTGATCTTCGCGGCCTACGATCCGAAAGCGGGCTTCTGCGGCTCCCTCGGAAACCTGGTTCAGGATCCGCGGCTGAATCACCGGCTGGAGGTGATCGGCGGATTCGAGGAGCAGCGGTCGCGCGATCTTCTTCAGCGGTTCTTCCGCGAGCTGCGCACACGAACGGAGAGGTGGCAGAGTGGCTGAACGCGGCGGTCTCGAAAACCGTTATACCTTTACGGGTATCGGGGGTTCGAATCCCCCCCTCTCCGCCATGACTCGCGCGCTCGCGCGCTCGAATGGTGAACGTTGAGTGTTGAATCAAGCGAGGATATTCAATGCAACATTCAACATTCGACATTCAACATTCCCGTCTTCTTTTGCCAACGGAGAGATGGCCGAGTGGCTTAAGGCGCACGCTTGGAAAGCGTGTGTACGTTAATCGCGTACCGTGGGTTCGAATCCCACTCTCTCCGCCACCGGCAACGTGCCGGTGCGCTGGTTGGCCTAGCCTCCTTCAGGATTCTCGATCAACGCTCGTTTTCGGCGAGAACGGCAGTTCGAAAATCGTCCACGATGCCGGCAACGTGCCGGTGCGTTGGTTGGCCTAGCCTCCTTCAGGATTCTCGATCAACGCTCGTTTTCGGCGAGAACGGCAGTTCGAAAATCGTCCACGAGGCCGGCAACGTGCCGGTGCGTTGGGTGGCCT
>DATISF010000045.1:0-74034 GCA_035468985.1 Thermoanaerobaculia bacterium
AGTCGGTCTATTTGGGACACGCCACACTAGGGAAGCTCTGAACAAGTCGATGTTCACGTCATCCTGAGCCGCGAAGACGGCGAAGGATCTCGAAATGGCAGGCGTTTTCGGATCCTGAGATCCTTCGTCGCGCTTCGCCGACTCAGGATGACGACTAGCTCGAGCGCTTCATGACGCCCCCGACGAACTTCTTGAACACAGTGCTTCCCGGCGCCGCGATCTCAAAGGTCACTGTCATGGCGTCGGGTGAAGTGAACGTGTAGGAAAGACGAAATTGCGGCCCCTTGCCGCCGGGAAGGCTGACGAACGTCAGCACTTTGCCGTCTGCGGACCACGATGCCGAATACGCGATCGTTTGCACCTCGTTATCCAGGTAGAACGCAGATGCTTCCGCCGCCGAGGGGCCCGGATAGATCACCATGAGGTCTTCATGGTGAACGGCCGGACGACCCTCGGATGCGGGATAGTCGGAAACGTTGCGGCGGATGATGGCGTGTTCCTGGAGGTCAAATTGAAAGGAGGCCGTGCCTGAGCCTACGCCAGGTGACCCGCCGCCTTCGCCCGTCCAGTTGCCGAGAAGGGCGTTCCATTGAGGACCGAAACGCTTGGTCGAAACGTGAGAGGCGGCAACGTCATTGGACGCGGCTGAAGGATCAGCAAACGAAACGAGCAAGAGGAGGACCGCAGTCGTAAGCATGGCCTTGATTCTGCCATTGAACGGATCCTTTGCCGAATCGGCAGGCTGATCGACGATCTGTTTCCCGCCGGCGTCCCCTCCTACTTCCCGCGAGGTGTACCAGATGATCACACAGATCGTGAGGCAGGAACTACAGTCGAACGTCATCGATCAGATCAACGGCGCGCTCAAGAACGTCGTCGACGAAGAGCGTCTGCGATCTTCGCAAGCAGCACGATCGGCAGCGCCTGATGACCAGTCTGAACATGGTCGAAAGCACGTACCTCTCCGGCGCCGGCGGCCTGCAGGGGTCTGCGCCGCGGTCGAGGAGCAGTGCGACGACATCGTGTCCGGGATTGCGATCGAACGCACGCATAACGGCGTCCCCCGGTCGGATTACGCATCGCTCCCGATGGCACAATCGTCCTCGTTGATACGGCGAATCCCATCATCCGACGCCTCATCCCTTCGCAGAATGGGCGCCGCGCCGTCCGGCGCTGAATTTCGCAGGTTTGGAGAAGCGCGTCCTGGGCCTGCGAATGCATCATGGGCCCATCGAGCGCGCCGACGGAATCGAGCGCGCCGACGGAAAGGACCAGACATGAAGATCGAACGAATCGGACAGATCGCCATCCCGGTGCAAGACGTCGACCGGGCCATCGAGTTCTATCGCGACGTTCTCGGCCTCCGCTTCCTCTTCCGAGCCGGAGCGGCTCTGGCCTTCTTCGATTGCGGCGGGGTGAGGATCCTTCTCGACAAGCCGGAGGAGAAAGAGTTCGCGAACCACAGCTCCGTCATCTATTTCAAGGTGAGCGATATCCAGGAGGCCTTCGGTCACCTGAAGAGCTCCCGCGTCAGCATCGCCCGCGAGCCGCACATGATCGCCAGGCTTGCCGACCTCGAGGTATGGATGGCATTCTTCCATGACCCTGACAACAATGTGCTGGCGTTGATGAGCGAGGTACCGATCCGGCCATGACCCGAGTGGCAGTGAATCCGCCGCCGGCGATGATTGGAGCCGCAAACGTGGTGTTCGGCGGAACCGCGCGTAACCATTACGTCCCTCCCATGCCCGGCGCCGCATCGATCAAAGCCGTCGTGCGTGGCCGTGCTGCGTGGGAATCGGAAGGGCGGCGATTCGTGGTCACCGAGGGGACGTGCCTGCTCCTTGATGAAGGTCAGGAGTACTCGCTGACGATCGAAGAACCCGAACCGGTGACGACCTTCTGCCTCTTTTTTCGAAACGGATTTCTGGGCGATGCGCTGCGAAGCGCGGCCGTCACTGACGCCGCGCTTCTCGACGAGCCGTTCGAATCCGGCAGCGAGCGGCCGGTTCCCGGACTCCGCCATCTCTCCGATGCGATGCACGCGCTCCTTTCCGGCATGCAGCAGACGCCCACGGAAGACGATTTCATCGCCGCGGCTTCGTTGATCGCCAGCGATCTTCATCGCGAACAGCGCTCGGAGCGGACTCTCGATGCCGCGAAGAGCGGGACGCGCCATGAGCTGCGCCGCCGCGTGCAGCGCGGAGTCGACTTCATGCTCTCCCATCTTGCGGACCCGATCACGGTCGAGGATGCCGCCCGCGCGGCATGTCTGTCGCTCTTCCACTTCCATCGTGCATTCACCGCGTTGCACGGCACCACTCCGCACAGGTTTCTCCGCGAGCAGCGCCTTGCGCTGGCGGCGCGACTTCTCCGGTTAACAGAAGATGACGTCACCGACATCGCCGCCCGCTCCGGCTTCGAGAGCCTCGGCTCCTTCACCACGCGCTTCACGAAGTCGTTCGGACTGCCTCCGGGCAGATACCGGCAGGTGGACACGGCTGCTCCGCGGACATAAGCTCGCCCGCACAGGGAGGAAGCTATGAATCGTTCACGAATTTTCCTGGTACTGGTGTGCCTCGCCGCCGTCTTGTTGCTCGCGGTCTCGCCCGCCAGCCACGTTCCGCGGGCGAATACCAAACAAGCCGTCATGGCCTACGTGCAGGACGCGGCGAAGATCGTCCAGAAGAGCGGACCGTCGTGCGCGACATTCGCGAGCAACGAATGGAAGGGCGGCGACTACTACATCTTCGTCATCGGGCCCGATCAGAAAACCGTGTGTCATCCCAACCCCGAAATGGTCGGCAAACCGAGCGGCGAGATCGTGAACGCGAAGGGCGACAAAGTCGGCGAGAAGATCGTGAAGATGGGCATGGCCGACGGCAAAGGGTGGGTCGACTATCTCTGGAACAAGCCCGGGAAGACGAACGACGAGCCGAAGAGCTCTTATGTCATGGGCGTTGCCGGACCGGACGGCAAGCACTACGTTGTGGGCGCCGGAGGATGGGATCTGAAGTGAGAAGTGAAGTGATGGTGAGCCGCTTGCACTCATTCGGGCGGCAGTCATCGAAGGAGGTCATGATGAAGTCACGTTCGATCGTTACAGTTGCGCTCGTTGTCTTTGCGCTCAGCATCCCGGCGTTTGGCGCGTCCGACGGTGCCGCACTCTTCAAAGCGAAATGCGTCGCCTGCCACTCCGCGGACGGCTCCGGACAGTCCGCGATGGGCAAGACGATGAAGGTTCGCGATCTCCGCTCCGACGAAGTCCAGAAGCAGACGGATCTCCAGCTGACGAAGACCATTTCGGGCGGGAAGGGGAAGATGCCCGCGTTCGGAAAACAGATGAGCACGCCCGACATCCAGGCCCTCATCGCGCACATCCGGATGCTGAAGGGGAAGTAGCAGCTATTCCGAAAGATCGCCGAAGGTTCGGCGCGACAGATAGACCAGTGCGAGCGCCAGCCCCTGGCGCTCGCGAATCGTCGCCATCAGCGGAACCGCCAGGGCGACGAGAAATCCGGCCGTCAGCATCCAGGTCGAGCTGCGAAATCCGAGGAAGTAGACGAGGATCACGCCGATCAGCAGCGGAACGCGATCGGTGATCATCGTGAACATCAGCGTGTCGCCGGCGTTCGGCTGAAACAGCAGGTCGCAGCGGTCGCAGCGCTCGTGGACCTCGATGCGCCGCCGGAACAGCGGACCCTCTCCGCAGCGCGGGCACCGGCGCCGCAACCCGCGGCGCAACGCCAGTCCGGCCTCGCCCAAACCGATCAATTGAGTTTCTTGTTGCGGCGCGCGTTCTCGGTGGCCTGACCGATGGTTTGAAGGACGTCCGACTCCTTCTGCAGGACGCCGTTCCCGTAGCCTTCTTTGGTAATGAACTCGAAGCGCACTTCCGGGAACGGCACACCGGCGGGGACGCGGCCGCGGCGGTAGGTCCACGCTTCGCGCGTGCCACGCTGGTTCGGCCCCTCCAGGCTGTCGTCGTTGGCTCCGGCGGCGGATGCTTCGAAGCCCGTCGTACGGCCCGCGCCGCTCCGCAGCATGGCGATGGCGTCGGATTGTCCGCGAACATCCGATGCGCTGGCGTAGGTTGGCGGGCCGAGAAACGTGAAGACCAATGCGCGGTCCGTTTCGCGGCCGGGCTTCTTCTCGGTGCCGAATGTTGCGTCGGCGAACGCGACGCGGCGCTCGAACTCGCGCCGGAATTCATTCGGTTCCGTTCCCGGCGTCGGATCGAGCGTTGTCCAGAATTTCTCGACGAAGGCCGCGCGATCGGCATCCGAGGTCAGGGCGGCGTATTGCTTCTTATCGTCGTTGCTCAGCAGGTAGCGGACGGGTGAGGCCGCCCACTGTGTGTCGGCAGCGAACTTCCATCCGGCCGCGGGCGCAAACGCAGCGTACGCGATGCCAAGAGCGTTCGATCGTCCGGCTGCTGCTTTGCGCGCCTTCTCCAGCGCGTCGACGACCGCCTTCGGGAATGGAGGTGAGGCGATCGAGGCGTTCGGCGAGTACGCCAGGAACGTCACGAACTCCTCGCGCGCTTCGTCGGCGCGGCCCAGCGCCGCGAGATTCGCGGCTCGATAAAACGAGATCACCGGCGCGAGCTTCGCGTGATCGCTCTCCAGTCCCGGCTTCTGGCTGGCGGTGTCGAGCACTTCGACATCGGCAAGCGAGGCTTTGTAGTCGCCCTGCGAGAATTCCGACTTCACGCGGTTGAAGATGTCGGGAAGCGGCTGCGCGAACGCCGGGACAGTGAAGAGCGCGACGACGACGGCGATGGGAACAAGCCGGTGTCTGGTCATGCGCGGTAGTTTACGTCTGACCGCTCCCTGGTGCCGCCTCGTCGGCGATCTTGATGGCCAGCATGGCGATCTCGCGCTGATCGCGCGTGCCTTTTGGACACCGCCGCAGATGGACGGCAGCGAGCGCGCGGATGATCTCCCACGGATCTTCACGGCGGGCGCGCAGCGGCGCATCACATTGGGGACAACGTAACGGCTCCACGCTTTCACGATAGATCGTGAGCCGCGAGCGTTGCGTGACCGGCGGATATCGGAATCGTGAAACGGTCAGCGCAGCGCCACGAGCCCGGCGACAGGATGCACCGTGAACGGATCGAACTTCCGGCGCAGCGAATCCGTTTCGAGGATGACGCCGTCACGCAGCGCCAGCTCGTCGATCACCGTCCGCAGCCACTCCTCGGCATCGGTGATCCGCAGGCCGGCCTCGTAACGGCCCTTTCGTTCCGCGGGACGCGACCAGACGACGCCGGCGGGGAGCCAGACGTGCGTGTCGTTGCCGTTGATCGTGAAGCGAAGGCGTCCGGATGAGCCCGCCTGGAGGAGCCTCGGAGTGATGACGCGCGCGCCGCGAATCGAGATGTCGAGGACGCGCAGCGAGGGAAGATCGGCAAACGACGCGGTGAGGGGCACGATGACGCGATAACGATCGGCGGCGCGGCTGTCCTCGATCGCCAGGGCCGCTTTCGTCTCGACGAGATCCTCGATCAGGTGGCGGATCATGGCGATCGACTCGACGAATGTCACGCCGCAGAAGTAGCGGTCGGACTCCTCGTCATCGAGAGCCAACGCGGCCACGTCACACCAGGCGACACTCGCGGAGGTGGCGATGGTCACGGCTCCGCTACGTAACGTCAGCGGAACGATGTTGCCGATCGCAAGGCGGCGGGTGACTTGAAGCCGTGCGCCGCGGGTGGAGAGGTCGACCACGTCGGCGTGAACGCCATTGATCTCCGCCGCCACGGGCGTGACGATGAAATAGCGCGATTCACTGCGGAGTTCGCGGCCCATATCTTGCTCCCGATAGAGACAAGCTAAGCCGGCCTTGTGAAAGAGGCGCACGCCGGCACGTCAAAGAGCCGTCAAATTCAAAAGCGTGTTATCGGAGAATCACCGCGAATGACCATGTCCAAAGAACCGCGGACGACCGCAGACGAGCTCACGTGGCTCATCGACGCCGTTCAGGACTACGCGATCTTCCTCATGGGCCCGGATGGCGAGATCCGGTCCTGGAATCGCGGCGCGGCGCGGATCGTGGGCTACACCGCGGCCGAAGTGATCGGGAAGGTCTTCACGATCTTCTATCCCGACGCCGACCTGGCCGCGAAGAAGCCGCAGCGCGAGCTCGAGACCGCGGCGCGCGAAGGGCGCGTCGAAGATGAGGGCTGGCGCATTCGCAAGGATGGCAGCCGCTTCTGGGCGAACACCGTGATCACGGCCCTCCGCGAGGCCGATGGACGCCTGCATGGTTTTGCAGAGGTCACGCGCGATCTCAGCAGGCGGCGCGAGGCGGAAGAACACCTGCGACAAAGCGAGGAGATGTTCCGTCTCCTCGTCGGTTCCGTCCAGGAGTACGCGATCTTCATGCTCGATCCGGCAGGGAACATCACCACCTGGAATGCCGGCGCGCGGCGGATCAAAGGCTACGAGCCGGAGGAGATCATCGGCCGTCACTTCTCCGCTTTCTATCCGGAGGAGGACATCCGCGCGGGAAAACCGGAGCGCGAGCTGGCGATCGCGCGGGAGCGGGGCAGCGTCGAAGACGAAGGGTACCGCGTCCGCAAGGACGGGACGACGTTCTGGGCGAACGTGACCATCACGGCGGTCTACGACAAGGCCGGCGTGTTGCGTGGTTTCGCGAAAGTCACGCGCGACCAGACCGAGCGCAAGCAAGCCGAAGAGGCACAGCAGGCCTTGCTCGAGCAGGGTGAAGCACGGCTGCAGGCGGACGAAGAACGCCGCCGGGCCGAGGCGTCGTCCCGCGTGGCGCAGGAGGCGAATCGGGCCAAGGACGAGTTCCTGATGACGCTCTCCCACGAGCTCCGCACCCCGATGACTGCCATCCTCGGATGGGCGCGGTTGCTGCCGAGCATGTCGCCCGCGGATCCGACGTTTCGCGATGCCATCGCCTCGATTGCGCGAGGCGCGGAACTGCAGGCCCATCTCATCGACGACGTTCTCGATGTGTCGCGCATTGTTTCCGGGAAGCTCCGGCTCACGCCCGAGACGCTCGACGTCGCTCGCGTGGTCAGCGCGGCATTCGACGCCGTCCGTTCCAGCGCGGAGGCGCGCGAGATCAGGATCACGACTTCATTCGCGCCGGGACTGGGCACGATCGTGGCCGATCCCACGCGGCTGCAGCAGGTCATCTGGAATCTTCTGGCGAACGCGGTGAAGTTCACGCCGCGAGGCGGCACGATCGAGGTGGCCGCGCGCAGAACGTCGTCGCACGTGCAGATCACCGTGCAGGACAGCGGTGAAGGCATCGAGCCGAATTTCCTGCCGCATGTCTTCGAGCCGTTTCGTCAGGCCGAGAACCCCCAGACGCGCACGCACGGCGGCCTCGGACTCGGCCTGTCGATCGTGCGCTACATCGTCGAGGCGCATGGGGGAGCCGTCGCGGCGGAAAGCAAAGGAAAGGGCACGGGTGCGACGTTCACGGTGACCCTTCCTGTCGGTGCGCTGGCAGCCGGTACGAGCTCTTTGCAGGCCGCGGAGGAGCATGAGGAACAGCCGGTGCGGCGCATCGATCCGCGCCGCCTTCGCGGTCTCGACGTGCTTCTCGTCGAGGATGAAGGCGAAAGCCGCGATCTCATCCGGGCCGTGCTGCACGCCGCGGGTGCGAAGGTGACGGTCGTCGATTCGGCGCCCGCTGCGCTTCGCCATCTCGACTCGAGCCGGCCCGATCTGATCGTCACCGACATTGCCATGCCGGACATGGATGGCTACGCGTTCGTTCGCGAGCTTCGCCGCCGGGCGGACACGGCCTCGATGACGATCATCGCCCTGACGGCTTTTCCGGCCGGGACGGCGGACAAGAGCGGATTCGACGCATTTCTTGCCAAGCCCATCGAGCCGTTCGATTTCGTCGAAGAAGTGGCGCGGTTCGGGCCCCGCGATGAGCAGAGCGCTTAACGAAGCGTTGCCCAGAGCGGATTGTCCGGCATGCACGACGGACAGAGCGACAAGGCCAGCCAAAGTGATCCGCCGACGAGCACGACCCAGATGAACATCAGCGCCGCGCGCGAGCCCCACTCGACCCGGCGTTCGATGACGGTGGTGCCGGCGAAGTAATCGCCCAGCCGCTGACGCTTCGAGGAAAACACGGCCACGACGAACGCGATCGCGTAGAACAGAATGGCATCGACGAGCCGCGTCACATTCCGGATCGCGGATGAGATCCACGGCTGCGAGCCGCCGCGGATGTAGAGGCCGAGGAGTCCTTTGCCGAGGGTGGCGCCGAAGAGGGCTTCGAGGACGATGTGGTAGACGAGAGCGGTGGCAAGCACCGCGGACGCGCCGATGACCGCTGCGCGCATCGGTGTCAGGTGCCACCGCTCGGCGATCAGCGCGGCCGGAATCGCAAGGACGGCGATGACCACCAGCCGGTCGAGAATCAGCGCGAGCATCCGATCGCCGATCGCGGCGAACGGCTGAGGAATTCCGGCGAGCGTCTGAGGGGATCGCCGGCGCGGCGTGTCCGGCGTCACGGGGCGATCACCGGTCGGAAGAACTTTGCCGCAAATGAAGCACTTGAGAGGACTGCCTTCGTTCTTGACGCCGCAACCAGGACAGTACACCTTAATTCCTCCGATATGGACGGCCGATTGTCCGTCCGCGGCTGAGGCGAAAACGTGACGTGGGTCTCAATTTGAAGAGAATAGGCGCCTCATGTGGAACGCTCGCCGGATTCTGAAAGAACTCGCTGACGCCGATCGACGCCGCACGATTCTCACGGCATTCTGGAAACATGGAGAGCCGACCTCGCGCCTCGTGGCGATGGCGCAGCTCGCGAAGGCACTTCACTTTCGCGAAGAGACACTGAAGAAGATGCCGCTGCAGAAGAAGGCCGACCTGCTGGCCTCGAGGATCGGTGCGCCGGAATTCGACGAGCTGCTCGAGGCCGCCCTGCTGCAGTACCACACGCATCACGCCAACGAGATGATGGCGGCATTTCTCGATCGATGGAGCGTGCCGCACAGCAACGGCTCGATCGAGGGCGACGATTACACGCCGCCGTCCGCCGATCAGGTCCGCGCGGCCGTGCGCGAGCTCGAGGGGGCGTACGACCGGCGTGACATCGCGGTTTACCTCGCATCGGCAGGACTATTGATGGGAGGGGCGTGGCGGGAGGCGACGTGGCCGGTGGTCGAGGAACTCTCGTCATCCTGAGCGGAGCGAAGGATCTCAGGTTCAGCGAGTCGAGATCCTTCGCCGCCTCCGCGGCTCAGGGTGACTCAGCGCGTTCAGCTCCGCGGGCGTAAGCTCCCTCGCTTTTCCGATCTGCAGATCGCCGATCCGGATCGGGCCGATCGCCACGCGCACGAGCTTGAGCACCTTCGCGTCGAGCGCCTCGACCATCCGCCGCACCTGGCGGTTGCGTCCTTCGGTGATCGTCATCTCGAACACGGTGCGTCCGCCCGGCTCGCGAAGGCGCGTGATCTTCGCCGGCTTCGTCGGTCCGTCGCGCAGCTCGATGCCTCGGCGCAACCGGTCGAGCTCGTCGTCGGTCAGATGCCTCGATGCCTTTACCTGATACGTCTTCGGCACTTTGAAATCGGGATTCGTGATGCCCTCCGCGAACGCGGTGTCGTTGGTCATGAGAAGCAGCCCGCTCGTATCGAGGTCCAGCCGGCCGACGGGAAAGAGATATCGCTCCCGGTCGGGGAGAAGGTCGTAAATCGTCGGGCGGCCCTGCGGGTCGCTGTACGTCGTGAGGTAACCCTTCGGTTTGTAGAGCAGAACGTAGGTCTTGCGCTGTGCGGTGAGCGGTTTGCCGTCGAACTGAATTCGATCGCGGTCGAGATCGATCCAGCGATCGGGATCGTCAACAACTTGACCATTCACGCGCACTCGCCTGGCGGCGATCCACTTGCGCGCCTCCGTTCGCGATCCCAGTCCCGCCTTCGACAGGACGCGCTCGAGCGTCTTCAGGCGCTTCACTGTTTCAGCACCGGCTCGACACGGCCGGTGATCAGGCGCGCCGCGCGTTGATACGTGACGTAGGCCCATGCCCACTGCGTGAGAACGAGAAAGCGATTGCGGAAGCCGATCAGAAAGAAGATGTGCACGGCCAGCCAGGCGAGCCAGGCCACGAATCCGCTGAGCTTGAGGAAGCCGAAGTCGGCGACGCCGGCGGCGCGGCCGATCGTTGCCAGCGAGCCTTTGTCGTGATAGCGGAACGGCTCGATCGGTTGTCCGGCGATGGCACGCTCGATGTTGCGCGCGACATGGAGCCCCTCCTGAATCGCGGCGGGCGCAACGCCAGGCACGAATGTCCCATCCGCCTGCTTCAGAGCCGCAAGGTCGCCGATCACGAACACGTCGCCATGACCGGGGATGGTGAGGTCGGGCTCGACAAGCACGCGGCCGGCGCGGTCGAGCGGGACACCGAGCGATTGCGCAAGCGGGGAGGCCTGCACGCCCGCCGCCCAGAGCACGGTCCGCGTCGGGATCGTCCGCTCGCCGATACGCACCTCGCGTTGCGTGACTGAGGTGACGATCGCGGACGTGATGACCTCGACGCCCAGGCCTTCGAGCTGGTTGCGCGCTTTCTCCGACAACGAAGGCGGATAGACCGGCAGCACGCGATCCTGACCCTCCACGAGAATCACGCGCGCCCGCGACGGGTCGATGCGGCGGAAATCGCGGATCATGCTTTTCCGCGCGATCTCCGAAAGCGCTCCGGCGAGCTCCACGCCGGTTGGTCCGGCGCCGACGATCACGAACGTCAGCCATTCAGCCTGGAGCGCCGGGTCGGTTTCGCGCTCGGCGGCCTCGAATGCGACGAGCACGCGTCTGCGGATCTCCAGCGCGTCGTCGATCGATTTCAGTCCGGGCGCGTTGGCCTCCCATTCCGGGTGCTTGAAATACGAATGCGTCGCGCCGGTGGCGATGATCAGAGAGTCGTACGACACCTCTCCGTCGCGGAGTGTCACGATCTTCCGAGTCGTATCGATCGCCGTGGCCTCGCCGAGGAGCACGTTCGTGTTGCGCTGCCGTCGGAGGACGCTGCGGATCGGCGCGGCGATGTCGCTTGGATTCAGCGCGGCCGTCGCGACCTGGTACAGCAGCGGTTGAAAGAGGTGATAGTTGTGGCGGTCGATGAGAGTGATGCGGACGGCCGCCTTGCCGAGATGGCGTGCGGCATACAGTCCGCCAAAACCTCCTCCGAGGATCACGACGTGCGGATCACGGCTCATGAGGCGATTGTGTACCGTGAAGTAAGCTGAATGGAATGAATGCGGCGTTCGTTCATCTGGCCTTGAATAACTTCCCGCCCATTCTGAACCTGGTCGGGTTGTGCATTCTGGTCGGCTCGTTGTCGGCGCGCAGCGCCACCGCCACGCGGATTGCGCTCATCGTGCTGCTGTCGGCGGCGCTCATCGGTGTTCCGACGTACCTCTCCGGGCAGCGCGCGCAGGCCATCGTGAAGAAGGTCGAGTCGGTCAATGTTCCGGCGATCGAGCCGCATCAGGAGGCGGCGCTCGCCGCGCTCGTGTTCCTGATCATCGAGGCAGTCTTCGTGGTGATCGCGCTCATCCGGCCGCGTCCCGGCCTGACGATTGCCGTGCTCATCGTCTCCATCCTCTCCACGCTCACCGTCCTCTACGCGGCACGTCTCGGCGGCCACATCCATCATCCGGAAACGCAGATCAGAAATGGATGAAGACGTTCGCCGGGTGACCTACGAGCTCACGATGCGCGAGGGGACGCCGCCGCTCGCCGAGCGTGTGGCGGAGGAACTCGGCGTCGATGTCGACCGCGTGCGGGAGTCGTTCCGGCGCCTCGCCGATGCGCGGATGCTCGTTCTACGGCCGAGGACCGGCGAGATTCTGATGGCCGGGCCGTTCTCCGCCGTCGAAACGCCGTTTCGCGTGCGCGTCGGCGCCATGTCGTGCTTCGCAAACTGCGTCTGGGATGCGTTCGGGATTCCGGCGATGCTGAAGCAGGACGCAGTGATCGAAACGAGCTGCGCGGCGTCGATGACGACGGCCGAGCTGCGCGTGAGAAACGGCGAGGTGTCCGGCAGCGGATTCATGCACTTCGTCGTGCCGGCGCGGTTGTGGTGGACGCACATCGTCTACACGTGACGGACCATGCTCTACTTCCGGTCGGAAGCAGATATCGATCAATGGTGCGAGATCTGGCGGCTGAAGAGAGGCGCGGTCCTGCCGATCGATCTTGGATGGCGGCTTGCCCAGGTCTGGTATGGCGAGGATCGCCGCGACCCGGCCTGGCGCCGGCGCACGCCCGACGAAGCGCAGGCCGTCTTCACGTCCCTCGGCCTCACCTCGGACTTCTGGAAGCTGAGCTAAGGAACCTCTGCGCAAGTCGTTGTTCACGTCATCCTGAGCCGCGAAGACGGCGAAGGATCTCGTTCGACGAGAGCGAGATCCTTCGCTTCGCTCAGGATGACGTGGTGTCGACCGCGCCGCTGGACTTCTTCTTCTTCGTCCCGGACGTCGGTGCCGATCCGATTTTCGCCAGCGCCGGATTGCCGCTCCACGTGCCGTACGAGAAGCAGCGGACGCACGTGAACGTGTAGTCGGCGCGGCCGGTGTTCGGATTCTCGGTCGTGGCGATCTCGAGCTTCGACTGGCAGCGGTAGCACAGCACCGCGTCACCACGCTGGACGTTCTCGACCATTCCCTCGACGGCCTGCGGGTAGAACTCCATCTGGCGCGGCCGCTGCGGAATGGTGATGGTCTCTTTGCCGCGAGGACAGGTGAGGAAGATGTGATCGGCGAATGTGGTCTGCACGAAGCTGCCGCTCAACTCGACGCCTGGATGCCTGGGGCAGGGAATCGGCTGGCCGGCCCAGTAGGCCTTGGCCAGATCTCTCAGTTGTTCGACTTCGGTTGGCATCGGCGGTAGAGCGTATCAGGTCTCGGGTGACGGGACGCGGGGACTGCATCGCACATACGGGAAAGCCCTCGAGACCAGTGACAACTAATCAGCGACGGCCCTTCTCGATCATCTCAAACGCCCTCATGAAGTTCCCGCCAAGCACTTTCAGCACATCCTCGACGCTGAACCCGCGTGCGATCAACCGCTCGGTGATCGACGGCAACGCCGAAGCGGTCTGCAGTCCGTCGGGCAGCGCCGGCACGCCGTCGAAATCGCTGCCGAGGCCGACGTGGTCGATGCCGGCCACGGTCGCGGCGTGAACGATGTGATCGATCACGTCATCGAGTCGCGCGCGCGGACAGCCGAGGGTGTTGAACCATTCGAGGTACGTGTCCCAGTCCGTACGGTCGTCGGGAAGCTCTTCCGTTCCGCCCCCACCGCCGTTGTTGTCCTTCGGCCGCTTCTGGGCGTGGATGATCACCTCGGCAACCCGATCGTTCACGAACGCGGAGAAGAAATTGATCATGCACACTCCGCCGTTTTTGGCGAGATCGCGCAGCATCTCGTCGGTGAGGTTGCGGGCGTGGCGTGTGATCGCGCGGCATGACGAATGGGTTGCGACGACCGGCACGCGCGTCGTTTCCAGCACCGCGTAGAACGCTTTGTCCGAGATGTGAGAGATGTCGACGATCATGCCCATGTCGTTCATGGTCCGGACGACCGTGCGCCCGAAGTCGGTGAGGCCGCCGTGCCGGCCGCCGTCGCCGGAGGAATCGCACCAGTTGTTCGTGTTGACGTGCGTCAGCGTCATGTACCGGGCGCCTTTGGCGTAGAAGTCGCGCAGGATATCGAGCGAGTCCTCGATGGCATGGCCGCCCTCGACGCCGATCATGATTCCGATCGTTCCCTCGCCTTTGGCGCGGCGGATGGCTTCGGAGTCGGTGCAGAAGCGCAGGATGTCCTGGCGGCGCTTCGTCTCCTCGGTGATCAGATCGATGAGGCGATAGGCGAAGGCGGCGGCGCCGCGTCCGGCGTAAAACGGAGGCACGTATGCCGCGAAGAATGTCGCGGTGATCCCGCTCTCTTGGAGCATCCGCAGGTCGAGCTGCGCCTCGGTGTCGTGCTCATCGAGGTGGAGGTTGTGGCGGAGCAGGCGGTAGGGTGTGTCGCAGTGCCCGTCGACGATGATCGCGCGGCGGTGAACGGATGCGGCGTTGCGCCGTGTTGCATCAGTCGTTGAACTTGAGATCGCCATCGTATCGGCGCCGACGCCGGCGCCGAGGAGGCCGGTATAGTACTTCACCTCGTCGCGCGTTCAGGAGCAACTTCGTTGCCGCCGGGGGGCTCGCTGTGCGGGGTTCGGAGCTCGCTGAACCACTTGACCCCGAACCCCGAACCCCGAACCCCGAACTCCGTATAATCCGCGCCGGATGCGAACCGAACGCGATACGGCGCCCGAACCGCGCGAGAACCGGCGGCGCTTCATGCTTGCCGGCGAGCACGTCATTCTGAGGGCCTTCGAGCGGGAGGACGCCGAGCGCTGCTATCGATGGATGAACGATCCGAACATCGTGCGCACTCTGAAGAGCCGCTATCCGATCGCCTTCTCGAACGAAGTGGAGTGGCTGGAACGGGCCATGAACCCGACTCTGAGGGATCGCCATTTCGCGATCGAGCGGAAGGATGACCGGTCGCATATCGGCAACGCGTCGCTGCACGGCATCGACTGGATCTCGCGCACATCGTGGTTCGGGCTCTTCATCGGTGAGCCGACGGCGTGGAACCGCGGGTTCGGCGGCGACGCCATCCGAACGCTGGTGCGATTCGCGTTCGAGGAGATGAATCTGCACAAGCTGCGCATCAACGTGTTCGAGTACAACGAACGCGCCAAACACGTCCTGACCTCGCAGGGCTTTGTCGAAGAGGGGAAGATGGTGCGCGATTTCTATCGCGAAGGTGCGTGGCACGACATCGTGATCTACTCGATTTTCCGCGAGGCACGCACATGACAGACAAGAAGATCCGGGTCCTCATCGCCAAGCCGGGCCTCGATGGACATGACCGCGGCGCGAAGGTCATCGCCCGCGCGTTGCGCGATGCAGGCATGGAAGTGATCTACACGGGGCTGCGCCAGACGCCGGAGCAGATCGTGGCCGCCGCCGTGCAGGAAGACGTCGACGCCATCGGCCTCTCGATCCTCTCCGGCGCGCACAAGGTGCTTTTCCCCGAGATCATGCGCCTGCTGAAGGAAGAGGGAGCGCAGGACATCGTCGTGGTGGCCGGCGGCATCATCCCCGAACAGGACATCGCCGGCCTCAAAGCCCTCGGCATCCGCGAAATCTTTCTGCCCGGGACGCCGACATCCACGGCGGTGGAAGCGATCCGCAGTGCGGTTTCGCGTTGAAGGCCGCAACATCGTTTTCGACGACGGAGGGATGAACCTTCTGTCGTTCGATGCCCTTCGCGAGCTCCACACGATCGTCCGAGAACTGAGAACCGGGAACCGGGAACTTCTCACGCTCTCCTTCGCCCGCTCCGCCGGTGCGGACATGAACGAGATGGTGAACTTCACGCCTGCCGATGCCCAGCGGTTCTCGCGCGAAGGGCAGGAGCTGTTCGCGGATGTCGAGAGGCTGCCGATGCTCACCGTCGCGCTGATCGACGGCGACTGCTTCGGCGGCGCGCTCGATCTGGCGATGGCGTTCGATCTGCGGTTCGCGACTCCGCGATCGCGTTTCGCGCATCCCGGCGCGCGGCTCGGCATCGTCACGGGATTCGGTGGGACGTCAAGGTGGCGAAAGATCATGGGCCGGCCCGCTGCGAACGCGCTGCTGCTGGCCAACCGAACGATGAGTGCAGAGGAGGCGCTGGCGATTGGGCTCGTCGATCGCGTGGCCTCCGATCACGAAGACGAGCTGGAGCGCCTCGAGACGCTCGATGCGGCGACGACACGATTCATCAAGGAACTGACCGTGCACTCCGACTCCCTGACGCGCTCCCAGCTTCTTCTGCTGGCCAACCGACTCGGGGAGCTGCACTTCTCCCGATGAACGCGATGAACGGAACGGCCGCGTTCTACGATGACCTCGCCGAGCTCTATGACCTCGTGTACAGCGACTGGACAGCGAGCATCGAACGGCAATCCACCGTGCTGGACGGAATCATTCGCCATGCCGCTCCCGGCGCGAAGATCGTGGCGGACGTTGCCTGTGGAATCGGCACCCAGACTCTCGGTCTCGCGGCACGAGGGTACGAGATGATTGCGTCCGACGTCTCGCCCGGCGCGATCGGGCGCGCCCGGCGGGAAGCGGCAGCGCGCGGCCTGACGATCGACTTTCGATGTGATGACATGACCGCTCTTACGACCTACGGGGATGCGTCCGCTGACGTGGTCATCGCCTGCGACAACGCAATTCCGCACCTGCTGTCCGATGACGAGATCGTCAGGGCGTTTCGGCAATTCCGCAGAGTCGTGAGGGGGCAGGGCCTCGTCATCATCTCGGTTCGCGACTATGCCACGATGGACCGAGCGCCCCTGCAACTGATTCCGTGCGGAGTCCGCATCCGCGACGGGCGAAAGGTCGCCGTATTTCAGGTGTGGGAATGGGAAGGCGAGCAGTACCAGCTGAACATGTATTTCGTGAGCGACGGCGGCACTGGAATTGACACCAAGGTCATGCGATCCCGCTACTACGCGATTGCGATCTCGAGGCTCATCACGTTGTTTGCCGATGCCGGATTCGGCGACGTGCGGCGGATGGACGGACCGTTCTTCCAGCCGTTGATCGTCGCGAGGCTAATGTAGGATTGCGGGCGATTCGATGGAGCCGCTGGAAACACACCTCGACACCTCTTCATCGGAGTTCAAGCAGAACCGCGATCACCTGCAGTCGCTCGTCGACGAGCTGAATGCCAGGCTCGCCGCGGCGCGCCTGGGAGGCGGGGAGAAGTACATTGCCCGGCACCGGCAGCAGGGGAAGGTTCCCGTTCGCGATCGTCTCGCCGCGCTGCTCGATCCGAACACCCCGTTTCTCGAGCTGTCGCCGCTCGCCGCGAACGGCATGTACGACGATGAAGCGCCGGCAGCGGGGATCATCACCGGCATCGGCCGCATTCAGCAGCGGGAGTGCCTGATCATCGCCAACGACGCGACCGTCAAGGGCGGGACGTATCTGCCGATGACGGTGAAGAAGCATCTCCGCGCCCAGGAGATCGCGCTGCAGAACACTCTGCCATGCGTCTACCTCGTCGATTCCGGCGGTGCGTTTCTTCCGTTGCAGGCCGACGTCTTTCCCGATCGTGAGCACTTCGGGCGGATCTTCTACAACCAGGCCGTGATGTCGGCCGCGGAGATCCCGCAGATCTCAGCCGTGATGGGCTCCTGCACGGCCGGCGGAGCGTACGTTCCGGCGATGTCCGACGAAGCCGTCATCGTCAAAGGCACCGGCACCATCTTCCTCGGCGGTCCGCCATTGGTGCGCGCGGCGACCGGCGAAGAAGTCACGGCCGAGGAGCTCGGCGGCGCGGATGTGCATACGAGGATCAGCGGAGTCGCCGATCATTTCGCGGAAGACGATTACGACGCGCTGGCGATCGTGCGCAACATCGTCGAGAACCTGAGGCTCGACAAGCATGAGCCCGAAACGCGCGTCGAGCCCGAGGACCCGCTGTTCGATCCGAAAGAGTTGTACGGCGTGATCCAGCGGGATCTCCGCCGCCCGTACGACGTGCGGGAAGTTATCGCGCGGATCGTCGACGGATCGAAGTTCCAGGAGTTCAAGGAGCGTTACGGAACCACGCTCGTCACGGGGTTCGCGCGGATCTTCGGATACAAGGTCGGCATTCTTGCGAACAGTGGAGTGCTGTTCTCCGAGTCCGCGCTCAAGGCGACGCACTTCATCGAGCTGTGCAATCAGCGCAGGATCCCGCTGATCTTCCTCCAGAACATCACCGGATTCATGGTCGGCAAACAGTACGAACGGGGTGGAATCGCGAAGGACGGCGCGAAGATGGTTCACGCGGTCGCCAATGCGACCGTCCCGAAGTTCACCGTGATCATCGGGGGCTCCTTCGGCGCGGGAAACTACGGCATGTGCGGCCGCGCCTATGCGCCGCGATTCCTCTGGATGTGGCCGAACGCGCGCATCTCGGTGATGGGCGGCGAGCAGGCTGCCGGCGTTCTGACCACTGTGAAGCGCGAGCAGCTGGCCCGTGAAGGGAAAGACTTGTCGCGGCAGGAGGAGCGTGCCATCGCCGATCCTGTTTTGCAGAAGTACGAAGAAGAGGGGAGTCCGTACTACAGCACTTCACGGCTCTGGGACGACGGAGTGATCGATCCGGCGGAGACGAGGACGTATTTGGGACTGGGTCTGTCCATCGCTTACAACGCGCCGATCCGGGAGTCGCGGTTTGGGGTGTTCAGAATGTGAGGACTCGAGGACGCGGGGACACGAGGACTCGGGGTGTTCGAAGCCGCACCGCGTATCCTGGCGTCCCCGAGTCCGCGTATCCATCATGATCAGCTGGTTCCTCATCGACCTCGGCAACACGGTCATCAAGCTCGCGTACGAGCGGGTGATCGAGAGCATTTGCCGGGAAGCGAGCGTCGACCGCGACGAGCTGCTCGACATCTTCGAGATGGCCGGCGGCTACCGTGACATGGAGCGCGGCGCCACGACGTTCTGGCAGTTTCACGAATTTCTCGGTGAGCGCGCCGGCTATCGCGGCACGGTCCGCGATCTCCACGAGATCTGGGCGAACTTCTTCGACGGTCCGACGCCCGGCATCGAGGATCTCCTCGCGCGCATCCGCCAGAAGTACCGCATCGCGTTCCTCTCCAACTCAAATGAGGTGCATGCGGAGGTGATCCCGAAGCAGTTCGCGGGTCTCTTCGAGCGCGACGACCGGTTCATCTTCTCGTACCGGTTCAAAGTGGCGAAACCCGATCCGGAGATGTTTCATCGGGCGCTGGAGACGATCGGCGCGCAGGCGAGCGATGTGGTGTTCATCGACGATCTGATCGAGAACGTGATTGCCGCCCGCGGAATCGGGATCCGCTCGTTTCAGTGCACCGATGCGCAGGCGCTGCTGAAGCAACTTCAGGGCGAGGGACTGCTATAGCCCGTTGACGCTGTGGGTCATGGCGTCGTTGCCGTACCACGCCTTGTGGAACTGCATGAGCGCGTCGCGATCCCCCACTCCGCTGTCCGGCGCCTTCGCACCATCCTCGGGGCGGAAGAGCCGGGGGAATGTGTAGAGCACGTAGTCGAAGTTCCTCTTCGCGTACTCGTCGCCGACCTGACGGAAGGTGTCGCCGTCGATCGAGAACTTCGTCGTTCCCTTGTACGAGAGCTCGACTCGCGAGTAGCGCTTCGTTCGCATCTTCTTCGCGAACTCGAGCAGTGCCGTTTGCACGTCGAGCGGCGTCTGATGGAAGCTGAGCTGCCGCAGGTCGTAGACGATGACTCCGGGAACGACCCAGTACTGGTAGTGGGCCGACACTTCCATTCCGTTGAACGCCACACTCTGCTTCAGGACGTCGTTCATCGGTTTCTGAAGAAAGAGAAGGTTCGCCGAGTATCCGATCAGCGCGGCGATCAGCGGCGTGCCCACCAGGACGAGCTTCTTGTTGCGCAGCGTGGGAATCGGAACATGCACGCGCTCCATCCGTAGCTGCCGTTTGAGAAAGCTCAGAAAGGAGGTCTTCCTGGGCTGCTTCGATGACGATGGCGGCTCGACAGGAATCGCGTAGTAAACGATCGAAAGCAGAAGGCCGGAGGCAATCGACAGCAGTCCGACCGGACGGAAGATCAGCAGGGCGCCCAGGCCGAAGAGATAGGCGACCCAGCTCGCGTAGTTGATGCGCGAGCGCAGGCGTTGCGCACGCTCGCGGAAGTAATCTTCGTTCAGAATCTCGCCGCAGTGTTTGCAGCGCACCGAATTCGTGGAAACCGTTCCTTCGCAGAACTGGCAGTGTGCAGACTGCTGATCGCCCGAACGCCGTTTCTGTCCGGCGAAATCTTCGGCGCGGCGTTTCGGAGCAAGCGGTGCGGCGGCCAGGACGGCCTGCGCCGCGGGCTGCTCGGTCGCCTTCAACAGAATGAGGCCGCAACTGCTGCAAACGGCCGCGTTTTGCTCATTGCTGGATTTGCATTCGGGGCAGCGCATGGCGCTGGAGAATTCTGCAAACCGGCGGCCATGATTCAGGCGTCGCTAACTCCTACCGTTTGATCGGTTTCCCCCAGCGCCGCTCGATGTTGAACCCCAGCCGCAGGTCGCCGCTCCGGAACGGCGCTCCGTTATAGGTGGATGTGACGTACTGATCCGTGGTCATCCCGTTGCTGTTCGTCAACAAGATCTCGAAAAGGTGGCCGCCGATGGCGTGTTTGATCCCGACCGCCCAGCCGAGCTCGGCCTTGAGATCCTGTGGAAGATCGCGATTCGGCGGAATGACCTCGGCCACGATTCCGTAGCCCGAGCCGATCTCGAGTACCGCTCCCGCCGGGACGTTGAACGCGTTCTTGAACAATGCGGCCGAGGTTTCGCCGCTCGACGCGCGTCCGGCCTTGGTGATGTAGGTCGGCATGATGTAGAGGTCGAACCGGCTTCCGAACTGGTGCGAGACGATGGCCTGCGCGTAGGCCGAGACGCGGTCGTCGAGCTGCTGCTCGGTGCGGAAGTCGCCGCCGATGCGAATGGCGGAGGAGAAAGGGATGCGCCGCGCCTGCTGCGTGATCACGTACTTCGCGGCCAGATCGTACGTGTCGAGCACGTTGCTCCGCAGCAGCGACACTTCGAAGTCGCGGAAGGGAACGTACGACAGTCCGATGCCGACGTTCGCGCCATTGTCGAGACCGAACAACGATCGGAACGCCTGGCCCTGGTCGATGGACTGGTTGAAACGATGGCTGAACCGCACCTCCCATGTCCCTTTGTCCGGGATGTGTGACGAGGGGAGCGTCAGCAGGATGTCGCCGACCGGAATCGGAGCGACGGGTGCGTAGGGATTCGGAGCCTGCGCGAACGCGCTTCCCGCGACCAGCAGCCATCCGGCCGCAAATAGACGTTTAATCATTCGGGGCTCCCCTCCGGATCCAGTCGCGGACCAGCGAGATTTGCGCGTCGCTCAAATACGGACCGCCCTGGGGCATCCGGTCGCCCGTGATGCCGGCGCCGGTGATCTTCCGGTACAGATACGAGTTCGCGGGATCGCCGGGATGGATGCGCGAGAGCGACGGCATCTCGACCGAGGAAACGTTGACGATCATCGCGTACGCCCGATCCGGTTCCAGGATCATGTTCTGTTGCGGAGCGATCCTTCCGTGGCATCCCACCGCCGCGCACGTCGGAAGGATCTCGGTCTTGACGCGCGTGAACGTCGCCGTGGGATCGGGTGGCGGCCCGCCGGCGCCGGGGTCCGTGGGGAGCTCGCTGAGCTTGCCACATGAGGCCAGGAGCGCGAAAAGGGAAAGAAGGACAAGAGCTAATCGGAGCCGCATGCGGGAGTTAGAGTAGCACAAGCGAAATCTTGCAGAAGCCTCTCGCGCCCCAACGTGCCATAATGACGGCGCACGCGGCAATTCTGCAGCCCCGGGTCCCTTGAAGGAAGATCGCGTTCCGCGTGGCGGTTCCATTCGCATAGCTTCGTAATACTTGAGACCAACGCCGGTATGCAGACGTTGACACTGCTTCATTCGGAAAGTTTTCCGATCAGTCGCTACGTAGACGCGCTGACCAGCGAGTCGATCGCCGCCAAACCCTTCGAGAATCTCGAGTCCGTCCGTCCGGACGGTTCCTCGCTGCGCGTCGTCCTGCTCGATTCGGCCATTACATCCAGTGCAACGAGAGCCACGTCGCTCGACAGCCGGACCGCCGTCGTTGGCGTCGGACTCGCCGAGCAGCCGAAATGGCTGACCGACGAGAGCGTGTATCTGCACCTTCCTGCGAATCCTCCGACGAGCCTGCTCCTGCATTCGGTCAAGCGAGCGTATCAGTTCCTGTATCAGAAATTGCGCGCCGATCAGCTCGAGCGCCAGCTCAGCGAGCGGACGCGCGAGCTGCAGGAAGTGAGCGAGGTCGGCATCGCCCTGTCGACCGTTCGCGATCACGCGGTCCTTCTGACGATGATTCTGTCGAAGGCGCGGGAGCTTTCGCGGGCCGACGCCGGGTCGCTGTATCTCCTCGACGAGATTCCCGGACATGGCAAGGTCCTTCGCTGGAA
Organism: Thermoanaerobaculia bacterium; assembly: GCA_035468985.1. Lineage (GTDB taxonomy): Bacteria > Acidobacteriota > Thermoanaerobaculia > Gp7-AA8 > Gp7-AA8 > DASVHS01. The sequence goes on from DATISF010000045.1 coordinate 22,093, forward strand.
GCTGGCGCAGAACGACTCCATCGGCGTGGACTTCGAGGAAAAAGTCCTTTCCATCACTCGCAAAAGCCTGGCCGGATATGTGGCCATGACCGGCGAGACGCTGGTCATCGACGACGCCTACAACCTGCCGGCCGACGCCGAATACACGATCAACCGCTCGTTCGACGAAGAGAACTGCTATCTCACGAAGTCGCTGCTCGTCTTCCCGATGACGAATCACGTCGGCGACATCATCGGCGTGTTGCAGCTGATCAACCGCAAGCGCGTCGGCGCGCCGGCGAAGCTGACCGCGCAGACCGTGCCGGCCGAAGTGATTCCGTTCGACCAGGAGACCGTCGAGATCATGCGGTCGCTGTCCGGACAGGCCGCGGTCGCCGTCGAGAACAACCTGCTTTACGAATCGATCGAGCGTCTGTTCGAGGGATTCGTCACCGCAGCAGTCACCGCGATCGAGCAACGCGATCCCACGACCTCCGGTCATTCGTTCCGTGTCGCCGACCTCACCATCGAGCTGGCCAGGGTCATCGATCGCCTCGCGCACGGAAACTACCGCGACGTTCACTTCACGCTCGATCAGTTCAAGGAGCTCCGCTACGCGTCGCTCCTCCACGACTTCGGCAAGGTCGGCGTGCGCGAGCAGGTCCTGGTCAAGGAGAAGAAGCTCTACCCGATGCAGATGGCGACGATTCGGGGCCGCTTCGAGTTCGTGATGAAGTCGGTCGAAGCGGAGACGGCGAAGCGGAAAGTCGAGTATCTCCTTCAGCACGGCCGCGATGGCTACGACGAGTTCGGCACGCGGCTCGACGCGGAGATGGAAGAGCGGCTGGCGCGCCTGAAGAAGGACTTCTCGGTGATCGCGCAGTCGAACGAGCCCACGGTCCTCCCGGAAGGCGAGTTCCAGTATCTGCAGGACCTGGCCACGCGCCGCTTCGACGACATCGAGGGGGAGAAACGCTTTCTTCTCGAACCGGAGGAAGTGAGAATCCTCTCGATCCGTAAGGGCAATCTCGATTCGGGCGAGCGAGGCGAGATCGAAAGCCACGTCACCCACACGTTCAACTTCCTCCAGAAGATTCCCTGGACCAGGGATCTCATCAGCATTCCCGACATCGCCTACGCGCATCACGAAAAACTGAACGGCCGCGGATACCCGCGCAAGCTCACCGCCGCCGACATCCCGCTGCAGTCGCGGATGATGACCGTCTCCGACATCTACGATGCGCTGACCGCGAGCGACCGCCCGTACAAGCGCGCCGTCACCACCGAGCGCGCGCTCGACATCCTGAAGATGGAAGTGGGCGACGGTCTCCTCGACGCCTCGCTCGTCGACACCTTCATCGAAGCGAAGGTGTTTGAGAGGGCGGGAGTGGTGAGGATCTAGGCAGAACCTCTGCGCAAGTCGTTGTTCACGTCATCCTGAGCCGCGAAGACGGCGAAGGATCTCGAAATCGCAGGCGTTTTCGCATCCTGAGATCCTTCGTCGCGCTTCGCCGACTCAGGATGACGAGGTTCCCTGATATGGAGTTCGAGCAGCGAGCCCCGAACCCCGAACCCCGAGCTCCTCGAGCAACGCCGCACAAACGTTCCGCCTGGATTCCAGCCTCTCCTCCAGCAGCGGCCTCGCCTTCACCGGCACCCACTCCGGCACCCACGAATCCGCGAGCGCCTCGCGCACGACGTCGAGAACGGTGTGACCCTCACGGCGGCCGGCGGCGAAGCGCTGGGCAAGACCGTGAACGCCGCTACGATCGATGAGAATCGCCGCGGCCACACTCCGCTCGACGTCGGTCGACGGTGTATCGAGTCTGCGAATGGAGGCGGCGGCGCGGCGCAGTTCCTCCTCGCTCAGGCCGGGAACGGCGAGGAGCGTCCGCGACAGATTTCCGACCTTGTCGAGCCAGCGGGCCAGGGCGTGGAAGAGAAGGAGGAGCTCGAGGTCGCGATCGTCTCGACCGTGAATGACCCGGGCGATGCGGGCGATGCGCTCGACGTCCTCGACGCGAGAGACCCCGTCGAGGTCCTGGAAGAGCGGCTTCAAAAAAGATTCGAGCCGTGAACGGAGTTCGTCGTCCACGGCTCGCGACTATAGACCAGGGGCTGACGGATTACGCGGTGAGGAAGAACTCCTGGACCGCCGCCCGCCAGTCGAGGACCAGCGACAGCACGTCATCGGCAATCACGCCGCCGTCCTGCGCGAACGCTCCGGCGGGGGCGGGAACCAGAGCATGCAGCCGGGCCACCGCTTCTTCCATCCAGCGCCGGGCGGTTGCGCCGCTGAGCAGGTTGCGGAAGTTCGTCTTCGCGTCGGGCGAATGCACTTCGATGAGCCATCCGTCGCCGTACGGATCCTCGCGGGTCATTCCGGGCGACTGCAGCGCGGCCTCGTTGATCTCGACGACCGTTCCTTCGATCGGCGAAACCAGATCGATCTTCCGGTCTCCATCGCGGAACGAGAAGATCTTCTGGCCCTGCCGGACCCACTGCCCGCGGGTCGGAAGCTCAATCTTCTTGGCCATGCCGACGAGCTTCGCCGCGAAGTCATCGATGCCCACCCGCACGAGCTCTGCGGTCTCGCTGGCAGCCCATGTGTGTCCGGGATGGAAGCGCACGTTGTCCGGCACGGTGAAGCCGCCTGCAATCGGCGGAACGAGGCGAGGCCGCTCCGGGGGAGCGGCCACCTCTTCGATGAATGTCGGGTTGCGGCGGAGGAGGATGTGGTCGAGAAGCACGAACACTGCGAAGGTCAGGATGATGAAGAGTGCGATCATTTTCGTTTCTCCTTTTTCGGTCTTTTCTTTCGTTCTCTGCCCGACCTATTTCGCAATCGAGGTGCCTCACCTCGCCATGAGGTCAACTTGTTGATTTCATTGAGTCGATGATTTTTTCGACGCAGGTGAGGGCGGTGAAAATCACCGCAGCGCCGGTGAGAAACTCAGCACCTTTCCGCAGGTGCTGCACAACCACGAGCCTTTGACGTCGAGCCATTCCACCGAATGCGACGCGGCCATCACACAGTCGTAGTCGTCGCAGTGGGTGAGGCCGAGCGTGTGGCCGATCTCGTGGACGGCGGTCTTGCTGATCCTCGTCGCGGTCAACTCGGGATCGGCAGGCAGCCCGTAGAACGGCTGCAGCATCCGGTGAAACGAAACGACCGCGCATCGTCCGCCGAGCTGCGCCTCGCCGAACACGTATTTCAGGATGGGGATGAACAGATCGAGGCCGGTGACCCCGACGATGATGTCATCCGTCCCGTCGATCTGCGCCAGGCGCTCGATGATCATCGTGGAGTGGTACTGCGCGCGCTCCGGATGAAAGGCGAAGGCGAGGTCGAGAGAGTGCCGCGCGTCGCGGCAGGCCACGTTGTACTGGCGGACGACGGCCAGCCGGACGGCATCGAGCATGGACTGATCGACATCGCCGGCCGGCACCAGCCGGACGGGTTTCATCGCGCCTCGACGAGCGGTCGGTTCCAGCCGTACTTCTTCAGCTTGTTGTGCAGCGTGGCCCGGTCGATGTTGAGCACCTCGGCCGTTCGGGTCTGGTTGAAGCTGCACTCTTCGAGCACCCGCAGGATGTGTGCCTTCTCGATGTCGTCGAGACTTCTTCCGGCGATGTTGTTCGAGTGCATCTTGAGGGCGAAGTCCTCGGTGCGCAGCTCCGGTTCGCTCGCCACGACCATGGCCCGTTCCACGGCGTTCTCCAGCTCGCGCACGTTCCCGGGCCAGTCGTATTCCTGCAGCATTGACATGGCCAGCGGCGAAACGCGCGTGATCTTCTTGTTCATCGCCTGCGAGTACTTGCCGACGAAGTGATTGACGAGGGGAGGGATGTCCTCGCGCCGCACGCGCAGCGGCGGCAGCTCGATGTGGAAGACGTTGAGGCGGTAGAAGAGGTCGGGGCGGAACCTCCCTTCCTCGATCAACTGCTCGAGGTTCTTGTTGGTGGCCGACACGATCCGAAAGTCGACCTTGATCGTCTGATGCCCGCCTACGCGCGTGATCTCGCGCTCCTGCAGCACGCGCAGCAAGTCGGTCTGCGTCTTCAGGCTGATGTCGCCGATCTCATCGAGGAACACCGTTCCGCCCTCGGCGATCTCGAATTTGCCCTTCTTCCGGTACTGGGCGCCGGTGAACGCCCCTTTCTCATGGCCGAACAGCTCGCTCTCCAGCAGGGTCTCGGTCAGCGCCCCGCAGTGAATGGCGACCAGCGGATGAAACTTGCGCGGACTGGCGGCGTGGATGGCACGTGCGACGAGCTCCTTGCCCGTTCCGCTCTCGCCCGTGATCAGCACCGTCGCCTCGGTCGGTCCGACGGTTTCGATGGAGTGATAGACCTTCTGCATCGCCGCGCTCTGCCCGATGATCTCGGAGGGATGCACGGCATGCGAGGTGATCACTTCGCGCATCCGCGCGTTCTCTTCCGCGGTGCGGCGATGGGCCAGGGCGTTGCTCACGAGGTGGGCCACATCGTCGGGATCGAGCGGCTTGGTGATGTAGTCGTACGCGCCGTTCTTCAGCGCGGCGACGGCCGTGTCCACCGATGCATAGCCGGTCATGATGATGACGACGAGATCGGGATCGTGTTCCTTCATGCGCCGCTGCAGCTCGATTCCGTCGGTCCCCCGCATCCGGATATCGACCAGAGCGAGATCCCATTTCCTCTCCGCGAGGCGTGTCAGCGCGTCATTGGCGCCTTCGGCGGTCCCGACCTCGTAACCGTCGTCGCGGAACCAGCGGCTCAACGAGTCGCGGACGCTCGGCTCGTCGTCGATGATCAGAATCGATCCCTTGTCGCTCATGCAGGCACCTCCTGGACGTGGGGCCGACTCTCAGTCGGCCGGGGCCCATTGAGAGTGGGCCCTACGTTAACCGGCAATGTGATTGTGAACGTCGTACCGCGACCGACCTGGGACGCGACTTCGATGTGTCCCTGGTGACGCTCGACGATGCTTTGGCTGATCGCCAGTCCGAGCCCCACGCCCTTGCCTTCTTCCTTCGTCGTGACGAACGGGTCGAAGAGACGAGGGAGAACATCGGGATCGATGCCGACGCCGTCGTCAGCGACCGACACGATGATCTGGGAGCGAGCGCTGTTCGTGGTCGTGGCGATGCGGAGATTCCCTTCGTGCGGCATCGCTTCGATGGCGTTCATGACCAGGGCGAGCAGCAGCTGCTCGATCTGGCCGGAGTCGCCCCGCAGGAGCGGCAGGTCCGGATCGAGCTTCAGATCAGGCGTGATGTTTCCCAGCTCGAGCTTGTGCTCGACGAGCTTCACGCACTGCTTGATGATGTAGTTGATGTCGAAGTCAGTGACGTTCATCGGCGCGACGCGGGCGAAGGTCAGCAGGTTGCGGACGATCTCGCCGCACCGGCGGCTCTCCGACTCGATCAGGGCCAGAGCATCGTGCATGTCCTTGCCGCGATCGGCGATGCTCTCGCCGCGATCGACCCACTTCCGCAGCAGCTTGGCGTAGGTGAGGATTCCGGACAGCGGATTGTTGATCTCGTGGGCGACCACCGCCGCGAGCTTGCCGAGGGACGTCAGCTTCTCGGCCTGGATCATCTGCTGATGGGCGCGGCTCAGTTCCTCGGTCTTGCGTTGCACGCGCTCCTCGAGCGTGCGTGTCCAGGCGGTGATCTCCTGCTGGGCCTCGCTGAGCTGGCGGCTCATTCCATTGAATGACGCGGCCAGCGATCCGAGCTCATCGCGCGAAGTCACCGGGATCTGCACTCCCAGTTCGCCGGCCCCGAGCTGTTCGGTTCCGCGGCGAAGGATGCGCACCGGCCGGTGGACGAATCGCCAGACGAACAGTCCGGTGATGACCAGCGTCAGAAGGATGGCCACCGCGCTGTAGAGGACGAACTGTCGCGTGGCGCTGCGAACGTCGGCATCCGCGGCAGCAAGAGAGACGTTCGTCTCCATGACGCCGAGGAGTTTCTGCGAGGCCGGATGTGCGTGACAGGCAGCGGAGGAGCAGGTTGGGGAGTTGTCGATCGGCGCGGCGATGCTGAGGACGCGCTCGCCGCCGGCGGTCAGGATCCGCGGTCCCGCTTTCGGCACGCCGTTGGTCCCGACCTCGCCATTGACCTCGGCCAGGTGGTTCGAGAAGGCGATGCGGCCCTGCGGGTTGTAGACGCGGAGCCGTGTGATCGAGGACTCGCTCCCGACCGTTTCGATGAGCTGCTGGATCGCGGCCCGATCGTTGCGCAACATGGAATACGAGGTGCTGCGCCGGATCACATCGTTCATCTGTTCGGCCGCATGGAGGCGCGCCGCTTCGAGATGCTGCCGGTGCAGCCGGACGTTCGCGTATCCGAGAAGGGCAAGCGTCAGCAGGAGCACGGAGAAGAGGAGCGTGAAGAGCTTTGCTCCGACGCTCCTGCTGATGCGGCGGACAGCTGCCGCCGCGCGTGAGCTTTGCTCGGCGGCAGTCATCACTTACCTCGCCACCGGGAGCGGCATCGCTGTCGCGGGGACGGCGACCTCTCTCCGCTTTCGGGGCTCCTCATGCGTGAAGATCGGGAGGTACTTCACGGCCATCGTGAACAGGAAGATTCCGGCCGCGAGCATCATCAAAGTGATCGAAACCTCGTTCCACTTCGGGATGTAGCGCACGCCCGCCGAGGCTTCCATGCCCGTGACGGCGACGTTCAGCCGGTTGACGATGAATCCGCAGACCACGATGAACGAGATCAAGTACAGACTCATGGGGTTGTTGCGGATCTTCGGTACCGACAGCAGGACGACCGGGACAATCACGGCCAATCCCATTTCCACCCAGAACATCGACGCTTCGGTGGTGCTGTTGAAGGCGTACTTGAGCGCGCCAAGGGTGAGGAGATCCTGAATGCGCACGATGCCGTAGACGATCACGCCGATGTACATCAGCTTGCCGAGCATGAGAATCGTCGGCTTGTCGAGCGCGTGGTTGAAGTGGCGCGACGACATCGTGGACTCGAAGATGGTCATGGCCATGCCCACCGTCGCGGCCGACACGAAGAAGAGGATCGGCAGCAGCTGCGAATACCACAGCGGATGCAGCTTGCCCGGCACCAGAACGTAGAACATGCCGAGGGCGGACTGGTGGATGACCGAGACGGTGACCCCCAGGATGACCAGCGGCGTCTGCAGCATGCGCACGATGCGCAGCGGCTTCTCCAGGCGCAGACGCTCGAAGACGGTCGGCGCGAACTCCAGCGCCATGATCGTCGTGTAGAGCATCACGCACCACCCCACGATGAACATCGGCGAGCGCGGATTCCACATGACCAGCGGATGCCAGATCCGATACGGCCGGCCGAGGTCGAACATCACCGCGCCGGCTTCGAGGAGGTATCCGATGAACGCGGTCAGCAGGGCCGGACGGGCAACGGAGCGGAATTTATCGAGGTTGAAGACCTGGACCGGCGTCATCAGCGTGAAGCCGCCCGCGGCCAGCATGATTCCGCACAGGCAATCGAAGCCGACCCAGAGGCCCCACGGGAATTCGTCGGACAGGTTGGTCGACGCGCCCAGGCCTTTGAAGAAGCGCAGATACGTCGAGTACATGCCGACGACCATGATCACAACGAACAGCACCTTCCAGAACGTGATCTTGGGAATCTGAATCTTCATGGCCGGCCTCACTTCCCTTCCTTCTCGTTCAACTTCTTCTCGGCGGCGGCGACGGCCTCGCGGCGGCTGGTGATCCACCAGACCCCTCCGAGCGCGGCCCAGCCGACACTGACGACGGACGGGATGTGCTCGATGATGTCGGCCGTGAGATAGGGCAGTGGGCGCGGGCCGAGCACGGACGAGTTCGGGAAGCCGAACTGCTCGAACGGGACGGAGGACAGCATCAGCACGGACCCTCCGCCGGCCTCGGTCTCACCGTAGACGTGGTTGACGTACTGCGACGGGTTCTCGCGGATGCGCTTGTGCGCTTCGAGAAGCAGCTCGTCCCGGTCGCCGAAGATCGTCGCGCCGACGGGGCAGGCTTCCGCGCATGCGGTCTGCTTGCCGGCTTCGACGCGGTCCGAGCACAGGATGCATTTCTGCACCCGCGGCAGAACCTTCGACCACTCGTATTTCGGGATGCCATAGGGGCACGCCACCATGCAGTAGCGGCAACCCATGCATTTGTCCTCGTCGTACGTCACGGGGCCGAGCTTCGTCTTCACCAGCGCGCCCACCGGGCAGGCCGACACGCAAGTGGGCTCGTTGCAGTGCATGCACAGCCGGCGCATGTACTTCTCGCCGGCCGGGTCCTGCTTCACCGCCACGTAGGTGTATTTGAACTCCGATGTCTTTTTCTGTTTTTCGATCGAGTCCGTGTAGGGCAGGTTGTTCTGCTTGGCACAGCCGCGCTCGCATTCGAGACAGCCGATGCAGGTCGTGGCGTCATACAGCAGTGCTTTCGGCATTTCTGTCACTCCTTACTGCTTCGGCGCGGCCAGCGAGCGGATGTAGCCCACCAGCGCCTTGATCTGCTCGACATTCAGGCCTTTGGACTTGAAGGTGTGGCTCGATTTCTTGGCCGGGCCTCCGTCAGCGATCATCGCCGTCAGCTCCGCATCGGTGAGCTTCTGTACTTCGGGTGAGGCAAGCGGTCGCAGCTTCTGTTTTTCGCCCAGCGGGGTTTTTCCATTGCCCATCTGCCCATGACAGACGACGCACTTCGTCTTGTAGATGTCCTCGCCTTTGTCGGCGGCGAAAACCACAACAGGGGCGAGGAGCGCAATGCCCAGGACGAGCACGATGACTGTGGTCTTTCTCATCGGTTCATCTCCTCTCGGGGTACATGGTTCAACGGGAGGGGGCGTTCCGGCGGTAGCGGATGGCCTGTCCAAGCGTGTTGTGTGGTGCTTTACAGCAGTGATGCGTGATGCATGGTTGTGTGCACACGCTTTGTTGCACAAAAAAACCGCGGACCCGAAGGCCCGCGGTTCCGAAGGGTGAAGAAGCGCTGCGAGCTATTTCTTCAGGGTACGGATGTATTTCACCAGCGACTTGGCGTCGTCGGCGTTGACCTTCGACTTGTGGATGGCGTTCGTCGTGAGGAACTTGACCAGCTCGTCGTCGGACAGCTTCTGCACGGCGTCCGAGGTCAGGTCTTTTTTGACGTTCTTCTTGCCGTCGGCTCCGTGGCAGCTGACACATTTGGCCTTGAAGAGCGCCTCATCGGCGAACGCGGAGAAGGGGAGAAGCAGCACACACGCTGCTACGAAGAGAGCAACTTTTTTCATCAGAATCCTCCACGCAAAGTCTCGCCTCCCCGGAGGTGGCGGTATGTGACAGCCTGCACCGTTCTTCTGTGACGCCAACTTTCGTGCGGGACGTGCGTACATACACGACAGACGAGGAGGTCTCATGCGTAACACTCTGTTCACGGTCCTGGCGATCTCGCTGGCCGCCACCGCCGGGCGCGCCGACATGTTCGGCTGCGACCACACCGCTCCGCGGCGCGTCACGGCTCAGGCCGCCGGCGTATCACGCGTGGTCGTCATCGGACGTGCCGGTTCCCTTCGTGTCACAGGACGTGGCGGCGCGGGCGACATCGTCGCCAGCGGAACCGCGTGCTCGAGCGACAAGAGCTTTCTCGACCAGGTCCAGCTTCGGACGCAGCGGAACGGTTCGGAGCTCGTCGTCGAAGCCGTGATTCCCGATCGGGTCGCCTTCTTCGACTGGAACAGCGCCAGGCTCGATTTCGAGGTGACGCTGCCGGATACGATCGCGCTCGACGTGCGTGACGGCAGCGGCGAAACGAAAATCGAAAACGTCGGAGAGCTGCGCGTCCACGACGGCTCCGGTGAGCTGACGATCAGCGGCGTTCACGGCAACGCAGACGTCACCGACGGTTCCGGCTCGCTGGAGGTCTCGGACGTGTCCGGCGATCTCCGCATCAACGACGGATCGGGCGAAATCGAGATCGCCCGGGTTGGCGGGAACGTGGTGATCGACGACGGCTCCGGCACCATCGAGGTCCGCAACGTGCAACGGAATGTCACGATCGAGAACGACGGATCGGGCAGCGTGGACGTGCAGGACGTCCAGGGCGACTTCACGGTCGAGAACAAAGGCAGCGGCTCGATCACCTCGGACCGGATCGGCGGCCGGGTGAACGTCCCGCGGCGCCGATAGGGATCGGGGTCAGAGCTTCGATTCGCCCCTTTTTCTCCACCACGTAGAAAAAGGGGCGAATCGAAGCTCTGACCCCATCAACCGAGAATTGCCTCCAGCAGTGCGCCGAGGTTCTCGGCGGACTCGAAGAAGTGGCGGGGATTCTCGGCAAGCAGGAGCTCAGCGGGCGTTTTTCCGGACGCAATGGCGATCGTCGTCGCGTCATAAGGCACTCCACAGCGAACGTCGTAGATCGAGTCGCCGATGATGACCACGTCGGCTCCATTGAAGCGATAGCCGTCGACTTGCGACGCGCGGTGAACGGCGATCGGTGGCAAGTCTTGTCGATTCGGCGAATCGCTCCCGAACGCGCCGAACGGAAAGTAATCGTTGAGATCGGGCGGTGCGAGTTTCAGCCGCGCGCCGGGCTCGATGTTGCCGGTGAGCAATCCCAACGTGACCTGCTCTTCAGCGCTCAGAGCATCGAGCAGCTCATGGATGCCGGCCAATGCCTGGACGCGGTCGGGCGTCGCGTTTCGAGAAAGGCCGGTGAGATATTCGTCCCACAACTCGGGAAATCGCGACGCGATGGAAGACTCGTCCCATCCCGCATCGCGGAGAACCATGATCGTGATCTGCGGATCAGTGCGGCCGGAAAAATCGTAGCGCCGCAGGTCGCCCTCGTATCCGAACACGGTTCGCAGCGCTTCGGAGAACGCGGATCGCGACGAGCCGCCATCGGTGATGAGCGTTCCGTCGATGTCGAAGAGAACGAGGCGGCGGCGCATGGGCGGGTCATTGTAGACTGCGCGCGCTCATGCGGAAGACGTCTCTGGCAGTTCTGTTTCTCACCGTCTTCATCGACCTGATCGGGTTCGGGATGGTGATCCCGTTCCTGTCGTTCTACGCGCGCGAATACGGCGCCAGCGGCGTCGTCGTCGGGGCCGTGGTCGGGATCTACTCGATCATGCAGTTCTTCTTCGCGCCGGTATGGGGACGGCTTTCCGACCGCATCGGACGGCGTCCGGTGATTCTGATCAGCCTGACGGCGAGCTGCATCGGTTACCTGCTGTTCGGTTTCGCACGGCAACTCTGGGTGCTCTTCGCGTCGCGGATCATCGCCGGCGCGGGAGGTGCGAACATCGGCACGGCGCAGGCGTACATCAGCGACGTCACCGCACCGGAGGAACGGGCGCGCGGCATGGGACTCATCGGCGCCGCGTTCGGCATGGGCTTCATTCTCGGCCCGCCGCTCAGCGGCTTTCTGTCGGCGATCGGAACGCATCACGGGATGCACGGCAACCTGCTGCCCGGCCTGGTGGCGACCGGGTTGTCCTTCAGCGCGCTCTGCGTCGCATTCTTCGTGCTCGCCGAATCGAAGCCGCCGACGATCGTGCCTCGCAGCGGCGTGCCGCCTCAGTTCGATCCTCGCATCTGGCGTGAGATGACGCATCAAACGCTGCTCTTCGCCTTGATGAGCGCGCTTTTCCTCACGCTGCTCGCCGTCTCTGGAATGGAGACGAGCGTTACGCTGCATGCCCGCGACCGCTTCAACTTCCGCCAGATCGATCTGGCCTATTTCTTTCTGTTCATGGGTGTCATCGTGGCCGCGATCCAGGGAGGACTGATCGGAAGGCTCGCGAAGCGGATCGGGGAGAAGGGGCTGATTCTCGTCGGGGCGATGTCATTCACGATCGGGTTCGCTTTGGTGCCGTCGATCTGGCGCGTGCCGCTGCTGTACGGTGTGGCATTCTTCATTGCCATCGGTCAGGGACTCACGTATCCGTCGCTGACGTCGCTGGTCTCGAAGGCCGCACCGGAGAACGAGAGGGGAAGCATGCTGGGCCTGGCCACGGCGGTCGGATCGCTGGCGCGTTTTGTCGGCCCGGTGTTCTCCGGATTTCTCTACGATGTGGCCGGAGTGCGCGGTGCGTTCTACGGAGCCGCGGTCTTGACGCTGATTTCCTTCATCATCACCACTTCCATTGCGGGGAGAAGCTGATGTCGATTCTCAAAGTGGCCAGACTGGGACACCCGGTGCTCAGGCAGAAGACATCGGATGTCGAGATCAAGGACATCAAGGCCGGCAGATTTCGCGCGCTCGTCGACGACATGATCGAGACGATGCATGCATACGAGGGCGTCGGCCTGGCCGGACCGCAGGTTCACATTCCGCTGCGGATTTTCGTGTTCGAAGTGCAGGAGCGCGTGGCCAAACGCCGGGGCGTGCAGTCGGTTGGCGTCGGAGTGTTTTTCAACGCCACGTACGAGCCGATTGGCGACGACCGGGCCACCGACTGGGAAGGCTGCCTGTCCGTCCCGTTCCTCGGCGGGGAAACGCCCCGTTACCAGCGCGTGCGGGTGCGCGCGATCGATCACGAGGGGGAGAAGGCCGACTTCGAGGTCGATGACTTCACAGCGAGGATCTTCCAGCACGAGATCGACCACACCGACGGTCACGTCTACCTCGACCGCATGCCGGATCTGACGACCCTCGGCTACACGATCATTCTGTAGCAGGAATGACTGAGAGACAGCGAGGCGGATGAATCGCCACGCGCGACCATCCGCCTGCCGTCTCTCTCTCTCATACAACGCCGCCGGTTCCGCTAGGAGGGGCTTCGTGTATGACGAGATTCAATATAGGCAGGAGTTGTGATCGCCCCGTCCGGTGCGGCGTCAAACGATCGTGAAAGGGACGAAGACGCGAGGCCGGGTCCCCGCCGCATCCTAAATATCCATCAGGAACTGATCCGGATCGCTGGCCACGGCCGTGTCGTACTCCGCCTGCAGATCCGTCTTGTGTTTCCACTCGATCTCGGCCAGCTCCATGAACAGATGTCCGAGCTCGGTATCGGGCACGCGCTCGGCCATGAAACGGTAGTAGCTCTCTGACTCGCGCTCTCGCTCCAGCGCGTGCTTGAGCGCGTGGGCCATGTCGAGATTCAGGAGATCGTTCGGAAGCTCGATCGTCACCGGCTCGGGATCAGGCGGCTTCTGGCCGACTTCTTCCTTGTATTTGCGCTCCATCTTGGCGCGATGGACGAGCTCCGCGTCGGAGAGCTGCAGCAACCGCTTGCGGACCTCGGGAGTCGCGGCGCGTTCGGCGAGCTTCTGGTAGTAGACGCGCGTCTCGATCTCCGATTGGATCGCCTTGCGAAGAACCTCTTCGACCGTCGTCTCGAGCGGTTTCATCGGATCTGCGTAGTGTACGACTCACGCGCCGCGATAGACGTCAGGATTCGGAATCTGGGTCTCCCCCTCGAACGGCGTCTCACGGATCGGCTGGCCGACCCCGGTGCCGCCGGCCGTCCCGCCCTTCTTGACGCTGCCGTAGTAAGGACGCCAGCCCATCGGCCCGACGGGGAAGTTCGGCGGAACGACAAGATCGCGGAGGCCGACCACGGCGCGGGCGCGCGTATCGATCGCCATCTCGTAATCCCGTGTCATGTAAATCGCATCCTCGGGACAGGCGTCGACGCAGTAGCCGCAGAAGATGCAGCGAAGGAGGTCGATTTCGTACCGGACCGGGAACTTCTCGCGCGTCCGCTCGTCTTCCCCCGCCTCGATGGTGATGCATTCGGCAGGGCAGGCGGTCGAGCACATGTAGCACGCCACGCAGCGAGTCGTGCCGTCCTCACGCGAGGTGAGGATGTGCCGTCCGCGGAAGCGCTCCGAGTACACGCGCTTGATCTCCGGATACGAGATCGTCGGCAGCCCCTTCATGTTGAAGAGGTTCTTCAGCAGGTGCCGGATCGTGACCACCATCCCCGAGAGGATCTGCGGGATGTACGTTCGTTGCGCGGCGGTGAGCGGCTCCGCCTCGACTTTGACGACACCCGGCGATACGCGAACGATGCTCATCTAGTGATCCAGCTCTCCGGCAATGATGTTCAGCGAACCGAGGACGGCGATCGCGTCCGGAATCGTCTGGCCGGTGATCATGTGGCCGTAGGCCTCGAAGATCGGGAAACAGGGCGGCCGGCAGCGGACGCGGTACGGATTCTTCGTTCCGTCCGACACGATGTAGAAACCCAGCTCTCCGTTGCCGCCTTCGACCTGGAAATACGTCTCGCCGACCGGCGGCTGGATGCCGTGCATGATCAGCTTGAAGTGATAGATCAGCGACTCCATCTCGTTGTAGACCTTCTCTTTCGGAGGAAGGGCCACGTACGGATTGTCGACGATGACCGGACCATCGGGCAGACCGCGCTGGATGGCCTGCTGCAGGATGCGCAGGGATTGCCGCATCTCTTCCATGCGCACGAGGTAGCGTGCGTAGGTGTCGCCCGCATCGGCGATCGGGACGTCGAAGTCGTATGTCTCGTAGCCGAGATATGGATTGGCCTTGCGGACGTCGTAAGGGATTCCCGTGGCTCGCAGACAGGGGCCCGTGAAGCCGAACTGGAGCGCATCGGCCTGTGAGATCGGTCCGACGCCTTCGGCGCGCTCGCGGAAGATGCGATTCGTGCGCACGAGCTTGTCGACGTCGTCGAGGAACTTTGGGATCGAGTCGATCCACCGCTGCGAATTCTGCAGAAAGTCGGGGGGAACGTCGACGGCCAGCCCTCCGATCCGCGTGTAGCTCGGAAGCAGACGGGCGCCGCAGCATGCTTCGATCAGGCCGTACATCTCCTCGCGGGGCTGGAACAGGTACCAGAAATTGGTCAGCGCGCCGAGGTCGACGAGGTTGGCGCCGATGCAGACGAGGTGATCGCCGATCCGCATCATCTCCGAAAGCATCAGCCGCACGTGCTGCGCGCGCGCAGGAGCCTCGATGCCGAGGAGTTTCTCCACCGCCATGCAGTAGCCGACGTTGTTGATGATCGCGGAGCAGTAATTGAGCCGGTCGGTGTAGGGGATGGCCTGCTGGTAGGTGTGCGTCTCGCACATCTTCTCGAAGCAGCGGTGCAGGTAACCGATCTCCTGGTCGACGCCGATGATCCTCTCGCCGTCGAGCGTGACCGCGGCGCGCAGCGTCCCGTGCATGGCCGGATGCGACGGTCCGATGTTGAGCGTCACCCGCTCGAAGTCGGTGTCGACGTTCTCGAAGCGCGGATCGATTTTCGGCTTCAGCGTGGCCACGCCTTTCTCGGTGAGGAGCCAGCGCTGCGCGGGATCGTAGTCTTTCCGCAGCGCGTGACCCTGGAACATCTCGTGGGTCAGGATGCGGCGAAGGTTCGGGTGTCCCTCGAACTTCACGCCGTACATGTCGAAGACTTCGCGCTCGAACCAGTCGAACGCTCGGAACACGCCGACCGAGGTCGGCACGCTCTCGCCGTCTTCGACCGCGACCTTCAGGCGAATGCGCTCGTTGTTCTGCAGCGAGTAGAGCTGGTACACGACGTCGAAGCGCTTGTCACGTCGCGGATAGTCGACGCCCCAGAGATCGAGAGGAAGAACGAACTTCAGATCGGCATGATCGCGAAGCGCCTGCAGGACCTCACCGATGCTCTCGCGCGCGACGAGGAACGTGGGCATGTCCTGCCCGCGCTCCTGCGACATCGCCGGAAGATTGAGCCGCACCGCGATCTCCATCCCGCGCCCGTCCATGCGCTGCACGTCGGCGGGAAGGTACGGATCGCGCTTCGTCGGCGCCGGACCGGTGTAGGGGATGGCGGAGAATCGTGTGAGAGTGCTCATACTCCTCGCTTGATCTCTCCCCGCTCGATCTTCTCCTTCAGTTTCAGAATCCCGTAGATCAGTCCGTCCGGCGTCGGCGGACATCCGGGCACCCAGATATCGACGGGAATGATCTCGTCGATGCCCTGCACGACGTGATACGCGCGGTAGAAGCCGCCGGACGTCGCGCAAGCGCCCATGGCCACGACATACTTCGGCTCGGGCATCTGGTCGTAGATCTTCTTCAGGACCGGCGCGATCTTGTCGACGATGGTTCCGGCGACGATGAGCAGGTCCGCCTGCCGCGGCGAAAAGCGCACGACCTCGGCGCCGAAACGGGCCACGTCGTAGTGCGACGAGACCATGGACATGAACTCGATCGCGCAGCATGCCGTTCCGAACGGCAGCGGCCACAGCGAGTTGCCGCGCGCCCAGTTCACCACCGCGTCGAGTTTGGTCGTCAGGTACGTGCTCGTTCCGAGGTCTTCGACCTCGCGTTCGGACTCACCGGGAAGCGTGATGAGACCCTTCTCCGCCTGCTCGCCGGGAACGGTGCCGCGCTTGCGCGGGATGATCGAATCAGGGCTGTCAATCTTTTGTGTGGGCATCACTTACGTCGTGCGGCGCGGACGCGCGGGAGCCGCATTCTATGGACTTGAGAAACATTTCACAAGGCGTGAAACAGCCCTGCGACCGTCACGTAGTTCATGCAAGCGCCGCGCTAGAATGCGCCGCCTCAGGAGGTCTGATGAAGACAGCGAATCGATGGGTCGCGGTGTCTCTTTTCCTGGTTACTGCTCTGTTTGCCGGCGCACAACTGCGCGCCGATCTTCCCCCGCTGATTTCCCGCGAAGTCCTGTTCGGCAACCCCGAGCGCGCCAACCCGCAGATCTCCCCCGACGGAAAGCGCCTCGCCTGGCTCGCCCCTGACAAGAAGAACGTGCTCCAGGTGTGGGTGAAAACGATCGGCAGGGATGACGATCGTGTGGTCACGGCCGACAAGAAGCGCGGCATCCGCAACTACGGCTGGGGGCCCGACAACAAGACACTGCTCTATCTCCAGGACAACGACGGCGATGAGAACTTCCACGTCTACGGCGTCGACCTCGACGCCGGCACCGTGCGCGACTACACCGCATTCCAGGGGGTGCGCGCCGAAATCGCCTCGGTCGAGCGCGCCGTTTCCGATCAGATCCTCGTGACGATGAACGCGCGCAACCGGCAGCTGTTCGACGCGTACCGGCTCACGCTTTCAACGGGCGCGCTGGTGCTCGAAGCGACGAACCCGGGCAGCGCCCTCGGATACGTCACGGACAAGAATTTGAACGTGATCGCCGCGCAGCAGTCGACGCCGGACGGCGGAACCGAGATTCTCGTGCGCGAGAATGCGCAGTCGCCGTGGCGCTCGCTGATCAAGGTCGGTCCCGAAGAGACGCTCGATCTCGTCGACGTGACCGACGACGGCAAGTCGCTGATCCTCGAGTCATCGATCGGAACCGACACGGCTCGCGTCGTGGCGCGCAACATCGCCACCGGAGCCGAGAAGGTCATCGCCTCATCCGACGAAGTCGATGCCGGCATCGTGCAGATCAATCCAGGCACGCGGGCGATCGAAGCGGTCTCGTTCGAGCCGGGCCGGCGGTCGTGGAAGGTTCTCGATCCGTCGGTCAAGGCGGATTTCGAGGGAATCGCGAAGCTGAACGACGGCGACTTCGCCATCGTCAATCGCGACTACCAGGACAAGAATTGGCTCGTTGCATTTACCTCGGATCGCGGACCGACACGCTGGTACGCGTGGGATCGCGATGCCAAGAAGGGGACGCTCCTCTTCTCCGCCCAACCGAAGCTCGACAACCTGCAGCTCTCGCAGATGTTGCCGGTGACGATCAAAACTCGCGACGGCATGACCATGCACGCGTATCTCACGCTGCCGGCCGGTCTGCCGCCGAAGAATCTCCCGCTCGTGCTCTTCGTCCACGGCGGACCGTGGTCGCGCGACACGTGGGGTTATCGGTCCTATCCGCAGTGGCTCGCCAACCGCGGCTACGCGGTGCTGCAGCCGAACTACCGCGGATCGACCGGATACGGCAAGAAGTTCCTGCACGCCGGCGACAAGCAGTGGGGCCTGCGGATGCACGACGATCTCATCGACGCCGCGAACTGGGCAGTCAAGCAGGGCTACGCTGATTCGAAGCGGATCGCCATCATGGGCGGGTCTTACGGAGGCTACGCAACGCTGGCTGGCCTCACGTTCACGCCCGATTACTTCGCCTGCGGCGTGGACATCGTCGGACCTTCGAATCTCAAGACGCTTCTCGGATCGATTCCCCCGTACTGGAAGGCCATCCGCACCGTGTTCGACGTGCGCATGGGCAACCCCGATAACCCGGCAGATGCGGAGCTCGTGCGGAATGCCTCACCGCTGTTCAAGGCCAACCAGATCCGCAAGCCGTTGCTCATCGGCCAGGGAGCCAACGATCCGCGCGTGAACAAGGCGGAGTCGGAACAGATCGTCGACGCCATTCAGAAGAACGGCGGATCGGTGATCTACGTCGTCTATAGCGATGAGGGTCACGGCTTCGCGCGGCCCGAGAACTCGATCGACTTCAACGCCCGCGCCGAGAACTTCCTCTCCGGCTGCCTCGGCGGCCGCGCCGAACCGATCGCCACCGGCGACCGCTATCCCGGATCGACGGCGACGGTGAAGGTGATCGACAAGGGGAAAGAAGTCGGGAAATAAGGTTTACAGAAACGCCTCCGCGAGCCCGCCGGTCCGGTGTGATCGGCGGGCTAGAATCCACCGCCGCAGGAGGCTCGATGAAAGCAGCCAGGAAATGGCTCTCGTTGTCTTTTCTCGTTTTCGTTTCCGTGCTCGGCGGGGCGCAGCTCGGCGCGGAGCTCCCACCACTCATCCCGCGCGACGTGCTCTTCGGCAATCCGGAAAGAACCACGCCGCAGATTTCTCCCGACGGTAAGCGTCTGGCGTGGCTCGCGCCCGACAGGAAGAACGTTCTTCAGGTGTGGGTCAAGACCATCGGCAAGGACGATGATCGTGCCGTCACCGCCGACAAGAAGCGCGGCATTCGAACCTACTCCTGGGCTCCCGACAACAAGACGCTGCTCTACCAGCAGGACAACGACGGCGATGAAAACTTCCATGTCTACGGTGTCGACCTCGATGCCGGCACCGTGCGCGATTACACCGCCTTTCAAGGCGTGCGGGGCGTCATCGCGAAGATCGAGCCGGGGGTGCCTGACCAGATCCTGGTGACGATGAATGCGCGCGACCGCCAGCTGGTCGACGCCTATCGTCTCAACCTCTCGACAGGATCCCTCGTGCTGGAAGCGAGGAATCCGGGAAGCGCGCGCAGCTTCATCACGGATAGGAATCTGACCGTCATCGGCGCGGTGCAGACGATGGCTGACGGCGGACTGGAGATCCTCGTGCGCGACAACGCGCAGTCGCCGTGGCGGTCTCTGATGAAGGTCGGTCTGGAGGAGACGCTCAACGTCGATGACGTGTCGGAGGATGGGAAGTCGCTGATTCTCGAGTCGTCGATCGGAACCGATACCGCTCGCGTCGTGGAGCACAACATGGCCACCGGCGCCGAGAAGGTCATGGCCGCATCCGGCGAGGTTGACGCCGGCGTCGTGCAGATCAACCCGGCCACGCACGCTGTCGAGGCGGTTGCATTCGAGCCCGGACGCCGCTCGTGGACAGTCATCGATCCTTCGGTGAAGGCCGACTTCGAAGGGATCGCCAAGCTCAACGACGGCGATTTCTCCATTCTGAGCCGCGATGTCGCGAACAAAACCTGGCTCGTCGGTTTCACCTCCGATCGAGGACCGGTGCGCTGGTATGCGTGGGACCGCGAGGCAAAGAAAGGGACGCTTCTCTTTTCCGCGCAGCCGAAGCTCGAGAACCTGCAGCTCTCGGCAATGCAGCCCGTCGCGATCAAGACTCGCGACGGCTTCACCATGCACGCCTATCTCACGCTCCCAACGGGACTGCAGGCAAAGAATCTCCCGATGGTCCTCCTGGTGCACGGCGGTCCGTGGACGCGCGACCGGTGGGGATATCGCCCCACGCCGCAGTGGCTTGCCAATCGCGGCTACGCCGTCCTGCAGACGAACTATCGCGCCTCTTCGGGATTCGGAAAGAAGTTTTTCAACGCCGGTAACCGGCAATGGGGTCTGAAGATGCACGACGACCTCATCGACGCCGCGAACTGGGCGGTCAAGCAGGGCTACGCCGATCCGAAGCGCATCGCCATCATGGGCGGGTCCTACGGCGGTTATGCCACGCTCGCCGGCGTCGCGTTCACGCCGGAGTACTTCGCCTGCGGCGTCGATATCGTCGGACCGTCCAATCTCAGGACGTTGATCCAATCGATTCCGCCGTACTGGAAGGCCGACCGCGTCGAGTTCGACGCACGGATGGGGAACATCGATGATCCCGCCGACGCCGATCTGCTCCGCAACGCCTCGCCGCTGTTCAAGGCCAACCAGATCCGCAAGCCGCTGCTCATCGGCCAGGGAGCCAACGATCCGCGCGTGAACAGGGCGGAGTCGGAGCGGATCGTCGACGCCATTCAAAAGAACGGCGGGTCAGTGACTTACGTCGTCTACAGCGATGAGGGTCACGGCTTCGCGCGGCCCGAGAATTCGATCGACTTCAACGCCCGCGCCGAGAACTTCCTCTCCGGCTGCCTCGGCGGCCGCGCCGAGCCGATCGCCACCGGCGACCGCTATCCGGGATCGACGGCCACGGTGAAGGTGATCGACAAGGGGAAAGAAGTCATGAAGGCCGCGCCAGCGATGACTGGAGGCGCTTCAAAACCGTAGCGGACTGAAATTGCCGGGCGACTTCGCGACCGCGGGTGCGAAGTCGCTCGCGCAGTGCGCGGTCGGACAGCACCGCGATCAGCGTTTCTCCGAGCTCAACCGCATTGTCGGGCGGTCCGAATGCCGCGGCATCGCCGAGCGCAAGGTGTTCCGGTGTGGAGGTGAGAACACAGGCGAGCCCGGACGCGAGAGCCTCCATCGTCGTCAGCGAAATCGGATCTTCCCGGCGGTTCGGGGCGATCAGCACGTCGCACGAATGGACGAGGCGCGTCATCTCCTTGGCATCGAGCGCGACGTGAAACTCCTGCACCGAATCCATCGGTTCTTCGCGCGAAGGCGCCCAGGGCGACACGCGCACGAGATCGAACGTCTGATGGAACCAGCGGGCGTGCGCGGCCGCCCCGTAGCCTTCGCCGATTCCCTTGTCGTCGGCCTGCGAACCGCCGGCGAGCAGCACGCGCAGCGGTTCGTTTTCGCGCGGCAGACGCTGGCGAAAGAACTCGTCGTCGACGATCGGGTTGTTGCGCACGATCTCCGACTGCGCGTCGATGACGATCTCGCCCTGACCGGGCAGGTACTCGCGAAAATCGTCGACGTAGATCCATTCCGCGCACGAGCTTCGCCACGTCAGCGGAAGAGCGGTTGTGACGATGCGGGCCTGGTGGCCGGCGGCGACCCACGCGTCCGCCTGCGCCAGCACGATGCGCGCGGTGGCCGAGATTTCCGTCTCGCCGAGGAGATAGGCGACGCGCATCAGCGTTTGATGCACTCCAGGAAGAGGTTGAGGCCGAAATCGCGCAGGTCGAGGTATCGCAGCTCCGGCACCGGTGACCAGTTGTAGTGAACGCGACGAACCTTGAAGCCGATGTCGCGCAGCAGCGCGTTCAGATGTTCCTCGTCGTAGATGAAGCGATGGTCGCCGCCCATGCGCAGATGCATGTTCAGCCCTTCGCAGGGATCGCTCGTGTCGAGATAGGCCGAGCACCAGCGGAGATGCCGCGGCTCGCGGCGGACGTAGATCTCGTCGATGAGCGCGCGCAGATCGGGGGTGAGGATGCGCATGACGCCGCCCTCGCGCAGAACGCGATGGCATTCGTGCAACACGGTCTTGCCATCCGCGTCATCGATGTGTTCGATGAAATCCTCGGAGTGAATCAGATCGACTGATCCGTTGCGGAGCGGGATCGAGCGCCGCAGATCGGCGGCGATGTCCACGGCCATCGCCGGATCGAGATCGATGTTGATCCAGCCGCTGATGCGATGGTCGCCCGATCCGAGGTGTACGCGGCGGGGGAACCGTCGACTGGCCGCCGTCGTGAGATACAGCGTTCTCGCGGCCTCCAGCGTCCGGAAGTAGTCGAGGATCACCACCTCGTCCTTCTTCTCGCCGTCGTAGTAGGCGTTCTGCAGCTGACGGAGGCGGCGCTCCAGGCGCCACAAGGCGATGCGCTCACGGAGGCTCATCGTCGATTCCGGGCGGTGACGTAGTAGCCGGTCGGCAGAAGCTCGTCCTTCGAGAACGGGACGCCCGCCGACTCGAGCTGCGCGATCAGCGCGTCGCGTTCGCTCGTCACCGTCAGCAGCTGGGGCTCGATCTTCTCGACATCCCACCCGGCGATGGCGAGCATGTCCTCGATCGATCGCCGAGTGAAAAAACGGAGGTGCCCGACGCAGGTCAGGCCCATGTACACGTAATCGAACCGGCCTCGAAGCAGATCGGCGACGATCGAAGCGTTGGCGATGTTCGGGATGCTGAGAAGAAGACGTCCCGCGGGCTTGGAGATCCGGCGCAGATCGGAGAGGAACGACCACGGTTCGGTGAGGTGCTCGACGAAGTCGCCTCCGACGATCCAGTCGAACTCTTCGTGGATGAGTCCCACGATCTCCAGTGCATCGCCGCAGTAGACGTCGTCGATCTTCTTCCGCGCTCTGGCCGCGGCGTCGCGATCGAGCTCGATGCCGACCACGCGGCACTTCTGACGCTTCTTGAGCGCCTCGCCGAGAGAGCCCTCGCCGCAGCCGAATTCGAGGATCGACTTGGCGTCGATGGCGATGCGCTCGAGAAGGTCGGCCCGCGAATCGCCGCGGAGCGGCGGCCAGCGGTGGATGAAATCGCTGCGCGAGAGAATGACTTCCCGGCCGTTCAGCACGTCGCGCAGCGGCGTCTGGATGGCGGCGAGATCGGCGACACGGCAGAGGTACGCGCCAGGGTTGGAGCCGTCCCATCGGAACCGCTCCGGCGGGACGCCGCTTTTCTGCAGCGCTGCAGTTTCCATCTCCAGCTCGCGAAGCGTCATGTACGAGGGGAGCGTCAGGCGCTGCTTTTCGTTGGCCGACTGCGAGCTCGATGGAATCGCCGCGAACAGGCCCTCCGGGAGGATTTCTTCGAGGCGTTCCGCGAGGCGAGGCGATGGGATCAGCAGCGGATCCGTTACCACGAGCACGTGTTTGGCCTCGATGTCGCGGACCGCGTGGCGCGCTGCCTCGTCGAAGTCGTAGTGGTAAAACTCGGAGGCCCCGCGCCGCAGGAGCATCTCCGACTGCCAGCTCGCGTAACTCTCTTCGACGGCCGGATGATCGTAGCGAGGAAAGAGGACCGCGGCCGCCATTCGATTTCGATCTTATCGCGTGCGCCGATCGAGAAAGTAACGCTCGAGGCGAAGTCCGGTGTGGTGCGCGCGGAACTGCTCGGCGACCTCACGCCCGCGCAATGCGATCCGGCGACGCAGCGGGAGATCTCCGAGGAGCCGGACCAGCGCTTCGCCCATGGCGGCGGCGTCGTTCTCCGGAGCGAACAGCGCGTAGTCGCGCGCGCCATCGAACGACAGGAATGACGGAATCTCCGACAGCACCGTGGGCAACCCGGACGCCATCGCTTCGGCTGCCGGCAATCCGAAGCCTTCCTGATGACGGCTGGGGCCGAGGAAAACGTCGCAGGAGGCGATCAGCCGGGCCATGGCCGCCGAGTGGAGGCCGACGTGAAACTCGGATGCGAGATCGGCCGGCTCGTCGTCCGCGGCCGGCCACTGCGAGACACGCACGAGCTTGAATTGCGCGCCGGCGGATCGAGCGTGCCGAACGGCCTCGTACCCGAGATCGATGCCTTTGAAATCTGCCTGCATGGGGCCGACGAGCAGCACGCGCAGCCGTCCGTCATCGCGGAACTGCGGCTGCCGGAAGAAGATGTCGTCGACGATTTGGCCGATGTACGTCGCGTCATCGGTGAAGCGGCGGCAGATCTGCACGAGGTGCGGCGAGACGGTAATCTTCGGCATCGGCAGCGCGTAGGCGGCGTCGATCTCCCGCTTGAGCGACTGATACGCGGTGAATGAGCCTTCGTAACCCTGGCAGAGGTGGATCGCGCGCCGTCCGGCAATCTCGAAGGCAGGGTGCAGGTTTTTCCAGAAGGTTCCGACGACGAAGTCGAATGGCGTCGCGTCGATTTCCTTCCAGTCGGAGACGAACGTCCAGCGTGCGCGCGAGTCACGCCACGTCAGAGGCTCACCCCTGGTTGCGAGCGTGACGTCATGACCGCGCGCGACCAATGCGTCCCCCTGCGCCGCTGCGACGCGGATTCCTCCGGCCAGGCCGGTGTCCTCGAGCAGGTAGGCGATCCGGAGCGGCTGCATGCGAATCGTCACTCCGTCACGAAAATCGTGTCGTGGCGCGGCGAGCGCTCCGCCCGCCCGCACGTGTAGTAGTAGAGCGAGACCGATTTTCGCGTCCAGCCATCGGGACAGGTGAGCGGATGCGGATGGCCGTGGAACGACGTTTCGGTCGTCGAGAAGATCACGGTCCGGTTGAACACGGGAAGGATCTTCGTCTCGCAGACCGAGGCGTCGGCGTTCCAGAGCTCCAGGTGGCCACCGTACTCTTCGCGCCAGCCGCGATTCAGATACAGCAGCAGGTTGAGTCTTCGATGCAGGTGGAGCTTCGGGTGAACGTTGAAGTCGACGTGAACTCCGAGGAACCCTCCCTGCTCGATCTGATGCAGGCCTCCGCCGCCGAAGTAGGGATCGGGAATCAGGCCCTCGATGCCGGTGAGCGTTTCGAGAAACAACAGCATCTCGAACGAATTCATCTGTTCCAGGAACGCGCGAACAGTGGGCGCGACGAACGTCCGTTCGTGGTGAAATCCGAGCTTGCGCTCGTTGCGATTGTCGAACCGCGCCCAGTCGGTGGCGCCGGGCGACGGGAAGTGGTCGAGCACGGCCTTTACCGCGTCGTCCTCGAAGAGCCCGTCGATCACAGCGTGTGGAAACGGCCGGGCCGCGACGTAGGTGTCGTGCAACGCTGCCGGATCGAAGAGCAAGCGCATCGCCGTCATCTCCTGTGGAAGCGCAGCAGCAGGTAAACGTACACGCCGCGGCGATAGAGGTTCCGGTAACGCTTTCCGCTCTCGATCAGCTCGTCGACCTGCGCGTCGCTGAGGCCGAGGTCCGCGGAGAGCGAGGCGCGGTAGCGGGGGAGGCGTTCGAGAAAGTAGTCGACCGTTGGCGCGGCCTGCGATGAAAGATCGATCTCTTCCGTCTTTTCGAAACCGTGGGCTGATGCCGCGCGGAGAAACTCGTCGAGCTGGTGGAGGGTTCCGGTCGGCTCGGCCGAGAACTCGTCGAGCACGATCACGTCGCGCGTCAGCTCGTGCGCCTTGGCGAAAAGGGCGTTGCATTCGATGTATTGCGACGACTCCTGAAACACGACCACGTCGAACGGGCGGGCCGCGAAGTCCTCGAAGGAGACGTGCTCGATGCGCAGATGGTCGCCGTGAGTCGCGCGCACGAGATGGGCCTGATGTTCGTCCGGTGTGATGCCGGTGACGTCATACCCGGCGGCAGCCAGACGCGCAAGCGTGGTTCCCACGCCGATTCCGACGTCGAGCACCTTTGCAGGAGGCGGCGGCAGCCGCTGGAAGAGAAGTTGCGTGGAGCGTTCCTGCGCGCTGGCGATCGGCTCGCCGGGCCGCTCGAACAGGCCGTAGTGAAGATAGGGAACGCTCCCTTCCTCATGCGTCAGAACGTGCATGAAGACGTTGAGCGGAAATTGAAAGTCGCGATAGGGGAGCTCGCCCGCCACGGCGCGCATTCTAGTGGCAATCGCTGATGCTGCCGGCCTTCGATGCGGGAGCGACGAAGAGAAAACGTTCCGCGTCCGGCGTTTCGGCAAGTGAACCGACGAGCGCGTTCGAAAACTGGCTCGTGTGCAGCGCCGCGTCTTCCGTGAGGTCATGCCAGGTTCCTCGGGCGTCGATCGTGATCGCCTGATCGGGGAGGCCGTTCGCGAACCGATCGCGGTCATCGAGGGTCGCTCTCGTTTCGACCAGGAACACGCCGGGAGCATCAGATCCCATTGCCGCGATCGCGTCGAGCACCAGCGCGCCGATGGGGCGGTGCGCGGGATGGCACGTGCTGCCGTGGCTCGGATCGAACGTGATCACGACCGTCGGCTGATCGATCACGATCGACTGGCGGAGGCGAGTCACGATGTCCGGCCCCCACGCGGCGGCGACGTCGCTCATGACATCGGGGAGCGACCATTGCGTCAGTGATGCATGAAAGAGCGCGGCGGCCGAACGCATCTCCTGCTCGCGGATCGCTCCGAGATCGGAGCAGCCGCCAGGCAGCTCGCACGGGCCGTTTTCGCCGCGGGTGGTCACGAGGAGCGAGCAGCGCGAGGTTCCTTCGATGCAGTAGCGGCCAAGGAGCGGAGCGATCATGAGCTCGTCGTCGGGATGGGCGGCGATCCACAGAATTCGGCGCGCGTCGAACGGCGCACGGGGCCCGATCGATCGC
Source organism: Thermoanaerobaculia bacterium (assembly GCA_035468985.1). GTDB lineage: Bacteria > Acidobacteriota > Thermoanaerobaculia > Gp7-AA8 > Gp7-AA8 > DASVHS01. The sequence continues at coordinate 48,447 of DATISF010000045.1, forward strand.
CGCGCCACTGCGAGCGGCACGAAAATGAGGCACACTAATGCCATGAGCATGCATCGAATCATGGCCGCCGTTTCCATCTGTGTTTTGTACGCGGGAGCCACGCTGATCGTCTCCTGCCGGCGCGAAACGGGTCAGGCTCCGCCGGCGAAAACGGCGCCGGCGAAAACCACCACGGCCGCGGGGCAGCAGGATGTTCGCAACGCGAAAGTGAACAAGGTCATCGGCACCGCGCTCGTCGAGCAGACCACAAGCGCGCGGCTCGGAAGCCACGCGAACCCGGATGGCATCGTCATCGAAGAGAAGAGCACGTTCAAGGTTGGAGAGCCGCTCATCCTGTCGATGACCGTCCAGCAGTCGCCGGCCGGTCTGCAGATGAGCGCCGTCTGGGAAGACGGGAAGGGAAAGACGCTCGACAAGGACCGTAAGTCGATGAATGGAGCCAAGGTCGCGACATTCGCGTATGCGGGGAAGAAGAAGCTCGCGCCGGGAGACTACAAGGTCGTCGGTTATTGGGGCGGGAACATCGCGGCGGAGAGGAAGTTTACGGTGACGAAGTAACGGAAGTTAATTCTTCGATGGATCCGTCCCTCTCCGATACGGCGCCAGGAATCGCAGACTCTCCACCCGGCTCTGCAGTTCGTTGCCGATCTTCTCGGCACGGGCGATGAGATCGTCGATCTCCAGCAGGCGCTGCTTCTCCTCCACTTCGAGGTTCAGCGACATGATCAGCGCGTTCGTCAGGGCGTCGAGACCCACGGTCTCGATCTCCGGGACCGCCATCTGGTCGGGAAGGTATCTCAGATACTGCCGCGCGAGCTCGGCGAGCCACTCCCGCTGCGCGTACGACTCGTCGGGGCGGTGTTCCATCTCCGGCTGCGCGATCACGCGCGCGGTCCGATAGGGAACTTGTTCCACCTCGTCGACGATGCGGAATCGGATATCGCCGCGCACGAGGATGTTGTAGCGCCCGTCGTCGAGCGGAACGGCCTGCTCGATCGTACCCATCGTGCCGCACACGTGGACGGCCGGGGCGCCGAAATAGTCGCTCTCCCAACCGGGGCGCAACAGGACGATTCCGAAACGCTTATCGGCTGAAAGCGCGTCGGTGACCATCTGCCGGTAGCGTGGCTCGAAGACGTGCAGCGGCAGCCGGGTGTTCGGGAAGAACACCAGGTTTGGCAGGGGGAAGATCGGGAGGACGAATTCCCCCTCCGGGTAACCGTCCATGAAGTGATCACTGTATCAGAACGACTCGTCAGCCAGACGTTCCACGGCGGCCGGCGTGGCCCGTGTGTGGGCGAGGAGAAACTCCCCGGGACGGCGGGATCGGACGGCGCGCAACGCCGCGTCGAGGAGCGACGGCCGTGAGAGGATCGCGGCGACGCGCCGGCTCCATGCGATCCGCGGTCCGAAGAAGCGCGCGTGCGCGTCGCGGTAGGCGTTCTCATTCCCGCGGCCGCCGAGCATCCCCATCACGTGAGGCACGGCGACCGCGGCCGACTGGATGGCCATGGCCATCCCGTTGCCGGTCAGCGGATCGACGATGCCCGAGGCGTCGCCGATCATCGGGACGCCGCGTTCGACAGGCGAACGGGCCCGGAAGATGACCGGCTCCGAGGAGAGAAATCCGTCCTGAGCCGGCTCATGGCGCGCGTACATCGCATCGAGCCGCGGCTCCTCCGACCGAATCTCGTCGACGAACGTCTGCCAGCGCCCTTTGTGTCCGGCCAGCCGCGACGCGTGAACGAGGCCGCAGATGTTGGTGATGCGGTTCTCGATCGGCGAGACGCCGAGGTAGCCGCCGCGGTAGGAGTAGAGCTCGATGACCCCGGCGGCCGAGGACGGCTGCCGCTCCACATAGTGCCGTTTGAATCCGAAATGGCGATGCGAGCGATCCTTCGCGAATCCGCGGCCGAGCTGCGTGTCAAAACGGCCCCACCGTCCCCACGCTCCGACGATGAGGCGTGCATCGATGAGCTGCCGCTCGCCGCCGCGCTCGATCGACAGCGGGAAGAGATCGCTCGCCGTCCAGCCGGCGAACGGATGCGCGCCGGAACGGACTGCCGTTCGGAACAGAAGATCGTCAAGGAGTTGACGACTAACGCCGCGGGCGGCGCTCGGGAATTCGAATTCGTACTGGCGGTGGCGCGAAATCACGCGGCAGCTCGCGATCTGTGGAGTCTTCAACGCCACGCCAAGACGGTCGAGGATCGGCAGCGCGTCGTAAGAGAGGAACTCGCCGCAGAGCTTGTCGCGCGGAAACTGGTCGCGATCGATCAGTGCAACGCCGAGACCGCGGCGCGCCAGGATTGCCGCAAGCGTCGATCCCGCAGGTCCCGCGCCGACAATCGCCACGTCGAACTTCATTTGCGCAGGATGATTCCGAAGCGGTACGGAAACAACTTCACGACGCTCGTCTTCGCCGCTCCTGCACGATCGGCCACGCTGCGTGCCTCGGCGATCGTGTAGCCGCGCCGGATCGATGCCGGCGCGTCGACACGCGTGATGCGGCCGACGAGCCGCAGAAGCGCCAGCATCCGCACGAACAACAGCGGTGCGTAGTGACGGCGCGTGTCGGTAAAGCCGACGCCGACCCGTGCCACGCGCAGCGAGTCGCGCAGGATTGCCGCGTTTCCTTCGTCATCGAAATGGTGGAAAAAGTGCGACGAAGTCACCGCGTCGACCGCGCCGGTCCGGAACGGCAGCCGCCGCGCGTCTCCGACCACGCGATGTACGCGTGAGCCGTTGCGCAGGTAGAGCAGATGGTCGATCTTGAAGTCGAGGCCGACACGAAGAACCTCGCCGGGGATGCTGTCCAGGAGATCGGCCGTTCCGGCTCCCAGGTCGACGACCGACCGGATCCGTCCGAGACGCTTCACGAGGCGCCGGTATGCGCCGGTTCCACCGCAGTAACGATTGAAGCGCCGCAGATCGCGCAACGACCGCTCCACGTCCGCGCGCGGCGCGTCGTGTTCGTCGAGAAGCTCGGGCTCGTCGAGGCGGGGTGGAGTGAGCAACTAGTCGTATCGTTTCAGAACCAGGGCCGAATTCTTCGACCCGAAGGCGATCGTGTTGCAGACGGCGGCGTTGACGCGGGCGCGCCGGCCGACGTCCGGCACATAGTCGAGATCGCATTCGGGATCGGGCACGTCGAGATTGATCGTTGGCGGAAGAACGCCGTCGCGGATGGCCATGACCGTCGCGGCGACGCCGGCCGCACCGCAGGCTCCCTGCGGATGGCCGATCATCGACTTCGTCGCGGAGCCGGCCATCTTCCACGCGTGCTTGCCGAACGCCAGCTTGACCGCGCGCGTCTCGATGCGATCGTTCAAATCCGTCGACGTGCCGTGATAGTTGAGGTAGTCGACCTCACTGGCGTCGATCCGCGACTCCTTCAGTGCCAGCTGCATCGCCCGGGCAGGCTCTTCGCCGGAGTCATCCATGCGAACGCGATGATAGGCATCGCACGTCGACCCATATCCCGCTACCTCGGCATAGATCTTTGCGCCGCGAGCCCGTGCCGTCGCCTCCCGCTCCATCACGAACATCCAGGCTCCCTCGCCCAGGACGAAGCCGTCGCGGTTGCGTGTGAACGGACGCGATGCCGCTTCCGGCGAGTGATTGAACGCGCTGGCCACGATCCGCATGATGCAGAACCCGGTCATGATCGCCTCGGTGATCGGCGCATCGGCACCGCCGGTGATGATGTAGTCGGCCACGCCGAGCTTCAAGTGGCGATAGGCGTAGCCGATGGCATCGGTCGACGACGTGCATCCCGTCGAGATCAGATGCGAGAAGCCGTGGAGGTCATAGGCCATCGAGATCTCGGAGGAGAGCGTTCCGATCGTGCCGGACGGAATCGCATAGACCGAGGCCTGCTTGACGGCACCTTTGTACCAGAGCTCGTACATCCGCTCGCTGAACTCGATGGCCCCGCCGCCCGAGCCGAGCATGACCGCCATCGAGCGTCGCGTCTCGAGGTCGACCGATGACGGGTCGAGTTTCGCGTCGCGCAGTGCTTCGTCGGTCGCGGCGATGGCCATGGGGACGACGCGCGAGACATGCTTCATGTCCTTCTGTTCCACCCAGCCGGTTGGGTCGAAGTCGACTTCGCCTGCGACGCGACAGGGGAGATCGCTTGCGTCGAAGTGAGTGATCTGGCGGACACCGCTCCGTCCGCTGGCCAGCGACTGGAAGTAGCTCTCGCGGCCGATCCCGTTCGGGCTCATCACGCCGAGCCCGCTGATGACGATCCGTTCCTGATTCATTTTCAAAACATTCGATGGAAAAACAATGGCGGCGTAACGGCTCTACCGTCCGGTAGAGATAAAATCCTATCGTTTCACGGACTTCTACCACGTCTTGCGCGTGTTACCCTCCCTTCCGTACAAAATGAAGTTACTGAACATCCAACTCCTCGGCGATTTCAGAGCCGTCGATCACCGCGGCAACATGATGTCGATCGGCAGCCCCCGCCTGAAGGCGCTGTTCGTCTATCTTGCCCTGCGTCTCGAGAACGGCGGATCGTTCCCCGAGCTGGCAGAGCTGATGTTCGGGTCCGACAGCGCCCACGCCGGCGATTTCGTCGGCGAGCTGCGATACGCGCTCCGGTCCATCCCTGACGACCTCGTCCGGGTAAGCGGCGAGTCGGTGTCGTTCGACCCCGACCGCGTTCACGTCGATGCACACGACTTCGAGGTGCTCGCGGCCCGAACGGCGATCAACAGCACCCGTGAAGCGGCCGAGATCTACACCGGGAATCTGCTCGATGGTTACGTCAGCGGGTTGCCGCGTTTCGATGAGTGGTTGCGCGATGAACGCCTGCGCTTCTGGCGCGAGGCGGTCGGCGTGTTCAGCCGGCTGCTCGCGGCCCAGATCAAAGCCGGGTGGTGGGAGCGGGCGGTGGAGACGGCCGGGCGGCTGTTGTCGCTCGACCCGTCGCAGGAGATCGTCCATCGCACTCTGATGCGGCTGCAGCTCGAACAGGGCCGGCCGGATGCCGCACTTCGTCGCTACCAGGAGTGCTCCGACATCCTGCACCGGCAGTTCGGCACGCTGCCCAGTTCCGAGACCGAGCGCGTTCACGACGAGATCCTCGCCGCGCTGAAGACGGCTCCCGCCCCTCGGGAGCTGCTCCGGAATCCGCTGGACGGGCCGACGCTCGTTCTGCTCGTCGAAGATGACGCGGTCTCGTCGGCGCTGATGGAAGGCTTTCTGAACGAAGCGGGATACGAAGTGGTTTCGGTCGCCGATGGTGCGGACGCGCTCATCGAGGTGGGCCGGCGCCAGTTCGATCTGCTGGTGCTCGATATCAACATTCCCACGCTCGACGGCCTGCGGCTGTTCGAGATCATGATCCAGAAGGGCATCGATACGCCGGCAGTGTTCATCACCGGCGTGGCCGGTCCGGAAGCGGAAGCGCGCAGTCTCGAAATGGGGGCGGCCGACTTCCTTCGCAAGCCGATCCGCAAAGAGGTCCTCCTTCCCAGGATCCGCGCTATCCTGCAGCATCGTCACAGAATCCAACGGCCCAGACGTAGCAACGGGGACTAGTCGGGCTGCTGCCATGTCCGACCTGGTGGTCCTGCCCGAGGCGATCGAAGCGCGAAAAAAGGCGCGCGCGCATCGCCTCGCGGTGCGGGACATACCCACCCTGCGCATCGTCGGCTGCAGTCTGATCTGCGTCGGCGTCTTCCTGAACAACCGTTTCATTCTTGGCGAGCCGTCGATGCGGGCGGTGTGGGTGAGCACCGCGGTGGCGGTTGTGTATTGCACGCTATCCTGGCTCGCGCTGCGGGCCTGGTACGACAGGCTGCAGCCGTTCGATCTCAGCCTGTTCTTTCTCACCGTCGACGTGCCGCTGATGACGATCGCAGTCTACCTGTCGGGCGCGGAGCGGAGTTGGCTGTTTTTCGTCCTTCTGGTTCGCACCGCCGACCAGGCCCTGACGACGTTTCGCCGCTGTCTGGCGTTCGTGATCTTCAGTGCGCTCTGCTATGGAGCGATGGGGGCGTGGGTCGTCCTCGTCGACGGGCGGCCGATTGCGATGAACGTGTTCCTCGCCAAAGTCATCTTGATCTTCATGGTCGGACTGTACGTGGCGCTCACCGCGAGAACCGCGGAGGAGTGGCGAGCCAGCCGGTCGGCAGCGATCCGCATTTCGCGCGATCTGATCCGTCAGATCGAGGAGCGCTCTGCAGAGCTGAACGACGCGCGTGCCCGGGCCGAGGAGGCGAGCGCGGCGAAGAGCGAGTTTCTCGCCCACATGTCGCACGAGATGCGCACGCCTCTTCACGGCGTGATCGGGATGCTGCAGCTGGCCATCGAGGACGAGACCTCGCCGCGGCGCGCCCGTCATCTGGAGCTGGCAAAGCGCTCGGCGGAATCGCTGCTCGCCACGATCGAGGACATTCTCGACTTCTCGAAGATCGAGGCGCGGAAGATCGAGCTCGAGCCGGTCTATTTCTCGATCCGCGACCTCGTCGCCGAGACCATGAAACCCCTCGGCGTCAGCGCGGCCACGAAAGATCTGATTCTCGCCGCGGGCGTCGCTGCGGAGGTTCCCGAATCCGTGTGGGGCGATCCGCTGCGGCTGCGGCAGATCATCGTCAATCTCGTCGGGAATGCGATCAAGTTCACCAACTCGGGGGAGGTGGCCTTGCGCGTGTCGATGACCGATGAGCGCATGCGCTTCGAAGTGCGCGATACCGGCATCGGCATCCCCGAGGACCAGCGGCGGACCATCTTCGAGCCGTTCGCGCAGGCCGATCGCTCGCATTCCCGCCGCCACGGAGGGACCGGGCTTGGACTGGCGATCGTGTCGCGGCTGGTCGACGCCATGGGGGGCACGGTGCGGTTGCAGAGCACGCCCGGCGTAGGAACGTCGGTGGCCATCGATCTCGCGCTGCCATTCGACCGCTTCAGTTCCGGGCCGCGGCGGATCCGGCCCGAGCTGACCGGCCGATCCGTGGTTGTGGTCGAGCCGAATGCGACGTCGCGCGGATTCCTGGTGGAGATCCTTCGCAGCGCGGGTTTGGAAGTCACGGCGTGCGCAACCGTGGCCGAGATCGAGGCGAGGAAATATGCGTGCGCGATTTCGGCCGACGAGGCCATCGCCATTCAGCCTGCCGTGATCATCACCTCGCCGCTCGACGTGGTCGCCGGAGACGATCGCATCCGCGTGACGCGACCGGTGAGCGAGCGTGAACTGCTCGACGCCGTTGCCACGGCCGTGGGAACGAAACCGGCGGAAGTGCAGGCCGACGATGTGCGGACGCGCGTCGCCCGATCGGGTCTGCACATCCTCGTCGCCGAGGATGAGGCGGTCAGCCAGGAGTTCGCGGCCGAGGCGCTGCGGCGCATGATGCATCGCGTCACGGTCGTGGGCGACGGCGAAGAGGCGTTACGGCGCCTCGAGCATCACAACTTCGATCTCGTGTTCATGGACGTGCAGATGCCGAAGCTCGATGGCCTTGAGGCAACGCGCCGTTATCGCGAGCGGGAACGCGGCAGCCGCACGCCGATCGTCGCGCTCACTGCGCATTCGCGCCGCGAGGATCGGGTGCAATGCCTGGAAGCGGGCATGGATGCCGTGCTGACCAAGCCGATCGACCTGAAGCAGCTCGAGTACACGGTCCGACTGCTGACAGGCGCGGAGCCGATCGTCAACGCAGTCGGAGGAAACCTGGCGCTGCTCGCACGCGTGAGCGGCGCGTTCGCGAAGCAGACACCGGTGCTCCTGACCCAGATTCGCGATGCCATTCAGATGAGCGATGCCGAGGCGCTCTACCAGTCCGCGCACAAGATGAAGGGCGCGGTCAGCAATTTCGAGGGCGACCCGTCGGTCGATCTCTCGGTGATGCTCGAGACCGCGGCACGCGAGAATGATTTCAGCCGGGCGGCGGCACTGCTCCAAAGGCTCGAATCCGCGGTCACCGCGCTGCAGCGCAGGATCAGCGCGGCGGCGAGTTACCCATCGTCCTCGACCGCGACGCCGTCTTCGATGTTCTTGAGGTGATACGAGAGCGACTCGAGGTTGATGCGCAGGTCGACCGATTTGATCTTCACGCCGCGCCGGACCCGGATCTGCACCGGCGCGAAATTCAGCACGGCGCACACCCCCGCCTCGGCCAGACTGTCGTAGACACTCTGGGCGTTGTCGGCGTTGACGGCGATGATGCCGATCTCGACGCGGTCGCGTCGCACGGTCTCGCGAAGGGTCTGCGGCGCAAGCACGGGAATCCCGCTGCGCGAGAAACGTCCGATTCGGTCGGGATCGACATCGAACAACGCGACGATGTGGAACCCGTTGCTGTTGAAGCCGCGATAGTCCGCCAGAGCCATGCCCAGGTTTCCGGCGCCGATGATGACGACTTTGCGGGTGCGGTCGATGCCGAGAGTGCGGACGAGCTGTTCCTTCAGCTTCGAGACGTCGTAGCCGACGCCGCGCGTCCCGAACTCGCCGAAACAGGCGAGGTCCTTGCGGATCTGCGCCGAGTTCAGATGAAAGCGGTCGGCGAGCTCGCGCGAGGAGACCGTGCGCTGATTGATCGACTCGAGGTAGCTGAGACAGCGCAGGTAGACCGACAGTCGTCCGGTGGTCAGCTCGGAGATCGGTTCGCGATCTGCTGAGGGACGCGGGCTCATGGGAGGCCCATTAGCGTTGCAACAGCTCGCGAGCGGCCGTACCGGCCATGTCGAACAGCGGCGTCGGGAAGAGGCCCACCACGAGGATTCCGATCATCGATATCGCCAGTGCTCCGGTGGCGAAGGCTCCCGCAACAGGGGTCGTGTAGCCCTCCACCGGCTCCTTCATGTACAGGTAGTAGACGACGCGCAGGTAGTAGTACACCGAGACGATGCTCATCAGGATGCCGACCAGGGCGATGCCCATGTGCCCCGATTCGATCGCCGTCTTGAAGATATAGAACTTCGAGATGAACCCGCCGGTGGGAGGCAGCCCGGAGAGCGAGAACATGCAGATCGTCAGCGCCAGCCCGTAGAACGGGCGCCGGAATCCGAGTCCGGCGACGTCGTCGAGCGTTTGCGGATCGTTCTGGTTCTTGGCCAGCATCGAGACCACGCCGAACGCTCCGATGTTCATCAATGCATAGACGATTGCGTAGACCGCGATCGCGGCGACGGAATCGTCGCGGATCGTCAGCATGGCGATCATCATGTAACCGACATGCGCGATGCCCGAGTAGGCGAGCATGCGCTTGAGGTCGCGCTGCACGATGGCCACGGAGTTGCCGACGATCATCGACAGGATCGACAGCGCCGCCACCATCGTCATCCACGACGTCTGCTCGAGCATCGGGGTCATGGCCCAGAAGATACGGATCAGGGCGATGAGAGTTGCCACTTTGGGAGCAACGGAAAGCCAGCCCGAGACCGGTGTCGGTGCTCCCTGATAGACATCGGGCGCCCAGGCGTGGAACGGCGCGAGCGCCAGCTTGAAGCCGAATCCCGCCATCATCAGCACGAATGCGATCGCCAGCAGCGGGTTACTGGCATCGGCGGCCGCGAAGTACTCGGTCATGGCCGTGAGATTCGTCGACTGTGTGGCGCCATAGAACAGCGCCGTGCCGTAGAGGATGAACCCCGTGGCGAACGCGCCCATCAGGAAGTACTTGAGACTGGCCTCGTTCGAGATCGGAAGGCGGCGGTGATAACCGACCAGGACGAAAATGCAGATCGACAGGATCTCCAGACCGAGGATGATGATGAGAAGGTCGAGGCCCTTGGCCATCATCATCATGCCGGCCGTTCCCCACATCAGCAGCGCGTAGAACTCGCCGCCGTCGATCCCTTCGCGCTCGAGGTAGTCGTGGGCAAACAGGATGGCCAGGGTCGCTGCGAGGAGGAACACGAGATCGAAAAACAGCGTGATGGCGCTGATCTGATACGTGCCGCCGAAATACGTGCCGCCGATGAGGAAGGCCTCCGACCACATCGTCAGGACGATGATGATCAGGGCGATCCACGCTGCGATCGACCGGGCGCGTGGGGCGAACGCCTCGACGAGGATCAGCACCATGCCGCCGACGGAGAGGACGAGCTCGGGAAGAATGGCATTGAGCCAGCCGGGTTCGACCAGAGGATGGAGGTTCATCGGGAACCTCCGGATGGAGCACCGGATGGAGCACCGGCGTCAGCCGGTGACCGCCCGGCTAAAGCGGGGGCTCCATTCGCTTCACCCTTCACCGCCGTCAGAAGTTGGGTGACCGATGGCCCCATCTTGCGCAGGAACGGATTCGGATAGAGCCCGATCCAGACCATGAGCACGATCAGCGGGACCATCGCCGCGATCTCGTTCCACGCGATTTCGGGGATCGACCGGTTCGCCTCGACGGTGATGGGGCCGTAGAAGACTTTCTGAATGAGCCACAGAAGGTAGATCGCCGCCAGGATCACGCCGGTCGCGGCGATGACCGCCGCGCGGGGATTGGTCTGGAATGATCCCGAGAGAATCAGGAACTCGCCCACGAATCCGTTGAGACCGGGGAGTCCGACCGAGGAGAGCATGGCGATCACGAAGAGCGTCGCGTAGACCGGCATCGTCTTGGCGATCCCGCCGTAATCCTCGAGCTTGCGCGTGTGCCGCCGCTCGTAGACGACGCCGACCAGAAGGAAGAGCGCGCCAGTGGAGATCCCGTGGTTGATCATCTGCAGGATCGATCCCTCGACCGAGGTCTGGTTCATGGCAAAGATGCCGAGGACGCAGAAGCCGAGGTGCGAGACCGAGGAGTAGGCGACGAGCTTCTTCATGTCCGGCTGCACCCACGCCACGAGCGCGCCGTAGATGATGCCGATGACCGAGAGCGCGATCAGCAGAGGCGCATAACGATGCGACGCCTGCGGGAAGTAGGGGAGGACAAAACGGAGGAAGCCGTACGTCCCCATCTTCAGCATCACGCCGGCGAGGATGATCGATCCGCCGGTCGGCGCCTCGACGTGTGCGTCGGGGAGCCAGGTGTGCAGCGGGAACAACGGGACCTTGATGGCAAAGGCGAGCGAGAACGCGAAGAACAGCAGCGTCTGCGCGAACGGGGTCACCCCGACGTTGTACAGATCGGTGATGTAGAAGCTCGCCTCACCGGTAGCGTGATAGTGCTGGAACCCGATGTAGATGATGCCGAACAGCATCAGCAGCGAGCCGGTGATCGTGAAGAGGAAGAATTTGATGGCCGCGTAGATGCGCCGCGTCCCTCCCCACACGCCGATAATGAGATACATCGGCAGCAGCGTGAGCTCGAAGAAGACGTAGAAGAGGATCAGATCGGTGGCCATGAAGACGCCGATCATCGCCGCCTCCATGATCAGGAACGAGATCACATACTCCTTCGGATGTTTGTGAATGGTGTTCCACGACGCCAGAAGAACGACCGGCGTGAGGAGCGTCGTCAGCATCACCAGCCACAGCGAGATGCCGTCGACGCCGAGGGCGTAGTGGATTCCCCATTGCGGAATCCATGGCCGCATCTCGACGAGCTGATAGCCGGCGACGCCCTCCTGGAATCCGAGAACGATGCCGAGCGAGGCCACGAACGTGGCGATCGCGGCCAGAAGACCGAGGCCTTTGATCGTGCCGGCGGCGTCCTTCGGAACGAAGGCGATGATCACCGCGGCGATCACCGGCAACCAGAGCGTGACGCTGAGGATCATCATGTCAGCACCAGCACGAAGACGATCACGGCCAGGAAGAACATCAGCGCGTAATTCCGCACGTTCCCGGTCTGGAAGAATCGCAACAGGTCCCCAAATCCTCGGACCATGAATCCGAGCATCGCGGCGATGCCGTCGATGATGGCGTCGACGATGTTCCAGAAGAATTGTGAGATCCGCTCCAGGGGACGGACGATCATGACGCCGTACATCTCGTCGACGTACCACTTGCTCTCCATCCCGTGCGCGATCGACGGCGCCGCCTTCTCGAACGCTTCGTCCGCGGCGAGCCCGCGTTTGTAGAAGCGCGCGTATGCGGCCCACAGGCCGAGCGCGGCGATCGCCGTGGAGACGAACATCAGGATGTACTCGAGACTCGGACTGATCTCGTACTGCCCTTCCGGCACGCCGTGAATCTCGGCGAAGACCGGCTTGAGGAAACCGGCCAGCAGGTGGTGATGCGGCCAGCCGAGGATCGCGCCGCCGACCGTGGAGAGAGCGGCGAGAACGATGAGCGGAATCGTCATCGTGGCCGGGCTCTCGTGCAGGTGATGCTCCTGCTCATGCGTTCCTCGAAACTCGCCGAAGAAGGTGAGGAACACGAGCCGGAACATGTAGTACGCCGTGCAGAAGGCCGCGAGCGTGCCGAGGATCCAGATCATCCAGCTGAACGGTTTCGGGAAGTAGGGATTCGCCAGCGCCGAAGAGAGGATCTCGTCTTTGGAGAAGAAACCTGCGAACGGCGGGAAGCCGGCGATGGCGATCGTGGCGATCAGGAACGTCCAGTACGTGATGGGGATCTTGGAACGCAAGCCGCCCATCTTGCGGATGTCCTGCTCGCCGCTCATGGCGTGAATCACCGAGCCCGATCCGAGGAAGAGGCAGGCCTTGAAGAAGGCGTGCGTCACGACGTGGAAGAGGCCCGCCGTGAATGCGCCGACTCCCGCGCCGATGAACATGAACCCGAGCTGCGAGATCGTGGAATAGGCGAGGACTTTCTTGATGTCCCACTGCCGGATGCCGATCGTCGCGGCGAAGAGTGCGGTGAGCGCGCCGATGAGCGCGACGACCATCATCGCGTCGGGCGCGAGACGATAGAGCGCGTTCGAACGGACGACCATGTAGACGCCGGCCGTGACCATCGTGGCGGCGTGGATGAGGGCGGAGACCGGAGTCGGGCCGGCCATCGCGTCCGGCAGCCAGACGAAGAGCGGAATCTGCGCGCTCTTGCCGCACGCGCCGAGGAACAGCAGCAGGCAGATCGAGGTCAGAAGCCACTGCTCGATGCCGCCGCCCGCCGCAATCTGCGTTACCCGCGCGAAGTCGACCGTGCCGAAGTACCCGAACATCAGGAACATGGCCACCAGGAAACCGAAGTCGCCGATGCGATTGACGACGAACGCTTTCTTCCCGGCGGCAGGCGCGTAGTCGGTCTGGTAGTAGAAGCCGATCAGCAGGTACGAGCAGAGGCCCACGCCCTCCCAGCCGATGAACATCACCAGGTAGCTCGACCCGAGGACGAGCACCAGCATCATGGCCAGGAAGAGATTCAGGTAGGCGAAGTAGCGAAAGTAGCCTTCCTCGTGGCCCATGTAGCCGACCGAGTAGAGATGGATGAGGAAGCCGACCCACGTGACGACCATGAGCATCACGATGGCGAGAGGGTCGAGCTGGAAGGCGAGGTCGACGACGACGTTGCCCGAGGTGATCCAGTTGTAGGCGACGTCGAGATAGCGCTCGGGTCCGTGGTACTGCAGCGCGGCGATCGTTCCGGCAATCGCGGCCAGGAGTGAGACTCCGACCCCGACGACGCTGACGAACGCCTTACCGGCGCGGCTGCCGAACAGGCCGTTCAGCAGAAAGCCGGCCAGTGGCAGCGCTGGAATGATCCAAAGGTGATTGAGCATGCAGTGCGGTGTTCCTCGCGTCTACCTCGTGCAGAGGCGAGAAACGCTCGCATCTGCATCAACGTCTTTCTTCTTTGTCCCGATCGAGTCCACCTTCGTCGCGGACGCGATCCTTGTAATCCTCTGAAGAAGCGGGATCGAGCTCCCAACGATGCTCGTCCCGGCTTCTCTCCTTCTGGCCGGCCTTCAGCTCCTCGCCATCGTTGTACGTCACTCCCATGGCCCGGCCGATGTTGTCGACCTCGCCCTGATCCGGCGCCGGCGAACTGCTTGCCGCCGAGCCCGCTTTCACATCGGGGATCGGCGGTTCGATCCGGTCGTCCAACCCGTTCCGGTTACGATCGGGCCGCTCGTTCTCTTCCCAGTCAATGAGCTTTTCGGTCTTATCCATGGTTCAGCTCCTTGAAGCTGAACCGTTGCGACGTTCGTGCCGCTACCAGTGCATCAGGTTCGCTTCGTCCACATCGATGGAGTGCCGGTGATGGAACAGGGAAATGAAGATGGCCAGACCGACGGCGGCTTCCGCCGCGGCGATGGCCATCACGAAAAAGACGAAGATGAGTCCGTGGAGCTGATGGAATTGCCTCGCATACGCGAGGAACGTCAGGTTCACCGCGTTGACCATGAGCTCGATGGACATGAACACCGTGATGCCGTTCTTGCGTGTGAGGACGCCGCAGACGCCGATCGAGAAGAGCACGGCGCTGAGGATCAGGAACCAGTGCGTCGGGATCACTGGCTGGCCTCCGAGCCGATCTTGGAGCGCTGGCCGGCGGCGCGGCCGCTCAGGAACAGTGCTCCCACGATTGCGGCGAGAAGAAGGATCGACACCATCTCGAAGGGGAAGATGTAGGCCTGGAACAACGCCATGCCGATCGAGCGGGCGTCACTGTGGAACGGCGTGTTCGGGATGACCCTGAAGGCCGCGTACTTGGTGATGTAGTAAACGAGCGTGATCGCGAACGCTGCACTGCCGGTGAATCCGAGGAATTGCTGGATCGGACGTGCCGGCTCCTCGTGCATGTGCCCGAGGTTGAGCAGCATGATGACGAAAAGGAACAGGACCATGATCGCGCCGGCGTAAACAATGATCTGCAGCGCGGCCAGGAACGGCGCGTCGAGCAATACGTACATCACCGCCAGCGAGAAGAACGAAGCCACCAGCGACAGCGCTCCCACCACCGGATTCCGGTGCAGGACCACCACCATCGCGAAGATGACGGCCACCGCGGCGAAGAAGAAAAAGATGACGAACTCGATCATTGGGGGCTCGGCGGGGACACGGGGACGCGAGGACTCGGGTGCGTCGTCGTCACCTGGTGTCCTGGTGTCCTCGTGTCCTCGTGTCTCATATCCATCCTTGGGCAATGAATCCGGCAACCAGCAGCAAATTCACGATCCCCAGCGGCAAGAAGAACTTCCATCCCAGCTTCATGAGGATGTCGTACTTGAGGCGCGGGATCGTCCAGCGCACCCAGACGAACACGAACATCAGGAACGCCACCTTGGCCAGGAAGCAGATCGCAGACAACAGGAAGCCGAGAAACGTGGCCGGCTCGTTGTACCAGGGGATGTCCCATCCCCCGAGAAACAGCGTGGTGATGAGCGCGGACATCGTTCCCATGGCCATGTATTCGCCCATGAAGAACAGCGCGAATTTCATGGATGAATATTCGGTGTGATATCCGGCGACCAGCTCCGCGTCTGCTTCTGCGAAATCGAACGGCAGCCGGTTCGTCTCGGCGAATCCCGAAACGGTGAAGATGATGAAGCTCAGCCACATCGCCGGCGATAAGACGTTCCAGGCGGGGAGCTTGATGGCGTTGAACAGCACGAAATACCCGCTCTGGTGCCACACCACCTCGGTCAACCGCAGCGATCCGGCGGCCATGAGCGCGCTGATCGCGGCCAGCGTCAGCGCGAGCTCGTACGAGATCATCTGCGCCGACGCACGGATACCCCCGAACATGGAGTACTTGTTCGCCGAGGCCCAGCCGGCCGTGGCCAGCCCGTAGACGCTGAGCGAGGCCAGCGCGAAGACCACGAGAATTCCGACGCTCACGTCGGCGACGACCGGCTCGAACAGCCGCCCGCCGCGGAAAATCGTGCGGCCGAAAATCGTCGTCTCATGCAGAAGGAACGGACGGCCCCACGGGACGACCGCGATCGTGGTCAGTGCCGGGATGATTCCGAACACCGGCGCAAGCGTGTACAGCCACTTGTGCGCCTGCGCGGGAATGATGTCTTCCTTGAGGATGAACTTCGCCGCGTCGGCAATCGCCTGCAGCAGGCCGAACGGACCCACGCGGTTCGGGCCGGGGCGGTCCTGAATCAGCGCGCTTCCGCGGCGCTCGACCCAGGCCATGATCGGCGTGATGTTCAGCATCATGAACAGCACGATGCCGATCTTGACGATCGAGAGCACCACGTCGGTCGCGTCGAAGGGCATGTCTATGGCGCCTCGCTCGCGGAAACCGGTTCGTCCGGCAGAGGTGCGTTCTGGAACATCGGCAGCCGGTCGCGCAACGTCTCGAAGATGTCGAAGGCGTCCGCGCTCCGGAAATCGTCATTCTCGGGAAACAGCGCCCGGCCGATGCGCCGGAAGATCTCCAGGTCGGGAACAGCCTGCCCCTTCGGCGAGTAGGCCTGATGGATGCGCTGCACGCGCCCCTGGAGATTCGTGAACGTCCCTTCTTTTTCCGCGTGAATCGTGGAGGGCAGGACGACGTCGGCGATCTCGTTGAGCGGATGCGTCGCGTCCCAGGAGTGGACGATCAGCTTTTTCGCTTTGCGCAGATTGGCAAGAATGGCCGGATCCTTGGCTCTCTCGCTGAACTGCGCATCGCAGATGTAGAGGACATCGATGCCGGCCGCGCCGTTGACCAACAGATCCTCGACGGTCCGGGCGCCCTTCTCGCCAATCACGGCGCGGACTCCGCGGAGGTTCGGCGCGCCCTGCGTGCCGAGGAGCCACTCGGTGCGCGATTTCATCTTGATGGGACCGATGGGGTCGACCATCACGTCGAACGTCTTCGCGTTCAGGTTCTCGGCGAAGAGCTTCTTCGCCAGGAACGCTTCTTCATTGGTCATGTTCGCGGAGGCGATCACGGCGATCGAACGACCGCCGGCTGAAACCGGTGCTCCATTGAAGATCTTCTCGATCGCCTCGAGCGCTTCGCCCCATGTGGCGATGCCGAGGTAATCGTCCTCCGTGCGGACCTTGGGGACCACAACGCGATCGGTGTCGTACCGCTCGTACGAGAAGCGTCCGTAGTCGCAGAGCCAGTGATCGTTGACCTCGGGGTTCACACGCGGGCGGTAACGGAAGATCTGGCCGTTGCGGTGTCCGATGAAGATGTTGCAGCCGACGTCGCACCCGTTGCAGATCGAATTCGCCGAGTCGAGGTTCCAGACGCGATTCTCGAATCGGAATTCTCGCGTGGTGAGCGCGCCGGTCGGGCAGATGTCGGTCACGCAGGCGCTCATCCAGTTGTCGAGCGGCGTGTCCGGGAACACGCCAACTTCGGTCGACGCGCCGCGCTTGAAGAACGCCAGCTCGCTCGTCCCGGTGATCTCCTGGCAGAAGCGGATGCATCGCGTGCAGTGGATGCACCGATTCATGTTCTGCACGACGTGCGGTCCGATCGCGGTCCGGTCCATCCCGGGATACGTCCGCTTGAACTCGCCGTAGCGTGAGGTCACCGAGCCGTAGTTGAACGAATAGTCCTGCAGCGGGCACTCCCCGGCCTTGTCGCAGATCGGGCAGTCGAGCGGATGGTTGATGAGCAGAAACTCCATCTGCCCCGCGCGCGCCTTTTCGACTTTTTCGTTGTTGACGTGGATCTTCATCCCGTCCTTCACCGTGCTGGAGCAGGCCGTCTGCAGCTTGGGCATCCCCTCGATCTCGACGAGGCACATGCGGCACTGGCCGACGACGGTCAGCGACGGGTGGTAGCAGAAGTGCGGGACGTGGATGTCCGCCGCTTTCGCGGCCTCAATGATGTTGATGCCGTCTTGAACTTCGACTTCGATTCCGTCGATGGTAACTTTGCCCATAGGCTGTTCTGGCGGTGCAGATCGAGCGCCCGATGCGGGAGGCGCGGCTGGGGGAGAAAACTCACACGGCCGAGCCGTGAAAGTTTTCACAAGCGCGGAGGATACTGATGGATGATGGCGGCGTCAATGAACGGATCCAACTCCTTCGGAGTGAATCGTGAAACGTGATCTCGCTTTCGCAATCGGCGCGGTGATCGTCGTCCTCGCCGTCTGTTTCGGACTGGCTGCTGTCCGTCCCAATCTCCCGCCAACGCCTTCGACGCCGTTTTCCGAGGACACCGGTCAAACCGTCGTCGGCCCCAACGACCGAGTCGTCATGAGGGTCAACGGCGAGCCGGTCACCGAGCGGGAATTCCAGGCATTCCTCGAGCAGGCTCCTGAGGACGCGCGGCCGTTCTACAACAGCCCGCAGGGGCGTCCGCTCCTCGCGCAGCAGCTCGTGAAGTTGAAAGCGCTGGAGCAGGAAGGGCGGCGGCTTGGGGTAGAGAAGGATCCCGACGCGGCACTGCGTTTGAGGATGGCTCGCCAGCAGGTCGTCGCCGCGTTCGCGCTGCAAAAGCTCGTCGCCAAGCCGAGCGACACGCGCCTTCGCGCGGAGTACGAGAAGGAAAAGAAGAACTTCGAGACGACGGACCTCTCGCACATCCTCATCGCCTATCAGGGTGGCGCTGTCCCGCCGCGGCAGGGCCATCCGCCGCTGACGGTCGATCAGGCCATGAAGAAGGCCCAGGCCATCGAAGCGCAGCTTCGCAAGGGAGTTGAATTCGCGGCGATTGCGCGTGCCGAATCGGATGACGATGGTTCCGCCAGGGCGGGGGGGATCCTCGGCCCCGTGCAGCCGGGTTCACTGCCGCCGGAGCTTCAACGGGCCGTATCCACGTTGAAGGAAGGGGAGATCAGCAATCCTGTGAAGAGCGCCTACGGCGTTCACATCTTCAAGGCGGGCTCGAAAGAGGGCCGGCGCTACGAGGAGCTGAAGCCGATGTTCGCGGCGAAGCTGCAGCGGGACGACGCCGAGCTGGCGATCGTGAAGCTCCAGAAGTCGGCGAAGGTCGAGTTGGACCCGAAGTTCTTCCCGCCCGCACCGCCGAAGCGCGAGCTTCCCCCGCCGCGCAAAGGCTCCTAGTGTGGCGTGTCGCAGATAGACCGGCTGCGAGGCGCCGCGACGAAGGCGATGCGGGACATCGTCGAGGAGCGGCAACGAAGCAGATGACCCCTCGCCGCCCGCAACCCTTCGGGCTGGTGCCGGTTGCGGCCGATCTGCGGCGTTGCTCGTCGTCGACGATGCCACCGCATCGCCTCCTCCTCGCGCCTTGCCTCTCGGCCGCAAGCGGCACCAGCGAAAGTCGGTCGATTTGCGAAACGCCACACTAGCGATGCGGATGCTGGTCCTGGGCGCCGGGCGAATGGGTCTCGGTGCCGTCCACGATCTCGTGTCGCAGCGGGATGTGACCGAGGTGACGGTCGCGGATGTCGATGTGAAGAAAGCGCGCGCGGTTGCCGATCGTTTCGGCGGCCGGACCAAGCCCGTGCACATCGATGTCAGCGATCAGGAAGCGGTCATGGGCCTGATGCGCGGGCACACGGCAGCGATCAGCTGCGTCAACTACTGGCTCAACGAGAAGCTGGCGCGCGCGGCCATCGCCGCGGGAACCCACTTCTGCGACCTCGGCGGCAACAACGACGTCGTTGCGGCGGAGCTGGCGCTCGACGGCGAAGCGCGTGCCGCCGGAGTCAACGTCATTCCCGATTGCGGGCTCGCGCCGGGGATGGTTGCCGTGCTCGTCGCGCATGCCGCGGGGCGATTCACGACTCTCGACTCGATTCGCATCCGCGTCGGCGGGCTGCCACAGCATCCGAAGCCGCCGCTCGACTACCAGCTGGTGTTTTCGGTGGAAGGGCTGATCAACGAGTACATCGAGCCCGCGCGGATCATCCGCGACGGAAAGATCACGACCGTGGAATCGATGACCGAGATCGAGACGCTCGAGTTCCCGCAGCCATTTGGCAGGATGGAAGCGTTTCAGACGTCGGGCGGCACTTCGACGCTTCCCGAGACGTTCTTCGGCCGCGTACGCGATCTCGACTACAAGACCATCCGCTATCCGGGTCACTGCGCGAAGTTCAAGGCGATGATCGACCTCGGACTTTGCAGCAGCGGGCCGATCGAGGTCGATGACACTCCGGTGGTGCCGCGGCGTCTGTTCGGAGATCTTCTCGTCCGGCATCTTCCGCACGACGAGCCGGACGTCGTGCTCGTTCGGGTGGAGGTGAGCGGCGGCGGGAAGACGCTTCGCTACGACATCATCGATGGGCACGACCCGGCTACGGGCCTCAGCGCGATGATGCGGACGACGGCGTTTCCGGCGTCGATCGTCGCCTTGATGATGGCCCGCGGGCAGACGAAGTCGAAGGGCGCGCTGCCGCAGGAGCGATGCATTCCCCCCGACCTGTTCATGCGCGAACTGACGGCGCGGAACATACGCGTCGAGGAGGCGTGGGTCTGATGTACCTTCTGTTGCGCTGGCTCCTGAACACGCTCGCGCTGTTCATCGTCGTACACGTCGTTCCCGGTTTTCATTACCGCGATCTCGTCTCCCTCGCCATCGCCGCCCTCGTCCTCGGCCTGTTGAACGCGATCGTGCGGCCCATCCTGTTTCTGCTGACCTTGCCGCTGACGATCGTCACCCTCGGCCTGTTTCTGGTGGTGCTGAACGCAATCATGCTGGAGCTCACCGATGCGATCGTGCCCGGCTTCGGAATCGACAGCTTCGGCTGGGCGATCGTGGGAGCGCTGGTCCTGGCGATCGTGTCGGTTTTCACGAATCGAATCGGCACAGCGGCGCAGCGGGGCGATTAGGTTAAACTGACGCCGCCGTGAACATCATCAAGAACCGGGTGAACGACATCACCGTGCTGGACATCCAGGGCGTGATCAAGCTCGGCGAGAGCGCGCGTGAGTTCTCCAGCTACCTGGAGAAGGTCCTCAACGAGGAGACCGGGCCGGTGATGATCAATTTCGAATCCATCAATTACATGGATTCGACGGGCCTCGGCGAGCTGATCGGCTACCTGCAGAAGTTCGAGGACCGGCAGCGGAAGATGGCCCTCGTCAAACCGTCGCACCGCATCCTGGCGCTGCTGAAGATCACGAAGCTGGACACGATCTTCAAGATTTTCGACTCGCGCGATGCGGCGATGGCGTATCTGACCGATTCAGCCGCGTGAATCTGGCCCTGTGCTAGCATCTCCGCGCTTTTGCGAAGATGACTCACAGTTACCTTCCCATCCTCATCATGCTGGTTGTGGCCGTGCTCTTCGGCGCGACGTTTCTCGCGCTGAACTGGCTCATCGGCCGCCACCAGAGAAACCCGTCGAAACTGACGCCGTACGAGAGCGGCGTTCCGCTGCTCGACGAGAACCGGAAGCGCGTGAACGTCCGCTTCTACCAGATCGCCATGCTGTTCATCCTGTTCGACATCGAAGCGGCGTTTCTCTATCCCTGGGCCGTGATCTACCGCGAAGCCGCCACCGGGCCTTCGGCATGGTTCGTCTTCGGAGAGATGCTCGTGTTCATCGTTCTTCTCGGCGTGGGCTATGTCTACGTCTGGAAGAAAAAGGCATTCGACTGGACGTAGAGTGAATGGCCGACCTCCATCCCGATAATCCGTACGCGAAAGACCGCTTTCCCGACCCTTCGAAGAAGGTCGAGTTTCCGCCGGAAGCGAAGAAGCGCTTCGACTGGATCCTGACCCGCTACCCGAACAAGGAATCGGCGCTGCTGCCGACGCTCCATCTGGCTCAGGAAGTGTGGGGATGGATCTCGCCGGAGACCGTGCACTACATCGGCGACCTGCTCGATCTCTCTCCGGCCACCGTCTTTGGTGTCGTGTCCTTCTACAACATGTACAACCAGAAGCCGGTGGGGAAGTACCACCTGCAGGTCTGCACGAATCTCAGCTGCATGGTGCGGCGCGCGTACGACATCTACGATCACCTCTGCGAGAAGCTCGACGTAAAACCGGGCCAGACGACGCCGGACGGCCGGTTCACGGTGACCGAAGTCGAGTGTCTCGGATCCTGCGGCACCGCGCCGGTGGTGCAGGTGAACAACGACTATCACGAGAACATGAGTATTGAATCGATGGAGCAGTTGTTGACGAAGTTGACATGAGACGTGGGATTCGGAGTTCGGAGCTCGGAGCTCGCTGAGCTCCGAACCCCGAGCCCCGAGCCCCGAACCCTGAATGACACAACCCATCAAAATCCTCACCGCCAACATCGACAAGCCGAACTCGACTTCGATCGACGTCTACGGTGACTACGCGCAGGCGCGCAAAGCGCTGCAGATGAAGCCGGACGAGGTGACGCAACTGGTCAAGGACTCCGAGCTGCGCGGCCGCGGTGGGGCGGGTTTCCCGACGGGCGGGAAGTGGGGCTTCGTTCCGAAGAACGCGCCGAAGCCGACGTACCTGCTGTGCAATGCCGACGAGTCGGAGCCAGGCACGTTCAAGGACCGCGTGATCATCGAGAAGGATCCGCACCTTCTGATCGAGGGGATGATCATCGCGGCGTACGCGATCGGATCGAATCCGATGGCCTACATCTACATTCGCGGCGAGTTCCATTACGGCGCCACCGTCCTCGACAAAGCCCTCGAAGAAGCCCGCGCCAGGGGATTCCTCGGCAAAGGGATCTTCGGAACGAATTTCAATCTCGACATCACCGTGGCCCGCGGCGCCGGTGCGTACATCTGCGGCGAAGAGACCGGACTCATCGAATCGATCGAAGGCCATCGCGGACAGCCGCGCGTCAAGCCGCCGTTCCCGGCGGTGATCGGCGCGTTCGGCGGGCCGACAATCGTGCAGAACGTCGAGACGCTCGCGTGCGTGCCGCTGATCGTGAAGAACGGCGCGGAGTGGTTCAAAGGATTCGGCACGCCGAAGAACACCGGGCCGAAGCTCTACTGCCTTTCGGGATCGGTGAAGAAGCCGGGCGTGTACGAGTTTCCGATGGGCGTGAATCTGAAAGAGCTGATTTACGAGCACGCCGGCGGCATCGTCGGTGACCGCAAGCTCAAAGCGGTGATTCCCGGCGGCGCATCGGCGCCGATGCTCAAGCCCGACGAGATCGACATCCCGTTGAATTTCGACGCGTTGATGAAAGCAGGATCGATGCTCGGCTCGGCCGGCATCATCGTGCTCGACGAAAGCGTCTGCATGGTCGACGCGGTGTGGCGCCTGTCGAAGTTCTTCGCCCACGAATCCTGCGGCCAGTGCACGCCATGTCGCGAGGGAACGAACTGGATGGAGTCGATCCTCGACCGCCTGGAACGGGGAGAGGGACGACCTCAGGATGCCGATCTGCTGCTGGACATGGCCGACAACATCGGCGGCAAATCGCTCTGCGCCCTCGGCGACGCCGCGATCGGGCCGGTCATCTCATCGGTGAAGAAGTTCCGCGACGAATACCTCTACCACGTCGAGCACAAGCGCTGTCTGCCCGAAACCGTGCGCTACCGGAGGCTCGACACGCCGGTCGCGGCACACTGACCGTCGATGGCGTCGGCCAGACCCATCAACAGATCGGCCGCTCCGCTCTCCGTGCCGTCGTTCCAGGCGCTTCCGTGCATGCAGGCCAGAGTTTTCGGGCGGAGCGCCGCGAGTCGTTCGAATTTGCGGCGTGTGCTGTCTGTATTGGCGAAGTACTCCGGCATCTGCGTGTCGGAGACCGCACGGAATTCCTCGCTGGACGAGAGGATGTCGGAGTTCGTGAGCGGCCGTTCGCCGAGGCCCCCTTGCGTGAAGAGGTCGCCGCAGAAAAGGGTGGCTGTTCCTCGATCGAACAGATAGCCGGTCTCCCAGTTGTGGGGCAGGTGGGGCGTGTCGATCCACTGCAGCTCCCGACTGCCGATGCGCAGCGTCTCGCCGTCGCCGAGCGCGCGGGGGGGACGCGTTGCGAAGTCGTTGACCGAGACCAGCGCCGCGGTCCGGCTGCAGAGTGGGGCGGCGGCGGGCGCGACGGCCAGAAACTCGTTCAGCGCGCCGCATTCATCGGACTCGAAATGCGACAGGCCGACGAAGCGGATCCGCGCGATGGGAAGGACCGTTTCGATGGCCTGGCGGACGAGAGGGAACATCCCTTTCGGTCCGCTGTGAAAGACGACGGGCTGCTCGTCGTCGATCAGATACTGATTGAAGGAAAAGCCGCCCGGGATCACCTGGGGCGGCAGGGGCGTGCTGATTCGGTAAACCCGGTGGGCGATTTCGTGGATGCTGGTCCCGGACTGCGAATTGGTGATCATCGTGTGCTCCTCAGATTCAAACGATTGAGAATGACAGTGGCGAGCTCGTCCACGACGACATCGTGGGAGAGACCGGCGGAGACGAGGGATTCGTAGACGGAAAAATCGAGGACGGAGAAAGCGAGGGCACGCACGCGTGGTCCGGCACGCACGCCCCGCAGCGCTTCGTCAATCAGAGCGCGGCGCTGCTCCTCCTCGTGACGGAATGCGGCGTCGAGCGGCGCAAACGCGTTGCGCTCCGAACGAATCCTCCCCAGAACCGGAATGCGCGAGTAAAAGCCGCACAGTTCGCGAACCATCGTGCGCACGCGGGCGACGGGACTGCGCAGGCTGGCGAAGGCGCTGGTCTGTGGCGGCTGGGCCGCGGCCATGCTGTACTGGCCGCAGGCCGTGATCACGTGATCGTACGTGGGGAAGTGGTGATAGACGGTGCCGAGGCCGACGTCGGCGCGCGCGGCAATATCGCGAAAGGTGGTGGCCGCGACGCCTTTTTCGGCGTGAAGCGCCGCGGTGGCTTCGACGATGCGGTGGCGTGTGTCGCTGGCGGATGTGGCGCGGCGGTTCATGTGATACGGTCGGGGCGACATATTCGTTGAACGTATGTTCGTTCAAATTGGCGAAAAGTCAAGAGACCAATTTCGGTGCGCTATCATTCGTTTCGCATGACACGCCTTGCGGAACTTATGACCGCCACCGCCTTTGCCGTCCTCGTCCTTGGTTGCGCCGCCGTCGGCCAGCAGAAAACGCAGCCGCCCCGGGCCGACGACCTGCACTTTCACAACCTGCAGGTTCTCCCGCAGAACATCACCCGCGACGATCTATTGACCACGATGCGGCGTTTCAAGCAGGCCCTCGGCGTCGAATGCAGTTACTGCCATGCGGCGAAGCCGGGCGACCCCACCGAGCTCGACTTCCGTTCTGACGCCAAGCAGCACAAAGCCGCCGCGCGAACCATGCTCCGAATGCTCAACACCATCAACCACGACTACATCGCGCACGTCGAAGACGTCTACACGACCGCCTCCTGCTGGACGTGCCATCGCGGAAAGACCCAGCCCGACATCGCCCCGTCGCTTCCGCCACCCCAGCCGGACGAACCGCACCCGCACTAGTGAACCTCTGAACAGTCGTCATCCAGCGCGACGAAGGATCTCAGGATGCGAAAACGCCTGCCATTTCGAGATCCTTCGCCCCTCGTCGCGGCTCAGGATGACGTGAACAACGACGTGTTCAGAGCTTCCCCAGAGGTGTACCTCTGCACATGTCGTCATCCTGAGTCGGCGAAGCGCGACGAGGGATCTCAGGATGCGAAAACGCCTGCCATTTCGAGATCCTTCGCCCCTCTTCGCGGCTCAGGATGACGTGAACAACGACTTGTTCAGAGATTCCCCAGAGGTGTACCTCTGCACATGTCGTCATCCTGAGTCGGCGAAGCGCGACGAAGGATCTCAGGATCCGAAAACGCCTGCCATTTCGAGATCCTTCGCCGTCTTCGCGGCTCAGGATGACGTGAACAACGACGTCTTCAGAGCTTCCCCAGAGGTGTACCTCTGCACAAGTCGTCATCCTGAGTCGGCGAAGCGCGACGAAGGATCTCAGGATGCGAAAACGCCTGCCATTTCGAGATCCTTCGCCCCTCTTCGCGGCTCAGGAT
>DATISF010000046.1:0-76361 GCA_035468985.1 Thermoanaerobaculia bacterium
ATCAGCATCGAAGAAGTGATCTCGTTGATCGAAGGCTCCGTGCGTGTCGTTCCCGACCAGGGGCCGGAAGACGAGGAGCGCCGCACCATCGGCACGCTGTTCGGCCGCATGAACGAGGCGACGGCGAGCGCACTGACCCGCATGACGATCGGCCGCCTGGTCCGCGAGCTTTACGCGCCGCGCGCGATCCGGACGGACGACCGGGTCACGGGCGCTCGGGAGTCGTAGGTGTCGCGCCCTCGCGCCCTCGCGCGACGGCGGTGGCCGAGGGCGACCGCCGCTACACGTTCGGCGTGTTGCGACGTTTGCGGATCGCCCGAACCAGCCGGATCCGCCGCGACGTCTCGTAGCCGATCGTCGTGGTGGCGACCCACAGCAGTCCGGCCGAGATCCCGGCGGCGATGTCCGAGAGCCAGTGCACGCCGAGGTAGACGCGTGACGAGGCGATGGCCAGGACGAACGTGATTGCAAACGCGATCGCCGCGGCTTTCTGCCGCCACGTCTTGAGCACGCGAAGTGCGAGATAGGTGTACGCGCCGAGAGCGACCGTCGCGCCCATGGCGTGTCCGCTCGGGAACGAGTAGCCGTGCGCCTGGCGCAGCATCTCCGCGAGCGCCGGCCTCGCACGCGCGAAGTACGTTTTGAGCTCGATGAGCACGACGCCGCCTCCGGCGACGGTCACCGCGACATAGGCCGCCCAGCGGAAGCGCCGCTGGATGGCGAGCACCGCGGCGAGCAGTCCCGTGATCAGGCCGAGGACGACCGGGCCGCCGATGACTGACATCGCGGCGAAGAACGTCGTCGCGCCGGCTGTCCGCTCCGAGACTGCCCAGTCGTGCCATCGCGCGTCGATCTTCTGGAGCGCGGGACTCTTTCCGTGGACCCGTTCGGCGAGATCGATGAAGCCGTCGCCGGCGAAGACCGTGACGATGGCGCCGACGACCAGGAGCACGAAAACCGGCAGGTAGTCGCGATAGCGGAACGCAGCGGTGAAGTGCGCCACGCGCCCCGCGCTGCCGCGGATCAGTGGCTCGAGCGCGATCAGGATTGCCCAGAGGATGAGAAAGAGGACGACGAAGGCGAGGACAACGAGCACTGCGCGATCAGAACCCGCCCGACATGTACTTCCACTGCACGATCTTGTCGTTGATCTCGCGCAAGCGCCGGCTGATCATCCGGCAGAGGAGATTGAGGAACTGCAGCGACGCGTGCGGATCCATCGACAGGATCTCGTTCAGCGTGGCGCGGTCGATGGAGAGGACCGTGGCATCGCCTTCGTGCGCCTTCGCGTCCGCCGAACGCGGTGCGTCGTCGATCAGCGCCATCTCGCCGAAGAACTCGCCGCGGTCGAGGACGGCCAGCGCCTCTTCGCCGACGCCGGGGATGAACTTCGAGATGCGCACCCGCCCGTCGAGCACGATGTAGAGCTTGTCGCCCTTGTCCCCCTCGCGGAAGATCAGCGACCCTTCGCTGAACCGCTCCTCGGTCGAGAACGTGGCCAGCAGCTTCATTTCCGCCGCGGAGAGTCCGCGCTCCTTGAAGAGATCGACCTTCTCTTCCGACTTGACCGTGACTTCCTGCGTCTCGCGTTTCGCCTCGGCGCGTTTGCGGCCGGCGCCGCGCTTGGCGTCTTCCAGGAAGAAGAGCTTCAGCTGCTCGTTTGCGTCGCGCACCTTCTCGGACAGCGAACGCCAGAACGCCCAGTGCAGTCCGACGGCCAGGTCCTTGTCTTCGTCCATGGCCTGATCGAGCGCGCTGAATGAGAACGTGTACGTCGCCGATGACTCGACGGCGACGGCGTCGCTGGAGCGATGCGTGCGGTCGATGAAGTTCATCTCGCCGAAGATCTGGTCCTTCGTCAGCGAGCCGAGGATCTGCGGGCCGAACGGCGTGTCCTTGCGGATCTCGATGCGGCCGTCGCGGACGACGTAGAAGTCCATCGACCTGTCTTCCTCGTGAAAGACGAAGTCGCCTTCCAGGAAGCCTTCGATGCGCGCGAACTTCGACAGGCGGGACACCTGCTCGTCCTTCATGTGCTGGAAGATCGACAGCTTCCGCAGCTCGGAGGTGATCGTGACCAGGTCCTCGCGCTTCTCCTCGGCGCGGCTGATCTTGTGCTCGATCTCCTTGAGCTCATGTCCGTCGACGCGGAAGAGATCCTCCTTTCGGACTTCGAGACGCTCGGTGCAGATCTGCAGATGATCGACACGCTGCTTGATCCGGCCGTTCAAGTCCTTCGTCTCGAGGTTGAGCATGCGCTTGAGCGTGTTGATCATGCGCCGCACAGCCTCGGTCATCTCGCCCTTCTGGTCGGTGGAGAGAAGGAATGCGTCGACGAAGTCGTTGAGTGCCTGCTCGAAGTCCTTCAGCTCGAACTTGATCCGGCCCGAGATCTCCGCCAGTCCCCGGTCGAATGGATTGAGCTCGCGCGACTTCCCGATCTCTTCGTTCGCGGCCTGCCACTCGCCCTGCGAGTAGTACAGACGCCCGAGGATCTCGAAGGGACGGTAGTTGTTTGGAGTTTTCAGCTTTGCGATCTCGAGCAGCTCGATCGCTTTCGACATCTGCTCCTTGGCGATGTAGTACTGCGCCAGGCCGACGTACTGCGAAGCGTCGATCTCGTCCTGCGATCGCTCCGAGGCCAGCTCCTTCCTCAGACCGTCGAAGCGCGATTCCTCGGCCGCTCTCTTGAGATCGCGAACGCGCGCCAGATTGATGCGCAGGGCCACCGATCCCGGCTTGAGCTTCTCCGCCATCTCGTACAGATGGATCGACTCGTCGTACATCCCCTGATCGGCGTAGCGGCGCGCCAGGACGAGGAGATCGTCCGGATCGATCGCGATCGCCGTCTCGGCTGCCACCGTACGGAACCGCGGACGGGTCGTAACAGGTTGCTCGGACATGAGATGCTGTCGTTGATTATATGGTCGCGGCCCTCTCCGCCCTCTGCTTTCTGCTGCTGTCTGCGCAGCAGAGTGACTTCCTTCCCGCACTTCCCGGCTACGAGTTCGAGTTTCCGCGCGATCACGGCAGCCATGACCAGTACCGCACGGAATGGTGGTACTACACCGGGCACCTGGAGACGGCCAGCGGACGCCATTACGGCTTCGAGCTGACGTTTTTCCGGGTTGGCGTGACCCCTCCCGGCGGACAGGACCAGACCGCGTGGGACCTGCGCAACCTGTCGCTGGCGCACTTCGCGTTGACCGATGTCGACGGCCGGAAGTTTCGGTACTACGAAAAGCTGAACCGCGCGTCGCCGTACACGGCGGCCGCCGCCGCGGGAAGGCTCCAGGTTTTCAACGAAGGGTGGAGGGCGACGACCACGAGCGACGGGGCGTGGCGCATCACGGCATCGCAGAACGGCGATTCCATCGATCTCGTTCTCGGAGCGCGCAAGCCGCCGGCGATCCACGGCGAGAACGGCGTCAGCGTCAAAGCGGCAGGCGTCGGATACGCCTCGCACTACTACTCGATGACGCGTCTTGCGGTCAGCGGCACGATCGCGTCGAAGGGAAGAAAAGCCGAAGCCTGTACGGGACTGGCGTGGATGGATCACGAATTCGGCAGCGCGGCACTTCGCGAGAATCAGCGCGGATGGGACTGGTTCTCGGTGCAGCTCGACAATGACTCCGAGTTGATGCTCTACCAGATCCGCCGCACCGACGGCACGCCCGACATCACCTCTGCCGGCTCGCTGATCACATCGGAGGGGGCAGTGATTCACCTACGGCACGATCAGTTCGTCGTGAAGCCGCTCGACCGATGGAAGTCTCGCCAGAGCGGCGCGACGTACCCGATGGGGTGGAGCGTGAGCGTGCCGTCGCTCGCCATCGCGCTCCGTCTCGATCCGGTGCTCGAGAATCAGGAATTGATCACGCGCAGCTCGACGCGCGTCACGTACTGGGAAGGAGCCGTGGGCGTGACCGGCTCGTTCCAGAACGTCTCCGTGAACGGAGAGGGATATGTCGAGATGACCGGTTATGATCGCGCCTTTCGACAGCCATGAACATCATCCTTCTGCTGCTTTTCTCTGTTGCGTTTCCGCTTCCGAAGTCCGACGCGGTCATCGGTGTCGCGGCGATCGATCTCGACTCGGGAAAGACGGTCTCCGTCCGCGGCGAAGAGCCGTTTCCGATGGCCAGCGTGGTCAAGCTGCCTTTGGCGATCGAAGTGCTTCGCCGCGTGGACGCCGGTCAGCTGCGGCTCGATCAGACCTACACGCTCACGCCGCGCGATTTCGGCCTTGCCCACAGCCCGATTCGAGACGCGGCGAAGGGGAAGCCGGTCACGCTGACGCTACGCACGCTCATCACCTCTGCTGTGAGCGACAGCGACAACACCGCCGGTGACTATCTGCTGCGCCTCGTTACGCCTGCCGCCGTCACCGAGCGCATGCGCGCGCTGCACGCGGACGGGATTCGCGTCGATCGAACCGAGAAGGAGATCGTCGAATCGTTCTCGACGAAGGATGGCGTGGCTCGTTACGCGACCGATCCGCGCGACACCGCCGCGCCGCTCGGGATGGCCGCCCTCCTGGGGATGGTTGCGCGTAACCGGGAAGGCCTGAAACCGGCGTCGCATGAATTGCTGATGCACGCGCTGAGCGACTCGAGTAACCCGGTCCGCATCGCGCGGCTGCTTCCGAAGGGGAGCAGCGTTGCACACAAGAGCGGAACGATGCCCGGCACGCTGAACGATGCCGGCATCATCACGTCGCCGGACGGCAAGCACCACATCGCCATCGCCATCTTCACAAAAGGCGCAACGCGATCGACGGAGGCCGAACGCGGGAAGCTGGTCTCGGAGATCGCCAGGGACGTCTACGCCCGGCTCACCACCAATTCGCGTCCACCTTACCGGTAGTCTCGAGATTCTCGAAATCAACGGTGAAGGCGATGAAGGCGATGCACATCTCGTCGGTGGTCTGCTCGCCCCACGAGACGGCTTTCGGCGGCGCGTTCGGATTGCGCGGGTTGTTCTCGGAATTGTCGAATGTGGCCTGCAGCGAGAAGCGCGTGAGCGCCGGAATCGCGATCGGCTCCTTGAACCGGTAGAGTCCTTGCCAGTTGAAATCCCAGTCGTTGATCCTGATGAGGCACTGCGTCCGGCCCGCCGGCAATGCCGCTTCGACGTCCATCGTGCGTCCGAGGAGGTGCATGTGCGGGGCGATTGCCCAGAGATGGACGGAGATCGGCGCTGTCAATGACGCGGTGACGCTGTAATCGGAGTCGTTCGGCGGAATGGTGAACGTCGTGTTCATCAGCGGAAGAACGCGCAGCAGCTTCTGCGGCTTTTTTTTCGCAAAGTAGATGCCGATCTGCGTGGTGTCCGGCGAAGGACTGCCGTCATGCGAGTGGTAGTGCACCTGCAGCACGACGCGTGAATCCGCGGGCAGCGAGAGCGCGACTTCTTCCGGAAATCGCGTGGCCACGGAGCCCGGCACCCATCCGCCGAGCGTCGCGGTCGATGAATCGGTGATCGAGAAGCCCGGCCCGCCGAAGCATGTGTAACCCGGCGCGGGATCGTCATCGTCGAGCTTCTGCGACGCGCCGGTCGTGTCGATGAATGCGATCACATGATGCACGGTCTTGCGATCGCCGGGGTGCACGTCGATCGCCGAAACGTATTGATCGGACGTCAGATTCGTCGGCAGCGGCAGGCAACGGTAGATGTCTCCCTCGGCCGGCGGCAAGTACGGTTGTGGATACGAGAGCACGAGGTCCGGCTGCCCGAGCGTCCAGCCGCTGCTGAAATCAAGGGGCGGCGGGAGATCAGCCGGATCGCCTTCAGGCGTGCCGGCGTTGACCCACCGCGCGATCGTGTCGATCTCGTCCTGAGAGATCGTGCGCGTTTCGGCGAGCTCTCCGCAGTCCGCCGCCGGTTTCCACGGCGGCATCTGACGGGTCTGCGTCATCAGCTTGATCATCGCCGCGTGTGGCTGCGCGTCCGCGTACGTCATCAGCGAGAACGGGGCGATGTCGCCGGGATGGTGGCAACTGTCGCAATGCGCCTGAAAGATCCGCGACACCTCTTTGCTGTACGTGGGCCCGGAGGGATGCGGGATGGCGCGCACGATGCGCTGGCGCGATGCGCCGAGGAGAAGCGCGGCGGACGCGATCGCCATCGCGACGGTGGGCATTCGTCGTGACATCAGATCGTCAAATATAAATTCATTCGCTCTTGATCGCTGTCACAAGGTCGATTCGGCTGGCGAGGCGTGCCGGGACGAGGCCGGCGACGACGGACGCGGCAAACGTGATCGCGAGTGACGTCGCGATCAGCGTCACCGGTGTGTGGAATTCGATCGTCCATCCGAACGACTGTCTGTTGATCACGTAGATGAGAATCAGCGACAGCACATAACCCATGACGATGCCGACGACGGTCGAGGCCATGCCGATGAGCGAAGACTCCAGGACGAGCATGGTGGTGAGCTGGCGCCGCGACATACCGCTCACGCGCAGCAGCGCCAGCTCGCGCGTGCGCTCGAGGATCAGCGCGGCGAGCGTGTTCACGATCCCGAGGACGGCCACGATGATGGCGATGCCCAGGAGCGCGTACGTGATCATGAACGTCTGATCAAAGATGGTCATGACCTGCTTGCGGATGAACACGTTGCTGATGGCGAATGCGTGGTATTTCGGTCCGAAGATCCGCTGCAGCTCGAGCCGCGCCTGCTCGCGGTCGGCGCCCGGTTTCAGAAAGACGATGACGGTGTTCAGCGCGTCGTCCTTGAAGGAACGGACGTACGTCGGGCGATTCATGACCACGACGCCGCGATCGTTCGAATAGTCGCGGTAGATACCCGTGATCGTGAACTGGCGCGTTCCACCGACGATCGGAATGCGCACCGTGTCGCCGATGTCCTTGTGGAACTTCAGCGCGAAGCTCTCGGAGATGAAAACGCCGTCGAGGCGAATGGCTTCGAGCAATGCCTCGCGCATCGAGCGCGGCTTCACCATCGGAATCGTGCCTTCGACCGCCGTCACCGTGAACTCGCCGCTGCCAACCTCGATCAGCGTGTCGCCGTACAGGATGTTCCGGCCGCGCACGCGATCGACCGACTTCACGAACGGCATCCTCTCGACCTCGTCGGCGATCGATGGCGGGAACAGCGCGGCATCGGCGTTCGAGAGACCCTTCGCCGGCCGGAGCCAGAGATCCGACTTCACGGTCTGATCGACCCAGATGCGCACGGTCTCGCGGAAGCTGCCGACCATCAAAGCGACCGCGACCATCATTCCCGTGGCCAGCGACAACGCGGCGCTGGCCACGGACGTGCGGCGCAGCGAGGCGGGGAGTGACGCCGCAGCGAGACGGCCGACGATTCCGAAGAGCCTCGTCAGCAGCGGTTTGAAGATGGCGGATGTCCGGCGAACGATGCTCGGCGCAAGCAGCGAGAATCCTCCGACGACCAGAACGACCGACAGGTATCCGCCCACCGCGATCTCGCGCAAGGGCGGAATGCGGGCCGCAAGTGCACTGGCGGCGAAGCAGAGAATCGCGGCAGTGATCAGGACCGTGGTGCTGCGGATGCGCTGCTGCAACCCGGGACGGATCATCGTGTTCGGCCGCACCTGGGCCGCCTCGATCGCCGGATGAACCGCCGAGATGAGCGCCAGGATCATCCCGACGGCCATTCCGGTCACGAGCACGCGCGGAGTCAGCTGCACGGACTCCGGTTGTGAAGTGACATAAAGCTCGTTCACGGTGCGACCGACGAGGCCGAGCATCCCCTCGGCCATCGCGTTTCCGAGCGCGATTCCGAGGATGGATCCGATGAGTCCGAACAGGAGGCCCTCGCCGAGAAACGCGGCGAAGACCTGGCGCGGCGACACGCCGAGGGTCTTCAGCACGCCGACGTCGTGACGCCGGCGCAGGATCGAGATCAGCACGGTGTTGTAGACGAGAAACATTCCCACCAGCAGCGCAACGCCGGCCAGCGCGAAGAGGTTTACGCGGAAGGCGCGCAGCATGCGCTCGACGCGCTCGTTGCGGCGCGATGGACGCTCGATGCGTGTGCCGGGGGGCAGTTGCTTCGCCACGGTGCCGACCAGATTCTCCGGAACGAGCAGATCGATACGGGTCAGCTGTCCGCGCCAGCCGAAGCTCGTCTGCGCCGCGGCGATGTCGCAGATGGCGATGCTGCCGTTGAATGCCGTGGCCGGCCCGCGTGCCTCGAGCAGACCGCGCACGACCATCCGGCTCGTCTTCCCGCCGAAGCTCAACACGATCGGATCACCGATCGTGATGCCGTTCTCGCGGGCGAATGGCGCCGGCAGAACGACGGAATCGGTCCGAAACAACTCGAGATACGGCGTGGCTCCGCCGGCGTCTGCTGTGTGCGAGGCGGTCAGGATCGTTGCATACCGGTACTCGCGAAAATGCAGATCCGAAAGCAGATCGACGGCCAGCAGCCGGATCGGAAGTTGCGACGGTTGCATGATGCCTTCGACGTCGATGACCGGCGCGAAACGGCCGCCGCGATCCCACAGCCACTGCAGACGGAGGATCAGGCTCTCATCGAGCAGGCCCGCGTCTGCGGCGATCTGGTAATTGGCGCGGCCGGTGACCGCATCGACCGACTCCCGGAACGCGCGCAAGACGCTCTGATTGGCCAGCTGAATCGCGACGACCACCGAGACGCCGACGCCGATGCCGAGGACGGTGAGCGCGGTGCGCAGTTTCTCGTGGATCAGGGGGCGGAGGACGAGAGCGCGGGCAATCATCGCGTGACGCGTCCGTCGGCCACCTGCACGATGTAGTCGCCGTACGCCGCTGCGCGATCGGAGTGCGTAGCCATGACGATCGTCGGTCGGTGTTTCTCGTGGACGGCCCGGATCAGGTCGAGGATCATCGAGCCGTTCTTCGAGTCGAGATTGCCGGTCGGCTCGTCGGCAAGCAACACGAGCGGGCGGTGGATGACGGCGCGGGCGATGGCGACGCGCTGCATCTCGCCGCCGGAGAGCTCGTTCGGATAGTGCTTTGCGCGCGCCGTGAGGCCGACTTCCTCGAGCGCCGCTTTCGTCCGCTCCTCGGTTTCTTTCTGCTCCACGCGCGACAGCGACAGCGGAAAGGCGACGTTCTCGGAGACGTCGAGCGTGGGGATGAGGTTGAAGAACTGGAAGATGAACCCGATGGCCCGGCGGCGAAGATGGGTCAGGTCGCTCTCGCTCATCGCCGATGTCTCGGCCTCTCCGAGAAAGACCCGGCCGCGCGTGGGGCGGTCAACGGCGCCGATGAGGTTGAGCAGTGTCGATTTCCCGCTGCCCGACGCGCCCATGAGCACGGCGAAATCGCCCGAGGCGATGTCCAGCGAGACGTCGTCGAGCACGTGTACGGCAGCCGAGTCCTCGCTGCTCCCGTAGTCGTGGCTGACGTTCCTCAGGGAGACCCGCACGCGGGGATTCTAATGCCCGGGGCGGCGGGAGAAGTTGCGCAACCATCGGGTTGCGCGATATAGTGCAACTAAGAGGTTGCGCATGCCCGATCGCATCGAAAAACAGATCCTGCTCCGTGCTCCGCACCCACGCGTCTGGCGGGCCATTTCCGACAAGACCGGGTTCGGGACCTGGTTTCGTGTGCAGTTTCCTGCCGGCGCCTTCACACCCGGCGAGAAAGTACGCGGAAAGATCACCTATCCCGGTTACGAGCATCTGGTCATGGAGATCGAGGTCGTGGAGGTTTCTCCCGAGCGGCGGCTTTCCTATCGATGGCATCCGTATGACGTCGATCCGAACGTCGACAACTCCTCCGAGCCGACGACACTCGTCACGTTCACGCTCGAGGACGCGCAGGGCGGAACGCGGCTCACCATCGTCGAGTCGGGCTTCGACCGCATTCCGCCCCATCGGCGTGACGAAGCGTTTCGCATGAACGATCAGGGCTGGACCGAACAGACGAAGAACGTCGAGCGCCATGTCACCGCGTCAAAGTAACGCCGCACTCAAGCGATCCGCCCCCGTGTTCGCTGCCCTCGGCGATGCCACCCGGCTGCACGTTGTATCCCGCCTCTGCAGCGAGGGCCCGCTTTCGATCACCGAACTGACCGAGGGGTCGGATGTGACGCGGCAGGCGGTGACGAAGCATCTCGGAGTGCTCGCCGCCGCGGGCCTGGTGCGCGATTTTCGCGACGGCCGCGAGCACGTTTGGGAGCTCAAGACGAGACAGCTCGAGGAGGCACGCCGCACGCTGGACGCCATTTCGAATCAGTGGGACGAAGCGCTCGAGCGGCTGCGCGCGATGGTGGAGGAGTAGCGATTACAGGACACTAGTCTAGTGCGTCCGAAATAACGGTCCTTTCGCTGGTGGGGCTTGCAGGGCGAGATCAAGCCGTGAGGAGGAGGCGATGCGGTGCCATCGTTGACGACGAACGGCGCGGAGATCGCCCTGCAAGCCCCACCAGCCCGAAGGGGTGCGGGCGGCGAACGGCCATCTGCAGCGGCGTCGCTCCTCGACGATGTCCCGCATCGCCTGCGTCGCGCCGCCTCCCATCTGACCGTTCGGCGCCCGCAACGAAAGTACCGTTATTTCGGACGCACTACACTAGAACCTCTCAACAAGTCGTTGTTCACGTCATCCTGAGCCGCGAAGACGGCGAAGGATCTCGAAATGGCAGGCGTTGTCGGATCCTGAGATCCTTCGTCGCCCTTCGCCGACCTAGGATGACGACTTGTTCAGAGGTTCGAGTGGCCTGGATCGGCTGGATGGGCACCAGCTGGCTTGGTTTCGACGCCGTGAGCTTCGTTGCGCCTTCTCAGAATAGTCACCGCGATGCCTGCGTCGGCGCGCCTCGCTCACGTCGCCGATCCCGGCGCCATCGGGTACCCATCCAGCCGATACACGCCACACTAGGCCACGATCGCAACCATCGAGAACAGCGGCTCGGCCAGTGCGGCGTTTCCCGCGATCTCGCTCCGGCGCCTCGCTTCGTCGCGTCCCAGGCCTTTCGTGAACAGGCGCCACGCGGTGTCGCCGGACATCCCCACGGTCGTCGTGGCCTCTCCGTTCGATGAGCAGTCGAGGCTCCACTTGCCGGCGTCGCGGACGAGCGAGCAGCGCGTGACATCCTGGACGGCGAACGTGATTCGCGTTCCGTCCGATGCCGGCGCATTGCGATACGCGAATGGGAGCGCGCGAAGGAACGTGTCGATGACCGGCTTGAGATAGCGAACGTCGTAGAGGGGCGGACGTCCGGCCGCGTCACGGATCTGCTGCTGGTGGTGCCAGCGCTCGGTGAGCTCGCGCGCCGTGTCGAACCAGTTGGGGGACGTTTTCTCTCCTGCCCAGCTCACGGCCCACTCCGCGGGCGCGTACGGATCGAGCGTCATGAGGTAATCGGCGAGGTCCCTTCCGGAACGGTCGATCAGCTCGATGAGAATCGGCGGGCTGATGCGTCGCGTCGCAGACACCCACTGTGCGTTCGCTTCGTTGATGAAGGCGGCCAGATCCTGGGTCGGAGCGAAGGGCGGCGCGTAGCGATCGCGCTGCGCCGACAGGCGGCGGAACGCCGTGTCCAGCAGATGCGCGGCCACGTCCTTGACGCTCCACGTTCCCACCGCCCGCGTGTTCCACTCCTCCGGCGTGAGCCCCTGCAGAAGCCTCGTCAGCTCGTCGTTGAGAGGCACAAAAAGGGGCGCCGCCAGAATGGGCTGGGGTGAGCTCATCATTGAAAGGATAAACTGCGCGCGCAAGGAATGCGTCGCACCAAGATTATCGCCACTCTCGGTCCGGCCTGCTCGAGCGAAGACGTCGTTTACCGTTTGCTCACCTCCGGCGTCGACGTCTTTCGTCTGAACTTCTCGCATGGCAACGCCGAAGATCGCGCACGCATCATCAAGATCGTTCGGGACATGGCCATGTCCGTCGGCCGCTACATCCCGATCGTGGGCGACATCCAGGGTCCCAAGATCCGCATCGGCGACGTCGACGGAGTTCAGAACCTGCAGAACGGGCAGACGTTCGTCATCACCACCCAACCGGTTCGCGGTGATCTCCAGCGCGTCTCGACACCCTTCACACCTCTTCCGCGCGAAGTTCGTCTTGGACACCGGATCCTGATCAACGACGGGCTCGTCGAGCTGGTCGTGACCGCGGTCGATTCGGAGAGCGTGACCACGCGTGTGGTGCACGGCGGCCCGATCTCCTCGAAGAAAGGGATGAACCTGCCCGACTCCGAGCTGACCATTCCGGCCATCACCGACAAGGATCGCCAAGACGTGAAGTTCGCCGTCGAGCACCAGCTCGACTACATCGCCGCGTCGTTCATCCGCCGCCGGTCGGACATCGATGGGTTGCGCGATCTGCTGCGCGAGGTCGGGGGAAGCGAGCTGAATGTCATCGCCAAGCTGGAGAAGCCGCAGGCGATCGACAACCTCGAGGACATTCTCGAGGCCAGCGACGGGGTCATGGTCGCGCGCGGCGATCTGGGCGTCGAGCTGCCGCCGGAGATGGTGCCCATCGTCCAGAAAAAAATCCTGGGCGAGGCGAGCCGCTGGGGGAAGTTCGCGATCACTGCGACGCAGATGCTCGAGTCGATGACCACCGCGTCACGTCCGACGCGTGCTGAAGCCTCGGATGTGGCGAACGCCATTTTCGACGGATCGGATGCGGTGATGCTCTCGGCGGAGACCGCGTCGGGCAACTACCCGATCGAGGCCGTGCAGATGATGGCGCGCATCGTCAGCGCGGCGGAGGCGAATCGGAGCCTGCAACCGCTGAAGCGCGTGCCGTTCCGCCAGATCTCGGAGTCGGACGAATTCACGGACGCGCTGGCCGGCGCCGCGAACTACGCGGCCGAGCAACTCGACGCGAAATTCATCGTCGTCTTCACGCAGACCGGTTTCGCGGCGCGATTGATGTCGAAGTTTCGTCCCGCTGTGCCGATCATCGCCCTGACTCCATCGACCTGGGTCGCGCGGCGGATGAACATCCTGTGGGGCGTGCAACCGCTCGTGCTGAAAGATGCCGGCGAGTTCCACGAGCAGATCGTCGATCGCGTCGACGACTACCTCCTCTCCAAGGATCTCGTCTCGCCCGGCGACCGTCTCGTCATCCTGATGGGCTCGCCTTTGTATCAACGCGCCAAGACAAATCTGTTGCGAGTTCACAGGGTGCGCCAGTGAACTCGACAATAACGTTTGTAACGTAATTGTTAAGGCGAGTGACCTTCACAGGCTTCTTGCATACGCTTATGCGACGCGGGGAGTTTCCCGCTCGAGAGGGACCTTACCGGAGACGCATGCGTCGATTTCAAGTCGCAGCCGTTGCCGTCCTGTTGACAGTCGCCGGCTCCACACCGGCGAGGGCGGACGCGCCTCTCGCCGGCGCCTTCGAAGTCCTGGGCAATGTCACCAACGCGGCGCGTCCTGTTGCAAATGCGCTCGTGATCGCGCTCGACCTCACGAGCTTTGAAGCGACGCAGACGTTCACCGGTGCGGACGGCCGCTTCTCGTTGCCGGCTCTTCGTTCCGGCATCTACAAGATCATCGCGGTGAAGACCGGATTCGCGCCGGCGATCACCACGATCATGCCGGCGAAGGATCAGCGCGTCACGCTCAGGCTGCAGTCGGAGAAGAAGGCCAGACAGAACGACGATCAGATCTGGGAGATCCGAGGCTCGCTGCCGCCGGATGTGCTACGCGAGATCGACATGATCCTCGAGCCGGCGGCGCAGAAGGCTGCGTACGAGGTGCCGCGTCTGAAGGCCGAGATGCTCTCCATGACCGGCATGACGGCGGCTCGGCAGGCCGATGGGCCGGCGTTCGCGCAGACGGGCATCGGCGTGCAGAGCCGCATCGGCGACAACTGGCAGCTCGGCATCCGCGGCGACATGCAGCGATTCGACGATCCGACCGACAACCAGACGTTCGGTGAACCGGTCGCGGCATCGAGCGCGATGTCGATGGAGTTGCGCTCTTCGCCGACCGACTCCTTCAAATTCAACTCGACACGAAGCACGTGGCGGTACAACGACGCGGCCGTCGCCGATCAGCCGGCGGACCTGCGATCGCACAACGTCGAGTGGGAACACGGTGATGCGCGCGTGAAAGTGCGCTACTTCGCGCACGAGAACCTTTTCCGTCCCGCCTTCGGCTCCGACGTCATTGAGGTTGCCGGCGACACGACACTGGTGCAGACGCGCCGCAACGACATCGGCGTCTCCCTTCGCGTCCGGCAGGAAAGCGTTCGGGCCAACAACTCCGACACGCTCCGCACCGCGGACATCGCCGCGAACGGCACCGTGGAACTGGTTCCCGCGGTCATCGTCCACTACGGAATGGCCAGCCGGCTGGCTCTGGATCGCGCCGAATGGGCGCCGAGCACGGGCCTGGAGTGGAAGTTCACGAAGAACACGGCTCTCATCGGCTCCGCCGCGTACAAGGTGCTCGACAGCAGTCCGGCCGCGCATCTGCTGCCCAGTCTCGTGATCCTGGCGGACGACGGTCAGGTTCTGCCGCGCTACAGCTACTCGGTCGGCGTCGTCTCATCGCGCGACGAGAACAACCGGCTGTCCATGGTCGCCACGATCACCGCGGCCGATTCGCCGCTGCGCCTCATCATCAGCGACGGCACGCAGCAGTTCTGGGACAGCCTCGCCGTCGATCAGGGAGACATCCAGCGCGATGTGCGCGTCGCGTACCGCCACGATTTCGGCTCCCGCTTTGCCATCGACGTGGCGACTGCCGCCGGCACCGCAACGCCGCGCGGATTCTCCGGCGATCCGCAGAAGACCTACCTGACCGGTGACCTGCAGACGATTTTCACGCCGACGCGGACGATGCTTGCGGTCTCGTATCGCGGGATCGAACAGCCTGCGCCCGCGGCGCATGAGCAGTACCGCAGCTCGCGCGTGAACGTGCGAATGTCGCAGTCGCTCTATCTGCCGATCGACATGAAGCTGCTCGTCGGCGTCGAGCTCGTGCGCGCGCAGAACTCGCCCTTCCTGCTCGACACGCTGCTGCCGGAAGAGACTTCGCGGAAGTACATCGGCGGCCTGGCCGTGAATTTCTAGGACCTCTGCGCAAGTCGCTGTTCACGTCATCCTGAGCCGCGAAGACGGCGAAGGATCTCGAAATCGCAGGCGGTGTTGCGTCCCGAGATCCCTCGTCGCCTTCGGCCGACTCAGGATGACGACCTGCGCAGAAGTTCTCTGGTCGAGCGGCGCGCGTCCTGGCGCGCCGGCGGCCGAGGACGGCCGCCGCTCCACTACCGATCCTCGGTAAATCCCGGCCTGATCTCCTCGA
The DNA here is from genome assembly GCA_035468985.1 of Thermoanaerobaculia bacterium. Lineage (GTDB taxonomy): Bacteria > Acidobacteriota > Thermoanaerobaculia > Gp7-AA8 > Gp7-AA8 > DASVHS01. The sequence goes on from DATISF010000046.1 coordinate 15,249, forward strand.
CCAGTTTCGCGAACCGAAGCGACAATCCCTTCGTCACCAGGATCTGCTTCAGATAGTTCAGCGAGGTCACCGCCGCGGGAATCCCCGACAGAGCGGTGGGAATCGAGGCCAGACGGCCGGCCAGCTGGATCGTCTTGTCCATGGCCGTGTATTCGGCGGACATGAGATCGGCGGCCGCTTCGCTGTTGTACGCGATCGTCAGGAGGTAGATGTCGGCGACGAGCTCACGAAAGCGCATCTCCGAACCCCAGGCGAAGCACTCGCCGCGGCGCACGTTGCCCAGATACTCCTCGATCGATTCCCCTCGCGAGACGGTGTGCACCTTGGCGACGTGCTTGAGGGTGTGCGCGTCCGATCCGCCCACCATCGAGACGTGGCGGCCGTGCTCATGTTTCAGCGTGGTGATCAGCTGCTGGACCATCTTGTTGTGAAACGAAGCCATCGCCCCGTTCAGCACCTCGAAGATGTCGAACATGTCGATGAGCTCGGCGATGTACTTCGCCGCCACGTTCTTCATGCGGTAGTTCTGAAAAAGGTGGTTGATGCCAAAAAGCATCCGCTCCGATTTCATGTAGGGGACCAGCTCGCGGATGTTCCGGCGCAACCTCTGCACCTCGCGATGCTGGGCCTCGGTCAGACCCCATGCGCCGATGTGGATGCGCTGGCCGGTCTCGGGAAAATATGTTTCGACCTCTTCACCGATGAAGAAATCGTGGATATCGGGGTATTTGTTCAAGAGGTAGAGGGCACCGTCGATCGAGTCGTGATCGGTCAGGGTGACGTAGGACATGCCGCGCTCTTTGGCGATGCGGTAGACGTCTTCGGGCGCGTTGTAGCAGTCCCGAGTGTTGGCACGTTTGAAATATTTGAAGACCGAGTAACGGCTATGGCAGTGCAGATCCGCCCGCTTGAGCGAGGGATCATCGAGCACAGCCGAGTTCACCTGCTCGCGCGACGGTTTTTGACTCACGGACGGATTGTTCAACCCTGGGCCATTTTCTACAATTCGCGTGCCCGGGGTGCAGTATAAGTCTCAGAAACGATGGCACAACCAAATCGCAGCAACAAATCGCCGGACCCTGCATCGGGTTGGGTGGAGATCGACGTCCCGACCCGGCTGCCGATCATCCCGCTTGTCTCCTCGGTGCTTTTCCCGGGCGGTGTGCTGTCGCTGCAGGTGGGCATCGACCGCAACGTCCGCCTGCTGAAGAACCTGCCCGATGACCAGAATCTGATCGCGGCGTTCTGTCAGAAGAGCGGCGACAAGGAGAATCCGCGGCCCGAGGATCTGTCGCAGATCGGCGTGCTGGCGGCGATCGTTCAGAGGCTTCCGCTTTCCGCGGACCGCTATCAGCTCTTCCTGCAGGGCCGGCAACGCGTCGAGCTCGTGCAGATGCTGCAGAACGAGCCGTACTTCGAAGGAAAGCTTCGCGAGGTCGTGGCCCGGCAGATCCCGAAGACGGTCAAGACCGACAACCTCGTCAACAAGGCGCTCTCGCTGTTCGAGAAGCTCGTGGAGAGCGACTCGAAATATTCGAATGAGCTGCTGAACATCCTGCGGATGAACGTCAGCGAAGGCCCGGACAACTTCGCGGACCTGCTGGCGTCGTTCGTCAATCTCCCGCTCGAGGAGAAGCAGCTCCTTCTCGAGACCGTGAATCCGATCGAGCGCATCGAGCTTCTGATCGACTACATCCAGCGCGACCTCGGCAAAGCGACGGTGAACGCCGAGCTGCAGCGCCAGATCCAGACCTCGATCGACCGCCGCGAGCGCGAGAACTACCTTCGTGAGCAGCTGCACGTCATCCAGGACGAATTGGGGGACACGAACCCCGCCGAGCGCGAGGCCGACACCTACCGCGAGCGCATCGAGGCGCTGCCGCTCTCCGAGGATCACAAGGGACAGCTGCGGCGGGAGGTGAACCGGCTGGCGCAACTCTCGGCATCGTCATCCGATTACGCCGTCGTCAAAGGTCATCTCGATACGGTGTTCCAGGTTCCCTGGACCGAGAAGACCGAAGACCAGCTCGATCTGAAGAAAGCGGAAGAGATTCTGGAGCAGCGCCACTTCGGGCTGGAGAAGGTGAAGGAGCGCGTCCTCGAGTTCCTGGCCGTGATGAAGCTGAAGGGCCACCTCAAGGGACCGATCCTCTGCTTCGTCGGCCCGCCGGGCGTGGGAAAGACTTCGCTCGGCGCCGCGATCGCTGATGCCCTCGGCCGCAAATTCGTACGTATGGCGGTCGGCGGCGTGACCGACGAGTCGGAGATTCGCGGTCACCGCAAGACGTACATCGGCGCGATGCCCGGAAAGCTCATTCAGAGCTACGTGCAGGTCGGCGTGAACAACCCGCTGATCATGATCGACGAGATCGACAAGATCGGAAAAGACTTCCGCGGCGACCCGGCCTCGGCGCTGCTCGAAGTGCTCGACCAGAAGCAGAACCACGCATTCGTCGACCGATATCTCGAGATTCCCTACGACCTCTCGCAGACGCTGTTCATCGCCACCGCGAACGTGCTGGACACGATTCCGAGCCCGCTGCGCGACCGCATGGAAGTGATCCGCCTCTCCGGCTACACCGAGACGGAGAAGCTCAAGATCGCCAGGAAACATCTGATCCCCGAGCTGCTCGAGAACCACGGGCTCGAGGCGAAGCAGGTCACACTCGGCGACGACGTGATCACCAACGTCATCCGCGACTACACCGCGGAGTCCGGCGTTCGCAGCCTGGAGCGCAAGCTCGCCACGGTTCTGCGCAAGATCGCGCGGAAAGTCGCCGCCGGCGACGGCGCCGAGCATTACACCGTCGAGATCAAAGACCTCGAGACGTACCTCGGATTGCCGTCGTACGAACATGAATTCGCGGAGCGGCATCCGGAGATCGGCGTCACCACCGGGCTGGCTTGGACATCATTCGGCGGCGAGATCATGTTCATCGAAGCGACGCGCATGTCCGGCACCGGACGTACCACGGTCACCGGGCAGCTCGGCGACGTCATGCGCGAATCGGTGCAGGCCGCGTACTCATACGTTCGCTCGAAGGCTCACGATCTCGACATCGTGGATCGCGCGTTCAGCGATTACGACATTCACATCCACTTCCCGGCCGGTGCGATTCCGAAAGACGGCCCGTCAGCGGGTGTGGCCATTGCCACCTGCATCGCTTCGGTGATGGGGGAGCGGCCCGTGCGTCATGATGTCGCCATGACCGGCGAGATCACGCTTCGCGGTAAGGTACTGTCGGTGGGCGGGATCAAAGAGAAGGTCATGGCCGCGCAGCGTGCGAACATCAAGACCGTCGTGCTGCCGGTAGGAAATCGCAAGGACCTGACCGAAGTGCCGGACGAGGTGAAGGCTGGATTGAATTTCATCTTTGCCGAGCGCGTCGAGGACGTCTGGAAGGAAGCGCTCATCCCGCTGTATCTCGTGAAGAGTCACGACCGGAAGTACGACGAAGCGGAGTACAAGGCGGACAAAAAGAAGAACGAGAGGTCCGAGACGCAGAGATGAGGCGTGGCTGTCTCGGAAATCTGCTCTTCCTTGTTCTTCTGTTCGTTGCGTTCGGCGCGAGCACCTACTTCTGGTTCACGTATTTCGTCAAAGGGCGTTCGCTTCCGACGCCCGACCTCATCGGCAAGACCGTCTCCGAGGCGCGGGCCATGTGCTCCGATCTCGGGCTGAACCTCGACGTGCGGAACGAGCGTCGCAATTCGGACAAAGTGCCTGTCGACCGCGTCGTCTGGCAGAACCGCACCCCGGGCGCGACCAGCTTCATCAAGCGCGGGACGTCGATTCGCGTGGAGTTGAGCGCCGGCCCGCTCGTTCTTCGCGTGCCCGATCTCTCGGGGCAGAGCGGCGGGACGAGCGTGCTGCGCATCGGTCAGATGAATCTGAAAATCGGCAGCCTCTCCTACGTCGACTCGCCCGCGGCCGCGCGGGGCGTGCTCGCCGCGGATCCGGCGCAGGGGACGGTGGTACAGGCGCAGACGGCGGTGTCATTGCTCGTGGGAGTGGCACCGCCGCCGCCGTCGTATCTCATGCCCGATCTCATCGACCAGCCGCTCGACCTGGTGCGCCCGGCGCTCGAATCGCACGGCCTCATCGTCTCGACTGTCAAGTACGAGACCTATCCCGGCATTCGCGACGGCATTATCATCCGCCAGTATCCGCTGCGCGGCGCGCCGGTGAGCAGCCGCGATCCCATCACCGTCGTGGTCAGCCGTCAGGAACAGAACGGGATCCTGGATCAGCCTCCGGCGCCGGCGACGGCCACGCAGTGACACTCTCGAAATGACGCGCATCCAGATCGCACCATCGCTCCTCTCGGCCGACTTCAGCCGGCTGGCCGAGGAGATCGCCACCGTCGAACCGGGCGCGGACCTGCTCCATCTCGACGTGATGGACGGGCATTTCGTGCCGAACATCACCATCGGGCCCCTGATCGTGAAGGCCTGCCGCGGCGTCTCGAAGCTGCCGTTCGACTGCCATCTGATGATCGAGCAGCCGCAGCGCTACATCGAGAAGTTCCTCGAGGCGGGGGCGAACATGATCTCGGTCCACGTCGAGGCCGAGCCGCACCTGCAGCGTGCGTTGCAACTGATTCGTGACGGCGGGGCGCGCGCGGGAATCGCTCTCAACCCGGCCACGCCGGCCGAGGCGCTGACGACGGCGATCGAATTCTGCGACTACGTTCTGGCCATGACCGTGAATCCCGGGTTCGGCGGGCAGAAGTTCATCGAACCTGTGGTGCCCAAGATTCGTCAAATAGCACGACTGATCCGGGAGAGGGGATTGGCGGTTCCGATCGAGGTGGACGGCGGCGTCGATGCGACGACAGCCGCCCGCGTCACCGACGCCGGGGCGACCATCCTCGTGGCCGGCTCTGCGATTTTTGGCAACGAGGACCGCAGAGGTGCAATCGAATCGATCCGCAACGCTGTTCGTGGGGTGAAGGCCTGAGGCCCGCCGCTCACCCCGCTGGAGGATTATTGAACCCGAAACGAGTCATCATCCTGGTCGCGATTGCTCTGCTGCTCGCGGCCTGTCATCACGGCCCGCGGCTCGCGCGGCCGGCCGTCGAGCCGGAGTTCCTCAACCTTTCGAAGGAGCAGATCTTCCAGAGAGGCGAGGACTTGTACGCGCACAAGAAGTGGGCGAAAGCGCGCACGTACTACTCCCACGTCTACGAGAACTTTCCCAACGATCCTCTCGGCCGTCGCAGCCTGCTCCGCATGGCCGACACGTACTACAACCAGGGCGACCCGGTGAATCTGGTCGAGGCGCAGTACAAGTATCGCGACTTCATCAACCGCTATCCCGGAAGCGAGAACGCGGACTACGCGATGCTGCAGATCGCGATGGTCTCGTACAAGCAGATGGAGAAGCCGGACCGCGATCAGCAGAAGACGCGCGAAGCGGTGGAGAAGTTCCAGGACATGATCCGCACGTATTCGCGCAGTCCTTTGCGTCCCGAGGCCGAAAAGCATCTCGGCGAAGCGGTCGACCGGCTCGCCAAGCACGAACACATCATTGCCCGCTTCTACATGAAGCGGAAAAGCTGGACTGCGGCAGTGCAACGTCTCAACTATCTCGTTGACAACTACCCGGTCTACACCGATCGCGCCGGCGTCTTCTACGACCTCGGCACGGCGCTCTCGGCGCTCGGCCGCAAGGGCGAGGCCAGGCTGTACTTCGAGCGCGTGCTCTCCGAGTTTCCGAAGAGCAGTTACGCCGACAAAGCGAGACAAAGACTCGGTAACATGAAGGCATGAGAACAGAATGGAGCGCCGGTTTCAGCCGGCTCGGTCACCGGCTGAAGCCGGTGCTCCATGCGATCCTCCTCCTCGCCGTCGCATGCGGCTCCAGTTCGGTCAGCAAACCGCCCGTCGTTGCCGCCGATCCCCAGATCGCCGATCTGCAGGCTTCGATGACCGAGCTCCTCGAGCGTCTCGACGTGATGAACGCCCGCATCACCAAGCTGGAGAAGGTGAACGACGAACGTGGAGCGGCCGGTGGAGCGACGGCCGTCCCGGCCGTCGAGTCGCCCGCCGCGCGGGACGGGCGCCGTTCCACGGCACCCCAGCGCTCCCTCAAGTCCGCGGAGATCGCCGAGGCGTATCGAAACGCGATCGTTCTGTACGGGAAGAATCGCTTCGTCGAATCGCGGGCGGCGTTCCAGCAGGTTTTTGATGCCGATCCTTCCGGCGAGCTCGCTGACAACGCGCTGTTCTGGGTCGGCGAGACGTATTTCGCGGCGAACGATTTCAACAACGCCATCCGGTTCTACAAGCGGGTGGGCGACGAATACGGCGATCAGAACAAGGCCCCGGATGCTCTCTACAAGCTCGCACTCGCCTACGAGAAGACCAGCGACCTCGCCCTGGCGCGCACAACGTTGCAGGAAGTGATCGCACGCTATCCGTACTCTGCGCCGGCGGCTTCAGCGAAGTCTGAGCTCAACCGGATAAAATACTGAGCCGCATGGCTGAAGAAACCGAAAGTGCTGCAAACCTCCTGGCGAAGAAGGAGTACGGGCGAGCGCTGCCGCTGCTGAAGCGCGACCTCGACAAGTACCCGACGAATCCCCGCATCCGGCTCCAGTACGCCGATGCCCTCGCCGGCTCGGGGTCGTTTGACCAGGCGGTGGAGCAGTACGAGGCCACGGCCAAGCACTACGATGACCAGGGTCTGACGGTCCAGGCGATCGCCGTCCGCAAGAAGGCCGACAAGGCCCGCGAGCAGATCACCAGCTCACCGAAAGCCGCGCCACCTCCTTCCGGCGTCATCGCGGCAGGTCCCGGCAAGACCGAGCCGCTGTTCGCGCAGCAGAAGGTTCCCAAGAGCCCGTTGTTCGAGGTCCTCAAGCAGGACGAGCGCGACGCGCTGGTCAAAGAGATGGAGCTCGAGTCGCACGAGGAGGGAAGCGTCATCATCCAGGAAGGCGATCCCGGCGGCTCCATGTACGTCATCACCTCCGGCGAGGTGAAGGTCTTCACGCGCAGCACCGGAAAATCGGGCAGCATCTATCTGGCGAAGCTCGGCGAAGGCGACTTCTTCGGGGAGGTGAGCGTCCTCACCGGCAAGCCGCGCACGGCGACGATCACCGCTTCGCGGCCGACCGAGCTGTTGCGCCTCGACAAGGAGAAGCTCGACAACGCCCTGGCGAAGTACCCAGGCATCCGCAAGGTCCTCGACGAGTTCTACAAGAAACGCGCGACGCACACCGTCGAAGCGATGATCGAGAGCCTGAAGAAGCGCGGCGGTTAGTCCATCGCCGCCATGGCCGTCCTTCCGATCGTCAAATATGGTCACGATGTCCTCCGAACCCCGACGGAGCCGGTGACCGCGTTCGACGACGCGCTGCAGAAATTCATCGACGACATGGTCGACACGATGTACGCAGCACCCGGAATCGGACTGGCTGCAAACCAGGTCGGCATTTCGAAGCGCCTCATGGTGATCGATCTCTCCGTCGGCAAGCGGCCGAACGAGCTGCACCTGTTCGTCAACCCGGAGATGCTCGAAGCGGAAGGCGAGCTCACCGAGCCCGAAGGCTGCCTCTCCATTCCTGATTTCACGGAAATCGTGTCACGTCCCGAACGAGTGCGACTCCGTTATCAGGATCGAAACGGGAACCCGCGCGAGATGTGGGGCGAGGGGCTGATGGCCCGGGCCATGGCGCATGAGACCGACCACCTGAACGGGAATCTGTTCATCGACCATCTGCGCGGCCTCAAGAAGGAGCGCATCCTGAAGAAGATTCAAAAGCTGGCCCGCTCCGGGTTGTGGTAAGTAATTCCGTCAAATGTCCTCCCACCCGGCCACCGTCACGGAGATCGAGCACCTCGCGCCGCGAGTGCTTCAGTTGACGGTGGCGATCGACGACGGAGCGTTCCGGTTCAAACCGGGGCAGTGGATCAACTTCCGATTTCCGGAAGGCGTGTCCCGCGCCTACACGATCGCTTCGGCGCCGCAGCGTCCGGAGGCCGTCCAGGTTTGCGTGCGCGTCGGTCCCGGAAAGGGAGGCACCGCCGTCCAGAAACTGCAGGCCGGCTCGGCGGTGATGATCGAAGGGCCTTTCGGAGACTTTCTGCTGCCGGAGGACGACACCCGCGATGTCGTGTTTCTCGCCGGCGATACGGGCATCGCTCCGATCCGCAGCATCGTCCTGCACATGCTGGCGATCAGCGACCCGCGAAGGGCTGTGGTTTTGTACGAGCCCGATCATCGCCACATTCTTTACGCCGCCGACTTCGACCCGCTGGCGCGCAGCGGCCAGATCGTGCATATGAGCGGCGCGATCGAGACGCTCATCGAACGAAATCGTGGCGCGGTCTCGCGAGCGACACTCATGGCCGCGGGATTCGATCAGTTTCTCGAGCGCGCGCGCATGTGCGTGCGCAAGATCGGCGTCGATCCCGACACCGTCATCGAAGAGTCGTTCGGGCCGATGCCGTGACCGCCCGTCATCCTGAGCGAAGCGAAGGATCTCGTCGACGAGATGCTTCGCTCCGCTCAGCATGACGAAGAAGGACTTCATCGCCTGGCGCCCGCATCCGTGGCACGGCCTCGACATCGGCGACGACCCGCCGCGCGTCGTCAACGCCTACATCGAGATCACGCCGTTCGATCTCGTGAAATACGAGGTCGACAAAGTCACCGGCTATCTGCGCGTCGACCGTCCGCAGCGCACGTCGTCACAGCCCCCGGCCCTGTACGGCTTCGTTCCGCGGACATACTGCGCCGCACACGTTGCCGCGCTCGCGCCGAAATCGAGTCGCGGCGACGGCGACCCGCTCGACATCTGCGTCATCAGCGAGCGCCCGATCACGAAGTCGGAGATCCTGCTTCGTGCGCGCGTGGTCGGCGGGCTGCAGATGATCGATCACGGCGAAGCCGACGACAAGATCGTGGCCGTCCTCGCCGGCGACTACGTCTGGGGGAAAGCGGAGCGCCTGGCCGATCTTCCGAGCGTGCTCGTCGAGCGGCTCGAACACTACTTCTCGACCTACAAGCTGATTCCCGGCGAGGAGTCGCAGGTGAGCATCTCCCGATACGACGTGGGACACGCGTGGGAAGTCGTCAAGGCGGCGATGCAGGATTACGCCGAGGCGTTTCCTACCGCAGCCAGCCCGGCATGATGCCCTGTCTCCGCGCATCGTCCCGGAACTGATCGTACGCGCGCTGGGCGCGCTCCACGTTCAGATGGGCGACAGGAATCTGCTCCTCCACGCGGGCGAGCAAGGTCGTCTGATAGGTGAACTGCTGCGGCTTGAAGCCGAGGGAAAGAAAACCGCGGATCTCGGAGCGGAGACGGTCGGCTTGGTCCAGTAGCAGGTTCAGATTTTCCTTCGCCTGGCGGACAGACTCCTCGAACGCCCGGGCATCGCGCCTCCACCGCCACTCCCCAGCACTGTTTTCGGCAACTTCGCGGGTTGACGGCAGCCGAAGCAACGGCTCAGTCTGCCAGCTCTGCTCGGGCGCAGGTCTGCCGGAGTGGTTCTGCTCCAGATCGCGCAGCAGGCGCTCCTGCTCCGCCCGGGACACCTTCAGGGGGCGGGGGGCGGGGATGGCCACCAGTTCCGGAACTTCGTTCGCCGCCCGGGTGGCATCGGCGTCGAGCTCGACCACCGGCAGCGAGTAGAGCGAGCCTCCGGAGCGGAAGATCACCGCTCCGTCGCGCTGGGCGAGCGGTCCTTCCACCGTGATCCGCTCACCGGTGCGGAGGACCAGGGTGCTCGTGAGAAGCAGCAGGGTAGCCAGGTGCATCCGATTTATTCTCCGATAGAATCCGCGCCCACGCCATGGGAAGTACCAGCTGGGGCCCGCAAATTTCCTGGATCCTGATTTCGATCGTCTGCGGGATCCTTTTCCTCATCTTTGACGCCGCGCGGCACTTCGTCGCGCAGCTCGGGCCGGTGCGCCTCCGGCAGCTCACCGGAGAAGGGGAGGCGATCCCCGCCCCGTCCAAGTGGACCCAGTATGACGCGGCGAACTTCCATCTGGCCAGCGGGGCCCTCCTCCAGCTGGCGCTCATCGTCGCGTTCGGCTGTTCGGTCATCGCTTTCGAGCAGCCGCTCAGCATCCGCGGCATTGTGGTGAGCGCCTTCCTGTGGGCGGCGGTGATCCTGGCGTGGAAGTTCATCCTCGCTCTCATTCCCGACGAGGCGGCGCTCGTGGCCTTGCGTGGCATCATCCCGATCGCCCAGTTCTTCTTCTACGTCTTCTGGCCCGTGCTCTATCCGCTGCGGCGGCTCGTTCAGCGCATCGAGCGCGAGACCGAGGCCGCGTCCGTCGCGGAAGAGCCGACCGAGGCCGATGTGCAGGCCTACATCGACGTCGGCGAGGAGGAGGGGATTCTCGAGGCGTCGGAAGGGAAGATGGTGCAGCAGATCGTCGACTTCGGCGATCGCGTCGCCCGCGAGCTGATGACGCCCCGCATCGACGTGCAGGGCTTCGACGCCGGCCGTCCCATCCACGAGCTGGCGAAGCTTTTCAGCGAGTCGAAGTACTCGCGCATCCCCATCTACCGAAACAGCATCGACACCATCATCGGCATCGTGCACATCAAGGAGATGTACGACGCCATCCTGAAGGGAGAGGACCGCGAGGTGGCCGATCTGGCCCGGCCGCCCTATTTCGTGTCCGAAACGAAAAAGGTCTCCGCTCTCCTGCGCGAATTTCAGAGCGAGCACATACAGGTGGCCGTCGTCGTCGACGAATTCGGAGGCACGGCCGGTCTGATCAGCATCGAGGACATCATCGAGGACATCGTCGGCGACATCGCCGACGAGCACGAGGAAGAAGAGGTCACCATCGTCGACGTCGGCGACGGCACGTATCTGGTGAGCGGACTCGTTCGCGTGGCGGAGCTGGAAGAGCTCCTGAACACGCAGTTTGCCGGCGAGGACTACGAAACCGTGGCCGGCCTGATCTTCACGACGCTCGGAAGAGTCCCGGGCGTCGGCACGGTCGTCGCGAAGAACGGATATCGATTCGAAGTCGACCGCGCGGATCGCCGCCGCATCTACCGCGTGAAGGTATCGACGGATCCCGAGTGGCGCCCCGAAGGGCAGGACGATTTTGAAGGATGAAGGGAGAAGGCAGAAGTGATGCCTCCGTCACTTCCGCCCTCTGCCTCGAAGGTGCCATGAACAAGGAACCGAGCGAACCGGGAAAAGCGAAGTTCGGAGTGGTGGCCCTCGTCGGCCGCCCCAACACCGGCAAGTCGACGCTGCTGAACCGCATCCTCGGACAGAAAGTCTCCATCGTCTCGAGCAAGCCGCAGACGACGCGCAACCGGATCGTCGGCATCCTCAACGAAGAGCGCGGCCAGATCGCATTTCTCGACACGCCGGGCATTCATCGCCCGCTGCACAAGCTGAACGTGCGGATGATGGATGCCGTCCGCTCCACCTTCGGCGAGGCCGACATCGTCGCCGTTCTCATCGACGCCACGGAGCCGTTCGGGAAAGGCGACGAGTACGTCGTGAACCTCCTCCGCGAACAGAAGGAGAAACACCCGGACACGAAACAATTTCTCCTGCTCAACAAGATCGACAAGGTGAAGAAGCAGAACCTTCTCCCGCTGATGCAACGGTACGGAACGATGGGACTGTTCGACGAGATCGTGCCGATCTCCGCGGCGAAAGGGAACGGCGTCGAGGAGCTGGTGACGCTGTTCTTCGAGAACTTGAAGCCTGGCGAGGCGAGATATCCCGCGCAGGACTACACGACCCAGCCGGAACGATTCTTCGCCGGCGAGTTGATCCGCGAAAAGGTCCTGCGCCACACCTCCGAGGAGCTGCCCTACACGACGGCGGTGAATGTCGAGAAGTGGGAGGAAGATGAGGAGACGGGCCTGATCCGCATCTGGGCCACGATCTTTGTCGAGCGCGAGTCGCAGAAACCGATCGTGATCGGAAAACAGGGGCAGATGATCAAGCGCATCGGAACGGAAGCGCGCACGGAGCTCGAGTCCATCCTCGGCACGAAGGTTTTCCTCGATCTCCATGTCAGCGTTCACGAATCGTGGCGCGAGGACGAGCGATTTCTCGGTGAGCTCGAGTGGCCGCTCACGTAGGGCTGACTGTCAGCCGCCCCGACGTGTGAATGCGCCGCGCGGCGCGAACAGCGGTAGAATCCGCCGCAGTTTCGTCACATCAGCACGTGATTTCCAGCAGGAGGGAGACATAGATGCGTTTACGGACCTTGCTTTATGCCGTGATCGCCATCCTCGTCTGCGGCGCGGCATTCGCCCAGCAGACCGGAGCGATCAGCGGCAAGGTGACCTCGGATGGTCAGCCATTGCCCGGCGTTACCGTCGAAGCACGATCGAACGTGCTTCCGCAGCCCCGCGTCACAACCACCGACACCAACGGACAGTTTTCGCTGCCGGCATTGGTTCCCGGCGCCTACACACTGAACTTCTCGCTTTCCGGCATGCAGAACGTCACTCGCCGCGCTGAGGTTCAGTTGTCGCAGTCCACCCACGTGGATGTGACGATGGGCGTGCAGGGCGTATCGGAGAGCATCACCGTGACGGCCGAGGCCTCGCTGGTCGACAAGACGTCGACGCAGATCGAGAGCGGCCTTACGCAGAAGGAGATCGAGGCGCTGCCGGTCCTTCAGAACTACGGCGACCTGCAGAAGCTGATTCCCGGCGTGATGTACTCGCAGGACACCTTCCGCGGCCCGAGCGCCGGCGCCAGCGGCCAGGACAACGTCTATCTGTTCGACGGCGTCAACATCACCATGCCGCTCTTCGGCATCCTCAACACGCAGCCGAACACGCATGACATCGCCCAGGTCAGCGTCATCAAAGGCGGGGCGAAGGCAGTGGACTTCAATCGCGCCGGCGGCTTCCTCATCGACTCCGTCAGCAAGTCCGGCACGAACAAATTCTCCGGCGAGCTGGGGTATCAGCTCCGTGACCACAACTTCGTCGCGGACCAGGTCGGAACCCAGAACCTGACGTACGCGCAGGACCGCAGCTGGGGCACAGCCAATATCGGCGGCCCGATCCTTGCGGACCGGCTTTTCTTCTACGGGTCGTACTACCGCCCCGAGTTCAAGCGCTCCAACCAGGCGAACGTGTACGGCGAGCTGCCGGGATACACGCTGAAGACGAACGAAGAATTTCTGAAGCTGACGTTCTCGCCGACGCAGGCGTTGCTGATCAACGGCAGCTACCGCAACAATCACACGGAGGAAACCTCCGGAGCTTTCGGCGCGTTCCAGGCACGGACGACCGGCACCGGCAGCGACACCAAGCTGCAGCTCGGCACTCTGGAGACTTCGTGGATCACCAGTCCGAGGAGCTTCGCGACGGTGAAGTTCACGAACTTCCGCAATCCCGGATTCGGCAAGGCCGACTTCGTCGCGAACGCGGCGGTGTCGACGGCGCTCGGAACCCAACTCGACATCAACAATCTGGGGAACATCGGGCGGCTCATCGTGCCGACGCTGACGCCGGGCAACACCGCGCAGAACGCGTTCGTTCAGCCGTTCATCAACCAGTACGGCTATGTCTGTCCGCAGAATCCGGGCTCGACCGGACTGACGTGCACGGCGGGTCAGCGCACCGGTGGCGGTACGGTTGGATTCGGCCTGTTCTCCCGCGATGACGACAGCTTCTTCCGCAAGGGCGGCCAGGTTGGATACAACTACACCCTCGGCGGCCATGTCACGCACGATCTTCACGTCGGCTATCAGCGCTACAACGATTCCGAGGATCGCTTCCAGACGTCGAATGGCTGGGGCTCGATCACAATTCCCGCGGGAATCGGGTCGGCGGGAACGTGTCCGGCCAGCGCGTGCGGAACGGCCACGCCGGCATTCTTTGTCGCGCAGTTCTCGCAGCAGACCACCGGCAAGGTCCCGGTGATTCATTCCGAGTTCCACTCCCAGAACGTCGAGCTGAACGACACGATCCGCTGGAACAACTGGTCGTTCAATGCCGGCGTCCTGGCCAGCAACGACACGCTTTACGGCCAGGGCTTGAAGAAGGCCGACAACGTCGCCGGCTACGTCGCATCGCCGGGCACGAAGTACAAGATGCACTCCTTCTCGTTCAGCGACATGATCCAGCCGCGCCTCGGCGCGACCTGGGCCTACAACGGCAGCGACACGGTCTGGACGAGCTACGCCAAGTACTACCCGGCGGCCAACTCCGACGCACGCGCCGCGTCGTGGGACCGCAACCTCGTCGCGCAGATCAACGCCTACTTCGACACCACCGGAAAGCTCATCGGCGTGCAGCCGAACGCCTCGTCCTCGGGCAAGTGGTGGCAGGACGGGATCAAGCCGCCGCACATCGACGAGTACATGGTCGGCACGGCGCGCCAGCTGACGCCCCGCTGGTCGGCGCGCCTGTACGGGCGCTATCGCCACGGCACCGACTACATGGAAGACACGAACAACACCGCGCGCAGCGACTTCAACGCGCCGGCCGGTATTCCGCGCGACCCGTACGTTCCGAACCTCGGGAACACGGCGACCCCCGGCACGATCCGCAATGCGATCGGAAGCGGCTCGTCGTACGTCATCGCCAACCTCGACGGCGCGTTCACGAAGTATTACGAGGCGACGCTCGAGCAGGAGTGGAACGGCGATAAGCTGGTCGTCAACGGCTCGTACACGTGGAGTCACTACTACGGCAACTTCGACCAGGACAACTCGTCGTTCAGCAGCGCCAACGACGCGGCGATCTTCATCGGCTCGTCGAACATCGGCGACGGTGCCGGGCGCCAGCTGTGGGACTTCAAGTACGGCGATCTGCGCGGTGATCGCCGCAATGTCGTGAAGGGACGCGCCACGTACTTCTTCCCCTGGCACGGCAGGGTGGGCGCGTTCGGCGTTTACCAGAGCGGTCAGCCGTACCAGCTGGAGAGCGTCCTCCCGTACCGTCCGCTGACGGGTTCAACGAGCGACACGGCCCGGTACGCGGAAGCCGCCGGCAGCCGCCGTTCCCCGTCGTACTACGACGTCGATTTGAACTACACGCAGAACTTCCCGCTGCCGCGAGGATTGAACGTGCAACTCGCATTTGACGTCTTCAACCTGACGGACAACCAGGAGGGCTACAACTTCGAGACGCGCATCGGCACACTCGGCCTCAAGCAGATCGCCAACACGCAAAACCCGTATAAGGGTGCAACCGTGGCCATTCCCGATTCGATCTCCGATGCCACGCTGAAGACGCAACTCGGGCTGAAGCCGGCCGACCCATTCAACCGCGCCGACTATGCGGTCGCGGCGCCCTACGCGAACACGCATTACGCACCGCGGCGGTACCAGATCGCCCTGCGTCTGCAGTTCTAGTCAGTGAAACAGCCGCTCGCGCGCGATCAACTCGCGCGTGAGCGGCGTGGCATGTCGACGCGCCATCTCGATTCGGGATGGCGCGTCGTTTTCGTGCAGGAGAACGCTGACCTGCGCGCGCTTGAAAAGCGCCATCGCGTACTGCGGAGACGTTGGCGGAACACGATCGAGCGCGTCGCGCGCCTCGGCGAGCCGGCCGGCGGCCAGGTACAGGACGCCAAGTTCGAGATCGTGTCCCGGCACGCGCTGGAACGTCGCCATCGCGCCCTCCGTCTGGCCGAGCGCCATCTGCATGGAGCCGAGGCGCTCGAGCTCCGCGTTTGTCGGTGCACGTAGCGCGTAAATCTTCTGCCGGAGCTGCACCGCGTCGGGCAGGCGACCCTGCCGCTCGCGGATCACTGCCAGCGCTTCGAGAGCCGGCACGCGATCGGGAGACTCGGCCACCACGCGCTCGAGCAGCGGCACCGCCTTCGGCCAATCCTTTCCCCGCGCGTAGTGGAGCGCCAGGTACGTCCTCACGTCCTGCGAGTCGGGGGCGATCGCTCCCGCGCGCTCGAATGCCGCCAGCGCCTGTCGATCCTGTCCGAGAGACGAATACGCCGTCGCCAGCCGAAGCGCGGTATCGAGATTGTGCGGATCCTTTGACAGGATCTGCTCGAGCAGCGGAATGCACTCGCGGTAACGTCCGGCGACGAATAGCGCGGCCGCTTTGTCGAGAGTCGGGAACAGACCGGACATGTCGGCAGGCCGCGGCGCATCCGCCCGGATCACCGGCTTGACCGTCGAGGCGATGTATCCGAGCGCGGCCAGCTTGCGCCGCTCCTCGTCACTGATGTTCGAGGGCGGGGCAGTGGCCTGTGCCGACGGCATCGGGTAATCGCGCAGCGTTGCCCGCGACTGGCGCGAGAGACTCGCCTGCGCGGCGAGATCGTGCATCTCGCCGGGATCGCTGACGACGTCGTAGATCTCGATGCGCCCCGCGCGAATCGCTTTCTGACGCCCGTCGACAGCCATGACCTGAGGCTGCCAGCCGTAGTCGAGGAAGGGTTTCATCGCTTCGGCGGCGACCACGTCCTCGGTCCTCGCTCCTCGCTCGTCGGTTTTGATTCCCGCGAAGTCGAGAATCTTCTGCGCGATCGTGCGCGTGCTCACCGGCGTGCTGGTCGTGCCGGGGTTCACACCGGGTCCAATCAGGAGCATCGGCACGTGCATCGTCGACTGGTAGAGCAGATTCCCGTGCTGCGCCTCGCCGTGATCGCCGAGGCCTTCGCCGTGATCGCCGGCGATGATGATCGCTTTCGGTCCGCCTACACGTTGACGAAACGCCTGCACGAGACGTCCGAGCTGCTCGTCCATGAACGCGATTTCGCCGTAGTACGGCTGCTTTGCGTAGCGCGTGCGATACGGTTCGGGAGGCGTGTACGGGTAGTGCGGATCCCAGTAGTGGACCCAGAGGAACACGGGAGCCCCGGCTTCGGCCGGGGAGTGATCCAGGTACACGAGCACGCGATCCGTCGTCTCTTTCGCGTTCCTCTCTTCACGACCTTCCCCGAAATCTTCGTCGTACAGATCGAACCCGCGTCCGAGGCCGAAACGGCGGGAGAGGGCGAAAGCGGAGACAAAGGCGGCCGTGCGATAACCCGCGCCCTTGAGCCGCTCGCTGACCAGCGGTTGATTCGCGGCCAGGTAGCGGCCGTTCTCGTGCACGCCATGCCCGCCGGGATAGAGGCCGGTCAGCATCGATGTGTGCGAGGGAAGGGTCTGCGGCACGGTTGCGTAGGCGTATCGGAACCGCAGCCCCTCCTTCACCAGCGCGTCGTACGCGGGAGTCGCGACATTGTTCTGGTCGGGACCGATCGCGTCGGCGCGAGTCGTATCGAGTGTGATGAAAAGAATCGAGGGCCGCTCGGCGGGCGGCGGCGCGACGGCTTCCGGCCTGGAACAGGCTGCCAGAAGGAGGATTGCCCAACCCGTACGTCGCACGCGATATTGAACTTGCCCGATGCTCCGCTTATTCGCGTGACGATCGTCACCCGGTCACGTGCGGCGCATCTCCGGACGTGGTTCGCCCCTCCTGTTACGGTTCTCGCCGGGAGGTTCCGATGCGCCCGATCGCCGAACCCTGGAAGATCAAGACCGTCGAGCCGCTGCGGATGACCACGCGGGCCGAACGCGAGCTCGCCATCGCCGGGGCAGGCTACAACACGTTCCTGCTGAAGAGCGACGACGTGTACATCGACCTGCTCACCGACAGCGGAACGAACGCCATGAGCGACCGCCAGTGGTCGGCGATGATGGTCGGCGACGAGGCTTACGCCGGGGCGCGCTCCTTCTTTCGGTTCGAACAGGCCGTCCGTGAGATCTACGGGTTCAAGCACATGGTGCCCACCCACCAGGGCCGCGGCGCCGAGCACCTCATCTCCCGGATTCTCATCAGGCCGGGCCACGTCATCCCCGGCAACATGTACTTCACTACGACGCGCGTCCATCAGGAGCTCCAGGGCGGCCAGTTCGTCGACGTCATCATCGACGAAGCGCACAACCCCGCGTCGGAGCATCCGTTCAAGGGGAACGTCGACCTCTACAAGCTGACGGAGATCATCGAGCGCGTCGGCGCCGACAACATCCCGTACGTCAACGTCGCCTGCACCGTGAACATGGCCGGCGGCCAGCCGGTCTCGATGTCGAACCTGCGCGCCGTCCGCGAGCTGTGCGGGATGTTCGGCATCCGGATGTGGTGCGACGCCACGCGCGCCGTCGAGAACGCGTTCTTCATCAAGGAGCGCGAGTACGGATACGCCGATAAACCGGTGCGGACGATCCTGCACGAGATGATGTCGTACTTCGACGGCTGCACGATGTCGGCGAAGAAGGACTGTCTCGTCAACATCGGCGGATTCCTGGCCATGAACGACGAGCGGATCCTCCAGCAGGCGCGCGAACAGGTCGTCATCTTCGAAGGGATGCCGACGTACGGCGGGCTTGCCGGCCGCGACATGGAAGCGATCGCCCAGGGCATCTACGAGATGGTCGACGACGACTACATCGCCAACCGCATCAACCAGGTCCGCTACCTCGGCACGCAGCTGACGCAGGCCGGCGTGCCGATCGTTCTTCCCATCGGCGGCCACGCCGTGTTCCTCGACGCGCGGCGCTTCCTCGCGCATCTCGATCAGGATCAATACCCGGCGCAGGCGCTCGCCGCTGCGCTCTACGTCGACAGCGGCGTGCGCTCGATGGAACGCGGCATCGTTTCGGCCGGACGCGATCCCGTCACGGGTGAGAACCGCAAGCCGAAGCTCGAGCTCGTGCGCCTGACGATCCCGCGGCGCGTCTACACCGACCGTCACATGGACGTCGTCGCGTACTCGGTGAAATCGCTGTACGCAAAGCGTGACGAGATCCGCGGCCTGCACATCATTTACGAGCCGCCGTCGCTCCGCTTCTTCACCGCGCGCTTCGAGCCGCTCCCGGTCCGAGTCGAAGAACCGGCCACCGTCTGAAAGGAGATCCCGTGTTCCGCATCGTCGAGGCAAAGCTGCTCGGTCCCGGTGTCAAGCAATTCGAGATCGATGCGCCGAGGATCGCCCGGAAGCAGCGGCCGGGGCAGTTCGTGATCATTCGCGTCCACGAGGCCGGGGAGCGCATCCCGCTGACGATCAAGGCATCGAATCCGAGCCGCGGCACGATCACCATCGTCGTTCAGGCCATCGGCAAGACCACGTCCTTGCTTAACGAGCTTCGGACCGGCGATGCCATTCTCGACGTCGTCGGACCCCTCGGCAAGCCATCGGAGATCGAGAAATACGGGCGATGCGTGGTCATCGGCGGTGGGGTGGGTACAGCCATCGCGTTGCCCACGGCCCGCGCACTGCGCGACGCCGGCAATCACGTGATCGCCATTCTCGGCGCGCGGACGAAAGACCTGCTCATCCTCGAAAACGAGGTGCGCGAAGCCAGCGACGAGCTGTTCGTCATGACCGACGACGGCAGCTATGGCGGCAAGGGCCTGGTCACCGACAAGCTGAAGGAGCTCATCGCCGCGCAGAACGTCGACTTCGTCCTGGCCATCGGGCCGGTGCCGATGATGCGCGCCGTCGCTGAGACCACGCGGCCCAAGGCCATCAAGACCGTGGTCAGCCTCAACTCCATCATGGTCGACGGAACGGGCATGTGCGGCGGATGCCGCGTGGTCGTCGGCGATCAGAGCAAATTCGCCTGCGTGGACGGTCCCGAGTTCGATGCCCACACCGTCGACTTCCAGGTGCTGACGCAGCGCAACGCCATGTACCGCGACGCCGAGAAGGAATCGCTCGAGCATTTCAAAGCACACAAGAACGAGGAAGTCGGAAAGGCCAGAGGAGCCTGCTCCAATGCGTAACACGATCCCGAACAAGGAACGGATGAAGATGCCCCGGCAGCACATGCCGGAGCGCGATCCGCTCGAACGGGCGCGCAATTTCCAGGAAGTCAATCTCGGATTCGAGCCCGATCTGGCCGTGCTCGAATCGCTGCGATGCCTCGCCTGCGCGAAGCCGACGTGCACGAGAGGATGTCCCGTCGGCGTCGACGTCAAGGAATTCCTCGCAAAGATCATCGACCGCGATTACCTCGGCGCCGCCGCGGTGATCCGCAGGGACAACGCCCTTCCGGCGATCACCGGACGCGTCTGCCCGCAGGAAGAGCAGTGCGAAGGCGATTGCCTGGTCGCCAAACGCGCGGACTCCGTCGCCATCGGACATCTGGAGCGCTTTGTCGCCGATTTCGAGCGGCGCACGGGAAAGGTCGGATTGCCGAAGATCGCGCCGCCGACCGGCAAGCGCGTGGCCATCGTCGGCAGCGGTCCGGCCGGACTGTCCGCGGCGGGCGATCTGGTGCAGAAGGGTCACGAGGTTCGCGTGTTCGAAGCGCTGCACGAGCTGGGCGGCGTGCTCGTCTACGGCATCCCCGAGTTCCGTCTGCCGAAGGACATCGTGCGGCAGGAAGTCGACGTGCTGCGCAAGATGGGCGTCCAGTTCGAGACCAACGTGGTGATCGGCAAGACGGTCACCGTCGACGAGCTTCTCGGCGAAGAGCATTACGACGCCATCTTCGTCGCCACCGGCGCCGGACTGCCGCAGTTCCTCGGCGTTCCCGGCGAGAACCTGAACGGCGTTTACTCCGCGAACGAGTTTCTCACGCGCGTGAATCTGATGCGCGCGTATCGCTTCCCCGAATACGACGAGCCTGTCTATGACTGCCGCAACAAGGATGTCGTCGTGGTGGGCGGCGGCAACACGGCCATGGACGCCGTTCGCACGTCGCTGCGCCTCGGCGCGCGGAAGGCCTCGCTGGTGTATCGCCGCAGCGAAGCGGAGATGCCCGCGCGCAAGGAAGAGGTCAAGCACGCCAAGGAGGAAGGCGTCGAGTTCCAGATGCTCACCAATCCGGTGGAGATGATCGGCGATGCCAAGGGGTGGCTCACCGGCGTGCGCTGCGTGCGCATGGAGCTCGGCGAGCCCGGACCCGATGGCCGCCGGCGGCCCGTTCCCGTGCCGGCATCCGAATTCATCATCGATGCGTCGCTGGTGATCGTCGCCGTCGGCACGTCCGCGAATCCGCTCGTGCAGTCGACGACGCCGGACATCAAGACCAATCGCAAGAACTACATCGAAGCCGATCCGGAAACCCTGCGCACGTCGAAGAGGGGAGTGTTCGCCGGCGGCGACATCGTCACCGGTGGCGCCACGGTCATCCTGGCGATGGGCGCGGGCCGCAAAGCCGCCAGATCGATCGACGCGTACCTCACCACTGGAGAGTGGGAGGTCCGCAAAGAGAAGCCGCTGCTCGCGGAGGCGACCGCGTCCTGACTCAGGCGTGTGACCGCGGGAACCGCGGATGAGCGTCGTTTCGGCTGATCCACCCATCGGGCACCTGGCTAAAACACAGAACGTAGCCGTCAGGATCTTGCACGTCGAGCTCGGCATCGCCGTAGGACATGCGTTGGAGATGACGTGTGACGACGCCCTGCGGCTCTAACCTGGCGTGGAGCTCGCGCGGCCCATCACTCAATCGCACGGACATGTCCCAGCCACGCCAGCCACAGGGACGGCCCTCCGACGCACGACGGAGCATGACTTCCGCTGGTCCGCGCCGCAAGATGGCAAATTCGTACGGCGGCCGCTCCGGGAATGGGTCCGCCTCAAAGCCGAGGACATCACGGTACCAGGCCATGGACCGCGCGACGTCAGCGACGCGAAGCAGGGGTACTGCAAGCTGAGGCTGCATCGCAGTTTCCAGTCGGTCTAACGATGTGCGTGAGCGGCGAAAACCAGCCGCCAACGATGTGCGCATCGCAACCGAGCTGAACGCCTGGTCTCCGTCCGCTCCACGCAAGAGTTATGTCCGAGCATGAGCCTTTCCTTTCCAAGCAGACGTGACCTGTCCCTTGAACGAAGAGTTCTGCACGAAGTCTTCAATCAGTTTGAGGGTCTCTCGCTGGTAGTTGATGATGGCTTGAGCCAGCGGCTTGTCATCCGGGTGCCACGCCGAAAGCATCCGCTCGTCAAATTCAATCATTTGCTGGATGCTCGAAAGCTCGCTGGTTAGGAGGGCGCGGTCGTCCATGCCCTGTGAGAGGCGCTCTATTTCTTGCGTTGCCTGCGCTGCGTCGCGGTCGAATGCTCCAAGTATTCGCTTCCCGCGTTTGCTGATCTTGACGGGTTTCCCTTCCCTCGCCGCGCGGTTGCGCTTGATTGCTTTGACAAACTCCATCTGCATGGCCGAAAGGGTCTCGTAGCGGCGAGAAAGCTCCTCAAACAGCCCTTTGACTTCCGGCAGACGTGCATATTTTGCCGCGATCTTCGCGGACTGTGGGGTTGCGATCGTGCCAGACATAACGTCCCTGCGGCGCAGCGGCGCGGTGCCGCCACGCGGAAACGGCCTGAAGAATACCTGAACCTTGGCAGCGCACGGTACCGCGTCCGCTGCAACTGCAAGTCAGGTGGCGTCCGCGTTTGGCACGCCGGTCGGCCGCGGCGGAATGACCGCCTGAGCTATCAAGCCGATGATTCCGGCAAGCGCGATAAACGCGAGAGCTCGCGGGTAGTTCTTGAGTTGCGCCTGTGCCGCGCAGCCCCACAGCAGAGAGCCGGTGCCAGCCAGAAATAGTAACCAGAACAGCGGATTCGTGAACGGATCACCGCCGAACGTCGATACTCCGACAATGTACGACGAGATTTTCAGAACAGCCCACCCCGCGACCCCTAAGCGCGATTGCGTCGCCAACGTAAGATTCATTAGAGCCGCCCAAGGAGACTCTGAACAAGCCGTCATCCTGAGTCGGCGAAGCGCGACGAAGGATCTCAGGATGCGAAACCGCCTGCCATTTCGAGATCCTTCGCCGTCTTCGCGGCTCAGGATGACGTGAACAACGACTTGCGCCCTCTAACGGCCCAAGGTGAGCGGCTTCGGCCCACCCGAAAGCGTAAAAGTGAGGAGAGCAGCTGACGGGCCGAAGGCCGCTCCACCGCAAAGTTGGGCGGGTCCGGAAGATCCGCGACCTTGCCGATGCGGCTGGGTTGCGTATGCTCGTACGTATGTCCTTCTGGGATCGACTCGGCATCGGGATCGCGTCGGCCTTGGCCGCGACGGCGGGCTTGTTCTTGTTCGGCTGGACGTGGGAGACGCTTGTGGGCAAGCGCCGACGAGCGCGAGAGGCGGCGGCGAGGGATCCATACTGGGGTGCATTTGCACACGCGTACGGTGATGCCTCCGATCTTCCCGCGTTGTTCGCACGGATGACACCGGACCGCCGAGATCCGATCTGGGGCGAACTTTGGCAGCGCTTGTGTCACCAGGGAATGGCACGCACGACGGCTGGTGTCGCCGCGGTGCCAGTGTTGGTCGAATACGCGGCATCACTGGCTCCGAACGACCGAATTGAGCCGCTCATCCTAGCCGGAACAATCGCGGCAGATGCCTCCCGCGTCGTTGTTCGGGCCGACGTTCAGGAACGATTCGACGGGGCGATGGGGATGTTCGCCGCGTTATCCATGGAGTCGATTCCAACTGCCGGAGATGAGGCCGACTTCGCGAGCTTGATCTCCGCCCTGGCCGCAGCCGAGGGCGTGGGCCTGCTGGCGCGCGAGTTCGTTGCGTTCCTTGAGAACGAGATCCAGCTCGACTGCATCAAGTGCGGAGATCCCATCATCGTTTCTACGGAAACGGAGCCATGGACCTTTGACGGAGCGGTCGGTGAATCAACGATCATTCGGGAGCGGGCGGAACATTCCATGGACCTCTCGCGATACGCTGACTTGGCAAGCGAGTCCGGCCAAGTGAGATACGCCTCATGGATAAGGAGCCTCGAGCAGCTCGTTCGGTGCACGAACTGCAACGCCTCGTTCTCGATCGCGGATGCACTCGACGAGAGCATCTGAAAAGCGCTCACCGTCGCGTACCTGGCCCAGGTCGCCCAACGTCCGTGCCACTCAGCCGCGACGTGCTTCATGCGGTAGGAGCGAGACGGACGAATGATACGCCGAGCATGGCAGCGAACGGCACGACGTCGGCTGCGGTGGTGAGTTGGACGGTTGTCACCCCAGCCACATTACGCAACCCTGATGCTCGGCTGCCGCGTCTCGGAGAAATGACCAGAGTTGTTGATGGTACTCAAGGACGTATTCCAGAGCTTCCTCGCCGTCACGCTGCCAGATGATCTCAGGATAGATGTGCAGCTCGGTCATTCGTTTCGGGTCGTATCGCGCTCGCAACTGTTCCTCAGAAATGCCGTGAACGAACCTCCGAAACGCCTCGACTTGCAATGGACTGAGCGCGTGCGCCTCGGTATCTCCCGTACTCAGACCTAATCCGCCAGACATCAAGAAGCAAGCGGGAGGGTCGCCGCCTTCAGCGGTCCCGGTGAACAGGAAGTGCAGGGCATGCCATGTCTTCTCGAGACCGATCTCCATGCAGTTCGACTGGTCGAGCAACGCTTCAGGAATTGAAGCGCGCTTGCCCGTGAGAAGTTGCCAGAGCGTCGGCCGTGGAATCACATCTTCGAAGCCAATCGCATCAAAGAACGCGGGCAGAAGTTCTGGCTTTGCATCGAGGGCCGCGATCTGCTCAACTGTCGCGGAACGAATCGTCAGGTACACGCCCATGATGTTCAGCCGTCAAACGTTTGCCGCTAACCTGCGCGGCCTTCACTAGGCAGAATACCAAAGCTTGAAAGTCTCCGAAGTTTCGGCGTGCGACGGGCCGCGTCGGGTTCAGCAGCCGAGTTGGGCGGCACGTCGTGCTCGGCTAGCCGTTTGGAAGGAAGAAGAACCGAAAGCCAGCTGACCTGAGGCCGATGAACGACGCGACTTCCTCATTTCCGACAAGCTGTGTTAGCCGCTCAAGATCCGCGGCCTCAGCGTTTAGTTCATGCTCATTGAAATTCCAGGGGTCAACTCCAAAACAGGCAGCAAGTTCGCGCGATTCTGTCGATCCGGTTTCGATCCAGAAGACAATTTCCGCGAATCCGACGCCATCGTGAGTGTCTTTGTAGTATTCCGGTGGGTAGTTGAGATACGGAACGACCTTCTGCGAGAAGTTTCCGACCGCGACGACTTGCGCCTGAAGACCCATGTTCGCGCCGCCCAACGTCTTGCCGCTCAGCCGCGACAACCGCACGCGAAAGTGTACCGCGCTTGGAGCAACGGCAGCGCGGTTGCCGTCGGCTGCAGCGGCCGAGTTAGGCGCTCCGCCCTACGCGAGATCGGAGACCATCGGCAGAACGTGTTCGATGCGTGTACAGACGAATGCTCCTGGCTTCGAAAGATATTCGATGCCGATCCCGACCAGCTGGCCCGTTGGCAGTCTCGCGGCGTCACGTGGAAATCTTAGGCGCCACACGCCACCGCCGCTCATACCCGCTGGAGACGGGAAGCCGACGCGCGAGCCGTCTAGGCCAATAGCTCCATCCCGAGGCGCACCGACGGCGAAGTGAACGGATGCAAACTTGTCAGAGCTGCTGACCGCTGAGAGGTGCAGCTGCGAGCGCGAGATGAAGTAGTTCGCGACGGTGGTGCCGAATTTCTTCAGCCTCGGTGAGAACTTGTTGCGGGATTGAGGGTAGCCGGCGATTGCAAAGAAGGTCACTTCCTCAGGGGAGCCAGTCGAGGCGAAAGTACTGGAGTACAGGAACGTGTATCGTTCCCTCAGCTTCGCGCGCTCATCATCGCCAAGAACAATTACAGCCAAGTCAACATCCACCGTGCTACCACGCCGATGTCCGAAGCCCCGACGTTCACCGCCGAGCACGAGTGATTCGCCATGCCCGAGCGTCAAAACTGACGCACGCCCGTAACTCTCGAGAACGTGAGCAGCCGTAACGAGAACGGATGCACGCCCGATCTGAACTGGAACCGCCGAACCGATCAAGAAAGGCCGTTGCGGAGCCTGAAGGACAAACAGCGGGCACACGCTGTTTACCAATGACCGACTAGCATCGTCGATTGCACCGAACATCGACGCGAACGAACCGATATGTATCGCGTGAGTTTCTCTCGGCATACCTAGAGCGCCTAACGGACCTGCGCTTCACCGGCGCGGCCCCTTGACGCGTCAGAATACCAGACGTGATTCTCGCCTGAAGCGCGGCAGCGAACGGGGCCGCGTCCGGTGCAAGCGCGAGTTCTATGAGAGCGATTGTCAAGGACAGATTGCCCCCCGGACGACGGCGTCGCCTTTTTTGCAGTCAGCTCCAAACGTGATTTGCGCGGGGTCGTGCGGGTGGATGGCTGCATTGTGCGTTGCCGAAATCGAAGCCGTCTTCAGTGCGTGTCGATTCTTTTGGTGTGAACCATGGTTCTATCTATAGGCCTAGCGCTGATTCTGGTTCTCCGAGGGGGCATAAAGTTAGGCAAGGACCTCGATATTGGGTCGGGCCACTCGCGCTATTGATACTCACCCTCGAACCATCGACCTGACCGGCAACAGCAGCGATTCAACTCCATGTGCCGTGCAGATCGTTCAGACCGATTGCACGATTAGACGTGGATCGAACGACACTCCTTTCTTCCACACGGCAAGGACGATTGCCGCGATTTTTCGAGCGAGTGTGAGATACGCCATCTCCGGACGCATCCCTCGAGCGATCATTCGCTCGTAACTCTGGTTCAATTCTCCAGCTCTGCCGGTCACATCGTGGGCGGCCATCTTGAAGATCTTCTTCAGCGGCCGGTTGAAATTCGGAGTCAGACCACGCGTCAACGGCGGACGTGAGCTCCGGCGAATGCCACCGGTGCGCGAGTCTGCGATCCACTCGCCGCTGCTGCGCGTGATCACGCCAAGGCCGGCGTAAGACCATAGTTGTCTCTTCGTGCGAAAGCGATGCGGATCGCCGATGATGGCAATGATCTCCGCTGCCCGAAGCGGCCCGATCCCTGGCACTGTTCGCAGCAGCCGATACGCCCGTTGGTTGCACGCTTGACGCAATACCATCGTGCGCGCCCGCCGGCGTAGCTCGAGAAGCTGGTCGAGTTGGAGGTAGAGCTGCTCGGCGCGAAAGTGCCCGCCGCCATCGGTAATTTGTTCGAGCCACTCCGAGCGCCGCGCCGGGTGATACACCGACCGCGCCTTCACTTTGATGGCTCGCGAGCGATAGATCGCCCGGATCCGTAGCATCACCCGCAACGAATCGTCGACCAGAGCCTCGTAGCAGTGCACCAGTTCTTTGAGCTTTCGATCGCTGTGGCCGTGAAACACCGGCTGCAGCGCGTTGAGTCGCAGCAGTTCGCAGAGCCGCTCCGCGTCGCCTTGATCGTCTTTGTTGCCCTTTGTCGCGATCTTCCGAGGATCGCATACGATCACTCGCTCGCTGATCGGCCGCAACAGCTCGTACAACCACTGCGCTTGGCTGCCTTCTTCGAATGCCACGCGCACCCGCCCCCCGAGGCCGCGAACGAAACTCTCGATCGCCTCCCGGCGCGTCGCGACCTTCGACTCGATGCTCGTCTGACCCGCCTCATCCTTGACGACGCAGACCAAGGTTGCCTGATGAACGTCGATGCCTACATACTGAATCGCCGTGCTTCGCATGGTCGCTGCTCCTTCCTTTTGTTTGAAGTCGGACAACTCCAAACTATCAGCAAGGAGCGCGCTCTCAATCTGCGTTAGACGACGACTCGGTCACCACGATGGCGAGTCGAATGCGCCAGCGGCGACCCAGAAGCAGAGAACGCCCACTGCCATGAGCGCGAGACCACCGATGCTCGAGCGAGCGCGCCGACGGGCACGAGCCCTCAACGTGAGACCGGCGGCGGACGCGATCGCGCCAACACCACCGAACAAGACAAATACGGGCCAGGGATTCGGCACGATCAGTGTCATGTCCATGCGATCGCCTCGTCGTCTAACGTTTGAAGCTCACCGGCGCGAACCGGCGACGCGAAAAAGTATATCGCTTGCGAAACAGCAGCGCGCCGATTCGCGTCCGGTGCAGCGAGAGTTAGACGACACCACGGAGCAGAGCTACGACTTTGCCTTGCCCGATGGTCTTGCCTTCCCACAGCGTGAACTTCGAGCCGGGTTCAAGCCGCGGAACGATCAGATCCGGATTTAGGAATTTCAGCGGAACGCGAGCGCCACCGCCAGGCGGGAGTGCACCGACGCCGGACAGGTCCATGCGGCAATCGAAGTACTCGTCTTCGAAGCGGATCGGACAGCCGTACGAGTCTGCAGCGATTGGAGTGCGACGACCGCCATCCTCCGGGGACAACAATTCGATATCGACGATGGCGTCTGGATCGGCTATCACTGTGTCGTCTAACTCCGATTATCCATCCTAATTGTAACGGGAAGAGCCTCCCGCAGCAGCCGTTCCGTGGACGTGTTCCTCAGCTCGCCCGCTCGGCGGCAACTCATTCTGAAACGTACCGGTTGGGTACCAGCCGTCACACCTCGCGTGAACGCGTTATCCGTCGAAATGCCTCATCAGGACTGACGGCGAATCTCCGATTCAAACCGTTGAATTTCGCGGTGAGCCGCATGGTCGTCGGCAAACCGTCCTCACCGAAGAACTCGACCACCGGGAGAATCCAGAACGAGCAAACTCGATCCTTCTTTTCTCGGAAGCCCTTCGTGCGAATCCAACGAACGAAACCGGGCGGATTCCAACTTCCTCGGAATCTCTTTCGGAACCGCCACCCGATCCTTCGGCGAAACTGCGGGCTCTACAGAATCTGGTAGACGCGGTATGCCACTCCCGGCATCGGACGCTTCACTCCGACCGCAACGACGTTGTTCAACCAGCTGTACTTCGCGGAGCCGGTCTCGAACACGGGCAGGATCCGCGCGAACAGCGTCCCGCCCTTCGGCGTGTAGGCGATCCCACGAGCCGTCATATAGATCTTCTCGTTGTCATCGGTCTGCAGCACGGCGCGGATATCGAGCACACTCGATCCGTCCGGACGGGCGATGATCCAGTCACCGGCAGGACCGACGATGGTGCCTTTGAGCCTCGGGCCTTCGAACGTTCCGCCCACGACCGGGACGACCACCCGGTTCACGCCGACCGATCCGACGTTGTTCGACGGGCCCCTCTCGATCGTCAGGTCGAGCAGAAACTCCGACTGGAGCTTCGCCTCTTCCGCTGCCGGCGCCGGCGGGTCTTTCGCGATGATGGCGGGTGCCACCGTGGCAGCAGCGGCAGCCGTCCAGAGCTTCGTGAAGGTTCGTCGCGTCATGGCATGAGAATAGTTCAACCCGGCCACTGTACTGCCTCGAACGCATCGAATCTGAGGCTGTGAAGTTGTCAGATCGCCCAGCGTCGATCGGCTGGGATCAGAATGGAGATCGGGAGGGCATCATGGATGAAGAGGTTTCTGTTCTGCGTCTCAACGGATTGAGATGCATGTACCTGATCAACTGCGCCCTGGTCGGCTCAGGCGTCTTGCTCTCCCTCGTTCACCGCCAAAAGGTGTGGGACCCTCTCCCGGGTGTGGCGTTCAGCTTCTGGGCGGCCCTGGCGGGCCTCTCTGCTCTGGGAATCCGCTTCCCACTGGCGATGCTCCCCATCATTTTCATGCAGCTGTTCTACAAGACATTTTGGATGCTCGCCGTGTACCTTCCTCTTCGAGCAGCCGGCCGCTCGAGCGACCTCACGCTGGGCTTCTTGATCGGAATCGCGTTGGACATCATCGTGATCCCGTGGACGTATGGCCTTGCGCACTACATCAAGAAGCCAGGCGATCGGTGGAGATAGAGCCGTCGTGCGAGGAACGGCATGATTCGCCGCTGCGCCAGGATGGTTCACCCCGGCGACTGTACCGCCTTCAATTCATCGATTCTGCAGCTGTGACCTTGGCAGGGGACTGCCTACCGTTGATTCCGAGGAATCAACATGGCTGTCTCTGTTCGCGCACTGCTCCTCATCGTGATGCTGGCGATTCCGGCAGTTGTTCATGCCGCCCCTCCGCTTCACGTCACCCGCGCTACCGGACCGATTGTGATCGACGGCAACCTCGACGATCCCGGCTGGAAGAACGCCCTGCGGTTCGATACCTGGTACGAGACCGATCCCGGCGACAACATCGAGCCGAATGTGAAGACCATCGGATGGCTGACGTATGACGACCGCTTTGTTTACGTCGCCTTCCGCTGCTTCGATCCCAATCCGCGCGAGGTCCACGCCCAGTACAACAATCACGACAGTATCAGCGGGACAAACGACGACGCCGTCGCCGTCGTGCTGGACACGCACAATGACGGTAAGACGGGCCTCGAGCTCTTTGTTACTGCCAGCGGTACGCAGGCGGACGCGGTCGCGGATGACGCGACGGGCGCGGAAGACTTTTCGCCTGATTTCTTCTGGGATTCCGCGGTGAAGATCGACGCTTCGGGATGGTCCGTCGAAATCCGAATCCCGTTTTCATCGCTGCGATACGACGATGCTCGCCTCGAGACCTGGGGCATCGTTCTGTTCCGCAACCGCCCGCGCGACCGCCGCTATCAGTTGTACACAAGCCCAATCCCCCGTGGCACGAACTGCTTCGTCTGCACCTTCGCCAAGGTCACCGGCTTCGAGGGACTGCCGGCAGGTGGTCACGTGATCGCCGCCCCTTACGTCACCGGAAAGGAAAACGGCGAGCCACGCCGCGGCCTCGGCGCGCCTGTGGTCATGGACCCGGCCGTCGTGAATGTGGGTGCGGACGTGAAATGGATCCCCAACTCGGTCACAGCGATCGACGCCACGATCAATCCCGACTTCTCCCAGGTCGAATCGGATGTCGCCACGATTTCGACGAACCAGCGCTTCGCAATCTTCAATGCCGAGAAGCGCCCGTTCTTTCTCGAGGGCGTCGACCTGCTCACGACGCCGATTCAGGCCGTCTACACGCGGACGATCACTTCACCGCGATGGGGGATGCGCGCGACCGGAAAGAGCGGGGAAAACGATTACACGCTGCTCGTCACCGACGACCGGGGAGGGGGCTCGGTCATCCTGCCGTCGCCGACCGGGTCCGCATTCGCGAATCAGGACTTCTCCTCCGCGGTCGGGATCGCGCGCATCCGGCACCAATTCGCAAATCAGTCGTTCATCAGTCTTCTGGCGACCACGCGGGAGGATGGCGGCGGCGGACACGATCGTGTCGTCGGTCCCGACTTTCAGTGGCGGGTGAATCGCACGAACACGATCACCGGACAATTCCTGGTGAGCAACGCCACGACGCCGAACCGCGCGGATCTCGCGCCGGAGTGGGACGGCCGGAAGCTCTCATCCTATGCCGCCGTACTGTCGTGGAAGTGGTCGACGAGAAGCAACGACTTCTCCGCCCAGCGAAAAGACATCGGCGACGACTTCCGGGCTGACAACGGTTTCGTGACGCAGACCGGTTTCCGTTCCAACCTCGGGGAGTACGGCCATACGTTCTGGCCTTCAGGGTTCTTCAGCCGGGTACGGACGTTTGTGACCGCGGAGAGCGACAGCGAGCAGGATGGGTCGCCGCTCTATCGCCTCATCTCCGGCGGAGTGGACACCGACGGCCGTCATCGCCTGAACGCGCGTCTGCGTTTCGCATACGACCGCGTCCGCAACGGAGATTCGTTCTTCAACCGGGGCCAGTTTCTCTACAACATGAACTTCGCCGTCAATGGGGTGATCTCCCAGGTGAACCTCGGCGGGTTCGCCGGCCAGGATGTCGATTTTGCGAACAACCGGCTCGGCCGAACCGTCGATATCGCCGTCGGCGGCATCCTGCGTCCAACGTCGCGCCTGCAGATCAACCTGACAAACGACGTCCGCTGGCTGACGGAGCGGCCTGACGACCACTCTTCCAGGCTCTTCACGGCGCAGGTCGAGCGCGTGCGTGCCCAGTACGTGCTCAACTCGAGAATGTTCGTTCGCGCGATCGCCCAGAACACGCGAACCAATCGCAATGTCACGCTCTACGACGGCGGCGCCGTTCCACACAACGGGTCGCTGGCAACACAGTTCCTGTTCGCCTACACGGTGAACTGGCAGAGCGTTCTCTTCGTCGGTTTCGGCGACCTTCGCGAGGCGGGGCCGTATGACGGCAACCTCCAGGAGTCGAAGCGGCAGTTGTTCATCAAGATCAGCCGGGCGTTTCTTCGCTGAGATCACGCTGTTAACCGAAGCACCCTGCGGCGCGTTCTATGCTGCAGAGGTGATGGCATGCGCGTGACCGGTGCGTGTCGTCAGGAATTGATCACCGCGCCGGTCTGACCCGGAACAGTACAGCCTTGCAGCACTGTGACCAGTACAGTTCGAGGCAAGTTCTAAACTGTACTCATGACCAGCGCAGCTCCTTCGACGAACCCCAGCCCGCTCTACCTTCGCATCTCCGACAACCTCACGCAGCAGATGGCGTCGGGTGCCCTTCGAGCCGGCGATCGCGTTCCCTCCCTTCGTCAGCTCAGCCGACAGATGCGGGTCAGCATCACCACCGCGTTGCAGGCGTATCTCTGGCTCGAGAGCCGCGGCTACCTGGAGTCGAAGCCCCGGTCGGGCTTCTTCGTGCGCACTCCGTTCGCGCGGCTGATCCCGATCCCGCAGTTCGAGAGCCGGAAGAGCCAGCCGACCGAGGTCAGCACCGACGCGGTGCTTTCGGACATCATCTCCGAGGCAAACGATTCGTCGAACATCCCGTTCGGCGTCGCCTGTGCGAGCCCGGAGACGTTCCCGACGCGCAAGTTGAATCTGATCCTGCGGCGCATCATTCGTGAGCGGCCCCATCACAGCGCGCGCTACGAATTCGGATCCGAGTCTCTGCGCCGTCAGATCGCGCGGCGTTCCCTATCTTTGCGATGCGGATTTTCGCCGGACGAGGTGACGATCACCTCCGGCGGTCTCGAGGCGATCAATCTGGCCCTCCGTGCTGTCGCCAAGCCGGGCGATGTCATCGCCGTGGAGAGCCCGACGTTTTTCGGCATTCTCGGCAGCGCCGCGTCGCTGAACATGAAAGTCGTCGAAATCCCGACTCATCCACAGGAGGGGATGGATCTCGACGAGCTCGAGCGGGCCATCCGAAGGCATCACGTCAAAGCGTGCATCGCCATGAGCAACTGCCACAACCCGCTCGGCTACGTGCTGCCCGATCGCGTCAAGAAAACGCTGGTGGAGCTGACGGGCCGCCATGGCGTCGCCATCATTGAAGATGATGTCTACGGCGACCTGACCTACTCCGGATCGAGGCCGGCGGCGCTGAAGGCGTTCGACCGGCACGACCTCGTGCTCCTCTGTTCCTCGTTCTCGAAGGTCCTCTCGCCCGGTTATCGAATCGGATGGGTCGCCGCGGGAAGGTTTCAGAAGGAGGTCGAGCGGCTGAAGTTTCTGACGACCGTGGCCACGCCATCGCTGTCTCAACTGGTCATCGCCGAGTTTCTCGAGTCGGGCGGCTACGACAGGCACGTCCGACGGATGCAGTCCGAGCTCGCTCGCCAGGCCGACCTCGTTCGCCATGCCACGGCCAGTCATTTCCCGGAAGGAACGCGCATCACCCGGCCGGCCGGGGGTCACATGCTGTGGATCGAGCTGCCGCCGAGAGTCAATGCCATGAAGCTATACCGCGCCGCACTCGACCGGCACATCAGCATTCTTCCGGGGCCGATCTTCTCGGCGACCGGCCGGTTCAAGAACTACATCCGAATCAACTCCGGCAGCGGCTGGTCGCCGGCTTACGAAAGGGCGCTCATGACCCTGGGACGCCTTTGCGAGCGCGCGGTTGACTGATGCCTAAGCGCGTTCCCGGCGGAGGGCTGCTCATGAGCGCAGATTGCGGAACAGGAAGAACCCAAAGAAGCTGCCCAGCACGACATGGATGACGACACCCGGCGCGACGGCGGAGCCGGCGCCGAGAGACATGGTGCGCAGAACTGCGCACAAGGGCAGCGCCAATGCACAAGGACGGCGCCAATGCACAAGGACAGCGCAAGTCGTCGTTCACGTCATCCTGAGCCGCGAAGACGGCGAAGGATCTCGAAATGGCAGGCGTTTTCGCATCCTGAGATCCTTCGTCGCGCTTCGCCGACTCAGGATGACGACCTGCGTTTCAGCGTTGCGACAAGGCCTGATCGAGTCGGCGATCAGACGTGGCGTTCAACGGATGCAGTTCAGACTTGAAGTCAAGGCCTCGCGAGCAGCCGGAAGTCACTCGCAGGAGATCCCGAAGGTTCGCCTGGTCGGGCATGCTTGATCGTAGCGTTTACTGTAAGGAACCTCTGCACCAATCGTCGTTCACGTCATCCTGAGCCGCGAAGACGGCGAAGGATCTCGAAATGGCACGCGTTTTCGCATCCTACGATCCTTCGTCGCGCTTCGCCGACTCCACGTAGGGCCCACTCTCCAGTGGGCCCGGGGCCGACTGAGAGTCGGCCCTACGTTATGGCACGCGTTTTCGCATCCTCACGATCCTTCGTCGCGCTTCGCCGACTCAGGATGACGACTTGCGCAGAGGTTCCTTAGGCCTGTGTGCTAACCTCCGCACCCCCGCAGGGAGACGCCATGATCAAGTTCGGTACATCAGGCTGGCGCGGCATCATCGGAGAGGATTTCACCTTCGAGAATGTCCGCATCGCCACCCAGGGCATCGCCAACTACCTCAAGAAAAGCGGTCAGAAAGGGAGCGGCGTCGTGGTCGCCTACGACACCCGTTTTCTCTCCGAAAAATTCGCCTCGGAGGCGGCCAAGATCCTCGCGTACAACGGGCTTCAGGCCTTCCTCTGCACGCGCGACGTCCCGACCCCGTGCGCCGCTTACGAGACCGTGCGCCGCAAGGCCATGGGTGCCATCAATTTCACCGCCTCGCACAATCCTCCCGAGTACAACGGGCTGAAGTTCTCAACGTCCAACGGGGCGCCGGCTCTGCCGGAGGTCACGCAGCAGATCGAGGCCGAGATCCACGACGTCCAGGAGAAGCATGAACGCCTCGACGTCTACGAGAAGCGCGAGCTGATCGAGGAGATCGATCCGAAGGACCGGTACCTCGACGGGCTGCGCCAGAAGGTCGATGCCGACGTGATCAAGAAGGGCGGGCTGCGCATCGCCATCGACTCGCTCTACGGGACGGCGCGCGACTACCTCGATTACTTCCTGCTCGAGGCCGGATTAGAAGTCAAAATCATTCACAATTTTCGTGATCCTTATTTCGGTGGATTTTCTCCCGAGTGCAATGAGAAGAACCTGGCCGAGCTGCGCAAGATCGTCGGCGACGAAAAGTTCGACCTCGGACTCTCGACCGACGGCGACGCCGACCGTTTCGGCATCGTCGACGACACCGGCCACTTCGTTCCGCCGAATGTGGTGCTGGCCCTGCTCGCGCTCTATCTCAAGCGGCACCGCAACATTCCCGGCGGACTGGCGCGTTCCGTGGCCACGACGCATCTCATCGACGCCATCGCCAGAAAGCTCAACGTCCCGTTCTTCGAGACGCCGGTCGGATTCAAGTACATCGGCGAGCTGATCCTCGCGGACAAGATCGCCATGGGCGGCGAAGAAAGCGCCGGCATGTCGATGTACCGTCACCTGCCGGAGAAGGACGGCATCCTGGCCTGCCTGCTCGTGTCGGAGATGGTGGCTCGCACAGGCAAGAAGCTCACGCAGCTCATCGAGGACCTGTACGCCGAGTTCGGCACGTTCTACAACAAGCGCCTGGACATGAAGCTGACACCGCAACTGAAGGAGTCGCTGGCCTCGAAGCTCGCCAATCCTCCGAAGCAGCTCGACGGACTGGCAGTGCGCGAGGTGAACAAGACTGACGGCGTGAAGCTGATTTTCGACGATCAGACGTGGCTGCTGTTCCGGCTCTCGGGAACCGAGCCGGTCGCGCGCGTCTATGCCGAGGCCTGTTCACCGAAGGACCTGAAAAATGTGCTGGACGCGGGGAAAAAATTCGTGGCGTGAAATACCCGCTCAAGCACGTCCTCGTCTGCACCGGTGAGCGGTGCAATCACCCCGATCGCGGCGAAGAGCGCGGTGAGTGCATTCAGGCCGAGCTGAAGGAACTGAACAAGAAGCTCGGCCGCAAGCCCACGGTGCGCGTCTGCAGGGTCTCCTGTCTCGACCTCTGCGACTACGGTCCGAACATGATCATCGAGGGCACCGTGTACTCGCACCTCGATCGCGAGAAAGCGCGCGCCGCGTACGCGGGCGAGATGGGAGACGGGCCGTTGCGGCCGGATCTCGAGCTCCGCGAGGATGAATTGAAGAAGTGACGTCAGGGAACCTCTGCACAAGTCGTTGTTCACGTCATCCTGAGCCGCGAAGAGGAGCGAAGGATCTCGAAATCGCAGGCGTTTTCGCATCCTGAGATCCTTCGTCGCGCTTCGCCGGCTCAGGATGACGACTTGTGCAGAGGTTCTAGGCGGTTGCCCGCTGCCCCGCCCACTCGCCACCGTGTGAACCCGCAACCTCGCTCTCCCCGATCGGCAGCATCACTGTGAACGTCGCGCCGCGGCCGATGCCTTCGCTGTCCGCCGTGATCTCGCCATGGTGCAGCTCGACGATGTGCCGCGCGATGGCCAATCCCAGCCCCAGTCCGCTGCGCTTGCTCGCTCCCTCGGCCTGGCGGAGTCGCTCGAAGACATGCGGCAGAAACGACGGCTCGATGCCTTCGCCCTGGTCGCGAATGCTGATCTTGAGCTTGTGATCCTCGGCCTTTTCGACGCGCAGATCGACCTGCTTCCCCGCCGGTGTGAACTTGATGGCGTTCGAGAGGATGTTGCCGATGACCTGCTGCATGCGCGCGGCGTCGGCCTGCACAACGAAATCGCGGCCGCCGTTGATCTCCGCTTTGATCGTGATCTCCCTTTCCTGGGCGACCGGCCGCGCGGTCGTCAGCGCCGCCTCGACCACGTCCGCGATCCGAGTCGGCTTCAAATCGACCTGGAACTTGCCGAGGACGATGCGCGAGACGTCGAGCATGTCGTCGATGAGGCGGGCCTGCAGGCGCGCGCTCGTCTCGATCGTCTGCAGCGCCTCCTCCAGTTCCTCCTGCGAAAAGCCGCCGGTGCGGAGAAACTGCACCCATCCGAGGATCGAGGTCATCGGCGTGCGCAGCTCGTGGGAAAGCGTGGCGAGGAAATTGTCTTTGGCCCGGTTCTGCGCTTCCGCCTCGCGATAGCGGCTTTCCGCCTGCGCGGCCAGCGCCGCGGCGCGACGTTCGGAGATGTCGCGGAACGTGAGCACCGAACCGCGGCGTGACCCGTCATCCTCGGTCATGCGCGCCACCGAGAACTCGACCGGAAAACTCCGGCCGTCCGGCCGGAAGAAGGTGTCTTCGGTGCCCTCGTGCGCGTCGCCGTCGCGCAGCGCTTCGTAGAGCGCGCAATGGGACACGTTGCACGTGATCACGCCGGGAAAAATCGGATGCACGAGCGCGTGGAAGTCCTGGCCGGCCATCTCCGCCGCGCGGCGGCCCAGCATCTCGCTCGCGGCGGGATTGACGAACGTCGCGGCGCCGTCGAGGTCGAGACCCATGACTCCGTCCGCGGCAGTGTCGAGGATGAGCTGGTGCTGGCGGATGAGCTGCGCCAGCTCGTGCGCCTGCCGCTTGAGAGCCTCCCGTCCGCGGAACAGCTCGACGAACACGTTGACTTTCGAGCGGAGGATCTCCGGATGAAACGGCTTGAAGATGTAATCGACCGCACCGAGCTCGTATCCGCGAAATACGTTCGTCTCGCTGCGTGAAAGCGCGGTGAGAAAGATGATCGGGGTATCGCGCGACTTCTCCCGCTGCCGGATGAGCGTGGCGGTCTCGAAGCCATCCATCTCCGGCATCTGCACATCGAGCAGGATGACCGCGAACTCTTCCTCGAGCAGGTGCCGCAACGCGGCCCGGCCGGAATGCGCCTTGACGAGGTTCTGCCCCATCTCGGCGAGGATCGACTCGAGCGCCAGCAGATTGTTCGGCTGGTCGTCAACGAGAAGAATGCTGACTTTGTCGCCAGTGGAGGTCATGAACGTTCTGCGCCTGCGACAACCCGGCCGCGGCACAGCTCGACAAGAA
The DNA here is from genome assembly GCA_035468985.1 of Thermoanaerobaculia bacterium. Lineage (GTDB taxonomy): Bacteria > Acidobacteriota > Thermoanaerobaculia > Gp7-AA8 > Gp7-AA8 > DASVHS01. The sequence goes on from DATISF010000046.1 coordinate 53,061, forward strand.
AGGGCCCGATGCGATCGAGAGGCAAGATCCGATCCACACGGGCGGTTGCGATCGCCGCTTCGGGCATGGATGGCGCCTCAGCCGTGGCGGGATCCTGCACGACGAGAAATCCGCCGCGCGCCTTGATGCGCTTCGCGCCGCGCGACCCGTCCGCGTTCGCGCCGGTGAGCACGACCCCGACGAGCCGGTCGGCGTACGCGTCAGCCGCCGACTCGAAGAGAACGTCGATTGACGGACGCGAGTATGCGACGGCCGCGTCGACCGACAGGCTGAACGCGCCGCGCTCGACGAGCAGATGGTAGTCCGCCGGCGCGAGATACACGCACCCGGGCTCGATGTGCTGCTTGTCCTCGGCGTCGACGACGCGCAGCTTCGTCGCCCTCCGGAAAAACTCCGGCAGCTGTTCGCTCGATTTCCTATGGCGGTGCTGGACCACCGCGATCGGCAGGGGGAAATCGCGACCGATCGCGGAGAAGATCGCTTCCAGCGCGCGCATCCCGCCGAGCGAACAGCCGATCACGATGAGATCGAACTCGCGATCGAGAGGCTGGCCCGGCGCGGCGCGGCGATCGACGCCGTTCCAGCGGTTGATGTTCATGGGACAGACCTCGGGCCTCGGTTCACCGGATCCTCCGATACAACCTCTCCTCCGGATCGATCTCTTCGTAGTTGTCCGCCACACCGGTGAAGCGGACCGACTCCTTCTTTCCGAGCCCGAGGACACCGAACATCTCCATCGAGTCGAGGAAGAGGCGCTGGACGCGGTCCTGCAGCACGTTGTTGAAGTAGATCAGCACATTCCTGCAGAAGATCACGTTGAAGTGATTGAAGGACGAGTCGGTGACGAGGTTGTGCTGCGCGAACACCACGTTTTCCCGCAGCGACGGACGGAAGATCGCGTGGTCGTAACGCGCCGTGTAGTAGCCGGAAAACGTGCCCGTGCCGCCGGCGACCAGGTAGTTCGCCGTGTTCTCCTGCATCGAAGAGATCGGAAAGATGCCCGCCTTTGCCTTCTGAAGCACCGCCTCGTTGATGTCGGTCGCATAGATGCGGCAGCGGTCGTACAGCCCCTCTTCCTGCAGCAGCATGGCCATCGAGTAGACCTCTTCCCCGGTCGAACAGCCGGCGTGCCAGATGCGCACGAACGGATAGGTGCGCAGAATCGGCACCACCTTCTGCCGGAACGCGAGATAGAAGGTCGGATCGCGGAACATCGCCGTCGTGTTGATCGACAGATCGAGCAGCAGACGCTCCATGCACGACGAGTCGTGGAGGATCTTCTCGATCAGACCGGAAACGGTGCTCAGCCCTTCGGCGTAGATGCGCTTCCAGATGCGGCGGCGCAGCGAGGGCATCGAGTAGTCGCGGAAATCGAAGCCATAGTGCCGGTAGATGCCTTCCGCGAGGAGCTGGATCTCGATCATCTCGAGATCGAATTTCTCCTGGTCGTCGTCAGGCAGCGGAAGAGGGTCGGACATCAGTCAGGTCTCGGGCCGCAGGCCTATCGATAGAGCCACACTCGCAACAGCGAGACCAGCTGCTGCGCGTCGATGGGCTTGGTGATGTAGTCCGATGCGCCGGCTTCCATGCACTTCTCGCGGTCGCCTTTCATCGCTTTCGCGGTGAGGGCGATCATCGGAAGATTCTTGAACTGCTCCATGGAACGCACGCGGCGCATGGCCTCGTAGCCGTCCATCTCCGGCATCATCACGTCCATGAGCACGACGTCGATCTCTCCGGCGTGCTTGTGCAGCATGTCGATGCCTTCGCCGCCGCTCTCCGCGTACCGGACTTTCATCTTGTGGCGCTCGAGCAGGCTGGTCAGGGCGTAGATGTTGCGCATGTCGTCATCGACGATCAGCGCCGTCCGCCCGGCCAGAACCGGATCCGACTCGTGCAACTGCTCGAGCATCCGCCGCTTGTGCTCGGGCAGGTTGGCCTCGACGCGATGCAGGAACAGGGCGGTCTCGTCGAGCAGGCGGTCGGGCGAGCTCACATCCTTGACGATGATCGCCTCGGCCATGCGCTTGAGCTCGGTCTCCTCCTTCCGCGAAAGCTCGCGGCCCGTGTAAACCACGATCGGGATGTCATTGATGTTCAGCTCGGTCTTGAGCCGGTTGATGAACTCGAAGCCGCTCATGTCCGGCAGGCCGAGGTCGAGAACCATGCAGTCGAAGTGACGCTGGCGAAGGACGTTCAATGCTTCCTCGCCGTTCGCGGCGGTGCTGATTTCGACGTCGCCCTCGCCGCCGATCAGCTCGCCGATCGCCTGGCGCTGGGCCTCGTCGTCCTCGACGATGAGCAGCCTCTTGTTGGGCCGCTCGACGAATCCGCGGATCTTCGCGAACGCCTCGTCGAGCGCGTCCTTCGTGGCCGGTTTCTGCACCGTTGCGAAAGCGCCGAGGCGCAAGCCGCGGCTCGCTTCTTCATCGGCGGAGATGATGTGCACCGGGATGTGCCGTGTAGCGCGCTCGTGCTTCAGCCGGTCGAGGACAGTCCATCCTTCCATGTCGGGCAGCGCGATATCGAGCGTGATCGCGTCGGGGCGATAGCGCTTGGCGAGATTGATGGCCACGTCACCACGAGCGGCGACGATGCCTTTGAATCCCTTGTCGCGCGCCATGTCGAGGAGAATCGATGCGAAGTTCACATCGTCCTCGACGATCATCACGGTCCTGTCGCCCGGCTCGATCGAGTGGCGATCGTCGGGGATCTGCTGCTCGATGACGACAAGGGGCTCCTCGACCGTCGGCGGCGCGTTCTCGACGCCTCTCACCCGCTGCTCCGCAGCGCCCTCTCCCGCCGGGAGAGGGCTGGCCGAAGCCCGGCTGAGGGCCGCCGGCTGCTCACTCTCCAACCTCGTCTCCAGGGAATCCTTCCGCTGCGGCGGCGCAACGTAGCTCTGCGGCAGGTACAGCGTGAACGTCGAGCCCTGGCCCGGCGTGCTCTCCACCTTGATCTCGCCGCCGAGCAGGCGCGCGATCTCGCGGCTGATCGACAGACCGAGACCGGTGCCGCCGTACTTCCGCGTCGTCGATGAGTCGGCCTGCTGGAACGCCTCGAAGATGATCCTCTGCTTGTCCTCGGAAATGCCGATGCCCGTGTCTTTCACGCGGAACGCGATGACCCTGTCCGCGCGCTCCAGATTCTCGTGACCTTCCGTCCAGCCCTCGCCGGCGCTCTCCACGGTCAGCGTGACCTTCCCGCTCTCCGTGAACTTGAACGCGTTGCCCAGAAGATTCTTCAGCACCTGCTGCAGGCGGGTCGGATCGGTGTAGATCGACGACGGCAGATTGCCGGCGAGATCGACGTCGAATCCGAGTCCCTTGTCGTTGCCCACCTGGCGGAACGTGCGCTCCATCAAGTCCTTCAGCTCCTTGAAACTGAGCTCGCTGAGGCTCACCGACATCATTCCCGACTCGATCTTCGACAGGTCGAGGATGTCGTTGATCAGCGTGAGCAGATCGACGCCCGAGGAGTGGACGGTCTTCGCGAATTCGACCTGCTTCTCGCTGAGGTTCTTGTCCGGATTGTCGGCGAGGAGCTTGGCGAGGATCAGGAGCGAGTTGAGCGGCGTGCGCAACTCGTGAGACATGTTCGCCAGGAACTCGCTCTTGTACTTCGAGGTGAGCGCCAGCTGGCGCGCTTTGTCCTCGAGCTGGCGTTTGGCGCTCTCGACCTCGCGGTTCTTGCGCTCCACTTCTTCGTTTTGCGACTGGAGGAGCCGCGCCTTCTCTTCCAGCTCTTCATTGGTCTGCTGCAGCTCTTCCTGCTGCGTCTTGAGAAGCTCTTCGGACGCCTGCAGCGATTTGGCCTGCTGCTCGAGCCGCTTGTTCGTCTCGGTCAGCTCCTCCTGCTGCGCCTGCAGCTCCTCGGTGAGCGACTGCGACTGCGACAGCAGCTCTTCGGTACGCATGTTCGCCTGGATCGTGTTGATCACCACCCCGATCGACTCGGTGATCTGATCGAGCAGCGAGAGGTAGGTCTCGCTGAAGCGCGTGAACGAGGCAAGCTCCATGACCGCGAGCACCTGGCCCTCGAACACGATCGGAAGCACCACGATGTTGATCGGCTTGGCCTCACCGAGCGCGGAGCTGATCTGGATATAGTCCTCGGGAGCGTCGGTGATGAGAATGCGCTGCTTCTCGAACGCGGCCTGACCGACGAGCCCTTCGCCGATCATGAATTCCTTGTTGAGGTGCTTTCGCTCGCGATAGGCGTACGTCGCCGCGAGGCGGAGGCGCGGCTCGGCGCCTTCACGCGGCGTATCCATAATATAGAAGACCCCGTGCGCCGCGCCGACCACCGGCGCCAGCTCGCTGAGAATCAACTGCGAGACGGATTGCAGGTTCTTCTGGCCCTGCATGAGCCGCGTGAACTTGGCGAGGTTGGTCTTGAGCCAGTCCTGCTCGGAGTTCCGCGATGTCGTATCGCGGAGGTTGCGGATCATGTCGTTGATGTTGTCTTTGAGCGCAGCGAGCTCGCCGTCCGCCTGCACGGTGATGTTGCGCGTGAGATCGCCCTTCGTGACCGCCGTGGCCACATCGGCGATGGCCCGCACCTGGTTCGTGAGATTTGCCGCGAGCTGGTTGACGTTGTCCGTCAGATCGCGCCACGTTCCGGCAGCTCCAGGAACGTTCGCCTGGCCGCCCAGTTTCCCTTCGACGCCGACCTCGCGTGCCACGCCCGACACCTGATCGGCGAATGTGGCCAGCGTATCGATCATGTCGTTGATCGTGTCGCCGAGCTCCGCGATCTCGCCGCGCGCCTCCACGGTCAGCTTCTGCTTCAGGATTCCGCGGGCGACCGCGGTGACGACCTTGGCAATGCCACGAACCTGATTGGTCAGGTTCGAGGCCATCATGTTCACGTTGTCGGTGAGGTCCTTCCACGTTCCGGCAACGCCTTTCACCTGCGCCTGGCCGCCGAGCTTCCCTTCCGTGCCGACCTCGCGCGCCACGCGCGTGACCTCGGCCGCGAATGAGTTGAGCTGATCGACCATCGTGTTGATGGTGTCCTTCAACTCGAGAATCTCGCCCTTGACGTCAACGGTGATCTTCTTCGACAGGTCGCCGTTGGCAACCGCCGTCGTCACCTGGGCGATGTTGCGTACCTGATTCGTCAGGTTCGCGGCCATCGAGTTGACCGAATCCGTCAAGTCCTTCCACGTGCCGGAGACACCTTTGACCTGCGCCTGGCCGCCGAGGCGGCCTTCGCTGCCGACTTCACGGGCCACGCGGGTGACTTCGCCGGCGAACGTGTTGAGCTGATCGACCATCGTGTTGATGGTGTTCTTCAGTTCGAGGATCTCGCCGCGCACTTCGACCGTGATCTTCTTGGACAGATCGCCGTTGGCGACAGCTGTGGTGACATCGGCGATGTTGCGCACCTGCGCGGTGAGATTGGCGGCCATGGAGTTGACTGAATCCGTCAGGTCTTTCCACGTGCCGGAGACACCCTTGACCTGGGCCTGGCCGCCGAGCATCCCCTCGGTCCCGACTTCGCGCGCCACGCGCGTGACTTCGGCGGCGAACGAGTTGAGCTGATCCACCATCGTATTGATGGTGTTCTTCAGCTCGAGGATCTCGCCGCGCACCTCGACCGTGATCTTCTTCGACAGATCGCCGTTGGCCACGGCCGTGGTCACCTGGGCGATGTTGCGCACCTGGCCGGTGAGATTCGAGGCCATCATGTTGACGTTGTCGGTCAGGTCTTTCCACGTCCCGGCCACGCCGCGCACGTCGGCCTGACCGCCGAGCTTTCCTTCGACGCCGACTTCGCGCGCCACGCGCGTGACCTCGGATGCGAACGAGTTGAGCTGATCGACCATCGAGTTGATCGTGTTCTTCAACTCCAGCACTTCGCCCTTGACGTCGACCGTGATCTTCTTCGACAGATCGCCGTTGGCCACGGCCGTCGTGACCTCGGCGATGTTGCGCACCTGATTCGTCAGGTTCGCGGCCATGTCGTTGACCGAGTCGGTGAGATCGCGCCATGTGCCACTGACGCCCTGCACGTCCGCCTGACCGCCGAGTTTCCCCTCGCTTCCGACCTCGCGCGCCACGCGCGTGACTTCCGATGCGAACGACCGGAGCTGGTCGACCATCGTGTTGATCGTGTTCTTCAGCTCGAGGATCTCGCCACAAACCTCCACCGTGATCTTCTTCGACAGATCGCCGTTGGCCACGGCGGTCGTGACCTCGGCGATGTTGCGCACCTGCCCGGTGAGGTTCGAGGCCATCGAGTTGACGGAGTCGGTCAGATCCTTCCACGTGCCGGCCACGCCTTTCACCTCAGCCTGGCCGCCGAGCTGACCCTCGGTGCCGACCTCGCGCGCCACGCGCGTAACCTCCGACGCGAACGCGCTCAGTTGGTCGACCATCGTGTTGATCGTGTTCTTGAGGTCGAGGATCTCGCCGCGCACGTCGACGGTGATCTTCTTCGTCAGATCGCCCATGGCCACGGCCGTCGTGACCTCGGCGATGTTGCGCACCTGTCCGGTCAGGTTCGACGCCATCGAGTTGACGGAGTCGGTCAAATCGCGCCACGTACCAGCGACGCCTCTCACCTCGGCCTGCCCGCCCAGCCGCCCTTCGGTGCCGACTTCACGCGCCACACGCGTGACTTCCGAGGCGAATGCGCCGAGCTGATCGACCATCGTGTTGATGGTGTTCTTCAACTCGAGGATCTCGCCGCGAACATCGACCGTGATCTTCTTGGTCAGATCGCCGGTGGCGACGGCCGTGGTGACCTCGGCGATGTTGCGCACCTGTCCCGTGAGGTTCGACGCCATCGAGTTCACCGACTCGGTGAGATCGCGCCAGGTTCCGCTGACCCCCTGCACATCGGCCTGGCCGCCGAGACGGCCTTCGGTGCCGACTTCACGAGCGACGCGCGTGACTTCCGAGGCGAATGCGCCGAGTTGATCCACCATCGTGTTGATGGTGTTCTTCAGCTCGAGGATTTCGCCGAGGGCCTCGGCGGTAATCTTGCGCGAGAGATCGCCCAAGGCCACTGCCGTGGTCACCTCGGCGATGTTGCGCACTTGTCCGGTGAGGTTCGACGCCATTGAGTTGACCGAGTCGGTGAGGTCTTTCCACGTTCCGGCGACGCCTTTGACGTCCGCCTGCCCGCCGAGTTTTCCCTCGGTGCCGACCTCACGCGCCACGCGCGTGACCTCGGCCGCGAACGAGTTGAGCTGATCCACCATCGTGTTGATCGTGTTCTTCAGCTCGAGGATCTCGCCGCGCACTTCGACCGTGATCTTCTTCGACAGATCACCTGTGGCGACGGCCGTGGTGACCTCGGCGATGTTGCGCACCTGTGCCGTGAGGTTCGACGCCATCGCGTTGACCGAGTCGGTGAGGTCCTTCCACGTGCCGGCAACGCCCGGCACCTCGGCCTGGCCTCCCAGCTGCCCTTCGGTGCCGACTTCGCGCGCCACGCGCGTGACTTCCGCCGCGAACGAGCGCAGCTGATCCACCATCGTGTTGATCGTGTTCTTCAGCTCGAGGATTTCGCCGAGGGCCTCGGCGGTGATTTTCTTGGAGAGATCGCCGTTGGCGACGGCCGTCGTGACTTCGGCGATGTTGCGAACCTGCGAGGTGAGGTTCGCGGCCATGTAGTTGACCGAGTCGGTCAGATCCTTCCACGTTCCGGAAACGCCTTTGACGTCTGCCTGTCCGCCGAGTTTTCCTTCCGTGCCGACTTCGCGCGCCACGCGCGTGACCTCCGATGCGAACGACCGGAGCTGGTCGACCATCGTGTTGATCGTGTTCTTCAGTTCGAGGATCTCGCCGCGTGCTTCGACCGTGATCTGTTCGGAGAGATCGCCGTTGGCGACGGCGGTCGTCACCGCGGCGATGTTGCGCACCTGGTTGGTCAGGTTCGCGGCCATGTAGTTGACCGAATCGGTGAGATCGCGCCACGTGCCGCTGACGCCCTGAACATCTGCCTGACCACCGAGTTTTCCTTCGCTTCCGACTTCGCGCGCCACGCGCGTGACTTCCGATGCGAACGACCGGAGCTGGTCGACCATCGTGTTGATCGTATTCTTCAGTTCGAGGATTTCGCCGCGGACTTCGACGGTGATCTTGCGCGACAGGTCGCCCATCGCGACCGCGGTGGTGACCTCGGCGATGTTGCGCACCTGGCCGGTGAGGTTCGACGCCATCGAGTTGACCGAGTCGGTGAGGTCCTTCCACGTGCCGGCGACGCCTTTGACATCGGCCTGGCCGCCGAGCTTTCCCTCGGTTCCGACTTCGCGCGCCACACGCGTGACTTCCGATGCGAATGACGAGAGCTGGCTGACCATCGTGTTGACGGTCCTGGCGGTGCGGAGGAACTCGCCCTTGAGCGGACGGCCGTCGAATTCGATGGCCATGGAGCGCGTGAGATCGCCTTTCGCCACCGCACCGATGACGCGCGCGATCTCGTTGGTCGGCTGCACGAGGTCGACGATGAGCGAGTTGACCGCTTCGGTCGTCTCGGCCCAGGCGCCGTTCGAGGCGGGCTGGCTCATGCGCGAGTTGAGCTTGCCTTCTTTTCCGACGACGTTGGAGATGCGCACGATGTCCGCGCACATCCGTTCGTTCTGCTCGAGGATGTCGTTGAGCGTGTCGGCGATCTTTCCCTGCGTGCCGGTGTATTCGACCGGCATCCGCACTTTGAAATCGCCCTTCTTCATCGCCGTGAGCGTGCGCAGCAGGAGACGTTCGAAATCCCGCGGCGCAAGCTCAGTGGCCCTGTCGACGCCAATGCCCGTGGTCATCGCAAACCTTTCTCGTAGAAATCGGTTCAGTAAGGCTGGAACGCGCCGCTCGGCGAGCGGTTTCTACACAGTCCTGCTGGGGCCGTTATGCGAAAACGAGACCACGTGAAATGGCGCACCGACTCCAGCAGAATCAGCATCAGCCATGCTCCTGCTCGCCGCCTGGATCTCGCCGGCGCCTCTTCTCACCCCTCGCCAGGAGATCTGCCCAGCAACGCGGCCGCGATCACGTTCGAAGATCGGATCCACGTGATGGGCGGCGATCGCACGGCTGCCTTCGATCCGACGAGCGACGTCTACCGATACGGTCCGCTGGCCGCCCATGGGACCGCGGTCGCCAGTCGCGGTGGGCGGTGGCGAGGGAAATCCGGCCACGCCCGGATTCACATTCCCGGCGGCGCAACAGTTGCTGGGCTCGGCACGTCCGATGTGCATGAAGCATTCGGGACGCCGCCCATCCGGCGGCGCGCGGTGAAGCGATGAATCGATTTCTGGCGTCTGCCTTCTGCCTCCTGCTCTCTGTTGCCGCGAGCGGGGAAGTTCTGCACTGGACGATCGACGGTGTCGATCGCCAGGCGCTCGTGTACGCCCCCGATCATCCGCGGGCGAAGTCGCCGGTCATTTTCGTCTTTCACGGACACGGGGGCACGATGCAGAACGCGGCGCTGCACATGCGGTTTCATCAGGCATGGCCGGAGGCGATCGTCGTTTACCCGCAGGGCCTGCCGACGGTGACGCCGGTCGACCCGCAAGGTGTGCGCCCCGGCTGGCAACGGGAGCCGGGGCAGGTCGGTGATCGCGACTTGAAATTCTTCGATGCCGTTCTGGACACGCTTCATTCGAAGTACAGAGTCGACGATCGCCGGATCTACGCGACCGGATTCTCGAACGGTGGGATTTTCTCGTTCCTGCTCTGGGGCGAACGCGGGAAGACGCTCGCGGCCGTCGGCATCTGTGCGAGCTTTCTTCTTCCCAGCGTGAGCATCACGACACCGCGACCGGTGATCCACATTGCCGGGGAAGCGGACCATACAGCGAAGTTCGAAAATCAAGTGGAATCGATGCAGGCCGAGCGCGACATCGACGGCTGCAGCGCAAGCGGACAGCCATGCGGTTCAGGCTGCACGCGCTACGAATCGGTGAAGCACGCGCCGGTCGTCAACATCATTCACTCGGGCGGCCACGTTTATCCACCGTGGGCGACGGATGAGATCGTGAGATTCTTCAAGCGCCAAACGCGATGAAGAAACTCGTTCTGCTTTCCGCTCTCTGCCTTCTGCTCGTTGGCGCGCAGGGGACGATCGAGATCCGCAAGAACGGCAGAGTCGTGGCCTCGAATCGCGAAGAGCCCGCCAATGCCGTCCGCGTTCTCTTCATCGGCAACAGCCTGACGTTCTGGAATGAGATGCCGTGGATGACGCGTCGCATCGCCGGATCGCTCGGAGCGCAGCCGCCGCTGGTCACAGAGTTCAACGGCATGGGCGGCGCAACGCTGCGCCAGCATTGGGATCGCGGCAACGCGCTGCGTGCCATTCGCGAGCGACGTTGGGATTTCGTCGTCCTTCAGCCGCAGAGCACGGAAATGATCGATCAACCGGAGGAGACCGTGAAGTACGCGCGTTTCTTCGATCGCGAGATCGACCGTGCCGGCGCGAAGACCGTGATCTTCGGAACGTGGGTTCCGGCGGGCCGGCCGATCAGCCAGGCTGCATTGACGGAACGCTACGCATCGCTGGCGCGCGAGCTGTCGGCCCGGCTGGCACCGATCGGAACGGCGTGGGACGCACTCCGGCGCGACGGCCGCGATCTCTTCGATCCGGGCGGCGTCCATCCGAACCTCAAAGGGTCATACCTCGCCGCGTGCGTCTTCTACTCGATCTTCTACGGAAAGAGCCCTCAGGGCGCGACGCACACGTTCGAGACGAAGTTCGACGTTCCGGAGAGTGATCGAGCCGATCTCGAGAATGACCGGCTCGACGCGGCCACGGCCGAGGTGATTCAGCTTGCCGCGTGGGAGGTCGTTCAGAAGTGAGCTCATCCCTTGAGCCGGTAACCGACCTTCCTCACCGTCAGGATGTGCCTGGGGGATGAGGGATCGTCCTCGAGCTTTCGGCGAAGCTCGGCGATATGTGTGTCGATCGTCCGCGTGATCACGGAGTCGGCATAGCCCCACACATCCTTGATCAGCTCCAGGCGCGAGACGACGGCGTTGCGCCGCGTCAGCAACGCGACGAGCAGATCGAACTCCTTCGGAGCCAGCTCGACCGGATCACCGCCTCTCGTCACGGTGCTGGGTCGGACCGCGGGAGACGATCGCCGGCCAGACGAGCTCTTTGACCGCGGTGGCATCGACGTTCCGGTCGTGGTGAAACGGCTTCTCGCAATCGCGATCGCGTGCTGGGTGGTGCGTGGAGCGGCGGCCGCCCTCGGCCGCCGTTCGCCGCGCGAGGGCGCGCGGCGCTCCACGTTCGAGTGGCATCTGCCTGCTGGCTTCCCTCTTCCGATCGCCGGCGCCAATCCACAGACGGCGGAGAAGTTCGAGCAGGGGCGGCGCCTCTTCTACGACCGGAGGCTTCGGCAAATGGCACTGAATCATGTGCCAGTTGTCATCAACAGAACGCGCCTTCAGCGATGGCCGGACGCGCGCCATCGGATCGACCGGACAGGCGCATTCGCTGAACGCCATGACGCTCACGAACGTCGCGTACAACGTCTCGTACACATGGCAGAACCTGCGCGTCCGCTCGCTCGAGCGTCAGGCGCTCGTTCCGATGTTCAACGAGCATCCCGTCGAGCTTGGCGTGAAGGGTCACGAGACCGAGATCCTGGCGCGGCTCTACGAGGATCCGGCCTATCCGGCGATGTTCCGGGCGGCGTTTTCAGGTCAGAGACATCCGGTCAGCATCCAGAACATTGCTCGAGCGCTGTCCGCCTTCGAGCGTGCGCTGATTTCCGGGCATTCGGCTTACGACCGCCTGGTGTACGGCGGCGATGAGCATGCCCTCTCCGCCAGCGCCTGGCGGGGAATGAACCTCTTCTTTTCTGAGCGCGCCGGCCGTTCCGGCTGCCATCGCGGATTCAACTTTTCGGAAGGAGCACGCTACGCCGGCGGTCCCGACCAGAAGCCGCGTCTCGCCTCCAACGGCGTCACGGCTGGGAGCTTCCGCGTTCCGACGCTACGCAACGTCGCGCTGACCGCCCCCTACATGCACGATGGAAGCATCGCCACGCTTCCCGAAGTCGTCGATCGGTATTCGGCGGCGCGACGTCTTGGCTTTTCCGAACCGGACAAGAATGATCTCGTCGCCTTCCTGGAATCGTTCACCGACGAGCAATTCGTCGCTGATCCGCGCTTCGGCGACCCCCGCTGAACAGGTACAATCGCGCGACTTCACGAGGCCGACATGCGCGGTTGCACTCTCGCAGCCATTCTCTTCTCTCTCATCCCCGCCGCTCTTTTCGCACAGGCGCCTCCGCCGGAAGCGGAGGAGCTCCGCGAAGCGTGCCCCGAGGATCACATTGCCGAGTATCTCGAGCGGCATGGAGATTACGGGAAGATCGATCCGGAGATCATGCTGGAGCTGTCGCGGCGCGTGAAGGCCTCGCTCGACGCGCAGCGTTTCGTCGCATCGAGCATCGGCGGCACGGTTTGGAAATCCATCGGCCCCACGAATGGCGCCGGACGCGCGACCGCAATCGCACTCCATCCGGGAGCCCCGGACACGGCGATCATCGGTGCAGCGGGCGGCGGAGCCTGGAAGACCACCGACGGCGGCACGAACTGGCGCGCGCTCACCGATGACATCCCGAATCTCTCCGTCGGCGCCATCGCCTACGCACCCTCGGATCCCAGAGTCGTCTATCTCGGCACCGGTGAAGGGGGATACGCGGGCGACTTCATCCCCGGAATCGGCCTGCTCGTCTCCAATGACGGCGGCGAATCGTGGACCCTTCCCTCCTCGGTGATCGCATCGCAGTTCTACAAGATCCTGGTCAGCCCGACGAATCCGCAGGAACTTCTTGCGGCCACGAACAACGGCCTTCTCCGATCGACCACGGGGCAGAACGGACCGTGGACGCAGGTCATCCGGTCGCTGGCAGGGCCCCAGACCGGGTACGGCGACGTGACCGATCTCGTGCGCGATCCAACCGACGCGAACATGCTCTACGCTGCGACATGGGATCGCCGCCTGTGGTGTGTCAAGCAGCGCTGCGGGATCGAAACCTCGTTCGCGTCGCCGACGGTGATGAAGTCGACCGACGGCGGAGCGACGTGGTCGCCGGCATCGACGGGATTGCCGGCATCGACCGCCTCGCAGCGGGTCAACCGAATGGCAATGGCCATTGCTCCGTCGAGTCCGCAGACGCTCTATCTCGCGACTTCGATTCTCGACAATGCCACCGGCGACGAAGGCTCGCACATCTACAAGAGCACGGATGGCGCGGCGACGTGGACCGAGACCGCACTGCCGGGCAGCAAGGACTTCGGCGTCAGCCAGTACCTCGGAACGCAGGGGTGGTACGACAACACGATCATCGTTTCGCCCGCCGATCCGAATGTCGTGATCGCCGGAGGCATCGGCTACATCAAGACCATCGACGGCGGCGGAAGCTGGACGCGGACGATGACAACCGTTCACGTCGATGCCCACGAGCTCCGCTACGACGCCGCCGGAACGCTGTGGATCGCATGCGACGGCGGAATCTGGACCTCCGCCGACAGCACGACCGCGACCGGCCACAACAACGGTCTGGTGACGCGGCAGTTTTACGACATCGCCAACGACCCGGCGAACCGCAACCGCGTGTACGGCGGGCAGCAGGACAACGGGACGATCCTGCGGGGGGATGCCGGCGGTTCGAGCTGGACGAACTTCTCCGGCGGCGACGGATTCGCCTGTGCCGTGAACCGGGCGCTCCCCGCGGTCGCATACTCCACCGTGCAATTCGGAATCGTTCTGCGCACGGTCACGGCCGGAACGATCAATCGGACGATCCAGCGCACGCCGCCCTACGAGAAGTTCGAGACGACGCCGTTCTACTCGATCGTCATGGTCGATCCGAAACAGCCGTCGACGCTGTACTCGGTCTCGAATCGCATCTGGAAATCGACGACCAGCGGCGATGGCTGGCAACCGCTGCCGAGCGTTCTCGTCGACGGCCAGCCGCTTCCGACCGACGCCAGCATCCGCACCTTCGCCATCTCGCCGAGCGATCCGAACGTCATGATGATCGCCCTCGCTTCGCCGCGGCGGCATGTCTACCGCACCACGAACGGCGGAGCACAGTGGACCGATGTGACCGGCACGCTGCCGGCCGGCCGCACCATCCTTCACCTGGAGATCGATCCCGGTGATCCACGGCATGTCTTCGCCGCGATCGCCGGGACGAGTGGTCCGTCGATGTACATGTCGGCCGACGGCGGAAGCACGTGGCAGGAGCGCACGAACGGACTCCCGCCGTTCTCTGCGCAAACCGTGCGATTCGATCCGACCGACTCGACCACGCTCTACGCCGGGACCGATGTCGGCGTGTATCGCTCGACCGACAGCGGCGGATCGTGGCAGCGATTTGGAACGGGCATGCCGGCCGTATCGGTGTACGACGTCGAACCACTCGCCGACGGCACGATTCTTCGCGCCGCGACGCACGGGCGCGGTGTCTGGGAGCTCGACATCGGCGCCCCGCCGAACGTACCGCCGTCGATCACCATCATCACGCCGGCGACGCAGCAGATCGCGGTCTCGCCCGGCACGAGCGTCTCGTTCAACGGAGCGTTCAGCGATCCGAATAGTGACGTGACAACGGCAATCTGGACCTTTGCCGATGACTGGTCGTCTGTTCCGGCAACGAGCGGCGGTTCGGTCAGTCATCGTTTCGATCGTATCGGCCGCTATCCCGTCGGCCTGGCAGTGAGAGATTCAAATGGCGGAATCGGCGCGGCATCGGTCGAAGTGGACGTGCTCGATCCAGCCGACTCGTGCAGTACGCCGATCGAGATTCCGTCCGCGGGTCCGTTCCCGTACAGCCTCACGATCAACACCGATCTTTCGACGAAGCAGGCCTCCGATCCGCATGGGCTCTCCGCGTGCTACTCGTTCAATCCGGTCTCGTCGACGTGGGTGACGTTCACGCCGGAGGTCAGCGGCGACTATCAGGTGTCGCTCTGCGGGTCGAGCGTCTCGGCGATCGTGATCGGCTATACGGGCGATGCTTGCGGGGCCCTCACGCCGATGAACCTTTGTATCTCCCGGCCGAGCACCACCTCCGATTGCGCGTCGTCGCTCTCGACGCAAGCCGGCACGCTCACCGCGGGCGTACCGATTCGGATGCTCGTGTCGAACTACTTCGCCAACGATTACGGCGAGGTGACGTTGACGATCACGCAGAACACGACACTCGCTCCGCTCGTGACCCGCGTGGCTCCTGCGACTGGCGCCGCCGGAACGCAGATCGCCATCAACGGCGTCGGATTCCAGTCCGGCGCGACGGTCACGATCGGAGGCGTTCGCGCGGAGAACGTCGTGTTCGTGTCGACGAACTTGCTCCTCGCGACCGTCGGTGCACGCGGCGGCGGCAATGCCGAAGTGACCGTGCAGAATCCCGACGGCACCGTGGCTACCCTTGGCGCCGGATTCACGTACGCGCCGGTGCCGACGGGAAGACGCAGGGCCGTCCGGCGGTAATCACCTCATCCCGGCGTCCCGTTCGTCGTCGTCGTTGGCGGCGGCGGTGGCGGTGGCGGTGCTGACGTGCCGGTCGTATCGGTCGCGGCCGGCGGCAATGTCTCGGTTTTCGGCGGCGACTGCGTCGAGGTCGGAGGCGGAGCCGGGGCGGTCTCGGTTCGGAACACGCCGCCACCGAGCGGCGGCAGGGTCTCCGTTGCGGTCGTCGTCATCCCTTCGGGCGACGGAATCCCGATCGTGTCGAGCGCGATCGGATTTCCGAACTGATCGACGCCGGGCATCACCGGCGCCTGAGGGCTGTGCAGCGGACATGGATTCATCGGCTCGGTGCCGCTCTTGAACGCATCCCGCACGACGGTCCCCGCGGGGCAGAACGGCGTTGCCAGCCCGCCGCTGGTCTCGTCCACTTCGGCAAACGAGATTCCGGGAGGCACACCGAAATCGAGGGACGGCTCGTTCCCGGTGGCGGCGAGCATGTAACGCGTCCACATCGGCACCGCCGCTTCTCCGCCGGCGAGACCGGTTGGGGAGTTGTCGTCGAAGCCGACCCACGTCAACGCCAGAGTCTCCGGCGTAAAGCCGACGAACCACGCGTCGCGCTTGTCGTTCGTCGTTCCGGTTTTCCCCGCGGCCAGGCGGTGGAATCCCATTCTCCGCGCCGCCCCCGCGGTTCCGCGATCGAGCACTCCGCGCATCACATTGACGAGCACATAGACGTCGCGTGCCGGAAACACCTGCACCGGCTTGATGTCGTCGCTTGCCGAGAGGAGCGTGCCTCGATCGTCCGTCACAAAGCGCACGGTGCGCAGCGGCATGCGCGAGCCGAGGCGCGCGATCGTCGAGTACGCATCGGCCATCTCGATCGGCGGAATGTCCGCCGCGCCGAGAAGAATGGAAGGATTGCCGCCATCGAGCTCGGTCTGAACGCCGAGCGTCCTGGCGGCCTTCAGGATCGGATCGATCCCGCACGCCAGCCCGATACGCACGGACGCGGAGTTCATCGATTGCTCGAGCGCTTCGCGAACGGTGACGGTGCCATGGTACGAGCTCTCGTAATTGCGGGGAGACCAGTCTCGATACTCCTTCATCGGCGGCAGACGCGTGTCGCTGACGAGCGTTGCCGGCGTGATGTTCTGGTTGGAAAGGCTGGGCTCGAACGCGGTCAGATAAACGAACGGCTTGAAGAGCGATCCGACCTGCCTCCTGGCATTGAGCGCTCGATTGAACTGGCTGAAGTCGTAATTCCGGCCGCCCACGAGTGCGCGGATCTCGCCGGTCGGGATGTCGACGTGAATGATCACGCCTTCGATCGGCGCGTCCTTTCGGCGAAGCCGCGGATACGACGTCTCGAGCCCGCGCAGACTCGAGTCGAGCGTCTGCGTCGCCGCGCTCTGCGCGTTCAGATCGATGGCCGTGTAGATCATCAACCCGCGCCCTTTCACGTCGGTCACGCCGTAATCGCGCGACATCTCCTGCAGCACGCGGTCGACATAGAACGGGATCGATCCGAGGCCGACCTTCTGCCGGAACGGCTTCCGGGGCAGCGGCTCGGCCATGGCCCTGTCGTGGGTGGCCTGATCGATCTTCCTGTTCCTTAGCATCAGCTGCAGAACCGTGTTGCGCCGTTTCAGCGCGAGTTGTGGGTCGGCGAACGGCGAGTAGTTGTTCGGACTGCGGATCATGCCGGCCAGCATCGCCGCCTGCGCGACGCTGATCTCCGACACCGGCTTGCCGAAATAGAACCGTGAAGCCTCGCCCACTCCCACGATCGAGATCGACCGGTTGCGTCCGAGGTAGATGTCGTTGAGGTAGGCCTCGAGAATCTCGCGCTTCGAATACTTGGCGTCGAGAATCACCGCCATCACCGCTTCGATGACTTTTCGTCGCAGCGTGCGCTCGCTCGTGAGGTAGTAGTTCTTCACGAGCTGCTGCGTCAGCGTCGAGCCGCCTTCGGCCACGCCGCGCGCCCGGATGTTGCGGAAACCCGCGCGCATGATTCCCAGCGGGTCGACGCCGGGGTGATGCCAGAAGCGCACGTCCTCCGTCACGATCACGGCGTCCTGCAGATGCTGCGGAACCTGGTTGAGCGTGACCGGTTGCCGGTTCTCGAGCTGATCGCTGAGGATCGACGTAAGGAGCTCCGGCTCGAGCGCCGCGTTTCCCAGCGAGCGTAACTCGCGCATCGACATGACGGAGGAGACCCCGGCACGATCGAATTCGATGCGCACCGGCTGCGCCGGATACTGACCCGTCGGATG
Organism: Thermoanaerobaculia bacterium; assembly: GCA_035468985.1. Taxonomy (GTDB): domain Bacteria; phylum Acidobacteriota; class Thermoanaerobaculia; order Gp7-AA8; family Gp7-AA8; genus DASVHS01. The sequence goes on from DATISF010000046.1 coordinate 70,775, forward strand.
AGTGAACTCGCGCGTGAAGATGTCGATGTGTCCGCGTCCGAGAGCGTAGTCGCCGGCCTTCACCACCGACTCGGTCTCCCGGTAGCCGAGGCGGTCGAGCTTCTCGAGGATGTCGTCGCTCTGCAGCGGGACTCCCGCCTTGAGCGGCGTGTAATCGGCGAAGATCCGCGTCGGCAGCGAGACACGCCGCAGCTGAAACCTGCCGACTGATTGCCTGTAAACGTACAAGAAAAGAGCCGCCACGGCGACGATGAAGATCGTGACCACGATCGAGATCGTGCGGAAAACGGTCCGTCGCGTCGGCAATCGGGGGGTGAAGTCGGCCATCGTCATTGCCGGCGATTGCCAGATTCCTGCCGCTTCGGCGGATTTACTGAGCCACGACGGTCAAATTGCTGCCGCCCTTCCCATCCCGGCGGAAGGAATGGAAGATCGAGCCCTCGCAGCGGGTGCACAGGCCGGAATCGAAAATCCGCTCCGCCGCGAACCGGCGCGTCCGCAGAATGTGAACGGTGAACGCCGGGATGTCGACGTGCGGCTTGGCGTAGCTCCGATCGACGAATTGTTCGTCGAATTGGGCCGCGACCTCCTCTCCGACTTCGAAACAGCAGACGCGGATCGAAGGGCCGAGGTACGCAAACGCCTTCGCCGGATCGATGGGTGCGGCGTCGAGTGTTGCCGCGGTGACCCCGCGGACCGTGCCACGCCACCCGGAGTGAATGTTGGCGATCACATCGCCCTCGATCAGCGTCACCGGGAGACAATCCGCCACTTTGATTCCGAGGGCCACGCGAGCCTCGGCGGTCCAAAGGGCGTCGCAGGAGTCGCACTCCTGCCAATCCGGCGACGGACTCGCCCGCTGAACCGTGACGCCATGCACCTGCGTGCACGTCGCGAGCGTGGCCTCTACGCCGAAACGATCGCGGATCACATCGGCGATCTGACGCGCGACCGGGGCATCGACGCGCCCGCGAAAATCGAGCGTCGTGTAGAAGAGGGCTCTCCCGCCGGGAAGAACTTCCGGGACGACGATCCGTCCGAGTGTGCTCTGTTCAACCAACATTGATGCGTCGCAGCTTCATCATGGCTTCCGGCTTGAGGATCATGAAGACGCCCGCGATCGCGAACATCCCGAAGGCAACGAGGCCGATGAAGTCATCCGAGCTGGCGCCGACCGTTGTGAGTGATCGCTCAGGGTGCGCAGGATTGTAGCGGACCGGGAATTGTTGTCCGCGGCGCAGGTAGCCCTCCGGGTGCCTGCCGACGTACCTGGAACCGGCGACTTCATACTCGTAGTCCGACCACCCGATCGCGGTCGCCTGCACGGACGGCCAATGCTCGCTCGCGCTCTTCTCCACAACCCTCGGCACCCCTGAAAGAACGACGTACCCTGCCAGGACCGCGAACCAGACGCCGACGAAGCGCATCGGGCGCGTGTCCGGTCGCGTGTCCGGTCTGGTGTCTTGCGGCGTGAACTTCGGCTCGAAGTGACGGAGCGTCTTCGGCGGCTTGCGCGGAGCCGCAGGAGCATGACCGAAGAACTTTTTCAGCTCGTCGTATTCGCCTGCCGCCTTCCAGTTGCTGCTGTCGCTGCGCTGCAGAAGCGCGGTGGCTGCGAGCTTTCCGCTCTCGATGAGCGCGCGGAGATCCGTCTCAGTGAGTGTCTCTTCGGTCGCGAATCGGGAGTAGGTGAACAAGGCTGCTCTACGACGCGAGCGCCCGGATCTCGGTGATGCGCAAGCGCAGCTGTTCGGTGATCGAGCCGCCCCTCATCAGCGCCGCCGCTTTGGCAAACTCCTCGACCATCATGTCGACGGCGTGGAGGCCTTCGCCGCTCATGATTCCGTCGAGCGCGCGGAGGAAGTGTTTCTCCAGGGTCTTGTGCGCGGCCGGTCCGAGGAACTCCTCGGCGATGGCGCGGATCCGTCCGGCCATCTCGACGAGCTCTCCGTTCTCCTCGTCGGGGGAGCGTTCAGATTTTTTTTTTAGCTGTACGAGCTCGCCGGTGATCAGGCCGTAGAGGATCTTCGAGACCTCGAAGGCGGAGATGTTCAGGGCGCGGCCGATGTCGCTGATCGAACGGTGGCCGTCGATCTTCGTCACCAGCATCCACTCGTGAGGATTGAGCGTGACCTGTTCGTGCCGTCCCTCGCGCGCGAGCAACTCCGGAACGTAATCGACGCCCGGGATCTTCTTCGACAGCACGCGCCATTCGTCCAGGCGGCGCGCGGCCTCCATCAGCAGGTTCGTGTTCGACTTGGTGATGGTCTGCCGGTCGGCCTCATCGCCCGGGGTGAACTGAAACTCGCCGGAGCTCCAGATCGCCAGCGCGTAGATCGCTTCCTCACCGACGAGGTCGCCGATCGTCGCGTGCACCATCTGACCGTTCTTCAGAAAGATGAAGCCGCGTTCGGCGTCGCGAGTGAGCGTGAACTTACCCGTTTTCCCCGACACACTCACGAGCTGAATGATGTCGGGCAAAGGGAGTTCTTTCAGGGATCCCTGGAATGCCATTTCTCGTCCGAACCCGGCGCTGGTTGTCGCGCAATCCCTCGCAGCCGAAGCACTTAGCGAAGGATTACTGGGCTTGTTTGAACTCTAAACCAGCGGTCTGGATGCGTCAAGAAGGATTGACGGCGCGTGGACGGTGATACTGCTCGATCGCGCTGAGCGCCCACGCTCCGAACACGAACGCGGCGGCGAAACCCGTGGCCAGACGCAGCGGATTCGTGCTCTCGCGCAGACGGGCCGCCTGCGTCAGGCCGTCGATGGCCATGGGCAGCGCAGCGGCATACATCGCGAAGCGCAGAACCCTTTCCTCGAGGAGCGGATAGACCGCGAACGCCACGATCCCGGCGAACAGTCCGATGTAGATGCCCGTGCAGCGGGCGCAGATCGGCATCGGCACGCCGAACATCGTCAGGCAGCGACGCTCGATTCCGTGACACAGCAGACGGAACAGGACACGCCAGCGCATCGACGCTCCCGCCGAGATCGCCCAGGCGCAGATCGAGCTCGCGCTGAGGATGACGACCGGGATCGCGGAGAGGAACGCCGCGACGATCTTGGTATCGCGGCTCATCGGCGCACCGACATCCGGTAGACCTGGGCGAATGCAAACCCGCTCACCGTCAAGGCCCAGAAGTCGGTGAAGATCACGCCGATGCACAGCAGGATGATCCCGAAGCTGGCGATGAAGCGCGCCACGATGTAGATCACGATGGCCAGCAGATAGTTGCCGATGTTGTCGCGGATGAATTCCCAGACGCGTCCGAACTCGAACGCGGCGCCGAAGCGGCGCGTGGTCACCGCCATCAGAAGCCCGGCCGGCATGAAGAACATGATGGCCATGGCGAACGGGACGACCATGCAGGACGCGCAGCCGAGCACACCGCCGCCCAGGTTGCGGGCTCCCTCGTGTTCGACGGCGTTGAGGAGCGTGCTGGGAATGCCGATGGCGAACGCGGCCACGATGATCGGCAACGAGTAGAGCAGCCCGACGCAGAACAGCATCAGCCCTTCGGTGAAGTACTCGCCCAGGGTGTCCCACTCCGGCAGAGGATGCTGCTTCCCATCGATGACGTTCCGGACGAGCTGGGCGATGTACCCGGAAATGAAGAAGATGCCGATCAGGAGGAACGACAGGAGAAAGAAGACGCCGCCAAGCAAAATTTTTGTGACCCAGTTCGGATCCTCGAACACGAATGCGAAAGGCCGAATAAAATCGTAGGCCGGCGCCGCGGCGGGCGGCGGCGGGGGCGGAGGAGGCGCGGGCGATACGTAGCTATCCGTCATCCGTTCATCAGTTTATGCTGTTCGGAACCTGGAAGAAAACTGCCCCGTCCTAGCTTGTAACCAGGAGCCCCGTGGACGACAACATCGAGTTCGCAGTCGAATCAGAGGAACCGCCTGCGCCGGGCGTCTCATACGCGGTCATCTTCTCGGTCGTCTTCCACGTTCTCGTCGCGATTCTCCTCGTTCGCACGTACCACCCGGTGGCCTCCGATGACAAGCCGGTGCCGATCGCGCGCTACGTCCAGCTGATCAAACAGAATCCGAAGGATTTCGTCGAGGCGCCGGGCCGGAAAACGAACGACGCGCGCGTCGGCGCGCTCTGGTCGGACGCCAACCGCCACGCCTCGGCCCCGAAGTCGACCGGCGATCAGCCGACCCTCCGGCCGGGCGATGGGCGCGGGATGTTCACACCGCCGGCGGATCAGGCCGCGGGCCGCAGGCCTCAGGCCTCAACACCCTCCACGCAACCTTCAACCGAGGACCGAGGGGCGAGGACCCAGGACGCGCCACAGCTTCCGGCCGATATCGCCAACAACGATCCATCCCGCATCCCCGCGTACCGCCCTTCGCAGGCATCCTCGATGGCTTCCAACAACGTGAACTGGCACGACGCGATCAAGGAAGTCGGCAAAGTCGCGTCCCTCGGAGGCGGTCAGAACCTCGATCTCGGAAAGATCGGCGGCGGAGGCGAGAAGGGCTTCGTCGAGCAGGGCCCGCTTTCGTTCGAGACGCAGTGGTACGACTGGGGCGAATACGCTCAGTCGATGGTCAGCAAGATCCGCATCAACTGGTACGACAACATGCCGCCGCTCATCCGCACGGGAATGAAAGGCGTGGTCACGATCCGATTCACGATTCAGCGCAACGGCACCATCACCGACATCACGATCCTGAATTCATCCACGGTTCCGCCCTACGACTTCGCCGCGCAGAAGGCCATCGAGCTGTCCTCCCCGCTCAATCCGCTGCCGAAGGACTTTCCGAATCCGAGCGAGCGGGTGACGTGCATGTTCTTCTACAACCAGGAACCGCCGAACCGGTAGGTCACTGGCACCGGGTCTCGGGTCCGGGGGCCTCATCGGAGAAGGATCCTCTTGCGCTGAAGCCCACGGGGACCAGGGACCCGTTACCTGATACCGTCTCCCCCGTGCGTACCATCACGGTTCGAAAAGCGGTCACGGTGTTGCTGCTCGTCGCGGCGACCGGCGCCATCATCCTGCTGACCGTCTGGACTTCCGGCAAGAGCTACACGAAAGTCGAGCCGCGGCCGTTCGACGAGCTGCGCCACCTCGCCGAGCGCATCGCCCACCGTCCCGTGCCGACGCACATCCTCGCGGTGATCATTGTTCCGATCATCGGCAACGTGCTGCTGTTTCTCCCGTGGGGATTCCTGATGTTCATCGCGCTCTATTCGACGGAGCGCCCGACCGTGCAAACGTACGTCCTCACCATCCTCCTCGGCTTCACGTTCACGGTGAGCATCGAGGCGTGGCAGTACTTTCTCCCTTCACGAGTGGCGGACATCAACGACGTCATCTGGAACACCGCCGGCACGGTCGCGGGTGCGGTCCTCGGTCACATGCGGTTGCGGGTTCGGTTCGAATTCGATTGACCGGACGCAAAGACGCGGGGACGCGAGGACTGGCGGTGCCGCGCGGCGAGCCCTCGTGCCCCGTATCCCTTCGACAATCGTCCACGATCTAGTGTGGCGTGTCGCAAATAGACCGACTTTCGCTGGTGCCGCTTGCGGCCGAGATGCAAGGCGCGAGGAGGAGGCGATGCGGTGGCATCG
>DATISF010000047.1:0-121358 GCA_035468985.1 Thermoanaerobaculia bacterium
GTTCTCCGACCTCGGCGCCGGGTTCCGCATTGCCGCAAAAGACCTCGAGATCCGCGGTGCCGGCAACATCCTCGGCGGTGAACAGTCGGGGCAGATCGCTGCCGTCGGCTTCGAGATGTACACGAAGCTGCTCGAGGAGACGATCCGCGAGATGAAGGGCGAGCGGATCGAGGAGGAAGTCGAGACCTCGATGAACCTCGGCGTCGACATCTATATCCCCAAGGACTACATCGGCGACGAAAACCTGCGCATGACGTTCTACAAGAAGATCGCATCCGCACAGAGCGACCAGCGGCTCGAGGACATCCGCAACGAGCTGCGCGACCGCTTCGGCGCCGTCCCTCCGAACATCGACAGCCTGCTGCGTTTCGTGAAAGTGAAACGTTACGCGCAGTCCCTCGGCGTCATCTCCATCGTTCGCGAAGGCGCGCGGGGCGTGGTCAAGCTCTCGCAGCAGGCTCGCGTCGATCCGAACAAGCTCCTGCAGATGATCCAGGAGAATGACCAGGTGAAGTTCTCACCCAACGGCGTGCTCTCCTTCCCGCTGAAGGAGCATGGCGCGAAGGTGATCGAGGCGATCGAGGAACTGCTTCGCGACCTCGCGGCGTAGGTGCCACGTCATCCTGAGGCGCGCAGACGCCGAAGGCTCTCGTCAACGAGATCCTTCGCTTCGCTCAGGATGACGTAGTACGCTCCCTTCCGTGCGGCGTGCAATCGCCCTTCTTTTGATCGCGGCCGTCTTCGCCTGTCATCGCAAGCCGGCCACTCCTCCCGACGTGATCGTGCGCGTCGGCGATCGCATGCTCACCCTCGAGGATTTCAAGCGCTATCTCGACCGGAACGCCGGTACGGACCTCGCCCAGATGGCGCCGGAAGTCACCAGCGCGATGCTCGATCAGTATGTCGAGGAGGTCGTGCTCGCCGAGTATGCGGCGACGCACGGAGTCGAAGTCCCCGCCGACGCCATTGCCGCCGCCGTCCGCGCGGATGCCGGCGCCACGGTCAAAGAGAAACGCGACGACATGCGGCGTCAGAAGCTGATCGCCAATCTCTCCGCCGAAATCGCGGAACCGTCCGAGACGCAGATCCGCGAGTATTACGATCAGCATCTGAACGAATTCCGCAGCGGCGAAGAAGTCCGCGTGCGCCAGATCCTCGTGCACGACGAGGCGCTGGCCGACGAGATCGTCGCGAAATTGAAAAAGGGAGCGTCGTTCGAGGAGATGTCGCGGCAATATTCGCTGGCGCCAAACGCGAAGAAGGGCGGCGACATCGGCTACGTCAGCCATGGCGAGCTGCCGAAGATGTTCGAGGACGAGATCTTCGCGCTGACGCCCGGATCGGTCAGCAACGTGATTCGCACCGACAACAGCTTTCACGTATTCAAGGTCGATGAACGGCGGCCGCCCGGGACGGTCGACCTCGCGACCGCCGAGCCCGTGATCCGCCAGCGCATCCGAGAGGACGAGATCCGCGACCGGATGGCGAATCTCACGGCCGAGGCCCGCCGCGAGCTCCAGATTGCGGTCCTGACCAAGCGGCTCCCCTTCCGCTATTCGGGAACGCTCTCGACCGCCGCGAACGAATAAATCTGCCCGTAACTTGTTGTCACCGCTGCACGTCGGAAGTCTGAAACCATGAAAAAGTCACTCATCTGCCTCTGGATCACTCTCGCGGCGTCCAGCGCATTCGCCGCGCAGACGATCGAGTCGATCGTCGTCCGCGTCGGCGACCGCATCGTCACCCGCTCCCAGTACGAGCGGCGCCTGCACGACGCATACACCGAGATCGAGCAGAGCGGCGCCCCCGCCGACCAGATCGCGGCGCGGAAACAGGAAGTGAAGAAGAACCTCGTCGACGACCTGATCAACGAGCTCCTCGTCAAGGATCGCGCCGACCGCCTCGGCGTCAGCGTCAACGATGCCGAGATCAAGGACGCCATCGTTCGCCTCAAGCAGCAGTACGGGATCACGACGGACGAGCAGTTCGACGAGTCGCTGAAACGCTCCGGCCTGACGCGGCCCGAGATGGAAACGCGTCTTCGCGACACGCTCATCACGAACAAGGTCTTCGCCCGCGAGTTGCGCAACCGTGAGGAGCTCGACGATCGCGAGCTTCGCGAGCGTTATGACCGCGACAAGGAGCGATATCGCCTGCCGGAACGTGCCCGCCTGCGCGAGATCGTCATTCTTCGTCCGGACAATCCATCCGCGGTCGATGCGGCACGGCAGAAGGCAGATGACGTCGCGACGCAGGTCCGCGGCGGCGCCGATTTCGCGAAGACGGCCACGTCCGTCAGCGAAGCCGGAACGAAAGACAAGGGCGGAGACCTCGGCGAAGTCGCGCGGGGCGAGCTTTTGCCCGATCTCGATCGCGCCGTGTTCAACGCCGCGCAGGGAGCAGTCATCGGACCGATCGAGACCAAGTCCGGATGGCACATCCTCAAAGTCGAGAGCCGCCTGCCGTCCGAGGTTCCGGCGTTCGAGTCGGTGAAGGACAAGCTTCGGAAGGATGCGAGCGACGAGACGTTCCAGCGCGATCTCAAGGCTTACCTCGAGCGACTGCGCAAGGACGCCTTCATTCAGATCAACGAGCAAAACCTTCCCACCTCGTAGAATCCACATCACGTAGAACCGTTCACGCGCCGAGGTATCCTCGGCGCGGATGAGCGACCTCGATCGCGCGGTCGAAGCGATTCGCGAAAAGAAGCCGCGGCGCGTCGTCGCGTTCACGGGCGCAGGGGTCTCTGCCGACAGCGGGATCCCCACGTTCCGCGGACCGGGCGGCCTCTGGCGGGACTTTCGCCCGGAGGATCTCGCCACTCTGGAAGCCTTCGAGCGCGATCCCGATCTCGTCTGGGAGTGGTACGAGTGGCGCCGCGGCCTGATCCGCGACGCGCAGCCGAACGCCGCCCATCATGCCATCGCCGAGCTGCCCGATGCGGTCGTGGTGACGCAGAACGTCGACGGCCTGCATGCGCGCGCCGGCTCGCGCAACGTCATCGAGCTTCACGGCAACATCTTTCGCGTCCGTTGCATGCGCGAACGAAGGATCTCGATGCGCGAAGAAGCGCTCACGCAGCTTCCGCCACGCTGCGAATGCGGCTCGCTCCTGCGTCCCGATGTCGTCTGGTTCGGCGAGATGCTCCCGGAGGAAGCCCTGGCCCGCGCCTCCGCCGCAATCATGGGCGCGGATCTCCTGCTGGTCATCGGAACGTCCGGCATCGTTTACCCCGCCGCCGGCCTGGTCACCCTGCACCAGGGCCTCTCGATCGAGGTGAACCCGCAGGTGGCGCAGTCGCCCTGCACGATGAGCGTGGCGGGGAGGGCGGCGGAGGTGGTGCCGCGCCTCGTGGAGGCGGTGCGGGATTCGGGATTCGAGATTCGGGATTCGGGGGAAAGCTGATGTCGCTTGAAACGAACCAGGCCTGGCAACTGGCGATGGCAGTCGTGCCGATGATCTACAAACTGACCGCGTCGTTTCCCCGGGAAGAGCGCTACGTGCTGACGTCTCAGATCCGACGTGCAGCAGTCTCCATCCCATCGAATATCGCAGAGGGTTACGCGCGGCCATCACGTCGCGACTACGCGCGGTTCATCTGTCACGCGCAAGGCTCGACCGCGGAGCTAAGCACACAGCTCAAGATCGCCTCGAATCTCGGGTACATGACGATGAATGAACGACTCGCAGACGATCTCGATCACCTCGCACGGAGCCTGAACAACTTGCGAAGGTCGCTGCTTCGCAGCGCCCGAATCCCGAATCCCGAATCCCGAACCCCGAAGCAATGACCGATACAATCTCCGATCTCCCCATCGACGACCGCCCGCGCGAGCGGCTGCTCACGCACGGGCCGGAGACGCTCTCCGATGCCGAGCTCATTGCCATCCTCCTGGGGTCGGGAGTGCGGGGGAAAAATGCCATCCAGCTCGCGCGCGAGCTGTTGTGCGACGGGCTCGGCGCGCTCCGCAAGCGCGAGCCGGCCCAGCTTTCCAAGGCAGCCGGCATCGGACCGGCGAAGGCCAGCCGCATCATCGCCGCGTTCGAGATCGCGCGGCGGCTCACCGTCGCCGAAGCAGAGGACCAGCCGTCCTACGACGCCGACGCGTTCGGCCGCGCGCTCGTCACCGCCTCATCGCATCACGTGCAGGAACGGCTCGGCGCCGCGTTCCTCGACTCGCGGCATCGCATTCTCAGGCAGCGTGAGATCTACGTCGGGACGATCAACCATGCCGCCGTCTCGACCCGCGACGTCATCCGGCACGCGCTCGAAGAAAACGCCACGGCGGTCGTGCTCTACCACAACCATCCGTCGGGCGATCCCTCGCCATCGGCAGAGGACCTGATGTTCACGCGCAAGATGGCGGAGTCGCTGCGGTTGTGCGACATCGACCTCGCCGACCACATCGTGATCGGAGCGAATCGCTTCTATTCCATGAGGCAGCGCGGGCAGATCTAAGGAACCTCTGAACAAGCCGTCATCCTGAGCTGGCGAAGCGCGACGAAGGATCTCAGGATGCGAAAACGCCTGCCATTTCGAGATCCTTCGCCGTCTCCCCGGCTCAGGATGACGTGACCAACGACTTGTTCAGAGCTTCCCTAACGGCGAACAGCCCTTCTGCGCGCCGTGCTGACCGGAATGTCGAGCGACCACACACCGCGGCCATAGGTGGCCGCGTACAACGTCGTCGTGCCGGGCTGAAAGACGAGGTCGCGGATGTCCACCCGGGCCGGCACGACCGGTCCTGACGCCGCCGACCAGTGTTCGCCTTCGTCATCGCTGATGAAAAGCCCCACCTGGGTCCCGGCGTAGAGCCAGCCGTGCTTCAACGGATGCTCGACGATCCGCTCGACCCGAGCGGGCCCGAAGATCGATCGCCAGGTCGCGCCGCCGTCGGATGTCTCCAGAATCCCGCGATCGGCGGCGACGTAGACGCGCCGCGAGTCATGCCGGTCGAAGTAAATCGTCGTGGGGAGAGCGGCCGACAGTTCCGGAGTGCTGGTGAACACGGTTGCCCACGCCGGCATCGAGGAAGTGGCGCCGGTGGTCTGGTAGATCGCTCCTTCGTCCGAGCCGATCCAGAGGATATTCGCGTTCAGCGGATCGGCCCCCATTGCCCAGAAGTGCTGGCCGTCGGATTGGCGGATCGTCGTCGAGGTGATGTTGTTGAGGTCCTGGATCTGGTCGAGCCGTACGACATTCAACGAAGCGACGAACACTCTCGTCGGATCTGCAGGCGAAACAGCGACCGGATTTCCCCAGCGCGAAGAGCGCAACGAGACGTCGCCGAGGTCCCGTCCGTCACAGGACCTGATCCTTCCGAACTCCACGTAGAAACAGCGGCTGTCGTCCTTCGGATCGAAGATCACGGCTGTCGTGTCCGCATCGTGCAGATGCTTCGTGTCCAGCGTTCCAGGCTCTGTGATGCTGACGCCGGTGTCCTGCATCCCGCCGACCATTCTGCCGCGCGCGCTGACGTCGATCGAGTAGTACTGCGTCGATGAGTGTCCGCGGGCGAGAGGCCTCCAGATCCCGGTCAGAAAGTCGTCGGTAGCGAACACGCCGCCGTCCGTGCACGCGAACAGCCGTTTGGCCGACGCGGGATCGCCCACCACGAACAGGTAATCGGTGTGGGGCCATTCGCCACTTGCCGTCCGCGTCGTCGACAAGTCGACAAATCCGCTGCCGCCGGTCGTACTGATGCTCGCCTTGATTCCGGCAAAGATGACGGTGTCCGGGTTCGTCGGCAGAACGAACAGCGAGTTCCGGATGTGATAACCCATGATGTTCGGGAACCCGGTCATCTTCCGGAAACTCTGTCCGCCATCATCGGAACGCCAGAGTGTCTCCGTAACGGAGAGGCCGACGCTCGCCGCGTACACGCGCTGCGGCATCGATGGCGCGACGGCAACAACGACGCTATAGGCACTCGGATCGGCAATGCCCGACGCTTCGCGGAAGGTGGCGCCGCCATCCGACGAGACCATCACGTGGGCCGGGCCGCCGTTCGCGCCTTCGTCGCGGAAGCCTGCGATGACGCGCGATCCGTCGTTCGGCCCGAACACGACCATCGCGTTCACTCCGGCGGCGATCACGGGAGTCCAGTTCTCACCCGCATCGGTCGATCGAAAGACTCCTGAAGAAGTGCCGGCGATGACGATCTTCGAGTCGTCAGGCGACACGGCGACGGATCGGGTCGTCGGGCTGACCGGCAGCGACAACTTCCGCCAATTCAGACCGCCGTCGCTGCTCTTGTAGACGCCGCCGGCACCTTTGCCTTCGAATCCGGTCGCCGCGTAGATCACATCGTGCTGGTGTGAATCGCGAGCCAGCGACATGACCTGCAGCCCGTCGAGGTCCGACACCGCGTACCAATTCGCTCCCGCGTCATCGCTGCGCCACAGTCCTTCAGCGGATCCGGAAAAGTAAAGACTGGGGTTGGCCGGATCCGTCAGCAGACAGTACGTGATGCCGGACAGGTTCTGAGGTCCGCGAAACGTCCAGCTCTGGGAGAGCGCATCGACCGAAGCGACGGGATAACGCCGCAGCGCCTCCGCGGCGCGTGCGGCGAGGTCAGATCGATCCTGTGCTGCGATCGTGGAATCGCCATGCTGGCTCGCACACGCACACAGAAGGAGGGCCGTCGGGAGCGCGATCGAGCGTCTCACGCTCCCATTCTCCACCCGGAGCGCGGAGAGGCGATCGATTCCCTGCGGTTTCTTTACGTGGCGACGAGGGCGGGCTTGCGGATCGCGGCGCGCCGTTCCGCGTAGACCGGCGTCAGCCAGTGGTGGCGATCAGGGATCTCGCCGGCGATGTAGGCGAAGTATTCCTTCTGGATTCTCTCGGTGACGGGTCCCCTCTTCCCGGCACCGATCGTAATCCTGTCGATGCTGCGAATGGGGGTGACTTCCGCGGCCGTGCCGGTGAAGAAGACTTCGTCGGCGATGTAAAGCGCTTCGCGCGGCACGAGCGTCTCCACGACTTCGTATCCGAGGTCGCGGGCGAGGCGGATGATGGTGTCGCGGGTGATGCCGGCGAGCACGGACGCGCCGAGAGGCGGCGTCACGATGCGTTCGTCGCGCACGAGGAAGATATTCTCGCCCGATCCTTCGCTGACGTAGCCCTGAACGTCGAGAGCGATGCCCTCGGAGTAGCCGTCGATCGCGGCTTCCTGGCGGATCAGGATCGAGTTCATGTAGTTCGCCGTCGCTTTGGCCAGCGCGGGGAACGTGTTCGGGGCCATGCGCGTCCACGACGAGACGCGCACGTCAACTCCCTGCTCGAGAGCGTCGGCACCGAGGTATTTGCCCCAGCGCCAGGCACCGACGACGACGTCGACGGGGCATGGGGCCGGATTGACGCCGAGAGAGTGGAACCCGCGATAAACGAGCGGACGGAGGTAGCAGTCCTCGAAGCTGTTCGCGCGGATGATCTCCAGGCAGGCCTGCTTCATCTCCTCGCGCTCGAACGGCACTTCGATGCGATAGATCTTGCAACTGTCGTACATCCGGCGGAGGTGTTCGTCGAGCCGGAATACCGCCGGACCGTCTTTGGTGACGTAGCAGCGGATGCCTTCGAAGATGCCCGATCCGTAATGAATGGCGTGGGTGAATACGTGGACCTTCGCGTCGGCGAAATCGACCAGGCGTCCATTCATCCAGATTTTCTTGACTTCTTCGAACGGCATTCATGCCTCCTGCGGGTGGTGCGGGCGACTCGCGGTGAGCCGTGTATGGAGCTGCGTCCGAGTATAGGGTCCGCTCTTTTTCCAAGTCAATGCTATAAACCTGCCATTTCGCCACGATTGAGAAACAGCGACATCATGGAAATCAAGGGCGCAACCGTCGTGATCACCGGTGCTTCCAGCGGAATCGGGAGGGCTACGGCACTCGAGTTTGCCCGGCGTGGAGCGAACCTCGTCCTCGCCGCCCGCCGCGGGGACCTGCTGGATGAAGTGGCCGCGCAGTGCCGCTCGCTGGGAGTGAGCGCCACCGCCGTGCCAACCGACGTCAGCAAGAGAGCCGAATGCGCGGCGCTGATCGTGACCGCCGGACGAGTGGACATTCTCGTCAATAACGCCGGTTTCGGCGTTTTCGACACCATGGAAACCGCGCGGCCCGAAGATATGGAAGCGATGATGGCCACGAACTACTTCGGTGCCGTGCACTGCACGAAGGCCGTCCTCCCGCAGATGCTCGAGCGCGGGCGCGGGTCGATCGTGATCGTGGCTTCGATCGCGGGTCTCATGGGTTACGCGCGGATGGGCGCATACTGCGCCACGAAATTCGCACTCGTCGGATTCGGCGAGTCACTGCGCGACGAGGTCATCGGCCGCGGCGTGCAGGTTGCACTGGTCTGCCCCGGAACGACCGAAACGGAATTCTTCGTGACAGCAGAACGCGGAAAACTCCCCGGTGCATCGCGGCTCATCCCCGGCATCCGGCCGGAAAGAGTCGCGCGCGCGATCTGTGCGTCGGCCGGCGACGGACGGTATCGCAGGCTCCTTCCGTTCAGCGCCGCGCTTTACCTGAGGCTGAAAGAAATCTTCCCGCGACTCGCGCATGCATTATTCCGCCGTGTATCGTTCGTTCTGGAGCGTCGATGAGGTTTCGTCTTTCCCGTGCCCCCGGTACCGCAGCCATCCTTGCAGCGATCACGGTCGTCTTCGCATTCGAGTGGATGACGGGAGCGCTGTGGAACGACGACAAGCTCGTGCAGATGGGCGCCATCATCCCGGGCCTGCTGCAGCGGCACGAATACTGGCGCGTCGTCACCGCCATGTTCCTCCACGGCAACGTCCTGCACTGGGCGGCGAACTGCTGGGCGCTCTATCAACTGGGAATGCTGTTCGAGGTGATGTTCGGATCGCTGCGATTTCTCGTCACGTATTTCGTGACCGGGATCTGCGCGTCGGTCGCAAGCTCGATGTTCACCCACGGCGCCTCCGTCGGCGCCAGCGGCGCCATTCTCGGCATCCTCGGCGCGTTCATCTTCTCGATTCGCCGCTCGCCGCAGTGGCGTCACGAGCCGTGGACCCGGAGCCTGATCGCCCAGCTGATGTTCTGGGGCGTGCTCAACATCATCCTCGGCTTCAGCGTCGCGTACATCGACAACGTCGCCCACATCGCGGGCCTGGTCTCGGGATTACTCCTGGGATTCATCCCGCATCGTGTGCCACCTCCCCCGCCGGGCCGGAGCGTGATCGATGTGCGGCCCTACGAGGACGCCGAGCTACCGTCGTCGGAGAACGAGCCGTAGGTCCTGCGGGCCGAACAGCCGCTCGTTGATCGCCGCGGCGAGACGGCGGACGTCGGGCGAATCGCTCTCGGACAGCGGCAGACGGGCGGCATCGGGGAAAGGGTGCATGGCACGCAACTCCTCGACGTCGAATCCGTGCTCGCGGCCGAGGAGGACGAGCGCCGCCGGGTGGCGCGGAGCGAGGTGCGTCGGATCGCGCCAGAAGTCGGCGCCCGTCACGAGCAGCGATTCGGCGTTGGGCGTCTCGATCATCAACAGTCCACCGGCGCGAAGAACGCGCGCCGACTGCCCGTAGAACGCGAACAGCACATCGACAGGGAGGTGCTCGACGACATGCGAGGCGAGAATCGAACCGATGGAACGATCGGCAACCGCATCGAAGCAATCGGGCACCCCGGCCAGATCGGCCGCGAATCCGCGCTGCTTGAGATCGGAGATCGAGCGCTCGTTCGTGTCGAAGCCGCGGACGTCGACGCCGCTCTCGCGGCACATCATCAGAAACTCGCCGCGTCCGCATCCGATGTCGAGCACGGGCTGATGGGTACGCGAGTACTCGACGTACGGCTGGATGGCATCGCGGACCTGTTTCTCGCTGCCGCGGAGGGATTCCTCGAGTCTCCGGTACAGGAAGTCCTCGGTCCTTGGTCCTCGGTCCTCGGTTTGGAGCACGGGGTTGACAACATCGCGAAGGCGCGCAGCGACGCTTTCGATTTTCTGATCGAGTGCAGCGACGAGGGCGTCGTTGCGTCTCGATGCGATCGGGATCAAATCGCGGACGCCGGCGATGTCTTTTGCGAGCGCCTCATCGCCTTTCTGCACATCCGCCTGCAGTTTGGCGACCTCGGCGCGTGCAGCCTCGCGTGCGGACGTGATCTCCGCGCGGATGTCGTTGAGAAGATCGAGCAGCGCGAGGTTGAAGTCGCGCTGGCGGTCGAGCTCCGCGGAGCCGCCCCGCCGGAACCATCTCGCCAGCAGGGACTGCAACGCGCCGCCGGTGCGATAGCGTCGATTCTCGCGCCACACATCGCCCCAGCCCGCCGCTCCGGCGGGAGGGGCGTCTACGTAGCGCTCGTCAGCCATGCCAGGGAGCATACGTCATCCTGAGCGGAGCGAAGGATCCCGTCGACCGAGATCCTTCACCGTCTCCGCGGCTCAGGATGACGGAGTCACTGCGCGGGGGTCGTCGTCGCGGCGGCGGGAGCTTCTTCGAGCTTCTCCGCGCCGATGGGAACGACTTCGACCTGGATGTGCGCCATGACCTCGCGGTGGAGGCGGACGTCGACATCGTGCGTGCCGAGGGACTTGATCGGATGGGCCAGCTCGATGCGCCGCTTGTCGACCTCGATGCCTTTGGCCTCGAGCGCATCGGCGATCTCGTTTGCGGTGACGGAGCCGAACAGCTGCCCGTTCTCGCCCACGCGCTTCTTCACGGTGATCTTCACGCCCTGCACGGCGGTCGCGGACTTCTCGGCGGCCACCTTCTCCTGCTGCGCGAGGAGCGCCCACTTCTTGCGCTCCTGGTCGATCGATTTCAGGTTGCCCGGCGTCGCTTCGCGCGCCAGATTTTTCGGAAGGAGGAAATTCCGGGCGTAGCCGTCCTTCACATTGACGACATCGCCGCGTGTGCCGAGGCCGCGGATCTCCTCAGTCAGTATGACTTTCATGAGAGTCATCCTTTCGGTTCAGTTTTCGAAAATCGAAAAACGGATCGAACAGTCCCACTCCCGCGAGCAGCACCAGTCCGATTCCGGTCAGACAAAGCATTCCCAGTAGAAAAAAGCCGAGCGTCCCGCCGACGTATCCCGCACCGGCGCGGACGAGAATCGATCGGAAGATCGCCAGCCCCTGCAGGATGTAGAGACAGATCATGATCGCCAGCACGTTGGCGGCGATCTCCTGCGCAATTCCGGACAGCAGCGGCGTCAGTCCGCCCAGGACGAACAGGAACAGCAGCCATTCCGGGAGCTGCAGATTGCGGAACAGATACGTGCGCCGCGTCTCGGAGTCGGCGACGCGCGTCTTCGCGAACGCGCGCCAGGCGCTGAGGCGCCCGTACATCATCAGGCTGAGAATGAACACCAGCGCGATGTCGAGCAGGATCATCGCCGGGAGCACCTGCGGCGAATGCGTGAGCAGCCACAGCGCGGTGCGCCCCATCGACGACTGCATCGCCACGGCTCGGTTCGCGTCAGCCATGCGGTTTGCCAGGTTCGTGGCGTCAGTGAACTGCACGGCGTACGGCGAGAACGAGACCGCGCGCATGATCAGTTCGGTCATCGCCAGTCCGGTCGCGCTGCAGACCAGCGCGAACGTCAGCACGATGCCGAACTTGCGGCGGTTCTCGACGAGCGGAATCGCCAGCATGCTCGGGACGGCGATCGAGAGAGTGATCCCGATGAACGACGAGTAGACGAGCTTCACCTGCGAGCCGCCGGACGCACTCGCCACCTGCGCGAAATAGAGCCCGGCCAGTCCGGTGGCCACGATGGCCGCGGTCCACGCCGCGAGGCGCCCGTTGCGCATCGCGCAATGGAACAGCGACGCCGGCGCGAACACCAGCAGAGGCGACACGAGCATCAGCGCGGTGGCGATGCCATAGGCAGCCACACTCCGCACCACGCGGGAGAACGGACGAATGGGGTCCGGTACCGACATGGGCTCGCCGTGCCGCAGGGACGACTCGATCATCGTCGGATCAGTCCGTCGCGAATGGCAGCAGGGCGACCGTGCGGGCGCGCTTGATCGCGTTCTGTAGCTTGCGCTGATGCAGAGCACAAGTGCCGGAGATGCGCCGCGGCAGGATCTTGCCGCGCTCCGGGATGAACTGCTGCAGCATCTTCACGTCCTTGAAGTCGATGTACTCGAGCTTCTCGACGCAGAACTTGCACACGCGCTTCCGGCGGTAGAAGAACTTCTTCTTGCCCTGCTGTCCGCCCGGTGAGTTGCGGTCGCGGTCTCCGCCGGAACGAGGTCCGCGCGGTCCTGAAGAGGTCGTAGCCATGGTTCATTTCCTCCCTTACACGCCTTCCGGAGTGGAAGGCAGTTCCGGCGCAGCGCCACCTTCGCCGGCGGGTGTGGCCGGAACGGGGCGGACGCGCTCCTTCTTCGGATTGCGCTTGGCCAGCTTGTCGGCGCGCTTGAGGTCTTCGTCCGTGCGCACGATCAGATGCCGGAGCACACGGTCGGAGTTCTTCATGCGCCGGTCGAGCTCGGCGAGAGAGCCGTCGCTCTCGAAAACGAAGAGGTGGTAGTTGCCTTCGGTGAACTTCTGGATGGGGTATGCGAGACGGCGGCGGCCCCACGCTTCTTCATTCTTGAGCGTGGCGCCCGTCTTTTCGGCAACGCTGCGGAACTCGCTGATCAGCGGCGTCGCCTCTTCCTCCGGAATTTGCGGAGAAAGAATGAACAGGACTTCGTACGTCCTCATGATTCCTCCTTCTGGCCTAGCGGGACCTCGCCTCAGCGGGGTCCAAGGAGCTGGCAGATTGTGAAAGATTTCTCGCCGGTCACCCGGACCGGGAGCCGGCGATTGTACGGAAAGCCCTGAAGGGCCGCAAATTATTTCATTCGACCCTGACCGCGGTGTCGCCGGAGCTGTTTTCGGTGGATACGAGGACCGGCAAGACCCGCCCGCCGCCGGAAGCGACCTCGACATCCATTTGAATATTGCGCAGGTCGCCGAAGGAGTCGCGGCCCGTCCCGACGACCGAACCGACCAGATCCGAAAGATAGAGGTCCTGTGAGCCGCCGAGGGTGAATTCACGCCGGTAGGCGGTGGAAGCGCTGAGGATCGAGCTGGCCGAGAACGTGAACTGCAGGGTGATGCGCACCGTCACGCTCCGGCCTGTCGTTTCGATCAGCGCCAGCCCGTTCCGGAACGTGACCGGAGTCGCGGCGCTGATCGTCGCGGCGGACGCATCGTCGATCCCCGTGAAATAGCGGACGTCGCCGACGCCGATCGCTGCGCTCGAAGGAACGGCGGGCAACGCGCTGCCGAAGGTTCCGCCATTTCCGCTGACGCTCAGCCGGGCCGCGGCGGAGATCGGCGATCCCGTCACCTTCACATATCCGTTGGCCAGTCCGTCGATGGACATATGCCGCGTCTGCTGCGACGGGATGGTGACCGTGCTGGCGGCGTTCCCGATGGCCGCCGCGCGCTTGACCAGCCGTCTCCGGCCGCCGCTCGCGACCGTCTCGAGCGATACAAATGCGTCTCCCGATCCGGTGTTCGTCACGAAGAGGTCGTACTTGCTGCCTTTGGCCGATGGCGGCACGGGCACGATCGTCGTCTGCGACGTTGTGCCGAATGCTTTCTGCGGATCGACGACGGTCCAGAGATCGCCGGTCGCGGAGTCGGCCACGGTCGCGTACGCGCTGATCTTCGCGGCAGCCGGCGACGCGTTCGTGATGCGGATCGCGGTTGCACCGGCCGCGACGGCATCAGCGATCTGGAGGAATCCGAACGGCGAGAGCGAGTCGGATCGCGTCGCCACCACGTGCCCGTCGTCGGCCAGGGACTCAGTCTGGATCGTTGCCGCGGCGCCGGTGACCTCCTGGATGTAGAGATCCGTTTTCGTCGTCGCCGTTTTTTCAACTCCGGGCAGAAACATCCGTTCGCCCGCCGCAATGGAACGGTCGGAGCGCATCAGCGGAATAAAAGAGATGAACGAATTCCCGGCGGTGCTGGTGAGGTGCATCGCGCCGAGCGCGAATTTCGCGGCGTCGGCGGTGCGGAGCTGGATCGACGTGGAATCGCCTTCCACGCCGAAGACATTCTTGGCCACGCCGGGAAGGGAGACGGCCGCGTTGCCATTCAATCCCGGCATGCTGAACAGCTGTGAGAACGGACCGGCCGATCGCGCGGCGTAAAGCTTCACGTCATTCACGCGTTTCGTGTTGCGGTTCGCCAGGCGGAGATCGCTGATCAAGCCGCTGCGGTACAGAAGGCCGGAGGCGAAGATCGCCAGCTCACCCTGTGCGAGCGGCGTTGGCGAACCGGCCGTGACGTCCGGACGCACGACATCGACGAGCGTGATGGAAATCGTGGTGGACGTCGGAGTGGCATCGCTGATCGTGTAATGGGCAGACGAGCCCGATCCCGACAGGAAGACCAGCGAGAGCTTTCCTTCCGCCGCGCCGAGGAGCGTGTCGGCGTCGGGGCGTTTGGCGCGGTCGATCGAGAAGTTGATCGTGGCCGACTGGCGCGCCGGGATATTGACCGTCGTCGTCTGCGGGACGATCCACGGCGCGTCGCTGACCACGATGCCCTGCAGGGCGAAGTCGCTCGAATTCGTGAACGAGACTGAGCCGGTCGGATTCTGACCGGCGGGAGCAAGCGCCTCCACACGTGTCGTCGAAGGTTTCGCCGTCACCGGTCCCGCGGGAGGTGCCGCCGAGAGCAGCCGGATGGCGACCGCGGTTCCGGCCGCGGCGCCGTTTCCGGCGATGCTGACGGTTCCATCGAACGTTCCCGCGGATTGCGGGAGCGCGCGCACGGTCACGGTTCGCGACGCTCCGGCGGAGAGCGGGAACGACGAGTCGGACAAGGTGAAGAAGCTTCCGTTCGCGGACAACGTCACCGAGCCGGCAGCGCTGCCGATGTTCGTGAGCGAGAACGAATCGACCGCTGTCGCCTGGTTCGCCGCCTGCACCATGCCCTTGGGGAACGAGGAGACGACGATCGACGCTGTTGCTACGCCGCTGACCGTGACGGTCGCGGCCGCGGTCGCGGATCCGCTCGAATTCGAGGCTGTCAGCGTGTAGGTCGTCGTCGCCGACGGCTGCACGACGGTCGAGCCGATTGCCGGTTGCGATCCCACTCCGTTGTCGATCGTGACGGATGTGGCATTGCTCGTAACCCACGCCAGCATCGACACCTGTCCTGTCTGAATCGCCGCCGGACTGGCCCCGAAAGAAACGACGGCCGGCGCCGTGGGTCCGCTACCGCCTTTGGTCACCGAGAAAGCCATGTGATCGTGCACGTCGTCGACGGTTCCAGCGATCGTCGTGCCGCTCACTGCCGCGGCGAGGCTGGTCAGCTTCCCATCCGCGTCTGCGACAGTTCCTGTGATCACATTTCCGTTGACTGTCGCCGAGATCGGGTGGACTCCGTCGTCCTCATCGACGACCGTGCAGGTGCCGTGGCTGCTCGCCAAGTGTTTGACACCGGTTCTGGTGAACGTTCCCGCGAGCGAGGATCCCGATTGTGCGAGCTGCATCGTCATGGAGCCGGAGAACGTGAACGTCGACGTGTCCTTGCAGTCCTCGCTCACGTCGTCCACTTCGTTGTACTGCCCTGTGTACGTCCCGGAGAGATCGGATGCGGGGGGAGGAGCTCCCACCCGCACGAGCACGAACGACAGCGACGCTCCCTGGTCCGAGGCGCTGCCGGAGATGGTCTGATCGTCCGCGGTTCCCTGGAAAGGCTTGTCGCCGAATGGAGTGAATGCGGTACCGGTCATGGTGTTGCCGCTGATCGTCCCCTGGATCGCGATGGCCACCTGCACGAGCGGTCCGAGCGAGCAATGGTCGCCATCGGGAAACGGGATGGTGGCCACGATCCCGCCGCTGAACGAATCCCCGGTCTGCGAGAATCCGGCCGTTGCCGTACCGCTGAACGAAACCGACCCGGGACTGTTCGCGCAGCGCTGCGACCCCTGGACGTTGCCGCTCCATGGCCCGGTGATGTTGACGGCTGATGCGCTGACGGCCAGCAGGAAAGACGCGAGAACGAGCGCGACACGCGAAGCACGCACGAGATCCTCCGTGAGTTGGTGAGGCGTGAGGTGTGAGGTGTGAGGTGAATGTATCGCCGTTGCGTGCGGCGCAGCAAGGACGGTACCTGGAGCCGTTGGCCGGACTCGAACCGGCGACCTGCTGATTACGAATCAGCTGCTCTACCAACTGAGCTACAACGGCTTATCTCGGCAGGACCCCGCAAAACAAAGCGGCGCGCGATTCTATTCACCCGCTCCCAACGTGTCCAGCGGTGCTATTCTTGGATCTGATCGGCGTCGTTATCACGGAGGTCAACGATGACACCTGAGAACATCCGCTCCCGACGCCGCGCACTCGAAATCTCGGTGGGTGAACTTGCCTTCGAGGTTCGTCTTCCCATCCGCATGGTGCGCGACATCGAAAGCGGCAAGCGAGAGGTTCCCGACCCGGACGTGTTCAAGCGCGCGTTCGAACGCCTCGAGCGCGGCTACGTCATGAGGCGCGACAGGCCGGGCTCCGACTCCTAGGGAAGCTCTGAACAAGTCGTTGTTCACGTCATCCTGAGCCGCGAAGAGGGGCGAAGAATCTCGAAATCGCAGGCGTTTTCGCATCCTGAGATCCTTCGTCGCGCTTCGCCGACTCAGGATGACGACTTGTTCAGAGGTTCCCCAGTGCGCGAGAAACCGCGGCCGGGCGCGTACAATCAGCGCGCACGCGCCCTTAGCTCAATTGGACAGAGCATCAGACTTCGGATCTGAGGGTTGGGGGTTCGAGTCCCTCAGGGCGCGCCATCACCTCGCGGAATAAACTCCCACCATGCCTCGATCGGCGCTCGATCGTCTCCGCAAGATTTGTCTGGCGTTCCCCGACACAGAGGAAACGATCACCTGGGGCGAGCCGCACTTCCGCGTGAAGGGAAAGATCTTCTGCGGCTACGGCAAAGAGAAAGGCCGGGAAGCGATCGGCTTCAAGCTGGAAATGGATCACGCCGACATCCTGGTGCAGAACGATTCGAGATTCACGCGCGCCCCCTACGTCGGCCACAAAGGCTGGGTGTCGATGGATGCGAAGGCCGTTGAGGATTGGGACGAGGTGCGCACGCTCGTGCAGGAGAGCTATCGCCTGATCTCGTCGAAGCGCAAGCGCCGCTGAGCGCCGTGCTACGATTCGCGGCCGCGTTGTCCAGATCGGAACGAATCGCGCTCATCGCCTTCGCCGCGGTCTCTCTCGTTCTCCGCTCCATCGCCTTCTTTCATTACCGCTTCGACTCCGATGAGCCGCAGCATCTGCACGTCGCCTGGGGCTGGACGGTCGGGCTCGTGCAGTACCGCGACCTCTTCGACAACCACGCTCCCCTCTTCCACATCGCCAGCGCCCCGCTCCTTCGGCTCCTCGGCGAACGGTCGAACATCCTGTTCTTCATGCGGGCGGCGATGCTGCCGCTGTTCGCGATCGTGGTCCTCTGCACGTACCTGATCGGAAAGCGCCTCTATTCGCAGACCGTCGGACTCTGGGCGGCCGTGCTCCTCAGCCTCTTTCCACCGTTCTTTCTGAAGTCGCTCGAATATCGCACCGACAATCTCTGGAACACGCTGTGGATCGTCGCGCTGGCGATCCTGATCCTCAAGCCGCCGTCGGCGTTCCGATGGTTCCTTGCCGGACTGCTTCTTGGCGCGGCCATGGCTGTGTCGTTGAAGACGATTCTGCTCGTCGTGACCCTCGCCGGCGCCGGTCTGATCACGCGGACCACGCTGCGCGACCGGACGAGCATCGGCCGTCCGATCGCCGCCGCCGCGGCAGGCTTGACGATCGTTCCGGCGATCGTCGCGCTCTATTTCGTCTCCCTCGGCGCGTGGAGCAATCTCGTCTACTGCGTCTTCGAGTTCAACACGCTGATCGAGAGAGTCCGGCCGCATGTCGCGATCGAGCGCATCCTCTGGCCGTTCGCGATCGCGGCCATCGTACTGATGGCCCGGCGCTCGACGCAGCGCGACCTCCCGCGGATGTTCTGCGCCGCCGCGTTTGCCGTGTTCATGGTGACGCTCGCGGCGTTCTGGATCCTCATCTCGCCGCGCGACATGCTGCCGATGATGCCCATCGGCGCAATCTTCGCGGTCTCGGTGATCGACCGGCTCGATGACCGGCTGATCGTCCGGACAGCGACGGCCGTCGCGCTGATTGTGCCCCTCTACTACTACGCCAATCGATTCGAAAACAGGACCGACGCTTTCGTGACGATGATGAATCAGGTCCTTCGGCTCACCCGTCCGGATGAGCCGATCATGGATTTCAAAGGCGAGACGATCTATCGCCGGAGGCCGTACTACTACATCTTTGAGGCCATCACCCACGAAGCGATGGAGAAGAACCTCCTCCCCGACCGGGTTCCCGAGGCCGTCATCGCGGCACGCTGCTACGTCGCGCAGGCCGATGGCTCCATCTTCCCGCCGCGCGCACGCGCCTTCCTCAACGCGAACTTCATGGACCTCGGCCGCCTGCGCGCCGCCGGTCAGTGGATCGCCGCCGATGGAACGTTCTCGATCGCCGTCCCCGGCCGGTACGTGATCATCGACGAAATCGGTGAGGCGATCGGCTCACTGGACGGATCGATCTACGAGGGCAGCCAGGAGATGACTGCAGGCCCGCACCGATTTCAGCGAGCGAAAACGGATGAGCGCCTTGCCGTGTTGTGGGCTCCGGCCTTCGAGCGCGGCTTCTCGCCGTTCCACCTGCAGGACCGGAACTTCAGGTATAGAGGCCGCCGCTCACGTTGAGAACAGTGCCGGTGATGTAGCCGGCCTGCTCGGACGCGAGGAACACGACACCGTACGCCACGTCGTCGGGCGTGCCGAGGCGCCTGAGCGCGATGCGGTCCTCGAGTTTGCCCTTGGCCTCGTCGCTCATCGCATCCGTCATCGAGGTCTGGATGAAACCGGGAGCGACGGCGTTCACGGTCACGTTGCGCGAGCCGATCTCCAGCGCCAGCGATTTCGTGAACCCGATCAACGCCGCCTTCGACGCGGCGTAGTTTGCCTGACCGGGGTTCCCCGACAGCCCGACGACCGAGGAGATGTTGATCACCCGTCCCCAGCGCGCGCGGATCATCTTCTTCACGATCTCCTGCGTGATGTTGAATGCGGAGTCGAGATTCGTGCGCAGCACGTTCGTCCATGCCTCCGGCTTCATCCGGATGAACAGATCGTCCTCGGTGATGCCGGCATTGTTGACGAGGATGTCGATCGGGCGCTCCTCGAGAAGTTTTTTCACGCGGTCGCGTACGTCCGCTGCGGTGATGTCGAGCTCGACGCCGGTCGCGTTGCCGATCTCGCTCGCGATCTGCTTCACGCGATCGACGCTCCGCGCCGCGCAAAGCACGTGCGCTCCGGTCTCGCCGAGACGACGGGCGATCGCTTCGCCGATGCCGCGGGATGCGCCGGTGACGAGCGCCGTCTTGCCGCTGAGATCGATCTTCACGCCGTCTCCTTCGCAACAAACGATTCGATGGACTCGGCGTCGGAGACGTTGATCAGCTCGACGCTCGAATCGATCCGCTTGATCAGGCCGGTGAGGACAGTTCCCGGACCGACTTCGACGAAGCGCCTGACGCCCATCGAAACCATCTTCTGCACCGATTCCACCCACCGCACGGGCGAGGCAACCTGGCGAACGAGCGCGTTCCTGACCGCATGTCCGGTCCCGATCGGCGAGGCATCGACGTTCGAGACCAGCGAAACCCACAGATCCTTGAACGGCGCCGCTTCGAGGATCGGCCGCAGTTTCTCTTCCGCCGGCTTCATCAGCTGGCAATGGAACGGCGCGGACACCGGCAGGGGCAGCGCACGCCGCACACCGCGTTTCTTCGCGACATCGATCGCCCGGTCGACGGCTGACTTTGTTCCGGCGATGACAGTTTGTCCGGGGGCATTGATGTTCGCCACGGAGACGACCTCGCCCTGCGCGGCCTCTTCGCAGATCGCGCGCGCGTCTTCGACCGAAGGACCGATCAGCGCGGCCATCGCGCCGGTACCGACGGGCACGGCCTGCTGCATGAACTTACCGCGCTGATGAACGATCACGGCCGCTTCGGAAGCCGTCAGTCCGCCGACGCTGACGATCGCGCTGTATTCGCCGAGGGAGTGGCCCGCGACCATATCGCGGCGGGCGGCGCCCATTTCCTCGAGCACGGCGTGAATCGCTGACGAGACCGCGAGCATGGCCGGCTGCGTGTTCTCGGTGAGCTTCAGCTGATCCTCGGGACCCTGGAAGCAGAGTCTCGAGATCGAGAATCCCAGCGCGGCGTCGATCTGGTCGAAGACGCGTTTCGCGGTCGGAAACCGATCGGCGACGTCCTTCCCCATTCCAGCGTACTGGCTGCCCTGACCGGGAAAGACGAATGCGGTGTTGTGCTGCACGGGCGCGAATCCTACACCAGCGCGATCTCGTGCTCGCGCGTGTGGAGGTCGCTGATCTTCTCGCGGATCTTGGTGCTGATCTCGTTCTCGGTGAAGTCGTGGGCGACGCGGATTGCGTTCTTGATGGCCTTGGCATTCGACCGGCCGTGGCAGACGATGCAGCCACCGTTGACGCCGAGGAGCGGAGCGCCGCCGTATTCGGAGTAGTCCATGCGTTGCATCAGGCTGTTCAGCGCTCCTTTGATCAGGAACGCTCCGGCCATGCGCAGCGGATTCTTCGTGAGCTCCTTGCGGAGATCCTTCTTGACCATCTCGCCGAGCGACTCCGAGGCCTTCAGCACGACGTTTCCGATGAAACCGTCGCAGACCACGACGTCGCAGTTCCCGTTGAACACGTCACGCCCCTCGGCGTTGCCGACGAAGTTCAGTCCCGTCTCTTTCAGAACCCGGAAGGTCTCCTTCGTGAGCTCGTTCCCCTTCCCCTCTTCCTCGCCGATCGACAGCAGCCCCACGCGCGGCTCGGAGATCCCGAACACCATCTGGGCGTAGAAGTGGCCCATGACGGCGAACTCGCGAAGGTACGCGGGTTTCGAGTCGACGTTCGCGCCGACGTCGAGAAGCACGGTGTGGCCGTCGACGTTCGGCATGATCGCGGCGAGCGCCGGCCGGTCCACGCCTTCGATCGTTCCGAGAACCATGTAGGCGGAGGTCATCGCCGCGCCGGTGTGTCCGGCGGAGAGCATCGCCTCGGCTCGCCCTTCCTTCACGAGGTTCGCGCAGACGCGGATCGAAGAATTGCGCTTCTTGCGGATCGGCGTCAGCGCGGTCTCTTCCATCTCCACGACTTCGCGCGCGTCGACGATCTCGATGCGTGAAGAGCCGCCGCCGAATTCCTTCAGCTTTGCGCTGAGGATCTCCTGTTTGCCGACCAGGAGGATGTGAACCGAGTACTCGGCTGCGGCGAGAATCGCGCCCTTGACGATCTCGTCAGGCGCGTGATCGCCGCCCATCGCGTCGAGCGCGATGCGGCACCGTCCGGAGCGAACGCCCTCGGCCATCGCGGTTCAAGCGACTACAGAATGCCCTTGACGGCGATGACTTCGCGGCCCTTGTAGTAGCCGCACTTCGGGCAGACCCGGTGGGGCATCTTCGCCTCATGGCACTGCGGACAGGTCGACAGCGACTTCGACTCGAGGAAGTCGTGCGCCCGGCGCGAGCGCGTGCGGGCCTTGGAATGGCGTCTTTTTGGATTTGGCATCGGAGGCTCCTGCTAAATGTTTTTCTTTCTGGCCAAGTTCTCGCGAATGCCGCGCAACGCGTCCCAGCGATCGTCGGTTACCGACACTTCGCAGTCACACTGCTGGCGCGAACGGTTCGCTCCACATTTCGGACAAAGACCGAGACAATTCTCGTCACACAGCGGCTTCATGGGGATCGAGAGCTGAACCTGCTCGACCGCCAGATCTCTCAGAGGGATGGTGCGCTCGCCGTAGAACTCGACGTCGAGCTCCTCTTCACCGGCGATCTGGACTTCTTCATCCTCTGCGAGGGCCTCAGGACGAGGCCGGAATCTTACGTGAAGTTTCGACGAGTGCGCAAACGGGAACGGATCGAGGCAACGCGAGCAGTTCAGATCCATCATGATCTTCGACTGACCGTCGGCGACGTACTCGCCGGGCGAGCCGCCCTGCTCCACAGTCGCCTCGATCTGGATGGAGGGATTGCCGGCGACCTCGTCGCGGTCGAGCTCGGACAAGGGAAGCTCGTACCGTCCCTGGACGGTCTGCGGTCCATGCTCGTCGATATCGTCGAATTTGATGACGTCGTTCATGTCGGTGCACCCAGGCACACGTCGGGCCGTATGCCGGTTGAAGCCCTAACCTCTTGACCTGCCGATCTATTTCGACGCCACGCGGACCCGCAGATCCTCGGTCGTTCCGCCGATCGAGTGAGCTGCCTCGATCGATTCGGCCTGCGAAAGATATCCGATCCAGCGCTGGAGGTCGCGCGAGGAGCGGTAGAGCCGCGAGGCGGCCAGGCGGAAGCCGACATTGTCGGCGAGGCGGTCGAGGATGGGGGCGGCGCGCCGGGGGTCGAGGCGGGCGGACCAGTCGTTCGCGGGCCATTCGGCGTCGGCAAACGTGTCGGTCGAGAATTTCTTCATGCTGTCATGGTCGAGCGAGAGCCGGATCTCGCCGTCGCTTTCGGCGATCTCGCCGAACGTCTTGACCGCGGCTTCGATCTTTTGCACGGTCTGCCGGTTCTCCGGCGTTGCCTTGGCGATGATCACGCCGTCCGGCCGCGGCAGAAGGGTCCCCGGGTTGACGTCATAGATGATGATCGATCCACCGCTGTCGACGAGGTGGGAGAGGCGCGTGAAGAAGAGGCGGTCGAGATCGCCGACGATGCGGGGCGGCTCGTGGAACGTCGCGGAGGCGAGGGCGTTGCGGGGAAAACGGGGCACGGTGGAGCGGCGGCCGTCGTCGGCCGACGACGACGCGCGGGGACGCGCCTCGCGCCATGGCGCCACACAATGGATCATCACGTCGTCGGTCCCGACCTTCACGATGGTGATCGCCGGCCGTCCGATCGGCGGGAACGCTCCCCGCGAACGGTCCTGCTGCACGACCAGCGCATCGCCGGGCTCGAGGCCGTTGGCCACCGACAGGAGCTGGTCGAGGCGTT
This sequence comes from Thermoanaerobaculia bacterium, assembly GCA_035468985.1. GTDB lineage: Bacteria > Acidobacteriota > Thermoanaerobaculia > Gp7-AA8 > Gp7-AA8 > DASVHS01. Next base: position 23,077 of record DATISF010000047.1, read on the forward strand.
GCGCGCCGAGGGGTTCGCCGGCGCCGGCGTTGATGAGGAAGGTCCCGGCGCTCTCGCGCGCATCGATCCCGGCGCCGACCATCAGATACAGGCGCACCAGTGCGGCGCGCAGCGGATCGAGACGGGCGGCGTAGCTGGTCTGCTTTCCTGAACGCCAGACCACGAGATCGGCTCCGCCGAGCATCCACGATCGCGGGAGCTGCTGATTGCCGGCCCATTCCATGATCGGACGGCGGGTGATCGGATTGGCGATGAGCTTCGCGCGCACAACGGCCGCGGCCGGAATCAACGCGAACGCGTCGGCGGAGGCGGGGACGGATTCGAGGAGCTGGTGCTGCGCGGGGGTGAGCGGGAGGCGGACGCCGGCACTGGTCTTCGGAGTCGTCGCCTTGAGGTAGAACGCCACCGCGGCTGCGGCGAGCAGCATCACCAGGACGACGAGAAGAAACTTACGCACCTGCTACTATCGGCCTCCGTGATTCTGCCGACCATCGGCACAGTCGTTCACACCCTGGGCCATGCTCTTGCGAACCGCACCAAGCGCGCCGTCCGCGCCGCGGCAACGCGCGAGCGCAAACTGCGGATCGGTGTGGACATCCGGCCGTTTTACGAGCCGCTGACCGGCGTCGGCTGGTATCTCTATCATCTTCTTCACGAACTTGCGCGCCACCAGGACGTGGAGATCTTCCTGTTCGGCGACGCGCGCATGACCGACGAGGGGCCGCACCTGCATGCCGATCTCCCGCCAAACGCGCAGCTGTGCATGTTCGATCTCCGGGGGGAACCGAAGTCGAATCTGGCGCGGCCGCTGACGGCCGCGGCGTACGTCGCCTGGATCGCCCTCACCGATTGCGACGTCATCTTCGGCGCGAACTATTTCTTGCCGCGGCTCATGGGCGCTGTGGCGCGCCGGCGCGTCATGACCGTTCACGATCTCACCTACAAGCGATATCCCGAGTTGCTGCAGAAAGAGACGCTGGAAAATCTGGAACGGCAGATGGCGCGCGAGGTCGCCCTCGCGGACGCCATCATCTGCGTTTCCGAGTCCACGCGCGACGATCTCCTGCACTTCTACGAGGTCGATTCGCGGCGCGTCTATGCGATCCATTCGGGCATTGCTCCCCTGCCGCAAGCGGCTCCCATTCCCGGCCTGCCGCGGCGCTACATCCTTTTCGTCAGCACCATCGAGCCGCGCAAGAACGTGGGCGTTCTGCTGGACGCGTTCGCGCGGATCCGCGATGAATACGAAGGATCGCTCGTGATCGCCGGAAAGATCGGATGGAAATCGGAGGAGATCGCCGAGCGGCTGCGCGAACCGCGCGTCGTCCATCTCGACTACCTCCCACCGCCGGAACTTGCCACGGCGTACGCGAACGCGGACCTTTTCGTCTTCCCGTCGATCTATGAGGGATTCGGATTCCCGATGCTCGAGGCGATGCAGCAAGGCGTGCCGGTGATCGCCGCGCGCTCGTCATCGCTGCCGGAAGTCGGAGGCGATGCCGCGCTGTATTTCGATCCGCGCGATGCCGAGGAGCTGGCCTCGCAGATCCGGCGCGTTCTGCGCGAAGGAATGCTCTGGCAGGGGCTGATCGCGCGGGGACGCGAGCGGGCCGCCATGTTCCGGTGGGATCTGACGGCGGAGCTGACGCTCGAGGTTTTGCGCAGTGTCGTCTAGCGGAGCCGATCCGCGCGTGGTGATCGACGGCCGTCCGCTGGTCGGCAATCGCACCGGGATCGGCGTGCACACGGCGGAGATCGCGGGCCGGCTCCCGTTCGACCCGAGACCTTTGATCGCCTCGCACACGCCGATCGAGAACCGCGACGGCATCGAGCAATGCCGGTTCGAGGTCAATCGGTTTCCCTTCGGCGTGGCCTGGCAGCAGTTCGCGCTGCCGCGGATCAGCGGCGACGTTTTCTGGGGTCCGCACGGGACCTTGCCGGTGACACTGGACAAGCCGGCCATCGTCACGCTTCACGACTTCACATCGATCACGATGCCCGGACGCCACCGGCTCAAGACGATTCTGTCGTTCAACCTGTTCATCGGTCGCAGCCTCGAGATCGCCCGCCGCGTCGCCGCCGTGTCGCGCGCGATCGCCGACGAGGCCATTCGCAGCTTCGCGGTGCCGGCACAGAAGATCGAGATCGTGCCGAACGGGGTCGACGAGTTCTTCTCGCCCGGCGGGGCCGAAGGTGACGCCATCCTGTTCGTCGGGACGCTCGAGCCGCGCAAGGGCCTGAACGATCTGGTCGCCGCATGGTGGTCGCTTCCCGATCGCCCCCGGCTCATCCTGTGCGGCGATCCAGGGTGGCGCACGCGGTTCGATCGGCCGGGAATCGAAGTGACGGGATTTGTCTCGAAGGAGCGGCTGCGCGAGCTTTATCGCGCCGCGCGGATCTTCGTCTATCCGTCCCGGTACGAAGGGTTTGGCATTCCGCCGCTCGAGGCCATGGCTTGCGGGGCGCCGGTCATCGCCACGCGCACGGGGGCGATCGCCGAGTACGCAGGCGACGCCGCCATCCTCGTGGAGCCGGGCAACCTCGGCGAGCTTCGCGACACAATGCTGCGCCTCCTTCGCGATCGATCGTTGCGCGACGATCTGCGGTTGCGCGGGCCGGCTCGCGCGTCGCGCTATCGCTGGGAGGCGAGCGCCGCGACGATGGCCGATCTTCTGCGGGAGGCGGCGCGGTGCGCATAGGAATCGACGCCCGGAAAATCGGCGACTACGGCATCGGCACCTACATCCGCGGACTCCTCGGTGGTCTCGCCGATCTCGGGGGTCCCGACCGCTACATCGTCTTCGCCCCTGCTTCGGCGCGCGCGCTCGTTCCCGCGACGTTCGAGCACGTGGTCGTCGAGGCGCCGCACTACTCGTTCCGCGAGCTGGTCGTGATCCGCCGGGCCATCGACCGTGCCGGAGTCGATCTGTTTCACGCGCCGCACTACGTCGTTCCGTTCACGAAGTGCCCGACCGTCGTGACCATTCACGATCTCATTCACCTCAACCAGAAGCTGGCGAACCGGCTGGCGCCGCTCTACGCGCGCGTGATGATCGGACGTGCGGTGCGCAAGAGCGTGCGGATCCTGACCGTGAGCGAGACCGTGAAGCGCCAGATCGTGCTGCGGTTTCGCTGCCGCGAGGACAAGATCGCGGTCACGCCGAACGGAGTCGATCCGCTGTTCCGCGCCGCGGAGCCGACGCGGTCTCCGGCGCGCTATTTCCTGTACGTGGGGAACGACAAGCCGCACAAGAACGTCGGCGCGCTCATCGAGGCGTTCCAGATCGTGCAAAAGAAAGCCGGCCCGGTCTCGCTGGTGCTGGCCGGCGCGCGTTTCCGCCGCTTTGCCGCACACGAAGGTGTGATCACACCCGGATTCGTCTCGACCGGCGAGCTCGGATCGCTCTACCGCAATGCGCTCGCCGTCGTGCTGCCGAGCGTCGAAGAAGGATTCGGTTTGCCCGCGCTCGAGGCCATGAGTTCCGGTGCGGCGGTGATCACATCGCTCGCCGAAGCGCTGGTCGAAGTGACCGGCGACGCCGCGCTGCACGTCGATGCGACGTCGCCGAGCGCGCTCGCCGACGCCATGCTGCGCGTCGCCGTCGATGATGCGTTGCGCATCGAGCTGGCGTCGGGCGGGATCGATCGCGCGCGCAGTTTTACGTGGCGCGAGTGCGCGGAAAAAACGCGCCGCGCCTACGACGACGCCATCGCATCATCGCGACGGTGATGTTTTCGTTTTGATTTTCATAAACAAATGCTTGACAATATCGTTTATTCATCGCATATTTATGACAACAAATGATGTCTCTCATCGAACCTTTCCCCGAGATCGCTATTCAAGTTGCCGGAGAAACTCCGGCGCTTTTTGCCAAGTAAGCGCGACCGGGAGGTCCCGTACGGCATGAAAGGTGGTGAACGCGATGGCCGCAAAGAAGAAAGCCGCTAAGAAGTCCAGTAAGAAGTCATCGAAGAAGCGCTAAGTCATCACCATCATCTGGGGAGTCGTTTCGAAGGGCCCGTTCGGGCCCTTCGTGTTTTAATCGCCCTCCAGTGAATCGGAAGCTCTTCCGCGGCGCGCTGGCCGGAATCCTCTGCACTCTCGCCGTCGCCGCAATCTCCATTCGCAACGAGACGTACTTCGGCACCGAGTGGCTGCTGCGCGATTTCACCTCCGAGCATCTCGCCGCCCGCCGCCCACCCGACCCGCGCATCGTCATCGCCGCCATCGGCGAGAAGACCACGCGACTGCTCGCCGAAGCGTACGGAAGACCGCAGTCGTACTCGCGAGAGCTGTACGCGATTGCCATCGAGGAGCTGCGCCGCGCCGGAGCGAGCGTGGTGGCCTTCGACATCCTTTTCGCCGAAGAGAACCTCAATGATCCGGAGGGCGACCGCCACTTCGCCGCTGCGCTGCTCACCATGCCGACCGTCCTCGGCGCCGACGCCAGGGCACTGCCGCATCCGATGTTCCGGACCGCCGGCGGAATCGGCACGATGGGCATCGCCTCGTCGGAGCTCTCAGCGAACGTGCACAGCTATCTCCTCCTCGATCGCGGGACTCCAAGCCTCGCTCTCCAGACATGGCGGCTGGCGACGAGCGCTCCTCGAGAGGCATCGTGGCGGCCGGCATTGAATGGCGGCGACCTGCGCGTGGGGCGGCACACCATTCCAACGGACGGCCAGGGCAATCTCACGATCCGCTGGCGCGGAGCGAAACGCTCGCGGACCGAGTTGAGCTACAAGGTCGTCGACTTCGAGAAGCTCATCATCGCCGCAACCGCGGATCAGCCCCCGGAGAAACTGCGCGCATTCGAAGAGCAGTTCCACAACAAGATCGTCCTGATCGGCTTCACCGCCGCCGGTCTTCTCGATCTTCGCGCCACGCCGCTTTCACCGACGTCCGCGGGCGTGGAGATCCACGCCAATGCGCTCGACAACCTGATGAACGGCGACTTCGACGTCGTCGTGAACCGCTGGCTCGTCTTCCCCGCCATCGCCCTTCTCGCCGCACTCCTCGGCCTCGCGCTGGAGTCGATCCGCAGGCAGGTCGCCGCTGGCGTGACGGCGATCGCGTTCATCGTCGCGGCGCTGGCGATCATTTACGCGTCGGCGCACGCGGGGTGGATCCTCCCGGCGTTCGGCACCATCGCTTCACTGGCGCTCACGTACGTGGTCATCACCGTGATCAATTTCGTCGCAGAACAGCGGCAGACCGCGGTCCTGCGCACGACATTCGGCCGCTACGTCTCGCCGCAGATCCTCGACCACATCCTCGCCCATCCCGAGCGCGTGCAGCTCGGCGGGGAGCGGCGCGATCTGACCATTCTTTTCTCCGACATCCGCGGCTTCACCTCGATCTCGGAGGCCAGCGAGCCGGAGCAGGTCGTGGAGATGCTGAACGAGTATCTGACGCGGATGGTGGAGATCCTCCTCGATCACGGCGGCACGCTCGACAAGTTCATCGGCGACGCGGTGATGGGATTCTGGAACGCACCGGCGGCCGATCCCGATCATCCACACCACGCCGTCGCCTGCGCGATCGAGATGATCCGCGAAACGGCGCGCATCCGCGAGCGCTGGACAGCCGAGGGGAAAGCGGCGATTCGCATCGGAATCGGCATCAATACAGGTGAGGCCGTCGTCGGAAACATCGGAGCGGAAAAAGTCTTCGGCTACACGGTCATCGGCGACGCGGTGAATCTCGCCTCCCGCCTGGAGGGGAAGAACAAGGACTACGGAACAGAGATCATCATCAGCCAGTTCACTCAGGAGAGGATTGCCGGCGCCTTCGAGACGGTTTACCTCGATGAAGTGAAGGTCAAGGGGAAGGAAAAGGCGGTCAAAATCTATGAAGTCCGTTGTCAGTAGCTGGCTGCTGCTTGCCAGCGCTTCCGTCGTACTTGCCGCCCCTCCGCTGTTCAAGGCCGCCACGGAATCGAAATGGATTCTCGCCACGGGCACGAAGTCCCTCGGCACGGTGACCCTCCTGACGAGCTCGAGCGGTACGCGCGCGGAAGTTCGCGCAACCTCCGGGCCGGTGACGACGTATCTCGGAGGCAATGGGAACGTATGGGTGCGTGCGAGCGGCGGCGACGTCGAACTGTCGACGATCAGCGCCACGACGCCTCAATCGACCGCGGCCGCTGCGCTGCTTCTGCCGTTCACGACGACGACGAACGATGTCGTCGAAACGAAGGATGGCAAGGTGACCTCCTACAGATTCCGCGGCGCGAAGGCGACTTACACGTATGACGCAAGGGGCCCGTCGAAGGTCGATCTCGAATCCGGCGGCGCCAGATTCACGCTGACGCGTACCTCGGCATCGAACAGCACCGCCGATGCATCGAACTTCGCGATCCGTCCGAAGAAAAGCGCCGGCTCCCGCCTGGCCCGCCTCTCCGGCGACCTTCTCGGCCCTTCGGATACGAACGTCTCCGCGACGGCCGGTGGAAGAGGCGCGGGAACGAAGGGCCTGAAATTGAAGGACGGCGGAGACTACGCCGCCGTCGAGAAGCTCGAGCAGCGCGATGCGAACTGGAAAGCGAAGCTCGATTCCGCCCTCGACGATTTTCAGAAGTCCGGCAAGGTCGGCAAAGCCCGGGAGAACCAGTGATGCACAAGCTCGTTGCCGTGGCGATCGCACTCAGCATGGCCGCGTCTGCAGAGGCGCAGTTGGGAGACATCCTCAAGAAGATCGATCCGAGCAAGATCAAGAAGGGTGCGAACGTGGTCCGGCAGGCATCGCGCGACTTCACGGAAGATGAGGAGGCGGACATCGGCCGTGTCGTCGCCGCAAAGATCCTGGCGACGTATCCCCTCACCAAGAACGACAAGCTCCAGCAGTACGTGACGCTCGTCGGCAACACGGTCGCGGCGTACAGCGCCCGGCCGGAGCTGGAATGGCACTTCGCGGTCATCGACGCAGCGTTCGTCAACGCCTTCTCGGCCCCCGGCGGATTCATCTTCGTCACCAGCGCCGCGCTGGATCAGATGCACTCCGAGGCCGAGCTGGCAGCGGTGCTGGGTCACGAGATCGCGCACGTCACGCAGAAGCACATCCTCAAAGAGATCAAGCGCGCGAATACGATCAACGCCGGCGTCGAGATGGCGAAGGAGACGTCGGGGGGCTCGTTCCTCAACGACGAGATGGGCGCGAGAGTCAGCAAGATCGCCTACGAGAAACTGTTCACGACCGGCTTGAGCCGCCGCGACGAGGAAGAAGCCGACACGATCGGCACCGAGATCGCCGCGTCGGCCGGCTACAAGGCCACGGAGTTCCTGACGTTCCTCGAGGGACTGGCGAAAATCGAAGGATCGTCTCAGATGAGGATGCTCGTTTCGACACATCCCACGCCGGAGGATCGGATCCAATATCTGCGTCCGAAGCTGCAGAGTGACAGCGGAGTGATCCTCGCGGAGCGTTGGGAGGAATGGACGAAGGGATGAATATGAGGCGCGCGATTGTGGTGATCCTGCTCCTGACGGCGCTTCCGGCCGCCGCGGAGAAAGTGCGGCACACGTTCGAGTCGTCCGTCCCGCGCGGAAAAGTCCGGCGTGTCGTCGTCGACATTCCGACGGGCGATGTGGAGGTGCGCAACGGCGCCGCCGATCGTCTTGCCGTTTCAGGCTGGGTGGCGCGCGATCCGGACAGCGATCGCAATCGGGCCAAGGAGCAGCGCATCGTCGATGACACTTCGGTGGAGATCTACGCCAGTAACGACGAGGCGATCGTCCGCCGGAAGTTCGGACCCGAGGCGTCGAGCTGGCGCGGCAGCATGTTCAGCGACTACAAGATCCGGCTGGAAGTGCCCGCCGGGATGAGCGTCGACCTCCTGACACGCTTCGGCGATGTGTCGATCGACGGCAGCTTCGGCGACATCGATGTCGATCTCCGTGCCGGTGACATCGATCTGACCATGCCGAAGAAGGACGTGCGCGAGCTGAATGCGTCGGCGCGCGTCGGCGAAGTGCGGGCCAGGCTCGGCGACGAGATCGTCGAGCGCGAGGGCGTGTTCCCGGGCACGACGCGCTACCGGAACGAGAACGGCAGGTCGATCGTGAACGTGCACGCGACCGCGGGCGACGTTCGGGTGAACCTGACGAAGTGACGCGCGGCGTCATCCCGCGCGCAGCGAAGGATCTCGGCCTCGGAGATCCTTCGCCGCCTACGCGGCTCAGGATGATGGAATCCTGCCAAGAAAGCGCCGCGCTTCCTCTTCCGTCGTCACCTCACCGCGAATCTGCGCCTCGAGCAGCGCGCGCTTGACGCGCCCCAGCTCCGGCCCTTCAGGAAGGCCAATCTCTTCGCCGCGAAGCAGGGCGCGGGTCGAAAAATCGGGCATGACCAGCAGATCGTTACGGCCGAGCGCGCGCAATACCGCAGGAAGCTGACGGGCCACGTGCTCGCCGGCATCGTAAAGCGCGACAACGTCATGTCTCGCCACCAGGTGCTTCAGCGCCACGACGTCACGCCGTAGATCGGAGCTCCACCGCCATCGCTTCGCGTAGTGCTTCGGATCGTTGACGAGCAACGCGTAGGCACCGGCGACCGAAATCTCATCGGCGTGAAATTCGCCGGGCTCATGGCCGAACAGCGGAACGTCCAGCGCCGTTGCCTGAAGCAGCTCGAGCGCGCGCCGGAACGCACCGGCCGAGAAGATCAGCGACAGCTCGAACGTGACGCGTTCCGCCGCGACCTTGGTGATTCGCGGCGCGCGTGGCCGGATCGCGGCGATCGTCTGCGGATCGACATTGAATCCCTGGACGACGGCGAGGCGAACGCATTTGAGGCACCGTAGCGGGTCATCGTCGAAGTTTTCCGCAGCGATCATCCGGACCAGGTGCCGCTCGAGGTCGGAACGGCCGCCGTGACGATCGAGCAGCTCGCCGTCGCCAAGCCGCACGGCCATGGCGTCGATGGTGAAGTCGCGCCGTGCCAGATCGGCCTCGATATCGTGATCGAGCACCTCCGCGAAATCGTAGACGTGCTCTCCGTCGACGACTCGCCACGCGCTCAGGTGTTCCTGCGTGCCGAGCCGGATCGGCCGTTTGCTGATCAGGCGCGCGCAGACGAGAGGATCGTTGCAGGCCACGTCGACGTCGGCGGGATCGATTCCCTGCAGCAGATCGCGGACCGCCCCTCCGACCACGAAGCTGTCGGGCGGAAGGAGTATCAGCCGGGGGAACCGGCGGGCCAACTCGTCACGCAACATGATTGCGCAACGTGCCGATCCCCTCGATCTCGACCTCCACGTCGTCGCCGGCGTTGAGCGGCCCGACGCCCGCGGGAGTGCCGGTGAAAATCACGTCGCCGGGAACGAGCGTCATCACCGAGGTGACGAACTCGACGAGGACGTCGCAGGGGAAGATCATGTCGCGCGTGTTGCCGTTCTGCCGGATCTCGCCGTTGACACGGGTGACGATCTGCAGCGCCGTCGGGTCGAGATCGGTCTCGATGACCGGCCCGATCGGACAGAACGTGTCGAAGCCCTTCCCCCGCGTGAACTGCACATCTTTCTTCTGCAGATCGCGGGCGGTCACGTCGTTCCCGCACGTGAAACCGAGGACGTAGTCGCGCCAGTCGGCGCGGCGGACGTTCCGGGCCAGCCGGCCGATGACGATGACCAGCTCCCCTTCATGATCGACCCGCTGGGACTGCGGAGGACGGATGATCGTCCCTTCCGGCCGCAGGACCGACGAGGGCGGCTTGAGAAAGATGACCGGCTCGGCCGGAACATCGTGTCCGAGCTCTTTGGCGTGCTCGGCGTAGTTGCGGCCGATGCAGACGATCTTTGTCGGCGCCACGACGTTGGCCGGATCGGACAATGGTGGCGCTTCGTCGACGTAGCGTGCGAGCTTCATAGACCGGCTCCCCGTCTACGTTATCATTCACCGGCCCATGGCACAGACGACATTGTTTTCACGCGAGCAGATCGAGCGCCGCGTGGCCGAAATGGCGCAGCAGATCAGCGCCGATTTCGCCGGGGCCGATCTCATCGCCCTCTGCGTCCTCAAGGGTGCGGTTTTCTTCTGCACCGATCTGGTCCGCAACATGACCATCGACGTCGCGCTCGACTTCATCCAGATCTCCAGCTACGGCAACCAGAAGTACTCGTCCGGCGTTGTGACGATCCTGAAGGAGCCGCAGCTCGACATGCGCGGCAAGTCCGTGCTGATCGTCGAGGACATCATCGACAGCGGGCTCTCGATGCGCGAGGTGTTCAACTACATCGAGAGCCGCGGCGCGGTGAAAGTGAAGACGGCGACCTTTCTCGACAAGCCGAAAGCGCGCAAGGTGCCGTTCACTCCCGATTACGTCGGCTTCTCGATCGATCCGCAGTTCGTCATCGGCTACGGCCTCGATTTCGCCGAGAAGTACCGGAACATCCCCGAGGTGCAGGTCCTCTCGGATTAGTTCTTCAGGACCCCGCTCGCCAGCAGCGCGATCATCAGCGCCCCCAGCGCATAGCGGTAGTAGATGAAGATGTACGTCGTGTGCTTCTTCAGGTAGCGCAGCAGAAACCAGATCGACGCATACCCGGAGATGAACGCCACCACGATCGAGACGATGATCGGCGTCCATCCGAGCGAGGCGAGGTGGTGCCGCTCGTGGATGAGCTCGAGCAGACCCGCCCCACCGACCGCAGGAATGCTCAGCAGAAACGAATAGCGCGCCGCGGTCGGACGATCGATGTTGCGAAACAGCGCGGTCATGATCGTCGACCCGCTGCGCGACGAGCCGGGAATCAGCGCCAGGCACTGCCCCAGCCCCACGGCGACCGCATCCATGACAGTCAGCGACTCGAACCCGCGAAGCTGCCTGCGGCGCGCGTAGAGCTCGGCCATCTGCAGCAGAACCGCGATCACGATGACCATCGTCGTGATCACCCACAGCCCCCGAAACGTCGACTCGATTTGCTTCTTCAGAACGAGGCCGAGGATGACGATGGGAACCGTACCGATGATGACGAGCCATGCCTCGCGCGAGTCGGTATCCGCGAGAACCCGCCGCGACATCAATCCCCGGAAGAAACCGGCGATGAGACGAACGATATCGCGCGCGAAGTAGATGATCGCCGCCAGCAGCGTGCCGAACTGGATGACCGCGCTCGCCGCCGCACCCGGATCACCCCAGCCGAGAAGCACAGGAACGATCTCGAGATGCGCGGTGGACGAGATGGGGATGAACTCGGTGAGGCCCTGGACAAGGCCGAGGACGATGGCTTCGATGATGGACATAGTCTCGAGGGAAAACGGGAATGGTGAGTTTCCTCGTTCTCCTTTCACATCTCCCAGATGACCGGCAGAATCAGTGGCCGCCGCCCCATACTCTTCCGGAAATATCGCTTCAGCGCCGCGCGCATCTTCTCCTGCAGCAGATCCGAGTCGCGCAGCTCATCGGCCTCACTTTCGTCAAACATGCCAACGAGCATCCGGCGGACTTCGTCGAGCACGTCCTGGCTGGCGTCGACGTGCACGATACCGCGGGTGATGATCTCCGGGTCGCGAATCAGGCGGCCGTTCGAATCGACCGCCACCACCACGATCACGAACCCGTCCTCGGCCAGATGCTGCCGGTCGCGCACCACGACCTCCGGCACCTCCTCCGCCTCGGCATCGATGAACACTTTGCCGTTCGGAACGCGATCTTCGTGGACGCGGATGTCTCCGTTCTCGATCTCCGCGACCTGCCCGTTCGTGATGACCATGCCGTGCGGCACGCCGACCGACCGCGCAAGCCGCGCGTGGTGAATCAGATGGCGCAGCGTGCCGTGGATGGGGATGAAGAACTTCGGCCGCGTCACGTTGAGCATCAGCTTCAGCTCTTCTTCGCAGGCATGACCGGACACATGCACGTCCGGCTGTTCGTGCGAGATCACCTCCGCGCCGCGGCGATAGAGATGATCGATCACGTGCGCCACGGCGCGCTCGTTGCCCGGAATCGTTCGCGCGGAGATGACGACGACGTCGCCCTTCTCGATCTCGATCTGCTTGTGCTCGCCGATGGCCATCCGCGACAGAGCCGATGACGGCTCACCCTGCGTGCCGGTGGTCATGATCACGAGCTGCCGGGCGTCGATGTCGGGCGACGAGGCGCGCGCCTCCCTCGGGAATCGCAGATAACCGAGTCGCTCGGCGGTCTCGATGTTGTCGACGAGAGAGCGGCCGATGAGGAAGACCTTGCGGTTGAACTTTTTCGCGGTGTCGATCACCTGCTGGACGCGGTGAATGTGCGAGGCGAACGTCGTGACGATGATGCGCCCTTTCGCCGCGGCGAAGATACGGTCGAGCGCGCCGCCCACAGTCCGCTCCGAGGGGCAGTGCCCGGCGACGAGCGCGTTCGTGGAGTCGCTCATCAGCGCGAGCACGCCGCGCTCTCCGTGCTCGGCAAACTTCGCGAGATCGGTCGGAAGCGCGTCGATTGGGGTGTGGTCGATTTTGAAATCGCCGGTGTGAATCAGCGTTCCGGCCGGCGTCGTGATGGCGAAGCCGAGAGCGTCGACGATCGAGTGCGTCACGCGCATGGCCTCGATGCGGAACGGGCCGACCTCCATGACATCGCGCGGCCGGATATCACGCAGTTCGATGTTGTCGATCGCGAACTCCTCGAGCTTGTCGCGCACGAAGCCGAGGGTCAGAGGCATGCCGTAGACGGGAAGATTCACGCGCTCGACGAGAAACGGCACGGCGCCGATATGGTCTTCGTGTCCATGCGTGAGAAAGACCGCGCGAAACTTCGAGGCGTTCTCGTAGATGTACGACATGTCGGGGACGATGACGTCCACGCCGAGCGTCGCCGCGTCGGGAAACATCATCCCGCAGTCGACCACGATGGCCTCGCTCTCGTACTCGTAGATCATGCAGTTCATGCCGATCTCGCCCAGTCCGCCGAGAGGAATGATTCGAAGGGAGCCAGTCACGCGCGCGGGGGTGTATCACGTGACGTGGCGATGATCAAATGGATGCGCCACGTAGGGCCGACTCTCAGTCGGCCCGGGCCCCGCCGGGACACGGGGACTGACGGTGCTGCACTCCGAGTCAACGTGTCCTCGTATCTCCGTGCCCTACGGGTAAATCCGATTGAGCATGCGCGGGTACGGAATCGTCTCGCGCAGATGCGGCACTCCCGACACCCACGCCACCACCCGTTCCAGTCCCATGCCGAATCCGGAGTGCGGGAAGGTGCCGAACTTCCGCACGTCGAGGTACCACTGGAACTTCTCGACGGGCAGATTGTGCTGCTTGATGCGCTCGAGCAGCAGATCGTGATCGTGAATGCGCTGCGAGCCGCCGATGATCTCGCCGTATCCCTCGGGGGCGATCATGTCGAGACCGAGGACGACGTCGGGATCGTTGGGGTCGGGCTGCATGTAGAAGGCTTTGATCGACGTCGGGTAGCGCGTGATCATCACCGGCCTGTCGAACGAGTTCGCGATGACCGTCTCCTCGTCGCCGCCGATGTCGTCGCCGAAGTTCACGGTCATGCCCTTTCCCTTCAGCAGCTCGATGGCCTCGCGGTACGTGATCCGCGGAAATGGCCGCTTCACGTTCTCGAGCTTCGACGTATCGCGCTCCACGGTCTTCAGCTCTTCCTTGCAGCGATCGAGCGCGCGGCCGACGATGTACTCGACGAACTCCTCGGCCAGCGCCTGCAGGCCGTCGAACTCGAGGAACGCGACCTCCGGCTCGACCATCCAGAACTCCATGAGGTGCCGGCGGGTCTTCGATTTCTCGGCGCGGAACGTCGGGCCGAAACAGTAGACGCGACCGAATGCAGCCGCGGCCGGCTCGAGGTAGAGCTGTCCGGACTGCGACAGATAGGCCTTCTCGCCGAAATAGTCCGTCTCGAACAACGTCGACGTTCCCTCGGCCGCGTTCGCTGTGAGGATCGGCGAGTCGATCAGGACGAAATCGCGGTCATAGAAGAAGTCGCGGATCGCTTTCTCGATCTCGTTGCGGATACGAAGGATCGCGTGCTGCTTCGAGGAGCGGAGCCAGAGATGGCGCAGGTCCATGAGGAACGCCGTGCCGTGCTCCTTCGGCGTGATCGGATATTCGACCGCGAGCTGGACCACTTCGAACGACTCGACGCCCAGCTCCACGCCACCCGGCGCACGCTGCTCCGCGCGGACCGTGCCGGTGACGCGAACGCTCGACTCCTGCGTCACATCCTCGACCGCCTTCCACGTCTCCTCGGAGACTTCCTTCTTGAAGACGACGCACTGCAGATATCCGCTGCCGTCGCGGATGATCGGAAACTGCAGCTTCCCCGACGTGCGTTTGTTGTAAAGCCAGCCGTTGACGACGACCTTCTCGCCGATGTGCTGCGGAAGATCCTTGATGCGAACCTGGGCCATAGGGGCGCGGATTATAAGGGACGCGAGGACACGAAGACTCGGGGGACCGGGAGTCCGTCACCGCGAGTCCAGGTGTCCCCGTGTCCTCGTGTTCAGTCCCTCGATCGCAACGCGAATCGATCCGGCCTCCTCTTCAAGCTCTTTCAAGCGCGCCGCGAATCTCTCCACCTTCTCCGATTCGGTGGCGTAGAAGCGCTGGTACGGCTCGAACGCGCCGACGATGCTGCGGAGCATGTGGTCGATCTCGGTCGACGACTCGCGCCGGAGCGCCTCGCCCATCGTCTTGCGCAGCTCCTCGATCCGGTGCTGAAACTCGGTCTTGGCCCTGCTGCGCTTGTACGGGAGGATCAGGAAGCTCGTGACGAGCAGCATCGTGGCGGCGGTGAGCCCTGTGACATCGAGAGCCATGCTGCTGACCGCGGACGTGATCAGGTATCCGAGGCCGAGGGCGCCGGCGCCGAGTCCGAAGGACTGGATGACGGCGCGGATGGCCGTATCGATGATCCGCCGGCTTTCGATATTGATGTCGTACGACGCCAGCCGTTGCTCAGCCTGGACGCGGATCCGCGAATAGACCTCTTCCCGGTTGTATGCGAACTCGCGCCCGACACGGCCGATGACCTCCTTGTCGCGCGCATCGCGGGCGGCGGTGCGGTGGAAATCGTCGACGGTTCCGCCCCAGAGCTTCATGTTCTCGCGCACGAGCCAGTCGACCGACTCCTGGATGGTCGAGTCGATGCTGCCCTTGAATCCCTGGAACACCTGGCGGTCGAACTCTTCGCGGAAACGGAGGGCGTCCCGCAGCAGCATGATGTGTTGAATGCGGACATAGCGGTCGAGGAAGTCGATCCCGCGCCGCTCCAGGTCCATGAGCAGGTTGTCGACGCGGAAGATGAACTGCTTGAAATTGCCCTCCACATCAGTGCGCGCCTTTTCGAGCTGCGCGGTGATGGAGTCGATGCGCGCCTTGTCGGTCACCAGAATCTCGCGCCGCGAATCGATGACCAAGAACTGCTTCCTGGAGATGCTCCCGATCGTGTCGAGGGGCGCCTGCAGCTTGATCCGTACGCGCTCCTTCTCCGTGAGCACCTCGAAGATGTAGTTCTCGAGCGCATCGAACCGCGCCCGCGTCTTCGCGCTGACAGGAAAGATCACCGCGTCGAAGCCGAAAACCCCGCGAATGTTGCTCTCGAGGTATTCGACGACCTGCTCGATCTCGTCGTCATTCTTCGTATCGATCTTGTTGAGGACGAAGACGACCTTCTTCCCCCACTCGCGGATGTACTCGAGGAAGCGGCGCTCGGACTCGGAGAGCGGACGGTCGATCGAGGTCACGAACAGCACCATGTCCGCCCGCGGGATGTAATCCTCGGTGATCTCCTGATGCCGCTGCACGATCGAGTTCGTGCCCGGCGTGTCGACCAGCGTGATGTTGCGCAGGAAGTCGACCGGATAGAACTGTTCCACGACGAAATCGGAGATCTGCTTCAGCGAATCGGTTTCGCCGTAGCGCAGAAGCGAGATCCGGTCGTCGACCGGGATCGGCCCTTCCACGCGCAGCTTGACGCCGAACAGGGCGTTGATCAGCGATGACTTGCCGGCGTTGAACTCGCCGACAATCACGATCGTGAAGAGATCCTCGAGCGTGGCCAGCAACTCATCGACGCGACGGCGCTCGTCCGCCTGCTCGCGCTCGAGCGTCTCGCGCAGCTCGACGAGGAGTTGACCTTCGCGCCGAACCAGCGCGTGGACCTGCGGATCGACGATCGTGTCGAAAATCCCGGGCATAGTGGGAGATTACCCCAACGTCATGCCTTCTCCCCGTGCGAGCGGGGAGAAGGTGCCGCGAAGCGCGGATGAGGGGCCCTCACCCGGCGTTTCGCGCCACCCTGACCAGCAACGACTGCGGCACGATCGTGATGGTCAGCGGCATCGTCATGGTGAACACCTCGCCGTCGATGCCGACGCGAAGCGTGGGCCGCGCACTCTGCACTTTCATCATCATCGTGCGAAAGGAGCGGAACCCCGGCGTCTCGCGCACGCGGCCGGCGAGGTACCGGGCGACGAATTTCGTCAGCTTCAGCCGCGACAGACGTGGCAGCCAGTACACGGACAGCCGCCCTTCCTCGAGCGTGCTGCGCGCCGATTCGACGCCGATGCCCGACAGATCGTACGGATTGTTCGACACCATGAACACGTGCGTCCGTACGAGCTCCTGATGATGCTGACTCTCGATGGCCATCGTGACGTATGGGTACTTGCGCAGCGTGACCCAAGCCGCGTACAGGCGCGCCTTCCACCGCGGGTAATCGCGCCCGCGTTCCTCGCGGCGCGCGACGAGCTCCGGATAGAGACCGATCGAAAGGTTGTTCACGAAAAAGCGGTCGTTGACGCGCGCGGCGTCGATCTGCCTCGTCGCCCCCGAGATCGCGATGTCGAGCGCGGCGGGCCAGTCGAGCGGCAGCTCCAGATCGCGCGCGAAGTGGTTGTACGTCCCGACCGGGATGACCCCGAGGACGCCTTCGCTACTGACCAGCGCCTGAACGACGTTGTTGATCGTGCCGTCCCCGCCGGCCGCCACGAACAGCCGGACGCCGCGGGCCATTCGTTCACGGATTGTTTGCGCGCAGTCGATCCCGCGCGTGAGCTGGATCGTCTCCAGCCCAGCCCCACGGGCGGCGTCCCGCAGCGCCTTCAGCTCGCCCGGCGCCAGCTTGGCGCCGGACGAGGGATTGAAGAACAGCGTCCCCTGGCTCGTCGGCAATTTTCGGCTCCGAGAAAACGGTTTAATGCGCGTACATGAAACGATTTGCGATCCTGCTGGCCACTTGCATCCTGGCTGTCCCGCTCTTTGCAGCGGACACGCCAAAGGAGTGCGCCCTCTGCGTCGGCGCGGTCTCCGATCTGACGACGGCGCCCACAGCGACCATTCCGCTGCTCGTGGAGACCTCGATCGACAGTCTGCCCACGATTGCATCTCAATTCGACGCGCTTACACCCGAACAGCGCAAGCAGACGGCCGTCTCCATCCGCTACGCAATCGCCGAGGGGAAGGATCCGCTGCTGGACGTGGAGACGAAAACGGCGGAAATCGTCGACTGGGCACGACTGCATGGTCCGTTCGACTCGCTGGCGGTGGTGGTCGAGCGTGCCGATCCGGCCGTCGTGGCCTATGCGATCAAACGTCTCGCGGTCACGGCCCAGGGGCAGAACGCCGCCTCGCGCATCGCCATCGGGCGCATGCCGCTCGACGAAGCGAAGAAGCTCTACGAGCATGGAGCGCAATCGTATTTCGACGCCCTGATGATCGACGGACCGAACGTAACCGAAGGGGCGGCCTGGTTGCTGGCAAACGACCCGGCGAAGAAGATCTACGCCGTCGTTGTGCCACAGTCGCCGAACGCGATGTTCGATCTCGCCCAGGCGCTGTCGCAGGGCGCGACGCGCGCGTATCTGGCGGGCCCGATCAACCCCGCGTCGATTGCCAGCTTCAATCGCACGCTGACCGGCGATTTCGCGTATGACGCGACCTCGCAGACCGCGATTCTGGACATCAAAGGCAACAAGACGTCCTCGCCCGTGCTGACGTTCATCCGCGGTGAGGATCTTCGCGCGCTGGTCGTGCCGAAGGGCGACGCGGCCGCGGCGACGATCGTGGCCATTCCGAGCGACCAGTTCGAGAAGCCGCGCCGCATCGACGCCGCCGGCGAACGCGCCATCACCGATACGGGCAAGAAGGGCGGCAAGCTCCTCGTCGGCATCCAGCCGTCGCCGGAGCCGTACGCGATCGTCGTCGATCGTGCTGAAAAACCGCAGGCCAACGTCACCAAGGAAGCGATCGAAGTCGCGACGCACCGCGGCATCACGGTCGAAGAGATCATCCGCAACCACCAGGCCTATCAGTCGTTCCAGGAGTCGATCCGGCCGCGCTACATCGCCCGCGACACGACGAAGCTGCGCTTCGACGTCGGCAACGGTGCCGACGCGATCGAGGCCACCATCGCCGGCGATTACTTCTCCGACTCGCGCGCCGGCAAATCGGACTGGATCTGGCAGGACTTCTACATCAACGGTGTGAAGTGGAAGTACGGCCGGATTCCCGAGCTGCCGTTGATCCAGCCTGAGAAAGTCACGCAGCTTCCGCTCGACATCCACCTCACCAACGACTATCGATATCAGCTCGTCCGCGAGACCGTCGTCGACGGCTATCACACGTACGAGGTCCGCTTCGAGCCGCCGCCGAACGCGCCGGACAGCCTGCCGCTCTACCGCGGAACGGTCTGGATCGACGCCCGCACGTGGGCGCGCATCCGCATCTCGATGGTGCAGCTCAATCTCACCGGCGAGGTGCTCTCGAACGAGGAGCGCGTCGACTTCCAGCCGTTTGCCCGCGAGAACAACCAGCCGGTCGGCTCCGCCGATGCTGCGAAGATCGATGCGCGCGCGCTCCTCTGGCTGCAGCGCGACGTCAACGCGCAACAGGTCATCTCCGCGGCCGGAAGAGCCAGCGCCGTACTGCGTTCGACCACATTCAGTGATTTCCGGCTTGAGCCCTCTGACTTCGAGGGCCAGCTCTCGCGCGCGTCTGCATCCGACGCACGGATGGTTCGGGAGACGCAGGCCGGGCTCCGCTATCTCGAAAAGCGCGGCAGCGGCGAGCGCGTCGTCAAAGAAGGCTTCGACACGGCCCGCACGTTCATGCTCGGCGGGATTCACCACGACTCCGGACTGCAATTCCCGGTCGTGCCGCTGGGCGGCATTGACTACTTCAATTTCGACCTCGGAAACCGCGGCATCCAGACGAACGTTTTCTTCGCCGGCGTGATCCTCGCCGCGAACGCCACTCACCCTAACGTCGCGAACACGCGCACGAACCTCGGCGCCGACTTTTTCGGCATCGCCGTTCCAGTCGAAAACTCGATCTTTCGCAACGGAGCCGAGCAGAAGAACGAAGCGGTGAAGACATTGCCCCTCAACCTGACGATCCGGGCCGGGCATCCCGTCTTTCAGTTCGGAAAGATCGATCTGTCGTTCGGCGCGTCGCACACGACGTATCAGCGTGCGGAGGACACCGCGCCTGGTTTCGAGGTGCCGGCAGATTCGTTCGAGATCGGCCCGTCACTCGAAGCGCAGTACTCGCGCTGGGGATACACGCTGTCCGGCTTTTACGATTATCGGACGCGCACGTCGTGGAAGCCGTGGGGAGATCCGGCCGAGTACAACCCGGACCAGAAGACGTTCGCGAACTATGGCGCCTCGTTCGGGAAGAGCATCTATCTGCCGAAGTTCCAGCGCATCGGCATCGATCTGAATTACCTCGACGGCCAGCGGCTGGACCGATTCTCGAAGTACGAGCTCGGGTTCTTCGGCGCGCAGCGCGTGCACGGCATCAAATCCGGCTCCGTCCGCATGGAGCGCGGCTTCCTCGGACACCTGTCGTACGGATTCGTTTTCTCCGATCAGTTCCGGATGGAGGCGTTCTACGACCAGGCCGTGCTCGACGACACCGCCGCGGGCTACCGCCGCGAGCCGTTCCAGGGCGTGGGCATCGCGGGGCAGACGGTGGGCCCGTACGGAACGCTGCTGCGTCTGGACATCGGAACGACGATCGGACGCAACCGGCAGAGCGGGTTCGTGGCGAATGTGGTGTTCCTGAAGTTGTTCTGAGTAACGGCCGCCTGGAAAGCCAATCGACTCATTGACGCTTCGGCGCTCCTCGCAGCCTCCAGCCGTCGACCGAGAACCGGTCTGCGTCCCGCGGCAGCAGCAGAACCAGCACCACAAGCGCAAGACGCGGGATGACGTGTTCGTGAAACGCGTAGAGCGGCTCCCTGAGAAGATGTCCGAAGGTCACGATGACCAGAACGAAGCCCAGGCTGACCAGAGCGGGACGCGTTTGGAATCCGATGATCACGAGCGCACCGGCAATCAGTTCGACAAACGGAATCGCGAACCCCACCAGCCACAGCGACCAGGTCGGGAGAAACGTATCCTGAAATGGGAGGAAGTAGCGGCGCACATGACCGGCCGGGCCCAGCTCGAATACCTTCCAGACGCCGGCCATGAAAAAGATCAGTCCGACGACTAGCCGCCCGAAGAGGATTGCCCACGCCTTTGCGGCGCGATCGTCAATCATGTCGATGGCCCTTCATCTCTTGCTGGCGAGCTGCCTCTCCAGCGCTTCCAGTCGCTGTTCGAGCGCGCCGATTGTCTTCTGCTGATTCTCGATCTGCCGATGCTACAAGCTCCGGATAGACCTCGGCCACCTCTTCGGCGATCAACCCGTACTGCAGCGGAGCATCGTCCCCATGGGCAAGGTCGCGGAAGTCACCGGCCGGAGACGCATCAGACCGTCGGTGGCGCGATCGATGTCCGCAATGTCGAACTTGATCGACGGTGGCGGCCAGCTCGGCACAGCCTCCTCGTCGCGCCGTTATGCTTCCGCTGGTGAGGTTGTGACCGGCAAACCAGCCGACGGCGGCGTTCTGGCTCCCCCCGACGCTCAACGCCAACGCGCTCCGGCCGATCACAGTGTTGCCGGAGTCAGTGGTGCTCGAGAATCCAGCCGCCTGGCCCAAGAAACAGTTGTCACCTGCACTTCTCAACAGGAGCAGCGGCGGTTACGGAGCGTTCCTCCTGAGCCATTTCCGCGAGCGAAAGACCGCACACCACGACGACGCACAACGCCAGACGCACACTCGATTCACAAACCCTCCTCTGAGTGAGCAGGCCGCCCGGCTGAGCGTCGAGAACACAACCCTGCGAAGGCGACGTGTAGAAGGTAGACACCGGACTCAATGGGGGTACGAAGAACACTGCAGGCGCCGACATTGATCGGGTCAGACATTGCACTCGCTGGCCCGGCACGTGTGAGTCGCGTCACCGCCTGAAGGCGTCGCACGGCCTCGACGCCCGGCGTCGGCCGTCTGATGCTTCACCAGCGAAGGAGGCATCGCATGGCATCGAGAGGATCTCGACTTCTCAAGCTGACCGGAGCCATCGCCGGCGGCGCGACCGCGCTGGCCTACACGGCGTACCGGAAAGACATCAAAGCAGCCAGGCAGCGAATTCAAGCGGACCGGCAGGTCATCCAATCAGCACACGGGCCGATCGAGTTCGCCGAGTCGGGAGACGGACCGTCGGTCCTTGTCGTCCACGGAGCGGGAGGAGGATTCGATCAGGGACTGGATCTCGCACGCGTGTTTCTCGGCGACAACCACCGCGTCATCGCGCCGTCCCGTTTCGGGTACCTGGGGACTCCGCTGCCTGCCGATGCTTCGGCAGAAGCACAGGCTGATGCTCACCTGCGAGTGCTCGACGCATTGCAGCTCACCCGCGTGCCGGTCATCGCCGTTTCCGCGGGCGCTCCTTCCGCCATGCAGCTATGTCTGAAGCATCCCGAGCGCTGCTCTGCGCTCGTGCTGATCGTGCCCATGGCATTCACGCCGAAGCGCGCACCCGCCCGCGCTCCGTCTCGTTTCTTCGAGGTGGTATTGAACGCGATTGCAGCATCAGACCTTCTCTTCTGGGCCGCGACCAAAGTCGCTCGTTCGACACTCCTGAAAACCATCCTCGGAACTCCGCCGGAGCACTATCGGAACGGAACGCCCGACGAGCGCCGAAGCGTCGATGAGATGCTGCGCAGCATTCTCCCCATCAGCAGACGCTCTGCGGGAATCTGGAATGACTCCGTCATTTCATCCAACCTGACGCGATACGAGCTCGAAGACATTCAAGCGCCCACACTCGTGATCAGCGCGGCAGACGACCTGTACGGCACTTACGAGAGCAGTCTCTACACCTCAGAGCAGATTGATCACGGGAAGTTCCTCGCCTTCCCGACCGGCGGTCATCTGCTCCTCGGTCACGATGCAGAAGTACGGTCGCACGTCGCGAGCTTCCTGAATGAATGTCTCGGGCCCGAAAAGAGGACGGCCATGGCCAGCTGATCGACCGGGCACGGGAACGACCGTCGACGACATACCATGGACGCATGTCATCACAACCTCCGGCCCCGAGCTCCGGCGTAAGCCGTCTTGCGTTTGGTTGCGGGATCCTCTTCGGACTGGTGTTTCTCGGCGGCGGCCTGCTCGCGCTCGTGCAGGGTTTGCGGCAGCCCTCGGCGACGTCGGACTCCATCGTCCCGATCGTCATCGGTAGCGTCTTCACTTTCGTCGGTCTCGCCATCGTGTTGGCGGTCCTGTTCGGTACGGCTGCCTCGCGAAGAACGGATGCACTCAAGGCGGCAAATCCCGACAAGCCGTGGATGTGGCGCGAGGACTGGGCCAATCGCGCCATCCGCGACTCTACCAAGGGAAAGATGATCGGCCTCTGGATCTTCGCGATCGTCTGGAATGCGCTCTCGTTCCCCATTGCATGGATGATGAAGCCGGAAGTATCCCGAGAAAATCTCATGCCGCTGCTCATCTTCCTCTTTCCGGCCGTGGGAGTGATTCTGTTGATCAGCGCGATCTATCAGACGATGCGCAGCGCGAGGTTCGGGACTTCGATCTGTCATCTCGACCGGGTGCCGATCGTTCCGGGGCGCATGTTCCGAGGCGACTTGGAATTGAAGACCGATGCCGTGCCGGCCGCCGGCTACCGGCTGCGGATCGCATCGATCAATAGCGTGACAACGCGATCGGGAAAGAATCGCTCGACGACCGAGCATCTGCTTTGGGACTCGGAGATCGTGGTCGACGCCTCGGCAGCGATGCGAAGTCCGATGGGGACGCGAGTTCCGTTCCAGTTCGCAACGCCGCCCGATTCGCAGCCCACTGATGATGCCGACACGTACAACCGCTTCCTCTGGCGTTTCACGGCGAGCGCTGAGCTGCCGGGCGTCGATTACGGCGCGCAGTTCGATCTACCGGTCTTTCGGGCGGGTGAGGCCGTCGATGGAAGCGAGTTCGCGGCGTTCCAGGAGCGTCATCGCGTCGAAGCGGCACGGCAACCCGTCGCGACGACGTCGGGAGTGGAGATCAAGCGGTTGCCTGGCGGCGGCGAGGAGTTCCAGATTCGTGCAAGCAAGACCATCGGCGGAGTGATCGGCGGCCTCGTGCTCCTTCTGGTGTGGAACGCCGCGATCGCGGCGATGATCCACTTCGGTGCGCCGTGGGGAATTCCCCTCGTCTTCATCGTGATCGATCTGCTTCTCATCGTCTCCGCAATCGATTATTTCTTTGGCCGATCGACAATCGAGGTTGACGCGAGCGGCGTGCGCGTCCGCAAGCAATGGCTCGGCATGGGCTCGCGTGAGACGTCGTACGAGACTGCCTCGATCAAGTCGATCGACGGCACGACGGCCGGTGTAAACAGCTTATCGTTCGGCGTGACCCTCGAGCTTCAGGACGGGTCGAAGAAGCTCCTCGGCACCAATCTGCCCAGCCGCGAAAGTGCCGATACGGTTGCGGCGAAGATGATGGCGGATCTGGGGCGCGCATGAGCATCACCCCTCTCGTCCGACCTGCTCCCGCGCCAGGAAGTACGACGGGTGGCGTAAACCGGTCGGCGCGTAGAGTTCGTCACGTTCATAACGAAAGCCAAGCTTCGCCAGCAGTTGGCGCGAGGCGTCATTCTCCGGGTGATGTCCGGCGAACAGCCTCTCTGCCTTCAGGTTGTTGAACGCGAACTCGATCGCTGCCCGCGCGGCTTCCGCGGCATATCCGCGTCCCCAAGCGATGCGGCGAAGATGCACGCCAAGCTCGTACACGGCGGCATCGCTCTGGTACGGACGCAGGCCACAACAACCGACAAACTCCCCATCCGCGCGAGTAAAGATCGGCCAGTATTGAATTCCACGTGATGCGGCAGTCTCGAGCTCTCGAACCAGCCTCGCTTCCACATCCACGCGAGAAAATGGCCCGCCGATGAACCTCGTGACCTCCGGCTCGCCCCAGAGGATCCAGGCCTGAGGCAGGTCTTCCATCGACCATTCGCGAAAAAAGAGGCGTTCGGTCGGCGAAGGATGTCGCAAGCAACTCTCTTCTCGCAACAAAAAACCCGGCCTTCGCCGGGTTTCTCGTTTGCTGTCGCAGTCGATCTGTTACGGCGTGGGTGCCGCGTTGTAAACGTAGAAGTCGACCGAGCCGATCTCGGCCCGGTTGCCGCGGCTGTCGAGAACGCGCGCGGTCAAACGATGCCGGTTGTTGCCGAGCTTCGTCGTGTCGTAGGTGAACCGCCATCCGGAGATGCCGGCGGTCAGGAAGCTCGGATTCTGCGCCGCGACATCGGGACGCGGGAACCCGTATTGCGCCTGCCCGACATAGTTGCCGTCGACGATCATTTCCACCGTCACCACTCCATCGAAGTCGAGCGCCCAGCCCTGGAAGACGGTGTTGCCCGTGATGTAGTCCAGCACCGGCATCGGAACGTCGATGAAGCCGAAGGACGGCGAGTCGAAGCTGGAGTCGGCGCACTTGAAGAACACCGGGATGCCCTGAGGTCCCGGAAGCTCGGTCACGGTCTGCTGCAGGTCGCCGACGCGAATCTTCAGGTTGTGCTGCCCTTCCCGGACCCCGAGGTTGAGGAGGTTGCCGACGTCGAGGGTGAAGATAAAGCCCGCCAGCGGCGCATCGGGATAGTTCGGATAGAAGCGCTCGACGTCATAACGCGGAACGCCGTAGCAGTTCGCATAACCGCCGAACGGCAGCGTGCAGTCGTCGCTCGAAAGATAGCGAACGCCGTCGATGAGGAGCTCGACATACGAGATGCGCCCGGTATCGATGCGGGAGCCGAGGTCGAGAGCCCAGCCGCGGACCGGCGTGATGTGCGAAGTCAGGCGGACTGGCGGAGAGACGACCGGCGGACCGGCGGCCACGCCGCACTGCGTGCCGTAAAGCACCGCGTCGCGCAATGGCTCGTCGATGTGCCCGAACGGCTTCAGGTTCGCCTCGCTGTTGAGGATCTGCACGTTCCGCACGCCGATGAGGCGCGACAGGCCGAACTTGTCGGTGGCTCGGACCTCGATGAGGTGCACGCCGTCCTGCACGCGCGTCGTGTCGACGTTGGCGATGAATCCGCTGAAGAGCGCGCCCGGGAAGTCCGGGAAGCTCGCTCCGACGTCGGGGCGCGTGTCGCCGTACATCGCCGACTGCATGTTGCCGCCGTCGATCAGAACGTCAATGCGGCTGATGCCGTCGGAGTCGGCGGCCCAACCGACGATCGGGAACGAGCCGCTGGCGTTGTAGACCTTGCTGATGTCCGGCTGGTCGACCGATCCGAACGGCGACTGATTGCGCGTGTTGTCGATGTTGACGGTCCGCCGTCCCATCTCCTCGACGCGGCCATCGCCGAAGTACACGCGAACGAAGACGGTGTGCGGGCCGTTGGAGTACCGGCTGGCGAGAAATCCCGTCTGGAATCCCGGATTGAAGCTGTTGTGCAGGCCGGGATAGTTCGGATACGCCTCGACGATGTCGATGCGCGGCAGATTCGTCACTGTGCGGTACTGAAATTGATCGTCGACGTAGAGCTCGATTTTTGAGATCTGCGCCGGATCGTAAACCCAGCCGCGAACGAGGACGACGCCGCTCTGAACGAATGCTGGATCAGGAAGCTCGAGCTGACCGATCACGCCTGTCTGCGCGAAGAGTGCGGGAAGCACTAGCGCAGACGTAATGGCTAGAACCAGGCCGCGGGTAACCCATCTCCACATATCCCCAACCTCCAACCCGAAGATGACCTTGGTACGTTTATGGCGTCAGCCGACGATACTCCGCTGCGTGCGAAAAATCAAATAATCGGCAGCCCGGCAACGCCGATCTACTTGTTTGACACGAGTTTATACTACCGCGGGTGACATCTCAAAACGAGCCCGCCGCGGCGGATTCGATCGCCAGCCTCGATCAGATCCGCGAGGCGGCCCTTCGCATCCGCCCCCACATCCACCGCACCCCCCTCCTCCCCAGCCGGTCGCTTTCGGAAAGGGCGGGAGTGGAAATCCGCATCAAGTGCGAGAACCTGCAGCGTGCCGGCTCCTTCAAGATCCGGGGAGCCATGAACGCCCTGCTGCAGATCGCGCCGGAGCAGCGCAAACGCGGAGTGGTCGCGTTCTCCTCAGGCAACCACGCCCAGGGAGTGGCCCTCGCGGCAAAGACCCTCGGCATCCCGGCGACGATCGTCATGCCCGAGAACTCGGTCAGGACGAAGGTCGAAGCGACCAAAGCGTACGGAGCCGAGGTCGTGCAGGGCGGCGTGACCGCCGCGACGCGCGACACCGTTGCCCGTGAGATCGCCGAGCGGAAGGGAGCCGCGGTCATCCCGCCGTTCGACGACGATCGCATCATCGCCGGCCAGGGCACGGTCGGCCTCGAGATCGTCGAAGAGTGGCCTGACGTCGCCTCCATCATCGTCCCGCTCGGCGGCGGCGGATTGCTCAGCGGAGTGGCGATGGCGTCGACATCGATCAAATCGCAGATCGACGTCTACGGAGTCGAGCCCGCGGCCGGCAACGACGGCGAGCAGTCATTCCACAGCGGACGGATCGTGTCGATCGAGCCGCCGAACACGATCGCCGACGGTGCGCGAACGCTCGCGATCGGCCAGCGCAATTTCACGATCATCCGTGAGCGCGTGAAGAACGTCGTGAGCGTTGACGATGCCGTGCTGCTCGAGACCGTGAAATTTGCAATGTACCGCACGAAGCTCGTGATCGAGCCGACGGGAGCGCTCGGCCTTGCGGCGCTTTTTTCAGGCAAGATCAAGCCGAAGGGACCTGTGGCCGTCGTGATTTCGGGTGGAAACCTCGATTTCACGCTCCTCTGCAAATGAACAGAGAACGGGAATGGTGAATGCGGAATGTTGAATGGTGAACGTTGAATGAAATTCACCATTGAACATTCAACATTCAACATTCAACATTCGACATTCCCGTCTCTCATGACCGGCAATCTCTTCGGCGACTCCGAAATCCGCGACGCTCCTGAAACGAACCTCCAGGACGCACCTCTTCCCGAGCGTCTTCGTCCGAAGTCCATCGATGATGTGGTCGGACTCGAGGAGATCCTCGCGCCCGGCCGCTTTCTTCGAAACGCCATCGAGACCGACCGCATCCCCTCCATGATCTTCTGGGGGCCTCCGGGATCGGGAAAAACGACGCTGGCGCGGATCATCGCCAAGACGACACGCGCGCGCTTCGTACCGTTCTCGGCGACGAGCACTTCCATCAAAGACATCAAGACTCTGATGGAGGAGGCGCGGAAGTCGCGCCAGCTGCGCGGATCGAGGATGATCGTCTTCATCGACGAGATCCATCGCTTCAACAAGGCGCAGCAGGATGCGTTTCTCCCCTACGTCGAGTCGGGCGACATCATCCTGATCGGCGCGACGACGGAGAACCCGTCGTTCGAAGTGAACTCCGCGCTCCTGTCGCGCTGCAAAGTGGTCGTCATTCCGCCGCTCGAGCGCGAGCAGGTGATCACGATCCTGCAGCGGGCGGTGAGCGATCCGGCGGTGAAGCGATACGGAATCGAAGTCGGCCGCGACGCGCTGGACTTCATCGCCGCAACGTCGGCGGGAGACGCGCGCCAGGCTCTGAACAGCCTGCAGCTCGTCGTCGAGACGGCCTCGAAGGACGACAGCCCGATCGACGCGGTGAAGGTGAAGACGATCCTGCAGCGCCGCTCGCTGATGTACGACAAATCGGGCGAGGAGCACTACAACATCATCTCCGCGCTGCACAAGTCGGTGCGGAACGGAGACGCCGATGCGGCCGTGTACTGGCTCGTGCGGATGCTCGAGGGCGGCGAAGATCCGCTCTACATCGCCCGGCGCATGGTGCGCGCGGCATCGGAGGACATCGGCAACGCCGATCCGCAGGCCCTCGTCTTCGCCATCGCCGTGCAGCAGACCGTGCACTTCCTCGGCATGCCGGAAGCGGGGGTCGCGCTCGCGCAGCTCGTCACGTATCTCGCCGCCGCCCCGAAATCGAATGCCGCGTATGTCGGCTACGGCCAAGCGGTCACCGAAGTGCGGCAGGGCGACAACCCGCCGGTTCCGCTCCACATCCGCAACGCGCCGACGCGCCTCATGAAAGACTTGGGCTACGGCCGCGGATATCAGTACGCGCACGATTACGAAGAACAGACGACGGAGATGGAATGCCTTCCGGAGTCGTTGCGCGGCCGGCGGTTCTACGAGCCCAAAGACGCGGGCTTCGAACGCGAGATTCGCGAGCGGCTGGAGAAGATGAAGAAGGCCCGCGAGAAATGAACTACTGACCCCTCCTCGGAATCGGTCGCGGTTTCCTGTCCTCCCCCACATTCACATACACGACGTGCGCTTCGGTCACGATGACCCGCTGATCGGGATCCTTCCCGCGGAGCGCCTCGACCACGACTTTGATCGTGATCGAGGTCGTTCCGATGCGGATCGTCTCGGTCCAGAAACTGACCAGGTCGCCGACGAACACCGGCGCGAGGAACACGACCTTGTCCATCGAGACGGTGACCATGAACTGGCTCCCCTGCCGGCGCGCTTCGATCGCCCCGGCCTGGTCGATGTAGGAAAGGATGATGCCGCCGAAGATCGTGCCGTAGGCGTTGGTGTCGCGCGGCATCATGAGCACGCGGATCGCGGGCTCATTCCACTTCGGCAGAATGTTGTCCGGCAACTACGCGCCCTGTTGCGGCTGCGACTTCGACCGCGACTGCAGCACCTGTTCGTTGACGTCGACTCTGGCATCCTTGCGAAGCTTGGCCAGCAGTGTCGCGCGCAGACTTCGGGCCTGCTGCGAGCGGATCATGTCCATGTACGCCGACTCGTTCTCCTTCAGCTCCTGGTCCGTGACCTTCTTCTGCTGCACGACCTGGAACGCGATCGCACCGTCGCCGGCAATGATCGGGCCCTGCAGCTGTCCGGGCGCCGACGAAAGAGCGAGATTGACCAGCTGGCTCGTGTCGCCGGTGATCCCCGCGATGTAACCCTGTCGGTTCACCGTGGCGTCGGCCGCAGGCAGACCGACTTTCGCCGCCACCGCGTCCGCTGACGTCACGCCGGCCATCGCTTTGGTGAGCGCCTCGCGCGCGAGCTCACGTGCTTTCGCCATTTTGGCGTCCTGGGTCACGCGGTCGCGGATCTCCGCGAGGGCGGTCACGCCGGCCGGCCGAATTCCATAGAGATAAGGAATGATGATGCCGCGTTGCGTTCCGATCATCTCGCCGACATCACCCTGCTTGGCGCCGAATGCCCAGGTGGTCAGCGCCGGGTTGGCGCCGAGTCCGGGGATCGGGTCGTTCTTCTGGAACCACTGCGTGTCATTCGAGCTGACCTTGTCGCTCGCAAGCGCCGAGAACGCTTCGGGTGTCGACGGTTTGTTCTGCCGCAGGCGTGCCGCGATGCGCGTCATCTCTTCGCGGGCCTGGTCTTTCGCCAGCTGATCGGCAACCTGCGCCGCCAGTTCGGGCTTCACTTGCTCGAACGTGCGGTACGCCTCGGGACGGCGCTCGAGGACTTTGATGATGTGGTAGCCGTACTCCTGCGAACGGATCGGATCGCTGACCTGATTGAGCGGAATCGTGAACGCAGCCTGATCGAAAACCGGGACGGTCGTGCCGCGGTCGACGAACCCCATGTCGCCACCCTTCGCCGAGGACGACGGATCGGCGGAGTTCTGTTTGGCGAGCGTGGCGAAGTCGGCTCCGCCGCGCAGCTGCTTGACGAGCGACTCCGCTTTGGCGCGCGCTGCTGCGTCGACTTCCGGCGCCGAGCTCGGATCGACTTTGATCAGGATGTGGAAGACGTGTGCCGCCTCCGGCGCTTTGAAATCCTCCTTCGAGGAGTTGTAGCGCTTCAACAGCTCCGCGTCGTTCGGGATGATCTGTAAACGAAGACGGTTGAAATCCGCCAGCAGGTACTTCACGTCGCGCTGTTCGGTGTGCGAGTACTTGGTCTGGTTCGCTTTGTAGAACGCTTCGACGTCCGCCGGCGTGACGGTCACGCTCGTGACCTCGCGGCTCGCCGGATAAAGGACGTAACGGATTTTCGCGTTCTCGCTGACGCGCCGGTATTCGGCGTCGGCCATCTTCGGCGAGACCATCACGGACGTGGCGAGCGCGCTCTCCATCTTCTGGAGCGTGATCTCGCGCGCGAGCTCATCCTCGAATTCGGCCGGACTCTGAAATCCCATCTGCGTCACGTAACGGGAGTAGAGCTCGGAGCCGATGAACTTCCCGTCCGGATTGAGGACGGGGATCTCGAGGATCCGCTTGCGGACTTCTTCCTGCGAGGCGGAGAGGTGGAGGCGGCGTGCCTCCTGCAGCAGCAGCCGCTGGTCGATCAGCGAGTCGAGGACCTGTCTCGGCAGGCCCATCTGATCGAGCATCTCCTGGCTCAGTTGCGAACCATACATGCGCTTGTAGTTTTCTTCGGCGTAGTAGACCCCGCGATCGAAATCGCGGTACGTGATCGTCTCGCCGTTCACGCGAGCGGCATAGCCGCGGTCGGAAGCTCCGGCGCGGGCGCCGCCGGCACCCCAGTCGACGAAGATGAAGAGAATAAAGATCGCGACGATCGCGACAAGGATCCACTTGAGCTGCTGGAAGCTGTCACGCATTAACTTGAGCATGGAGAACTACCTTTCGGACACCCGTAGGTCGGTCAAATCACACAGAAAAAACGCGGCAGTGTACCTATTCCCGATATCGGACGTAAACCGCTGTGTGTGCTATAACAGTCCGTGCCTTCGATGGCAAAAAAGCGGAGCAAGGTGACGGGTGCCGACGTCGATTGGTACCTCATATCAATCGACCGGCTGAAGCAGGTGGGGCTCGTCGTCCTGATCCTCCTGCTTGCGGCTGCAGGCTACTTTTTCTGGCAGAAAGAGAAAGGAAACCCTCGCAGCAACGCCGAATCGGCCATCACCGACGCCCGCCAGGCCCTGAACGCCCTGGCATCCTCCAAAGACTTCAACGCTCACCGGCCCGAATTCGACCGGGCCCAGCGGAAGCTCGACGAGGCGAACGCGCTATTTACCAGTGCAAAGTTCACGGAAGCGCAGGGGGCCGCGGTCGAGTCGCAGACCATCAGCCGGACGGCACTGTCCGGCGGTGCCGACCGCGAAAATGACGCCCAGTTCCTGACCGTGGAAGGCGACGTTAAGTATCAGAAAGGCTCGTCGGGCGACTGGAAAGACGCCGATCCCCGCACGCCGCTGTTCAATGGCGACTGGGTCAAGACGGGAGAGCGCGCCTCCGCCGAGCTCATCTTCTCGAATGGCTCGCTCTACACCGTCGGCTCGAACGCTCTCCTCGAGATCTACTCGCAGTTGAACCCGGCCACTGCCAAGAAGACCAATGAAGTGAAGATGCAGGTCGGCTCGGTCGAGGTCGCCACGACGGACGACCAGTCCAGCGTCCGCACGCCCGGAACGCGCGTGGTGATCGATTCCGAGTCCACGACGCAGGTCGGCGTGGACAAGGGCCAGCAGACCGCGGTCGTCGCGACAAAGGGTTCGGCTTCCGTCACCTCGACGGCTGGCGGAGAAGCGATCAAGCTCTCGTCCGGCGACAAGGTCAGCGCCTCCCCCGCCGGGCAGGTCTCGCCGGTCAAGAAACTGATCCTCCCGCCTGCGCTTCTCGCGCCCGCGGACAACCAGGTCTTCCAGATGACGGGCGATCTGCGCGTGCAGTTCACGTGGGACACGCAGCCGACCGCAACGGGATATGTGCTGCAGGTCTCGCGGTCCCGGCTGTTCTCCACCCTCGAGATCAACTCCAGGCGGCAGAACACCAGCGCTTCCGCCCGGGTGACCTCCGAGGGAGCGTTCTACTGGCGGGCGGCGGCGGTCGGTCCGGACGGCGATGTCGGGCCGTTCTCGTCGTTCCGCCGCTTCCGCGTCAGCGGAGGGCAGCGCACCGGGTCCACGGCGGTGACCGCCGATCGTGAGCCGCCGAAGCTGCAGCTCAACAAACCCTACTCGATCGGCGGGCCGTTCTTCATGATCGAGGGGACGGCCGAGCCGGGAGCGACCGTTTTCATCAACGACGAAGAGGTCGACGTCGAATCGACCGGCCATTTCAAGAAGCTGGTCAGCTTCAACAAGACGGGCGCGAACGCCGTCGTGGTGAAGGCCGTCGATCCGGCGGGCAACCAGACCGTCAAGTCCGAGACCGTTTTTGTTGAGGAGTAATCCACCGTCCTCGCTCCCGAGGACGTAAAATTCGCGGGGCAAACGTTTTGCACTGGCCTCCGCGGCTGCCAACCAAGTTTCACCAATCAGGGGATAAACGCTTCCGATGGCTGTGAAATCACTGCTCTCCATGTTCTCGAACGATCTGGCGATCGATCTGGGAACAGCCAACACGCTCGTTTACGCGAAGAACAAAGGCATCGTCGTCCGCGAACCGTCGATCGTCGCGGTCAACAAGATCAACAACAACGTCGAAGCCGTCGGAAAGGAAGCGAAAGAGATGCTCGGCCGGACGCCGGGCAACATCGTCGCCATCCGCCCGATGAAGGACGGCGTCATCGCCGATTTCGAAGTCACCGAGAAGATGATCAAGTACTTCATCGAGAAAGCGCACGGACGGCGGTTCCTGGTGAAGCCGCGCATCGTCATCTCGGTTCCTTCGGAGATCACGCAGGTGGAGAAGCGCGCGGTCAAGGACTCGGCACTCCGCGCCGGCGCCACCGAGGTGTATCTGATCGAGCAGGCCATGGCGGCGGCGATCGGGGCCGGACTTCCCATCACCGATCCGACCGGCAACATGATCGTTGACATCGGCGGCGGCACGACCGACGTGGCCGTGATCTCGCTGGCCGGCATCGTCTACTCGCGTTCCGTGCGCGTGGCCGGCAACGAGATGGACGACGCGATCATTCAGTACATCAAGCGGAAGTACAACCTGCTCATCGGCGAGCGCACCGCCGAGCAGGTGAAGATGGAGATCGGCTCCGCCTTCCCGCTCGATGAAGAGATGACCATGGAGATCAAGGGCCGCGACCTCGTCGAGGGCGTGCCCAAGACTCTGGTCGTCTCGGACGAAGAGATCCGCGAGGCGCTGTCCGAGACCGTGGCCACGATCGTGGAGGCCGTTCGCGTAGCGCTGGAGCGCACGCCGCCCGAACTGTCGGCCGACATCATGGACAAGGGGATCATCATCGCCGGCGGCGGATCGATGCTGAAGAACCTCGACAAGCGCCTGCGCGAGGAGACGGGCCTCCCCGTCACGCTGGCCGAGGACCCCCTGGCGTGCGTGGCGCTGGGGACCGGGCAGATGCTGACCGATTTCAATTTGCTCCGGAAGATTTCCATCGAGTAGCTCTCCGCTCTGGCGTAGATTCTGCTCAAAGCGCTTGTCGTCATGGCCGTTCCCTCAGATGTCATCCCCCGGCGCCCGACGCTGCTCTTCATCGTCGTGCTCTCGCTGCTGTTCATCCTGATGAGCTTCAGCAGCCGGACGCGTTACGTCGGTGAGACCCGGACGTTGTTCGAGCGGACGGTGATGACGATGTTCTCGCCGGTTCCGAAGGCCGTGAACTGGATCGGCAGCGCGACCTCCGACATGTTCCACGGCTATCTCGACATGCGGCGGGCCGTCAGCGAGAACGTGGAGCTTCATCGAAAGGTGGCATCGCTGACCA
This sequence comes from Thermoanaerobaculia bacterium, assembly GCA_035468985.1. Lineage (GTDB taxonomy): Bacteria > Acidobacteriota > Thermoanaerobaculia > Gp7-AA8 > Gp7-AA8 > DASVHS01. The sequence goes on from DATISF010000047.1 coordinate 57,018, forward strand.
CCGAGAACCTCAAGCTCCGGCAGTCATCGACCGATCTTCGCCGCCTCCGCGGCCTTCTCGGCTATGACGACCAGCTGAACCTGGAGACGTCGATGGCGCAGGCCATCATGCTCGACACCTCCGGCCGGTTCAAATCGGTGATCATCGACCGTGGCTCCACGGACGCCATCGATGTCAATGACGCCGTCGTCAACGCCAATGGACTGATCGGCCGCGTGGTCCTGACGACGAAGGACATGGCCAAGGTGCAACTCGTCACCGACAGCAACTGTGCCGTCGGCGCGCTCGACGAACGCTCGCGGCGCCAGGGCGTGGTCCGCGGAAATGGGAGCGGCGCGCTGGAGATGCACGATGTGCCGGCTCTGGCCGACGTCGTTCCCGGCGACCGCATCCTGACCGCCGGCATCGACGGCATCTATCCGAAGGGCATTCCGGTCGGCGTGGTCGTGAAAGCCGGTCAGGGGCCGGACCTCTTCAAGAACATCGTGGTGAAGCCGTCGGTCGACATCGGGTCGATCGAAGAAGTGATCATCATTCACACCCACAAGATCCCGGGTGACGTCGTGAGGTATGCCCCTTGAGATGGTTGCGGTTTGCCATCGGACTGTTGATCGCGCTGACGCTGCATTCGCTCCTCGATAGTTTCTTTCCGAATGCGCTGGCGTTCTTCAATCCCTACGTGATCCTCGTCGTGTACTACTCGATGGGCGGCAACATCCTCGGCGCCATCATCGCCGGGGTCATCGCCGGATTCGTGCAGGACGCGTTCTCGTCCTCGATCTTCGGGCTGCACGCGTTCTCACTGACCGTGTGCGCCTACATCGTCGCGTATATCAACTCCCGCCTGGTCCTTCGCGGCACCCTCTTCTTCGGCGCATGCCTGGGCGGCGCGGTGATCGTGAACGAGCTGGTGATCTACATTCTGGTCAACATTCTGCTCAAGCAGCGCATCGAGATGTTCGAGCAGGGACTCTTCGTGAAAACGATCTTCACCCTGATGTTCGGAATGTTCGTGTATCAATTACTAACGTTGTTCTTACGCGAAGAGCCGATCGAAGCCACCCGGTTCTCCTGAGAGCTTCCATGCGCGTTTATCGAGACGATCAGAAGTTCCTGCAGTTCCGCATCAATGCCGTGATGTGGGGCATCGTGGCGGTCTTCGTGTTCCTGGCCGGATCGTTCTGGTTCGTTCAGGGGGTGCAGGCCGACAAGTATCGCGGCCTCTCGGAAGCGAACGCGTTGCGCGAGCTCGTGATCCCCGCGAAACGTGGCCTGATCATGGATCACAACGGAAGGATCCTGGCCGACATCCAGCCGGCGTACTCGCTGACGGTCGATCGCATCGTCATGCGGCCGATGGTCAAGAGCGACCCGGCGCATCGGACCAAGCTGGTCGCCTTTCTCGGCAGCGCTCTGGCCACGACGCCGCAGGACATCGAATCGCGCTTCGAAAAAGGAAGCGAGGTCCCGATCGCGCGGCCGCTGGTGGTCGGCGAAGACCTGACGATGGAGCAGGTGGCGTCGATTCAGGCGCAATCGGTCAGCTTCCCCGAGCTGAACGTCACGCCGGTCCAGCGGCGCAACTATCCGTACGGCGTCATGGCCGCGCACGTGATGGGATTCATCGGCGAGGTCAACGAGAAAGAGCTCGCGCAGCACAAGGATCTGAAACCGGGCGATCTGATCGGAAAGCGCGGCGTCGAGCTGATGTACGACAACTACCTTCGCGGGAAGGACGGCGCCGAATACTGGGAGTACGACAGCCACGGCCGCCGGCTCAGCGAATACGCTCCGGCGCGCAAGCAGGCTGTCGCCGGCGACAACGTTTACCTCACGCTCGATTTCGAGCTCCAGCGCCGCGCCGAGCAGTACCTCATCGAGAACGAATTCGTCGGCTCCGTCGTCGCGCTCGATCCGCGAAACGGCGAAGTGCTGGCGATGGTGTCGTCGCCCGCGTACAACCCGAACGTCTACTCCAAGCGGTTCACGCCCGAGGTCTACAAGACGATCGCGTCGAATCCGTTCAAGATCGAGCTCAATCGCTGCATCCAGGGCCTGTACTCGCCGGGCTCGGTGTTCAAGACGGTCATGGCCATGGCCGGGCTGTCTGAGAATGCGATCGACACTGGGACGACGTTCAATTGCGGCGGCACGGCCGTTTTCTTCAAACGCCGCTTCCGCTGCTGGAAGCGCGAAGGCCACGGCGCCGTCGCCGTCTCCAACGCGCTGAAAGTCTCCTGCGACATCTTCTTCTACAACGTCGGCGCGAAGCTCGGCATCGACAAGATCTCGGAATTCGCTCACAAGCTGACGTTCGGCGAGCTGTCGAAGATCGATCTCGACGGTGAGAAAGCCGGCATCGTTCCGTCGACCGACTGGGCCACCAGGAAACAGCGAAGGAAGTGGTATCCCAGCGAGACCATCTCCGTGGCCATCGGACAGGGACCGCTGATCGTCACGCCGCTGCAGGTGGCGAACATGATGGCCGCCATCGCCAACGGCGGCACCGTCTATCAGCCGCACGTGGTGAAGCGGATCGAGACCGTCGATCCGAGCGGCCACGGCCGGTCGGTTGCCGTGCAGCCGAAGATCATCAACCAGGTTCATCTCGCCCCCGAAGCGCTCCAGACCGTCCGCCAGGGACTGTGGCGAGTGGTGAACGAACAGGGCGGAACCGGCGGCAACGCCCGCGTGCAGGGTCTCGACATCTGCGGCAAGACCGGCACCGTGCAGGTCATCGCCCAGCGCGGCTGGATCAGCACCGCGAACATGCCGTTCGGCGCGCGCGATCACGCCTGGTTCGCATCCTTCGCGTCGCGCGACAACCCGTCGATGGTTGTCGTGGTGTTCGTCGAGCATGCCGGAACTCATGGCGGCACCGACGCCGCTCCGCTGGCGAAACTGCTCTACGAATCGCGCTTCTCGCAGGAAGTCCGGAACGCGCGCCTCGACCTGAACAACCCCGAGACGATCGAAGCGATCAAGGAAGGGAAGACTCCCGTACCGGGACAGGCTCCGAAATCTCCGGCCACTCCGGCGGACACGAACCTCGGTCACTGATTCCATGCTCCAGGAACGCTCGCGCAGCTTCACGACCCTCGACCTGAACTTCATCGGAACGGCTCTGGTCATCGCCGCCATCGGCTGCATGCTGATCTACAGCGCCACCTACTTCAGCGACCCCGGCCTCGGCATCTTCAAGAGACAGATCCTCTGGATGGCCATCGGCCTGGTGCTGATGATCATGTTCATCACGGTCGACTACCACGTGCTGTTCGACATCGCACCGATCCTTTACGGCATCGGCATCGCCCTGCTCGTCTATCTATTGCTTTGGGGAAAAGTAACGGCGCACGTGCGCTCGTGGATCCACATCGGCGGGTTTCAGTTTCAGCCCGCGGAGTTCATGAAGATCTTCACGGCGCTGATGCTGGCGAAGTATTTCGATTCGAACGACCGCGCGTACCTGAATTTCCGATCGTTCGTCTGGGCGATGGGAATCATCGCTCTCCCGATGCTGCTGATCATCGTTCAGCCCGACTTCGGCACGGCCGCAACCTTCTTCCCGCTCGTCGCCGTGGCGATGTTCTTCGGCGGAATCCGCATCCGCATCTGGCTGCTCATGATCCTGATCGTGGCCCTGCTCGTCCCCATGGCCTGGACCATGTTCCTCAAGCCCTATCAGAGGGAACGGATCATGATCTTTCTCAATCCGGAGCGCGATCCGCTCGGATCGGGATATCAGGTCACGCAGGCGAAAATCGCCATCGGCTCAGGCGGAATTCACGGCAAGGGGTTCAAGCAGGGGACGCAGGCGGCGCTCGGATTCCTCCCCGCCCGTCACACCGACTTCATCTTCGCCGTTCTCGGCGAAGAGTGGGGATTCATCGGCGTGGTGATCGTGCTCGGCCTGTATCTCTACATGATCATCCAGTCGATGACCTTCGCGAAACACGCGCGCGATCGCGGCGGGACGTTCCTGATCATCTGCCTGATCTCGTTCATCATCTTTCACGTGCTGATCAACGTGTCGATGCAGATCGGCGTGCTGCCCACGACCGGAATCCCGCTGCCGCTGGTCTCGTACGGCGGCTCGTCGACGATGATGTTCATGATCGCCATCGGGCTGATCGCGAACGTGGACATGCGCCGGTTCGTCAACGTCTGAAGCGTTCGATCTCGCGGCGCTCTTTTTTCGTGGGGCGCCCCGCTCCCCGATCGCGGAACGATGCCACCGGCAGCTCCTGCTGCACCGGCGTTTCGTCGAGGTAAGCCGTCCGGGCCGCCTCTTTCGGCAGCTGGCCGTCGGGAAGAACGATGGCCACCACGCGGCGGAAGCGGTCGTTCAGCAGAAACTCGACGACATCGCCTTCCTTGATGTTGGCGGCAGGCTTGACGCGCAGGCCGTTGATCTTGACCTTCCCGCCGCGGCAGGCCTCGGCCGCCTCGTCCCGGTGTTTGAAGAGGCAAACATGCTTGAGCCAGTGGTCGATTCGATGCCGTTCCGTCAAGCGGCTATAATCCTCGCCATGATCAAGGCCGATATCGTCAACAAGGTCGCCGAGGTGTCGGAAATTTCTAGGGTGAAGGCGGCCCAGGCCGTCGACACCGTCATCGAAGGCCTCCGCAACGCCCTGGCCCGCGGACAGCGCATCGAACTGCGCGGGTTCGGCGTGTTCCAGGTCAAGCAGCGGAAGAAAGGGATCGGGCGCAATCCCAAAACCGGCGTCGAAGTGAAGATCCCGCCCGGCAACACGATCCGTTTCAAGCCGGGCAAGGAGCTGCGCAACCTGCTGTAACAAACGAAACCGAACTGTCACGGTTGAAAGGACGCCGCAACGGCGTCCTTTCCTTTGCGTGAACAATTCGAAATACGGCCCAACCGGCTGAAACCCGCTCTCGTCTTCATCGAATCAGTCCCCCGGAAGGAGATTCTGATGAAAACGTTTGCCTCTGCTCTCGTCCTGCTGCTCGCCGTCGGGTGCGCGTCCGCTCCTGCGACCTCGTCGAATGAGGGCGGCGCCGGTTCCGCGGCCGGCTTCACCAACAATCTGAAAAATGCCCCCGACTACATCCTGCTCTCTTCGCCCAATCAGGTCCGCACGTACGATTTCAGCTCCGCGCTCGAGCCGCGCGGACTGCACGTCCGTGGCGCCATGACGAATCGCGGCTTCATGGCCGCGGGCGACATCCAGGGAAGCGGAAAGTTTTGCGCCGACGGCAAGGACTGGCTGAGCCTCTCCGATCTGAAGGTCCACTCGGCAGCAGAAGGGAAGACGCCCGCTGCGCCGTACATCGTCGGCTGTGCCACCACCAGCGGTTTCCAACCCGCATCGCGCGCCATCGTGATGCAGTAAGCAGCCTCCTCTCTTTCGTCAGGCAGGCCGCCGGTTTGGCTGCGACCGGCGGCCATTTTTTTTCTCGGTTAAACTCCGCCCCGTGCTGACCGAGTACCAGCTGAAGCAGGCGATCGTCCGCGTGGCACGGCGACTCGACGAAAAAGGGATTCTGACGTCGACTGACGGCAACCTGTCGGCGCTCCTCGAAGACGGCGGAACGCTGATCACGCCGAGCGGATCGTGCAAGGGGCAGCTGGAGCCCGAAAAGATCGTCCGTCTCTATCGGGATGGCTCGCCACGCTCCGGCAAGCCCTCCTCCGAGATCGCGCTGCACAGGATGATCTACGCGCGGCGCCCCGACGTCCGGGCCATCGTGCATGCGCATCCGCCCTATGCCACCGCCTACGCCGTCGCCGGGACGCCGCTCGACCAGCCGATCCTTTCCGAGGCCATCCTGACGCTGGGTCGCGTGCCGGTGGCGTCGTACGCGATGCCCACGGCCGAGGAGTTGGCGCGGAGTGTCGAGCCGCTGGTCGCGGCGCATGATGCCGTCCTGCTGCGTTTTCATGGCGCGATTTGTTTCGCGCGCGATATCGAACAAGCCGGATTTCTGATGGAGACGCTCGAGCACGTCGCCAGGATCGACTTCATCCGACGCGCCCTCGGCTCCAATGAGGTGATCCCCGCGCACGAAGTGGCGCGCCTCGAAGAGTTGCGCGCGGCCATGCGCGCGGCGCGGTAGACCGTTTTTTCGTCAGTTACAATCCGACGGTGCAGCCGCAGCAGACCGTCCTCGTCCTCGACTTCGGATCGCAATACACACAGCTGATCGCACGCCGCATTCGGGAGCAGCGCGTGTATTCGGTCGTCCACTCGTTCGACTATCCGGTCGACGAGATCCGCAAGCTCGCGCCGCGCGCGATCATCCTTTCCGGCGGGCCGCAATCGGTGTATGCCGAGAACGCGCCGGCGTGTTCCCGCGAAATCTTCGATCTCGGCATCCCCATCCTCGGCATCTGCTACGGGATGATGATCACGGCGTATCTGCTGGACGGGAAAGTCGACGCCGCCGAGGCGCGCGAGTTCGGCCGCGCGGAGCTCGAGGTGATCAAGGAATCGCCTCTGTTCGCCGGCACGCCGAAGCGCCAGCAGGTCTGGGAAAGCCACGGCGATCGAATCGTGCAGGCGCCGCCGGGGTTCGATGTCACGGCCACATCGAAGAACGCGCCGGTCAGCGCGTTCGAGCATCGCCAGCGGCGCTGTTTCGGGATCGAGTTTCACCCCGAGGTCACACATAGCGAAGCGGGAGCGCAGATCCTGCAAAACTTCCTGTTCGACATCGCCGGCTGCGAGCCGAACTGGAACCTCGGCGATTTCCGCAAGCGCAAAGTCGAAGAGATCCGCAAGCAGGTTGGAGACCGCAATGTGATCGCCGCGGTCAGCGGCGGCGTCGACTCCTCGGTCGCAGCGCTGCTCGTGTCCGAAGCAATCGGCGATCAGCTCACCGCGATTTTCGTCGACAACGGCGTGCTCCGGAAGGACGAGGCCATCCAGGTCGTGTCGCGCCTGAGCGAAGGCCTCGGCATGCACATCGTTGCCGTCGACGCGAAACAGCGCTTCTACCAGAAGCTCGCCGGCGTCGAAGATCCGGAGGCCAAACGCAAGCGCATCGGCAACGAGTTCATCGCCATCTTCGAAGAAGAAGCGAAGCGGATTCCGAACGTCGAGTTTCTCGTCCAGGGAACGCTGTATCCCGACGTGATCGAGTCGGTGTCGATCAAAGGACCGTCATCGGTGATCAAGACGCACCACAACGTCGGCGGACTGCCGGAGAAGATGGGGCTGAAGCTGATCGAGCCGGTCCGCGAATTGTTCAAAGACGAGGTACGCCGCCTCGGCGTCGAGCTCGGGCTCGACGAGGAGTTCGTGTGGCGACATCCGTTCCCGGGTCCCGGTCTGGCCGTGCGAATCCTGGGTGCGGTGACGCCGGAGCGCGTGGAGATCCTGCAGAACGCCGACGAGATCGTCATCGAGGAGATCCGCCGCGCCGGCCTGTATCGCGCGATCTCGCAGGGATTCGCGGTTCTGCTGCCGGTGAAGAGCGTCGGGGTGATGGGCGACGAGCGCACGTACGAGAACGTGGTGGCCATTCGTTCCGTGACCACGACGGACTTCATGACCGCGGACTGGTTCCGCATGCCGCACGAAGTTCTGGACCGCATGTCGCGCCGGATCGTCAACGAAGTGCGCGGCGTGAACCGAGTCGTTTACGACATCTCCTCCAAACCTCCCTCGACGATCGAGTGGGAATGACCTACTGGGACGACCTCGCCCGTCATCACGGCGGCGAGTGCATCGACGAGATCTGGCTCAACCACCCGCTCGTTCGCGCGGAGGCGAACCGGCTGGTCTCCGGCGATGCCGCGGTGTGGCCGACTCAGTGGCTGAAGACGCAGGTCTCCGGGCTGACGGACGGCGTAAGCATCGGATGCGGAACCGGCGCGTTCGAGCGCGACGTCGTGCCGCGCGGAGTCGTGTCGCAGATGATCGGAATCGACGAGGCCCATCAGCCGCTCGAACGCGCTACCCGGCTCGCGGTCGAAGCGGGGCTCGCCGATCGCATCGAGTACGTTCAGACCGACGCAAACCAGTGGCTGAAGGCGCATCCAAACTCGTTCGATGCCGTGTTTTTCCACGCATCGCTGCATCACTTCGCGCGTCCCGCGGAGATGCTGGCGACGGTTTGCTCCGCGCTGCGTCCCGGGGGATGGCTGTACCTCGACGAGTACATCGGACCGGCGCGCGACGAGTGGTCGCTGTTCCGCCTCGCGCTGCCGAATCTCGCCTATCGCCTGCTGCCGTTCGGCGTGCGCCGCCCGTGGCTCGTTCGTGCGCCGATCAACCGCGAAGATCCGACCGAGGCGATTGCGTCGTCGTCGATTGTTACGGCCGTCCGACAGAACTTCGATGACGTTCGTATCCTGCCGTACGGAGGAAACCTGCTGTCGGTTGTCTACCCGAACCTGCATCGGACTGCCGCCCGCTTCGACGCGGCGGTATCACGACTGATCACGTTCGAGCGGATGCTGAGAAGGCTGGGAGCGAAAGCGTATTACGCCGTGATTCTGGCCAGGACCGCCCCGATTGCGGAAACGATGAGTCCGACGAGCAGTCCCTCCGGCGGCGCATTCTGAACCGGCGGCGCCGGCCGAGGGTTCGCAATCTCGATCACTCGATCAGGCGCGATGTAATAGCGGACACCGAGCGCCGCGAGCGCGCGCTGCTGCTCCGGCGACGGTATGACCGGCATGTCCCAGTGCAGCGCGTCGTATCCAGCCGGCTGCAGACGGCGCGTGAAGTCCTCGGACGTGAGAATGTCGTACGCGCGGATGTTGCGCACGCCGAACAGCGTGGCCAGGTTCGGCGGGAACACGATGGTGGATGAAGCGATCATCCACGGCCCGCGTGGAATCGCGCCGATGAGGTCAGGCTGGCGTGCGATCTCTTCGACCTGGATCGACGGGTTGTAGCCGGCGCCGAACGCCAGGAGCTCGAGCGTGACCGCGGCCGCCATCAAGGCACGCCGTCTACCGAATGCGAACGCGAGAAAACAGACACCGGGAATTGCGAGACGACGGACAGCCGTCCACTTCGCTGCCGCGAGATAGCCGGCCAGACGCTGCTCATACACCTCCGCGCTCTGCTGGAGATGGCCAGCCGCGCGCAATCGCTCGATGCCCGTTCGCGCGCTGCGTTCGAGCATCCGCGGCGCAATCGCCGGGATTGAACCGCCCATGATCAGCAGAATGCCCACGATCGCCAGCCAACGCGGCGGCGAAACCATCTCGATCGCCGGACCCGCCGCAAGCGAGGCGAAGAGAACGAACGCGCACGCGTAGTACTCGAAGGCGATCCATTTCACGATGGGGATCGCCTGCAGCGCGTGCGACACGCCGGGCAGCGCAAGCGAGAGAACGAGCGCGCCAAGCGCGATCCAGAGGACACGTCGATACACCGGAGCGAGCCGCCGGAACGTCAACGCGATCGCCATCAGCGCCAGCGCGCCGATGTACACGCCGCTGCGCTGATGAAAATTCTCCGCGTGCACGGCGCCGGTGAGATCGATCTCCGCACGTAGCGGCGAGCCGAGAAACCCCGGCAGGAACAACGCGGGCAGCGTGAAGCGGCGGAACGCGGGCGCCACCTGCTCGAGACGAGCAAAGCGGATGTGGCTCCGCGTGAGAAGGATCGTGAACGGCACGAGCTGGACGCCCAGGAGGAGGAATCCGGCGAGAAGCGAGAGCAACGTAGGGCCGGCTCTCAGCCGGCTCGGGCCGGCTGGAGAGCCGGCCCCACATTCGAACGCGAGAAACACGAAGATCGCGATCACGCCGACCGCGAGCGTCTCCGGATGTCCGCCCGCGGTCGCCAGCGCGGCAATCAGCGCTGTGATCACGAATCGCCGCTGCAATGCGCTGGCAGCGAGCGCCGGCAGCACAACGAGAACATTGGTCTGTGGATAGAGCGCCCAGACGATGGAGTAACCGCAGAGCGCGAAGACGATCGCCGACATCGATGCCGCGAACTCTGATCCGCCCACCACGCGCGCCAGCCAGTACATCGACAGCATCGCCACGAGCAGCTTCAGAAAGACCGTGATCGCCCAGCCGCGAAGCCCGAACAGCAATCGCGGCCATGTGAACGGAGAAAGCAGCGCAGCGAGCGGATTTGCGAAGAGATGCTCGCCATCGCCGGTGAAACGGTTTCGCCACGGCATCTCGCCGCCCGCGAGCAACCGCCGCGCTTCGGAATCCCACGGCGCCAGCTGCAGAGGGACGTCGGACAGCAGCGAATTCGATACGCGCACGCGGACTGCCGGATCGTGCTTCCAGGCCAGGTAATCGCGCGGAATGTCGAGCGGCACGAGACGCCGCCCCGGCAGCATTCCCGGAAGCGTGTAGATCAACGCTACGGCGACGAAGAAAACGATGGTTCGCGTGCGCAAGTGCTGCAGATTGGAACAAAAAAGAGGGGCACGGCGGAAGTTCCGTGCCCCTCCGGGAGCAGTGGCCGCGGGTTCCTCTCCCCGTGGCCGTTGGCGCACAGAGGCGTGCGCTGTGATTCGCCTTAGTCGCTCAGGTTGCGAATCACCGTCGGAATATCGAGGTCACTGCCGAAATCATTTGACGCCATGGGTCCGAATCCTCCGGAACCATCGGGCCGTGTAAAACCTCCCTTTCGAAAAAACGGGGGATCATAGATCTCCCCCTCCGCGCCCACCTGCTTCTCGGGCGCGGCCGGCGCGGCCGGCGCCGGCTCCTGATGCTGGATGGCAATTTCTTTCGGCGCGAACGGGCGATGCGGCACCTGCGCGGGGCGCGGCGCCGCCGACAGCTGCTCGCCGCGATTGTTGAGCAGGCCTTTCGTGGCAGCGTCGAATCCGGTTGCGATCACGGTTACCTTCACTTCGTCCTTCATCCGCGGATCAATGACCGTACCGAAAATGATGTTGGCCTCTTCGTCGGCTGCTTCCTGAATGATGGAGGCCGCTTCGTGAACCTCGAACAGCGTCATGTCGCTGCCGCCGGTCACGTTGATCAGCACGCCTTTGGCACCCTCGATCGATGCTTCCTCGAGCAGCGGCGAGGAAATCGCCCGCTGCGCGGCCTCCACGGCGCGATGCTCGCCCGACGACACACCCGTGCCCATGAGGGCCATGCCCATGCCGTGCATGATCGTGCGCACATCGGCGAAGTCGAGATTGATCTCGCCGGGAACGGTGATGAGATCGGAAATGCCCTGCACCGCCTGGCGCAGGATGTCGTCCGCGATCTTGAAGGCCTCGCCGAGCGATGTGGCACGCTCGACGAAGTTGAGCAAGCGCTCGTTCGGAATCGTGATCAGCGTGTCGACCGTGTCGCGCAGTGCGCGGATTCCCTGCTCGGCCTGAACGCGGCGGCGTTTTCCTTCGAAATTGAATGGCTTGGTCACGACCGCAACCGTGAGCGCGCCGAGCTCCGCGGCCAGCGAGGCGATGATCGGCGCGGCCCCCGTTCCGGTCCCGCCGCCCATGCCGGTGGTGATGAAGATCATGTCCGCGCCGGACAGCGCTTCGAGAATGCGATCGGTGTCCTCGAGCGCGGCCTGTTTTCCGATCTCGGGATTGGCGCCGGCGCCCAGGCCTTTGGTGAGTTTGCTGCCGATCTGAAGCTTGACCGGCGCCGCCGACGCGCGCATGGCCTGGACATCCGTGTTCGTGACGATGAACTCGATGCCCTTGATGCCGGCCTGGATCATCCGGTTGACGGCGTTCCCGCCACCCCCGCCCACCCCGATGACTTTGATGTTCGCCGTGAGCTGCTCTTCGTTGAGCGTGACCTTCAGGTTTGTGTCACGGGTCGATTCGTCAAATGTGATCATTTACCGTCTCCAGATATTGTACAACGATTTTGTCGTCATTCTGAGCCGCGAAGACGGCGAAGAATCTCGTCGTCCACTCCGTCGCATTTTGAGATCCTTCGTCGCTTCGCTCCTCAGGATGACGCTTCCCATCAATTCGCCGCGAACCATGCCCGCACCGAGTCGGCCATCCTCGCCAACCCCGTCCGCGGGCGCTTCCGGACTCGCGCCTTCTGATTCCTGTATCCCCACAGCAGCAGTCCCGCGGCCGCGGCCCACTCCGGACCGTTGACCGTGTCCGACAATCCGCCCAGCCCGCGCGGAATCCCCTTGCGCGCGCTCTGGTCGAACACCTGCTCCACCATCTCCACCATGCCGTCCATCTCCGCGCCGCCGCCGACGAGCACCACGCCCGAGCGGATCTCCTTGTCCAGGCCGACCTTCTCCAGATCGCGATAGACGAGCTTGGCGATCTCCGCCGCGCGCGGCTCGATGATTCCCGTCAGCTCGTGCTTCGACAGGATCTTCGGCGCGCGCCCGCCGACGGTCGGCACCTCGATCGGATCGTCTTCCGTGACCAGCGACGCCACCGCGCACCCGTAGCGTTTCTTGATCCGTTCCGCGTCTTCCATCGGCGTGCGGAGCACGACGCTGATGTCGCTCGTGAAATGTCCGGCGCCGACCGGCAGCACGTTCGTGTGCACGACGTTGCCTTCGAGGAACACGGCGTAATCGGTGGTCCCCGCGCCGAGGTCCATGAGCAGCACGCCCATCTCGCGCTCATCGGTGGTCAAAACGGTTTCCGCCGCGGCGAGCTGTTCGAGCACGAGCTCCTGCACCGCGATGCCGGCCTTGTTCACGCAGGTCAGCACGTTCTGGTTGTGCGTGCGCGCCCCGGTGACGATGTGGACGTTGGCCTCGAGCCGCGCCGCGGTCATCCCCAGCGGATCGTGAATCCCGTCCTGCCCATCGACGACGAACTCGCGCGGGATCACATGCAGCAGCTCGAGCTCGGCCGGGATGTTGATCGACTTCGACGCCTCGATAACGCGGTCGATGTCCTCGCGCGTGATCTCCTTGTTCCGGCTGTTGACCGACACGACGCCGCGCGAGTTCACCGAGCGGATGTGATCGCCGGCAATCCCGACATACACCGTCTCGATCTGCAGCCCGGCCATCACTTCGGCCTCATCGACGGCTTTCTTCACCGCATCGACGGCCTGATCGAGGTTGATGATGTTGCCGCGGCGTGTGCCCTTCATCGGCGCGGTGCCTTTGCCGATGATCTCGAGCTGGCCGCGGTCATTGACCTCGCCGACGAGGACGCAGACCTTCGAGGTGCCCAGGTCGAGGGCGACGACGTATTTCTCTTCGGTTCGGGGCATGCGCGTTTTCTCCTAGTTCGTAATCTCCGCACTTTGCGCCGGCACGATCGCGGCGGCGCTGGCATGAATGGGGTGAACGGGTTTGAGAACGATGCGATCGGCGAAGCGCAGGTCGGCGTACTCGATAGCCGCGCGGCCGAAACGCTCCGATTGCGCGATGGCGTAGAGCGTTCGCCATTTCTCCGAAAGGTCGCGGGCGTCCGTGTACACAACGGCTCCGAGGTCGCGGTCGAACAGCGCGAACGCATGCGGCGGCATCGGCCGCACCTCGGAAATCCGCGAGTAGAGGAGCGGGTCGCGCCGCCGCAGATCGCGAACGAGCTCGGTGCAGCGCTGCAGATCGGCCCGGTCGCCGGCCACGATCAGCGGAAGATCGGGATCGCCGGCCGCCGGCGACAGCGGGGCGAACGGGACGCCGGTCTCGTCCGCGTAACGCAGCTCGTTGCCGATACGCACCAGCGCCTCGGGATTCCGCTCGACGATCCGGATGCGGAGCGTGTCGGGCAGCTTCTTCTCCACCTCCACACGGCTGACCCACGGCAGAGAGCGCATCGCGGCCTGCACGCGTGCGATGTCGATTTTGAACAGGTTCTTGCCGGCATACGCGGAGGTGACCGCATCGAGCTCGGCGCGCGACGTGTGAACGACGCCGCCGACTTCGATCGTCCTGACCGCGAAACGAGCGTCCGACTGAACGCGCTGATAGGCCCAGATGCCAAGCGCGACGAGGGCCAGCGCGAGCACGCCGTTCCTGCCGAGGCGCACGGCGCGCTGCGTGTTGATCCGTCGCTGATTGCGCTGGATCCGCGCCACGTCGCTGGGGCGGAAGAAACGCGGGGCGGTCGAGTCGAAGATGCCGCTCACGCTTCACCTGCCTCGACGAGAGCCTCGCCGATCTCGTGCACGTCGCCCGCGCCCATCGTGATGAACAGATCGTTAGCCTGAAGACGTCGCTTCATCTCTCCCACGATCGCCGCATTCGGCCGATCGATGAACTCAATGCCCTCGGCCGCCTCGGTGATCAGCCGGGCGGTGATCCCGTGGATCGGCTCCTCGCGAGCGGCATAAATCGGAGCGACGAGCGCGATATCCGCCACATGCAGGGACTCCGCAAACTCCGCGGCAAAGTCGCGCGTGCGCGAATAGAGATGCGGTTGAAACAGCGCCACGATGCGCCGCCGCGGATATCCGTGGCGCGCCGCGTTGAGCGTGGCCCGGATCTCGGTCGGATGATGAGCGTAATCGTCGACGATGATCGCGCCGCGAAACCTGCCGAGGATCTGGAAGCGGCGGGTAACGCCGAGGAATCGGGCCAGACCGCGAGCGATGACAGCCGAGTCGATGCTCAGCTCGCGCGCGACGGCGATCGCCGCCAGCGCGTTGCGGATGTTGTGCTCGCCGGGAACGAACAGCGCGAAGCGGCCGATGCCGGGAACCTCGAACGTCGAGCCGCGATCGGTGAACTCGATGTTGATCGCGGTCAGATCGGCTCGATCGGCCAGCCCGTAACGGATGACGCGCTGGGACGAGATGCCATCGACGAGCTTCTTCACAGCCGGATCGTCGACGCACGCGACGATGGCGCCGGAAGGCCTGATGCCTTCGACGAACGTGCGGAAGGCCTCGACGATGGCATCGAAGGTGCCGTAATACTCGAGATGATCGGCTTCGATGTTCGTGACGACCGCGATCTCCGGATGCAGCTCGTGGAACGTGCGGTCGTATTCGTCGGCTTCGACGACCAGGAAGTCGCCCTTGCCGGTTTTCGCGTTCGTGCCGGTGTTGCGCATCATCCCGCCGACGATCACGGTGGGATCGAGACCGGCCTCTTCGAGGATCGTGGCGATCATCGCCGAGGTGGTCGTCTTGCCGTGGGTGCCGGAGATCCCGATGGCGCGCTTGCGATTCACGATCTCCCCGAGCATCTCGGCGCGGCGGATCACCTGGATTCCCTGTTTTCGCGCGGCATCGACCTCCGCGTTGGCGCCTTTGACCGCCGCGGTGACCACGATGGCATCCACCCCGTGGAGGTGGGCCGGGTCGTGTCCGATGGAGACGCGGATTCCGCGGCTCATGAGGAGATCCGTGGACGCGGAGGGGCGGAGATCGCAGCCGGAGACGGAAAGTCCCGCGTCCTGGAGGATCTCGGCGATGCCACTCATCCCGATTCCGCCGATCCCGACGAAATGGATGTCTTTTATGTCATGAAAATTCATTCTGATCGTGGCGTCGTTAATTGAATATTTTAAGTTTGTAAACCGTTCAAAGCAATTAATTTCTCTGAATACTCTCGATTGAATCAACGATCTTTATTGTCGCTTCCGGAGCGGATAATGTTCGGGCCGCTTCCCCCATCCCCCGCATCCGCTGCGGATCGGAAATCAGTTCGGCAATCGCCCGCCCCAGCCGCTCCGGTGTGAGCTCCTTTTCCGTGATCACCATCGCGCCGCCGGCCCGTTCGACCACGCGGGCGTTCAGTTCCTGATGGTTGTTCGCCGCCGCGGCGAACGGGACGAAGATCGCGGCGCGTCCCACGGCCGACAACTCGCCGATGGTCATCGCCCCGGCCCGGGCCACGACGAGGTCCGCGGCCGCGATCTCGTCGACGATCGGATCGAGATACGCGACCACGCGCGCGTTCGGGAACGCACCTGACGTGCGATAGGCCTGCTGCACCGTCTGCAGCTCGTTCGGCCCGGTCTGATGAACGATCTCCAGCTGGTCCTTGAGGCGCGAAAGAAACAGCAGTGCGCCAGTCATGGATTCGTTGAGGATGTGCGAGCCCTGGCTGCCGCCGAAAATGAGAAGGCGTTGCTTTGGCCTCGGGCCTCGGGCCTCGGGCCTCGGCTGGACTTTGAAGAACTCTGCGCGCACCGGATTGCCTGTGACCACGCCATCCGTCCGTTTCAGTCGCGTGAGCGCATCGGGAAACGCGGCGGCGACCTTCTTCACGAATCGGGCGAGCAGGCGGTTCGTGAGTCCCGGAAAGGCGTTCTGCTCGTGGATGATCGTCGGCACGCCGCGCATCGCGGCGGCGAGCAGCACGGGGCCGGACGAATATCCGCCGACGCCGAGGACGACACTCGGCTGGTGTTTGCCGACGAGCCGAAATGCCTGGACGAATCCGACCGGCAGCCGCGCCAGGTTGCGGACCAGATCGAGTCCGCCTTTGCCTTTGAGTCCGCCGACCGAGATCAGTTCCAGCGGGAAGCCGGCCTTCGGAACGATCGTCTTCTCGAGGCCGCGCTCGGTACCGACGAACACCACGCGGCGCGAGCGGTCGCGGGCGAGATACTCCCGGGCGATGGCGATCGCGGGATAGATGTGACCTCCCGTCCCGCCTCCCGCGATCATCAGTGTCTTCACGCCCGTCTCGCCCATTCCCGCTCTCAGGTCGATTGCTGCGAAAAATTCAGAAGGATGCCGATCGCCATGAGGCTTGCGATCAGGGAGGAACCGCCGTAGCTGACCAGCGGCAGCCCGATGCCTTTCGTCGGCAGCAGGCAGAGCGCCACGCTGATGTTGATGAGAGTCTGCAGCGCGATCATCAGGGTGAGGCCGGCCGCGGCGTAGAACGCAAACCGATCATCGCTGTAACGCGCCACGCGGAAGCCACGCCACACGAGAAAGGCGAACGCGGCGATCAGAAGGGACGCGCCGACGAACCCGAGCTCCTCGCCAACGATCGAGAAAATGAAATCGGTGTGCGGCTCGGGGAGGAAAAACAGTTTCTGCCGGCCGTTGCCGATGCCGAGGCCTTTGATTCCGCCAGTGCCGAGGGCGATGAGCGACTGCAGGGCCTGGAATCCCTTCCCCAGCGGATCGGCCTCCGGATTCAGGAAGGAGAAGAAACGATCGCGCCGGTACGCGGCGCCGAATCCGAATGCCAGGATCGCGGGCACGAGCGGAATCGAGATCAGTCCGATGAGACGCCACGAGACGCCGGCCATGAAGATCATCCCGAAGCCGACGAACAGCACCATCGCCGCGGTTCCGAAGTCGCGTCCCAGAAGAATCAGCCCGGCGAACAGGCAGAGGATCGATGCAAGAGGAAGCAGCGTCGTCGTCAGCTCGTTGATGCGCTCTTCGCGCCGCGCCAGAAACGCCGCGGCGAACAGCACGAGCACCGGCTTCGCGAACTCGCTCGGCTGCAGGTTGAACCACGGCAACACGATCCAGCGATGCGTGCCGTTGATCGGCGACTGGAACAGCGCCACGACGAGGGCCAGTCCGACGACGGTGAGGCCGAAGTAGAGCACGCGCCGGTCCTGCAGCAGCGTGATGTCGATGTGCATGAGCAGCATCATCAGCGCGCCGCCCGCGAACAACCAGACGAGCTGCCGCGTCATGAAGTGATACGGATTCTCGGCTCCGAAGCGCTGCATGGCGATCATGGCCGAGGCGCTGTAGATCATGACGATGCCGAGGACGACGATGATCATCGCCGCGCCGAACAGCCAGGAGTCGTAGGTGAGTTTCCGGCTCATAGCGCCCTCACCAGCTGCTCGAAATGCTCGCCGCGGTGCTCGAAGTTGCGGTACTGATCGAACGACGCGCAGGCCGGCGACAGCAGCACCGTGTCGCCCTGCATCGCGTGTTCCGCGGCCCACTGCACCGCGCGCTCCATGTCGCCGGCGGGAACGATCGTGGCCGCTCCCTGCAACGCTTCGCCGATCCGCGCGGCGGCCTTGCCGATGGTCAGCACGCCTCGCGTCTTCGCCTTCACGAGATCGCGCATGCGCTCGAACTCGCCGGCTTTGTCTTTGCCGCCGAGAATCAGCCACACCGTGGCGGGCGCGAAGCTCTCGAGCGATTTGAGCGTGGCGTCGACATTCGTCCCCTTCGAATCGTTGATCCAGCGCACGCCGTTGCGCTCGCGCACCAGCACCATGCGATGCGGCAGACCGGCGAACATGCCGAATGCGATCTGCACGGACATGTCGTCGACGCCCGCCGCCCGCGCCGCCAGCCACGAGGCCAGCGCGTTCTCGACGTTCGCCATTCCCTGCAGCTTGAGGACGGAGCGCGGGATGCGGCGTTCGCTGCCGTCGAGGCACATCACCATGTCCTGGCCGTCGAGAAACGCTCCTTCATCGACCTTCCGCGTCGCCGAGAACCGCAGAACACGCGCAACCGGCTTCTTCGGCTCCGATCGCGGATCGGACGCGTTCACGATCGCCACGTCGCCCGCCCGCTGATTGCGGAAGACGCGGTGCTTCGCCGCGGCGTAGGAATCAAACGTCGGATAACGGTCCATGTGATCGGGCGTGATGTTCAGCAGCAGTGCGATGTCGGCCCGGAACGTGTCGACGGTCTCGAGCTGAAACGACGAGAGCTCGAGGACATACGTGCGCGGCTGCCAGAGATCGACAACCGCCGTGAGCGGCTCGCCGATGTTGCCGGCGATGATCGGCTGCCGTCCGGCGATGCGGAGAATCTCCCCGATGAGCGACGTCGTCGTCGATTTGCCGTTCGATCCAGTCACGCCGATGACGGTTCCCTTGAGAAAGCGAAAGCCGAGCTCGACTTCGGCGATGACCGGAATCGCCTTGGACGCCGCAATCTGCAGCAGCGGGATGTCGGCCGGCACGCCGGGGCTGAGCACGATCGTGTCGATCGAATCGAGGAGAATCTCCTCCTGCCGGCCGAACGATCGCTGCACGCGCTCATCGAGCTCCTGCGGCAGGTCCGGCGCCGGATTGTTGTCGGTCAGGCAGACATCGTCTCCACGCGCGGCGAGAAAGTTCGCCGCCGCGACACCGGACCGTCCTGCTCCGACCACGAGGTATCTCATCTCAATTTCAACGTTGCCAGACTCATGAGCGCAAAGATGATGGCGATGATCCAGAAGCGCACGACGACTTTCGTCTCGCGCCACCCCGCGAGCTCGAAGTGGTGATGCAGCGGCGACATCTTGAAGATGCGCCGCCCCGTCAGCTTGAACGACGCAACCTGCAGGATCACCGAGAGCGCCTCGATGACGAAGAGCCCGCCGACGAAGACGAGCAGGATCTCCTGCTTGATCATCACGGCCAGCGTGCCGATCGCGCCGCCCAGCGCGAGCGAGCCGACGTCACCCATGAAAATCTCCGCCGGATGCGCGTTGAACCAGAGGAATCCCAGCGACGCGCCCACCATCGCCCCGCAGAAGACGGCCAGCTCACCGGTCTGCGGAACCCAGGCGATGCGCAGATAGTCGGCGATGCGAAAGTTTCCGGCGGCGTACGTGAGAATCGTGTACGTGACCGCGGCCACGAGCGTCGAGCCGATGGCCAGCCCGTCCAGCCCGTCGGTGAGATTCACCGCGTTCGACGCGCCGACGATGATCACCATGATGAAGGCGATGTAGACCGGCCCGTAGAGATTCAACTTCAGAATGTCGGGCCGGATGAACGGGAACGTGATCGTTGTCGAGTAATTGTTGTGGATGCTCGGGAGGTAGGCGATGGCCAGTCCTGCCAGCAGCGCCACGCCGAACTGCACCGTGAACTTCTCCTTCGCCGTGAGGCCGAGGTTTCGCTTCTTGGCAAGCTTGCGGTAGTCGTCGACGAAGCCGATCGCGCCGTACGCGAACGTCACGAACAGCACGATCCAGATGTACGGGTTGTAGATGTCGGCCCACAGAATCGTCGGGATCAGGATGGCGACATTGATGAGGATGCCGCCCATCGTCGGCGTCCCGGCTTTCTGCTGATGCGATTTCGGACCTTCCTCGCGGATGAACTGGCCAAGCTTGATGCGCCGCATGCGCTCGATCAGCCACGGCCCGAGGATGAAGGAGATCATCAGCGCGGTCAGCGCCGCGAACGCGGTGCGGAAGGTGATGTACCGGAAGACATTGAATCCGGAGACCACGCCGCGGAGCGGATAAAGAAGGTGGTACAGCATCAGTGAACTGCCTCCGCCACGCCGGTGAGCATCGAAACGATCTTGTCCAGACCGATTCCGCGCGACGCCTTGATCAGGACGAGATCGCCGTCCTGGATGAATCCCTGCAGGAACTGCCCTGCGCCTGCCGCGTTGTCGAAGTGATGGAGGCTGTTGTGACCGCTCTCCTGTGCGCCGTCGAGCAGCGCCTTCGAGCGCCTTCCGACGCCGATCACGACGTCGATTTCCTTCGGGATGGCGCGCCCCGCGTCGCGGTGGAAGTCGAGCTCCCTGTCGCCGAGCTCCAGCATGTCGCCGATCACGGCGATGCGGCGTCCTTCGACTTCCGCCTGGGCCATCAGCTCGAGCGTGCGGTCGAGCGCGTACGGATTCGAGTTGTACGTGTCGTCGTAGATCTGCGCGCCGCGATACGGAACGATGACGCCGCGGTGCGAGGCCGGCTTGACCTCGCCAACGCCGCGCTCGATCCCGGCCCAGGAGATGCCGATCGCGCGCGCCGTGGCGATCGCGGCGACGAGATTCTCGAGGTTGTGCCGCCCCGGCATCGAGATCTCGAATTCGCGCGACGCCCCCTCGGCCTTCAGCGTGAAGGAGGTGCCGAGAAGTCCGTGCTCGCGGATGCTCGTGGCGCGGTAATCGGCATCGTGGTCGATTCCGTAGGTCTTCTTCGGGCCGGGATAGTTGCGGCTGATCCGCACGACGTACTCGTTGTCGTTGTTGATGATCACCGTGCCGCCGGGCTTCAGGTTCTCGAGCAGCTCGCGCTTCGCTTCGGCAATCTTCTCGATCGTGCCGAAGAACTCGATATGCACCGGCCCGATGTTCGTGTACACACCGACGTCGGGACGGGTGAGACCGGCCAGTGTGGCGATCTCTCCCTTGTGATTCATCCCCATCTCGGAGACGACGATCTGCGCTTCATCGGGAGTGTTGTCGATGCACAGCGGACATCCGATCAGGTTGTTGAAGTTGCCCCACGACCTGAACGTGCGCCGCTCGGTCGCGGCGAGCGTGGCGATCATCTCCTTGGTCGTCGTCTTTCCCGCCGATCCGGTGATGCCGATCAGCGTGAATTTCATCCGCTGGCGGATCGACTTCGCCAGCTGCTGCAGCGCGACCGTGGTGTCGGACACCCGGACGATTCCCTTGTCGCGCGGAAGGTGCGGCGGAACCTGGGAGACCACGGCGCCGCGCGCGGTCTCCAGCGCCTGCGGCACGAACTGATGCCCGTCGAGGCGCTCGCCCTTGATGGCGAAGAACACGGCGTCCGGTTTGACTTCCCGCGAGTCGATGACGACCGACGAGGTGACGACGTCGCCGCCCTGAACGAGTTGGCCGCCGGTCATTTCGGCGATCTGAGAAAAGGTCAGCCGAGGCATGCCGACCTCCATGGAGCCCCGTCGTCCGATGGAGCCCCGGCGTCAGCCGGGGTTCTCACCGGCAGACGCCGGTGAGCCATCGGTGTCGCCTTCCGGCCCCGCCGCGCTTCTTCCCCGGTGGTCGCCCCCTTCCCCCACGAAGACTGCCTGGCGATCACCATCCACGCACCCACGCCGAAACTGACCGACGGAGCCGGAACGCGACACCTGATCTCGCGCGTTGAATCATAGAACGATTTCATCACTGATTACAACCATTAATTTGAGCCAATTTTGGTGCCTACTTTTTCACTCCTCTTTTTTAGGGCGAGCTCAGCCTCTTCGCGATCATCGAAGTGAAGGATCTGATCGCCGACGACCTGATAGGTCTCGTGACCTTTGCCGGCGATCACGATGACGTCGTCGTCCGAAGCGGTCTCGATCGTGCGCGCGATCGCGGCGCGGCGATCCGTGATCCGGGTGTAGCGATTTCGATCGATGCCGCTCAACCCTTTTTCGATCTCGTCGATGATGGCGTCGGGCTTTTCGCTGCGCGGATTGTCGCTGGTGAGGATCGTGGAATCCGCGAGACGTCCGGCGATCGCTCCCATCTGCGGGCGCTTCCCCTTGTCGCGATCGCCACCGCAGCCGAAGAGGATGACCACTCGCTTGCCGCCGGCGAGCCCACGCACGGCGTGCAGGAGTTTCTCGAGCGCGTCGGGTTTGTGTGCGTAATCGACGATGACCGTGGGGCCGGCATCGATCGAGACACGCTCGAAACGGCCGCGCACCGCGTCGAGCCTGCGGATTCCCTCCTCGATCGTCTTCACAGGCATCCCGACGACCAGCGCCGCACCCACCGCGCCGAGCCAGTTGTAGAGATTGGGCGTGCCCAGGAGGTTCGATTCGACGCGGATGGTGCCGGCGGGTGTGGCCAGGCTTCCGCGCAGGCCCCGCACCGAAATCTCGAAGCCGCCGGCGGGACGAAGATCACCATTCTGTCCGAACGTGATCACGCTGCCGCGGCCGATCTCGCCGATCAGCCGGCGCCCGTACTCGTCGTCCTCGTTCACCACCGCGGTCCGGCGCGTGCGATCGATCTGATCGAACAGGATCCGTTTCGCCGAGTAGTAGTCGTCGAAGTCCTTGTGAAAATCGAAGTGATCGCGGGAGAGGTTCGTGAAGACGGCCGCGGCGAACCGGATGCCGTGCGTACGCTTCAGCGCGAGCGCATGCGACGAGACTTCCATCACCGCGTGCCGCACGCCGGCATCGGCCATTTTTCGGAACCACTGCTGCAGAACGACAGCGTCGGGCGTGGTCCGGTCGGCGACGAGCCGCTCCTCGCCGGCGCGGTATTCGATCGTGCCGATGAGACCGACCGGATCGCCGCTGGCGTCGAAGACCGACTCGATCATCTTTGTGGTCGTGGTCTTGCCGGATGTTCCGGTCACGCCGACGAGCGAGAGCTTGTCCGCGGCGTGGCCGTAGAAATTCGCGGCGATGATGGCGAGGGCGGCGCGCGCGTCGCGCACCTCAACGTGGGGCCGACTCTCCAGTGGGCCTGGGCCGACTGGAGAGTCGGCCCTCCGTTCGGAAACCACCGCCGCCGCGCCTTTTTCCAACGCCTGTCCGATGAACTTCGCGCCGTCTTGTTGGAACCCCGCGATGGCGATGAAGAGCGCGCCTTTGCGAACCAGACGGGAGTCGGCAGAGATCGAGCTGATCTCTGTCGACGGGTCGGCGCTCGACTGAACCACATCGACGCCGCGTAACAGTTCCGACAGTCTCATCGTCCGCCCTCCGCGAGTGTGATCGACACCCGCCGGTCCGGCGGCAAAGCTTCGCCTGCTGCAGGTTTTTGAATGGTGACCACTCCGCTTCCGACCGCCTCCACGAGCAGTCCGGCCGCGGTCGCGCGAGCGACCGCCGCTCGCGCGTCGAGACCTCTCAGGTCCGGAACGTCCGCTCGCGAGACCGGAGTCTGCTGTTGCGAAAACGCGGCCAGCAGCGGTGCATCCAGGCCGATCGACCGTTGGGGCACGGAAGGGGGCACTCTCAGGTAGTGCAGGGTTGCTTCGGCGATCTCGCGGAACGCCGGTGCCGCGATCACGCCGCCGAACTGCTCCCCTTTCGGCTCATCGACGACGACCAGGATCACGAGCCGCGGGCGATCGGCGGGAACGTATCCGCCGAACGATGCGATGAACTTGTCGGGTGCGTAACCGCCGCGGACCGCTTTCTGCGCCGTGCCGGTCTTCCCTGCAACCACATGTTCGGGAAGCGCCGCGCGCTCGCCGGTTCCGCGATAGACCACCGACTTGAGAATCTCGTTCAGCACCGCGGCCGTGCGTTCGGAGATCACTCGCTGCGACTTGGGACGCTCCGGCGCGTAAATCGTTTTGCCCGATGCATCGACGACGCGCTCGATCACGCGCGGCTCCAGACGCATGCCGCCGTTGGCCACAGTGCCGATGGCGCGAACGAGCTGCAACGGCGTGACGCCGATCTCCTGTCCGATGGAGATGCTGGCCACCGACACGTCCGACCAGCGGTTCAGCCGGCGCAGCAGACCGGTGGCCTCGCCCGGAAGCTGGACATTGGTCCGCTCGCCGAAGCCGAAGCGACGGACGTAGTCGTACATCCTTTTTTCCCCGAGCGCGAGCGCGACGCGGATCGTGCCGACGTTCGAGGAGTGCACCATCACGTCTTCGAACGTCATCAATCCGTAGTGCCCGCCACCGTGCTCGTGGATCTCGACGTCGGCGATCTGGATCGCGCCGTTGCCGCAATCGAGAATCTGCGACGGCGTGACGACGCCCTCCTCGATTCCCGCGGAGGCGGTGACGATCTTGAACGTCGATCCCGGCTCGTACATCTCCTGCGTGTTGCGATTGCGCCACGACCACGGCGGAAAATCGCCGAAGCGGTTGGGGTCGAACGTGGGATAGGAAGCCATGGCCAGGATGTCGCCATCGCGTGCATCCATGACGATCGCCGCTCCGCCGGCGCCGTGGTACTTCTCCACCGCCTTGCCGAGCGCGCGCTCGGTGATGAACTGCACGACCGAGTCGATCGTCAGCACGACGTCGTTGCCATCGACGGCGCGATTCAGTCCTTCGCCGCCCACGAGATACATGCCGCGCCGCGCATCGCGAAGCACGGTCACCCGTCCCGGCTTGCCGCGCACGTACGAATCGAACGAATGCTCGACGCCGGCGAGACCTTCCCCGTCGACGCCGGCATACCCGATGACGCTCGCGGCGAGCGATCCGCGCGGATAGGCGCGGCGGTGATCCTCGATGAAATCGATGCCTCCGATTCCGAGCGTTCGCACCTGCGCCGCGACCTCGAGCGGTACCTGCCGTGCGATCCAGACGAATCCGGCGTCGCTCTTCAGGCGCGCCTCGATCTCGCGCGCCGGAATGTCCAGGATCGGCGAGAGCTTCGCGGCAACGGCACGGCGATTCGTGATCGCCTGCGGGTCGGCGTAGATCGATTCGGCGGCGACGCTTTCGGCCAGCACGCGGCCCCGCGCGTCGAGAATCGCGCCACGCACCGGGCTGAGATCGAGCGTGCGCTCCTGTTGCCGCATCGCACGGTTGGTGTACTCGTCATGACGAACGATCTGGATCTGAATCAGGCGCCCCACGACGATCACCGCCCACGCAGCGAGCACGGCGAAGATCTGGAGGAGGCGTTTGTGAGGGACGGTCACTTCCGCCCTCCCGGCCAGGCCTCGGGCCTCGGGCCTCGGGCCTCGGGTTCCACCCGCCCGGGCGGTCGGGTCTGAGGCCCCAGGCCTGAGGCCTGAGGCCTGTCGTTGACCATCACGATGGCGATCGGCTCGGTTTTCGAGAGGCCGAGATCCGTCGCCCGCTTCTGGACCGATTCGAGCGCCGTCAGCCGGTCGAACTCGACCTGCAGGCGTTTGTTCTCTTCGTCGATGGACTTGCGGACCTTCTGCAGCTCGGTGGCCTGGCGGCCGAGGCGGATGACCTCCAGGTTCTGCCAGGTAAAGAGAAGGAGGAACAGCCCGACGGGAACGCCGAGGAAAAAGACGGCCAGGAGCTCACGGAAGCGCTGACGGTCGCGCTCGCGAACGATGTGGGCGTTGTCGATGGACTTCTTCTGCGTGTACATGGCCGTACTGCTGCGCGAAATCAAGAAACAAGGGTGAAGATCTGCCTACAAGCACGGCACCGAGAACCATCCACACACACCCACGCTCCACGCTCCACCCCTCCCGAGCTCCCGCCACCGCACACACACCCAACCCTTCCCCAACCTTCACCCTTGCTCCACGACTTCGAGCAGGGGCACTACACCTTCTCGGCGACGCGCAACTTCGCGCTGCGCGACCGCGGATTGCGATTCACTTCCTCCTCTGAAGCAGTCAGCGGCCTTCCGGTGAGCACCTTCACCATCGCCTTCGCGCCGCACCCGCAAACCGGCATGCCGGGCGGGCAGATGCACTCCCCTTCCAGACGGCGGAACGCGAGCTTGACGATCCGATCCTCGAGCGAGTGGAACGAGATCACCGCGATGCGCGCTTGCGGCTCGAGGATGCTCACGGCATCGTCGATAAACCGGTCGAGACCGGCGAGCTCCGAGTTCGCGGCGATGCGAATGGCCTGGAACGTCAGCGTCGCCGGATCGATGTCGTGCGGCCTCGATCGCTTGACGCCGCGGACGACATCGGCGAGCTGCGTGGTCGTCTCCAGCGGCCTCGCCGCCACGATCGCTCGCGCGATTCGTTTCGCCATTGGCTCTTCGCCGTATTCGCGAATGATCTTCGCCAGCTCGTGCTCGTCGAAGGTGTTGACGATCTCGGCGGCCGGGCGGCTGTCCGGACCCATGCGCATGTCGAGCGGCCCTTCGACGCGGAACGAAAAACCACGCGACGCGTCGTCGAGCTGCATCGAGGAGACGCCGAGGTCGGCGAGAACGCCGCCGGCTGTGTCGAGCCCCAACTGCTTCAAGATGTCAATGAGCGACTCGTGACGGCCGCGGACGAACGTCACGCGATCCGCGAACGGCGACAGCCGCTGGCGCGATCGTTCCAGCGCCTCCGGATCGCGGTCGATCGCGACGAGCCGTATCCGCGGATGAACCCGCAGCAGCGCCTCGGCGTGACCGCCCAACCCCACCGTCGCATCGACGAGCGTCGCGTCTTCGCGCGGCGGGCGGAGGTGATCGAGTACTTGTTGTAAAAGAACCGGTTCGTGTTTCACGGCTCAAACACCGTGCAACTCAAGCTCCTTGTAATCCTCGGGAGTCATCGACGACTCGCTCAGCCGCTTCTGAATCCGTTCTTCGTTCCAGACGATCAGATGATCCTGGTTGCCGATGACCACAACGTCGTCCTTGATTGCGGCGACGTCACGCAAGACCGCGGGCACGAGAAGGCGGCCCTGCGCGTCGAGCGAACTGGCCTGGCCGTAGTAGTTCACGCGCTCCAGCAATTTCTGCTTGGCGAGCGAGGTCGATGGAACGTTGGCCAGGCGCTCCGTGAAATCGAGCCAGACCGGCATCGGATAGATGAGGGCGCGGGCGCCATCCTGCGACGTGATGAAGCAATCGCGGCCGTACTTCTCCTCGATGAGCTTGCGGAAGTCGACCGGGACCTTGAGACGGCCTTTATCGTCGACGGTCGCGGGGGCATGCCCCATCAGGACAGTGAGTTCCACGAGCAGTAGAGCCTTTGAAGGACCGTTCTACCACTCGTAACCACTCTTGTCCACAAAAATCCACGGATGCAGCACCGGCTCAGGGAAGCTCGGCACAACTCGTCATCCTGAGTCGGCGAAGCGCGACGAAGGATCTCAGAATGCCAAAACGCCTGCCATTTCGAGATCCTTCGCCGGCTTCGCGGCTCAGGATGACGTGAACAACCACTTGCGCGGAGGTTCCCCAGCTCGTCCAGCGTTCCCAGCCAACGAACCTGAACACAACTCGTCATCCTGAGTCGGCGAAGCGCGACGAAGGATCTCACGATGCCAAAACGCCTGCCATCTCGAGATCCTTCGCCGGCTTCGCGGCTCAGGATGACGTGAACAACGACTTGCGCGGAGCTTCCCCAGCTCGTCCAGCGTTCCAGCCAGGGAACCTGAACGCAACTCGTCATCCTGTGTCGGCGAAGCGCGACGAAGGATCTCAGGATGCCAAAACGCCTGCCATTTCGAGATCCTTCGCCGTCTTCGCGGCTCAGGATGACGTGAACAACCACTTGCGCGGAGGTTCCCCAGCTCGTCCAGCGTTCCAGCCAACGAACCTGAACGCAACTCGTCATCCTGAGTCGGCGAAGCGCGACGAAGGATCTCAGAATGCCAAAACGCCTGCCATTTCGAGATCCTTCGCCGGCTTCGCGGCTCAGGATGACGTGAACAACCACTTGCGCAAAGGTTCTGTCTAGCGGATGGACTCCCGGCTGAAGCCGGGGGCTCCATCGCCTACGGCATCTTCTTCTTGAGCTTATCCGCCACTTTGTCCGTCACCAGACGATCCGCACCGCTCAGCACCTTGCGCATCGACTCGAGAAGATCGCCGTGGCCGCTCCAATGCTCGCGCAGGATCTCCGGATCGGTATCGCTGAGCATCTTGTTGAGGACGTAGACCGCGAATACGAGATCATCGAGGAATCCGATCGGACCGACGATCGCTTCCGGCACGATGTCGAACGGAAAGATGAAGTACGCAATCCCGCTGCCGAGGAGCACCTTGTTCTTGCCGCTCACACGCGCGTCTGTCGTCAGGCGCCACAGAAGGATGAATACATCGGGAACGAGCAGGAGATAGTCCCCGAATCGTTCCGCGAGCGCTCCCCTTCGTTCGAGATACGCGTGGATGCGCTGTCGCAACCGGTCATAGAACCGGTTGGCGCGACCGGCCGGCATCGGCACAAGATCGTCATGCGTTTGAACTGTCATTGGACCCTCCCGTTGCGATCGGCAGATCGGCGCCGCCTCGTCCGAGGGTCACCGCCAATCCACCGTCGATGATCCAGATCTTCTGGATGTCTGCAGATACGAAGCCCGGCAAAAATCGGTCCAGCGACATCACCAGGGTCGCCGGTTCTTCATACGTTACGAGATCTTTGGGCAATCGGTTCTTGATGAGTCCGAAGAGAATCGATGGGACCGGTAACCCCGCCGCGGACGCGTTGCGCAAAGGAACGCGAACGGTCGTTCCGCTCGCGCGGATCTCCGTGATGTCGACCGCAAACGGAACGGCGATGAACTTGCGGATGATCCCTTCCACGCGCAACAAACCGTTCGAAAACCGAAGACCGATTTTTTCGATCGGCTCGGTGCGGCCGATCATCGACCTCACCATTCCGTTGAGCTTGTCACCGTCGACCCGGACCTCGAGTGAATCCCACTCGACGAAATGAGCCATCGTTTGGAACCTCTGCTGCAGTTGTTCCGAAGTATTATCAGCGCGCGTGCCCAAGCGGACCGACATTCATTCCATCCTGATCATCGGTTCGGGCCCGATCATCATCGGGCAGGCAGTCGAATTCGACTACTCCGGAACCCAGGCGTGCAAGGCGCTGAAGGAAGAGGGCTACCGGATCATCCTCGTGAATTCGAACCCGGCGACGATCATGACCGATCCCGAATTCGCCGACCGGACCTACATCGAACCGCTGACGCCTGAGTCGCTCGAGCGGATCATCGAGCGCGAGCGTCCCGACGCGCTGCTCCCGACCGTCGGCGGACAGACCGGCATCAACCTCGCCAGCACGCTCTGGGAAAACGGGACCCTGCAGCGCTTCGGCGTCGAGCTGATCGGCGCGAACTATCACGCCATCAAGACCGCGGAGGACCGGCAGCTGTTCAAAGAGGCGATGCTGCGGATCGGCGTGGAAGTCCCGCGGTCCGGCTACGCGTCGACGGTCGATGAGGCGGAGCGTGTCGCCCGCGACATCGGCTTCCCGCTCGTCGTCCGCCCCTCCTTCACGCTGGGCGGATCGGGCGGCGGCATCGCGTACAACGTCGAAGAATTCCGCACGATCGTCGGCCGCGGCCTCGATCTCTCGCCGGTGCACAGCGTGCTTGTCGAGGAGTCGGTCATCGGCTGGAAAGAGTTCGAGCTCGAGGTCATGCGCGACAAGGCCGACAACGTGATCATCGTCTGCTCGATCGAGAACTTCGATCCGATGGGCGTACACACCGGTGACTCGATCACGGTGGCTCCGCAGCAGACGCTCACCAACAACGAGTATCAGGAGATGCGCGATGAGGCCAAGCGCATCATCCGCGCCATCGGCGTCGAGACCGGCGGCAGCAACATCCAGTTCGCCGTGCACCCGGCCACGGGACGCCGCCTGGCCATCGAGATGAACCCGCGCGTCTCCCGCTCTTCGGCGCTGGCATCGAAGGCCACGGGATTCCCGATCGCCAAGTTCGCGGCGAAGCTCGCGGCAGGCTACACGCTCGACGAAATTCCGAACGACATCACGAAAAAAACGCCGGCATCCTTCGAGCCGACGATCGACTACGTCGTCGTCAAGATCCCCCGCTTCGCGTTCGAAAAGTTCCGCCAGACCCCTCCCATCCTCGGACTGTCGATGCAGTCGGTCGGCGAGGCCATGGCCATCGGCCGAACATTCACCGAGTCGATTCAAAAGGCGCTTCGATCGCTGGAGACCGGAGTGAGCGGGCTCGAAGCGCGCAACACACCGGTGGACCGTCTGCCGGAGCTGCTGCGCACGCCGACCCCGGATCGGATCTTCGCCATCGCCGACGCCATGCGCAACGGCATGACCATCGAACAGATCCACCAGCTCTCCTTCGTCGATCCGTGGTTCCTCCGCGAGATTCGCAAGATCGTGGAGATTGAGAAGGAGATTCCGAATGGAGCACCCGCCGGTGCACAGCGACGGAAGTCGGTGCTCCATTGGAAACGCAACGGGTTTTCCGACCGCCAGATCGCCAAGCTCACGAACCGCAGCGAAGAGGCAGTTCGCAACGAGCGCCACGCGCTGGGCATCCGCCCCGTCTACAAGCGCGTCGACACGTGTGCCGCCGAATTTGAGGCCAGCACGCCCTACCTCTATTCGACGTACGAGCAGGAAAACGAAGCCGCACCGACAACCAAGCGGAAGGTGATGATTCTTGGCTCCGGTCCGAATCGCATCGGCCAGGGCATCGAATTCGACACCTGTTGCGTGCATGCATCGTTCGCGCTGCGCGAGAGCGGATTCGAGACCATCATGGTCAACTGCAATCCGGAGACGGTCTCGACCGACTACGACACGTCCGACCGCCTCTACTTCGAGCCGCTCACGCTCGAAGACGTGCTCGAGATCGTCGACGTCGAAAAGCCCGAAGGGGTGATCGTGCAGTTCGGCGGTCAGACGCCGTTGAAACTCGCGAAGGCGCTCGGCGAAGCGGGCGTCCCGATGTGGGGAACCTCGGTCGATTCGATCGACATCGCCGAGGATCGCGAACGGTTCGGCGAGCTGGCCCAGAATCACGACATCCTCGTTCCGGCCAACGGAACCGCGACATCGGAAGAGGAAGCGCTGCGAGTCGCAAATCGCATCGGCTACCCGGTCGTCGTCCGCCCCTCCTACGTCCTCGGCGGACGGGCCATGGCCATCGTGTACGACGACCTCACGCTGCGCGAGTACATGGCCTACGCGGTCGAAGCCGCGCCCGGCCATCCGATCCTCATCGATCGATTCCTCGAGGATGCCATCGAGCTCGACGTCGATGCCATCGCCGACGGAACCGACGTCGTCATCGCCGGGGTCATGGAGCACATCGAGCTCGCCGGCATCCACTCCGGCGATTCGACGACCGTCATCCCACCGTACATCATCGGGCACCGCGAGCAGGACCGCATTCGCCGACGCACCGTCGAGCTGGCCCGCGCGCTCAACGTGATCGGGCTGATGAACGTGCAGTACGCGATTCAGCACGGTGAGCTGTACGTTCTGGAAGTCAATCCGCGCGCCTCACGGACCGTTCCGTACGTGTCGAAAGCGACCGGCGTTCCGTTCGCGAAGGTTGCGGCGCGTGTGATGGCCGGCGAATCGCTGCGCGAGCAGGGTCTCGTTCACGAGCCGCGCGTCGAAGACTACTTCGTCAAAGCGCCGGTCTTCCCGTTCGGCCGCTTCCCGCGCGAAGACACCGTCCTCGGTCCTGAAATGAAGTCGACCGGCGAGGTGATGGGCAGCTCCCACAACTTCGGCGAGGCCTACTCGAAGGCGCTCCTCGGCGCCGGCGTGCGGTTGCCGCTCGGCGGAACCGCGTTCATCTCCGTGAACGACAACGACAAGCGTCCGATCGTCGTTCAGCTCGCGCGCGAGCTGGTCGGGCTCGGATTCAAATTGATCGCCACATCGGGCACGCGCGACTTTCTCGTGCGCCACGGCATCGACGTCGGCCTGACCTGGAAGGTTCACGAGATCGAGCGGCCGAACATCGTCGATCGCATGATCAACGGCGAAGTGACTCTCGTGATCAACACGCCGCTGGGACGATCGGCGTTCCACGACGACACGTACATCCGCCGGAACGCGCTGCAGCTCGTGATCCCCTGCATCACGACGCTCACCGCCGCGACCGCGTGCGTGGAAGGCATCCGCGCCGGCCGCGATGGCGTGCGCACTCTGGCCGCGCTGCAGGAACAGCACGCCATCGAAGCGCACCGGCGCGCCGGCTAGACACCCCCTTCGAACGTCCCGTAACCAATCTCGGTGAGACTCCGCTCAATCCTTTTCTCTTTTCTTCTGGCGTCTTCGGTGGCACAGGCACAGTTCATCGTCGCTCCCACGCCGAAGGCCGGCCAGCCGTTTCAGATCCGCATCGATGGGCCCTCTCCCAGTTGTCCGCAACCGACGGACCCACAAGTCTTCATCGCCGGCAAGAACATCTTCCTGACGTTCAGCTCGTCGTTGGGCTGTCCGTTCCCTCTGTTCTCGTCATGGGTCACTTCGGTCGACATGCCCGGTCTCGCCGCGGGCACGTATCACCTCGAAGTGCGGCTCGTCGGCGGGACGGTCATTCGATATGCCGTGGCGGACATGACCGTGACCGGTCCTCCGCCGGGCATCGAGATCTCGCCGACATTCGACGCGAACGCGGGGAATCGCGTCGTGAGCATTCGCGGGTCGTTTCCGTGCTGCACGACGCCGGCCGTTCTTTTCGGAACGAAACCGGCCGAGGGCGTGGAGCGGATCAGCGAAGGTGAGCTGCATGCAGTCGTTCCGCTTCAGACGAACGTGACCGTCGTCGACGTCACGGTGCGCGGCGACAGCGACACGTACACGCTCCCCTCGGGCTTCACGTACGTTCGCGACTACGTTCCGATTCTGATCCCGGTATACACGAACCGGCCGGTGCCGGGCGCGTTTGGATCGCTCTGGCAGACCGAACTACGCTTCCTGAATCGATCGAACGTGTCGTTGATCCCGGGAGTCGACATTCTTTACGCCGGTGGCGACTTTCCGCCAGGCCGCGTCCAGTCTCCGACCGTGACTCTGCCGCGCGATGACGTTGACTCCCCTCCCGTGGCCCTGGCCTGGATCCGTGGTGAGCTCGCCCCGTTCGTCTCCGTGCAACTGCGCGTCCGCGATTTGTCGCGGCAGGCGGAAACGTGGGGCACGGACATTCCCGTCGTCTTCGGCAGCAGGTACGACCTGAATCTTCTCGACATTCCTGCGCGCGAAGGCTTCCGGTCGTTGTTGCGCATCTATTCGGCGGTGTATGGCGGTTGCTGCGGCGTCATCGTGAAGTTCCGGACGCCGGAGGGAGACGAGCTCGCCACGCGATCACTCCAGCTGCAACACCCGAATGGCTCGATCGGCGGACTGGTCCCGGCACCGTACAAGCGTGAAGGTTCGCGCGAGCTGCCGCTGCAGCCCGCATACGCCGAGATCGATCTGGCGTCGATTCCCGAGATCGCCGGGCACGATTCGGTGTGGATTCAGATCAACGCAACGATGGCCTCATGGGCGCTCGTCAGCGTGACGAACGACGCGACGCAGCACGTCACGATCATCAACCCGCGTTGATTACAGCTGCACGTTCAGGAACAGCTTCCGGTTCGCCAGCTCGGTCTTGAACGCGTTGATCGCCCGGATCGTGTACTGCACGCGTTTGCCTCCCGCCGACTTATGGGCGGGGCCGGACATCTGGCGGTGCGGGCGCGCGGCTCCCGGTTTGCGCGAACGGAACGACGTGGACGAGAACGGCGACGGCTTCTCGAACTCGACCACGAGCTCGTCGACCATCACGTCCGTGCCGCCGAGGTAGCGGAAATCCCATTCGATCCCTTCCGCGGCGCGGAGAGTGACTTCCTCGGGATTGACGCTGATGAACACCCGGCCACCGCCCTGTTCGATGTCGACGCGGATCGGCACCGTGCGGGTCACGAACTCGGTCACGTCCTCGGGACGGATCAGCCGGTCGGATGACGCGGGCGGCGCGGCGCTCAGCGACGGTGCCGCGGCACGAGCCGGAGCGGGGATGAACGACGACGGACGTGGCTTGTCGACGCCCTGCGGCAACCACGCGGCGACAGGAGTTCCGTTCGAGTGGACGCGCGGCCGCGGCCGGCGGGTGCGCGTCTTCTTGGGCGGCTCGGCCGGCCGCGGAACGGGCGGCACGTGACGCGCAACGGGCGCTTTCGCATGCGAGGGCGCGACCGCCACCGGCTTCGCCGGCGGGGCTGCCGCGGCGCGTTTTGCGGCCTTCGTCACTTTGCCCGCAGGTTTCGGCGCCGGTTTCGCCGGCTTCGCCGGTTTCTTCGCCGATCTGGCTGGGGCAGCTGGTTTTCGGGCAGCGACCTTCTTCTTGATCGCTCGGGCGGCACTCTTGACGCGGGCGGCTATTTTCGCGGTTGCGCGCCGGCTCGCGGCGGCGGCCCTCTTCTTCCCCTGCACCTTCGCCATCGGATCTCTCCCCCGGGGCTAAAAATGAATGGCGCAATATAGCAGCGGCTCAGCTGTTCCGCCAGAGAGATTTAGCCAAAGACCCCGGCGACGCTGAATCCGCCATCCACCGCGATGCACTGGCCCGTGATGTACGAGGCCGCGGGGAGGCAGAGAAACGCCACAAGTCCTGCTACCTCTTCGATTTCGCCCACACGGCCTGCCGGTGTTCGAGCCAGGATCTTCTCCAGTCGGACGGGGTCGTTCAGGACCGGTTCGGCCAGAGGAGTGCGGATGTACCAGGGGGCGACGGCGTTGACACGGATGTGGTCTTTCGCCCACTCCGCCGCCATCGAACGGCTCATCTGAACGACCGCTGCCTTGCTCATCGCGTACGGCGTGCCGGTTCCGAGATTTCGAAACGCGGCCACCGAGACGACGTTGACGATCGATGCATCGCCCGACTCTTTCAGCCGCGGATAGGCCGCACGGCACATTGCGAACACGGCGTCCTGATTCGTTTCGCGGAGGTGCACGTACTCCGCTTCGCTGTAATCGGCGGTCGGTTTCCGGATGTTGGTTCCGGCGTTGTTCACGAGGATGTCGAGCGTGTCGAGACCGGCGAAGATCGCATCGCGATCCTCGGCGTTGGTGACATCACCCCGCGCGGCGCGCGTGCCAGGCCGTGCCGCCGACCATCCGCGGAGCCGGTCTCCGTCGCGCGCAACTCCGATCACCGTCGCGCCGAATCGCAGCAGCTCATCGGCGATCCCGAGTCCGATGCCGCTTGTGCAACCGGTGACGAGGGCGATCTTTCCCTGCAGTGACCAGCGATCGGTTGGTGCGCTACCCAATCTCGTCCCTCAAGATATCCCGCAATTCTTCTGCGATCCGCTTGATCTGCTTCTCGTCCTCTCCCTCCACCATCACCCGCACGAGATTCTCCGTGCCCGAGTAGCGGACAAGAATACGACCTCGCGTGCCGAGTTGCTCGAGCGCTTTCTGGAGCGCGGCCTGATACCGCGGCAGCGAGTCGAGCGGCGGTTTCGATCCCACTTTCTGATTGAGAAGCAGCTGCGGCATCGGCGCAAACGTGCGGAGCTTCGAGAACTTCACCGGCAGCCCGGCCAGGATCTCGCCGAACACCAGCGCGGTGTGGATTCCATCGCCCGTCGAATGGACCGTCAGGTCGATGATGTGCCCCGACTGCTCGCCGCCGAGGATGACGTCGTTGCCGAGCATCAGCTCGAGGACGTATTTGTCGCCGACCTGCGCGCGCAGCAGGCGGATGCCATCGGCCACGAGCTGCCGCTCAAATCCGAAGTTCGACATCACCGTGGTCACCACGGCGTTGCTCTTCAACGTTCCCGAGCGGCGCAGATGCTGCGCCCAGAGGTAGATGATCTCGTCGCCGTCGCGAATCCGTCCGGAATCATCGGAGAAGATCGCCCGGTCGGCATCGCCGTCGAATGCCACGCCGAAGTCGGCGTTCTGCTGCACGACCACTTCGGCGAGCCGCTGGGGATGGAGCGCTCCCGATTTCTCGTTGATGTTCCGGCCGTTCGGCTTGTCGTGAATGATGACCACTTCTGCGCCGACTCTGCGGAACACCTCCGGCGCGATGCGGTACGCCGCACCGTACCCGGCATCGAGCACGACCTTCCGTCCGGCAAGCGCACTCGGACGAACGCCGGAGATGAGAAAGCGTTCGTATGATTCGATGAGCTCGTTCGACTCTTCGATCGGCGTGTCGGGCACGCTGACGTTCTCGCGCCGGATTGCACGCAGCTCGTCTTCGATCTGTTCCTCGATCGCATCAGCGACCTTCATCCCGTCATGGCCGAAGATCTTGACGCCGTTGTCTTCGAACGGATTGTGCGATGCGGAGATCGAGATTCCGGCGACTGCATCCGTCGTGCGGCAGAGGTATGCCGTACCGGGCGTCGGAATGACGCCGATGAGAATCGCTCTTCCGCCTCCCGCCTCCAGGCCCGCCGACAAAGCGCGCGCGATCTCAGGGCCGGACTCCCGCGTGTCGATTCCGAGGAGCACCAGCGGCGATGGCTGGTTCGCGCGCAAGCGGTGGCCGAGCGACTCGCCGAGGGCGAACATCGTTGCCTGATCGAGCGGATATTCGTGGGCCTTGCCGCGAATTCCGTCGGTTCCAAAAAGGACCCTCATTGTTTCTGGCTCGTCTCCGTTTCCGCCGGTGGGTTCGGACCCACCTCGGCCAGCACGGGCACGGTCACCTGCGTCGTGAGCGGGGCGATGATGCGTACGAGCGGCGTATCCGACACGACGGGAACGTTCTGCACAAACGTGGCCGTACGCCCGGTCATGTTGATCCGCTCGGTCGACACCTCGCTCATCTTGATGATCTGCGACGCCGGCCCGGACACGAGGGCCCGGTCGGGATCGAGGGTCAGATCGCCGACCAGGTATCCGGGCGGCGGCTGGCCGATGAGAAACGGACGGATCAGCACCGTGCGCTGGCGAAGGGCCTCCACGTGAAACTGCAACTTGCTCGGATCGATGGCGACCACTTCGATGTCGGATGGCTTGTGAACGGCTTGAGGACGGATCGTGATCGTCACGTCGCCGCTCTGCTGGATCCAGCTGACGTCGACCGGAACGTCGAGCGTCTGCGACGAAACGGAACTGATGTCCGACGCGCGGCCGCGGAGGCGGACGCTGACGGTATCGGGAACCGGCGTGGTGATGACGAACTCGCGCGGGGGGCCCACGATCGAAAGCGGCGCAGCGAAACGCCGCTCGATGACGCGCTCGAGACGCGGAGCGGAGACGAAGAACCACACGCCGAACGCCAGAACGACCGCCACCACCTTCAGGGTCAGGTCCTTCATCGGCCCGCTCCGAAACGCTCGTTCAGCAATTGCAGGAGCATGTTGCGGTCGAGATTCTCGTACAGCTTCCCTTCGCTCGCGGCCGCAATCGATCCGTTCTCCTCGGAGATGACGATGAGCAACGCATCGCTCTCCTCGCTGAGGCCGAGCGCCGCGCGATGACGTGTTCCGTGGGCGAGTTTCGGATCGGCCGCCATCGTCAACGGAAGGAACGCTCCCGCGGCAACAATGCGGCTGCCGCGGACGATGACCGCTCCGTCATGCAGAGGACCACCCGGCGTGAAGATCGAGACGAGCAGCTCCGCCGTCACCAGCGCATCGAGCGGCTTCGCTCCCTCTTCGTACATGCGCAGGGTCTGCGCGCCTTCGATGGCGATGAGCGCACCGATGCGCTTCGCCGCGAGCGTGACGCACGCGTCGAGAATGGCCTCGAACGGGACGCCGGCTCGCCGGCGAAAGAGCGCCAGCAGCGGATTGCCGCCCACGCTTGCCAGCGCACGGCGAATCTCGTGCTGGAAAAGGACGATGATGGCGAACGGCAGATAGAAGAGGATCTCGCGCGAGATCACTTCCAGCGCGCTCAGCTCGAACGCGCGGGCGATGAAAAACGTCGAGGCCAGCAGCATCAGGCCGATCGAGATCTGCATGGCGCGCGTGCCGCGGATCAGATTGAGGATGCTGTAGATGATCACGGCGACGAGCAGGACGTCGATCGCATCGCGCCAGGTGAAGTGAAGCGACAGCAGGCGGTCGAAGAAATTCAATGCCGCTCCCGCTCCGCGATCGCGGCGAGCACGCGCAAGAAATCGACCGTGTCGGCGACGTCGTGAACGCGGACCACCGCCGCGCCGCCGTGGAGCGCCGCAGCCACCGCCGCCAGCGAGCCGACCATGCGGTCCGGTCCTGCCGCACGTCCGGTGAGATGTCCGATGAACGCTTTTCTCGACGCGCCGATGACCACCGGCGCAATCGATCCCAGCTCGCGGCAGCGCGCCAGGAGGTCGAGATTGTGCTCGGCGGTCTTGGCGAAACCGATACCGGGATCGATCAGGATCTGCTCACGCTCGATGCCGGCATGAACCGCGTCCTCGAGGGAATGATGCAGCTCGCGTGCGACGTCATCGACGACGTCGTCATACGTCGCGAGCTGCTGCATCGTCCGCGGCTCTCCACGCATGTGCATCAGAATCACCGGCACTCGCGTTCGCGCCGCGAGCGCGCGCATGGAGGGATCACGCGACATCGCGGAAACGTCGTTGATCATGTCGGCGCCGGCGGCTAGCGCGGATTCGGCAACTTTCGCTTTCGTCGTGTCGATCGAGATCGGAAGGTCCGAGCGGCGGCGGATCTGCTCGATGACCGGCACCACGCGCCCGATCTCTTCCTCGGCTGACACCGGATCGGCACCGGGACGCGTCGACTCTCCGCCGATATCGACGACGGCGGCGCCGTTCTCCTCCATCTGCAGCGCGGCGTGCACCGCTTTCGACTGATCGAAGTGCACACCGCCGTCGGAGAAGGAGTCGGGGGTCACGTTGAGAATCCCCATGACCAGGGGCACGCGTGAGAATTCGAGGCGCCGTTCGCGCGGAAGCGCAATCACACGTCGCGCTCCCGCCTGATGCGCGCGCCGAGGGCGTTGAGCCGCTCGTCGATCCGCTCGTAGCCGCGGTCGATCTGATTGATGTTGTGAATGACGCTCTCGCCTTTCGCGCAGAGTGCCGCGAGGAGCAACGCCATCCCGGCGCGGATGTCGGGGCTGGAGATCTCCCCGCCGTAGAGGCGGCTGCCGCCGACGATGATCGCGCGATGCGGATCGCAAAGGATGATCCGCGCGCCCATGCCGATCAGCTTGTCGGTGAAGAAGAGACGCGACTCGAACATCTTCTCGAAGATCATCACCGTGCCTTCGGCCTGAGTGGCGATGACGATCATGATCGACAGCAGGTCGGCCGGAAACAGCGGCCACGGCCCGTCGTCGATCTTCGGCACCGCCGCGCCGATGTCGTAGCGGACGCGCAGTTCCTGTTCCTTCGGCACGCGAAGATTTTTCCCCTCGACCTTGACGTCGACGCCAAGCTTCTCGAGCATGTGGCGGACGGCGTACATGTGATGCGGGACCCCGTCCTCGATCAACAGCTCGCTCCGGGTCACGGCGGCGAGGCCGATGTAGGAACCGACTTCGATGTGATCGCTCGGGATGTAGAACTCTCCACCCCGTAGAGAATTGACACCGTGGATCTGAAGGGAGTTGGTGGCGATCCCTTCGATCTGCGCGCCGAGGGAGTTCAGAAAATTGCAGAGGTCCTGCACGTGCGGCTCGGCCGCCGCGTTGTAGATCTGCGTCTCTCCTTCGGCCAGCACCGCGGCCATGATCGCGTTCTCGGTCGCGGTCACCGACGCCTCGTCGAGAAACATCTTCTTGCCGATGAGCTCGCGCGCGCTCATCTGATAGGACGTCGCGGAGACTTCGATCTGCGCACCGAGAGCCTCCAGTGCGAGCAGGTGCGTGTCGACGCGCCGCCGGCCGATGGCATCGCCTCCCGGCTTCGCCACTTTCACCTCGCCGCAGCGTGCCAGCAGCGGCCCGGCCAGAAGAATCGACGCCCGGATCTTCCTGGACAGTTCAGGATCGGGATTAGGCGAGCAGTCGTTGGCGGCGTGAATGCGCACGACGTTCTTTTCGAGCCGGTCGACCTTCGCTCCGATGCCCTCCATGATCTGCAGCATCACCCGGACGTCCTCGATGTCCGGCAGATTGCGGAGCGTGACGGGCTCGTCGGTCAGAAGACACGCGGCCAGGATCGGCAGCGCCGCGTTCTTGTTCCCGCCGGGACGAATCGCCCCTTCCAGCCGCCGCCCACCCTCGACGATGAAGCGTTCCATTGCCACGGGGGCGGATTGTACCCGCCGCGACTCGGGATTCGGGATTCGGGATTCGAGGGTTCGCGAATCGCGCGTGCTAATCTGATCTCATGATCGTCGCTCCGCTCGGATCGGGCAGCGCCGGAAATGCCTACTACTTCGAGAGCGACGGCACCAGCATCCTCGTGGATGCCGGCTTCGGTCCCCGCGAGACCCGCAAGCGCCTCGAGATCGTCGGGCGCGACATCCAGCTTCTCCGCGCGATCGTCATCACCCACGAGCACTACGACCACATTCGAGGCGCAGAACGCATCGCCCGCAAGTACGGGATTCCGATCTACCTCACGCGGGGCACGCTCAACGCCAGCTCGATCGATCGGACCGATACCGACATCATGCTGTTCGAGAACAACACGACGTTCGCGATCGGCGAACTGAACATCCACGCACGCCGGACGCTGCACGATGCCGCCGATCCGTCGTGCTTCGTCATCGAGGCCCGCGACGGCACGCGCGTGGGCATCGCCAGCGACCTCGGACACGTCGACGACGGAGTCGTGCAACATCTCAGTGAATGTGACGGCCTTTTCTTCGAGGCCAATCACGACCTGGATATGCTGCGCATGGGAACGTACCCGTGGAGCCTGAAGCGCCGCATCATGTCGCGATTCGGTCACCTTTCGAACGACGACTCGATGTTCGCCGTGCAGCGCCTGCTCGGCTCCGAGCTGAAGACGCTTTGCCTCATCCATCTCTCGGAAAAGAACAACCATGAGTCGATCGTGCACGATCTGGCCACGCGGCTGCTCCAGAGGAACGGGGTCCAGCTCGAGCTTGGAATCGCCAGGCAGTCCCAGCCGACCGGAATGTTCGAGATCAAGCGGCGCGGCGCCCCCCGGCGGACGGCCATCCCGTCCGGCGCCCAGATGGCGCTGTTCTGAAGGATTTGATGAAAGCGACAGTAATCGTTGAACTTAAGGCCTCGGTGCTCGATCCGCAGGGAAAGGCCATCCAGCACTCTCTCAGCACGCTCGGGTTTGCCGGCGTGGAAGATGTGAGGGTGGGGAAACTGTTTCGGATCACGCTTGCGGAAGGTGAGCAGACCCGAGGAGACGTCGAGACCCAACTTCGTCAAATGTGCGAGCGGCTTCTCGCGAATACGGTCATCGAAAACTTCTCCTACACACTCGAGGAGTAGAGCCCGCACCCTCGGGCTGCTCACTTTATCCGCGGCATGCTCCCTCTGGGCAGCCGAGCCGAAAGCGCTCGCTCCCGTTCCCACACGCGATCAGAAAGTCGTCCGCCGCTGGTCGATTGAAGGCGGCCCGCGGGGCGTGGCCCTCGGCGACGGCGTCATCTATGTCGGACTGGCCGACAAGCAGGCGGTCGAGGTCATCGATCCGAAGAGCGGCGCGGTGCTCCGCGAGCTCGTCCTCGACTCCGCCGAGATCGCCGCGACGAAGGAGCTCGTCACGCTGCGGACCAACGGCGACAGGAGCCGTCTCTACATCGCGAACGGAAGTGACGAAAGCGCAACGATTCTCTCGCTTCCCGATCTCGCCGTGATTCGCGAGATCACGATGGAGGGAGAGGCGATCCGCGACGCGGTCCCCGATCCTCGCGGACGCTACCTGTACCTCGTCGGCCGCCGCGTGCATGTCTTCGACGCGGAAGGAAACCACGAAATCCGCTCGCTGGACTTCGCCGATCCGATGGCCATCGCCGTGAGCGCCAACGGCGCTACGCTCGCGGTCGTGGGAACCGAGGATTACGGGAACGCGAAGGCCACGGCCGTGGCGCTGTACGACACGAACACATTCGCCGAGGTCACGCGCGACCCGCTGCAGACCGATCAGGTCATCGAGGTGGCGCTGTTCGCCGCCGGAGATCGTGCGCTCGTCGCGCTCAGCCGCGACTCGTTTTTCGAGAAGCCGCTGGTGACGAAGGCCGCGAAATCGATGGCCAGCGGCGCCGACGGCCGGATGCGCGTCACCATCGACTTCGGCGATCTCGTGAACAGCGAGCGCATCTGTCTTCCCGAAGGCAGCGGCGCGCAGATCGCGGTCCTCGGCTCCTCGAATGATCTGGTTCTGTTCGCCGAGCGGCGCTGTTCCAGCAGCGGGGCCTTCGCGGGCTCGAGCCGGCGCGTCAGTCCGGCGTCGCTGTACGGCGTAAACGCGTACGCGATCGCATTCGATCGCGACGCGAACACTCTCGTCGTCACAGATAAAGCCGGGTACCTTACAATCTACAAAGTGCCGCGGGCAGCGGCAATTTCGAAATGATGCCCACGTCATGCTGAGCGAAGCGAAGCATCTCCTTTTGCACCGGGAAGCCATCAGCCGGCTTGCATGGTCATCGCCTCAGGAGATCCTTCGACCGCTTCGCGGCCTCAGGATGACGGCACCGTGAAATTCGGCATCGTCATTCTCCCGGGCTCGAACTGCGATGACGACGCGATGCATGTCACCAGGGACGTCATCGGGGCCGACGCCGAGTTTCTCTGGCACAAGGACACCGACCTCAAAGGCGCCGACTGCGTCATCGTCCCCGGCGGCTTCGCCTATGGCGACTACCTGCGCGCCGGCGCGCTCGCGAAATTCGCCCCGATCATGGAGCCGATCCGCCGCCACGCCGCCGCGGGCGGTCTCGTCCTCGGCATCTGCAATGGGTTCCAGGTGCTCACGGAAGTGGGGCTGCTCCCGGGCGCGCTGATGCGCAACCAGCATCTGCGGTTCCTGAGCCGCGACGTTCACCTTCGCACCGAAGAAACGGACACCCCGTTCACCTCTGATCTCCAACGCGGTCAGATCCTCCGCATGCCGATTGCGCACGGCGAAGGGAACTATTACGCCGAGGATCACGTGCTCGATGAGCTCGAGCGCAACCGGCAGGTGATCTTCCGGTACTGCGACACAGAAGGACGGCTCACGAGCGAGGCGAACCCGAACGGATCGGCGCGCAGCATCGCCGGCATCTGCAACCCCGGGCGCAACGTTCTTGGACTGATGCCTCATCCGGAGCGCTGCGCCGAATCGATTCTCGGCAACGCTGACGGGTTGTCGCTCTTCAAATCCGTCGCCGCTGCGCTCGCACGCGTGTAAGCAATGCCGAAGACGATCCTGATCTCGGGAGGCGCTCGCGGGATCGGACGTGTGACGGCGATGCGGATGCTGCTCGACGGCTGGAACGTCGCCATCACGTACAACACGTCGAAAGAGGCGGCGGAGGCGTTTCAGCGAGAGGCAAACTCGGGGCTGGCGCACGACAAGCCGCGTCTCGTCGCCTATGAGGCCGACGTTCGCGACAGCGAGCGCGCGCGCGCCGTCGTCGAGACAATCGTCATGAATTTCGGTTCGGTGGATGCGCTCGTGAACAACGCCGGCATCCGGCGCGACTCGCTCCTTTACAACATGCCCGAGAGCGACTGGCGGGATGTCATCGAGACGAATCTCTACGGCGTCTTTGCGCTCACGAAGGTCGTCGTGCCGGTGATGCTGCAGCAGCGAAGCGGCGTGATCGTGAATGTGACATCGCTTTCCGGCATCCACGGAGTGGTCGGACAGACGAACTACTCCGCAGCGAAGGGAGGCCTCGTGGCCATGACCCGCTCGCTGGCGCGCGAGCTCGCGCGAAGCGGCATCCGCGTGAATTGCGTCGCGCCCGGTCTCGTCGACACCGAAATGACCGGCGAGATGGATCCGGAGGTGAAAAAGGAGATGATCCGGCAGATTCCGATGCGCCGAATGATCCGCGCCGACGAAGTCGCCTCCGCCATCGCATTCCTGATTTCCGACGAGGCCAGCGGAATCACCGGACAGGTTCTGTGTATTGATGGCGGCGCAACGGCGTGACCATGTACTTTTCCGTTGTCATCCCCACATACAACCGTCTCTCCATGCTCCTCCGCGTCCTCGACGCGCTGAAGAGACAGGAAGGCGCGCCCGAGTTCGAGACGATCGTGATCAACGACGGCTCGAAAGACGACACCGATCGCGTGCTGCGTGACCGGGGCGACATCGTCTATCGCCTGCAGGAAAACTCAGGACCCGGCCGCGCTCGCAACCACGGCGTTTCGCTGGCGCGGGGCCGTTTCGTGATCTTCATCGGCGATGACATCGTGCCTGAACGCAACTTTCTGGCGGAGCATGCGCGGGTTCACCGGAAAAGCGGCGACAACCCCCATGTCGCATGCCTCGGCTACACCGGCTGGCCGCCCGACACGCGCGTGACCGCGTTCATGGACTACATCAACGATTACGGTCTGCAGTTCGGCTATCGCCTGATCGAGGACGGTGCCGTCGTCCCTTTCAACTTCTTCTACACGTCGAACATCTCCATCGATCGCGAGCTGCTGGCCGCACATCCGTTCGATACGACGTTTCCTTCCGCGGCCTGGGAGGACATCGAGCTCGCCTACCGCCTCGACCAGCTCGGCCTGAAGATTCACTACAACGCGGGCGCGGTCACCCGGCACCATCATCCGATGACCGTCGACTCGTTCGCGCGCCGGCAGTACACGGTAGGAAAGTCGGGCGCGATCTTCTACCGCAAGCATCCCGAGCTCGGTCACTTCCTCGGCGTCCAGGAGCTGGAGACCCGCAAACTCGCCGACGAGGCGCAACTCGCGCGTCTGCGGCGGCGCGCGAGGATCGGCGAGAAGTTCCGCCTTTTCGCGAAATCGAAGGTCTTCGAGACGCTGATGCGCGAGCACTACCTGCGCGGTCTCCGCGACGGCCTGGCTGCGACCGGCTAGAATCGCGCCCGCGTGTTCATCACGTTCGAAGGCATCGAGGGATCGGGAAAGACGACGCAGCTCCATCGGCTGGCGGAGTTTCTGCGCGAGCGCGGGCGGACCGTGGTGAC
Organism: Thermoanaerobaculia bacterium; assembly: GCA_035468985.1. Lineage (GTDB taxonomy): Bacteria > Acidobacteriota > Thermoanaerobaculia > Gp7-AA8 > Gp7-AA8 > DASVHS01. The sequence goes on from DATISF010000047.1 coordinate 101,865, forward strand.
CACGAAGGAGCCGGGAGGAACGGAAATCGCGGACCGCATCCGCGCGATCCTGCTCGACTCGAAGAACGTGATCGATCCCATTGCCGAGGTCCTGCTGTTCGCGGCCTCGAGACGGCAGCACACGGTGGAGGTCATCCGTCCCGCGCACGAGCGCGGCGCGGTGGTCCTCTGCGACCGCTACACCGACTCGACGCTCGCCTATCAGGGATTCGGCCGCACTCTGAATCTGGATCAGCTCCGGACGCTGAATCGATGGGCCACCGGCGATCTCGATCCCGATCTCACGCTGATCTTCGATCTGGCGGAGAGTGTCGGCCTTTCGCGCGCCGTTCATCGCAACGCCCGGGCGGCCGATGACGAGGGACGCTTCGAAGCCGAAGATCTCCGATTTCACCGGCGCGTGCGGGAGGGTTACCTGTCGCTCGCCGCGGCGGAGCCGCAGCGCTACGCGGTGATCGACGCGGGCGGCACGCTCGACCAGGTGTTCGAGCGCACACTCGACACCCTGCGCCAACGCAAACCGGAGCTGTTCGCTTGAGCTCCGCGGCCGAACTTCTCCTCGACACCGCGCGGCGCGGCGAGCTGCACTACTCGATCATCCTGCACGGTCCCGCGCACGAGGAGTTGCAGGCACTCGCGCTCCGCGCCGCGAAGACGCTCAATTGTCTGAACGGCACGACGGGCGACGCCTGCACGGCGTGCGAGCGGATCGAACGCCGTATCCATCCCGACGTTCATTTCGTCGAGGTCGCCGGTGACCGGAAGCAGATCAGCGTCGATCAGATCCGCGACATCCTCAGCAACGCGGCGCTGCGGCCCTACGAAGGGCGCACGAAGGTCTTCATCGTCGATCCCGCCAGCGCGCTGACCGGCAGCGGATCGAACGCGCTGCTCAAGACGCTCGAGGAGCCCGCGCGCGACACGATCTTCATCCTGCTCACACGCTCTCCCGATCTTCTTCTGCCGACGATCCGGTCGCGGTCGCAATCGATCTACGTCGGAGGTGAAGAGGCGCATGACGAAGAGCTCGAGGCGTTTTTGCGCGATGCGCTGATGCGCTTCGCGACGCGTCACGAACCGGCAGCTCTGCTCAGCGCCGCCGCGGAGGTCTCGCAACGCGACGAGATCGCCGACGCCATCGCTCTCCTCGGATCAGTGTTGTGCGATGCCGCCGCCGGCCGGGTGAACGGTGTCAGTGGCGTCGTTCCGCGCGAGCGTCTTCTCGCGGCGGCTGATGCGGCGATGGCCGCGCTCCGGAACCTCGCGGTGAACGCGGACGCGCGGCTCGTCGTGGAACAGGCACTCGCCGAGCTTGTGGTCTGACGCCGCAAAAAAAGAAACCCCGCCTTGCGGCGGGGTTTCGGATCTTTACTGGATGGGGCGGGCGCGAACGCTCAGGGGCGAGCTTTTACTTCGGTAAGGTTCAAAGAAGAACTCAAGAGGCGTTGAAACATGGCAGGCTGGTACAACAGAAAGCGGTTTCTCACCTGCCCATCCAGTAACTCGAACTTCATCGTATGGCCCATTATACGCACAGATTGTGAAAAATTTCTCAATGTAACAGCAATGTGACAAGCCCTTCATTACCTGAGAGATACCGGCTCGTCATGGAATCGGGCGCAGTCTAATACAGAACGACTGTTCGGTCTACTTGGTTTTCGGAAACTCAGCGCCGGGCGGTCAGCGAGGGCATCGGCACCAGCGCCCCGGCCAGCGAGACGTGCCCGCCGAGGGTCTCGGCCGGAGCACCGTTGAGGAGAATCCGCACCCGTTTCGCGTCGGGGAAGTTCGCCACCACCGTCTGCACCAGCGAATACGCGGCCATCAACTCCTGGTGGCTGCCGGTCGGCCATCCGTCGATCAGCGTCGGGCCGCCGAGGTCGACGATGACGGTGCCGTCGGGAAGGTAATACGCGGCGCGGAGGACCGCGTCCGCGGGAAAGAGCCGCGGCACCGCGGCATTGGCGGAGCCTTTCAGCAACTCGCGGATGACGGCAGGAATCGCGCCGGCGGGATTCTCGGGCAGCGGGACATCGCGCCGCTCCGGAACGAGGAGCATGTCCGGCGATTCGTAATACAGCTCGACCGTGCGCAACTCGACCTTGTTCTCGACATTCAGATTCGAGGAGAGCGGTTTCTTCTGTCTGCACGCTCCGAACGCGGCGAGCAGCAGAAAGAGAACGGCGATCCGGCGCACTACGTTTTGCCCTTCTGCGGAGGCGCCGCCGGCTTGGTCACGCCGGCGGACACGTGCGGCTGCGCGGACGGTTGCACAAGGCCGATCCGCGTCTCGTAGTCGACTTTGTACCGTCGAATCGCGCGTACGAGCGCATCGACCATCGTGTCCTGGAAGCCGTCGGACTTCAGCTTCGCCTCTTCCTCGGGATTGGTGATGAAGCCGACTTCGACGAGCGCTGCCGGCATCGTCGCGCCGACGAGAACCTTGAACGGCGCCTGCTTCACGCCGCGATTCTGCACGTTCGTCGCAGCGTTCATTTCTTCCTGAATGTCCTGCGCGAAACGGCTCGATTCCTGGAGGTACTCCTGCTGCGCCAGGTCCCACAGGATCAGCTTGAGATCGGGCGTCGGGCCCGTCTTCGGCGCGGCCGTCGATGCGTTCTCGGTCTCCGCCGCCCGCTTCGCCAGCTCGTCGGATGCTTCGAGCGACAGGAAGTACGTCTCGCTTCCCTTCGCCCCCTTCACGACTGCGGCATTCATGTGGATCGACAGGAAGAGGTCCGCCTTGTACTGATTCGCGATCGCCGTGCGCTGATCGAGCGAGACCACGGTGTCATCTTCGCGCGTGAGCACCACGCGGGCGTTGATCGACGACTGCAGAGCGGCCGACAATTTCCTGGCCACGGCCAGGGTGATGTCTTTCTCCATCAGACCGCCCGGCCCGACGGCTCCGACTTCCTTGCCGCCGTGGCCGGGATCGATCACGATCGTGCGAATGCCCGCCGGCTCCACCGAGGGCTTGATTCCGGGCAGCTGCGGCGTCCGGCCGGGGACGGGAGCGGCGGCCTTCCGCAGATCGAGAATGATCCGGAAAGGATTGTCGAGTTTGTACGCGTCGCCGGCCACATCGGGCGACGTCAGCTGGATTCGCACGTCGCTCCCGGAAAACGATGCATGCGCGACGTTCGGGTCGTCATAGGCCTGCTCGGCGAACGGCGCGGCGAGCGGCGCCTTGAAGCGGATGACGTATGCCGCCGCGTCCTTGGCAATGGCGTACTCGGATGGCGCGGAAAGCGTCAGGACGATCTTCGAGATCCCCTGAACGTTCGTGACGCTCATCTGCACCGCGACGATCGATTGCTGCCGCAGGCGAACCGTCAGAACGCGCGCACCTGAATCCCAGATGACCTCCTGCTCCGCCGCCTTCGCCAGGAAGCCGTTGAAGAACTGCCACGGAACGAACGGAACGCCGGCGACGACGATCGGGTTGACCGGCATCTCGATCAGATCATCGCGAACGACGGCGAATCGCGTGTCCGGACCGAACGCGGCGATCGTGTTGTTCAGCGTGACCCTGAATCCGCCGCTGTCGGGTTGAATCGTCCCGCCGAGCGCCGTCACGACATCGTTGGCGGAGAAGTACGTCAGCCCGTTCTGCTGGGTGATGGCCACCGGCTTGTCGCCGGACGGCGTCCGCAGCGTGGCCTGCCCCTCTGCTTGCGCCAGAACGATCGATGCGACCGCGAGCAGACCGAGAACACCGGGGAGCAGGAATCGTTTCATTTTTCCAACTGAATTATCGCACGCCATCACGTGATAGATTCGCCGTCATGAGGCGATTCGCCGTCTGCGCGCTGATGGTCGCGCTCGCCGCCTGCAGCTCGGAAAAGCCGAAAAGCACCCCCAGCAAAGAGCCGGTGAGCGTCCGCGGCTGGATCGAGGACGTCGCCGGCTCCCCGCACGAGACCAACCCCGACATGGAGGCCGCGCGCCGCGGGCAGATCTTTCAGGCGACGTCCGTGTGGGTCGAGAACGTCGATTACGTTTCCGGAGGCGTGGCCGAAAACGGCTCGTTCATCCTCCTGGACGTTCCGCCGGGAAATGTCACGATCGGATTCGACGCGCCCGGCGCGGAACAGGCCCGCGTCGTTCTGCAGAACATCCCCGGAAACGCAGACGTGTTCATCCCCGGCCTGATTCTGAAGAAAGGCGGCGCAGCGGTCGCCAAGCCGGAGGACGTGAAAGTGCGCGTGCCGGCGCGAATCGACAAAGAAAGGCCGACGGGAAAAACGGCCATCGTGGGCGGCGTGTCGGTGCCCATCACCGACGTGCCGCTCGCCGCCATGATCGACCGGCACGACTACCCGAAACCGGGCGGCTTCCGGCCGGTCGCCATCTTCAAGTGACGCGCGCCCTCGCGCGCGTCATCCCGAGGAGACGAGCCATCCGCGAGGCGACGAACGATCTCGCGCCCTTCGCGCTCTGGGGCGCTCAGGATGACGTCACGATCTCGGCGAACTTCTTCAAATCGATATTGCCGCCCGACACGACCGCGACGATCGGGCCGTCTCCCGCTCTCCCGGACAGTGCTGCGGCCACGGGCAGCGCTCCGGCACCTTCGGCGATCACACGAACCTTCTCGGCCACGACCTTCATCGCCCGCTTCACTTCGTCGAGCGTGACCACGATCGAGCCGTCGACAACTCCCTGCATCCGGTCCCACATCCGAGGAAAGATGCTCTTGCCGCCGGCACCGTCGACGAACGTGGCCTCCCATCGATCGAACACCTGCGGCGAGCCGGCGGCGAATGACTTGGCTCCCGGTGCCGCCGTCTCCGGCTCGGCACCGAGGATGCGGACCTTCGGCGCGAACGCACGGACGCCGCTGCCGACGCCGGTGATCAACCCACCGCCTCCGATCGCGGTGATGACCGTCTTCACATTCGGCAGATCTTCGATGATCTCGAGGCCGACGGTGGCGTTGCCGGCGATGAAGTCGTGATCGTCGAACGGATGGACGAACGTTCCCTCGACGCCGGGGAACTCGCGCGCCTCCATGGCGTTCCAGCACGCATCGAACGGCGCTTTCACCAGCTTCGCGCCGAGATTGCGCATGCGCTCGACCTTCGTATCTGGCGCGGTCTCAATCACCACCACCGTGCACGGCAGGCCGGCCTCGCGCGCCGCATAAGCGACGCCCTGACCGGCGTTTCCCGCGCTGATCGTCCAGACTCCCTTCGACCGCGCTTCCTTCGACAGCAACGCCACGGCGTTCGCGGCGCCGCGAATCTTGAACGCATTGATCGGCTGCAGCGTCTCGAGCTTCAGCCAGATCTCCGGTGCAGCGGTGTTATGCAGCAGCCGGATCAGCGGCGTTCGTGTGATCACGTTCCGGATGCGCTCGCGCGCGGCACGGATCTCTTCGAGTGTGACTGAGCGGACGGGCGGAGGTGCTGTGGGCATGCGCGCGGAATTGTAGTCCCGGCGCGAGAGGCGCGATCACCGCGGACGCGACGTCCGCTCTCCGCTCCCGGGTGCGGCCGCAGCGATCCGCAGCGTGGCCGGGTCCTGAAGGATCACCACGCCGGCGTTCGCGGGCACGGCCTGTTCGAATGCACCGTTTACCCGCGCGACGAGCTTCAGCTCGCGCACGATCGCATCGTTCCGCAATGTGCGGCCCTCGTTCTCGCCGGCTTTGACCACGGTCGGCGCGCTGTCCTCAACGACGACGGCGTAGAGATCGAGCGGATGCGGCGCGAATCCCTTCGCCACGCCGTTCGACACGCCGATGCGCGCGCCGCGCGGCTCGTTCGCAACACGGTTGATTGCTTCCTCGATCGCTCGCCGGTCCGATCCGACCATCTGCAACTCTCCACCAACGACGGCCTGCGGCGTGTAGGCGCTGCTCAGATGGAGCGTGCGCGTGTACGCGACCTGCCGGGCCGTCCACTGCGGCGATGAGAATGGATCGCGCCAGCCGAGGCTGTTCCAGTAATCGACGTGGAACGCCAGCGCGATCACGCGGTTGTCTTTCTTGAGCTCTCCGATCAACTGATCGGCCGGCGGACAGCTCGATCAGCCTTGTGACGTGAAGAGCTCGACGACCACGGGAAGAGCGGCAATCAGGAGAAGGCTACGCAGCATTCTTCTCTTCAGATGCCGGAACGACGGCGAGGTTACGCTGCCGCATCCCGGCCGTCTGCACGAGCGCCACACCCGCGAGGATCACCACCATCGCCGCGATCGAGACCCACGTCAGCCGCTCGTTCAGAATCAGCCAGCCCACGATCACGGCAATGACCGGGTTCACGTACGCGTAGAGCGACGACTGCGAGGTGGGCATGTGCGCGAGCGCATACACATAGGCGCTGTACGCGATGATCGATCCGAGAATCGTCAGGTACGCGAGCGCTGCGAACGTCCTCGGCGTGAAGTGCAGGCGCGCGGGCTCGCCGGTCACGACGCCGGCGATCCCGAGCATGATCCCGCCGAACAGCATCTGCAGGCTCGCCGACGTGAGCGGCGCGACGTGCTTCAGCGTGTACTTGCTGCGCATCGAGCCGACCTGCCACGCGAGCGATCCGACCTGCATCACCAGTGCGCCGACCACGAAATGAATGTCGTATGCGCCGCCGGCTCCCTTCGGCGTGACCAGCATGGCCACGCCTGCGAATCCCATGAGCATGCCGATGAGGCCGCGCGTCGTATGCCGTTCGCCACCGGTGCGGAACAACTCGAGCAGCGCCATCCAGAACGGCGCCGTGGCGACGAACAGAGCGGCCAACCCGCTCGGAACCCACTGTTCGGCCCAGACGACCGCGAGGTTGCCGATCCCGATCATGAGAAATCCGACGAGCGCGAGATTGGCGAGCGTCCGGCCGTCGCGCGGAAGACGCGCGCCGCGGATGAGCGCGATGGTCGTCATCACAACTCCGGCCACGACGAACCGCATCGACGTCAGCAGCATCGGCGGAATCGTCTCCACGGCGACGCGGATGGCCAGGTACGTCGTGCCCCAGACGATGCAGACGGTCGCGAATGCGGCCAGGGCCAGACCGCGCTCGTGCTTCACGACGCCACCCCGCCGAGGATCACCCCGCCGACTTTCTCGAGATGCGTCTGCATCACGATCGTCGTGCGTGTCGTCAACGACAACGGAGCCGAGGTCAGCCGGTTGACCAACGCGTTGAGCGACGGAATCGAATCGGTGCGGACTTTGATCAAGTAACAATCGTCGCCGGCGACCGTGTGAACTTCCAGCACTTCCCTGCCGGCGATGAGTGCGCGAAACGCCTTGTCGGCTTTCGGACCCTTCGTGCTGCCGCGCGCGGCGACGAACGCGGTCACGTTCTGACCGAGGGCGTTCGGATCGACGACGGCGGTGGTGCCGCGGATGACCCCCCGGCGCTCCAGCTTCTCGATGCGGTCGGCTACGGCCGGCCGGGAGAGGCCGACCTGCTCGGCAATCTGCGCCGCGGGCGCGCGACCGTCGCGTAGCAGAGCGTCGACGATGCGAAGATCGAGCTCATCCAGTTCGACAGCCACATCTGAATTCTACTGACGAATCGGAGCATTGTCCAGCCTTTCACTGTCTTATCGTCAGCGAGCAAGGGCGGCAACCGCCAGGGCGGCGGCCCGCAGACGCCCGCGACTCGCGCTTTTCCGGACCATCCGGGAAAGGCGCGGGTAACGGAATTCGGCGCGGCGCACCGAGCTGCCAGCCAGGTCGCGCTGCAAGTACTCGATCTTGACGCTGCGCGAAGGATCGGTGGCCAGGCGGCGAAGCGACTGGCGGCCGAAAACGACGGACCGCAGCTTCAGCCCCGACGCGCTGACCGCGAAACGGACCGCATCATCGTCGGAGCAGACCCGGAGCACACTCCCGGCCGGCAGTACGCTCACGATCTCCTGGGCAATTCGCGTCTCTTCGGCGGTGGTGATCTTCATGGGGCTTCCTCCGTTCGATCTGCTGTAATAGACGTGATTCGATGCTCAAAGTTTCTCTCCCCGTCCGCAATCTTCTGTGAACGCGCCGTCAAAAATCGTTGTATTCGTGCCGCTTCAGCGCACTGCGGAAGCGAAGGACAACGAGACCATTCTCGATGTCGGCCGGCGCGCCGGGGCGCCCATCGGCAACTCCTGCGGCGCCATCGGCGTCTGCGCCCGGTGCAGCGTGCGCGTGCTCTCGGGAGCGGAAAATCTCACCCCGCCGACCGAGATCGAGGCCCGCGTCGCGCAACGCCGGAAGCTCGACTCCGATGAGCGCCTGGCCTGCCAGGCCGTCGTCCTCGGAAACTGCGAGATCACGACGACGTACTGGTAACGGGCGTATCACATGCAACAGGAAACGGCGTGAGCGACGGAGCGAAACGGATCCTGATCTTCGCCGCGCTGATGGCGTGGTGCGCGGGGTTGTTGTTTCTCCGGATCGTCCGCGCCGGCACGCTGACCTACGTGTTTCTGGTCTGGAATCTCTTTCTCGCGGCGATTCCGGCGGCCGCCGCGGCGCTGTTCGCGATCAGCCGTTCCCGCCTCTCGCAAGCGTTGTCATTCGTCGTGTGGTTGCTCTTTCTTCCGAATGCACCGTACATCGTGACCGACTTCATTCATCTCACTCCGCGGCCGCCGGTCCCGCTGTGGTACGACGTCGCGCTGCTCCTCTCCTTCGCCGGCACGGGCCTGCTGCTCGGCTACAGCTCCATCTCCGACGTTCAGAACGCGATCGCCCGCCGGTTCGGCGCAGGGGCCGGATGGACCACCGCATTCGCCGCGCTTCTGCTCTCCGGCTTCGGCATCTACCTCGGCAGATTCCTCCGCTGGAACAGCTGGGATGCGATCACCGATCCGCTGGACATGCTCGGCTTCATGGCCCGACATGCGGTCCATCCGCAATCGCATCTGCGAACGCTCGCCGTCACGATGATCTACGGCATCGGCCTGACCCTCGGCTACCTCGCCTACCAGGTGCCGCGATTGCGGATGAACATGCAGTCGCCGTAGCTGTAGAAGAAATACTTCTGCTCGATGGCTGCTCGATAGGCGGCGCGGATCGTCTCCATGCCCGCGAATGCCGAGACCAGCATGATGAGCGTCGACTCCGGCAGGTGGAAGTTCGTCAGCAGCCGGTCGACGGCGCGGAACCGATACCCGGGAGTGATGAAGATGCTCGTCTCCGCGCGCCCGGCCTGGAATCGGTCTTCGCGCTTTGCGCTCTCGAGCGTGCGCACTGTCGTGGTTCCGACGGCGACGATCTTCTTCGCCCGATTCAGCGCCAATGCCGCTTCCTCGCTGATCTCGTAGACCTCGGCATCCATGACATGGCCGGCGATGTCGACGGCTTTCACCGGCTTGAACGTGCCGATGCCGACGTGCAGCGTGATCCGTACGATCTCGTTGCGGCGCGCGATCTCGTCGAGAATCTCCCTGGTGAAGTGCAGCCCCGCCGTCGGTGCGGCGATCGCTCCCCGCTCGGCCGCGTAGACGGTCTGATAGGCCTCGCGGTCGCTCTCCCTCGGTTCCGCGCGCTGGATGTACGGCGGCAATGGCGGCACACCGACGCGCTCGATCTCTTCGAGCTCGCCCTCGAAGCGCAACACGATCGTTCCCTCGCGCTTGTCGAGGACATGCGCCGAAAGACGATCGCTGAAGCGCAAGTGATCTCCCGGGCGAATCCGCTTGGCCGGATTGGCCCAGACCTCCCAGGTCAGCGCGTCAATCTGCCGCGTGAGCAGGATCTCGATGCGCCGCTTCATCTGACCTTTCGGCTCGGCGAACAGACGCGCAGGAATCACGCGCGTGTCGTTGATGACCAGGACGTCATCGGCCTCGAGGAGCCGCGGGAAGTGCGCGAAGTTGTCGTGCCCGATGTCCGGCGGACCGCTGTGCGGCGCCACCACCATCATCCGCGATGCCCCGCGCGGACGCGGCTCCTGCGCGATCAGCTCCCGCGGCAGGTCGTAGTGGAAATCCGTTCGTTTCATGACGCGACGGGGACCATACAATACGCGCTCGTGATTCGAGCCCGTGTGATCACCTGCAGCGACGGCGTGGCGCGCGGCGTACGGGAAGATCGGTCCGGGCCGGCGGTGCGCGACATCCTCACGCGCAACGGCTACGACGTCGACCAGCTGCTCGTCGTCCCCGATGACGTCAACGAGATCGCCCTGGCGATCGCCGATGCCATCGATCACGACGTCAGGCTCGTGGTCACGACGGGCGGCACGGGGATTTCGCCGCGCGACGTGACGCCCGAGGCGACGATGCGCGTCTGCGATCGGGTGGTGCCGGGGTTCGGAGAGCTGATGCGGCTTCGATCGCTGGAGAAGACACCGATGGCGCCGCTCTCGCGCGCGCAGGCGGCGACGCGCGGCCCGGCACTGATCGTGAACCTCCCCGGTTCACCGAATGGCGCATGCGAAAACCTGGAAGCCGTCCTGCACCTGATTCCTCACGCCCTCGAGCTCCTGAGCGGCGGACCGGTCGATCACACCGGGGCCGGCCCGTCGAAAGCGGCGCGGTGACGGTTCGCACCGGACTGGAGGTCCTCCTCGACGACCCGCGTCCGATCGCGGGCAGGCGGATCGGCATCGTGACGAATCAGAGCGGAGTCACGAGCGATCTCCGCCACGTCGTGCCGCTGTTGCACGGAGGAGGCGACTGGACGCTGACGACGCTCTTCGCGCCCGAGCATGGAATCTGGGGCGAGGCGCAGGACATGGATCACATCTCCGATTCCATCGATCCGGCCACGGGTCTTCACGTGTACTCGCTCTACGGCGACAGCGAAGAAAAACTCACGCCGGCCCGCGCCATGCTGCAGAACGTCGACGCGCTCGTCATCGATGTGCAGGACGTCGGCTCCCGCTACTACACGTTCGTCTACACCATGGCGCTCTGCATGCGCGCGGCCGGTTCGGCCAGCGTATCGGTCGTCGTGCTGGACCGTCCGAATCCGATCGACGGCGTGCACCTCGAAGGCAACATCCGCGAGGAGAAGTACTCCAGCTTCGTGGGCATGTACCCGCTGCCGGCACGTCACGGCATGACCGCCGGCGAGCTGGCCCGCTACTTCAACAAGGTCTTCAGCCTCGGCTGCGATCTCACAGTCGTACCGATGCGTGGATGGAAGCGCGCGATGTGGTGGGACGAGACGGGACTGCCATGGGTGACTCCTTCTCCGAACATGCCGACCGTGGCAACGGCAACCGTCTATCCCGGCATGTGCCTCGTCGAAGGAACGAATCTCAGCGAAGGGCGTGGCACCACGCATCCCTTCGAGCTCTTCGGCGCGCCGTGGCTGGAACCGTTCAAGCTTGCAGACGAGCTCAATGGTCTCGATCTGCCCGGCGTGCGTTTCCGGCCGCACTACTTCATGCCGTCGTTTCAGAAGCACGCCGGCAAGGTCTGCGCCGGCGTCGAGCTGCACGTTCGCGATCGCGCGGTGTTCGAGCCGTTCCGCACCGGACTGTGGTGCGTGAAAGTCGCGCGCGATCAGAATCCGGAGAAGTTCGACTGGCGGCGTGAGGCCTACGAGTTCGTCTCCGACCGGCTGGCGATCGATCTCCTCGCCGGCAGCGCGCGGTATCGCCAGATCGTTGAAAGCGGCGGCGACATCGACGAGTGGGTATCGGAGTGGAAAACGCCATTGCGCGAATTTGCGCGCCGGCGCGAAGAGTTCCTGCTGTATCGGACATGATCGACATCCTCTACGAAGACGACTCGCTCATCTTCGTCAACAAGCCGCCGAACGTCGTCGTTCAGCGCGCGCACGATCCCGACGAACCGGTCCTGTACGAGCTCGTCGCGGCGCACACCTCTCCGCTCTTTCTGATGCAGCGTCTCGACCGCGGCACGAGCGGAGTGATGTTCTTCTCCAAGCGGGCGGACGTGAATGCGAAGCTGACCCGGCAGTTCGAGACGAAACGCATTCGCAAAACGTATCTCGCGTTGTGCGAAGGTCAGCTCGCCGAGCGGCAGACGATCGATGCGCCGCTCGCACGCATCGGACCGATCTCGTTCGGTGTGCGCGACGGCGGCCGGCGCGCGGTGACGCACGTCGAGCCGTTGCGGGCGACACGCTCCGGCTCGCTGCTGTCCATCGAGCTCGAAACCGGCCGCACGCACCAGATTCGCGTGCATCTCGCCGCCATCGGCCATCCGTTGGTAGGGGATTGGCTATATGGATCTCGTAACGACACTCGTCCGATGTTGCACGCTGTCGAGCTCGATATGACGCATCCCGCGACAAATACGCCACTTCGCGTTTCGGCCCCGCCGCCGCGCGATTTTCTGGAGGCTGCTGAAAGCCGCGGAATCGTCATGGAGAGAGGACAGAGCGACACCGGAAGAGTCCAGCTAAGTGATTGAATTTGCTAGAATAAACACGCTGAACATGCCGTTGGAAAAGGCATAGGGAAGAAGACCATGAGACTCTGGACCAAGATCGCATTCGCGCTCCTGTTCGTGCCGCTCGTCGCATCGGCGCAGTTCAAGGATCTCGATGCCGCCATGTCGAACCTCAGCCGCGGCTTCGGCAACGGCGACGTGCAGGCGATCGTCGCCGGAATCGGCGACGGCGAGCAGGTCATGCTGCAGTTCCCCGGCCTGGTCAGCCAGACCGGCTTCTTCGGCAGGGACCAGGCGGCCTATCTCCTTGACGGTCTGTTCAACAAGACCAAGCCCTCGAGCTTCGAGCCGGTCAGCTCCAAGAAGGTGAGCGCGGAAGGCCAGTACCACATCACCGCGCGATGGACGATCGACAATGCCGGCAAGGCCGAGACGCGCGATCTCTACATCACCCTCCGCAGCAAGAACGACCGCTGGTCGGTCGGTTCGATCCGTTCGGCAAGCAAGTGAATGTCCTAGGCCGTGGGTGAACGGGAACTCGCAGACGCCCCCGTGACCCACGACCGGCGGCCGGCGACCCTCCTGGCGCTATTCGTCGTCCTCATCGCCGCGACGCAGCTCGCGACCTGGTGGATCGTCCACTCGCTGTCGACCGACTTCGACGCGCGCGCACAACAGCACGTCGTGTCCGACGTCCGGAACGTGCGCGGCCGGATCAGGGAGCTGGAATCACAGCTCGACAGTTCGGCGGATCGCCTGCGCGCGCGAGTGGCCGCACAACCCGGCGCCGAGCGGTTGGCGCTGTTTCAACTTCTTGGCACCGAGGCATCGCAGCGCGGCCGCGGCGCGCGGATTCTGACTGCTACCGGCGATCTCGTCGCATGGTGGGGCGAAGATCTGCCGTTCACGAACTCGCGCCGCTATCTGTTCGACGTCACCAATCTCTACATCCTTTCCGAGCGCAACGCGGGACCTTTGCGCATCCAAACCTTCGCGCGCATTCCGAACCAGGGCAACGCGCTCCGGCAGTTCCACACACCCGATGCCTGGGTCGTCTCCCTGAAGTTTCACGGCGGATTTCTCCGGCAGGAAGCGGGCATGCGCCGATTCCGGATGGCGAGCAGCGCCGACTCGGCGCTCTGGTTGGACATTCAGACCCGCACAGCCGCCGAAGTCGGCGATTCCGCACGAAACGCGGGCCGCACGACGACCGCGCTCCTGATCGCGATCGGATTCCTCGCCGCGCTGGTCGTCATCAACAAACGTGCGCCGGTCTTCATGGCGGTCATCCTGATCGTCATCGTGCGTCTGGCCCTTCTGGCCGTGCAGATCCCCGACGACACCCTCCACATCTTCGGATTCGACGTTTACGCGTCCCGCGTCCTCGGCCCCCTCAGCCGGTCGCCCATCGACTTGCTGCTCACGGCTGCCGCGTTCCTGGCGATCGTCGCCCGCGTTGTGCCGGCGGCCCGCCGGCCCTGGCTCAACGTGATCGCGGCGCTGGCCGCCGCGGCCGGATTGGTTTTCGTCGTGCAGAATCTGGTCGACAACTCGCGGATCTCGCCGATCCCCGAGCACATCGTTCCGATCAACGCTGCGCAGGGAGTGCTCCTCGCGGCGCTCCTGCTCTTCGCGTTCGCGATTCTGCGGATGACATGGCACGCCGCGCCTCTGCGATCCGTACTGGTGATCTTCGCCGCGGGGATCGTGCCTGTTCTGCTGATCGGCTATGCCATGGAGCCTGCGCGCGGCAGTGCGTTCCTCGCGGCTGTGGCCGCCGTGTTCGCGTCGATGCTCATCTGCGCGATGGCACCGCACCGCTCGGCAAGACTCGTCGCCATGGCCCTGCTCGCGGTTCCCATCGTGTTCGCGCCCGTTCAGATCTTCGAGCACGGCGCCACGAAGCGCTTCGTGTCCGACTCCTACGCTCCGCTCGTGGTCGGCGAGGCCGGCCAGCTCCGCACGATGATCGAGAACACCCTGCGCGACGACTTCTCGCAGGCGGAGCTGAGCACGATCCTTCCCGACGACTACCGGCACATGAACCTCGACGATCTCGCTTACGCGCTGTGGCTGCGCTCCGATCTGTCGAAGTGGCGCGTGCCGGCGGTCATCACCATCACCGACGAGTTCACGCGAACGCCGATCAGCCGCTTCGGCGTCGGCTTGCCGCAGTTCGATGATCGCGCCAGCACCGTCGGGCGCGAGGTCCTGCAGGTCGGCGCGCTGCGCCGCGATCTGATCCATCACGACTTCGAGCTGACGGCGTGGGGAACGATCATCGCCACCGGCAGTCTGCACGTCGTCAACCCGGCCGACCCGGGTGCGACGTCGTTTGCCGACGTCTACCACGACTTCTTCGAAGCCGCGCCCGATCCCGCGGCCGAGATCCATCGCCAGAGCGTGCCGGCGGTGTACGACCGCGACGGCAATCCCGGATCGCCGGTCACGCTCCGTCTTCCGCGCAACCCGACCTGGTACATCGCCCGGATGCGGCCGGGCACCGGCCTGTGGGTGGAAGGTCCCGCGCCGTCGTCGGCGGCGTACCTGCGCCGCACCGTAGACGCGCTCTACGCATTCCCGCTGGAGCGGCCGACGTTCGGCGAGCAGGTCCGCCGCGCCGGCGGAACCGCCATCTGGGCGCTCGCGGCGGTGATGCTCGTGTCGCTGTGGTGGTCACTGCCCGGCTTCATGGCCTTCCTCCGCAGCATTCCGCGCAGCCTCGATTTCCGCGCCCGAACCTCGCTCTACCTGACCGGCGTGGTCATCCTTCCGCTCATCGTGTTCGTGCTGTTCGTGCGCGCGTATCTCGCGAACCGGCTGGAGCAGGAGTACGTCGATCGCGGGCAGACCGCGCTCACTGCCGCGCAGCGTGTGATCGAAGACTATCTGGCGTCGCAGACCGCCGCGCCGGAGCAGGTACTCGACGACGAGATCCTGAGCTGGCTGGCGCGCGTGATCGGTCATGACCTCCATCTTTATCGCGGCGAGTCGCTGGTGGCATCGAGCCGCCGCGATCTGTTCGCCGCGCACATCGAGTCGCAGCGTCTTCCCGGAGACATCTACTCGTCGATCGTGCTGGGCGGCGGGCAGCTCGTGCGCGCCACTCGCACATCCGGCAAAACGCAGTTCGTGGAGATCTACAGCCCCGTGAACCTCGAGCGCGGCCGCAGTTACATCCTCGCTCTTCCGTTCATCGTTCAGGGACGGCAGATCGAGTCGCAGGTGAACGATCTCGCCACGACCATCTACATGCTTCTCGTGTTCATCGCGCTCGCCGCGATCGCGGTCGCGTTCCGCATCGCCCGCGGAGTGACGCGGCCGGTGCAGGGACTCGTGGCCGGCGCACGTGCCGTCGCGCGCGGCGACTTCGACATCAACCTCCGCGCGCCGCGGGATCCCGATATCGGATTGCTGGTGACGACGTTCCGCGATATGGCCCGTTCCATCAAGCAGCAGCAGGAAGAGCTGCGGCACGAACGCGACCGCTTGCAGACGCTGCTGGAGAACATCAACGCCGCCGTTGTCGTGCTCGATGGAGAGCTGCGCGTCGCCGCCACGAACCTCGCCGCCCGCAACCTTCTCGGCCTGTCGGAACACGCGGCGCCCGAGCCGATGCGCGGACGCTATCCGGCGCTTCAGGAATTCGTCTTCTCGCATCGCCGCGGCCGCGTCGAGTCGGAAGAGCTCGAGCTGAACGTCGACGGCAAGCTGCGCACCTACCGCGTCTCGATCGTTCCCCTCCCCGATTCCGTCGAAGAGATGCTCATCGCCGAAGACGTCACCGAGATCCTGCGCTCGAACCGCCTCGAGGCGTGGGGCGAGATGGCGCGGCAGGTCGCGCACGAGATCAAGAACCCGCTCACGCCGATCCAGCTCACGGCCGAACATCTGCGCACTGTCGCCGAGCGCGACGATCCGAATCTTCCGGGCGTGGTTCGGAATGCCGTCGAGAACATCCTCCGCCAGGTGAAGACGCTGCGCGAGACGTCGAAGGAGTTCAGCGATTACGCGTCGCTGCGACAGCCGCAGCGGAAGCCGCTCGACCTCAAGCACATGCTCGAGGAGCTCGCCGCGAGCTACTCATGGCGATCCCATTTTCGCGCCGAGATCGCGGCCAGCACTCCCGACCGCTTTCCCGGCGACGCCCGTCTGCTTCGCGGCGCGATCGCCAACCTCATCGAGAACGCCTTGCAGGCCGCACCCGCCGGCCGAGTCCGCCTCGGCAGTTACGGCGTCGACTCAAAGGTGGTCATCCAGGTCGAGGACGACGGCCCCGGCGTCGCTCCCGAGCTTCTGCCGCGGATCTTCGACCCCTACTTCTCGACGAAGACGACCGGCACGGGCCTCGGCCTGGCCATCGCGCGGAAGGCCGTCGAGGAGCACGGCGGAACGATTTCGGCCGAGAACCTCAATCCGGGACTCCGAGTCTCGATCGAACTGCCGGTCCGGGCACACCCGGAATGACACCAAGTTACAATCGCTTTCCTATCTCACGCGCATGCGCAACCTGGCCCTCGCCGTCGCCGCCCTCGTCTTCGTCAGCGCTCCGCTGGCAAGAGGCGGCGCGCCGATCGATGAGACCCGCATCACGCTGCGCCAGGAAGTGCTGCGGCTGATCAACAACGATCGCCAGACTCATGGCCTCCCCGCGGTCAATCTCGACATCGAAGCGTCGGCGATTGCCGACTCCTACTGCCGCGCGCAGATCGCGAACGGCACGACCGGTCACTACACGATCGACGGCTACACGCCGTACATGCGCTACTCGTTCGCCGGTGGAAACGACGGATTGAGCGAGAACGCCGCTGCCTGGTCGGCGAACTATCACTTCACCGACCGCGCGGCCTACGAGAT
Source organism: Thermoanaerobaculia bacterium (assembly GCA_035468985.1). Lineage (GTDB taxonomy): Bacteria > Acidobacteriota > Thermoanaerobaculia > Gp7-AA8 > Gp7-AA8 > DASVHS01. The sequence continues at coordinate 119,025 of DATISF010000047.1, forward strand.
GGCCCGCCGTTCCGAGCACGCCATGATGAGCGAGGAGCCGCCGCACGACGGACATCGCCGCACGATCCTCGATCCGTACGCGACGCACGTCGGCATCGGCCTGGCCTGGGACAATGGCGAGTTCCGGTTGACCGAGGAGTTCATCCGCCGCTATGTGACGTGGTCGCGTGCGCTGCCGCGCGCCGCATCGGTCGACGAGCCGGTCAGCGCCATCGGACGTCCGGTCGACGGCTATCGCGTCGAAGCGATCAGCGTCCATCACGAGCCGATTCCGGAGACGATGCCCGCGAAGGTCGCCAACGCCATCACGTCGTACAGCCTCCCCGAGAAGCGCCGCGACTATCTTCCGCGCCTGCGCACGCGGTTCCATCGCCGCGACGACGGGACCGTGCGCTTCATCCGCGAGGAGTACAGCGACGGCAGCCGCGGCGACTTCGGCGTCGCCGACGACGGAGCCTTCACGTTCAGCGTTCCGTTTCGCGAAGGTCCGGGCGTCTACACCGTCGTCGTCTGGGTGACGAAGAAGGGCGACAGCACGCCGATCGCCGCGAGCAACATCTCCATCCGCGTCGACAAACCGGCCTATTCGTACGCGGGCACGCGGTAGGCAACCTCTGAACAAGTCGTCATCCTGAGTCGGCGAAGCGCGACGAAGGATCTCGGGATGCGAAAACGCCTGCGATTTCGAGATCCTTCGCCCCTCTCCGCGGCTCAGGATGACGTGAACAACGACTTGTGCAGAGATTTCCTAGCGCGAGTATTCATCGATGATCCTTTCAATCGCGCGCCGGCAGACGTGACAGAAGCCCACTTCGTCACGCGTGAACATGATGCAATCGACCTCGGGACGGTACAAACCTTTCGCTTCGTAACTGGCGCCTTCGAAGGCACCGACCTTCCCCGCATATTTCTGTGATCCGAGGACCTTCGTCTCGAAGGCCCGCTCGCGGCGGAAGAGATCATCCATCTGCGATTCGGGCACGTTCGCGTTGCGGAGCTTCCGGCGCTCGGCCTGGAACTCGCGCTGGCTTTTCTCGAACTCCTCCTTGTCCCATGGCGTCGGCAGCGGCGTGTCCTTCGAGACGAGGCTCGCCCACTTCGGATGTTCGCCGCTGGCGGTGACGTTCGGCTCCCACGGCTCGGGATGGTCAGCAGCGCCGGTCGCGTAGGCGACATCGGAGGTGTAGTACTCGTCGCCCAGGCCTGCGAAGTGGTGGCCGAACTCGTGGACGAAGACGTACTCGGCAAAGGCGGTATCGACTGCTGCCGTGGCCTGATCAAGGAAGATCCCGCCGCCGCCGTACTGCTTCTCGTTGACGAGAATCTCGAGAAAGTCGTAGGGCGCGCCGGAGGCGGCGTCGCGCAGCGCGCGGTTGTCGCGCGTGAGCACGTATCGCTCCGAATCGAAGATGTTGTATTCGGTGCTGATCGCGGTCCTGCGGTCATCGCGTGTGCGCGGGCGATGCACTCCGCTCCGCGCTGACGGCAGTTGCAGCGCGCGCACGTTGAAATCGCTTTTGCGGCCCTGGAACGGCTCGGTATCGAACAGCTTGCCGAGGAGGCGCTTCAGATCGGATTGAAACTTCGGCAGCTCAGCGTCGGTATAGCCCTCGCCGATGACGAGCAGGTCGACTTTCGTCGCCGCCGGACCATTCTCGAATACCGTGAGTAATTTGCCAGGTGATTGAACATCGGCCATATTCACGAAGCGCGACGACGGGTCGACGACCGTCGACCAGATCTGCTGGAAGGCGTTGTCCTTGTCGCGCTTCTTGAGGACGATCTGAACGGGGCTCTTGGGCCAGGGGAAGCGCAGCGACTCGTGAAACGTCCCGGCGTGCTCCCTGGCGTCGTCGGTCGTCTCCCACTCGCCGTACACCGAGGCGAATCCGCGCGAGTAGACCGGCTGATTGGTCTGGCGATCGATGACCTCGAAGTAGTACTTGCCGAGGTTCGTCGTGTCGATGAGACGCGTGCGGCTGCCGGCCCATGGGCCGTCGGACACGATGCGATCGAGCGCGATGATCTCCTCGCCGCGGTTTCCGGTGTGAAAGTAATCGACGCGCATCGTCTTATCGAGGAAGAGGTCGGCGAACGTCGATCCGGCGACGGGGATGGCCGCCGCTCCACTGAGGATCAACGCGAGAAGCATCCGCATGTGACAGTTCCTTTCGACGGCGGATTCTAGTGTGGCGTGTCGCAAATAGACCGGCTTTCGTTGCGGGCGCCGAGGGGCCAGATGCGAGGCGCCGCGACGAAGGCGATGCGGGACATCGTCGAGGAGCGGCAACGCAGCAGATGGCCCCTCGCCGCCCGCAACCCTTCGGGCTGGTG
>DATISF010000048.1:0-32622 GCA_035468985.1 Thermoanaerobaculia bacterium
GGGAACCTCAAGTCGTCATCCTGAGTCGGCGAAGCGCGACGAAGGATCTCAGGATGCGAAAACGCCTGCTACTTGGAGATCCTTCGCCGTCTTCGCGGCTCAGGATGACGTGAACAACGACTTGCGCAGAGATTCTGTCCAGGCCCTAGCTACGCCAGAAGTGCCGCAACAGAAGTGCCGCGACGGCCTTCTGCACATGAATGGCCGTCGTATCGAGGAGCACGTGTGGATCGATGAAGTGCTGGCCTGCCGCGACGCCCTGCTGTACGCGGCGTCCGCGTTCTGTTGACGCAGGCGGCCAGGGCGGCGACACCTCACACTAGGGGAACCTCAAGTCGTCATCCTGAGTCGGCGAAGCGCGACGAAGGATCTCAGGATGCGAAAACGCCTGCTACTTGGAGATCCTTCGCCGTCTTCGCGGCTCAGGATGACGTGAACAACGACTTGCGCAGAGATCCTGGCTAGGCCTTGGCCACGCCTTGGCTAGGCCAGAAGTGCCGCGACGGCCTTCTGCACATGAATGGCCGTCGTATCGAGGAGCGCGATTCCGGCCTCACGTTCGTCGCGCAGGATCAACGGGAGCTCGGTGCCGCCGAGGATCAATCCGTCGATTCGATCGCGCGCGATCATTTTCCTGACGACGTTCAACAGGCCTTCGCGGGTTTCAGGAAGGAATTTGCCGTTCACCAGCTCTTCCATGTACTTCTGATGGATGTAGTTCTGTTCGTCCTCTCGAGGGATGACCAGCACCATCCCCGCTCGGGAGAAGACGTCGGGATAGAAGGAGCCGGCCATTGTGGATCGGGTTCCGAATAGCCCGAGCCGCTCGAGCCCGCGTGCCTTTGCCGCGTCGCGCGCCGCCTCCACGATGCTGATCAATGGAATGGGTGAGCGCTTGCGGATCTCGTCGAACACGATGTGCGGTGTGTTCGATGCCAGAAGCCCGACGTCCGCGCGGGCGAGAGCGAGCCTCTCGATCTCGGTCAGCAGATATCCGGTCAGCTCCTCGAGGCGACCCGCTGCGACCAGCCCGAGCATGCGTTTCAGATCGATGCTGTTGAGGATGATCGACGGATACTCGTTCGTCCTCTCGCGATACGAGTCGACGATCTGGCGGTAGTACTCGATCGTCGACCCGGGGGCGATTCCGCCGATGATTCCAAGGGTTTTCATGATCATGGGATCAGAACAATCTTTCCGCCGGCGCCCGGCTCCATGACCAGTCTGTGTGCTTCAGGGGCATTGGCGAGTGGGATCTCCGCGCGCACCCGCGGACGGATCGTCCCTCCAACAAGACGTTTGTTCACCTCGGCGATCGCCGCCGCGAGCGCGGCCGGAGGTGTGTTCCAGAGCAGCATTCCGATGATCGAGGCGTTGCGCGACATCAGGTTGCGCGGCACGATCTCGACCGGTCCCCGGCTTCCGATGACGATGACGCGTCCCCCTTCCGCAAGAAGCTCGAGATCGTGACCGAGGTTGACGTTGGCCAGCATCTCGAGGATGACGTCCACGCCCTTCCCCGAGGTGGCCTCGAGGATGGCCTGGCGGTAGTCGGGAGAATGATGATCGAGGCAGATGTCGGCGCCCTCTTCTCTGATCAGCTCGAGGCCGCCCGCGGTTCCGGCTGTGGCCATGATTCTCAGGCCGGCCCGCCGCGCCATTTGGATCGCGGCGATGCCGACTCCTCCGCTTGCGCCGTGAATGAGCACGGTTGCCGCCGTCTCCGCGCACGCCAGCTGGAACAGCGCACGATACGCGGTCACGTAGGGAACGAAGATCGCCGCTCCCTCTGGGAACGTGACCTTGTCCGGCAGCTTCTGCAATTGTGAGCGCTGGCAGAGCGCCATCTCCGCGTACGAGCCGCTCAATGTTCCGCACGTGTAGACGCGATCGCCAACCTTCAAGCCGCTGACATCGGGACCAACCGCGTGAACGATGCCGGCGCCGTCGGATCCCGGCGTGAACGGCAGAGCGGGATTGCGAGAACCGTACGCCCCGGAGCGCATGTAGGTGTCCGCCGGATTGACCCCCGCGGCCCTGATCCGCACGACGACCTGGCCGCTCTCCGGCCGGGGATCGTCCGCTTCTTCGATTTTGAGGACCTCGGGTCCTCCGAATTCACGAACGGAGATGCGCTTCATGCTTTCTCATTCCTCCAGCGTCATGGAAGCCTCGGTCAGGGGAGTGACGTTCCCGCCAACTTCGATTCCATCGCGACCCATTTCGCCTTTGACATTCACGTGCAGGATGCTGCGGCGGCCCATCTTCGTTCCTTGCTCGCTGACGAAGCGCGTCCCGTCTCTGCTGGAGACGAGCCCGTGGCGCATCATGAAAAGGGCGAGCGGTCCCGTCGAGCTGCCGGTGGCGGGATCCTCAGTCACGCCGTACCCGGGGGCGAACATGCGCGAGTACGCGCCATCGGTTGTCGGCGTGAATACGAACAGGCACAGCGGCTTGGAGCCGGGCTCGCGCAGAGTCTCCGTGGCACGCGTGTCGACCCATGCGCGGTCCACCGCCTCCTTGTTGCGAAGCGCGACCAGCAGCGTCGGATTCCCGGCATCGAGAAGTTGGGGCGTGATGTCGAGCAGATCACTCTCCGAAAGCCCGAGCGCCTGGGCACAGACGGAGCGATCGAAGAGACCTTCCTCGCGGATTGGGGGAGTGGTCAGCCACAACATCGGCGGATTTCCACCGTCAACGCGGACCGGAACGTGGCCGACGTTTTCCTCGAGCGCGAAGCGGCCGTTGTCCGGCGTCGCCAAGCGCTCGTTCAGGAGAACGAACGCGGCGCCGACCGTCGGATGGCCCGCGAACTCCATCTCCCGTACCGGTGTGAAGATCTTCAACCGCGCCGCGCATTGACCGTTGGAGGGGGGAAGAACGAACACGGTCTCGGCGAGATTGAGCTCGCGAGCGATTCGCTGCATCGTCGAAGGATCCAGCCCCGCCGCGCTCGGAAACACGGCAAGCGGATTCCCTTCGAGCTGCCGCGTCGTGAAGACGTCGACGACTCGATACCGGTATTGCCGCGGACTACTCACCGTCCACCTCGGCGATCAGCTCGATCTCCACACACGATCCGAACGGAATCTGGGCCACGCCGAACGCGCTGCGGGCGTGCGCGCCGCGATCGCCGAACACTTCCGCGAACAGCTCCGAGGCGCCGTTGGCGACGAGATGCTGTTCGGTGAACGCCGGCGTGCTGTTCACCAGCACGAGCAGCTTCACAATTCGTTTGATCGAATCGAGATTCCCGGTCGCGGCGTGGAGTGTTCCCATCAGATCGATGGCGATCCCGCGCGCTGCCTCTTTCCCCTCCGCCGTGTTGATCGCTGCTCCCAGCTGTCCGACCCACGGCTTGCCGTTCTTCTTGGCGATGTGCCCGGCCAGAAAGATCTGATTTCCGCTGCGCACAAAGGGGACGAACGCCGCGACGGGCGGCGTGAGCTCCGGGAGCGTGATCGAAAGAGCACTGAGTTTCTTGTAGACAGACACGATAAACCTCCCTTTCAGTCAGCCCGCAACGGCCACGCGATCACCGTGGCTCGGCGGCTGTGAGATGACCATGAATTCAAGGGTTTCCGCCGAGGCATTCAAGATCCGGTGCGGCACTCCGGCCGGGATGTGCACTCCCTGCCGAGGTTTCACGTGGATCTCTTTGCCATCGACGACGAACGTTGCCACTCCGCTGAGAATGTAGAAGAACTGCCGGGCATGCTGATGAAGATGCATCACCTCGGACGTGCCGGGCGGCATCCGCTCCTCGATGATGCTCAGCTTCTCGTCGCGGACCAGATGCCATCCATCGCAGCCGTTTCCCCATGTGTAGTGCTCTGCAGCTGTTCGATCGACCGGATGCATGCCGAAGATTCTCGCGTCCTCCGGACAGAGCCGAAAGCGTCAGACCAGCGCGATTCCGGAACGTACAGTCGGGGCCATCGACTCTGTATTCGAGCGGCTCTCTGCAAACTGTGGCTGGTTGCTGTGACCTCGAGAGGCTAGCGTTTCCCCATGCGAAAGAGCGTGGTCACACCGCGGACGCCCCGCCCCATTGGTCCCTATTCACAGGCCGCTCGATTCGGGAATTTCGTCTTCGTCTCCGGGCAACTCGGAGTCGATCCGGAGACGCAGAGCGTGGTCAGCGAAGACGTCCGCGCGCAAACGGAGCAGGCTCTGAAGAACATCGCCGCGGCACTCGAAGCAACGGGCAGCAGTCTTCGGAATGTCGTGCGCTGCGGTGTCTTCCTGAAAGACATGCGCGACTTCGCATCGATGAACGAGGTCTACGCGAAGTTCTTCGTGTCGGACCCGCCCGCGCGCACAACCGTTGCGGTCGCGGGACTGCCGAGGGATGTGCTCGTGGAGATCGATGCCATCGCCATCGATCCCCGCACTCGCAAACGGCAGTCGAAGTAAATCGTGGAACGCCACAACGAGACCCTCGATCCCGACGACTGGGACGAACTGCGTCGCACCGGCCATCGAATGATGGACGACATGTTCGACTACCTTGCCGCTGTTCGCGAGCGTCCTGTATGGAAGCCCATCCCGCCGGTCACGCGGACAGCGTTGTCTGCCCGCTTGCCCGTGGATCCGTCACCGATCGATTCGGTCTATGACGAGTTCAGGACGCATGTGCTGCCTTATCCGACCGGCAACATCCATCCGCGATTCTGGGGGTGGGTGATGGGAACGGGAACGCCCGTGGCCATGCTGGCCGACATGCTGGCCTCGGGGATGAACGCCTGGGTCGGCGGATTCGACGACTCGTCGACGCTGGTGGAGGAGCAGGTCCTGCGATGGTTGTCAGAAATGCTCGGGTACGACGCCGGCGCGTCGGGCGTTCTGACGAGCGGATGCACCGTGGCGAACATCATCGGCCTCTCGGTCGCTCGCCATGCCATGGCCGGGTTCGACGTGCGAGCTCGGGGAATCCGTGGCGGTGAGACACCACTCGTCCTCTACGGATCGACCGAGACACACAGTTGGGCCACGAAGGCGGTGGAGCTGCTCGGATTCGGCCACCAGTCGCTGCGCAGGATCCCCGTCGACTCCCGACATCGAATGGATGTCGAAGCGCTTTCCGGCGTGATCGCCGCGGATCGGGCGCGCGGGAATGTGCCCATCTGCGTGATCGGCACGGCCGGAACGGTCAACATCGGGGCGGTCGACGATTTGCGCTCCATCGCCGCGGTCTGCCGCAGGGAGCGGCTGTGGTTTCACATCGACGGTGCGTTCGGCGCGTTGGCGGCACTTTCGCCCAAATTTCGGAACAAGGTGCCGGGCCTGGAGCTGGCTGACTCGCTGGCATTCGACCTTCACAAGTGGATGTACATGCCGTTCGAGGCCGGGTGCGTTCTCGTGCGCGACGGCGACCTGCATCGGCAGGCGTTCGAGCTGGCGCCGACCTATCTGGGTGCGCACGCCAGGGGAGTGGCGCCGCTCGGACCTCTGTTCGCGGCTCGCGGAATCGATCTCGCGCGCAGCTTCAAGGCCCTGAAGGTCTGGATGTCGCTCAAGGTTCACGGCGTATCGAAGTTCGGACGTCTGATCGAGCAGAACATCGAGCAGGCGCACGCGCTCGAACGCATCATTCAGGCAGAAGCACGTCTCGAACTGCTCGCTCCCGTCGAACTGAATGTGGTGTGCTTCCGATTCAATCCGGGAAACGTCGACGATCGGCGGCTCGATGCCATCAACGAAGAGATCCTCATCCTGCTGCAGGAAAGCGGCGTCGCGGTGCCGTCAGGCACTCGCCTGAGCGGCCGCTTCGCGATCCGCGTCGCCATCACGAATCATCGCAGCCGGCAGGAAGACTTCGACCTGCTCGTACGCGAGGTGCAGAGGCTCGGCGCGGCGTTGATGTCGCCAAAGGGGCCCGTGTCATGACCGTCGTGCTGACTCCCGACATGGAGGCGATCATCCGCGCCGCTCACCTCTGCTTTGCGGCAACCGTGACCCCGGAAGGCCGTCCGAATGTTTCGCCCAAGGGAACGATACGGGTCTGGGACGCCCGCCACCTTTTCTTCCTGGACATCGCCTCGCCAGGCACACGCGCGAATCTGGCGGTTCAACCGTATATGGAGATCAACGTGGTCGAGGCATTGTCCCGCCGGGGATACCGCTTCTCGGGACCGGTCACGATGCACGAGAGTGGAGAGATCTTCGACAACGCCGTGGGGATGGTCATGTCCGAGGAGGGCTCGACGTATGAAGTCGTGTCGGTGGTCATGCTGGAGTTGGAGCATGCCGCGCCGCTGCTGTCTCCCGGCTATTGGCATGTCGCGGACGAAACTGCGATGCGCGCTTCATGGCGAGAAAGGCGGGCCGCGCTCGACAAGGAATTCGAGCTCCACATCGCCCGTCACGGCGCCTTCCGTCTCGCTGGCCAGCGCCGATGACGCACGGGTCGACCGCGGAGATCGTCAGCCAGTCCGAGCTGAATTCGGAACGAAGAAACAGTCCCTGGCCAGTCGTTCTTGCCAGCAGTTGCACCATCGTCACGTTCGCCTCTGCCTTCGTGGCAATCCGCGCCGGACTGAGGGCCTACTCTCCGTCCCAGCTGGCCGCTCTGAGGTTCGTCGTCTCTTCGCTGCTCTTCGGTGCGCTGGCGATCTTCCGGCCCGTTCGCGTTCCGGCAGCACGCGACTGGCCGCGCATGATCCTCACTGGCCTGATCGGATTCGCGATCTACGCGCTGCTGATCAACACCGGTGAGGTTCAAGTCCCCGCCGGCATCGCCAGTTTCGTCATCAACACCTCGCCGGTCCTGACCGCGGTCCTGGCCTCGATGGCTCTCGGCGAGAGAATCGGCATCACGGGATGGATCGGCCTGGCCATCTCTCTGAGCGGAACGGCCGTGCTGGCGTTCGGCACCGGGACGGGATTCGCGTTCGAGCCTGCCGTACTGTTTCTTCTCGCCGCGGCGCTCGCACAGGCGATCTACTTCACGATGCAGAAACCGCTGATCGGGCTTTATGGCGCCACGTCGACGATTTCGTGGGCTGTCTGGTCCGCGGCGATCTTCCTATTGCCGATCCTGCCGTCTGCACTGCGAAATGCTCAGCGCGCTCCCTTGAGCGCCACGCTCTCCGTCATCTACCTTGCGGTCGTTCCCACGGTCATCGGTTACGCGACCTGGGCCTTCGCCGTTTCCCGCGCGACGGTGGGGCGGCTGACGTCGCTCCTCTACTTTGTGCCGCCGACAGCCACGCTGATCGGGTGGGTATGGCTCGGTGAGAGGCCGAAGCTCATCGGCATCGGAGGCGGCTGCCTGGCAATCGCCGGCGTTGCGCTGGTCAACCTGCGATCCCCATTCAGAACTGCAGCTGTCCGCGAGCGCGCTGCTCGAGCGGGAGAAGGGAGGAATAGATGAACTCGTGCACCGGAACCGGTACGCCGGAGCCGCGGCCGAGGCGCACGACGGAGCCGTTCTGGAACTCGAGCTCGCTCGGCCGTCCCTCGGCGATGTCCCGGTGCATCGACGCAACCATCATGAGGGGGAGCGTGTCGATATACCTCAACGTTGTATCTTCGAGCGACGCGGCAAGCGCGACGCCGCGGGCACGCGCGACCGCGGCCGTTTCGTGGATCGCGCGGTCGAGGAGCCGGCGAGTCTCCGGGACGGAGCGCTGAACGCCGACCGGCGCGCGCGTCACCGCGCCCACGCCGCTCATCGACGAGATCAGCGCGAGCTTTGCCCAGAGGTCAGCCTCGATGTCGCCGGGAATCGACGCCGCCACTCCGGCGGATGCGAATGCGCAACGGAGGGCCTCGAGACGGCTGTCGGAACGGCCGTCGATCCAGTTGAAGGCGATCTCCGGTGTGACACCGACGTGGCGGATCCTTCCCGGTCCGGCGACGAAGCTGGAGATCCGGCACAGACCCGGCGCCACGTGATCCGCGCCCAGTGAGGCCGTGAGTTGCGGCGTCGCTTCCACGCCGTTTTGCAGCGGAATCACGATCGTCTGCGCACCGATCATCGGCCGCATGGCCAGGCCGGCTTCGGTCACCTGCCACGCCTTCGTCCCCACCAGGACGAAATCGACGGCGCCGACGGGGGCTGGATCACTTTCCGCGCGGGCAGGACTGATCACGAAATTTCCCGCTGGACTCTCCACGGCCAGGCCGGACGTCCGGATCGCGTCGAGGTGCGCACCGCGGGCGATGAACGTGACATCCGCGCCGGCCAGCGCGAGCCTGCCCCCGAAATATCCGCCCACTCCGCCAGTGCCAAAGATCGCGACGCGCATGTTCCGACACTAGCGCCGCGGAGTGTTCGAATGCATTCACAGATCTGACCTCCAACAGCCATCACAGACTCCGATCTGTACCTCGCCAGCAGCGCGGAACTGTGTATGGAAAGCGGTGAGGCCGGCGACTAACGTGTCGAAGAGGACAGCCGATGTCATTGACTCTTCATCACGCCGCCATGGTTCTTGCGCTGCTCTTTCCGCTGGCACTCCCCGCGTCGGCGCAACCGCTGCACATCGATGTCTTCATCTCCGATGAGAGCAGCTACTTCGTGACCTCGACGACCATCTATGGGGAGACGGAGGCGCTTCTCGTCGATGCGCAATTCCATACGAGCCAGGCGGCGAAACTCGCGGACCGGATCGCGCACAGCGGCCGGCGCCTCAAGGCCATCATCATCACGCATCCCGATCTCGATCATTACATCGGGCTGGCCGTGCTTCATGAGCGCTTTCCCGATGCGCGGATCTACATGACCGAAGCCGCGCTCGACGAATTCAAGAGCTCGTCGGCGGGGTATCTGGCCCGCCAGAAGAAAAACGCAGCCGCCGAGACACCCGACAGCCTGCCGATGCCGGAGGCTGCCCCGACGACGGAGTTTCTCGTGGACGGGCACAGCATTCTGCTGATCAAAGACTTCCAGGGGGACGTGCTCAAGCCGACGAACAGCTTTCTGTGGATCCCCTCGCTGCGCGCGGTGATCGCCGGGGACATCGTGTTCGACGGCGTGCACCCTTGGCTGGCCGACTCCACTGAGCAGACGCGCCGTGCATGGATGCATTCCCTCGATCTCATCGGCTCGCTGCAGCCGCGCGTGGTCGTGGCAGGTCACAAGAAGGACGAGAAGAGCCGCGACAGCGCGAAAAGCCTGGACTTCATGCGCGGATACCTGCGCGACTTCGACACGGCCAGGAAGGCTTCATCGACCGCCGAACAACTCGCCGCGGAGATGAATCAGCGCTATCCTGGACTGGCCCAGAAGAAGTTTCTCGACTTTGCCGCAAAGGCGGCTTACCCAAACACCAGTCATCCATGAATCATCCGTACGCGACCTACCTGAACGTCCTTTTTCCGGAGCTGAGCGTCGTCGACGTTCCGTCGCTGGTCGCCGCATGTAAAGACCGCTGGTACAACCAGACGCTCTGCAAAGTGAACGATTCGGTCGTTCGACTGGGAGTGATGCAGGGCGAGTATCACTGGCACAAGCACGACACTGACGATGAATTCTTCTTCGTTCTCGACGGGCATTTCATCGTCGACCTCGAAGATCGTTCCATCGACCTGCAGCCGCGGCAGGGCTACGTGGTGCCGAAAGGGGTCTTGCATCGGACTCGCGCTCCGGAGCGCGCAGTCATCCTGATGGTCGAGACCGCGGCGATCGTGCCCACCGGCGACTAACGCGCGACGGAACACCGACGTCCGCGCAACCCGCTCGCGATTTCGGCGCCGTAGCCGGTCCGCACCACAAGCAGGCAGAGGTCGACGCCGGCCGCACCTCCCGCAGAGGTCAGTATGTTTTCTTCGTCGATGTAGAGAACGCCGGGCTCGAAGCGATGCGCAAATGGCGTCTCCTCGGCTTGTCGCCATGACCGCAGTGCGTCGTTGCGCTTGCGATTGAGAAGCCCGCCGCGGCGAGCACGCACACGCTCGAGCCGATCGACATCGATCGTTTTCAACGACATCATTTCGCCGATCACGCACGGCATCGTCGCCGGCAGCCGGAGCACCGCATACGCGTTTCGCGACCAGGCCATCAAGGACAACACGATCACGCTGACCAATCACGGCTCGACCGGCGTCCTTCTCCAGGGCAACGTCACGAACAGCGTCATCGGCAGGAACGACTTCGTCGCTCCTGCGACGATCTCGAACAGCCTGGGTTTCGGAACTCAGGCAATTTTCGAAAATGCGTTTCAAGCCAACCAGGTCGCAGCCCTTGCACTTCACGCCGGCGATCCTCCCGGCGCTGAGCCACCACATGCGGCACGTGGAATGAGCTCGGCGCAAAGCGCTCGGACGTCCCCGACACGGCCGGTACACCGTGTTGCCGTCTTCTGAAAGGACGAGGTCTTAACGCGCGACGGAGAACCGCCGGCGGTAGGACGAAGGGGAGGTGCCGAATGTCTGCCGGAAATGAAGGCGCAGCGTCTCGGCAGTGTCGAACCCCGCTGCTTCGGCAACTTCGTCGATCGAGTCGCGGGTGACCTCCAGCCGGCGCTGCGCGAGGATCAGCCGTTGATGCGTCAACCAGCGGTGTGGTGTCGTGCCGGTCTCGTCGACGAATCGGCGCGCGAACGTGCGCATGGACATGTTCGCGTGCCGCGCCAGATCGCCGACGGTGACCCGGTGCCGGAGTCTCCCCAGCGCCCACTCCATCGTCGGCGAGAGCCCGCCGGACCGCTCGCTCCGAACCGGCTCGCGCACGTACTGCGCCTGCCCGCCGTCGCGATGGGGAGGGACAACGAGCCGGCGCGCCACCTGGTTCGCGATCTCGGCGCCGTAGTCGGTCCGAACGACATGCAGACAGAGGTCGATGCCCGCCGCGCTTCCGGCCGAGGTCAGGATGTTCTTCTCGTCGATGTAGAGAACGTCGGGCTCGACGCGAATGCGGGGATAGAGCTCCCTGAGCTTGTCGACGTAGCGCCAGTGGGTCGTGGCGCGCTTGCCATCGAGAAGCCCCGTCGCGGCGAGCACGAACACGCCGGAGCAGATCGACATCAGCCGCGCGCCACGCCGGCTGGCCCGTCGCAGGGCATCGAGAAGCGCCGCGGGCGGGATCTCATCGGGATCGCGCCACCCGGGAATCACGATCGTGTCGGCCTTCGCCAACGCGCGCAGACCTCGAGGTGCGGCCACACGCACACCGCCCGTGGCGCGAGCCGAGCTGCCCTCGAGCGAGCAGACGGAAAAGCGATACCAGTCGACCGGCAGCAGTTCCGGTCGTGGCAGGCCAAACACTTCGACGGCGATGGCGAACTCGAACGTGGCCAGCCGGTCGTAGACGAGCACGGTGACGTGATGAGGTTGGGCCTTCCTGCGCATGGCAGGATTCTAACGAACATTGTCACTTCTGCCTATCGATTCGTACGCGCGCCGGTGCCATCATCAGCGGCGAAAGGAGACAACCATGTCAAACGCCGCCGTGACGTCGATGCCCGTCAATGATTTTGCCGCCGCCGAGCCTCAGGAAGCACTCGAGCACTATGAAAGCCTGCTCCGTTTCGAAACGGACTGCTGGGACGTACATGCCGGGCTTCAGAGCGGAAACGCGCCGTTCGTTCTGCTCGACGTGCGCAGCCCGCAGCTCTATGCGGCCGGCCACGTGGAGGGAGCGATCAATCTTCCCTACGGAAAGATCAACGAGCGAAACCTCGCCCAGTACCCGGCCGATGCAGCGTTCGTCGTCTACTGCTCCGGTCCGCACTGCAACGGCGCCGACAAGGCGGCGATTCGCCTGGCCCGCCTCGGACGGCGCGTGAAGAAGATGATCGGTGGAGTTGAGGGATGGAAGGACGAGGGCTTCTCACTCATCAAGTCGTGAGCATTCTGCGGCCGGCCCGGATCGAGGATCTCGAGGCCATCGTCGGTCTCTGCGCCGAGCATGCCGCGTTCGAACGAGCGCCCTTCCACGCCGAACACGCGCAAAGGGCGCTTGGACGATTCCTCTTCGGCGAGCCGCCGCGCGCCTGGTGCATCGTGGCCGAGGTCGACTCGATCCTTGTCGGCTACGCGACCTTCAGCCTCGAGTTTTCCACCTGGCGGGCGGCGGAGTACGTGCACATGGACTGTCTGTTCGTGAAGAGCGACTATCGCAATGCGGGACTCGGTCGCCAGCTCATCGAGAGCGTCGGCCGGGCCGCCCTGGCGCGCGGCGGTCAGCACGTCGAATGGCAGACCCCTTCGTGGAATGCTGGTGCCATCCGCTTCTACGACCGCCTGGGCGCCACGGGGAACCACAAAGTTCGATATCAGTGGAAGCCGTGCTGATGTCCGTCTCACCGCGGACGGACATGAGTACACCGGGCAGACCTGCGTCGAAGCTCTTCGTGCCCCTGTTCACCGCGGCGATGGGCGTCGCGGCCTTTGCGAACGCGGCCAGCAGTCCCCGTTTCGCGATGTTCCGCGCGATTGATGTTGTCCGGCTGATCGCGTGCGGAATGTGCTTCGGCGCCGCCGTGGTCGCGCTGGTCATGTCGCTACGCGGCCCTCGCCCGGGCTGAATCGCGATTCGCCTCTGGAAACGCATGTTGGTCGCTCGCATCGCCTTCTCCTCTTCCGGCGCGAGCTTCGCGAACGCGGGTTCGTCACGGAAGGGGAGATCATCGCCTTCCAGTCGCGGAGATCCGTCAGCGAGCGGGGTTCCTTCAGGCTCGAAGCTCCCGTTCTGAAATTCGTGACACGGGAGGGGGGCCACAATCCAGGTCACTTCGTCGACCGCGAATCGGCCAGATCCATAGGTCGCCGGGGCCTGGTGGCCGCATGCCGCGCTGGCAGTGGCGGCGGTGGCGTTGGTCTCGAACATCGCGTCGCTGCTCGGCCGTTGGCGCGCGAAGTCGTGGCCGGTCGTTCACGTCGCTATCCCTCATCGATCAGCAGACGAACAACGAGGCAACCGCGCGGATGGCCGGCAACCTCGGATTCACAACGAATCGTCGTGTCGCACGCGACCGCGACGTTCGGCCGGCTCGACCTCTCCGGCCAATGGCGAGCGTCCGGCGACGTGCACGCAATGTCGCTCGCTAATCTCTCCGGCGAGTACGCAACGGTGCCTGGCACGGCCCAGGTCCTGTCGCAATTCGGGTGATAGAGTGAGCATGTCCACGAAGTTTTCGATCGATTCCGACAGCGGCGCCGTTCCCGAAATGACCGGCGCCTGCGAGGAGCGCCATGAGCCGGCCTGCGCGATCTCTGTTCTACTTCGCCATCTACATCCTGGTGACCGGCGTTGCATTCATCGCCGCGCCTGAATTCCTTTCATCGATCCTGCAACTGCCTCCGGCGACGGCCGGCTGGGCGCGCGTCGTCGGGTTGCTCGCGCTGGTGATCGGCGCCTATGACCTGGCCGGGTCGCACGCCGAATGCATGCCGTACATCCGCGCGTCGGTTCCGGTGCGGTTCGGATTCGCGGCCGGCACGCTGCTGCTCGTCGTCTTCGGGCAGATGCCCGCGACCATCCTCCTCCTCGGCGCAACGGACGTCGCCGGAGCGCTCTGGACCGCGTTCGCGCTGAAAGCAAACACCTCTGCGGCGGCCGCTGCATGACGGCAACGGTCTCGATGGCAGTCGTCGTCGGTGTCGTCTGCCTCTTCGCAGTGGCAACCTTCCTGAGCCGGGCCGGCCAGCTCGCTGCGCCGCTCCGTCGTCTGCAGGGCGAGATGGTCGACATCCGAGTGTGGGGGGAACCGCTTCCGGTTCCGGGCGAGGTCAAGCTGCATCTGGAGTCTGTGCGCGCGTTTGGTGCCGGCCTTCTGCTCTTTCTGCGGCCGAGCTCCGGAGACGACCGCATGCTGCTGAAGATCGCGCAGCCGAAAGACGCACGCCTTCACGAGCGCGGTGTCGAGATCGCCGATGCGGCCTACGTCCAGTTCGGCGGCAAAAGACTGAAGCGCCTACCCGGATCCTCTGCCTTGCGACTGGTGATTTCATGACCTGCGCAATCCAGCCCGGGCCGTAGAATCTCGCTGGCATGCTCAATTACATCTGGTTCGCGCTCATGGCGATCGCGCTCGTCGTCGCCATCTTCACCGGCACCGCGCCGGCGGTGACCAAAGGCGCCATCGACTCGGCCAGGACCGCCGTGGAGATCGCCCTCGGACTCGTCGGCATCATGACGCTCTGGCTGGGCATCATGCGGGTCGCGGAAGCTGCCGGGTTGATTTCCCTTCTCGGGCGCATGCTCCGGCCGTTCAGCCGCGTGCTGTTTCCGGAAATCCCGCCGGAGCATCCGGCGATCGGCGCGATGATCCTGAACGTCGCCGCGAACATGCTCGGCCTTTCGAACGCCGCGACGCCGCTCGGCATCAAGGCGATGGAAGAGCTGCAGACGCTGAACGACGAGAAGGACAAAGAGACCGCGACCGACGCCATGGTGACGTTCATGGCCCTCAACACGGCGGGGATTCAGCTCATCCCGGCAACGATCATCGGAGTGCTGGCCGCGGCGGGCTCGAAGAATCCGACGGCGATCATCGTGACGACGATCGTGGCGACCTTCGCCGGAGCGGTCGCCGCGGTGACGGCGGCGAAGATCCTCCAGAGGTTTTTCCCGCGTCCGCCGATGGAGCCCCGGCTTCAGCCGCTCTCGTCCCCGGCTGACGCCGGGGCTCCCTCGCAGGGAGTGAGCGAATGATCCGCGGCATCTTCGAGCAGATCTCGCTCTGGGCCATCCCCGTGCTCCTGGTCGGAATCCCGACCGTGGGGATGATCCGCAAGGTGAAGGTTTACGACACGTTCATCGAAGGGGCGAAAGAAGGCTTCGCCGTCGCGGTGCGCATCATCCCGTTCCTGGTCGGGATTCTCGTCGCCATCGG
Organism: Thermoanaerobaculia bacterium; assembly: GCA_035468985.1. GTDB lineage: Bacteria > Acidobacteriota > Thermoanaerobaculia > Gp7-AA8 > Gp7-AA8 > DASVHS01. The sequence continues at coordinate 14,784 of DATISF010000048.1, forward strand.
GATGTTTCGCGCGTCGGGAGCGATGGACCTGCTGACGAACGCGCTGCGGCCCGCGCTCGCCGCGATCCACTTCCCGCCGGAAGTGTTTCCGCTCGCAGTGTTGCGGCCATTGTCGGGAAGCGGATCCCTGGCGCTGACGACCGACATCGTCAAGCGCTACGGCCCCGACTCGTTGATCTCGCGCACCGCCGCGACGATGTACGGGAGCTCCGAAACGCTGTTCTACGTGCTGGCCGTCTATTTCGGCGCGGTCGGTGTGAAGCGAACGCGGCATGCGATCCCGGCGGCGATCGTCGGCGACATCGTGGCCGCCCTCGTTGCCGTGGCCATCTGCACCTGGATGTTCACGTCATCCTGAGTCGGCGAAGCGCGACGAAGGATCTCAGGATGCGTAAACGCCTGCCATTTCGAGATCCTTCGCCCCTCTTCGCGGCTCAGGATGACGTGAACAACGGCTTGCGCAGACATTCCCCAGCCGTCATGCCTGCGCGCTTCGTCCGTTGCTGGTCAGCAGGGCAATGATTGCACCGGCCACGAGCACGACGATGGTCGGCAATCGTCGTGGCCGCCCTCGTTGCCGTGGCCATCTGCACCTGGATGTTCACGTCATCCTGAGCCGCGAAGCGCGACGAAGGATCTCAGAATGCGTAAACGCCTGCCATTTCGAGATCCTTCGCCGTCTTCGCGGCTCAGGATGACGTGAACAACGGCTTGCGCAGACATTCCCCAGCCGTCATGCCGGCGCGCTTCGTCCGTTCCTGGCCAGCAGGGCAATGATTGCACCGGCCGCGAGCACGACGATCGCCGGCAATCGTCGTGGCCGCCCTCGTTGCCGTGGCCATCTGCACCTGGATGTTCACGTCATCCTGAGTCGGCGAAGCGCGACGAAGGATCTCAGGATGCGATAACGCCTGCCATTTCGAGATCCTTCGCCGTCTTCGCGGCTCAGGATGACGTGAACAACGGCTTGCGCAGACATTCCCCAGCCGTCATGCCGGCGCGCTTCGTCCGTTCCTGGTCAGCAGCGCAATGATTGCACCGGCCACGAGCGCGGCGAGCGTCGGCGATCGTCGTGGCCGCCCTCGTTGCCGTGGCCATCTGCACTTGATGGCCATCTGCACCTGATGTTCACGTCATCCTGAGCCGCGAAGCGCGACGAAGGATCTCAGGATGCGAAAACGCCTGCCATTTCGAGATCCTTCGCCGTCTTCGCGACTCAGGATGACGTGAACAACGACTTGTTCAGAGCTTCCCTAGTCCGGATACGGCGCATAAGTGAGCCGCGGCTTCGACGAACCGGCCCTGATTCGGATGGTCTCGAGCATCGGTTTCCGCTCGTGACAGTTCATGTCCTCGAATTCCTGCTCGTCGAGGATCGTCGTTCCGTTGCGCTTCACGGTGACGATTCCCGTCACCGCGGCACCGCATCGGACCAGCAGATTGGGGTTCGGAACACCCGGTTCGAAGGTGATCTCGAATCGATCGCCGCGCAGCCTGCAAACGATCGACTCCGATCGTGTTCCTTCCACCATCGTCTGCTCCTGATTCAGATCGAGCAGTGAACTGAACTCAACGATGCGAAGTTTTTTCGGCCAGGGAGGAGCCGCCTCGTCGAGATCGTCCGTGGTTCGGATGACCAGCGTGCTGCTCTTGCGATCGCATTCGTACGCCGCCGCCGGATTCTGCGCCCATCCGGACCGCGGAAGTGCCCAGACAACGGCGACGATCGTGATGAGAAGGCATCGCTTCATCGACAACCAATCATGCGCCCTCGGCACGATGACTGCACCAATCGTGGTGATCCGCGCCCTTTGACGGCAGGCGCGGCGAGGCATACGCTCTGCCGCGCTGAATGGAGGTTCCCGATGGACGAAGAGACTCGATCGACCGGCGCCGACGGACCGGATACCGATGAGGCCGGCTCCCGCTTCTCGCGCGCCAAGGACTATGTCGGCAGCAAGTACAACGAGATGCGCGAGCGAGTCGACGACGTCGACTTCGGCGCCATCACCGATCAGGTGCGGAGCTACGTCCGCTCCAACCCGGGTAAGGCCCTCCTGCTCTCGATCGGCGTTGGCTTCGTCATCGGCCTGCTTCTCCGGAGCGGCGGCGAGGAGGAGGACTAGACCAGCATGGGCACACGGAACAGAGACGATCACGAGCGCTCGGCGGCCGGGCTTGATTTCGAAGACCCGATGCGGGAGCGTGCCGCCTCGATCGGCGCAGCGATGGCGGAGGGAGGCCCGCAGGCCCTTTTCGACGAGCTGGAGAACATTCTTCCCGAGGAGTGGCGCGAGCACATCCGCTCGTTCCCGCTCACTGCCGTGCTTCTCGGCGTGGGCGTGGGCGTGTATCTCGGAATGAGAAAGGGCGACGAGTTGCTTTCGGCCGGGTCGGCGATGGTTTCCGCCGCGGCCATGGCCAACGTATCGAAGATCTTGGATCGCGACCGCGGCTGAGTGCACAATAGGAGCGGATGCATTTCCCGCTGCCGGTGCCCGAGGTTACGCATCACCATCTCGAATCGCTCGCGGGCGAGATTCACCGGACCTACTTCTTCAAATATCCGCCGCTGCCCGTGCGCTGGGGCCATCGCATCGAACGCAAGCGCCGGCGGAGTATCCGCCTCGGTTCCTACAATCACGTCACGGCCGAGATCCGCATTCACCCGCTGCTGAACGCCCCGCACATTCCGGCGTTTTTCATCCAGTCCGTCATCCACCACGAATATCTGCACCACATCCTGGGCGCGAGCCACAACCGGAAGTTTCACAAGCACGAGTGTCAGTTCCGCTATTACCGCGAGGCGCAGGAGTGGATCCGCCGCAACCTGTTCCTGCTGCTCGGCCGCCGGAAGAGCGAGATGCAGCGGCCGGTGGTGCGCGTGATCATCGAGCCGCCGCCGCAACTCCTCCTGTTCTAAACCCCCATCGGAAACGTGAGGTTGTAGACGAAGCGGCCGCGCGCGACCGAGAGGACGATCGACGACCGTTCGGCCGATTTCACGAGCTCGTCGTTCAGCTGGCGGGTCGAATTGACCTCCACGCCGTTGACGCCGACGACGAGGTCGCCCCGCGCCAGCCCGATCTTCTCGCTGCGCGATCCGGATGCGACGTTGTCGATCACGACCGTTCGGTTGTCATCGGCGACCTGCAATCCGGCGATCTCCTGCAGGATTCGCAGGCCGAGGCCGGAGGGGGGATCGACCGCGCGGACCTGAACCGTTCGCGGCGCCCCTTCGCGCGAGACGCCGAGGGACACTGCCTGATTTGGCGCGGCCGTGGCGGTGTAGGTCGAGAAGGCTTCACGTGAGTCGACCGGCTTGCCATCGACCGAGGTGATGACGTCGCCCGGTCGAATGCCCGCGGACTGGGCCGGAGATCCGCTGAAGACGCGCGCCACGAGCGCTCCCCGGCTGGCGCGGAGGCCGAGGCGCTTCGCTTCCTCGGGCGTGAGGGTCGCGGTGACGGCGCCGAGCCATCCGCTGCGCACCTGGCCATAGCGGAGAAGATCCTGGATGACCTTGCGCGCGCGATCGACGGGAATGGCGAAGCCGATGCCCTGCGCGTTCGCGTAGATCGCCGTGTTGATGCCAATGACTTTCCCTTCGATGTTCAGCAGTGGGCCGCCGGAATTACCGGGGTTGATCGATGCGTCGGTCTGAATGAAATCGGTGAACGTACGGCCCTGCTCCTTCGACGGCACGGAGCGGCCGAGCGCTGAGACCACGCCGGTCGTGACCGTGCCGCTCAGGCCGAACGGGTTGCCGACGGCGACCACGGTCTCGCCGATCAGAAGATCCGACGACGTGCCGATTGGCGCCGGCGTGAGGTGAAGCGCATCGACGCGGAGAACGGCGACGTCGCTGTCGGGGTCGACACCGATCAGCCGCGCCGGGAGCTGCGTTCCGTCCTGAAAGTTGACCGAGATCCGTGACGCTCCTTCGACGACGTGGTTGTTGGTGACGATGATTCCGTCGTCGGACCAGACGAATCCCGATCCCAGCGACTGCGACGTGTACGTTCCGCCGCCGCCGAAGAAACCGAACGGATCGAAGAACGGATCGACTTCGCGACGACGGATCGTCGACTCGGTCTGGATGTTGACGACGGACGGAAGAACGTTGTGCGCGACGATGGCGACGGGAGAGCGCCGGGCGGCGCTGACGCTCGGCGGGATGGCCTGCGCCGCGGTCTGAGGCTGCCTGGCGGGTTCCACGGCCTGCGATTCCGCGAAGGGTTTGCAGGCAAAGGTGAAGGCAAAAAGGAGGCAAAGGGTCCGGATCGACTTCATGGCGGTGAATTTTACGTCCTACACTATGCGCGCCGGTGAGACTGAAGGTCATTTACAACCCCGCGGCGGGACGCGGTAGGACGAGACGCTGCATCGACGACGTCGAGCGTTACCTCATTGCAGCCGGCGCCGACGTCGATGTCCATGCCACCGTCAGCCCTGCCGATTTGACGCGCGCGGCGGCCGATGCGTCACGCGCGAATTACGACCGCGTGGTCATCTGCGGCGGCGACGGCACGCTTCACTTCGCCATCCGGGAATTCGATCTCGAGCACGCCACGCTGGCCACCATTCCCCTCGGTTCCGGCGACGACTTCGCTCACGTCCTCGGGATTCCGCGCGAGATCCCCGAGGCGTGCGATGTCGCGCTCGGCGATGCGACCCGCCAGGTCGATGTCGCAGTCGCCAACGGCATCCGCTATCTCGGCGTCGCCGGCCTCGGGTTCGATTCGGAGGTGGCGGCGTTCGCCAACCGAAACGTCAAGTTCCTGCGCGGATCGGCCGTGTATCTCTACGCGATTCTCCGGGTGTTGCCGCAGTTCACGCCGCACCGCGTGCGAATGCGGATCGAGAGCACGACACGCGACGAAGAGATCATGTTTGCGACCGTCGGCAACACGCGCCAGTACGGCGGCGGAATCCGCATCGTCCCGGCCGCGCAACCGGATGACGGCGTTCTCGACTACTGCATCGTCCATCGCACCTCACGCGCGCAACTGCTCGTCACGCTGCCGCTCGCGTACACGGGACGTCATGTCCGCAAGCCGTTCGTCGAGACAGGACGCGGCCGCGAGTTCCAATTCGACAGCGATCGTCCGCTCGAGGTGTATGCGGATGGCGAGTACGTCACGAACACACCGGTGACGTTCGGGTTGGAGAAGGGGAAGTTGAAGGTGTGCGCTACTCGATGAGCTGGATCCCGCCCGTGTCCGGGCGGGTGGTGGGCGAGGGCGTGGTCGGTCCGGCGTCGATCGCCCGCGAGAGGAACAGGTCCGTGTCCGCTTTTCCGTCGGGGGCGAATCCGATCACCAGGTAGCGTTCCGGGCGCTGCAGGTACTTGTAGGCGTTGCCCCACGGATCGCTGAGCAGGTTCGCGGAGATGTAGTTCGGCGTGAGGTCCTGCAGGCGCGTCGGCAGATGGCCGTTCATCACGTTGAACTTCTCGATGGCCTGTCCGATGCTCTCGATGCGCTGCATGGAGATGGCCTTCTGCGTCGTTCCGATGGCGGACATCGGCCGGTGGAACGGCGTGAGGCTGTTCAGCGGATTTCGGACTGACGTCACGACGGATGCGAGGGCCAGCAGCGTCAGGATGATGACCAGCGGCAGCGGGACGGGAGTTTCCGCGACTTCGGTCTCGTCGACCGGCGTGGGCGCCTCGACGCGCGCGGCGCCGCTCTTGACGCGGACTTCTTCGATGAGGTCGCGCGTGAGTAGTTCGTACAGCGCCTTGTTCGTGTCGAACTCGGAGAGGCGCGAGATCTCGACGATGTCACCGACTTTCATCGTGCCGTCGACGAGGTCGAAGGTCGCCTTCTCGTCGGGGGAGATGCGGATCTTGTCGCCGCCGCCCGGCTGTTTGCGCTTGCGGGAGGTGTCGGACTGCGGCTCGAAATCGATCTCGTCGGCTTCGTCCGCTCCGACGACCACGATCTCCTGGTCGGTGGTCTTCTTGCGGAAGACCATGTCGTAGGAGCGGATGCGCTTCTCGATGATGGGCCATTCGTCCATCATCCGTGCGCCTTCCATCAGGATCGACTCGGCGGTGATCGGCACGACGTTGTCGCGGTCGTACTCGATCGTGGTCTCCTGCGAGAAGTGGTAATCGCCGTCCTTCCAGCGGAAAAGGCGATAGATGATCTGCAGGATCTGGAGCTGCAGGGCCTCCTTGAGCTTCTCGGCGGAGATGATCCCGTAGTGCGTAAGGATGAAGCCGAGGCGCTGGAGAGTCTCGCGCTGGATCTCCAGGGCGCGGTTGAGCTGATCCTGGGTCAGCGTACCGGTCTTGATCAGCACGGTGCCGAGGCGATTCTCCAACCGCTTGTTCAGCGAGTCCGCGCCGACGACCTTGCCGTCGAGGAACGTCACCGTGACGGTGTCGTCCTTGCCGCGCAGCGTCAACACTCCCGTCTTCCTCTGCAGCCCGATGAGCTGGAAGATGTCGGCGAGGCTGAAGTCTTTTAGTGTTCCTTCAAGTGCCATGCGGTATTACGACGTCGTCGCCCGGCGACGATAAACCGGAACCGACAGGAAGAACCAGATCAGCGCGGCCAGAACGATGGAGATGAGGCGAACGGCCATCTGCGCGGTATTGGCGACGGGGCCGAGGGCCGGAGCGAGCCGGCCGGTGAACACCGCGGTCGAGACGAACAGGAAGAACGCCAGCATGCCGAGAATGCCGATCTGCGTCCGTCCTTCGAGAATCTGCGCCGATCCCGGCAGGAACGTGGCGAAGAGCTTGTTGCGCCGCTGCACGCCGGTGTAATGATCCGATACTTCATCGAGCTTCGCCCGCTTCGTGGCCAGCGCCACGCCGTCGCGCTTCAGATAGATGTGGATGCACTGCGTGCAGTACGTGGCGCTCTCTCTCGCCGACTTGCAGCGGTGGCAGAACGTCCGGCCGCACTTGATGCATGAGCCGGCGAAGCCGGTTCCGCGGCGAATGACCCAGATGATGAGCGCGAACAGCACGGAGGCGAGCGCGCCGAGCGTCACCGGGTTCATGCCGCTGGTGACGGGATCGAAGTACGCGTAGTTGCCGAACAGCGAACGGGCCACGCCCTTCTTGGCGATCGCCGACGCCACCTGCCACGCCTCCCGCATCTTCGGGTGATACATGGCGATCTTCTGCGCCGGCGGATTCTGCGAGAGCTGCTCGATCGCGTCCTTGTCGATCTTCTTCGCATGCTCGAGCTTCTGACCCTGCTCATCGAAGCGGTACATCTCGCCGCTCGCAACCGAGTCGTTGTAGAACGCGATGGCCATGTTCGGATCGCGCTTCTGCGCGGCGAGGTACTCGGTGCTCGCCGCGCCGTAGTCGTTCTGCAGGAAGTGCAGATTGCCGAGGTTCACGTGCGCGCCGGCGGAGTCGTTGATCTGGATGGCGTGCCGGTAGTGATCCGCGGCCTGCGCCTCGCTCCCCTCGAACATGAGCATGTTGCCGAGGAGGATGTGCAGCGTCGGATCATCGGGCACGATGGTCACGAGCTCCTGGACTCGTCGAAGCGCCTCGGGCTGATAGGTCTGGTCCGCGCTGGAGATCGCGGACATGACGACCGGACTGTCCACGATCGCCGTGTCGGTCGCCGCAAAGTCGACTGCCAGCGGGAGTGCGGCGATGCACAGTCCGAGAACGATGATCAGCGCGCGCTCGCGGCCATTCGCGTATCCGAAAAAGATCGCGAACCAGTAGAAGATCAGCCACATCGGGCCGAGCCACAGGAAGATCGGCAGGAACAGCAGCGCGAAGGCGAGCACGGAGACCGAGCCGCCGTGAAACTTCCGGCTCAGCATCTCGCGGAAGTCATGCGCCATCGAGCGGCCGTACCTCAGGAACAGCGCGATGGCGAAGATGATCGACGTGAAGGCCATGGCCAGACAGAGCACGATGGCCAGATCGTTCCGGCTCAGGACGCCCGTCCGGTAATTCGTGAACATCAGGGCGATGCCGCGCGCGGCCGCCGGCAGGGCACGTCCCCAGTTGTTGCGCTCCGCGGCCATGTCCGCGGCGCTGAAGGAAACGGCCGGCGACCTGGGATCGAGCCGCGCCGCCGTCTTGTCCGCCCAGTCCACGACGTCCTTCTTCGATTCAGCAGACATCTGCCGGGCATAGCCGGCAGCCGCCGACGCATACACCGGATAGCGCTTCAGACCGTAGGCGCGGCCGGTGTCGACCAGCTCGTTCGTCTTCTTCGCGGCGTTGTCGAGGTCTCCGTCGCGTGCCGCGCTCGCCGCCTGCGGAAAGATATCGCGTGGCGCAGACTGCTCCGCACGCGCCGTGACGGCGGCGATCGAAAGGAGAACCGCAAGAGGAACAAGTCGCGATCTCATGCGAGATTTTTCGTGATCTTGACGAAGGCGAGCTTCAACTCGCCCAGATACGTGTTCAGAAACTCGTCTTCGTCGGGAGTCAGATTGCCGGCCGTCTTTTCCTTGAGCAGCGACAGGATATCGATCATCTGCCTCGCGGCACCAATGTCCGCCTTGGCCTGGGGCTGATATGGATTCGGCAGCATACCGAGACTCATATACGCCTGGGCGATCAGAGGCTCGACGAAGTTCGTGAATGGCGTTCCGGGGTTGGCGGCCCGCTCCGCCAGCGTGCGACGGCGTTCGCCACCGCGGCGCTCGGCGGCGTCGGCGTGCTGTGGTTCAGGCGGCCTCTGCCGCTGCGGCTCGGCCGGTTTTGGCGCCGGTTTCTCGACCGGTCGCGCGCTCATGTCGGCGGGCTTGACCTGTTCACGGAACTCCTCCCGGATCTCACCTTCGGGAGTAAAGATGCGTTTGTCCGTTACTTTGATCTGTTCCTTCTGGGGCTGCTTTTCCTTCGGCAAACCTGCCTCCACCCGAGCCGCGCGCTCCACCCGATTGAGAGATGTCGTGTGGAATCAAGAGTTTGGAATCTTAGCATGCAAATGATTGGCAAAGAAACGATCGATCCTCTGCCACGCATCGGCAGCCGCGGCGGCAACATAGCCGCCCTTGTTGTTGGGATTCATGAACGCGTGACCGGCGCCCTCGTAGACCTTGAAGTCGGCCTGCTTGCCGAGCTTTTTGTGCAGCAGGTCTTCGAAGGCCCGAACGTCAGCGGCAGGGATCCCCCGATCCTCTGCTCCGAAGTTACCGAGGAGCGGGACTTTGATGCCGGCGATGGTCTTCGGATCCGTCATGAGGTGACCATAGTTCACGACACCGGCCGCGAGCCGTGGCTCGGAGGCCGCGAGCATCAGCGAGTAGCCGCCGCCCATACACCAGCCGATGACGCCAATCCGCTTCGGGTCGACGTCTTCGCGTGAGGCGAGGTAGTTGAACCCGCCTTCGAGATCGGCCATCGCCCGATCCTCGGGCAGTCCGCGCATCAGCTCGTGCGCTTCGTCCGCCGATGTGGTGCTCTTGCCGCGATAGAGATCGACGGCGAGGGCGACGTAACCCTGCTTCGCGAAACGGTCGGTCTGCTCGCGAACCCAGTCGTTCAGCCCCCACCATTCCTGAATGACGATGATTGCGGGATGAGTGCCCTTGTCGTCAGCCGGCGTGGCGAGATATCCCTGCGCTTCGCCGGCCGCCGACTTGAATTTGACGTTCTCCGCCGGGAGCCGGAGGGACGCGAGCAGAAGCAGGCATGCAATCAAGACGGTTCGCCGCATGCGCGGAACGATACTGCAAAGGTGGAGGGCGGCGCATCCCCCTCATTGCCGAAGCGTTTGAATGAGCGCGTGCTGAACGTTCGGGTCGGCGGCGATTCCCTGGTGGCCGTCGCAGAACGTCGTGGCGGACCCGCCGGCGCGGGCACTACTGATCGGAACGGTTCCGTCTCCCGGTTCGAACAGTTCTGACGCCAGTCCTCGCTCGACGCCGCGAAGCTCGCCCGGGTAGAAGACGAAGGAGCCGTCGCGCCGCAGCAGCACGCGATGCGCGGTCTCGACGCAATCGCCGGCGAGGACCGTGACCTTGACGGCGGCCGGCATGGGCGCTCGCCGAAGCTCGTCGCGAAACCGGCGCGCTTCGGCGATCGAGCGTTCGAACGCCGTCGTGGTGCCGATGATCGTGCGCCATCTCTCCGGGTTCCACGCATCGAAGCCGGTCGGGTGGCCGGACTGGTCCACGACAAATCTTCCATCCTCGGGCAGCAGCTCGGGCACGGAGGGCCAGGTCTCGACCATCTCGGTCGTGAACACACGGCGGATGAAGCGTTCCGGCCGCACGAGGATGCGGAAGGCATCGACGACGCCGAGCTGGGTCGGCGCGATCAGCACCAGGTGGTCGACGTGTTCCGCGCCGCCGAGCTTGACGTACGTCAGGGCGACGATCGCGCCGGCGGAGTGCGCGACGATGTCGACGCTTCCGCCGGCGCGTACCGTTTCGACGACTTCAGCGAGTCGCGCGGCGTTGTGGCGCGCGCTCAACCGCCAGTCGTAATAGAACGGGAAGACCGTCCTGCCGGGGACGTATCGCCCGAACTTGCGGAGGCCTTCGGTGATCTGCCATCCGATGTTGATCGGGCCGCGCGATCCAACGTAACCGTGTGGGATCAGCCGGTCATGGCCGTTGACGGGAAGATCGAGGTCATCTTCGTAGCGGGTCTGAAATGTGGCGTGGCCGGTGCCCCACACGTAGCGCCGCGTGACGGGATCGAAGAGCTTTGTCACGCCGAAACCAGGAACGACGATGACGGGACGCGGCGGCTCGCCGAGCGTCGCCGCCATGGTCCGCATATAGCCGCGGCGCGTGCGGTCGGTTGTGCAGGCCGCAAGGATCGCGATAATCGCGATCGTCAAAATGCGAATCTTCCAGGTGCTCGAGTTCAATCAGTTCAACACCGGCTCGGTGCACCAGATGTTCCAGGCGGCGTCGGGACTGCACGATCGCGGTCACGACGTGACGATCATCAGCCGAGGCGGCTCGGAACTGCAAGAACGTGCCGCTGCCGCGGGGGTGCGGTTTCGTGCGCTGCGCATGCGGCATCAGTTCGATCTCTCGAGCATGTTTGCGATGCGGCGGGTCATCGCCGAGCTGCGACCCGAGGTCATTCACGTTCACAAAGGCGTCGCGCACGCGATCGCGCTGGCGGCCACCGTCCACGCACCGGTCGGCGCGTTCGTCGTCAACCGCGGCGTGTCGTTTCCGCTCGATGTGTGGAATCGCGGGAAATACCGCACGAAACGCGTCGACCGCGTCGTCACCGTCTGCAGGCAGATCAAGGACGTCATCGTCAGCAGCGGCAAACTTCCGCCGGACAAAGTCGAGGTCGTTTACGCCGGAACCGACGTTGCCGTCTTCGACCCGGACAAGAACGACCGGCGCACGTTCCGCCGCGAAAAAGCGTTGCCGGCCGAGCACTTCCTCATCGGGCAGGTCGGCGTCCGGGACTGGAAAGGGTGGCAGGAGCTCGTCGACTCCGTCGCCGACGTCGCGCCCCGCCACTCGCATGTGCACCTCGTCCTCATCGGCTGCCGCGACGATCGGGAGAAGTCGATGGTCCGGGACTACGCGAGTACGCGCGGCATCTCGTCGAACGTCACGCCGGTCGAGTACAGGAGCGACATGCCGAATGTTCTCGCTGCCTGCGATCTCGTCGTCGACGCATCGTGGGCCGGGACGGGGATCACCGGCACGATCCGCGAGGCCATGGCGATGCGAAAGCCTGTCATCGCCACGAATGCCGGCGGCAACTCGGAGCTGGTCTCGTCGCCGGATGTCGGATGGCTGATTCCGATGCGCGATCACGCCGCGCTGACGAACGCGATTCTCGAAGTCATCGAGAACCGGAGCCGCGCGATTGCCGTCGCGCGGAGCGCGCGCACGCACGTCGTCAACGGGTTCTCGAAGGATCTCCGGATCTCGCGGCTCGAGAATCTCTACTCAGGGATTCTGGACGGGAAGGGGCTCGGTGGCCAGTAGATCGATCGGCGGGCCGTGATCCGGCTTCACCGTGAGCTCCTCGTAGCGCCAGTTGTTGTCCGTCATCGTCGCCCGGATGATGATCGTGCCCTTGTCCTTCGGGCCCTGGATGGGAATCTTGATGTCGGCCGTTCCGACCGAGTTCTTCGTGTCGATGTGTCCGCTGACCAGGAACCCGGTTCCGATCGGACTGCCGAGGGCGGCGATGACCTGAGGGTTGGTCTCGGCGCGGTGGACGGAGTCTTTGTAGACGTACGTCGATTTGATGACGCCGAAGACGAACACGGCGATGCCGACGACGAACAGCACGCAGATCAGGAGAATCAGACCGCAGCCGAGAAGGCCCCACTTCCAGCAGCCGGATTTCTTCTGCGGCTGCGCCGGCTGCCCCGCCATCATCGGCGGCGGTGTCGGTGGTGTCGGCCCTTTCGTGTAGTCGACCGTCATGACATTGCCTGGACGTGTTCGGCGACGCTCGCCGCGAGACCTTCCATATCGTATCCGCCTTCGAGCAGCGAGAACACCCTTCCGGCGCAATGGCGTGTGGCCGCTTCGACGACGCGGCGCGTGATCTCGCCGTATGCTTTTTCGGTGACGTGCATGCCGCCGAGAGGATCGCGGATGTGTGCGTCGAAGCCGGCCGAGACGAGGATGGCGTTCGGGCGATAGTCGTCGACGAGGCGGACGATGTCGTCCTCGACCGCGCGCAGATATTGCGCATCGCCGGAGCCGCCTTCGAGCGGAATGTTCTTCGTGAACCCGCGGCCCTTGCCCGTGCCGATCTCGTCCGCCGCGCCCGTTCCGGGATAGAACGGATAACGGTGCAGCGACGAGTAGAAGACGTCATCGCGCTCCTCGAACAGCGACTGCGTTCCGTTACCGTGATGCACGTCGAAGTCGAAGATGAACACGCGCTCCACGCCGGGCTGTTCGCGCAGCCACTCCGCCACGCACGCGATCGTGTTGAAGAAACAGAACCCCATCGCCTCCGCGCGTTCGGCGTGATGGCCGGGCGGACGTGCGATCAGGAACGCCCGCGCCGACTCGCCGCGCTTCCAGATGTCTTCGGCCGCGGCCAGCGACGTCGATACGGCCGCTCGTGCCGCGGCGAAGGTCGACGATGAGATCGGATTGTCGAGGGAGTGGAAGAGCCGGTAACCGCCGCGGCAGGCTTCCTCGAGCTCCTGCTCATAATCGGCCGAATGGACCTTGGCGATGATGCGGGCGGTGTCGGGATGAATCTCCGTGTCGCGCACCACTTGCGGCGCGGCGCCGGCGCGGTCGACGCCGTTCATCGCCGCATCGAGCCGCTCCGCGGTTTCGGGATGGCCGATGCCCGTGTCGTGGCGGTAGAAGATCGAGTTCGTGTAGATCTTTAGCATCTTCGTGGATGACATGGACATCGTGGTACAACGCCAACCGTCTTGAAACGCGTTCTCCAGATTACCGCGATCGCGGCATTCACGGTCGTGTTTCTCTACCTGTTCCTGAAGAACGCAAACCTCGCGGACGTCTGGAAGATTCTGAAGACCACCAACCCCCTCTGGCTGGCAATCGCCCTGGTCACGAACTTCTCGGCGCTGCTCTTTCGCACTGCCCGCTGGCGGATCCTTCTCGATCCCGACCATCCCCCGCCCGTGTACGCGACATTCTTCGCCACGACGGTCGGCTACATGCTTTCGACCATTCTGCCGGTCCGCGCCTCCGATGTCGCCCGCCCGGCGCTCCTCTCACGCCGCACCAGCCTTCGCTTCTCCGGCGCGCTCGGCACCGTGCTGACCGAACGGATGCTCGATCTCTACAGCATCCTCCTGCTGTTCATGGCGTTCGCGATCCGACGATGGAAGGACTTTTCGACGAACGACTGGTTCTTTGTGGTGAAGGCGGGAGCGATCGCCTCGGGCGTGCTGCTCGTCGCACTCACCGTGTTCGTGGCCGGCCTCCAGCTCTTCCGGGGCGGCATCCGCCGCGTTCACGAATTCGTCGGACGACTCTTGCCGAAACGGTTTCGCGATCCGTGGATGCACTTCTTCGATACGTTCGTCGAGACCATCGAGATCACCAGGAACTTCCGCGTCTTCGGCGTGGTGATCCTTTGCACGGCCGGGATCTGGTTCTGCCTGACCGCGCAGTTCACGTTCACCGTGCTGGCGCTCCACCATCCACTGCCGTTCGACTCCTCGATCTTCGTCACCGGCGTCACGACGGTCGGCCTGGCGATCCCGACGCCGGGCGGGGTGGGCGGTTTCCACAAGGCCTGTCAGCTCGTCCTGACCCATTTCTACGGTTTCGACATCGACTCCTCGGTCGCGACGGCCTTGCTGTTTCACGTGGTGGGAACGCTCCCGGTACTGGTCACGGGCCTGATTCTCTTCGTCCACGAGGGCTTGCACTGGAGTGATGTGACACGAAAGTCGTGATATACGGGCGCCGATGCGCTGCCCGTTCTGCGCCACCGTGGAGGACCGCGTCGTCGATTCGCGGGAAAGCCGCGAGGGCGACGTCATCCGGCGACGCCGTGAGTGTGTCCGCTGCGGACGCCGCTTCACGAGCTACGAGAAGATCGAGTCGCGCTCGTTTCAGGTGGTCAAGCGCGATCAGCGCCGCGAACCGTACGATCGCGAGAAGCTGATGCGCGGGCTGCAGGTGGCTTGCCGCAAGCGTCCCGTCCCGCAGGGGGAGCTGGACCGCGTCGCCGATTCGATCGAGGCGGCGATTTACGACTCCGGCGAACGCGAGATCTCCAGCCAGCAGCTCGGCCGGATGGTCATCGACCGCCTGCGCGACCTCGATCCGGTCGCTTACGTGCGGTTTGCCTCGGTGTACCGGCGATTCGAGGATGTGGATGCTTTTGTGAAGGAGTTACACAGGCTGAAATGAGTCCTCGGTCCTCGGTTTGGGTTGCGGCACCGAGGACCCAGGAGCGAGGACAGGGTTGATACGGGAACAGCCGTTGCACAATACGTGACGGTTCTTCCAGGCAAAGAGGTCGAAATGACTGACGCGAACGAAACCGCGAAAGAAGAAGCAATCAAAATCCCGGATGTTCTGCCGGTCCTTCCACTGAAGGATCTGGTGATCTTTCCGTTCATCATCGTGCCGCTGTCGGTCTCCCGCGAGAAATCGATCAACGCTGTCGATCAGGCGCTGGCCGAGAACCGCGTGATCATGCTGACCGCCCAGAAGGACTTCCAGAACGAAGACCCGGGCGAGGACGATCTCTACCGCGTCGGAACCGTGGCCATCATCATGCGGATGCTGAAGCTCCCCGACGGGCGCATCCGCATCCTCGTGCAGGGGCTGTCGCGCGCGCGCATCGATTACTTCATCCAGACCGCGCCGTTCTTCAAAGCGAAGATCACGCGCATCGAGGAGCCGGCCGGCAAGGACCGTCCGCTGGAAGTCGAAGCCCTGATCCGCTCCGTCAAGCAGAACCTCGATCGCGCCGTGTCCCTGGGAAAGAACATCTCGCCCGAGGTGATGGTGATCGCCGCCAATCTCGATGATCCGGCCCGGCTCACCGACCTGGCGGCGTCGAATCTCGATCTCAAGCTCGAAGAAGCGCAGGGAATCCTGGAGACGATCGATCCCGTCGATCGCCTGAAGAAAGTCAACGAGCTCCTCACGCGCGAGATCAACCTGCTCACGATGCAACAGGAGATCTCCACCGCCGCGCAGGGCGAGATGAACAAGAGCCAGCGCGAGTATTTCCTCCGCCAGCAGCTCAAAGCGATTCAGTCCGAGCTCGGCGAAGGCGAAGAGCTGGCCGAGGAAGTCGAGAACTATCGGAAGAGGATCGAAGAGAAGATGATCCCGCAGGAAGCGCGGGAGGAGATCGAGAAGCAGATCAAGCGTCTCGAGCGCTCGCACCCCGACTCCGCGGAGACGTCGATCATCCGCACGTATCTCGACTGGATGACCGGCCTGCCCTGGGGCGTACAGTCGGCCGACAACCACGACCTCGGCCGTGCGCGCACGATCCTCGACGAAGATCACTACGACCTCGAGAAGATCAAGGAGCGCATTCTCGAATACCTCGCCGTCCGTAAGCTGAAGGGGACGAAGATGAAGGGCCCGATCCTCTGCTTCGTCGGCCCTCCGGGCGTCGGCAAGACTTCACTCGGCCGTTCGATCGCCCGAGCCCTCGACCGCAAGTTCGTGCGCATCTCGCTCGGCGGCGTTCGCGACGAGGCGGAAGTTCGCGGTCACCGGAGAACGTATGTCGGCGCGCTGCCAGGAAGAATCATTCAGGGAATCAACCAGGCCGGAACGGCCAATCCCGTGTTCATGCTCGACGAGGTCGACAAGATCGGCGCGGATTATCGCGGCGATCCGTCATCGGCGCTTCTCGAAGTGCTCGATCCTGAGCAGAACTTCTCTTTCCGTGATCACTACCTCGGCGTTCCGTACGATCTTTCGAACACGATGTTCATCGTCACGGCGAACGTGCTCGACACGATCCAGCCGGCGTTCCTCGACCGCATGGAAGTGATCCGCCTCTCCGGCTACACGGACGAGGAGAAGCTGATGATCGCCAAGCAGCATCTCATCCCGAAGCAGATGGAGGAGAACGGGATCAAAGACATCAACGTGGTGTGGACCGACTCCGGAATCATGAAGGTGACGACCGGCTACACGAAGGAAGCGGGTCTGCGCAATCTGGAGCGCGAGATCGGGACGATCTGCCGCAAGATCGCCGTGCAGGTGGCCGAAGGAAAAGTCGAACAGCAGTACCGGATCACCGACGCGAGCATCGACAAGTTCCTCGGCCCCATGAAGCATTTCGCCGAGGAGCTGCTCGAGCGCGATCAGGTGGGAGTGGCGACGGGACTGGCGTGGACCGCTGTCGGCGGCGACATCCTCTTCATCGAGGCCACCGCCGTTCGCGGCAAAGGGAAGTTGTCACTCACCGGACAGCTCGGCGATGTCATGAAGGAATCGGCGCAGGCCGCGCTGACGTACGCGCGCGCTCACGCCGACGAACAGGGCATCCCGGCCGATTACTTCGAGACACACGACATCCACATCCACGTGCCTGCGGGCGCGATTCCGAAAGACGGGCCGTCGGCAGGAATCACGATCACGTGCGCGATCATCTCCGTCCTCACCGGACGGCCTGTTCGGCGCAACGTGGCCATGACCGGTGAAGTCACGCTGCGCGGTGAAGTGCTTCCGATCGGCGGCGTGAAGGAGAAAGTGCTCGCGGCGCGCGCGGCGAAGATCAACACGGTGATCCTGCCGAAGCTCAACGAGCGCGATCTCGTCGAGGTGCCCGAGCCGATCAAGCGCGACATGACGTTCTACTTCGTCGAGCACGTCGAGGACGTCCTGCGCATCGCCTTGCTCGAACAGAGCGCGGCAGGCGAGAAGACGACCGAACGCGCCGGCCGCGAGTCGAAGCCACTCCCGACACCGGAGCCGGCGAGCGACACCCACGTGCCGGTCGCGCAGACGGGCTAGTGTCGTGTCATCGAGAAATCGACACCCTCTCGCTTGCTCTCGACGGCGATCGCTGCGTTGCGCCCCCTCGACATAGTCACCACCATGCCTGCGTCGGCGCGCCTTGCGCTCGCCGCCGATTGCGGCGCGATCTGGTACCGATCTCCCGATGACAGGACAGTAGGGAAGCTCTGAACAAGTCGTTGTTCACGTCATCCTGAGCCGCGAAGACGGCGAAGGATCTCGAAATGGCAGGCGTTTTCGCATCCTGAGATCCTTCGACGCGCTTCGCCGACTCAGGATGACGACTTGCGCAGAGGTTCCCTGGTGTGGTGAGTCAGAGATACGCAACCCTCCGGGCTGGTGCCGGTTGCGGCCGATCTGCGGCGTCGCTCGTCGTCAACGATGTCACCACATCGCCTCCTCCTCGCTCCTTGCATCTCAGCCGCAAGCGGCACCAGCGAAATGCTGCGTATCTCTGACTCGC
>DATISF010000049.1:0-2377 GCA_035468985.1 Thermoanaerobaculia bacterium
CCCGTGCGAACGCTCCATCCCGCGCTGACGCGCGCGTCCGTGCTCCCGACAATCGGCCGTTGGGCCAGCTGTCGTGGAATTGCGCTGAGGTACCAGCTGTGGGATGTCATGCGAATAGTTCAGTTCGAGTTTGCGAATCCGGCGCGATTTGGCCGGGCGCGCATTCTACAATGATCAACGACGAGAGTCAACGGGGAGTTTCAAGACGCTGGGAGGGCTTACGGCGGTCGAAATTCAAATGGGATCTGCACCAACTGCCGCACCGGACGACCCGCCTTTCGTGCAGGTTGGAACTTCCAAAGGAACAGCGCTCGCTCGGCCGCGTCCGTCAGGGCCGGATGCGGAGACCGGATCGCTTTGAACGTCGCAGGATCCGGCTTCCCGAGGCTGTCGATGGCGATTTGGACGAGCACTTCCCCTGTCGCCGTAACTCCCACCGGATACGCCGGTGGTCGGCGATCAATCGGGATCGCGCGTTGGTCCACTTCGAAGTCGAAGTACATGTGACGCTGCTGAGCCGCGCTGAATGGCACAACGAATGGCTGGATGAACATTTCCGGAGCCACCGAATCAGCGAGAATGGCGGAGCCGTCTGGCAAGCTGAATCGTACGACATAGACGATCGCCGGCGGCACGTTCACTCGAAAGGCACCCGCCGAATCCGTCCATGCGCCCGCCCAGCGATCGCCCGCTGATGGGCGGACGTCAACCCACATCTTGACCACGGGGGCGCGTGAAGCGGAATCGATCGCGCGCCCTTGCAGCGTCCGTGCGCGCGACGTCGCGTCGGGTTGCCCGGGCTCGACGTCAGGTGGACAGTCACCGAGCTTCGACCAGAGCGTTGTCTGTGAGTCGAGGCGCTGTTCTTCACGGGTGTCGCCTGATGTGAGGCGAAACGTCGTCGGAAAGCACGCGACCTGATAGACCTGGCGGCCGAACTTCCGCGCGGGCACAAATCGCCAAGCGACGGCGCTTGCTTCAACAGCCGCGCCAAACTCGGGTGCCGTGGCGACGAGGATGTGTATGCTGGATCGTACGACGCGACCTGCGGGATCGATGATGAGGCGGACGACGGCATTGCCTTCGACCTCGAGCTGTCGAAGCTCAGACGGATACCGGGGCGCCGGATTCGAGCGCAGGGGCGTCGCCCGTTCATCAACGGCGTTTGCCGGGAACGGCCGAATCGAGTCTGTCTCGGGTAGAGTGAAGATGCCCTGTTGGGCGGCGTCCTGCGCGAGGCGCCAGCTCCGAGAGAAATATGGCGTTAAGCCGCGGCGCTCGAACGCCAAAGCATAGGTCCCAGGTCGCGGCGCCTGAAGGAAAAAGACGCCTGCCGAATCGGTGTCTGTGCTATCGACGGCACGTCGCGCGGCCGAGTCCACCAGAACGACGTGAACACCGATGATCGGTTTGCGAGAGGAGTCGCCAACCACGCGCCCGTCGACCGATTGAGCGCCCAAACCGAAAGGCATCAGAAGCAGCCCGGATGCGACGGTGGCGCAATGGAGGAAGAATGCAGACCTCATTGAACGTTTGCGTCGACTCGAAGGAGGTGGTCCATTCTCTGAACTACATGAAGCTGAAGCTTTCGAAACCAGGACAAAAGCGTTCTCGTAGAGCACCCCATGTGACATCCTGACGCGTACAGTGAACCGACCGGGCGGCATCGTATGAAACCCAGCGTCATGCTCACCGTGACGTCTCTTCTCTCGATCCTCATGTTGTCGCTCCATATTGCGGAGGACATCGTGCTCGGATTTGCGGGAGGAGGGCTCGAGAATCTCGGCGGCATCGCCATCCTCGTCGTTTATCTGTGCGGGACGCTGCTGCTGCGCGAGCGGCGATCAGGACTGGTCATCGTCCTCCTCGGGTCGGTCGTCGCCGCGGGCATGCCCGTTCTTCATATGATGGGAGCGGGAGTCGGCGTCAAAAGGTCCGCCGGAGCGTTCTTCTTCGTGTGGACCCTGTACGCGCTTGGTGTGACCGGGACCTTTGGCATCATCCTCTCGGTGCGTGCACTTTGGAGCGCGAGAGTGGTTCACCCGCCAGTGGTCCGATGACCGTTCGTGCAGTCGTGGTGAGGCGATTCCCTCGGGAAGGGTTTCAGCCGACGTACGAGAGAACAACGTAATCGTTTCCGCCGAACACAAAGCCCGCCACCTCGCGCATGCCCATTTTTGTGTGCGCACGCAGTGATGCCGGATTGTCGCGCCGGATGAAGAGAATGCCTTCGCGTCCCGGCTCCAGGCGCCGTAATTCCGTGAACATGACCTGAGCCAGGCCTTTGCCACGCTCTTCTTCCTTCACGCATATCGGACCGTAGACGTACGAGTCGGGCGTCCCCGGATAAGCCTCGAGCATTGCGCCAATAATGGGG
>DATISF010000050.1:0-12426 GCA_035468985.1 Thermoanaerobaculia bacterium
CGTTGCTCGTCGTCGACGTTGCCACCGCATCGCCTCCTCCTCGCGCCTTGCCTCTCGGCCGCAAGCGGCACCAGCGAGAGTCGGTCGATTTGCGACACGCCACACTAGCATGCTCCCACGAATGCGAATTCTTCAGTGACGTTCGCCCTGTGGAATGAACCGGTCCTGCGGATTGCGGATGCAAGAAGCTGCGCGATCGAGATCACGCGCAGCTTGTCCCAGCGCTGCGGTGGGATGGAATCGGTGACCACGACTTCGCGCACGCAAGGCATGTCGATCAGCTCGCGCGCGCCGGGCAGCAAGAGCCCGTGCGTGGCCATGACGGTCACTTCGTGCTTCGCACCCGCCCCAAGAAGCGCATCGATGCTGCGGGCGATCGTTCCGCCGGTGGAGATCATGTCGTCGATCAGCAGGGCCGGCCGGCCCACGACGTCGCCGACGATGTGCGTCACCAGTGTCTGCGTCGCGCTCTCGCGCTCTTTGTGCAGAACGACGACCGGAAGGCCGAGGACCGACGCGTAGCGGGTGGCTAGGCGAACGGCGCCGACGTCCGGCGCAACGATCACGGTATCGGGACTGATCTGGCCGCGCACCGACTCGGCGAGAACCGGGACGGCCGAGATCGAGTCGAACGGAATCCGGAAGCAGCTCTCCAGTTGTGCCGAATGCGGATCGACGGTGATCAGATGTCCGATCCCGGCGGTCTGAAGGATGTCGGCGACCGCCGCGGCCATGATCGGATCGCGGCGCTCGCCGCGCCGGTCGGACCGGGCGTAGCCGAAATAGGGGACGACGGCGACGATGCGGCATGCGCCGGCGCGCCGGAACGCGTCGGCGAACGCCACCAGCTCGACGAGGTTGTCGTTGACGGGAGGTGCCGTCGGTTGCACCACGAAGACGTCGCGGTTGCGCACCGATTCATTGATGTGAACGCAGACCTCACCGTCCGGGAAACGCTCGATCTCGCATTCGCCCGTCGGCACCGAAAGCTGGCGTGCGATGGCGGCCGCGAGGTCGGGGTGTGCGGAGCCGGAGAAAAGTACCGATTCGGACATGACAACTCCTCGCGCTCAACTTGCTTCCGTTTGAACGATCAAGCGAGTTCGCCGGTCACCCCCAAGCCGTGATCATCGAGCATCACGCCGCCGGATCGCACCCGCCACCCATGGGATGTGACGGTTGAACCGCAACGGAATGACGTGCCGAAGGAGAATGGCGGCGGAGGCCGTCATGACCAGCCGAACCTTCCCTCTCTTTTCCGGTTCCGAGCGGCAGACCGCGTGGTTTCATGGAGTGTGGCGGCTGGTGGATCCCAAAATCGCGCTGGCGTCGTTGGTACCGTTCATCGTCGGAATGGCCCTGGTGTACGGTCAGGGCGCCAAGATCGACCTTCTCATCGCCGGGGGCGCCTTCATTGCCATCTTTCTGGTCGAGGTCGGGAAGAACGCACTGAACGATCTGATCGACTGGCGCTCGGGGACCGATGCATCGGTCACAAACGACGAGCGGTCGCCGTTCTCCGGCGGGAAGCGCGTCATCGTCGACGCTCTGCTGAACGAGAAGGATCTCGTCGTGATCGCGATCGTGGCTTTCCTGGCGGCAGGGTTGATCGGCGGCGCAATCGCTTACGTCACCCGTCCGTCGCTTCTGATCCTCGGCGCCGTGGCTGCGTTGGTCGCAATCGAGTATTCGGTTCCACCGCTGAAGTTCTCGTACCGCGGACTCGGCGAGCTGGCCGTGCTGCTCACGTACGGGCCGGGAATCGTGATCGGCTCTGTCCTTCTGTTCGGCGGCCGCGTGAACGCCGATGTGATCACCACCTCGCTCGTGCTCGGCCTGATCATCGCCAATGTGCTGTTCATCAATGAAATGCCCGACGAGCGCGCCGACCGCGAGGCCGGCAAGAGGACGCTCGTCGTGCGGCTCGGAAGGAAGCGCGCCGCGAGAGTCTTCGGGCTCGTGTTCGCCACCGCATTCGCCCTGGCCGTGATTCGCTTTGCATTCGGCGGCTCGCCCGCGCTCCTCGGACTCCTCCTCGGGATCTTTCCCGCGGATTACGCGTTCTGGAGCCTTCGCGAGCAGCCATCCGGTCCGCCGGTCGCGTCCCAGGCGGCGACGCTCATCGCGTATGTCACGACGGGCGCGGGACTGATCTTCATCATCTGGCTCTCTTCGATCTGAGCGCCGATGACCCTCTCGAGCCATCCGCGCCGGCGAGTCGTCGCGCTCGCCCTGATGATTGCCCTCGCCATCGGCATCAGCATGTCCGATTTCGCGACCGAGCAGATCCAGCCGGCGCTCGGGCTCACGCGTACCGTGATGGTGGAGCATCCACGGCTCGGCAAGACGCTGTTCGTCCTGCTCTCCGCGGTGTCGGCGATGGTCGCGTTTTTTTCGAGCGCGATCATCGTGCCCGTTGCGGTTTATGCATGGGGCGACCGGACGACGTTCTTCCTGTTGTGGATCGCCTGGCTGCTCGGCGGAACGTGTTCATTTGCGATCGGACGCACGCTCGGCCGCGGCGTGTTCACGTGGCTCGTCGACCGGGAACGATTCGACTACTACGCCGGCAGGATCTCCCGAAACGCGCACTTTCTGACCGTCCTTCTGTTCCAGCTCGCGCTTCCCTCCGAGATCCCCGGTTATGTCCTGGGTGCGGTCGGATACCGGTTTCGAACGTTCCTGGCGGTTCTGGCCCTCGCGGAGCTCCCGTTCGCCCTCGGGGCGGTCTACCTCGGCGACACGTTCGTGAACAGGCGTTGGGTGATGTTTGCGATCGTCGGCGTGACAGGTCTCGCGATCACCGCCCTGGCGTTGTGGCGCCTGCAACACGAGATGAAGCGCTCTGATGATAGGATCGCCGGGCTTCGGGGTGGTGAAAGGTGACGTCTCAAAGATCATCCGGTTTCGACGTCGGCGTTCGGGCTGAATCTTCCATTCGTTCGTTGCGTGCCGTCGACCGGACGGCGATCGAGAGCCTGATGCGCGCGTCCCCGAACTTCAGCACGGAAGAGGTCGCCACGGCCCTCGAGGTCATCGACGAGGCCCTTGCCGGCGATCCGGAATACACCGTCAATGTATTGGAGAACGCGGCTGGCGACGTGGCCGGCTACGAATGCCATGGCCCCACGCCGCTGACCGCCGGCACGTTCGATCTCTACTGGATTGCCGTCGATCCGCGCGTGCAGAACCGCGGATACGGACACCGACTGCTGGTGGCAACCGAAGAGGATGTCGTACGCCGCGGTGGACGCCTGCTGCTGATCGAAACATCGTCGCAAGCGGGTTACGCGGCGACGATTCAGTTTTACAAGCGGAACGGGTATCGCGTCGAGGCGCGCATCCGCGATTTTTACCGGCCCGGCGATGACAAGCTCGTGTTCGCGAAGTACCTTGGTTCGCAGCCCTGAGCCTCGAGCTTCTTCTTCTCGCCATCGCCGTCCTGCTGCTGATCGCCGTTCTGGCCAGCAAAGCATCGGGACGGCTCGGTGTTCCGGCGCTGGTCGTGTTCCTCGGGCTCGGCATGCTCGCCGGCTCCGACGGCATCGGCGGGATCTACTTCGACAACGCGAAGGCGGCGCAATCCGGAGTCGGGGAGCAATGATCCCACGGCCGTATTTCTCACCACCTCTGCGATCGGGCTGATCCTTCACCGCGCGATGGCTGCGTCTCGATCATGCGGCGCGCGAAGACCGGCCGCAGACGGTGGCACGGCTGGCATCGCGAGGTGAAAGCTCGCTGATCACGCTCGAAGTCGCGAAGCAGTCGGCCGCGGACGGGCATCGCATCGTCGAGCTGGACGACTGGCCGCGAGACGCTTTGATTCTCGTCCTCTACCGCGGCGACGAATTTTTCGTCCCCAACGGCGGGACGAGACTCGAAGCGGGCGACCGGCTCATCGTCCTCGCGAACAAAGCGACGGTTGACGACTTGTCACGGCTCGCCCAAAACACCTTGACACTTGATTCCGGCGGGGCATAAAAAGCACCACACACGTCAACCAAGTCGATCCTTGTCTTTCCTGCAGCCCAATGGAGGGACCGGTCATGATTCCTGCCTCGTTCGAGTATTCGTCCCCGAAGACTCTCGCGGAAGCCATCTCACTCCTCAAACAGCACGGACCCGACGCGAAGATCCTGGCCGGTGGCCAGAGCCTCATCCCGCTGATGAAGCTGCGCATGGCGGCGCCGAAGATCCTGATCGACCTGAACGGGATCCGCGAGCTGTCCTACATCAAGGAGTCGGACGGCTTTCTCACGATCGGCGCGCTGACACGCGAATCCGATCTCGACACGTCCGATCTCATACGGAAGAAGTACCCGATCATCTCGGACACCGCCGCGGTGATTGCCGATCCGCTCGTGCGCAACATGGCCACGGTCGGCGGGAATCTCGCGCACGCCGATCCGGCGAACGATCACCCCGCCACGATGCTCGCCCTCGGCGCCGAAGTCGTCGCGGCGGGACCGAAAGGCACGCGGAAGATTCCGCTGTCGGGCTTCTTCACCGGACTCTTCACAACGACGCTCGGGCCCGACGAGATTCTGACCGAGATTCGCGTTCCGACACCGCCGGCGCGAAGCGGCGGCGCTTATCTGAAAGTCGAACGGAAGGTGGGCGACTTCGCGACGGCCGCGGTCGCGGTGCAGGTCACGCTCGACGGCAACACCGTCAAGAGCGCCGGAATCGGTCTGACCAACGTTGGCCAGACGCCCATCAGAGCCTCGCGCGCGGAGAAGGCCCTGATCGGCAAAGCCGCCGACGACAAGTGGATCGCCGAGGCGGCGCGCATCGCGGCGGAGGAGTGCGAGCCGAATGACGATCTGCGCGGACCGGCCGAATACAAACGCAATCTGGTCCGCGTTCTCACAACCCGCGCGTTGCATCAGGCCATCGCCCGAGCGAAGGGGGAGCACTGACATGGACGGCATCCACAAGGTCAAGATCACGGTGAATGGACAGGCGCACGAGGCGGCGGTCGAGCCGCGCATGCTGCTCGTCCATTTCATCCGCGAAGTCCTCAACATGACCGGGACGCACATCGGCTGCGACACCACCACCTGCGGCGCGTGCACGGTCCTCCTGGACGGGAATCCGGTCAAGTCGTGCACCGTCCTGGCCGTCATGGCCGACGGTCACGACATCATGACCGTCGAAGGCCTGGAAAAAGACGGCAAGCTCGACCGCATCCAGGATGGCTTCTATCAGGAGCACGGACTGCAGTGCGGCTTCTGCACGCCCGGCATGCTGATGACCGGCTTCTCTCTGCTGAAGAAGAATCCGGATCCGAGTGAGGCGGACATTCGGCAGGCGATCTCCGGAAATCTCTGCCGCTGCACCGGGTACGTGAACATCGTCAAATCCATTCAACACGCTGCGCAGCAACGCACGTCATCCTGAGCGCGTAGACGGCGAAGGATCTCGTCGACGAGATGCTTCGCTTCGCTCAGCATGACGTGAAGGAGGAGCACGAACATGACGCCCGAACTTCCTCGCACCAGTCCTGAAATCGGCGGAATGGGTCACTCGCTCAAACGGAAAGAAGATCCGCGCTTTCTGCGCGGCCAGGGGAAATACGTCGACGACATCAAGCTCGACGGCATGCTGTTCCTCGACATCGTTCGCAGCCCGTACGCGCACGCGAAGATCGTGAAGATCGACGCCTCGCGGGCGCTGAAAATCCCCGGCGTGCTCGCCGTGATCACCGGCGAGACGCTCAAGCAGTACAACCTGCACTGGATGCCGACGCTGATGTCGGACACGCAGATGGTGCTGCCCGTCGAGAAGGTCATGCACCAGGGGCAGGAGGTCGCCGCGGTTCTGGCCACCGATCGCTACATCGCCGCCGACGGCGTTGCCGCGGTCGACGTCGAGTACGAGCCGCTGCCGGTCGTCGTCGATCCGTTCAAGGCCCTGCAGAAAGACGCGCCCGTCCTTCGCACCGACAAGGAAGGGAAGAAGGACAACCACATCTGGCACTGGGAGGCCGGCGACAAGGCCGGGACGCAGAAGGCGTTCGACCAGGCCGAGGTGAAGATCAAGCAGGATATCTATCTGCCGCGGATCAACGTGTCGTCGATCGAGACCTGCGGCTGCGTCGCGCACTTCAACAAGACCGACGGCAAGCTCACGGTCTGGATGACGACGCAGGCGCCACATGCGATCCGCACGGTGTTCGCACTCGTGGCCGGACACGTCGGGCTCTCGGAAGAGAGAATCCGCATCATCTCGCCCGACATCGGCGGCGGATTCGGCGGCAAGGTTCCGGTCTATCCCGGCTACGTCATCGCCGTCGCGGCCTCGGTCCTCACCGGAAAGCCGGTGAAGTGGGTCGAAGACCGGATGGAGAACCTGCAGGCCGCGTCGTTTGCGCGCGACTACCACATGACCGCGGAGCTGGCCGGCAACAAAGACGGCACGATGACGGCGCTGCGGATCAAGACGATCGCCGATCACGGCTATACCGACGCCGCGGCGAATCCGTCGAAGTTCCCGGCCGGCCTGTTCCACATCTGCACGGGCTCGTACGACATCAAGAACGCGTTCGTCGAAGTCGACGCCGCCTACACGAACAAGCCGCCCGGCGGCATCGCCTACCGCTGCTCGTTCCGCGTCACCGAAGCGGTACACGCGATCGAGCGGATGGTCGACATCTTCGCGCACGACGTGAAGATGGATCCCGCCGACGTCCGCAAGAAGAATTTCATCCGCCAGTTCCCGTACCAGTCGGCGTTCGGCTTCGAGTACGACAGCGGCAATTACGAGGGCGCGCTGAACCTGGCCATGAAGAAGATCGATTACGCCGCGCTCCGGAAAGAGCAGATCGAGAAGCGAAAGCGCGGAGAGCTGATGGGCATCGGCATCTCCAGCTTCACCGAGATCGTCGGCGCCGGGCCTTCCAAGCACTACGACATCCTCGGCATCAAGATGTTCGACAGCTGCGAGCTGCGCGTCCATCCGACCGGAAAGGCGATCGCGCGCTTCGGAACGAAGTCTCAGGGTCAGGGACACGAAACGACGTACGCGCAGATCATCGCCCAGGAGCTCGGCATTCCGGCCTCGCAGGTCGCCATCGAGGAAGGGGACACCGACACCGCGCCGTACGGCCTCGGCACGTATGCCAGCCGCAGCACGCCGGTTGCCGGCGCGGCGGGGGCGATGGCCGCGCGCAAAGTTCGCGACAAGGCCCGCAAGATCGCCGCGCATCTGCTCGAAGTCGCCGAAGAGGATCTCGAGTGGGAGCCTGGGCGTTTCTTTGTCAAAGGATCGCCCTCGAAGGCGAAGACGATTCAGGAGTGCGCGTTCGCCGCGTACACGAATCATCCGCAGGGGATGGAAGCGGGACTCGAGGCCGTGAACTACTACGATCCGCCGAATCTCACCTTCCCGTTCGGCAGCTACATCTGCGTCGTGGACATCGACCGCGGAACGGGACAGGTGAAGATCCGCCGATTCGTCGCCGTCGACGACTGCGGCAACATCATCAACCCCATGATCGTCGACGGGCAGATTCACGGCGGCCTGACCATGGGGCTGGCGCCGGCGATGTACGAGGAGATCAACTACGACGCCGACGGCAACATCCAGGGCGGCAGCCTGATGGACTACCTCGTGCCGACGTCGATGGAGACCCCGAAGTGGGAGACCGACAAGACCTGCACGCCGTCGCCGCACCATCCGCTCGGCGCGAAGGGCGTGGGCGAGTCGGCAACGGTAGGCGCTCCCGCCGCGATCGCCAATGCCGTCGTCGACGCGCTCTGGCATCTCGGCGTACGGCACATCGACATTCCGATCACTCCGCCGAAGGTGTGGAAGATCCTGAAGGAGAAGGGAGTGGCGGAATGACGTAGGGCCGACTCTCAGTCGGCCCGAGCCGGCTGGAGAGCCGGCCCTACGTGATCGATCATGATTTCCGCCATCGTTCTCGCGGCCGGGCAGGCCAAACGCTTCGGCGACTGTAAGCAGCTCCTGCCGATCAACGGCAAGCCGCTGCTGCAGCACGTGCTGGACACGCTGCGTCAATCGAAAGTCGATGACGTCGTCGTGGTTCTCGGCGCGTACGCGAACGAGATCCGGCAGCAGATCCAGTTCCGCGACGAGCGCATCATCGCCAATCCTGATTACGAAAAGGGGATGAGCACGTCGATCCAGGCCGGGCTGCGCGCGATCGACTCCGACGCCGCGTTCATCGTTCTCGCCGATCAGCCGTTCGTGACGGCGAAAACGTACGACCTGCTCATCGACGAATACCGGCGATCGCGACCGAAGGCCACGATCCCGACGTTCAACGGCTTTCGCGGCAATCCCGTTCTCATCGAAAAGTCGCTCTTCCCGGAGATCATGGAGATCCGCGGCGACACCGGTGCTCGTGCGATCTTCGGCAATCACCAGGTGACGAAGGTTCCTGTCGATGATCGAGGAGTGTTGATCGACATCGACACGCCTGAGGACGTCATCCTGAGCCGCGCAGACGGCGAAGGATCTCGTCCACGAGATGCTTCGCTGCCGCTCGGCCTGACGTCCGGCGATCTCCTGGAAACCATCGTCGATCTCCGCCGCCGTCGCCAGCCGTTCGCCATGGCCACGGTCGTGCGCGCCGAACGGCCGACGTCATCGAAGCCGGGCGACAAGGCGATCATCGCTCCGGACGGAACGCTCACCGGATGGATCGGCGGGAGCTGCGCGCATGACATCGTGGTGCGCAATGCGCTCGAGGCGCTCCAGCAGGGCACCCCGCGCTTCCTGACGCTCAGCAGTTCCACCGCGGCGGAAGCGAAGCGCTTCGGAGTCATCGACGTTCCGATGCAGTGCTACTCTGGCGGCGTGCTCGACGTCTTCATCGAACCGAGCGTTCCGAAGCCGCACATGGTCATCGCCGGCTACGAGACGATCGCGCGAGCGCTCGTGCGCATCGCCAAGACGCTGCAGTTTCACGTGACGGTTGTCGATCCGCTCGCCGTCACCATTCCGGACGCCGACCAGGTGATCAACGAGATGAGACTCCCGCCGATGACCGGCGAGACCTACGTCGTCGTCGCCACGCACGGCCGCTACGACGAGGACGCGCTCGAGCAGGCCGCGCGCAGCGGCGCGTCGTACATCGCGCTCGTCGCCAGTCCGAAGCGAGCCTCGGTGATTCTGCAAACGCTGCGCGACCGCGGCATCGACGTCGACAAGATCAAATCGCCGGCAGGACTCGACATCGGCGCGCAGGGAGCCGAGGAGATCGCGCTGAGCATCGTTGCGGAGATCGTGCAGATGCGGCGCGCCGGCAAACTCAGTGTGGCGCCGCCGGCTTCGGCGGAGAAAGAAGAAGCCATCGATCCCATCTGCAACATGACCGTGGAGATCGCCACCGCGCAGCACGTCTCGGAAATCGGCGGGAAGCGCTACTACTTCTGCTGCGAGACCTGCAAGCGCACCTTCGAAAAATCCCATGTCGCATGAGACCTTCGACCTGATCGGGCGGTTGCGTCAGGCCGGCCGCCGCGCCGCCATGGCAACGCTCGTCCGCACCACCGGCACCACTCCCCGAAAAGAAGGAACGAAGATGTTCGTCGAAGAAGGCGGAAACATCTTCGGATCGGTGACGATCGGCGGCTGCGTCGACGCCCGCGTCATCGAGCACTCCGGCGAAGTCCTCGGCGCCTCGTCGCCGCGGCTGCTCAACATGCAGCTCGGCGATGAAGAGGCGTGGGAGATCGGTCTGACGTGCGGCGGCGCGGTCGATGTGTTCGTCGAGCCGCTGACGAGCGACCTTCTCGAGCTGTACGACAAGGCGCGCCGCGAATGGGAAGCCGGGCGCGCCGTCGCCATTGCCACGGTGATCGCCGGTCCCGAGGCCGGCAAGCATTTCGTGGTCGCCGAGCCGCCCGCGCGATCGGGGACGATGACGCTCGACGGGCGCGAGGTGTACATCGAGGTCCTCCGGCCGCCGTCGACGCTGGTGATCTTCGGCGCGGGTGCAGTCGCCATTCCGCTGGTCACGTTCGCGAAAGGTCTCGGATTCCGGACGATCGTCGTCGACGGCCGCGAGCGCTTCGCCAACCGCGACCGCTTTCCCGACGCCGACGACATCCGCGTGGGCATCGCCTCCGAGATCGCCCAGCAGATCGAGCTCGGCGCGGCGACGCCCGTCGTGCTCGTCGCGCACGACTACAAGATCGACGTTCCCGTTCTGAAGCGCGTCCTGGCGACGGAAGCGCCGTACATCGGACTGCTCGGAAGCCGCAGGCGCGGCGCCGCAATTCTGCAGATGCTGCGCGACGACAGCGTCGATGAGGCGCAGCTCGCGCGCATCCGCACGCCGATCGGGCTCGACATCGGCGGCGACACGGCCGCGGAGATCGCGCTCAGCATCGTCTCGGAGATCGTGGCCGTGGGGCACGGAAGGAGCGGAGCCGCGCTGAGTGGCCGCGTCATTCTGAGCCGCGCAGACGGCGAAGAATCTCGGCGACGGGATCCTTCGCTTCGCTCAAGGTGACACCTCGCTCATGAAACCGTTCTCGCTTCATCGAGGTGACGCGCACGGCGATCTCGCCGGGACGGTGCTTTGTCATGACGTCCGCGGCGCGTTCCGCAAGGGTCACGTCCTTCGACCCGAAGACATCCCGGGCCTGATCGGGGCGGAGTGGTCGGAGCTTCATCTTCTCCAGCTCGGGCCTGATGATGTCGGGCAGCACGAGGCCGGTCAGCTCCTCGCGCAGATGCTCTCGAATCCCGGCGTTCACGCCGCGCCTTCCGGTCATCGCCACGTGCTCAAGGCGACGCACAATGGATTACTGAAGATCGACGTCGCCGCGCTGCAGCGAATCAACAGCATTCCCGGCATCGCCGTGTTCACATTGATGAACGACTCGGTTGTCTCCGCCGATCAGGTTGTAGCCGAGGCCCAGATCACGCCGCTGGCGATCGAGAAGAGCGCGATCGAGAAGGTTGCGCGCGAGTCGGGAATCATCCGCAATCTGCCGTTTCCCGCGCGCGACGTCGTTGTGCGGGCAACGGACGATCGGCTGATCCGCAATCTCACCGCCAAGCTGGAGTGGTTCGGCTGCAACGTCTCCGTGGAGCGACGGCCGTCCCGGCTGTCGTCGGTTGGGACATTGCAGATCGTCACCGGCTCGAACGCACTCGATCCGCTCGATCCCGTGTTCGTCGAGCTCGAAAACGCCGGCGCGAAGATGCAGCGCATCGGCATGCCCGTCCATCCCGGCACGCTTCTATGGATCGCGACGTGGAACGAGGCCACGATCATCGGTCTCCCGTCGTGCGGGCACGGCCAGCAGTTGACCGCCTTCGACCTCGTCTTTCCGAAGATTCTTGCGGAGGGCGTCATCCGGGACGATGACCTTGCTGCGCTGGGGCATGGGGGTATCCTGAATGTCCGCCGCCCGGATCCTTCGCCGTCTGCGCGGCTCAGGATGACGGAACATGAACCCGTACGGTGACACGATCCAGGAGCACTTCCGCCATCCGCGCAATTACGGATCGGTCGACGCTCCCGACATCCGTTCCGAGGATGTGAATCCCTTCTGCGGGGATCGGGTGCGGATCGAGATCAAGGTCGGGCCGGACTCCGAAGTGAGCGAGGTCAAATTCCAGGGAGATCTCTGCGTGATCGCCAAGGCGGCCAGTTCGATTCTCACCGAGATGATCGCCGGCTTGCCCGTCGAGCGCGCCGGCGAGGTCTCGGAGGCGCAGCTGATCGAGGCGCTGCACTCGGATATCCGTCCGGCGCGGCGCAAATGCGCGCTGCTGCCGCTGACCGTCCTGCAGTCGGGCGTGAACGCCTGGACGCGGGGGAGGACTCCATGAATTTCAAGGGAACCGTGAAGATCAATGCTCCGCGGGAAAAAGTGTGGAGGTTTCTCACGGATCCGACGCAGCTCAGCGATTGTGCGCCCGGGCTGGAGAAGCTGGAGATCATCAAGCCCAATGAGCAGTTCCGCGCAACGGCCTCGGTCGGTTTCGGCGCGGTGAAGGCGACGTTCGTTATCGATGCAACGTGGATGGGTCTCGACCCGCCGAACCGCGCGAAGATGAAGATTCACGGCAAAGCGCCCGGCAGCGGCGTGGAAGGGACGAGCGAGATGGTCCTCCACGACGGCGACAAGCCGGGAGTGACGATCCTCGACTGGTCGTCCGACGTGACGGTGGTCGGAGCGATCGCCAGTCTCGCCGCGCGGCTCATGGGTCCGGTGACGCAGAAGCTCACCGACGCGTTCTTCGAGAACGTGCGGAAGAAGATCGAAGGCTAGGGTGGTGAGTCAGAGATACGCAGCATTTCGCAACCCTCCGGGCTGGTGCCGGTTGCGGCCGATCTGCGGCGTCGCTCGTCGTCAACGATGTCACCACATCGCCTCCTCCTCGCTCCTTGCATCTCAGCCGCAAGCGGCACCAGCGAAATGCTGCGTATCTCTGACTCGC
>DATISF010000051.1:0-23937 GCA_035468985.1 Thermoanaerobaculia bacterium
CAACAGCCGCAGTTGCGCTCGGTTCGGTTCGACCGTTCGCGCTGGAAGTTTCTCGTCTCGCTCGCTCACACCTACATGCTACGGGCACTTCAACTTTTCCACAGCACGTGCGATTTCTTCACAGCCTCTCAGGATGACGTGAACATCGATCTTGCGCGAGAAGCACCGGCCAGGTCGTGCGATCGTCGCGAAGGACTACCGCAAGGCCATCGCGAAAACTTCGCGCTGACTTCGTCATTCGCGCGGACTTCGTCAAAGGTCTGTTGGACTCTCTCTGGGCCTTTCAGATGCGTTCCCGGATTCAGGGAACCTCTGCACAAGCCGTCATCCTGAGTCGGCGAAGCGCGACGAAGGATCTCAGGATGCGAAAACGCCTGCCATTTCGAGATCCTTCGCCCCTCTTCGCGGCTCAGGATGACGTGAACATCGACTTGCGCATAGGTTCCTCAGAGCGTCAACCAATCGGGGCGCGTTTCGACGAGAGTGGTCGTCTTGGTGCGACCTGAGCGCACTGTAGGGGCAGATTGTTTCGGTGGGGAGTAGCGGCCGAGGCAGTCTGCGCACGTGTCAGGTGAGATCGATGGATTCCACCTCGATTTTTTGTCCAGGCACCGGCTAAGCAAGATCCCGCAAAATTCGAACGGCCGTCGCTCACACGTAGCAGCCGACGAGCGGCCGTACGCGTGATACGTTCTATGGAAGCGATTGTTCGATGACGAAACACGTGACAGATCACGTCGCAGTTTCCATCCGCCGCACCGCGGCGTTCGATCTCAGTCTTGTCATCGCCTTCTTTCTGGGTTGCTCTGCCGCTCTTCCAGCGTTGAATTCGCTGTTACGGCAAGGGCACGGCCTGAGCGGCGTCCTCGCCCTCGCAGCGTACCAGTTCTCCTGTGAAGGCCTGGCACCGCTCGTCATCATGATCGCTCGCCGCGAACGGCTTTCCCGTTACGGATTCAGTCGGCGGAACATAGGGACGTCGGTGGCCATGGGGATGGCATTGGCCGCAATCAACGATCTGGCGATGTCATGGCATGCCGGGGCGCTAGTGTGGATTCCGCTACGCCGCCATTCTGCAACCCGCATGTCCTTGGAAGCTGGCCCCTCGGCCAGTGTTGCCGGGCTTGTGATCACGGTCGCGGTCTGGGGCTTCATCGAGAGTTTCTTCGGCGTCTTCTTTGCCACGAAGCTGAACGAAATGCTGGGTCGCAGCGGCCGAGGCTGGTTTGCCGCCGGGACGCTCGGGTTCGCCCTCTTCAACGGGTCGATCCACTTCGCGATCGGGCAGGGCTTCGAGGGCTTCCTGACGAGCTTTGCATCCGGATACGCCATTGCGGTCATCCCGGCCGTGACGCAGAGTGCCTGGGGCAGCGCCGTCTTCCAGACATTGACAAACGCGGCCGGGCGACGGTGAACGCGCAAGCCGGTCCCTTCTTTGGGCGCTCGAAAAGCGGTGGCGGCGCGCCGAAAACCGAATCGGCGGATCACCCTACTCCCGTAGCGCAGCCTGGATCTTGAGGACGGTATGCCAGTTGCGACCCGTGACGCGCGTGCCGAGCTTCTTCTCGATCACGGCGTTGGTGAACTTCGAGCGGCCGACTCCATTCGGATAAAAGGCGTACGCGTTGCGGCCGTCGACGCGGATGATTTCCGGGCCGGGCCATTCGACGGGCCGACTGAGAGTCGGCCCTACGTTTTTCAACGTCAGGACGAGGAGATGGCCTGGATCATCCTTCGCCTGGCGCGGGAACGGATTGGCGTCGACGATCGCGTCCCACTCTCTCGCCGAGCGAAGAAAGAAATCGATGGCGAAACCGAGTCGCTTTTCGGCTTCCTGTTCGAGAAAGCGCCCGGTCGTCTTGCCGTCGAAGATCACGTTGCCGCTTTGCAGAAGCGTTTTCACATTGTCGAAGCCGGCATCGGTGAACAGCTCGCGGAGATCTGCCATCGAGACCATGTTCTTGCCCGCGAGATTGATCGCGCGAAGCAGCGCGATGTTCATGCCCATACCTTGATTCCCAGCGCCACTGTCATCACAAGCCCGATCACGATGACAGAAATCCGCACGAAATTGCGCCCGAGCCTTCGCGCCAGTCGCGCGCCGAGGTAGCCGCCGGCCACGGCGCCGATGGCCATGAGGATCCCGTCGCGCCAGGCGATCGCTCCGTGAATGGCGAAGTAGATGGCCGCGACTCCGTTGATGCAGACAGCGAGCAGGTTCTTGAGGCCGTTCATCTGATGCAGGTCCGTGAGGCCGATCAGCCCGAGCGCGGCGAGCATCAGAATTCCCATACCCGCTCCGAAGTAACCGCCGTACACCGCAACGATGAACTGGAACACGAACACGAAGATGACCCAGCCCGCGGTCGGTCTTTCGTGCGCTTTGGCGACGAGGCCAAGGCGGCGGGCGACGAACTCCTGCAGCGCCACGAGAATCGTCGCCACGAGGATGAGCAGCGGCACGAGCCGCTCGAACGTTTTCGTCGGCGTGCGCAGCAGCAGCCACGCTCCCAGCGAGCCGCCGAGGAGCGCCGGGATGACCAGAAGAAGGAGCCAGTGGCGGATCGTCTTCAGGTCCTGGCGATATCCGATCGCGGCCGAGAACGACCCGGGCCACAGCGCGACGCAGTTCGTGGCGTTGGCCACGATCGCGTTTCGTCCAACCCACATCAGCGCGGGGAACGAGATGAGCGTGCCGCCGCCGGCGATGGAATTGATCGCGCCGGCCAGGATGGCAGCGGCAATGATGACGGCGGTGTCTATTTCAAACCCTCAGCGACATACAAATCGCTCGTCGTGCGCAACGCGTTGTACGCGTACGCGCTGGCATCGCTCGTCATGAACACCGGAGCGATCTTGTAGACGCCGGCGGGATCGGCGGGAGCGAACTCCTTCCATCGCTCGCGCGCACCGGTGGCGAGCGTCACCTTGAACACGCGGGCGGGGAGGGCGGTGGGGCGATAGACGTAGAGCGCCGATCCGTCGGGTGTCCACTCGATCGGGATCTCGCCTTTCTCGATGCCCGGGACCGCGATCGGATCGCTGCCGTCGATCGGGTAGAGCACGATCGTCTCGTCGGGAGACATGCCGGCGACGAAACGACCGTCGCGCGAGACCGCGAACGGATGGGTGGTGTTCGCCCAGATGTTTTCCGGCGACAGCGGCTTCACCGTTTCATCGAGCGTGTCAACGAGCAGCAGCCGGTAGTTTCCTTTCGGCAGCGCGCCGCCGATGACGATGCGCTTCGAGTCCGGCATCCACTCCGCGCCGAGGTCGAAGTTGCCCGCGACCTTGATCTCGCGCGGCTCGCCCGTGCCGGTCGCCAGCAGCATCAGCTTCTGCCCACTGTGGGCGAGGATCCATTTGCCGTCGGGTGAGAGGGCATCGCCATAGCCGTCGCCGATGTGAACGGGGGCGGGCGAGTCGACTCGCCGCAGATAGACACCGCTCTTCGTTCCGCCGCCTTCACGCGTTTCGTTGAAGAGGATGCTGCGGCCGTCCTGCGAGAGATCCGCGAGGATCGACCAGTCCAGCCACGACATGTCGCGTTCGGCCGTGTCCGCCGGGCCGTGATAGAGCAGGCCTGCTCTCCACATTCCGTTCGCCATCAGCACGCGTCCGGCTGAGGAAAGATCGAACAGCTTCATCGAACCGGTCAGCCGGTCGATCAGGCGCGGCTCTCCATTGAGTGGGACCGCGTAAAGCGCCGGCGGTGCCCCGGTGTCGGTGCCGGTGATCCAGATTTCGTTTCCGTCCGGCGACCACGCCAGGCCGTTCGCACCGTGCGACCATCCGCGCGCGATCGGCTCGGGTCCGCCGCCGGCGGCAATGATGACCACGTCGTTCTGACCGCCGTAGGGATCGATGAAGGCTACGCGCGAGCCATCCGGCGACACGCGCAGATCGCGGATGTCGTGCGGCGTCTCGTACTTCACCGTGCTGACCGGATATTCGATGCGGTACTTGTTGTTCGCGAGCCGGATGATCGCCAGCTGCGCGCCATCGGGCGACCAGTCGGCCTGGAGGACGTTGTCGGCGACCTCGCGCGGCATGCCGCCGGCCATCGGCACGCGGGCGAGCGTGCCGAGTCCGGTCAGGCGATCGCGGTGGAGCAGGATGGCCAGCTCGGTCGACTTCGAGACCGCAAGCACGTCCGCATCGGGGATTCCGAGGGGTCGCGCATCAGGACTCTGCCGGCTGGCGACGAAAATTTCCGACGGTTGTCCGTCCCACGCCGCGCTGTAGACGATGGTGTCGCCGTCGGGAGTAAAGCGCGCGCTGCGCACTTCGCCACGGCGGAACGTCACGCGGCGGAATGACACCTCCTGCTTCGGCGGCTCGAGCTTGTGCGCCAGATACCATCCGCCGAATCCCGCGCCGGCGATCGACACGAGGAACAGAAGCGCGAGCAGGACCGGCGAGACGCGCCGCTTCGGTTTCGCGACCGCCATCGTCCGCGGACGCGGCGCCCTGGTCACGGTCGATGGAGCGCCGGCTTCAGCCGGCAATCCCCCGGCTGAACCCGGGGCTCCATGGGTCCGGATCGTTGGCGTGTGCGATCCGGTCATCGCCGGTGCCTGCGTGCCCGGCAGCGTTCCGCCCGACGAGAAGTTCGTCATCGTCTCGAGGTTGAACGCGAGATCGCGCGCGGACTGGAACCGCTGCTCGCGGTCCTTCTCCAGACAGCGGCGAACGAGGCGCTCGAGCGCCGGCGGGACGTTCGGAGTCAGCTCGAGGAGGTCGGGCGGTTCTTCCTTCAGGATCGCGGTCAGCGTCTCGATCGACGTGTTGCGCTTGAACGCGCGATGGCCGCTGAGCATCTCGAACAGGATGGTGCCGAGGGCGAAGATGTCGGTGCGGGGATCGACGGCCTCGCCGCGGACCTGCTCGGGCGACATGTACCCGACCGTGCCGAGGACCATGCCCGGCTCGGTGGCGGCAGGCGTGAACATCGGGCCGTCACCGAGGCCTTTCGCGCTCAGCTTGGCGATGCCGAAGTCGAGGATCTTCACCCGCCCTTCCTTCGTCAGGAAGATGTTCTCGGGCTTCAGATCGCGATGGACGATGCCTTTCTCGTGCGCGGCTCCGAGACCATGCGCGACGCCGAGGGCGATCTCCACGGTCTTGCGCGCGGGAACCGGTCCGCGGTTGAGGCGCTCGCGGAGCGTCTCGCCCTGCAGCAGCTCGGAGACGAGATACGGAGATCCATCGGAGTTGCCGACGTCGTAGATGGTCAGCAGGTTGGGATGATTGAGCATTCCGGTCGCGCGCGCTTCCTGCTCGAATCGCACCAGACGCTCTTTGTCGCTGAGGGTGACGTTGGTGAGGATTTTGATCGCGACGTCGCGTCCGAGCCGCGTGTCCTGCGCGCGATAGACCGCGCCCATACCGCCTTCGCCGATGAGTCCCGCAATGCGGTACGGACCCATCATGGTGTTCTCGGCGATGGTGGGGGGCACGGCTAATGGTAGCAACTGTTATCCTGCCGCGTCTTGCTGCGGGTCTGGACCATCATCGCCGCCATCTCCATCGCGCTGCTCCTCGGATCGGCGCCGCTGTTCGATGCCGATGAAGGACGGAACGGCGAGGTGGGGCGGGAGATGGCGGCGACGAACGATTACGTCGTCCCGCATCTCGACGGCCTTCCGTACGTGGACAAGCCGATCGTCTACTTCGCTGCCGAAGCCGCGGCCATGGAAATCCTCGGACCGACGGAGCTGGCAGCGCGACTGCCCGCGTATTTGTTCACGCTGGCCACGGCAATCGTCGTCTTCTGGTTCGCGCGGAAGTTGTGGGGAGTCGACGAGGCCTGCGTGGCCGTCATCGCCTTCCTGTCGATGCCGCTGACGATCGCGTTCGCGCGCACGGTGATCTTCGACAGCGCGCTGACGTTCTTCATTGTGCTGGCCATCGTGGGGTTCTACTTTGCGGTGGAGGAAGACGGGATTCGGGATTCGGGATTCGGGATTCGGGGGGCGGTTGTGGCCTGGCTCTCAATGGGACTGGGCGTCCTGACCAAGGGGCCCATTGCACTCGCGTTGCCGTTGCTCGTCGCGATTCCGTACGCAATCTGGCGGAAGCGCTTTCGTGCGTTGTGGTCGATCTGGGGCCTGGTCGTTTTCATCGCCGTGATCGCGCCGTGGGTTGCAGCGATGCAGCGGGCGATCCCCGATTTTCTGCAGTACGTACTCGTCACCGAGACCGCGCAGCGCCTGACCACGGGCGCGCTGAAGCGCACCGGCCCGCCCTGGTACTTCATCCCCTACCTGATCGGCGGCGCGCTGCCGTGGTCGATCGCACTGTTCAAGAAACCGACAACTGAGAACCGAGAACCGAGAACCGAGAACCGAGAACCGACAACCGAGAACCGGGAACCGACAACCGTGTTCCTGTGGCTCTGGATCCTGGTCCCGCTGCTCTTCTTCTCGCTCTCGCAGTCGAAACGGCCGCAGTACATCCTGCCGCTGATGCCGGCGATCGCGCTGCTCGTGGCGCGCGAGGTGCGGTTTCGCGCCGCGGCGATCGTGATGGCGGTGTTCGGAGCGGCGGTTGCAGCGGCGCCGCTGTTTCCGCAACTCACGCGGAAGATGGATCCGGTGATTGCCGGCCCGGCGAAGGACGCGGCGATCGTTCTGGGCGTGCTGCTGCTGACGGGAGGCCTCGTCGCCGCGTTCGTCCGAAAGCGCGAGATGGCAATCATTGCGCTGTCGTTGCCGATGCTCATGATTCCGCTGGTGACCACGCCGCTGATGAAGGCGATCGGCGAGCGGCGCTCCACGAAATCGCTCGTGGCGAAGATCACGCCGCTGGTCACGCCCCGAATGCAAGTCGTCGGCGTGGACGCCTTCACCGGGTCGATGGCGTTCTATCTTCGCAGGCCGATCACGGTCGCAAGCGATGATGGCGAAGAGTTCACGAGCAACTACATCATCCGGCACTACGGCGTCTTCAGCGGTGCGCCGTCCTCGACGCTGAAGCCGACGACGTGGCTCACGGACACGATCGGCGCGGAGCGCGTCTATATCGTGCGCGATCGCGACACCGCCAGCCGGGCGATCTTCGAGAGCCGCGGGTTCCAGCCGGCGGCTTCCGGCGCGCACTACGTGGTGTACGTGAATCGAATCGAGGCCCTGGGCGTTAGGCGATCAGACGTTCGGCCCTAAGACAGAACCTCTGCAAGAGACAGAACCTCTGCGCAAGTCGTTGTTCACGTCATCCTGAGCCGCGAAGACGGCGAAGGATCTCGAAATGGCAGGCGTTGTCGCATCCTGAGATCCTTCGTCGCGCTCCGCCGACTCAGGATGACGACTTGCGCAGAGGTTCCCCAGGCCCTGGGCCTTAGGAGATGACGTTTCTCCGAACGCCTAAGGCCTACGGCCTACGGCCTAACACGATCGGCTTGGAGCGCGTCTACATCGTGCGCGATCGCGACACCGCCAGCCGGGCGATCTTCGAGAGCCGCGGGTTCCAGCCGGCGGCTACCGGCGCGCACTACGTGGTGTACGTGAATAGAATCGAGGCCCTGGGCGTTAGGCGATCAGACGTTAGGCCCTAAGACAGAACCTCTGCGCAAGTCGTTGTTCACGTCATCCTGAGCCGCGAAGAGGGCGAAGGATCTCGAAAGTTCCCGTCATCCTGAGCCGCGAAGACGGCGAAGGATCTCAAAATGGCAGGCGTTTTCGCATCCTGAGATCCTTCGTCGCGCTTCGCCGACTCAGGATGACGACTTGCGCAGAGGTTCCTCAGGCCCTGGCCTGAACGCCTACGGCCCAACGCATCATCATGTGCGGCATTTACGGAATGGTCTCGGAGTCGGGCGTGGCGCTGCGCTTTCCGGCGGTGCTCGACTTCATGGGTGAGGCGCTGCGGCACCGCGGCCCCGATGGCCGGGCCGTGCTCCGCGACGACTCGGCAGCCATCGGCACCGAGCGGCTGCGCATCATCGACCTTCACGAGCGCGCCGATCAGCCGTTCTCCGATCCACAGGAGCAGGTCTGGCTCGAGTGCAACGGCGAGATCTACAACGCGCCGGAGATCCGCGCGCGGTACCGCGACTATCCGTACCGCTCGCATTCCGACGTCGAGACGATCCTTCCGCTGTATCTCGATCGCGGCGTCGAGGCCATCCCGGCGCTCGACGGCATGTTCGGCCTTGCCATCCGCGATCACCGCACCGGGACGCTGATCCTGGCGCGCGATCGTGCCGGGGAGAAGCCGCTGTTCTACGCGCGAGTCGGACGCGAGATCGTTTTCGCGTCGGAGTTGCAGAGCGTTCTCGAACATCCATCCGTGTCGCGCGACCTCGACCCCATCGCCATCGCCGAATACCTCCGCCTCGGATACGTCCCCGAGCCGCGTACGATGTTCGCCGCGGTGCAGCGCGTTCCCGCCGGCGCGTACATCCGGTTCGACGGCACCGACGAGCTCGTGCGCTACTGGCAGCCGGAGACGTTCGCCACCGTCCCGCGCAAGGCCGCCGATGCGATCGTCGAGCTGCAGCAGCTGATCGAAACGGCAGTTGCCAAGCAGGTGATGTCCGATGTGCCGGTGGGCGTGTTCGTCTCCGGCGGTCTCGATTCATCGATCCTCGCGGCGCTGGCGTCGAAAACGATCGGCGTCGACAAGGTGCACACGTTCTCCGCGCAATTCGCGGAACAGTCGTATGACGAGAGCGGAGATGCGGCGCGTGTGGCGGTGCGGATGCGCACGCGTTACGTGCCCGTGCGCACGGACGAGGAGACGCTGCTCGAGGCGCTGCGGAGCGTCACGCGGAACGTCGCCGAGCCGATCGCCGATCCGGCCATCTTGCCGACGTTCCTTCTCGCCCGCGAGGCGCGGAACTACGTGAAAGTGATTTTGAGCGGGGAGGGAGCGGACGAGTTGTTCGGCGGCTACCCGACCTACATCGGCCACAAGCTCGCGCCGTTGTACGACTCTCTTCCTTCACCGCTGCGCCGCGCGATCCGCGCCGCGGTGTTCTCGCTGCCGTCGTCGGGAAAGAAGGTCACGCTCGAGTTTCTTCTCAAGCGATTCGTTTCCGACGCCGAGCGACCGTGGATCGACCGGCATCTCTCCTGGTTCGGGACGGGGTTGCAGCCCGACGTTTACGCAAATCCTCCCGGGGATCTGCCCGATCTGCCGAAAGCGCCCGCGGATCGCGATCCGCTCTCCGGTGCGATGCTGGTCGACTATCGCAGCTACCTGCGCGACAACCTGCTGGTCAAAGTCGATCGCGCCACGATGCTCTCCTCGGTCGAAGCGCGCGCGCCGTTCCTCGACCGGGACGTGACCAGGTTCGCGCTGTCGCTTTCGCCCGAGCTTCGCGTCCGCCGGATCACCACGAAGTGGCTGCTCAAGAAGGCGGCGGAGAAGTGGCTGCCGCGCGACGTCATCGATCGCCGCAAGCGCGGCCTGAGCGTGCCGGTGGCATCGTGGATCAATCGCGGTCTGCGCGGCGAAGTCGATCGGCTGCTCGCGCCGGAGCGCCTCCGCGCCGGAGGCATCATCAACGAGAGTTACGCAACGCGGCTTCTGACCGAGCATCGCAACGGTCAGGCCAATCACGCCCGGCCGCTGTGGTCACTGATCATGCTTC
Organism: Thermoanaerobaculia bacterium; assembly: GCA_035468985.1. Classification (GTDB taxonomy): domain Bacteria; phylum Acidobacteriota; class Thermoanaerobaculia; order Gp7-AA8; family Gp7-AA8; genus DASVHS01. Next base: position 9,596 of record DATISF010000051.1, read on the forward strand.
AGTACTGGCTGGATCGGTGGACGCGCTAAGGAACCCCTGCGCAAGTCGTTGTTCCCGTCATCCTGAGCCGCGAAGACGGCGAAGGATCTCGAAATGGCAGGCGTTTGCGCATCCTCACGATCCTTCGTCGCGCTTCGCCGACTCAGGATGACGACTTGTGCAGAGGTTCCCTGATCTTATTTCACACGTAGGGCCCACTCTCCAGTGGGCCCGGGGCCGACTGAGAGTCGGCCCTACGTGATCGCAGGCGTTTTCGCATCCTCACGATCCTTCGTCGCGCTTCGCCGACTCAGGATGACGACTTGTGCAGAGGTTCCTGATATGTTCATCGGCTTCGGCACGGGGAACCGGCCGCGCGTCTGAATGCCAGACCCCTTAACCGACCATGATCCGAGCTCTCCATCATGTGCAGCTTGCGATGCCGCGAGGACGCGAAGACGACGCGCGCCTTTTCTATCGTGATGTCCTGGGCATGACGGAACAACCGAAGCCGGCGAACCTGGCGCGCAGAGGTGGCGCGTGGTTCGCCGCGGGAGACGCAGAGGTTCACCTGGGAGTCGAAGACGACTTCCGGCCGGCGAAAAAGGCACATCCTGCATTCCTCGTGGCCGATCTCGAGCAGTTGCTCGAACGCTGCCGCGCGGCAGGGTACGCGGTCAACACCGATGAGCCCCTTCCCGGATACGACCGCGCCTATGTGGCTGACCCGTTCGGGAATCGCATCGAGCTTCTCGAGCCCGCTGAAAAGGCGCAGAAAACCGTGAGCCGATCAACGCGGAGAAAGTCGTAATGGCGGCCCCCAGTCGCTACGACTTCGACTTCGCGGTTGGCGGCGGCGGGCCGGCCGGCTGCGCGGCGGCGATCCGGCTCGCGCAGCGCGGGCATTCGGTCGTCCTCTTCGAGCGCGAGACCTTCCCGCGGTTTCACATCGGCGAGTCGCTGCTGGCGACGGCCAATGACGCCTTTGCGGTCCTCGGCATCGCCGAGAAGATGAAAGCGGAATCGTTTCCCGAGAAATGGGGCGCCCGTCTCATCACCCACGACGGGCGCAGCGGCCGCGGAGTCAATTTCGCGGACGCCCGCGAGGTCGAGCGGCCGCAGACCTACCAGGTCCCGCGCGGACGATTCGACCAGATCCTCATGGAGCGAGCCCGCGAGCTCGGCGTCGACGTCCGTGAGGGCTGCCGCATCACCGCGTGCGGGTTCGAGCCTGACGCGGCGGTCATCGACTTTGCCGATGCGCAAACAGGGCGCGTGCGCGTCCAGGCATTCGTCGACGCTACCGGCCGCAATGGCCTGATCGCGCGGAAATTCAACCTGCGGACCGACGAGCCGCTCCTTGCGAACATCGCCATCTTCTCGCACTACAAGAACGTGCCCCGCCTCCCCGACGGCTGTCCGAATGACATCCGCATCGTGGCCCGCAACGACTCGGGCTGGTTCTGGCTCATCCCGATCTCCGACGAGTTGATGAGCGTCGGCGTGGTGCTGCCGAAAAATCTCTATCAGCAACTGCCGCCCGGTTCGCCGGAAGAACAGCTCGAGCGCACGCTCGCCGATACGCCCGTCGTCGCGGAGCTGATGCGCGGCGCGCGGCGGGAATGGCCGGTCCGCGTCGAGAAAGACTTCTCCTACAGCGCCTCGGCCTACGCGGGCGATCGATGGATTCTCGCCGGCGACGCCGGCTCGTTTCTCGACCCGGTGTTCTCCACCGGCGTGTCGATCGCCATGGAGTCGGGAATCGAAGCGGCCGACGAGCTCGATCGCGCTCTGGCCGCAAACGATTTCTCCGCCCGCCGCTTTGCGGCGTTCTCGCGCAGGCAGCGCAAGCGCTTTCTCACGTTCCGCCGCTTCGTGATCGGGTTCTACACGCCGCAGTTTCGCGATCTCTTCTTCAAGCCCAATCCGCCGGCACTCATCTTCCGGGCCGTGGTGACGGTGCTCGCGGGGAGATGGAACGCCAGCGCCTGGACGCGGTTTCTCAACCACGTCTTCTTTGCGCTCGTGGCGATCCAGAAGAGGTTTCCGCTCACCGATCACGCTTTCCGGCGCGATGCCGCGGCGGGATATCCGGGCGAGAGATAGCGAACGGCCGTCACAAAGTGATCTCCGCCTCGGGCATATGTTGGCTCGCCGGAGGCTGCCATGGTTCACCGTGCACTCTTCGCTGCCACACGAACTACGACGAAGCAGCGCCCGGCGCCGCCACGTGCGCGCCCAATGCGGGGCTCCAGCGGTGCGAGGATTGCCAGGGATACGAGCCGGCCGACGTCAGCCGCACGGGTGAACACATCGCGCAGGCCATGATCACTTCCCCGTGACCAGAGCGACCACGGCCATCACCGCCTGCGCGATTCCATAAAGGAACGTGGCGATCATCAACCCCGCCCCCGCCCAGAACACCGGAATGCGCTTCGGACCGCGGACGCCGAGGGACAGATTGATGATGCCGAGCGAGATGAAGAAGCAGCCGATCGCCGCGGCATCGAGGCCATGGGCGTCGACGTAGATCGGGTTCTTCTTGTACGTCGGGGAATCGGGATCGCCACCCAGAATGAATTTGCTGTGGCCGGTCACCGCGAACCACAGGCCGATCCCGCAGAGCAGGATCGTGCCGATCAGCCGTCCGTACTGCGCCGGCGTCACGGCCGGGCCACGCCCTCGATCTCGATCAGCAGATCGGGGCGGCAGATGTCGCTCTCGAGAAACAGATGCTGCGCTCGCGGGAGCGCCGCGGTGACGCGGGCGGCGACGACATCGTAGTCCGACGCGCGGCGGATGTACGTCTTCACGAAGCCGAGATTGTCGAGCGTCGCCCGGCACCCGGCTCGCGCCGCGGACTCGCAAACGATCCTCTCGATGTTGCGCAGCGTCTCGTCGAGCTGTCCCTCGACGTCGCCCGCGTGGCAGGTCTTGTGGCCGACCACGCTGGACGTACCGGAGAGGAAGATCATCGGCTCGCCGTCCCATCGCACGATCGTCGCCCGCGAAAACGATGGACTCTTCGGACCGTACGCCGGCGGATAGTCGTAGGCAGCCACCTGCCGCGGATTCTCGACCTGCTCGCCGGCAGCGCGCGAAGCGATGAAGTAGACGATGAGGCCGGGCGACTTCATCCCCACCGCGCAGGCAGCGGGGAACTGCTCCCGCGCGTATCCGAGGTGCGTGAGGGCGTCGTGGCGTCCGGCGGAGAAGCGCTTGTAACGCTCGAGCGCACGTTCGTCCTCGTTGATTCCGCCGACGTGATTCCAGACGCGAAGCAGATGCGGATAGCCGGCGCGGCGCGCGGCCTCGACGATCTGCCGGTAAAGATGCCGGGTCGTGACGTCGGTCTCGGGACCCTCGCCCGAGATCGTGCCGACGAGCACTTCGCTGTTCGAGCGGAAGGAGATGCCGCCGCAATGTCCTCTCGTCACCGGCAACGGCGAGCGCCACACCTCGGCCACCGGCGCAGGGCCGAGCTGGCGAATGGGAATCGTGGCCGATGCTTCAGGCAAAGAAACGCCGAAGCTGACGACGGCGAGGGTGTCATCAGTCGACGCTGCCTTTGTCGATACGAGCTCGGGGTGGATGGGGACCATTGCCCGGACGCATTTTGCCCGAAGCCGTAAGATTTTGCCGTGATCTCTCGAAAACTGCTCTGGTTCATCGGCCTCGCCCTCGCCGGCGTTCTCGCCGTGACGTGGTGGGCGGGCAGCTATCCGGCGCGCGTCGTGGTGGTCAACCAGGGCGCCCTGGCGCGAGACGTGAGGATCACCACTGCCGGACAGGAGTTCCCGATCGGGAACCTCCGTCCGGCGGGAACGCGCGTGGTGACGATCCCGTCCGGCGATTTCGTGACGATCGACTTCGAGGCCTCGCGGCACCGGACATGGCGCTCGCCGGAGAAGATCGTCCCCGCGCAGTCGCTGACTGTTTTCATCCGAGGCGAACAGATCGACATGAAGAAGCCCGGCGTGCGATGACGCAGGGCCGCCTCTCCAGGCGGCCCGCCCGACTGAGAGCCGGCCCTGCGTGCCGACCCCGCGCCCGTGCCTTATGATTCCCGCCTCGTCCAGGAGGCAACCTCATGAAGACAGTCATTCGAAACGGAAGGATCGTCACCGCGGTCGACGACTACAACGCCGACATCCTGATCGATGGGGAGCAGATCGTGATGATCGCGAAGAAGATCGATGCCCAGGCCGACCGCGTCATCGACGCGAAAGGCAGACTGGTCATTCCCGGCGGCATCGACCCGCACACGCACATGGAGCTTCCGTTCGGAGGCACGGCCGCGTCCGACACGTTCGAGACCGGCACGCGCGCGGCCGCGTTCGGCGGAACGACCACGATCATCGATTTCGCCGTCCAGTACAAAGGTCAGGCACTGGCCGAGGCACTCGACGCGTGGCACAAGAAGGCCGACGGCAAGACCGCGATCGACTACGGCTTCCATCTCATCTGCACCGATCTCCCGGACGACCGTCTTCCGGAGATGAAGCGCTGCATCGGCGAAGGCATCAGCAGCTTCAAGCTTTTCATGGCCTATCCCGGCGTCTTCCTTGTCGACGATGCCACGATCTACAAGGCGATGATGACCGCCGGCGAGAAGGGCGGCCTCATCTGCATGCACGCGGAGAACGGCGTGGTCATCGACGCCATCGTCAAGCGCGCGATCGCCGAGGGAAAAACGGCGCCGAAGTACCACGCGCTCACCCGTCCGACAAAAGCCGAAGCGGAAGGTGTGCATCGTGCCATCGCCATCGCCGAGATCGCCGGGACGCCGGTGTACATCGTTCATCTGAGCTGTGACGACGCGCTGCAGGAAGTCACGCGCGCGCGCGACATGGGCACTCCCGCGTACGCGGAAACCTGTCCGCAGTATCTGTTCCTCGACTACAGCGCGTACGAGAAGCCGGGATTCGAAGGGGCGAAATACGTGATGACGCCGCCCATTCGCGAGAAGTGGAACCAGGACAAGCTGTGGCGCGGTCTGCAGATGAACGACCTGCAGGTCGTATCGACCGATCACTGCCCGTTCTGCTTCAAAGAGCAGAAGGAGTTGGGCAAGAACGACTTCTCAAAGATCCCGAACGGCGGCCCTGGGGTCGAGAACCGCATGAGTCTCGTCTACAACGGCGGCGTGGCCAGCGGCCGCATCAGCCTCAACCGCTTCGTCGAGATCACCTCGACCTCGGCCGCGAAGATCTTCGGCCTCTTCCCGCGCAAGGGAACGATCGCCGTCGGCTCCGACGCGGACATCGTCATCTTCGATCCGAATGAAGAGATGACCATCAGCGCGAAGACGCATCACATGAACGTCGACTACTCCGCGTACGAAGGCATGCGCATCAAAGGCGTGACGAAGACGGTCCTGTCGCGCGGCCGCGTGGTGATCGAAGACGGAAAATACACAGGCAAACCCGGCCAGGGGCAGTTCTTGAAGCGCGGGTTGTTCAACTCGCCGCGATGAAAAGACTTTTCAGCTGGATCAAGCGCATCCTCGGGATTCGGGATTCGGAGTTCGGGGTTCGGGATTCGGGGTTCGGGGTTCGGGATTCGGGGTTCGGGGTTCGGGATTCGGGGTTCGGGATTCGGGATTCGGGGTTCGGGGTTCGGGATTCGGAGTTCGGGGTTCGGGAGCCCGAGATTCGAGATTCGAGATCCGAGACTCGAGCGGAGCCGCCACCCGCGCCTACCGAGCCGGACGCGGAGCGCCCCGAATCCGGGGTTCGGGATTCGGAGTTCGGGGTTCGGGATTCGGGGGTCGGGGTTCGGGAGCCCGAGATTCGAGATTCGGGATCCGAGACTCGAGCGGAGCCGCCACCCGCGCCTACCGAGCCGGACGCGAAGCGCCCCGAATCCCGAACTCCGAACCCCGAATCCCGCGTCCCCGAATCTCGAACTTCGAATCTCGAATCTCGCTCGCAGGAGCCGGCGCCACTCGCGCCTACCGAGCCGGACGCGAAGCGCCCCGAATCCCGAACCCCGAATCCCGAATCCCGAACCCCGAACCCCGAATCCCGCGTCCCCGAATCTCGAATCTCGAATCTCGAATCTCGCTCGCAGGAGCCGGCGCCACTCGCGCCGACCGAGCCGCTCGCGGAGCGCCCCGAATCCCGAACCCCGAATCCCGAATCCCGAACCCCGAATCCCGAATCCCGAACCCCGAATCCCGAATCCCGAACTCCGAACCCCGACTCTGGTAACCTTCCCCGCGTCCAGGAGAAATCAACAATGTCCCGAATCGTGAAATGCGGTCTGATCCAGACTTCGCTCGCGGCTCCGGTCTCCGAGCCTATCGAAAAAATCCGCGACGCCCAGATCGAGCGCACGCTCAAATTCGTCGATCAGGCGGGCGCCGAGGGAGTCCAGATCCTCTGCATGCAGGAAATCTTCACCGGCCCGTATTTCTGCGCCGAGCAGAACCCGCGCTGGTACGACGCGGTCGAGCGCATCCCCGACGGCCCGACGACGAAGCTGATGCAGGAGTACGCGCGCAAGTACAAGATGGTGATCATCGTTCCTCTGTACGAGGAAGAGGCCACGGGCGTGTACTACAACACCGCCGCCGTCATCGACGCCGACGGCACCTACCTCGGCAAATACCGGAAGAACCACATCCCGCACACCGCTCCCGGGTTCTGGGAAAAGTACTACTTCCGTCCCGGCAACCTCGGCTACCCGGTGTTCGATACGCAGTACGCGAAGGTCGGCGTCTACATCTGCTACGACCGTCACTTCCCCGAGGGCGCGCGCGAGCTCGGCCTCAACGGTGCGGAGATCGTCTTCAATCCGTCGGCGACCGTGGCCGGACTGTCGGAGTATCTCTGGAAGCTCGAGCAGCCCGCGCATGCGGTCGCCAACGGCTATTTCGTCGGTGCGATCAACCGCGTCGGCTACGAAGCGCCGTGGAACATCGGCGAGTTCTACGGACAGAGCTACTTCTGCGATCCGCGCGGACAGTTCCTCGCGGTTGCGCCGCGCGACAAGGATGCGCTCGTCGTTGCCGACCTCGACCTCGACAAGATCCGCGAAGTGCGCCACACGTGGCAGTTCTTCAGAGATCGGCGGCCGGAGACCTACAAGGGGCTCGTTCAGCCGTAACGGCGTAACGCCTGCGCCCTCCGATGGAGTCTTCAGCCGGGGTCTGCACCGGCTGAAGCCGCTGCTCCATTGCGCTTCGATGTCACGGTGATCGCACCGTTGTTCTCGAGGATCGCGCAGTGGACGTCCTCGACGCAGGCGCAACCGGCGTCGCGGAGCGCGGAGTTCAGCTCGTGATGCGTGAGATGGGCGCGGCTCATCACGTCTTCGAAGAGCTCGCCGTTGTGGATCAGGACCATCGGCCGGCCCTCGATCAGCAGCTCCATCCGCTTGCTCCGAAAGGTCAGGATGCCGACGACCCAGTTGAGCGCAACCAGCGTCGTCGCGGACACGAGGCCGCCGATCAGAGAGTTGTCGCCGCCGTTCATCGAGTTCTGCACGGCGTTCGAGAGAACGAGGAGCAGGACGAGATCGAATGGAGCGAGCTGTCCCACCTGACGTTTTCCCGTGATGCGCAGCAGTACGAGCAGAAAACCATACACGATGACGCCGCGCAGGATCAGCTCCCACCAGGCAACCGACATGGTCAGCATGACTTAGTGCCTCTCTTCGTCCAAATGCATCTTGTGCAGAATCCGATGCGCCCACGGCGCGAGGACCACGCCCATCACGGCGATGAACAGCAGTCCGCTGAACAGCGCGTAGCACGCCGCGAAGATCTTCGCAGCCGAGGTGTCCAGCCGGTCCACCGGCCCCATGCCCGAGAGAATCATCGACGCATTGAGAAAGGCGTCCACCCAGCCCAGATTCGCGGTGACGTGATAGCCGACCGTCCCGATCGTCACGGCGGTGGCGATGGCAATGCCGCCGGCAGCGACGTGCGCCACGGCGCGCTGGAGAAACACGGGCCAGGGCAGCAATGACCGGCCGACGTGCTCGTACCGCCAGCTACTTACGGGTTCGTTTCTTGCCACTCTTCACGCTCTTGGCGAGATTCTCGAGGTTGATCGCCTCGGTGATGAGCGCGCGCACGGCGGCGGAGGGCCCGCCTTCATCCGATTTGAGCCACTCGATCTGCTGCTCCGTCAGCCAAATGTTCAGCTTCTGCGTCTTCCGGCCCGGTTTCCCCGCCCTCACCTGCTTTGTTGCCATGCAACGGATATTATCCGCGCGTCCGAGATGGAACGCTTCATCTGCATCCATGGCCACTTCTACCAGCCGCCTCGGGAGAACCCCTGGCTGGAATCGGTGGAGACGCAGGATTCGGCGCACCCGTACCACGACTGGAACGAGCGCATCACCGTCGAGTGCTACGAGCCCAACGCCACGGCGCGCATTCTCGACCCGCGCGACCAGATCGTGCGCATCGTCAACAACTACGCGTCGATCAGCTTCAACTACGGTCCGACCCTTCTGTCGTGGCTCGAGCTTCGTGAGCCGCGCACGTATCAGGCGGTGATCGAGGCGGACCGCCTCAGCCGCGAACGGTTCGGCGGGCATGGTTGCGCCATCGCCCAGGCCTACAACCACATGATCCTGCCGCTCGCCAACGCGCGGGACAAGCGGACGCAGGTCCGCTGGGGCATCCGCGATTTCGAATTTCGTTTCGGCCGCAAGCCGGAAGGGATGTGGCTCCCGGAGACGGCCGTCGATGTCGATACGCTTGAAGCGCTGGCGGCGGAGAGCATCGCCTTCACGATTCTGGAGCCGCATCAGGCGGCACGTTTCCGGGCGATCGGAGCGAAGGAGTGGACCGAGGCGAACGGGACGCTGGATCCGACGATCGCGTACCGCTGCACGCTTCCCTCGGGACGCAGCATGGCCATCTTCTTCTATGACGGCCCGATCTCGCGTGCGGTGGCGTTCGAGAACCTGCTGGCGCGCGGCGAGAACCTCGCGCACCGGTTGACCGGCGCATTTTCGGCTGTCCGCAATCACCAGCAGATCGTCAACATCGCCACCGACGGCGAGACGTACGGACATCATCATCGCTTCGGCGAGATGGCCCTCGCCTACGCGCTGCAGTACATCGAGACCGACAAGCTCGCGGACATCATCAACTACGGCACGTTCCTGGCGAAGTACCCGCCGGTCAACGAGGTGGAGATCGCCGAGAACACGTCGTGGAGCTGCGCGCACGGGGTGGAGCGCTGGCGGAGCGACTGCGGCTGCAGCGCCGGAGCGGCCGCGGGATGGAACCAGCGCTGGCGCGGGCCGCTCCGTGCAGCGCTCGACTGGCTGCGCGACAACGTGGCGACGATCTTCGAGCAGGAAGGCGGAAAGCTGCTCCGCGATTCGTGGGCCGCGCGCGATGAATACATCAACGTGATCCTCGACCGCTCGCCGGAGAACGTCGACAGCTTCATTTCCCGTCACGGCGCCGGCAGTCCGAAGCAGCGCGTGCTCGAGCTCCTGGAAATGCAGCGCAATGCCATGCTCATGTACACGAGCTGCGGCTGGTTCTTCAACGATATCTCCGGAATCGAGACCGTGCAGGTGATGCACTACGCCTCGCGCGTCATCCAGCTCGCCGAGAAACTCTCCAACCGCGTTCTGCAGACCGAGTTCGTCCGTCTCCTCGGCGGAGCACAGAGCAATGTGCCGGAGCGGGGCACGGCGCGCGACATCTACGAGCGCGAAGTCCTCCCGACGCGCATCGACCTCGAGCGCGTCGCCGCGCACTATGCCGTGGCGTCGCTCTTCGACAACTTCGACGATTTCTCGCGCATCTACTGCTACGAAGTGAGCCGCCGCGACTTCGAGATCCAGAAGGCGGGCCGGGCGCGGCTGGCGGTCGGCGCGATCACCGTGCGCTCCCTCATCACCTTCGAAGAAGCGGCCTTCGACTTCGCGGTCCTGCACCTCGGCGAAACCGAATTGACGGGCGGCGTGTGCGCCGCGCGACCGGCATCGGAGTACGAGTCGGTGAAGAAAGAGCTGATCGAAGAGGTGCAGCCGGGAGGCATCCCCGGCCTCATCCGGCTGCTCGACACGTTTTTCGCCGAGTCGTCGCTCTCCATCCGATCTCTCTTCCGCGATGAACAGCGTCGCATCTTCAACGTCCTCTGCAACGCCACGCTGGAAGAGGCGGAGTCGGCGTTCCGCCAGCTCCACGAGCGCTACGACCCGCTGATGCGCTTCCACACCCGGCTCGGCATTCCGGTGCCGAAGGTGCTGCAGACGGCCGCGGAGTTCGATCTCAATGTGCAGTTGCGCAGGATGATCGCCAACGGGAATCCGCCGCTCGCCGAGATCGAATCGCATCTGCGCGAAGCGTCCGACGAACGAGTCACGCTCGATGAGACGACGCTCATCGCCTTCGAGCAGGCCATCGACCGGTCGGCGACGCGATTTCGCGACAGCCCGAACGATCTCGATCGCCTGGAGGCGTACGAGTCGCTGGTCTCGATCGTGCGATCGGCGCAACTCGATGTCGACATGCGTCACGCCCAGAACATGTATTACGTGATGAAGAGCAGCGTCCGGCCGGCGATTGCCGCCGATAGCACGCAGTCGCATGAGGCGCGGCGCTGGCTGGAGCTCTTCGACTCCCTCGGCGAGAAACTCTCGATCAGTCCGGAGGCCGCGGCCTGATGACCCACACCTCGGATCCCATCGGGCGCGATGAGCGACGGGTCGCCGGAGTGCTGCTTCATCCCACATCGCTCCCCGGCAGGTACGGCGTCGGCGATCTCGGTGACGAGCTCACCACGTTCCTCGACTGGGCCGCCAGCGCCGGGCTTCATCTCTGGCAGGTGCTGCCCCTCAATCCGACCGGCTACGGCAACTCGCCGTACAACTGCGTCTCCTCGGTCGCCGGCAATCCGCTGCTGATCTCTCCGCAGCGGTTGCTGCAGGATCAGTTGCTTGCGCCCGAGATGATCGGCGACGTTCCGCAGTTTCCGGTCGATCGCGTCGACTTCGATCGCGTCGTACCCTGGAAGGGAAAGCTCCTGCGCAATGCGTTCACGCGTTTCGACGCGAAGTCGGAAGCATTCGATCGCTTTCAGTCCGAGGAGCGCGACTGGCTGGATGATTTCGCGCTGTACATGGCGATCAAGGAGAAACACGGCGGGGCGTCGTGGTGGACGTGGGATCAAGACCTCGCTCGGCGCGAGACCGGCGCGATTCGCAAGGCGCAGGGCGAGCTGCAGGACGAGATCGCCTTCCGCAAGTTCGTGCAGTTCATCTTCTTCAAGCAGTGGCACGCGGTGCGCGACGCCGCGCACGCGCGCAACATCAGGATCATGGGCGACGTCCCGATCTACGTCGCGCACGACAGCGCGGATGTGTGGGCCAATCGCGAACTCTTCCAGCTCGACGATCGCGGCGAGCCGACCGTCGTCGCCGGCGTTCCGCCCGACTACTTCAGCACGACGGGACAGCGCTGGGGCAATCCGCTGTACCGCTGGGACAAGCTGAAGGAGACGAACTATCACTGGTGGATCACGCGGATCCGCACGAATCTGGAGATGGCGGATATCGTCCGCCTCGATCACTTCCGCGGCTTCGCCGCGTATTGGGAAGTCCCGGCGCACGAGCCGACTGCGATTCACGGCCGGTGGATGCCGGGCCCGGGCACCGAGCTGTTCGACGCCATTCGCAAGGCCCTCGGCAATCTCCCGCTCGTGGCCGAGGATCTCGGGTTCATCACGCCCGAGGTGCACGAGCTGCGCGATACCCTCGGATTCGCCGGCATGCGCATCCTTCAATTCGGCTTCAGCACGCCCGACAGTCCTCACCTGCCGCATCGCTTCTCGCCGCACACGGTGGTCTACACCGGCACGCACGACAATGACACCGCGCGTGGATGGTTCAGTCACGCCACCGACGCCGAGCGCGACACCGCGGGGATGTATCTCGGCGACTGCTCCGATTTCTCGTGGGCGCTGATCCGCGAGGCGTACACCTCCGTCGCCGAAACCGCGATCGTCCCCGTGCCGGACATCCTCGGCCTCGGCAGCGATGCGCGGATGAACCGCCCCGGCGCCAACACCGACAACTGGAACTGGCGCCTGCAGGCGGGATCGCTGACGCACGCGCACGCCGAGAAGCTGCGAAGGCTCGCGGAGATCACAGGCCGGGTGTAGGTGGACGAGTGCCTGACGACGCGCAAGAGCATTCTCTGCGTGATGTTCTTCGCCTCACTGGTTGTTCCCTGCAAGGGCAAGGTCGGGCCTCCCGAAATCGACAAATGGGCATCGTGTGCTGAGGCACGGCAACAAGGCTCGAGGACCTCAGCCTCGCAGCGGTGGCCCGTCCATCAGGTGGGCAGGTCAAAGCGTTCGACCGCGCGGCGTGTCTGCTGCAGGCGATTCCGGGCAGGAACGAGATCGCGCCGGACCGGACTACCCAACAATGAGGAGCGCCGTCTCACACGAGTCGCAGAACCGCGGCTCATTGACGTCCCCGCGCCGCCGGACTGATGACGATCTTGGTCGCCGGCGAGACGGGGCGGAGCCGGCCGCCGATTCCGAGAACGTCGAACGTCTTGATGAGATCATCCTGTGATTGCGTGAAGTGCTCCCATCCCTCGTGATGAACGGGGACGATCGCCGCATCCGGAAATGCTGTTGCCAGCTCGACGGCCTCATTCGTGTCCATGGTCAGGTGGAATGGCCCGCGCGTGCGCGCGGCTCCGCCGAATAGCAGGACCGCGGCGGGATGGAAGCGGCGCGCGACGTCGGCCGTCCCGTCGTACCACACGGTGTCCCCGGTCACGTACACGAGATCGGCCGCCGGCTCGACCGACGAAATGACGAAGCCGATCACGTCACCGACGATCGCCTCAATGCCCGCTGGACCGTGACGGGCCGGCGTCGCCGTCACCTTGAGCCGGGTCCCTTGTGGCGTTTCGAACTCCCGCCACTGCCACGGCTCCATTCCGATCGATGGACGGCCCAGCCTCCTGGCGCCGGCCACGGTCGTCAGCGCCGGAACGCGCGCAACCAGCGCGCGGCCGGCCGGATCGAGATTGTCTGGATGCTGGTCATGGCTCAACAGGACGACGTCGATGCGCCCCAGGTCTTCCAACGGGATCGAAGGACCTTTGGTCTTGTTCAGAATGATTTTCCCCGATGCGTAGGGTCCCGGCACGTCGAAGGTGGGATCGGTCATGAATCTGATGCCGGCAACCTCGATGACGGTGGTGGGCCCTCCCACGTAGGTGATCTCGATGGCGGGCGGAGTCTGAAGTGAAATGGGCATCGTCGTCTCCCTGGCCCGGAATCATCGATCTTGCCAGCTCGCCCTGCAAGTGGCAGAATTGACATAAACAATGGCGAAACTGACATACACGAAAATCTTCATCCTCCTTCACGAGGACGTCTCCGTCAGCCTGGCCCTGCTGATGCGCGACATCCTCGAGCGCGCCAACCAGGTACTCGGCCGGAAGCGCTTCGGGGTGCAGCTGGTGGGCAGGCCGGGTCTGGCGCGAATCCGCTCAGGCCCGGTCACGATCCGTGTCCAGCGCGCCGCCGGACGGGCCGGCTATCTCGTCGTCCCTCCCCTCGCCCCCGGCAGCGATCCCTTCATCGATCGTCCCGGCGAATCGCGTCTCATCCGGCGGCTCCATGAGGATGGGACGATCGTCTTCTCTGCGTGCCTCGGCTCCCTGCTCGTCGCGCAGGCGGGGATTCTCTCCGGCCGGGACGCGACTACGCATTGGGCCTGGATTCAGCAAGCGAGCGAACGCTTTCCGTCCGTCCGTTGGGATGCCAGGAAAATGCTGTGCGATTCGGGCGAGATCGTCACGTCGGGTGGCTTTCTGGCCGCGGTCGACCTGACTCTGGCCCTGGTGGACCGCATGTGCCCGAGACCGGTCTCGCGTGAGCTCGGCCGCCTTCTGCTCGCCGATTCGACCCGCCAGCACCAGTCCGTCTACGCCACGAGCCTCGTCGCGGCACGAACCGAGGATCCGCGGATGAAGAGGCTCGAGCGCTGGCTGTCCAGTCACCTATCGGCCGAGATCACGGTGGGCGACATGGCCGGGGTCTGCCACCTGAGTCCGAGGACGTTTCATCGGGAGTTCGTGAAGGCATACGGATGCACTCCGAAGAAGCTCCTGCAACTGAAGCGCATCGAGCGAGTGCGGCGGCTGCTTCGCCAGCCGGATCTCAGCATCGAGCAGGCCATCGAGCGGGTCGGCGTGAGCGACGTCCCTTCGTTCCGCAAGATCTTTCAGAGAGAGCTGGGACTCTCGCCGGCGGAGTATCGGCGACGGATTCGCGCGGCTGACCTCTAGTGTGGCGAGTCAGAGATACGCAGCATTTCGCTGGTGCCGCTTGCGGCTGAGATGCAAGGAGCGAGGAGGA
>DATISF010000052.1:0-26686 GCA_035468985.1 Thermoanaerobaculia bacterium
CGGCAGCGAGTTCCACGGCTTCGCGGATGTCGAGCGACTCACGGGCGTGCCGATTTACTTCGCCACGCCGTACCACTCATGGGAGCGCGGCACGAACGAGAACACGAATGGACTCATTCGCCAGTATCTGCCGAAGCGCACTTCGATGAAGAACCTCACCCAGGCACGATGTAACGCGATCGCAAGCTCGCTGAACAACCGGCCGCGGAAGCGCTACGGGTTCCGCACTCCGCTCGAGCGACTATCCGAGCAGTTCACTCTGGTCTGACACGCCCACCTTCGCCGATAACCTTCGTTCGCCGGATCGTCAAGGCGCTTCGCGCCTCCTCCGCTTCGCTTCGGCCCTTCGGGTGACGCTCCGCCTCACTGCGGTTCGATTGCTGCTATGCCGGAAAGCCTAAGCTTTCCGGCATTACGCCGGACGATCGTGAGACACCGTCATCTCGTACAATCGCGCCACGTCTTTGTTGCAGTTCAAACTAGAAGTCAGGCGGCGAGTGTTGCTCGGACCCGCCATCGACAAAGCGAAACCAGTACACGAAGAACAGCGGCACTGATGCGAGCGCGCTTACCAGGGCCGAAAACACGACCGAAACTGCAGCGCGCGGGGGCCTGTGAGACGCCGTAGGCTCTCCGGGCAGCGTTCAGCTTTGGCAGCCGCCACCCCTATTTTGCAGGCGCCAAATGCTGTCTGAGAAATGCGACCATTCGCTCCCAGGCATTCCGCGCCGCTGGGCTGCCTGATTCAAATAGATCAAACTGGTGTCCGGTACTGGGATAGAACACTACTTCCCAAGGTTTCCCGTCGCGGATGGCAAGTTCCTGCACCCTCCTAGCGTTCGTTACAAAATCCTTGTCGTCATCCTCTCCTTGCAGAAGCAAGAGTGGCGTGCGAAGCCGCATCAGCTCACTCCCTGCACGTTCATACATACCATAGTAAATCGCCACAGCTTTCGGGGCGAGCTCTTTAACTGCAGCTCCGAGATAGATGGCAAAATACCCGCCCAGAGAGAGGCCGACCACCGTTGTGCGCGTAGCATCCACCATCGCATCGCTCTGCAGCACGCGCCATCCTGCAACGACTATTTGCTCAAGCTGCTTTCGGCGCGGTTCGTTGTTGATCACAGCACGACCGGTCGTCCTCTTCGTGTAGGCAATCACGAGTGTGGTGAATCCAGCGCGTGCAAGTCGCGCTGCCAACGCGTGCTCATGTGGCGTCAGGCCCGTCGCGGTTGACAGCAAAAGCACACCGGGCGTTCCACCGTCGGCGCGGGGGTAGTAGAAGCAAGCGCTGATCTTCTGACCTGCGACGGCGAAGCTGGTTACGTGCCTTCGTGTGAAGAGTGCTGACACGACATCTGTGGCAATCGTGATGGCGCCGCGGAGCCACCGACCGATTATTCGGAGAGCTGTGGAGTTCTGCGCATTCGATGACATCAGTGCCGACGCTCCCATTAGTCGTCGCGACCCGTCGAGCCGGCTAACGGACCTGCAGTTCAGCCGCGCGGCCCGCGACGCCATGATGCTACAACTTGGAAGGCTAAGACGCAGCGGGACGCGTCGGCTGCAACTGCGAGTTCTATGAGAGCGATTGTCAAGGACAGATTTCCTCCGTGACGACGACGTCGCTCTCTTAGCAGTCAGCTCCAAACCTTGATCGTGCGAGGGTGTGCGGGTGGATCGCTGCATTCAACTGTTGCCGGATCGAAAACGTCTTCAGCGCGCTTCGGTGCTTTTGGCGTGAACCATAGTTCTATCTGAGACTTGTTGGCCTAGCGCTGATTCTGGTTCTCCGAGGGGGCATAAAGTTAGGCAAGGACCTCGATCGTTGACGACGGGCCACTCGCGCCAATGATACTCACCCTCGAACCATCGATCCGAGCGGCAACGCAGCGACGTTCACTCCGTGCCGTGCAGATCGTTCAGACCGATTGCGCGATTAGACGTGGATCGAACGACACTCCTTTCTTCCAAATGGCAAGAACGACTGCCGCGATTTTTCTGGCGAGCGTGAGATACGCCATCTCCGGACGCATCCCTCGAGCGATCATTCGCTCGTAGCTTTGATCGAGTTCTCCGGGCCTGCCGGTCACGTCGTGGGCAGCCATCTTGAAGATTTTCTTCAGCGGCCGGTTGAAGTTCGGATTCAGCCCGCGGGTGAGCGGTGCCCGCGAGCTCCGACGGATCCGGCCCGTTGCCGCGTCAGGGACCCACTCGCCGCTGCTGCGCGTGATCACACCGAGTCCTGCGTACGCCCACAGTTGTCTCTTCGTGCGAAAGCGATGTGGATCGCCGATGATGGCGATGACCTCCGCCGCGCGAAGTGGTCCGATCCCGGGCACTGTCCGCAGCAATCGGTACGCCTTCTGGTTACACGCCTGGCGCAACACCATCGTGCGCGCGCGCCGGCGAAGCTCGAGAAGATGGTCGAGCTGCAGATACAGCTGCTCGGCGCGGAAACGGCCGCCACTATCGGTGATCTGTTCGAGCCATTCGAAGCGCCGTGCCGGGTGATAGACCGACCGAGCCTTCACAGCGATCGCGCGCGAGCGATAAATCGCCCGGATCCGCAACATCACGCGCAACGAGTCGTCGACCAGTGCCTCGTAGCAACGCACGAACTCTTTCAGTTTTCGGTCGGCGTGATCATGGTAGACCGGCTGCAGGGCGTTGAGCCGAAGAAGTTCGCAGATCCGCTCGGCATCGCGTTGATCGTCTTTGTTGCCCTTCGTGGCAATCTTCCGTGGATCGCAAACGATCACCCGCTCGCTGATCGGCCGCAGCAACTCGTACAACCACTGCGCCTGGCTGCCTTCCTCGAATGCGATGCGCACTCGGCCGTTGAGGCCGCGGACGAAACTCTCGATTGCTTCGCGTCGAGTCGCGATCTTCGACTCGATCGTCGTTTGCCCGGCCTCATCTTTGACGACACACACTAAGGTTGCCTGATGCACATCGATACCGACATACTGAATCGCCGTGCTTCGCATGGCCGCTGCTCCTTCCTTTTGTTTGAAGTCGTTCAACTCCAAACTATCAGGAAGGAGCGCGCTCTCAATCTGCGTTAGGCTCCGGTTCAGTCCGGGAAGTCTTCCGCGCCATGCGTGACGATTTCGTACTTGATGCCGTCTGGGTCTTTGAAGAAGAACGCGTAGTAACCTGCCGGCGCGTACTCTGGATACTTCCTCGGCGAGGCGACGATGAGAGCGCCGATGGTCTTGATCTCTTCGTGAAGTCGATCGACCTCCGTGCGTGATTGTGCTCGAAACGCAAGATGGTGAAGTGCACCGGGCCTGCGCCGATGGACCGCTTCGGTCTGAAGAGCCTTTCGCGGCGACGTGATGGCGAAAGACAGAAGCGGGTGGCTGTACTCCACCACGGAGAAGTCGTGCTCCTCGATCACCGCACTGGTTCGGCTTTCCTTGCTGAACCCGAGGAGAGGAAGCAGCAGATCGTAGAACGGCACGGCTACCGTCATGCCGCGAACCGTTAGCTGGATGTGATCAACGATTGGTTTCATGGTTACCCCGTGGCCGACGATTTCTACGGAGCTGCGGCCTAACGTTTGAAGCTGAGCGGCTTGGGCCCGCTCAATGCTCGTGAAGATAGCCTACCAGCGCGGCGGGCCGAAGTCCGCTCCAGCGCGTTGAGTTGGACTGCGGTTGCCGCGAGTAGCGTTCGTGCCACTTCTGAAGCCCGCCGCAAATCAACGATCAATGAGGGTTCACCAGGTTCGAATAGTGGTTGGCAACCAAGCGCCATCGACCTCCCTGTTTGATCCATACCCGCGTGAAGCGATTCTCCTCGGGCACGACTTTCTCTGCGTCTTGGCCCTTCATCGTCGAGAGGCCCGTCTCCACAGCCGCGTTGCCGTACACGCGGATCCGAACGTCGTCAGTCGTGATCGACTGGAACTTCAGGCTTCCCGATGTGAAATCGGAGAGGACATCTTTTTTTGTTCGGAGTGTCCCGCTCGGGCCGATCCCGATGAAGTCATCTGCGTATATTCGGTCGAGCGCCACCGCATCCGCATTGACCTGCGCCTGAATCCGCTCTCGATCCACTTTCTTGATCTCCTCGACAACGCCTCTCTGGCTTTGGATCTGGGGTTGCGCATGAGCAGAAACGGCGGCGAGTAGGAGACTTCCGATCATGAGACCTCGTTTCATGGACACTCCTTCACAATGTTTACTCTGCGTTTTGTTCCATCAACATGACCGGAGGTTCGCGGTCGCGATAGGTTTCTCGGTCGCCGGCGCACGCAACGACGCAGCACACCAGCGCGAATGAAAAGGTTCTGGGTTGCATGTTTTTGCCGTCAGCCCAACGTTTGCCGCTCAGCCGCGGCAACCGCACGCGAAAGAGTAGCACCTACGATGACCACGACGCGGTTGCCGTCGGCTGCAGCGGCCGAGTTATGCGCCGTTTCGTGGCGCGGGGTCGTTGCTAAGATGACCGCAGGACGACCATCTCCTTGATAAAGATGCCGTTTATTGTGGTGTTCGTGAAGTGAGCCTGCATCAGAGCAGTCGGCCCGGTATTCAACAGTCGACGAAGAGCTGTGAGAAGAGGAGAGTCTGTTCTAAGGATTTTGATCTCCGACATTCCGAGCGATTGGAGAGAGCGTTCGTTAAACACTTCCGCCAGCTTCCGGTAAGCGACGGCTTCTTGTTTCTCAATCCACGCGTCGAACGCTGTGCCAGCGACCAACAACCGCCACTGCTCAGCGTCTTCGTAGAAGTACCACGCCGCTACGCCTGGCCCCTCGCCGCGGGTGTCCAGTTTGCGGAGCAGCTCAAGTGAGTCGGCGATCTTGGCTTCTACCAATGCTGTTTCACCCATTCGAAGACTCCATGTGCGGGATCGGCAATTGCCGAGACCAATGATCCAGTTGCAATCTGGTCCCAGAATTCATACCGACTGTCCTCTGACCAATTGTTCGCGATGGCCCAATGCGCTGCTAGCTGTGGATCGACCTTCGCCGCCGCGTCAAATTCCGGCTTGAGACCTGCTGTGGATAGCAAGCTCTCAAAACGGTGTGTATAGATCGCTTTCACGAAGCTAAGGTTAGGAATTGAATCCGGTTGAACGAGCTTGGCGATGCACGCCTTCAGCGCCAGTTCCCCCGAGTAGCCAGCGAGGTAGTAGGCTGACGAATACCGCGTGGCCTGAAACAGGAAGACAGCGTCCTCCAACCGGAGCTGGGCAAGACGCTTCAAATCGTACCGCGTCAGCAGGGTTCACTTCCTCAGGCGCATAACTCTATTTTGAGCAGCTTCCATCTCGCTCGCCAACAGCCACAGGCTGCGTAATGTCCTAAACGATACTACTCCCGCGCATGCGAAATGTTTGTGCAAGCTCCACATAGCGTACAACGGCTGACTGAGGGACGCGTTACCGAACCGCTGGAGTCGCCGAATCTTCCGAACCCCGAGCCCCGAGCCACGGCATCACGTACTTCTTCATGAACTCCACATTGCTGCGCCCGACGTCGCTCCGACGATCGTGTGCCGCGACGGAATCGTCATGGCAGTGGGCGCCATCGCCGGCGGCTACCTCGGCGCCCGAGCGGCGCGGAAGCTGGGACTTCGCTTCGTGCGCGCCTCGGTGATTATCATCCGGCTGGTGATGACCATCGCCCTGGGGATCAAAGCATGGCCATGAACGTGGCGCTGCTTCGCGCCGTCAATCTCCCCAACCACAAACCGATTCTCATGGCCACTCTGCGCCAGTTGTTCGAAGCCGCGGGGTTCAGGGACGTGACGACGCTGCTGCAGAGCGGGAACGTGGTCTTCAACGGGAAGACTACGGAGACGTTTCTCGAACAGCAGGCGGCGAAACGCCTCGGCCTGGAGACGGATTTTTTTCTGCGCTCGGCGAGCGAGTGGGACGCGATCATCGCCGCCAATCCGTTTCGACTGGCCCGGACTGGAAATCCCCCGCGTCGACGACCGCCACGCCTGCATCTTCTACCCCGATGGCATGGGCCGTTCGAAGCTGACCGGAGCCGCCCTCGACAAGAGGCTCGGCATGCACGGCACAGCGCACAACGGAGACGCCCAGTTCGAATCACGGAGCGGTGTCGCCGGCATTCTTTGACGCCCCACTTCCCCCGTGTTAGCTTGACGCCCTCAACCCGATCGACTGAATTGCTCCGCACGCATCGCGTCGGTGCGCCGGTTCCGGCGTTGGCCGAAGGAGGTCACATGGCTGCTCACCTGGTCCGTTGTTTCGCGCTCGCTTCATTCGTCATGCTCACGCTGGCACTGCCCCTCGACGCGGCGGTGATCACGGTCGAAGGTCCTCAGGACAGCCTCGAAGGCGCGCCGACAATCAATCACTGCACGCTGCGGAAGGCGATCATCAACGCGAACACCGACACCGCCGCGTACCCGCAGTGCGCCGCGGGCAGCGGCCTCGATACGATCAACTTCACTTCGGCATTCACGATCACGACGACGATCGCACGCGCCGACCAGGCGGACGGTGAAACGAACGGCGATTACAACATCACCCAAAGCGTGATCATCGACGGTGGCGGAACGATCGTCGACGGCGCCGCGCTCGATCGCCTGTTCCACATCAGCGGCAACACGACCGTCGCGACGATCCGGAACCTCTGGATCCGCAACGGGCGCGGCGTGGAAGGCGGCGGCGGCATCCTGGTCGACGGCGCAACGGTGAATCTCGAAAACGTGACGATCTCCGGCTGCGTCGCGTCGGCCGAGGATGGCGGAGGAATCAAGGTCATCAACGGCGGGACGCTGAACATGACGAACTGTACGCTCAGCGGCAACTCCACGGTCGTGCACGGCGGTGCCATCGCCATCGACGACGGCATCGCATCGGCCACGATCACCAGCTGCACGATCACCGCGAACAACGGCGGGTTCTCGAACACCACCGGCGGAATCCACAACACCGGCAGCTGCACGCTGCGAAATACGATCGTCGCAGGCAACTCCGGCACCGACATTCCGAATCTCGACGGCACGTTCACCAGCAACGGCTACAACATCATCGGCGAGCTGGGAACGCTATCGCCGGGCAATCCGCAAATCACCGCCACCACCGACGATCAGTTCGACGTCAACGCCGCCGACGTGCACCTCGGCCCGCTGCAAGACAATGGCGGACTGGTGCCGACACGCGAATTGCAGGCCGGCAGCATCGCCATCGACAAAGGTCACAGCAGCGGATCGACGACGGACGCGCGCGGCCTCACGCGCCCGTGCGACCTCGCCAGCGTCACGAACGCGAGCGGCGGCGACGGCGCGGACGTCGGCGCGTTCGAGGTGCAGGGGACGTGCGCGGCCACGAATCACGATCCCGTTGCGGTCGATGACAACGTCACGATTCTGGAGGACAGCGGCGCGAACACGATCAGCGTGCTGGCGAACGACACCGACGCCGACGGGGACACGCTCTCCGTGACCGGAGTGACGCAGGGCGCGCACGGCTCGGCCGTGAACAACGGCACGTCCGTGAGCTATACGCCGGCGGCGAATTTCTTCGGCTCCGACTCGTTCACGTACTCGATCAGCGACGGCAACGGCGGCAGCGGCTCCGCGACCGTGAACGTCACCGTGACGAACGTCAACGATCCGCCGGTGGCGGTGGGGAACAGCTACACGATCAACCAGGACACCGTCCTCAACGTCGCCGCTCCGGGAGTCCTCGACAACGACAGCGACATCGACGGCGACCCGCTGACGGCGATTCTCGTCAGCAGTCCCTCTCACGGCAGCCTGGCCCTCAACGCCAACGGCTCGTTCACGTACACGCCCACGGCGCACTACGCCGGCAGCGACTCGTTCACGTATCACGCGTTCGACGGAGCGGCGAATTCGAATGACGCCACGGTGTCGATCACGATCCTCGACACCGAGCCGCCGACGATCAATGCCTCGCTCGCAACAAGCGTCCTCTGGCCGCCGGAGCACGACCTGCTGAACGTTGGATTCACGTTCACGGCGACCGACAACAGTCCGGGCGCGATCTCCACGAGCGTCGACGTCTTCAGCAACGAGGACGACGTCACGCGCGCGGGCGGCGATCAGTCCCCCGATGCGAAGTCGATCGCGTCCGGAACGCTGCGCCTGCGCGCCGAGCGCGATGCCAACGGCAATGGACGGGTCTACCTCATTCGCATGACCGCAACCGACGGGTTCGCAAACACGAGCCGGACGTGCATCGCCGCCGTCGTGCCGAAGAGTCAGAGCGCCGCGGACCTCAGCAGCGTGAACGCCATGGCCCAAGCGGCGATCTCCGTCTGCAACGCGACCGGGAACCCGCCAGCCGGCTACTTCGTCGTCGGCGACGGCCCGCTGATCGGCCCGAAGCAGTAGCTCCGCCATCGGGGGGAGGGACGGAGAATCGCTCCGCCCCTCCCTCCGAATCGGATGTTCAAGCGGCGGACCGCGCTTGTTGGGCGGCCGTCGCCTACGCCGTAAGGGTGCAGACCATGCTCGAGTGATCGAGCACCGACACGGTCGCCGACTCGTCGATTTCACCCACCAGCCCCTCGGCCGCCTGAATGCGGAACCAGGTAAGACGATGTGGGCCAGAACACGTCCGCGTAACTGAAGAACTGAGCCTTGCCGCCCGCGGCGACAAGCGGCAGGGCCGAGGCGATGAGAGCCCGTTGGTCGACGTGGAAGGCGGAAATGCCGTTTTGCGGGGCAGCAGACCAAGTCAAACGTTGCCGGGTGGAAGGAAAGAGCGGGCCACGTTCATTTGGGCGAGGGCCACGCCAGGACGGTCGAGTCGTGTGCGGCGCGCGAGCGCCAGGCTTGAGAGTGACAGATCGATACCGACAACCCAACCGCTCCGCCGAACTACCTCCGCAAGCACGCGGCCATAGCCACAACCGAGTTCCAACACGCGCCCGCCGTGTTTGAGGGACGCAAGGATGTACTCCACTTCGGCATGCAGGTACGCCTGCACCTCCGGAGGAGCGAGTTCATAGCAGCGCCGGAGACGCTCGGCTGAGAGTCGGTCATAGTAAGAGCTCAACTTGTCACGGCCGCCCAACGTTTGAAGCTGAGCGGCTTCGGCCCGCTCGATGTTCCTGATTCTAAGCTAGCAAAGAAACGGGCCGAAGTCCGCTCGAGCGGCGAGTTGGGCGGCACGCGCTAGAACGAAGCGTAAAGGTCGCCGGCGCAGTTGCGGCCAAGGCCGCCGCTCTGCACCTCACAGTCGCGATAGACCCACGTACGAGCCGATCGAGTGACAGGATCGACCGGTAGACGCCGTAGATAGTTCGGAACAAGTTCGTCGAGCGAACGCGGACACCGGCCTTTATCTTTCTTGAACTCGGCAATGGCTTCGCGAGTCGCCGCGAGATCGTAGCGCAACGCAGCTGTTGGAGAATGCTCGCGCGTTTCAGGACACTCGCGGCGTGAGCATGACAGAAGAGTCAGAGCGGCGAATGCGAGGCCGGGCAACTTCCCGAGCATGATCTTTCGACGTTTGGAGAAGAGCCTTAGTTCGTGCCGCCCAACTCCGATTATCCATCCTAATTCTAACCAGAAGAGCCTCTGGCGGCAGCCGCCGGCTGACGTGTTCTCGTGCACGCCGGGCGTGCGGACAAGTCATTTGAACGGCTCCGGTTTGGTGCGAGTCTGCACGCCGGGCTTGACATGTTATCCGTCGAAGATCGCAGGACGGGTGACGGATAAACCCCGATTCAAACGGTTGAATCTCGCAACCTGCCGGCCGGACTCACGGCGCATCTTCCCTCGGCCCCATTCAGCACGTGACGGTGGATCATCGTCGGACTGACGGCTGCGATCGCAACGGCGAGTCGCGGAAGCGACGCGCCATGAAGCGGGCCGCGTCGCGCCCGTCGTGATCCGGCAGGCGCCGCGTTGACGAACTACCCAACGTTGAGCCAGGCGGACGGATCGCGCGGGAGCAAGCCCTACATCTCCACCTGCGCCCCCAGCTCGATGATCTGGTTCGCGGGCAGCGAGAAGAACGTCGAGGCGCTGGCGGAATTGCGATTCATCCAGGCGAAGAGGTGCTCGCGCCAGAGGGCCATGCCCGGACGCTTCGTCGGAATCAGCGTTTCGCGGCCGAGGAAGTAGCTCGTCGCCATCGGCGGGAACGCCAGCGGTTTGCCGCCGATGCGCGCCAGCAGGCCGGGGAGATCGGGCTCTTCCATGAATCCGAAACGGACTCCCAGCCGGTACACGCCGTGCCCCAGCTCCCGCCACTCGTAACGCTCGTCCTCGGAGAGCGTGGGTGTCTCTTCGATGTCGATGGTCAGGAGCACCACGCGCTCGTGCACGACCTTGTTGTGCTTGAGATTGTGCAGCAGCGCGGTCGGGATGCCTTTCGCGGCGCGCGACATGAAGATGGCCGTGCCGGCCACGCGCGGAATACGCTTCGCCGCCAGGTCGCGCAGAAAGTCTTCTTCCGTGATCGCCGACTCCGCCATCCGGCTGGTGAGGATCATTCGGCCCTGCCGCCACGTCGTCATCAGCGTGAACACAATCACGCCGACCAGCAGCGGGAACCAGCCACCCTCCATCACCTTCACGATGTTCGCGCCGAAAAACGCGAAATCCATGATCAGGAACGGCACGGCCATGGCCAGGACCTCGAGCATCGACCAACGCCATCGCTCATGCGCCACGATGGCCAGCAGCATCGTCGTGATCGCCATCGTCGCCGTCACCGCGACACCGTACGCGCCGGCCAGCGCCGATGACGCTCCGAACCCGATCACCAGCCCGATGGCGCAGAGCATCAGCACCCAGTTCACGGACGGCACATAGATCTGCCCGATCTCGCGCGCCGAGGTGTGGCGGATGCGGATGCGCGGCAGATATCCGAGCTGCGCCGCCTGCCGCGTCAGCGAGAACGATCCCGAGATCACCGCCTGCGATGCGATGACCGTCGCGGCCGTCGACAGAACGACCAGCGGATAGAGAGCCCATTCCGGCGCAAGGTGGAAGAACGGATTCTGGATCGAGTGCGGCTGGCTGAGCATCTCCGCTCCCTGCCCCAGGTAATTCAGCAGCAGCGACGGGAAAACGAGAATGAACCACGTCAGGCGGATCGGCCGTGCGCCGAAATGACCCATATCGGCGTAGAGCGCCTCGCCGCCGGTGACCGCGAGGAACACGGCCCCGAGGACGAGAAAACCGCCGATGCGGTGATTGAGGAGAAACGACAGCGCATGCTCGGGATTGACCGCCTCGAGTACCCGCGGCGTCTCCACGATGTTGATGATGCCGAGGAGTGCGATCACCGCGAACCACACCAGCATCACCGGCCCGAACAACGCGCCGACGCGCGCCGTCCCGTGCTTCTGCATCATGAACAGAACGATCAGCACGATGACCGTCAGCGGTACCACGTACGGCGCAAACACCGGTGTGGCCACCTCGAGGCCTTCCATGGCGCTGAGCACGCTGATGGCCGGCGTGATCATGCCGTCGCCATACAGCAGCGCCGATCCGAACAACCCCAGCGCGATCAGCATCCCCCGCCGCTTCGACGCTTTGGGCCGGACGAGCGACATGAGGGCGAGGATTCCCCCCTCTCCCCGGTTGTCGGCACGCATGACGAAGATGAGGTATTTGATCGAGATGACGATCACCAGCGACCAGCAGATCAGCGAGAGGATGCCGAGGATGTTCTCGGCGTTGGGGGTGACGCGGTAGCCGTAGTGCGAGGCGAAGCACTCCCGGAAGGCGTAGAGAGGGCTGGTTCCGATGTCGCCATACACGACGCCCAGCGCTCCCAAAGCCAGGGTCAGGAGGTACTTGCGGTCGTGAGTCTGGGCTCGCTGCTGCATCCGGCGGTTGGCGGCGGTGAACCTTACCACGGGTCGAGCGGCGCGCGCCCGCCCGGCGGCCGAGGCGTCCCGTCATCCTGAGCAGCGGAGACCGGTCACGTCATCCTGAGCAGCGGAGACTGCGAAGGATCTCGTTGGCGAAGACGTCCCATCCTGAGATCCTTCGCTCCGCTCAGGGCGACGTGTCGCTTCGGCGCGCCGCGGGGTCACGTCATCCTGAGTCGGCGAAGCGCGACGAAGGATCTCAGGATGCGAACACGCCTGCCATTTCGAGATCCTTCGCCGTCTTCGCGGCTCAGGATGACGTGAACAACGACTTGTTCAGCGCTCCCCGAGTGTGGCCCGGACATGGCGCGAGATCGGGACCTTCCCTTCGCAGCGTGGCCCCGGATGTTGAACGTCGTCGCCCTCACGGCCGGCATGTGCGGCGAATTCTGCTATATGCTCGAATCGGTGTCGCCCTCCTCGTCGAGAACTCGTCCGGTGCCTCGCGCGCCACGCCCATCTCCTCATCGAGGGCGACACCGCTGAGATGATCGGCGACCTCGACCCTCTCATGCAGGCGCGCGGCCTCTCCGCGATCATCGTTCCCCTCCACGAATCGATGCACTCGGCGTTCCGATGGATCGCCCGAGGCGCGAAGCTCACCAAGGGCTACGCGGTCAAAGTGGCGGGCAAAGAGCCGGTCCTGGTCGCGTATCCGATGGAGCGCGAGGAGGCCGCGGCGAGCGGGCTGACAACGCGGCTCGTTCACGACTTCGGCTACGACCGGATGTTCCGCGACGCCACACCCGTCTCCGCATACGGCGAGTTTTTCGATGTCATCCTGCGCGAGCTCGGCGCATCGGATACCGTCGCGTTCTTCGGCAATGTCCCCGTTCACCTCTACGTCGGCATTGCCGGCGAGATGAAGCGGCGCGGCTGGAATGTCGGATCGGACGGCGTCGATCTCATCCAGCTCGCGCGCAAGCGCAAAGATGATCACGAGATCGAGATCATCCGATCCGTCGGCGCGCGGACCGAGCAGGTCGTCGACGGCGTGCGGACGATGCTGCGCGAGAGGCGCGGGCTTCGGATCGGCGACATCAAGGCCTTCATCACCTCCGAGATCACCCGCCTCGGCATGATCGAGGATCACGAGACGATCGTCTCGCAGGGACGCCACGCCGGAGTCCCGCATTCGCGCGGCGATGCCGGCGCGGTCTTGCGTGAGTCGGTTCCGCTCGTCATCGACATCTTTCCGTCCGATCGCGCCACCGGCTACTTCTTCGATCTCACGCGCACGTTCTGCACCGGAACGATTCCCGAGGAGCTGCATCGCGTGCACGGCGAGGTGAAGGAGGCGTTCGAGCGGGCGCGCGATGCGATGAAACCGGACACGCCCGCCTCTTCGTATCAGGCGCTGGTTTGCAACTTCTTCGAGTCGAAGGGCTATTCGACGATTCGAAAGGATCCGGCAACGCTCGCCGGCTACGTGCACGGACTCGGGCACGGCGTCGGCCTGGACATCCACGAGAAGCCGTCGTTCGCGCTGCAGCCGTCCAATCAGGATCGCGTCGAGACCGGCGACATCCTCACGATCGAGCCCGGCCTGTACTTCCCGGAGCGCGAGATCGGCGTGCGCATCGAGGACACATTCGTCGTCCGCCAGGACGGCGTGGAAAGCCTCTGCCACGGCAGCCGCGAGCTCGAGCCGTAGCAAGGGAGCACCGACTTCAGCCGGAAACCGCGTTCGGGCAGAAGCCATCGCTCTTCGCGAAACATTACGTGCCGCAAAAAAAAGCACCGGCCGAAGCCGGTGCTCCATCGAGCCCGATCGAAAACTCTTACAGGTTCCGGTCGATGAACTTCTGCAGCTCGCCCTTCGGCATGGCGCCGACAGCGCGGTCCACGAGCTTGCCATCCTTGAAAATCATGAGCGTGGGAATGGACGTCACGCCGAGCTTCTGCGCGATCATCGGATTATCGTCGACGTTGACTTTGCCCATGATCACCCGGCCGTTGTAGGACGGGGCCAGCTCCTCGACGATCGGACCGATGATGCGGCAGGGGCCGCACCACGGTGCCCAGAAATCGATGAAGACAGGCTTCCCTGCCGAGAGCGTCTTCTCGAAGTCGGCGTCGGTGATGTGTTGAATTGCTGCGGTACTCGTTTCGGCCATCTCGGGTCTCCTTAACCTTGACTCAAAGCTGTGCCATCTGTGGCTTATTCCAGCGGAATAGCGGCCCTTCCCGGCCGCATTCCATGTATTCTGATGCGGGCCATGCGTCGAACGTTACAAGTGCTGGTGTTGCTCGTCGCGGCGGCGATTGCCGTCGAGCCGCTCGTCCACACGCATCCTCTGACGCAGAGGTCATCCTCGAATCAGTGCGCGGTCTGCGTGAATGCTCACGCCCGTGTCACGACGCTTGCGCCCACGCCGATCTCGCCGCTCGTCATCGTCGGCGAAGTCGCCGCCGTCCGGCTGCCGGCCCAGGCGGCCGCGCTGCAGACGCCGCCGGCGTCGCGCGCTCCTCCCGCGGCATAGCCGCCGTTTCTCTTCACCGAAGACGAAAGAGGAGTTGCATGCCCCCCAGACTCGTCAAGGGTCTGCTCATCATTCTGTTCTGCGCCGCTACGGTTGCCGCACAGATCCCCGACAACGGCCCCCTGCGTCTGACCCGCCAGCAGGCGATCGACGCAGCGCTCGCACGGAACCCCGCCATCGCCGCGGCCAGGGCACAGGTCGAGCAGGCCCGGGCCGGCGTCGTATCAGCGGCGGCATTCCCCGATCCGACGTTCGCCGCGGACGTTGCCGAACAGACTGCCGCGTTCAAACCCGGCTCCGGCAATGCCAGCGATCAGGGTGTCGGCGTCACATTTCCCTTCCCCGGAAAGCGAGGACTGCGCCGCGACGTGGCCATCGGCGAACTACGCGCCGCGGAGCTCAACGTCACGCAGCTGCGCCAGCAGATCGCGTCCCAGGCTGCACAGGCTTACGACTCGCTGCTCGTGGCGCTGCGCCACCGGCAGGACCTGCAGCAAAACCGCGAGCTTGCGTCCGACTTCGTCGACAAGACGCAGGCCCGATTCATGGCCGGCACGGTTGCGCGTGTCGATGTGGTCAAAGCCAAGACCGATCTCGCATCCGCGCAGAACGAGCTGATCGCGAACGACGGGGCGATCGCCACCGCACGAGCAACGATCAACCGGACCATGGGACGCATGGGGGGCGCGCCCTTCGAGCCGATCGACACGCTGGATCTGCCCGCGGCGATCGCCGATGTCGACACGCTGGAGCGGATTGCGGCGGCGAATCGCCCGGAGATCCAGAGCCTCGCCGCGCAGCTTCAGGCAGCACAGGCCGCGACCCGCCTGGCCCGGCAGTACTGGGCGCCGGATTTCAATGTCACGCTCACCCGGAATGCCGCGAGCGGCGCACCGACGACGTACACAACCGGCGTCGGCTTCGGCGTGCCGCTCTTTTTTCTTCAGCATCAACGCGGCGAGGTCGCCGCGGCGATCCATCGCCAGACTGAGCTCACTGCGAACATCGCTGACATCCGCTCGCAGGTGAGTCTCGACGTGCAGAGCGCCTACACCTCAGCCTCGACCGCGCTTCGTCAGGCGATCTTCCTGCGCGATGAGCTTCTTCCGGAGGCGCGCGAGGTCTACCGGGTGGCGTCGGTCAGCTATGGACTGGGCGGCTCCTCCGCACTCGAACTGCTCGACGCAAAACGAACGCTCCTCGATGCCGAGCGGCAATACGTCGATGCCCTCGGCGCCGTGAACGACGCGCTCGCCGCACTCGAAGTCGCGATCGGCGCACCCCTTCCGCAGGCCACCGCCGGAGGCAATCAATGAATTTCAAGACAACGCTCGGCCTCGCCACGGCACTGGCTCTGATGATGAGCTGCCATCAGGCGAGCGATACCGCTCCCACCGACTCGGCCGCGGCGAAGGCTGCAGCGCCCAACAACGTGCGCACCCAGGCCGTCGAGCTCTCCACGTTCCGGCGAGCGATCGAGACCACAGGCACCGTCGCCTTCAATCAGAACCGCTCCACGCAGGTGCTCTCGCCGATCTCCGGACCGGTGTCGAGAATTCTCGTCGGTGTCGGCGCTCGGGTCAGCCGCGGCGAAGCGCTGGCTGTCGTGGCATCACCCGATTTCGCCGCGGACGTCAGCGCATTGCGCAAAGCCGAGGCCACGGCGCGGAACGCACGGCGGATCGCGGATCTCGATCAACAGCTTTTCAAGAACGACGCGATCGCGCGACGCGACCTCGAGCAGGCCCAGACCGAGGCGGTGAATGCGGAGGCCGATCGCGACGCGGCCATTCAGCAGTTGCGATCGGTCGGCCTCGATGAGACCACCATCGCCGCCATCCGCGAGAACCGCCCCGTCGAAAACCTCGGCGGCCTGATTCGCGCGCCGATCAGCGGAACGGTGGTCGAGAAGCTCGTCTCACCCGGACAGCTGCTGCAGGCCGCAACGACGCCCGCGTTCACCGTCGCCGACCTGTCGAGGGTCTGGGTCCTGGCGAACGTCTTCGAGAAGGACCTCCCTTCCGTCCACATCGGCGACGCGGCCGATGTCATCACCGGATCAGGACAGACGCTTCCCGGAAAGGTCGACTACATCGCCGCGATCGTCGATCCAGCGACGCGCGCCGTCTCGGTGCGGCTCGACGTGGCCAACCCCGGCGAAGTGCTGAAACGCGATCTGTACGTACGCGTGACGATCCACTCGCAAACGCCGGCGCAGGGCCTGCTCGTGCCTGTGTCCGCGGTTCTTCGCGACGACGAGAACCTCCCCTACGTCTTCGTGTCGAAGGCCGGCGGCGGATTCGAACGGCGCCGCGTGACGATCGGATCGCGCATCGGCGACAGGCAGGAAATCACGGCCGGCCTCAGGGCGAGCGAATCGATCGTCGTCGAGGGAGGGCTGTTCCTGGAGACGGAGGAACATCCGTGAGCGAACTGAATGGAGCACCGGCTTCAGCCGGTGTTGATGCGGGTGAAAACGGCGCTCCATACGAGCGAACGGCGACGTCGATCATCAATCGCATCGTCGCCGGATCGCTCCGTCAGCGGTTCCTCGTCGTCTGTTTTGTCGTGCTCCTGATCGCAGCCGGAACGTATTCGTTCCGCCGTCTGCCGGTCGATGCCTACCCCGATCTCGCACCTCCGCAGGTCGACATCAGCACGCAATGGGAAGGTCACGCGGCCGAAGAGGTCGAGCGCCTCATCACCGTTCCGATCGAAACGGAGATGAACGGCATCCCGAACGTGACCGTCATCCGTTCGATCTCGCTCTACGGCCTTTCGGATGTACGCCTGACGTTCAGCCACGAAACGAATCCCTATTTCGCACGCCAGCAGGCGTATGAACGCTTCGGCGATCTCTCGCTGCCGCCGGGCGTCACCCCGTCGCTGTCGCCGCTGTTCTCCCCGGCCGGTCTGATCTATCGATACGTGCTCGACAGCCCCGATCGCACGCCGATGGAACTGAAGACGCTCGAGGAGTGGGTCATCGAACGCCAGTACAAATCCGTGCCCGGCGTTGCCGACGACTCGGGCCTCGGCGGCCCGACGATGCAGTACCAGGTTCTGCTCGATCCGGCGAAGGTGGCGTCGGTCGGATTGTCGGTACCGCTGATCGTGAATTCGCTCAGCGCGAACAACAGCAACGCCGGCGGAGGCTTCTACTCACAGGGCGGGCAGTTCTACTACGTCCGCGGGCTCGGCCGCATCACCACGCCGGAAGACATCGCCAACACCGTCGTCGCCGTGCACAACGGAACGCCGGTCCTGATCAAGGACGTCGGCGAGGTGGTGATCGGCACGGCCCCGCGACTCGGCCAATTCGGGTTCAACGATCGCGACGAAGCCGTCGAAGGTGTCATCCTGATGCGCAAGGGGGAGCAGGCGCAGGTCGTCCTCGATCGCATCGAGCAGAAGACGCGCGAGCTCAACTCGAAGATCCTCCCTCCCGACGTCAAGATCCATCCGTTTTACGACCGCCGCGATCTGATCGCGCTGACCACGCGCACGGTCGAGGACAACCTCGTTCGCGGGATGCTGCTCGTGGTGGTCATCCTGATCTTCTTCCTCTTCGACATCCGTTCCGGCCTGATCGTGGCGGTGACGATTCCGCTGGCTCTGCTCTTCGCGTTCATCTGTCTCGACCTGAAGCACGTTCCGGCGAACCTGTTGTCGATTGGGGCGATCGACTTCGGCATCCTCGTCGATGGCGCGGTCGTCATGGTGGAAAACATCTTTCGCCGCCTGGCGCTGAACAGCGAGAGCGAACGCCCGCTCAGCGTTCCAAAAGTTATCGTGCAGGCGGCGGCCGAGGTGGACCGGCCGATCTTCTACGCCGTGGCGGTGATCGTGGCCGGCTTTCTGCCGATCTACGCGCTGTCAGGGCCGTCGGGCGAGCTGTTCGCGCCGATGGCCGACACCACGATCTTCGCTCTGATCGGCGCGCTGGTCCTCGCGCTCACGGTCGTACCCGTGCTCTGCGCCTGGGCGCTGCGGCGCGGCGTGCACGAGCGCCGGAACGTCGTGTTCGAGAAAATCCGCGACCTCTACACCCGAGCGCTCGATTTCTGCCTGGCACGGCCGTGGCCGACGACGATCGCGTCGATGGTCATCTTCGCGCTGTCGCTGCTGCTGATCCCGGGAATCGGCGCCGAGTTCATGCCTCATCTCGACGAAGGCTCGCTCTGGGTCCGGGCGACCATGCCGTCGACGATCTCGTTCGAGGAAGCCTCGAAGATCTCGCCGCAGGTGCGGGCGATCCTTCGCTCGTTCCCCGAAGTGACCGTCGTCGCGAACGAGCTCGGGCGCCCCGACGACGCCACCGATCCGACAGGGTTCTTCAACAACGAGTTCTTCGTCGGGCTCAAGCCGTACAGCGAGTGGAAAGGCAAATACCGGACGAAGCGGCAGCTCATCGACGCGATCAACGAGCGGCTGAAGGCGTTTCCGGGAGTCGTCTTCAACTACACGCAACCGGCCGAAGACGCCGTGGACGAGGCCGAGACGGGATTGAAAAGCTCGCTGGCGGTGAAGATTTTCGGGCCCGATCTCGCCGTGCTCGAGAATCGCGCGGCCGCGGTGAAGAACGTGCTGAAGAACGTCCGCGGCATCACCCAGATCTCCGTCATCAAGCAGCTCGGGCAACCGAGCCTGACCGTCACGGCCGACCGCGCCAGGCTTGCGCGATACGGATTGAACGTCGAGGACATCAACGGCCTGATCGAGGCGGCGGTCGGTGGTGTTGCCGCGACGCAGGTCGTGCAGGGCGAACGGCTTTTCGATCTCGTCGTCCGGCTGCAACCGCAGTTCCGCGAGACGCCCGAAGCGATCGGCAACATCCTCGTGGCCACCCCCGGCGGTCAGCAGGTTCCCCTCAAGGAGCTCGCTGACATTCGCGTCGCAAACGGGGCGTCGTTCATCTATCGCGAGGACAACTCCCGCTACATCGGCGTGCAGTACTCGGTCGAGGGGCGCGATCTCGCCAGCGCTGTCGAGGACGCGCAGCGGCAGGTCGCGAAGACCGTCCCGCTCCAGCCCGGCTACCGCGCCGTGTGGGGCGGCGAGTACCAGGAGTATACGGCTTCGCGCCGGCAGCTGCGGTTCATCGTGCCGGTGACGATCCTCCTGATTTTCCTGCTGCTGTTCATGCTGTACTCGAATTTCAAGTTCCCGATGATCACCGTTCTGGCCGTCGTGCTGTCGTCGCCGATCGGCGGACTGCTGGCCCTGCGATTGTCCGGCACTCCGTTTTCCGTCTCGTCCGGCATCGGCTTTCTGGCGCTGTTCGGCGTGTCCGTGCAGACGGCCGTGATCTACATCTCGTACGCGAACGAGTTGCGGCGTGACGGCCGCGGAATCGCCGAGGCGACGCGCGAGGCGGCCATCCTCCGGCTGCGGCCGATCATGATGACCGCGCTCGTGGCCGCGTTTGGTCTCCTGCCCGCCGCTCTGTCGACTGGCATCGGCTCCGACACGCAAAAGCCGTTCGCGCTGGTCATCGTGGGCGGGCTCGTCTCGCGGCTGCTGATCAGCGTGTTCCTGATGCCGGCGATGTACGCGATGGTGGCGCGGCCGCACGACAAGCTCGAGGTGTGAGGTCAGGCGGGACGAGCGTGGCGCGGCTGGTACACGCCGAGCTTCCCTCCGCCCGGCAGAGTCACCTCGCTGATCAGTCCCCAGCCGCGATTCGCGACGGTGCTGCATTTGATGCCGCGCTTCTTCATGTCGGCAACGAATCCCTCGACGTCGTCGCACATGAGGTAGAGCTCGTGCTCATTGTTCTTGCCCGGGTGGATGGCCATTTCGGAAGCCGGCAGCGCGAAAATCAGCCAGCCCTCGCCGGCATCGACGTTCGGAAACTTCAGGACATCGCGGAAGAACGCGCGGTCTGCCTCGGGATTCTTGCTGTAGATGATCGAGTGCGCGCCGTTGATCATGGCGCGTAGCTTAACGAAAGCGGTGCTGGACGCCGACGATTACGTTCGCGCGCGAGGTCAGTTGCAGCTCGTTGACGCGCTGGTACACCGGCACCTGCACGATGGCGTAGAGGCCGGCCCCGCGGACGTCGTAGCGGATCCCGGGACTCGCGTACACCACGGTCCCGCCGGTGAATGCCGTGTCCTCGTTGGGCTCGCCGCGGACGATCTGGTCCTTCGCGCGGATGCGCCCGTTGACCTGCAGCAGGCCGGTCAGGTTCTGCGACAGCGGATAGGCCATGCCCGAGCTCACCTGCAGCTCGTTGCCGATGCGATAGCCGCCGACATCGCCGCGACGGAGCTGATACGTCGCCGTCGCAAAGAACGGCACCACGGTCACGTTCCCCATCGCGCCGGCGATCGCGGCGGAGCGGCGCGTCCCGCTCTGCCACGACAGGCCGACGATCCCGTCCGTCGTCCCGCTTCCCGGCTGCAACGTCACTTCGGCCAGCTCACCGTGCGCGTTGCGCAGATCATGCGCTCCGGTCGGGAGTTTCACGCCCGCAATCGCCCACAAGCCGCCGGCAGTGGCGTGGTTGTTGGCGATCAGCCGGTATCTCGACTGCAGCGTGATGTCGCCAAGAGCCTTCAGGTTCCACGATTCCGGCAGCGATCCCTCGAGGTGCGTGTGCGAGCGCGAGATCCACGGTACGGACACGCTGAGCTGCAGGTCGCGCGAGACCGCGTACGCGAGCGCCGCGGTGGTGATGCGGTTCGTCGTCCGCATCTCGTCGTGATCCGAGGCGATTTCGCCGACGGACGCGCCACGCGTGCCGATCTGCAGGCGGTTCTGGTTGATGTACTGGAACGACAGATCGAGCCCGAGCTGCCCGGCGATGGGAGCGTTCAGCGCATTGAGATCGATCGGACAGGAGGACGAGCCACAGCTCGCCTCCGCTGAGGATGCGAGGCAGAGAGCGACCAGAAACGACGACAAAACTCTCATCTGGATGTTCATACGATGCCGCAAAGGAACAAACGGTGACAACTCGTGTCCTGGGGAAGCTCTGAACAAGTCGTTGTTCACGTCATCCTGAGCCGCGAAGACGGCGAAGGATCTCGTCGTTGGTCACGTCATCCTGAGCCGCGAAGACGGCGAAGGATCTCGAAATCGCAGGCGTTTCGCATCCTGAGATCCTTCGTCGCGCTTCGCCGACTCAGGATGACGACTTGTTCAGAGGTTCCCTAGGTCGTGAGTGGCATCCCACGGGCGCAAAGCGGGCAATCCGCCGGTGTCCAGCTCCGGAACGAGTCGAACGCCAGCGACTCGATCGCCATTCCCTTTTCCGCGCCGAATCGGCGCGTCCAGTCTCCGAGAACGAGCAAAGTGCCGATGGTGACAGGAGTGGCGCCGCACGTTTCAAGGTCCGCAACAGCCCCCCGAACCGCCGAGCCGGCGCTGATCACGTCATTGACGACGGCGACGCGCTTCCCGTTCACGACGCGGCGCAGCGCACCGGGGAGCCGGTAGTCGACCGGATAGAGCTCGCCGTGCGCGGGCCGCTCGAACCGCTCCGCGTAGGTGAACGGGACGGACAAGCGATGCGCGACCATGAGCGCGAGAAAGGCGCCTTCCACCAGCGGACCGCAAACCAGGTCGAACCGATGCGCGGAAAGACGCCTGGCAAGTTCGTCCACCATCGGATCGAGGCGTTCCGGACGAAGGCATAGCAGCTCGAGATCGAGCCACCGCTCCGAGTGGTACCCCGACTCCATCGCGAAGTGGCCGGTGCGCTGGGGAACGAGATCTATGGCGAGACCTCGATGACTTCGAACGTCGCGTCATTCGACGCGCGCGCCGGCAGGAACACATGATGGCTGCGTCCATCGAGCGCGATCGTCCGCGCGCGCGGTACGGTCTCGACCGTCTCACGGACGCGGTACGTGTCGGGTGAAACCGCTTCGACAACGGTGATCGTTCCGTCCGCGCCGTTCGAGCTGATGGCCACGCGCTTCGAACCGTCGAACACAACGCCGTCGACGCCGCCGCCGATCGGAACCGTGGTGATCACCTTCCCGGCTTTGGCGTCGCTGATCGCCATCAGCTTGTTATGGCAGACGCTGAAGAGGCGATCGTTCTTCTCGTCGAACGCCAGGCCGGTCGGCTCCTCGCACGGCGCAAGCGGCCAGCGGCGCAGCACCTTGGCGTTCTTGCCGTCGATCTCAGCGATCTCGCTCGTGTCCTCGAGGTTCACGTAGATGATGCCGTCGCCGGCGGACACCGCGAACTCCGGTTTCGCCTCGAGCGGAATCGTCGCCAGCACCTCGCCGCTCCGCGCCCCGAACACGGTGATGTTCTTCCCGCGTCCATTGAACGTGAACACGCGGCCGCTCGGACGGTCGTAGAGAATGGCGTCGGGGTTCTCGCCGGTGGCCTTCCAATCGGCGAGCCGCTTCAGCGTCAGCGAATCGAACACCGTGACGGTGCCCGCCCGTCCGTTACTGATGTAACCGCGGCGCTGATCGCTTGCCAGCGCGATGCCGTGCACGCCGTCGAGATTGTCGATCGTGCCGCCGACTTTGCCGCTGGCGAGATTGATGACCTCGACCGTCGTGCCGTGCGACACGAAGAGTCGGCGAAGGTCCTCATCGACGACGAGGTAGTCCCAGCCGCCCTCCCCTCCCACGGTCATGTGCCGCACGACGTGATAGCCGGCAGCGTGCAGCGGAAGAGCGAGAAACGCGATCAGAACGGCGAGTTTGCGCATGGGGCAATCATACCCACTACCGCGAGACCATCGTCCAGATGCCGATGGCGATGAAGCCGATTCCGGCGACCAGCTTCAGCGTCCGCGGCGAGACGAACCGCTCCAGTTGCGCGCCGACCAGAACGCCGATCCCGGCGGCCGCGGCAAGCGCCAGCGCCGCGCCCGCGAAGATCACCCACTTGCTCGTCTTCGCCTCCGCGGCGAAGAGCATCGTGGCCAGCTGGGTCTTGTCGCCGATTTCGGCGATGAAGACGGTGACGAAGACCGTCGTGAAGATTTTCCACATATCGTGGGGATTCGGGGACACCAGGACTCGGGGACTCCGGTGATTCACTGCTGCACCCCGGGTCCCCGTGTCCTCGGATCCTCGTATCCCGCCCCCTCCTACAGCAACGTCCCGTGCAGAATGATCGCCGCAATCGTGAAATAGATCACCAGTCCGGTCACGTCAACGAGCGTGGCCACGAACGGCGCGGAGCTCGTTGCCGGATCGAATCCGAGTTTGCGCAAAAGGAACGGAAGCATACTTCCCGACGTCGAGCCGAACGCGACGACTCCGATCAGGCTCGCCCACACCGTGAATGCGACCAGCAGGTAATGGCTCCCGTAATTCGCGAAGTGCAGATGCTGCCAGAGCACGATTCGCAGAAAGCCGATGAACCCGAGGAGAGATCCGAGGGCGACGCCGGAGAAGATCTCGCGGCGAAAGACGCGGAACCAGTCGGGCAATGTGAGATCGCGGACGGCCAGGCCGCGGATGATCAGCGAGGTCGCCTGCGACCCGGAGTTCCCGCCGCTGCTGATGATCAGCGGAACGAACAGCGCCAGAACGACGGCGCGGGCGATCTCCGTCTCGAAATACGTCATTGCCGTGGCCGTGAGCATCTCGCCGAGGAAAAGCGCCGAGAGCCATCCGCCGCGCTTGCGCACCATCGACCAGAAACTGACGTCGAGGTACGGCGCGTCGAGCGCTTCCGAACCGCCGAGTTTCTGCATGTCGATCGTGCTCTCGCGCTCGGCGATGTCGAGCACGTCGTCGACCGTGATGATGCCGAGCATCTTCCGGTCCTCATCGACGACCGGAAGGGCGACGCGATCGTACTTCTCGAACGTGCGCAGAACTTCCTCGCGGTTCGCCATGGCCGGCAGCCAGACCAGCTCCGGATCGGAGATGGTCATGACCGCCGTCAGAGGAGCGGCCAGAACCAGCGAGCCGAGGCGGAGGTCTTCGACGAGCCTCCCCTCGGAGTCGACGATGTAGACGACGTGCAGCGTCTCCTGATTCTGTCCGGTGAGGCGGACGTGCTCGAGCGCCTCCGCGGCGGTCATGTCGGGACGGATCGACACGTAGTGCGGCGTCATGTAACGCGCCGCGGTCCCCCGCGGATAGCCCAGGAGCTCGCGAGCGCTCTTCAGCTCCTCAGGCGACAGGCGATTGATCAGCTCGCGCGTCACCTCCGCCGGCAGCGCTTCGAACAGGCGCGTGCGATCGTCGTCGGAAAGGTTGTTGATGATTTCCTCGACCTGCGGCCCCGACAGCGACGCCAGCAGCTCTTCCTGATATTCCTGCGGCAGATACGCAAACACGCGCGTGGCCAGGTCGCGCGGAAGGATGCGGAAGAGGATTCCCTCGTGCTGCGGCGGCAGGGCGATGACGAGATCGGCGATGTCGGACGGGTGCAGATCCTTCACCGCATCGCGCAACTTCGGCCAGTTCTTGCGCAGGAGAGCGTCAGCGATCGCAGCGGAACGTTCCAGCAGCAATGTGGATTCGTCGACCATCGCTTCAGGCATGACGGAATCGTAGCCCCATTTCCGCTGAGGTTGGCACGCCGCTCGCCTAGGAGATGAGCAATGACAGACCGCCGGCGCGCGAAGCGTCCCGACGCGCCGGAGCGGCGAACGTTTCCTCGCCCGCCGCTCTGGCTGAATCTCGTACTCCTGATCATCGCGGTGGCAACGTTCGCGGTTGCGCAGCATCATCGCAACGTCATCCGCCGCGAGACGGCCGTGCTGTTCAAGCCGACGCCCAGCAACCCCGCCGAGCTGAACCGGATCCGCGAAGAGCTTTCGGAAATGGATCTGACGCGCGATCAGCTCGCCAAACAGCTCGACGCGCGATTGGCCTACCTGCAGAGCGTGCAGGGCGAGGAGTTCTACATCTCGATCGATACCGCGAAGCAGCGCATGGAGTTCCGCCTCGGCAAGGACGTCGTGCGCGACTGCCCGGTGCAGATCGGCGAGTCGAAGACCATCAAGTGGCGCGCCAAGACATGGACGTTCGTTCCCGTGAAGGGAGCGTTCAACGTCGTCGGAAAAGAAGAAGACATGCCCTGGACGGTCCCGCAATGGCTGTACGCGATGGACGGAAAACAGCCTCCGGAAGAGCGCCCCACCATCAAGAATGGTTTAGGAAAATACGTCGTTCTATTACCTGATAATTATGTGATTCATTCTGCGCCGTCCGCGGACAGTCCGCTCCAGGGCCCGAAGCCGGGGTCGTTCATGGTGCCGGAAGCGGATCTCGCCGCGATCTGGCCGCGGATCTCGAAACAGACCAGGGTTTATATCTTTTAGGAGGATGGTCGTGGATCGGGTCTCAGGTCTCGGGTACCGGGTCTCGCGGGCCTCAGCGCCGCAAAGCCCCCGGGACCCGAGACCCGAGACCCGACACCCATGACCCAATCAATGCCACGCTGGGTCGGACTTCTCGGAAGCTGGGCTCTTTTCGTTCTCGCCATCGGGCTGGCGTCGTTCGCCGTGGCCGGTGAGTGGATCAATTTCAAGGATGACCGACGCCTCGAGCGCGTGGTCATGATCGACAAGATGATCGCCGCCCGCACCGGCGCGCGCACGGATCGCCTCCGCGAGACGGCGCAGCAGCGGACGGTCGAGCTCAATCAGCTGCAGAGCAAGGTCGCGGACGCCGCCCGGCAGACTGACGACGTTCCGGACACCGGGCAGACGATCCTCGTTTCGACGGAGGAGAACAAGGTCTACGTCCGGCAGAACGGGCAGACGATCTTCGAAGCGGTCTGCTCCACGGGCAAGGGCACGACACTCGCCGTCGACGGCAGAACGCTCGTCTTCGACACGCCCATCGGCAAGTTCCACGTCAAGTCGAAGGAAGAGAATCCGCAGTGGGTTCCGCCCGACTGGCATTACGTCGAGTTAGCGCGCAAAGAGGGCATGCGCGTCGTTCGGCTGAATCCGGGAGGCTCGATCGACGCCTCCACCGGCCAGCCGGGCGGAAAGCGCGAAAGCGGCGTCTGGAGCTGGTTCGGCGGAGGAAGCAGCAGCCCCACGCTGCGGCTTCGCGGAAACACCGTCGTCAAAGACTACGGCGATCACGTCGAGGAGCTGCCGCCCGGCAAGGTGATCGTGGCCGGCGACGCCGTCGTGATCCCGCCCGTCGATTCGCCGCAGCGCCACTTCGACAAGGTCCTCGGTCTCTACCGCCTGAACCTCGGCGACGGCTATGCGCTGCATGGCACACAGGAGACCGCCAAACTCGGCCAGGCCGTCTCGCACGGCTGCGTGAGACTCGGCGACGACGACATCGCCAGGCTGTACGCGATGTCGCAGGTCGGCGATCAGGTGATCATTTACTGAGCGGGGTTCGGGGTTCGGGGTTCGGGGTTCGGGATTCGGGATTCGGGGTTCGGGGTTCTG
>DATISF010000053.1:0-54139 GCA_035468985.1 Thermoanaerobaculia bacterium
GCGGCGTTGCTCGTCGTCGATGCCACTGCATCGCCTCCTCCTCGCGCCTTGCATCTCGGCCGCAAGCAGCACCAGCGAATGTCGGTCTATTTGCGACACGCCACACTAGAACACGCCCGGAATGAGCCGCTTCGTGCGCGCCGCGTACGCGCGGTAGCTGTCTCCCAGCGCGGAAAGGAGCGCGCGTTCTTCGATGCGGATGCGATAAGCGATCGCCAGCGCCGGGCCGATGATCATGATCGCGAGGCTGACCCAGTTCGCGAACGCCACCCCCAGCCCGAGAAACGACACGAGCGATCCGGTGTAGGACGGGTGGCGTACGATCCCATACAACCCCGTGTCGATGACCTTGTGGTCCCTGGCGATCGCGACATCGACCGTGAAATAGCGGCGCAGCGTGAAGATCGCCGTCAGACGAAGGACGAATCCGACCACGATGAGTGCCAGGCCGGTCCAGAACGCCCATGGGCGCAAAAGGGCCGGCATCCGCGTCTCGGGCACGCTCTGGAACGTGCCGGCGAGGAACGCGCAGACAGTGAAGACGAGCCAGAGCACCCAGACGGATCCCTGATCCTTCTGCGAAGCGTCGCCAGACCGTGAGCGCTTCGCGAACAGGAGCACGAATTCGGATCCGACCCACAGGATCACCACGACGAGAAAAACCCGCATCGGATTCATGCCGATAATGTACGGGTGAACAAGACGGAAGTTCGCAAGCTTTTTCCGGTCACGCGCAATCTCGTCTATCTCAACCACGCCGCGGTCGGGCCGCTCTCCATGCGCGCGTACGAGGCGATGGAAGGCCACGCCCGCGACCAGCGCGAGTTCGGCGCATTGCACTGGCGCGAGTGGTACCACGAGAGCGAGCTGCTCCGGCAATCGGCCGCGCGCCTGATCAACGCCGGTCCGGAAGAGATCGCCATCCTGAAGAACACGTCGGAAGGCCTCTCGTTCGTCGCCGAGGGGTTCCGCTGGAAGCATGGCCAGAACGTGGTGACGACCGACCTCGAGTTTCCGTCGAACTTCACGCCCTGGAAGAATCTCGAACGGCGCGGCGTGGAGCTGCGCGTCGTCGAGAGTCATGACGGGGCATACGCGGTCGGCGATGTCGCGAAGCTGATCGACGCGAACACCGGGATCGTGACCGTTTCTTCGGTCGCCTTTCACAACGGATTCACGGCGGACCTCGATGCGATCGGCGAGCTGTGCGCGAGCCGCGGCGTCCTCTTCTGCGTCGACGCCATCCAGAGCCTCGGCGCGATCCCGATCGATGTCACGCGCTCGAAGATCGCGTTTCTCGCGGCCGATGGGCACAAGTGGCTCTGCGGGCCGGAAGGGGCGGCGATTTTCTTCGTAGCCGCGCAGCATCGCGACAAGCTCGATGTGATCGAGAACGGCTGGACGAACATCGAGCGCCGCGGAAAGTTCATCAACTGCTCGACGGATCTGCTGCCCGACTCGCGCCGCTTCGAGGCCGGGTCGCTGAACACGAACGGCATCTACGGCCTGCACGCCGCAATCGATCTCCTGCACGAGATCGGGCCGTTCGAGATCGCCGAAGAGGTGAAGCGCATGGCCACGCTGCTTGCGGATGAGCTGGAAGGCATCGGCTACCGCGTCCGAACGCCGCGTCCGATCGCCTCAGGGATCGTCGCCGCCACTCCACCCGCTGTAGAACCGAACACGCTTTTGCGCTTGCACCGGAAGCTCGAGGAGAACGGCGTGGTCTGTGCGCCTCGCGAAGGGATGCTGAGGTTCGCGCCGCATTTCTACAATGACGAGAGGGACGTGGAGCGGGTGATTCAAGTCCTGCGGGGTTCGGAGTCCGGGGTTCGGAGTTCGTAGAAGCGAACCCCCGAATCCCGAACCCCGAATCCCGAACCCCGAACCGCGAACCCCGAACCCCGAATAGGAATCCCGAACCCCGAACCCCGAACCCCCGAATCCCGAATCCCGAATCCCGAACCCCGAATCCCGAACCCCGAATCCCGAACCCCGAACTCCGAACTCCGAATCACCGATATTGCTGCAACTTCCCCTGCTGCTCCGGCGTCAACATGTTCCGCAACCGAATCAGCAGCGAGAGATGCGTGCGCTTGATCTCCCGCTCGAGCGACATCACGCGGTCGGCCTGTTCGAGGATCTTCGTCTCGTCGAGCGGCGATTGCTGAAGAAGCTTGACCATCTTGTCGGTCTCCTCCTTCGCCTGCCACTGCAGATCGAAGAATCGCGACTGCGCCTTCTGCACTTCGCTCTTGACGATGTCGCGCTGCTTGTCCTGGAGACCGATGTCCTGCGAGTGGGCCATGATCAACTCGGGCGGGAAGAGAAAACGGCCGATGGGGTCGTCCTGCGGGTGAGGCTGGGGCTGGGCAACGGCGGAGAAGGGGAGGAACACAAGCAGGGTGATTGCGAGACGATTCATGAACGGCCTCCGGCGATATTGATCACGGGTGTTTGCGGCTGCAGCCGCGGTGTGGAATCGAGAAGCTCGCGACCCGGTGTCTTCAGGAGAAAGTCCGTCGGCGCGCGCCACGTCGACAACGTCACACTGACCGGTGCGGTTGGAACGGGCTGGCGATCCTGCGCCCGCCGCGCCACGAACACACCGGCGACGAGCATCATGAGTGCGATCAGCGCAAACGCCAGGCGCGGAACCGAATGGCGGGCCGGAGTGACGGCGAACGGCGGAACCGATCGGCTCTCGGCCTGGCGCAGCCGGGCGAATGCATCGCCAAGGTCGCGATCGTCGTCGCTCATGTCCGTCCCTCGAGAAGAACGCGCAGGCGCTTCTTGGCGCGATCGTAGTGGACGCGCGCCGAGCCCGCGCTCACTCCCATGATCGCGGCTGCGCCGTCGACGGTGAGGTCGTGGTAGAAGACGAGCTCGATGACCTCACGTTGCCGCCGCGGAAGGCGCGCCAGCGAACGGACGAGGTGAGGCTCGGACGATGGTGGATCGGAATGCTGCGTCCTGTCGAGGAATCGGAGGAGCAATGCGTTTCTGACCGCGCGACGCCGATACGACGCCAGTGCGGTTCGGCGAATGACTCCGAAGAGCCATGTCTTGAACGCCGATCGTTCATCGAACTTCGCTCGTCCGTCCAGTACCATCACGTAAACGCTCTGCAGCACATCATCAGCATCGTCGCGGTTGCGCCTGCAGCATCCGAGGGCCCAGGCCCAGCTGGCCGGATGGAGTGTTTCGAGCTCGCGCTCCAACTCGGCTCGCTGCATTTCGGCGCTCTGGCTAGTGAGTGGCGCGACCGTGCTTTCCATATGACATGTCATATGCCTCGCCTCATCACGACACAGAACCAGCGAAAGGAGTCCCCATGCGCAAACTCGGTCTCACCATGGTCATTTTGATGGCGTGCGCTGCTTCTGTCATCGGTCAGGAAGCACCACCACCGCCCCAGCCGCTGCAGGTGGTCGCCGCGGTCCTCCAACTCTCCGATGCCCAGATCGCCTCGTGGGTGCCGATTCTCCAGGCACGCGAGCAGGCGCTGCAACCGCTGCAGCAGCAGCTTCGGAGCAACCAGGAAGCGATCGGCAAGGAGCTGCAGTCGCCGACGCCGGACGCTCAGAGGATCGGCCAGCTGTTCATCGATCGCCGCGGGCTGGAGATGAGCGTCGGCGCAATCGCGTCGCAATCGGCAGGGCAGTTCGAGGAGCTGCTCACGAGCGATCAGCGCCAGCGCCTCCAGCAAATTCGAGGAGCGGCGCAGGTCTGTCCGATCGTTCCCGCGTTCAACGCCACGGGTCTTATGTAGCATAGGAGCGGATGACCGACTTCCGCTCCGACAATGTCCTTGGCTGTTCACCCGAAGTGCTGCGCGCGATCGAG
The DNA here is from genome assembly GCA_035468985.1 of Thermoanaerobaculia bacterium. Taxonomy (GTDB): domain Bacteria; phylum Acidobacteriota; class Thermoanaerobaculia; order Gp7-AA8; family Gp7-AA8; genus DASVHS01. Next base: position 3,847 of record DATISF010000053.1, read on the forward strand.
CGTGCCGCGGAAGGAACGCAGACGTCGTACGGAGGCGACGAGATCACCGCGAGCCTCCGCCGCCGCTGCTGCGAGTTGTTCAATGCCGACGTCGATGTGTTCCCCGTTCTCACGGGCACGGCCGGGAATGCCCTGGCGCTCGCGGCGATGACTCCGCCGTGGGGAGCGGTCTTCTGCCACGAGGACGCCCACATCCATCGCGACGAGCTTGGTGCGACGGAGTTCTTCAGCGGCGGCGCGAAGCTGATCACGATCAAGGGAGAAGGCGGAAAGCTGCATCCGGCCGATCTGGAGCGATCGATCGACGAGATCCGCAACAGCAAGAAGACCGCGGTCCCGGCGTGCGTGAGCATCACGAACGCCACGGAAGCGGGTACGGTGTACTCGCCTGACGAGATGCGCGCGTTGTTCGACGTCGCGCGCAAGAACGGATTGCGCGTGCATGTCGACGGCGCGCGGTGGGCGAACGCGGTGGCCTCGAAGAAGGTCAAGACGAATGGCATCGACATTCTCACGTTCGGCGCGACGAAGAACGGCACGCTCAACGCGGACCTGATCGTCGTGTTCAACAGAAATCTTTCCGAAGACCTCTCGATGCGCATGCACCGCAGCGGACACCGGCCATCGAAGATGCGTTTTCTGTCCGCGCAGCTGGAGGCGTATCTCACCGGCGATCTCTGGCTGAGCAACGCCCGTCACGCGAACGCGATGGCGGCGAAGCTGCGCGACGGAATCGCCGCCAACGCGGAGATCGTGCGGCCTGTCGACGCGAACATTGTTTTCGTCCGCATTCCGCCGCCGATGGTCAAGTCGCTCGAAACGGCTGGATTCCGCTTCAGCGACTGGCCGATCTTCGGCCCGGACGTCTACCGGCTCGTCACAGGCTTCAGCACCGACGAATCGTCGATTGAACGATTCATTTCAGTTTTCACGCGCCGCTGACAGAGGATTGACGTCTGGGCCGTAACATTGTGTTGCTATGACGAAGCATCGTCTCCGCCACCTCACCGAGCATTCGATCGAATGCCTCACGTGCGCATGCGCGAACATCCAGAACGCCGCGGCGCGCGAGTTGCTGACCATGACCGACGCATTGTCGTCGGCCGGCGTTCTGGCAGCAGTGTTCATCGGCGACAGCCTGGAGCACGAGAGCATCGTGCAGTTCGCGCGCGAGGCGATTCGCGAGCAGCGCGTCTGGTGCAGCGTGAACGGCCCGTTCCGTCCGAGCCGGTGCCGGACTCACATGCCCGCTTCGAAGGCGTCGATATCTTCGAAGTAACGCCGCGCCATCTCGCGGCTGGCCGGATTGGTGTAGATCTCCGCCACCGGCTTCTCGATCAACCCGGCGATCGCTGACGCAACCTCCTCGGGACTCTGCGGTTTCATCGCCGGTTGGGGAGCTCCTCCGCCCGGTGTCCACGGCGGCGCGGCGGCCGCGCCTTCGCCGCGCACGTTGCGCGCGAAATCGGTCGAGACCAGACCCGGCATCACCAGCGAGACGTGGATGGCCGGATTCTTCCGGTGCAGATCGACACGAAGGTTCGCGGTGAGCGCGTTCAACGCGGCCTTCGCGGCGTTGTAAGCGGAGCGGTGCGTGGCCAGCGGAACGCGCCCGAGGAACGAGGAGATGTTGATGAGGTGGCCGCGCCCGCGCTGGAGGAAATGCGGCGCGACCGCCTGTGCGCCGTAGAGCGCCGACTTGACGTTGATGGCCATCATCTCGTCGACGTCCTCATCCGTCAGCTCGAGCGCGGGGCGGGTGATGCCGCGTCCGGCATTGTTCACCCAGACGTCGACGGTCTCGAACGCGCGCAGTGCCTCGTCGCGCAAACGGTTGACGTCGTCGCGGCGCGTCACGTCGGCGCGCACAGTCACGGTGTTCGGTCCCGACTCATTGGCAACCGCGTTCAACTGTTCGATCCGCCGGGCGGCGAGGACGAGCCGATGACCTTCGCGGCCGAGATGGCGAGCGAGCGCGGCACCGATGCCACTGCTCGCTCCTGTGATCACGATCGTTTTCATGGCCAGGACTTCCCTCGCACGCATTAAACCCGAGGAGGAACGTGCGATGCCAGAGAAAACGAAGGTCAGGAAGGGTGCCGTCGATCGGCGTAGCGCTACATCAGCGCTTTCGCCAGCTTTGCTGTTTTTCCCGACCCGCTGATCGAGGCGAGGAGCGGCTGCAGTCTCACGTCCGCTCCGGCACCGACGGAGAGGCGCGCCTCCTTCTCGGTTCGAAGACGTCCGAGGGCGCCTCGCATCGGGGAGTTGAAGTCGACGTTGGTGGTGCAGCGCGCGCGCACGGCGCCGTCGAACGCCTCGCTGGCGAAATCGGCGCGGCCGTAGACGCCGCAGCAGGACGAGAAGCCTTCGAATCGGATCGCAGCTTCGCTGCACGTGACGACCGGATCGAGCTCGCGCATCGCGCCCGGCAGATAGAACTGCGCCCGCACCACTTCCGACAACACCAGGAGCATGTCCGAAAGCTCATCGGGGCGGGCGACGCGTCCTTCGAAGAAGTAAGGATTCACGGCCGCGTCGTCCTGCACGCCCGATGTCGCCAGCCGCAAGCCGTATCCGTTTTCGACGTGAGACGCGAACGGATAACGGTAGACGTGCAGAAGCTGCGCGGCCGATGTCATGGAAGTGGGACCTTACGGAATTGTGACTGCGGAGCGGGAACAGGGCTTGTGATCGGGTTAACATGCGCGCCGCGTGACGAAGTGGGCGGCCCTGCTCTTCCTCTCCATGGCCATTCTGCCGGCCATGGGTTTGTGGTTTTGTGTGTCTGCGGTTTCGCCGCAGATCGTCGCGGAGTGGCATCTCGACTCGGCGACGACGGCCTGGCTCACTCTTTCGGTTCAGCTCGGATTTGTCGTCGGCACTCTGCTGAGCGCGACGCTCAATCTCCCGGACGTCATCCGACCCCGTCATCTGGTGACGCTTTGCGCGATTCTGGCCGCGATCGATAACGCGCTGCTGGCGGCGTTCGCGCACAGCGCCGGCGTGACGGTGGCCCTTCGTTTCCTGACCGGCGCATTCCTCGCCGGCGTCTATCCGCCGGGGATGAAACTGATCGCCAGCTGGTTTCGCGAAGGCCGTGGCCTGGCCCTGGGAACGTTGATCGGCGCGCTGACGGTCGGCCAGGCCACGCCGTATCTGCTGAACGCATTCGGGTCGTCGAGCTGGCGGGTGAACGTGGCGATCGCATCGCTGCTCGCGATCGTCGGCGCGATCGTCATGGCCATCTTCGTTCGTGAGGGACCGTTCGCGCTGCCGAATCAACCGTTCGACTTCTCGCAGATCGCGCAGGTGTTCACGAACCGCGGCGTGCGGCTGGCGAACTTCGGCTACTTCGGACACATGTGGGAGCTGTACGCGATGTGGACGTGGGCTCCGGTCATGATCCGGGCCAGCCTGGCCGCGAGCGGCGACCCTCCGATGTGGGCCGAGGCGGCGTCGTTCGTTGTGATCGGAGCAGGCGCTGCCGGCTGCATCGCCGCAGGCCGCCTGGCGGACCGTCTCGGAAGGACGGTGATCGCATCGGCGGCGATGGCCGTCAGTGGCCTCTGCTGCATCATCATCGGCTTCCTGTTCGGCCACTCGCCCCTGGCGCTGCTCATCGTGGCCGCGATCTGGGGAGCGACCGTGGTCGCCGACTCGGCGCAATTCTCCGCGTGCGTGACTGAGTTGTCCGACGCGCGCTACATGGGAACGGCGCTGACGATGCAGACGTGCGTCGGATTCCTCATCACCATGGTGTCGATCCGGCTGATGCCGCCGCTCGTCGACCGCATCGGCTGGAGTCACGCCTTCGCCGTGCTCGCCGTCGGTCCATTCCTGGGGATCGTGGCGATGATGCGCTTGCGCTCGGCGCCCGAGGCGGTGAAGATCGCACAGGGGAGGCGATAGTCATGCTCTTCGCTTTTGCCGTTCTTCTGTTTGCGCAGACCGCGGACGTAGGCGTGGTGAACTTCCAGAGCTCCGGTGCGCCGGCGGCGCAGGCCGATTTTCTGCACGGGCTGGCGCTGCTGCACGACTTCGAGTACGCGGACGCCGCGGAGAGTTTTCGAAAGGCGCAGAAGATCGATCCCGATTTCGCGATGGCGTATTGGGGCGAGGCGATGACATACACGCATCCGATCTGGATGCAGCAGGATCTCCAGGCCGCCCGTGCCGTTCTGAAACGCATGCCGCCGGCAAAGACCGAGCGTGAGCGCGATTACATTCGCACGATCCAGGTCCTCTACGGCGAGGGCACGAAGGAAGAACGCGATTTCAAATATGCAGATGCGATGGCCGCGCTGCATGCCAGGTATCCGGACGACGTCGACGCCACCGCCTTCTACGCGCTCTCACTCCTCGGCACCGCGCACGAGGGACGCGATTTCGCGACGTACATGCGCTCCGCGGCGCTGCTCGAGGAAGTCTTTCCCACGCACCGGCATCACCCGGGTGTTCTTCACTACCTGATTCATTCGTATGACGATCCGATCCACGCACCGCTCGGATTGCGCGCGGCGCGTCTCTACGGATCGGTGGCACCGCACGCGCCGCATGCGCTGCACATGACCTCGCACATCTTCATCGCCATGGGGATGTGGGACGACGTGATCAACGCGAATCTGAAAGCGATCGCCGCGCAGCCGAAGAAGGGCGGATGCGGCCACTATGGTCTGTGGCTCGAGTATGGCTATCTGCAGAAGAAGAATTTCGCCGAGGCGAAGAAGATCCTCGATGCGTGCACGGCGTCGAAGGCGACAAATTTTGCGGAGATGCGAGCGAACTTCATCGCCAGCGATGGCGATGCCGGCCCGCTGACGGTGGCGGATGCAACTCCGGAGATTCAGTTCCGGCTCGCCTATGCCGATGCCCTCGCCGCCGCGCGGCGGAAGGATGCAAACGGTCTCAGCGATGCGGCGTCCCGTCTGCCGGCCTGGGAGGGGACGAAGCCGGGTGATCGCGAACGCGCGGCGATCGTTCGTCAGGAGATCGAGGCTCTTCGACTCAGCGTGCAGGGCAAACACGATGAGGCGATCGCCATCCTTCGCAAAGCGGCTGATTCGGAGCGCGCGATGCCGTTCGAATTCGGACCGCCCGTCATCGAGAAGCCCCCGCTCGAGCTCCTCGGCGACGAGTTGACGGCAGCCGGCAAGCCCGCCGAAGCGAAGAAGGCGTACGAAGCGGCACTGGCGCGAACGCCCGGCCGCACGCTCACCGTCGAGGGGCTCGACCGCGCGAACAAGGCATTGCGCTAAGGAACCTCTGCACAAGTCGTCATCCTGAGTCGGCGAAGCGCGACGAAGGATCTCAGGATGCGAAGACGCGTGCGATTTCGAGATCCTTCGCCGTCTTCGCGGCTCAGGATGACGTGAACAACGACTTGCGCAGAGGTTCCCTACAACCGTGTCCGTTCGCCTTCACGGGCGACGTGAAACCCTTCCCGCTCAACAACGGACGGATCGCGGAGAGCAGGATTCGACTGGTTCAGGTGGATGAACCGGATCTTCGCGCGCTGCGACTTCAGGCGCTGCATCGTCTCAATCATCAGCGGATGCGGAATTTCCTTCAGATCCCGGCCGGGAAGCTCGCTCGCGTCATGGAATGTGCCGTCGACGTAGGCGACATCGACGCGCGCGAGCAAGGATTCGATGGTCGTCCCGGTTTCAGCCGGGCTCCCACCGGCTGAAGCCGGTGTTCCCTCCCACTTGTCGATGTCGGGCAGCCAGAAAATCGATCGGGAAGGTCCGTGCACGATGAATCCGACGGTCTCCGAGTATTCGTCGCGATGCGGAACGAGGATCGGCGTGACGGTGATGCGCTCGTTGAGACGAACTTCGCGGCCATCCTCGAGCGGTTCGAGCACGATGTTGCCGAGCTTCACGAGCTGGTCCCACGGGCCGTTGTGCGTAAGGAACTCGCGCATCCGCGGCATGGCGTAAACGCGGACGCCGTGCGTGCCCATCACTTCCCGTCCAAGTTGCGCCAGGCCGAGGTAGTGGCCGATGTGGGCATGGGTGAGGAGGATGCCGTCGGGAGGAGCTCCGTGCCATTGCTCGGCGAAATCGGGCGTGGCATCGATCAGCCAGCGCTGTTTTGTATCCGGATCGACGATGGCGAGCGAGGATACGTGCCGGCGCAACTTCGGATTATTCCGGGCGGCGACGCAGTCGGGCCGCTCGCAGCCGGCCTGGGGATATCCACCGTCCTGCGCGATGCCGAGGACCAGGACGTAAGGTGCGAGCGCAGCCGCAAGGATCATGATCCCGCGTATTGTAGGGGCGATGCGCATCGCCCTCACCCGTGCGGTCTCGCCGCGGCTCGCCGAATGTGAGTTGTCGTTCGTCGATCGCAAACCGATCGATGTCGCACGCGCGATCGCACAGCATGAAGCGTACGAGCGATGCCTCGAGGGTCTCGGCTGCCGCGTACTGGAGGTCGAGCCGGCGCCGGACCTGCCGGACAGCGTGTTCGTCGAAGACGCGGCCGTCGTTCTGGACGCCCTCGCCGTCATCACGCGTCCCGGCGCTCCGTCCCGCCGCGCGGAGACGGAGAGCGTTGCCCGCGCGCTGCGACGCTATCGCGCCGTGCGATTCCTCGCTGAGCCGGCCACTCTCGACGGCGGCGACGTGTTGCTCGTCGATCGCAAGCTGTTCGTCGGGCGATCCCGCCGGACAAACGACCGCGGCATCGCCCAGCTCCGCGAATTGGTCGAGCCGATCGGCTACAGCGTCGCGGCCATTCCCTTGCGCGACTGCCTGCACCTCAAGTCGGCCGTGACCCATCTTGGCAATGGCACGATCCTTCTCAATCCCGACTGGGTCGATGCCGAGGCGTTTGCCGGTTTCGATGCGATTGCCGTCGATCCCGCCGAGCCCTTCGCCGCGAACACCCTGCGTCTCGACGGCACGCTCCTGATGCCCGCTTCACATCCGGGCACGCGCCGTCTCGTCGAATCGCGCGGCTTTCACGTCGAGACGGTCGACTGCAGCGAGCTCGAGAAAGCGGAAGGCGGCGTCACCTGCTGCAGCCTCATTTTTGAATCGTGACGTTCATCGCGCCGGCAATCCTCTCGAAGTCTGCGGCTTCGATCTCGAAGAAGCCGCGCCGACCTCGTCGCGCGGAGAGTCGAAAACGATGGAATCGCCGTTGCGCAGCCCCGGCCGACCGTCCGTGACAGGTGTGCGACAGACACTCCTGCCTGTCGCAAGCACAGGCAGGAGTACCTGTGCCAATCAGAGATCCGCTTTGTGACGGTACACGGCCCAGCCGAGCAGATGTGCCGAGCAGAACTGCGTGAACACCGTCGCCACGGTATTCACGCCGTGCGCAGGCAATGCTCCGATGACGCCCTCCATAGGCTTGGCAAGCAGGCCGAACACGATGAACAGGACGACCATGAGCGCCACCGCGACGTAGTAATCGGCACCGATCGTGGAGATCAGGCCGAAGATTCGCCTTACGCTCAGCGCCATCGACAGACTCCTCCATTTCGCGACGGCGATGAGGCAGGCGGGATAGTAGAGGAGCATGACCACCAGGGCGAGCGGGAAGAGGAAAAGCGTCCGAACTCCCATGAAGAAGAGCACAAGCGCGGCGATCACCGCCCACGCCGAGATGAGCGCCACGGCAATGATGCGCAGAAAATCGAGCACCCAGTCGCCCACTGACCCGACGGCGGCCGCAGGCGGGGCGCTTTTCTGTCCTTCAGCGCTGGCCCGGATCATGGCCAGGCTGTAAACGGTCGCGATGAACGAGAGCAGTGCCGAAAGGCCGACGTTCGGCGCGGTCGCGAATCCGAGCACCATCAGGATGATTGGGGCCAGACCGGTGAACGGGTAGGCGAACGCCGGCAGGATGCGCGAGGAAATCGCCTCCGCGGGAGCAGCCGATGCGGCCGGCCCGACCGTCGGGTTGGCCGCTTTCTGAGCGAGCGCGAAATACCGGACCAGTGCCGGATATTGTTCGGCGGGTTTCCAGGTGTCCGTTCCGACGACAGCAATCTCCTCGTGCGGCATGAGCTGGCCGGCACGGATGCGGTCGCGCAGACCACGGATATCGAACTCCTCGTTTGCGGCGCCGGCGATGAGATACATCTGCTGCGTGGCGGGAGCCCACGGCGTGTCTTCCATCGTTTCCTCCGTGTGACGAATTTTTCGGGAGCACTCAATCCTCGGCTCGGGGCTCCCGTCAGTCAAGAGGCCAACTTTTCGCCGCTCCCGACGTAATGATGGAGCAGGAGGATCTATGGGCAGAACGAGCACGCTCTTCCTGCTGCTTTTCGTCGCATCCACCGCGGCAGCATCAGACAAACTGATTCACAAGACCGCCGGGCTGGACGCGAATGGCAGGCTGTCGGTGAAGACGCACAACGGAAGCGTCACCATCAGGACGTGGGACCGGCCATCGGTCGACATCGAGGCCCGCGTCGCCGACGAGGCGTTCGTCTCCGAGGCCGATATCAAGGCGACCGACGTCCGTGTCGACGGCTCAGGCGCCAGCGTCAACATCGAGACCGACTACAGCGCCCTTAGCTGGAGTTCGCTGCCGTGGAACGGGGAGAGGCCGCCGGTGCACTACACGATCACCATGCCGGCAACGGCGAGGCTCGAGGTGACGACCCACAACGCCAGCACGCGGGTGAATGGGCTGCGCAACGACGTCGACATCGAGACGCACAACGGATCGATCGACGTCACCAATCTCGACGGCGCGGCGACGGTCGAGACGCACAACGGAAGCGTACGCCTCTCATTCAACCGCTTTGGCCGCGACAGCCGCATCTCCACGCACAACGGCTCCATGGAGGTACAGATCCCGAACGGCTCGCGTTTTCGTGTCGATGCCGACGGGCATCGCCTGCGCTTCGACTCCGATTTTACGGCCGCGATGCGAAGGACCGACCGCGACCGCTTCGTCGGCGACGTCAATGGCGGTGGGCCGGAGTTGCGGCTGACGACCCACAACGGTTCGGTGCGTTTGCGCAAGTCGTAAAGAGGCCCGCGGCGTCCCCGAGGACCGGGTCGCGTACAATAACCCGCGATCGGACTTGGGACGCCTGTTTTGAGTAACGAAGAGGTCGAATCGGCTTTGTGGGACGTCCAGCGTTACCTGCTGGACCAGATTCCGCCGATCACGGCGACTGAGGCCGTCCAGGTCCTGATGACCCAGCCTCCCGCTCTGCTGATGAAGCAGATGAACGCCTTCGCCATCGAACAGGGGAGGATCCAGGGCGCCTCGATGGCGGACTGTCTTTTTCACGCCCTGAAAAAGGTCCACATGATCAGCACGCTCAGGCTGATCGAACATGGCGCTCTCGAGCGCTATCTGAACGGTGTGATCCCTATGGCGCTGGCGGCCTGTCCTGCGGAGGATCGCGAAACGCTGAAGGCGAACTTGGCGAACCTGCGCAACACCCTCCAGTTCGTCACCCCGGTCTCGGCGGTCGAGCTCGGGGTTCCCGCGGAGAAGAAAAAACCGGGCGTGGGACTGACGGAGGTCGCTGCGAAGACGGCGCGGACGTTTTCGCTGGTCATCGACCGCCTCCTTCGCAAGACGGCAGGCGGTGCTGCGGCGGGGGCGGCGGAGGCGGCCGAACCGCAAGCCGGGGTGCCGGTCGAGCAGCCGGTCGCGCAACTCGCATCGATGGCTGTGGACAGCTCCTCGTCCGAGGAGGAGTTGAACCAGTTCCTGGAAAGCCTGAAACCGCTCTCGGGCGGCAAGCCGATGGGCGACATCATCAACGTACTGGCGTCGAGCGTTCCGGGGTGGGAACTCGTCGGTCCGATGACGGCTGGCGCGAAGCCGGGCAAGTCGATTCAGGCGATGCACAAGATCATCTCCCTGACGAAAGATCAGACCGTCAGCACGACGCGGCTGCGGGGACTGGTCATTTGCGCGATGGAGCAATTCAATACCGGCTCGATCGGAGCGGCGTCGTCGATGCTCGATCTGGCCCAGGTCATCATCGCCGAGAAGAAAATCGACGCGAACACCGTGGAGAGGATTCGCAACGACGCTCTGGACGCGCTCAGTTCCGAACAGCTCAAGAAGTACACGGAGAACAAGGCCAAGCATCCGATCCTGCGAAAGGTCCTCGGTTTCTTTCCGAAGCTGCGGAAGGAGACGCTCTTCGCCGATTTGCGCGGCGAGCAGAAGCCGGAGCGGCGGCGCGCCGTGCTCTCGCTGCTGGAGGCTTACGGCTCGGAGGCGCGCGACGCGGCGCTCGATGAACTGGAGAAGGAACTGAATCTCCACGCCGGCGAAGCGGACACGTATTACCTGCGGAATCTCATCTACCTGCTGCACCGCGTCCCGCGCGAATCTGACGAAGCGGTGCAGAAGGAATTCGAGATGCTCAAGCGATCCTCGGAGATCGGTCAGAACATCTTCGTGATCAAGGAAGCGGTCCTCCCGCTCGGCCAGATCAAAACGGACAACTCGGTCAAGCTTCTGACGACGCGTCTCGCGGAGTTCGAGGCGCTGCTGCTCCGCAGCAAGGAGGGCACTCCGTATCCGGTCGATGAAGTGCAGAAGCTGCTCGATCGAATCATCAGCGCTCTGGCGAAGATCGGCACTCCGGCGGCGTTGCTGACGGTGGCCCGCCACGGAATGCGCGCCAATCCGATTCTCGGCGACACGCGGGCGCGGCTCGCGGCCCTGTCGCAGTACGACCTCTCGTTCGACGAGCAGACGGTCAACATCATCGTCAAGACGGTCCGCGAGGATCTGCCATCGGGCAAGCTTCTCGGCCGTCTCATCCCGAAGAAGCAGCCACCTCCCATTCGTCTCATCGAGGCGTTGTCGGGCACGCGGTCGGAGGTCGTCGAGAAGCTGTTCGCGGAGATCGCCCAGAACTATCCCGACGAAGAGATCGGCCGCGCTGCCGCTGCCGCGCTCGAAAACCGCGGGAAACCGGTGGCGCCCGGCCGCGAGTCGGCGACGCTGACCGGCGACCTGCAGTTCTTCGGCCTCCCGTCGCTCATGCAATCGCTTTCCGACAATCAGGCGACCGGCATCGTGACGCTCACCGGCAAACAGGGGACGATCGGGAAACTTCTGTTCGTCGCCGGCCAGTTCGCCGACGCTCAAGCGTCGCATTTGCGCGGTGTCGACGCGCTCTATCAGCTTCTGGAGCGGCCGATCGTGGGCAGTTTTGCGTTCGTGCCCGCGCAGCCCGAAAACGTCCGGAGCAAGAACGCGCCGCAACCGATCATGGGCCTGCTCCTGGAGGGAATGCGGCGCTACGACGAGTTGAAGCAGGTCAGTGTGGTCGCTCCCGATGACCTGGTCGTCAAGCCGACGCAGACCAAGCCCGCGCCGCCTCCCGAAGAATCCGACCCGGCGATCATCCGCGAGGTCTGGGTCAACGCCTCGAAAGGCGGGAAGCTCTCGGAATGGGAAGCGAAGATCGCGGTCGACTCTTATCGCATCCGCCGGCTCGTCGCGCACTGGATCGACCAGGGCGCGCTGCAGCCTGCGTCCTGATTACTTCTGCCGTGCGGCTCGCCGCTTCGACCGTTCGTTGATGACGAACATCGTGCCGTCGTTCTGCGTGTAGATCCGGCCGTCGTCGCCGATCGACGTCGGCGTGTACGCGGCTCCGAGAGCGAGGCGGAGGAAGATGCTGCCGGCCAGCGTCCCGCCCTGGCCGATGGCGTAGAGATTCCCGTCTTCACTGTTGGCGTAGACGACGCCGCGGTTGTCGACGGCGATGGCGTTCACGCACCACTCGAATCCGTTCGGATGGTCGCTTTCACAACGAAGGGTGCCGTCACTGCCGCGCTCGCAGCTCAGCGCGTTCGTGCTGCGGAACTTCCACTCGGGTTGCAGCGACGGGCTCAGCTGCGTAATGAAGTACTGCTCGGGATCGGATGGCGTCGTTGCGGTGCGGTCGAAGGGGCAGAGGTTGACGTCGCCGCAGTACGAACCGCTGCTGTAGTGATTCTCCTTCAGCAGGATCGAGTACGTCCCGTCGTGCCGGTAGATCGCCGGCGTGAGATCCCAACCCCAGCCGTACGCGCCGATGTAGGAGCCGTCGGCGCCGAACATCATCAGATGTCCCTCGGCGTAGTTGTAGCGCGTGTATGCGCCGTAGAGGATCCGGCCGTCCGGCGCGACGACGGGCGACGAGGTGGCGTTGTCGAGCACGCGTCCCGAGCCGGGCTGATTCTCGGCAGGATCGACGCCGGTGATCGCATCTTCGCGGCAACCGCCTGGCATACCGTTCGGCGGAATGGTGACGTTGCAGCCGTCATGCAGCCGGTTGCGCAGCGACGCCGCCCATTTCGGCGTGAGATCGGGATTCACGGCCAAGAGATAAGCCCAGCGGTCGTTCAGGTGCGCGCGGCTGATCGTGTAGATCGTCCCGTCCGGCGCGACCGCGGGCGCGATGTTGATCCCCGGACGCTGCGGACCACAGCGGGCTGTGGGCGCCACGGCGGTACGGCTCGGCGGGAAGGGGAGTTGCGACGGGAGGAACGACGTTGTGCACTCGGCGTTCGGACCGGGGGCATTCGTAAGGAGCGACGCGAACGCCGCTTTCGTGACCGTGCCGTCCGCGCCGATCTTCACGAGCCAGGCGCCGAGGGAGTCATTGGTCCACGGACCGATGGGGCTGAGCTGGATGACGTTGTAGTACACGTTGCCCGTCGCGTCGATGGTGAGCGGTCCGGCGACGACGATCGTCGCGTCGACCAGCGGTCCGAACGGATTGAAGCGCTCGATCAGCTTGCCGGTGTCACGGCTGATCTTGTCGACGTTGCCGCCGAGGGCCGGCGCCCAGACAGCGTCGCTGGTGATCGCCGGATGGTAGACCGGCTCCCACGAAGCGCTTCCCCACGGCGCAGGCTTCCAGTCGCTCCCATAGGTCCAGCGCGGGACGAGCTGTCCGCTGATCCGCCGGAGATTGACGATGTTCCAGTCCTGCGTCTCGCGCGTCTGCAATCCGCTGAATGTGCCGCTCTTGACCACGACGAACAGATCGCTGCCATCGACGAGCGGTACCGGATAGTGCGCGAGCAGATCGCCGTTGGCCGCCGATTCTTCGACGCGGGTGAACGGATCGAGCACGACGCTGGCCTCGATGCGCTCGAGACTCCGCCCCTGCACGGCCACCGCGCTGTCGTGCTGCGGGGTGCGGCCCCACTGCGGCCAACTCTGCGCGGAGAGTGACGTCGCTGCGAAGAGAAAAACGATCGCGCGACGCATCTCAGCGGGGAACGCGATACAGCGCGGCGTTGATGTGCATTCCTGCACCCACCGACGCGAACACGATGTGATCGCCGGGATGGAGCTCGTGGCCGTTCATCTTTCCCTTGGAGATGAGGTCGAGCAGCGTCGGAATCGTGGCCACCGAGCTGTTACCCAGCCAGGAGATGGTCATCGGCATCACGCCCTCGGGCGGAGTGTCGATTCCGTACAATTTGTAGAGCGCCGCCAGCATCGCCTCATCCATCTTTCCGTTTGCCTGATGGATGAGCACCTTCTTCACATCGCAGATGCCGACGCCGGCCTCGTCGAGGCACTCCTTGATTGTCCCGGCGACCGTGTTCAGCGCGTATTTGTAGAGCTTGCGGCCTTCCATCTTCAGGAACAGGGCCTCGAGAAACGCCTGGCGATTGAACGAGTGCCCCATGTGGAGCATTTTCGAATGTTCGATCGTGTCCGATCGTACGGAATGTGCAAGGATTCCCGCGTCGCCCTCGCGTCCTTCGATGATGACGGCGCCCGCGCCGTCCGCGTAGATCAGGCTGTCGCGGTCATGAGGATCCGAAATCCGCGACAGCGTGTCGGCGCCGATGATCATGGCCCGCCGGATGTCGCCGGCACGGATCATGGCGTCGGCCTGGATGACGCCCTGCAGCCATCCCGGACATCCGAAGATCAGGTCATAGGCGACGCATTTCGGATTCTGGATCCTCAGCTTTGCCTTGACGCGCGCGGCAATCGCCGGCACGAGATCCGAGCGCGTCGTTCCTTTGCGTACGTCGCCGAAGTTGTGGCCGACGATGATGTAGTCGAGAGTCTCGCCGCTGATCCCCGATGATTCCAACGCGTTGCGTGCGGCATCGAACGCGATGTCAGAGGTGACGAGATCATCGGGGACATAGCGCCGCTCGCGAATGCCGGTGATGGCTTCGAACTGGTCGAGGATCTCGCGGTTGGTCTTGTCGATCTTCTTCTGGTCGGCCGAGCGGAATTCGTGCTTCAGAAACGCATCGTTCGGCACGACGACCGAAGGGATGTGGCTCCCGGTTCCTACGATGACGGAGCGAATCATGGGGGAGAAGTTTAACGTGTAGTGCCGCTGTCCTGGCGGCCTTCCGAACGGGCAAGCGAAACGGCCACGCGACACGACGCAGGCGTTTCCGTGGCCGAGGGACTCTCCGGTTCTCATGACCCGCGTGATCAGAATTCTTCCCGGTCGTCATGACCCCATTGGAAAACCGCCGCCGGCACATCGTTCGTGACGTTCCGCCTTCACGACTCGTTGCCGCAGCCTGTGTTGCAGGAGGTCGCTTCGTTGCCGAGGGTCGAAGATTTTCCAGGCGGGCCGCTGCGCGATCAGGCGCGAGACGCACGGATGATCAGGTTCATTGAAGAGCATCGACAGGAATCTGGGCGAGCGTTGGCTCGAGCGAGACGACGACATCGCCGGCATCGTGGCGAAGGCGTTGTTCCATTTCTCCGGCGAGCGATACCAGCTCGATGTGTGTCATGCCAACCACATGCACGAGTGGTCCGGCCCTTTGCTCCTTTGGCCCCGGATCCTTCACTCGTGGAAATCATTTACAGCACATCAGGTGACGCGAACGACTTGGACCGAGTGCGGCGCTACATCTGCCAGAATCCAGCGAAGGCGGGGCAGATCGACTGGCGATGGCTTGGCGCCGGCAACCGATTGACTTGAAGGCCACCGAGACGGCGGCACTACACCATGTATCAACCCGCACGGCGTCCTGCGACATCGGGACAGACATTGCCGGTCATGAAGATCGCCGAACGCAACCTGCCGACCGAGGAGCAGTGTGTCCGCATCCGCGTCATCGACGCGTGGGACTCACTCGGATATCGCGGGGTGGGACGGGAAGAGCATTCCGGAGAGAACTCGCCGGCCGAGCCGGCCGATCTCAACGCCGAACTGGCCGACAACCGCCGGAAGCAGATCTCGCACGACCACTGATCATCACAGACGAAATGTTTCATTCTGTGGTACTGCCATCCCATGTCCGGACTCGTCCCCGGCTCGTTTCCACGTCTGGTCGCTCGAGCGTTTGAGGAGCTCGACCGGAACCGCAGCATTTTCGGCCTCGACGCGCGAAAGTTCGTCGTCCAGCCGCCGCGCCACGACACGACAGTTTCCATTCACAAGCGTAAAGCGGGTGCGCCGCTCGGCCCCTCCGCCGGCCCACACACGCAGATGGCGCAGAACATCGTCCTCAGCTGGCTGGCCGGCAGCCGCGTCATCGAGCTGAAGACGGTCCAGATCCTCGATTCGCTGGCAATCCCGCGCCCGTGCATCGATCTGCACTCCGTTGCGCTCAACGTGGAGTGGTCGCAGGAGCTCCGGATCGAGCAATCTCTCGAGGAGTACGTGAAGGCATCGATGCTGATCGCGATGCTCGCGCACTCGTTCAAGGTCGAGCCGTCCTGCATTTTCGACATGAGCGTCGGCTACGACCTGCGCGGCCTGCGCAGCGAACGGATGGTGGCGTTCATGCAGAGCATGCGTCACGCGAGGCGCTACGTCGACGCGTTCCGTTCGACGATTCCGGCTCGCTGGGGCCATCTGCGCGGCCTCGACTTCGCCGCCGACATCGCACCAGGCGTCACGGTCAGTACGTTCCATGGATGTCCCGTCAGTGAGATCGAGCGCATCGCCGATTTCCTGATGGCCGACATGGATCTCGACTGCACGATCAAGTTGAACCCCACGCTCCTCGGCCAGGTGGCGGTTCGCGAGATCGTTCACGATCGCCTCGGCTTCACCGACATCCGCATCCCGTCGAGCGCGTTCCGGAACGATCCGACGTTCGACGAGGCCGCCGAAATCGTGCGGCGGCTGCAGCTCCGCGCGCGTGAGCTCGGCCGCGGCTTCGCCATCAAGCTGACGAACACGCTCGTCGTCGAGAATCGCAGCGGCTTCCTTCCGGCATCGGAGAAGCTCGCCTATCTGTCAGGCGCGCCGCTTCACGTCGTGGCCATGCACCTGGTGCGCCTGTTCCGGAAGACATTCGGCGAGGGGTTGCCGATTTCGTTCTCCGCCGGGATCGACAGGACCAACTATCCCGACGCCGTGAGCCTCGGCCTCGCGCCGGTGACGGTCTGCACCGATCTCCTGAAGCAGGGTGGATACGCACGCCTTCACGCGTATACGGACGAGCTGCAGACGCGCATGGACGCGGCGAGAACGCCGACGCTACGCGAGTTCTCGCGCTCCGGCAACCTCGACGCCTACGTCGACTCGCTTGACAGCGATCCTCGCTATTGCGCGGGGCGAACGCGGCATCCGTCGCGGAAGACGGGCGCCGCGCTGGGACCGTTCGACTGCGCCACGTGCGATCTCTGCATCGCCGCGTGCCCGAACGACGCGATCTTCGTCCTGCCGTCGCTGGACGGCCGCTTCGCATTTCGCGAGAAGCACCAGCTGGCCGTGCAGGCCGAGTGGTGCAACGACTGCGGGAACTGCGAGACGTTCTGTCCCGACGTCGGCGCTCCGAATCGCACCAAACTGCGTCTTTTCATTCACGAAGACGACTGGAAGGCCGACGCGCCCCGCGATGCCTATCTCGTCCATCACAAAGGCACGCGTTGCCGCATCGGCGGCGTGGAGATCTCGTACGACTCGTGCGATCGCGACAGCGAAGCGTTCACGACGATGCACTACCTGCGTCACGCCGTCTTTGATCCCGAACACGTCAACTCGATCAATTGTCTGGCTCTGGAGGAGCGATGACCGTTCAACCCCATCTTGCACCGTATCTCGAGGGCATGGCCGATCAGGTTCTCGAGCGCATGCGCGGGCGCAGCATGCTCGTCACCAACGAATGGAACCGCGATGAGCTGCAGACGCTCTGCGCCATCGCCGAAGCGTTCGAGCAACTCGATCGCCGCGGCATCGCCACGCCACTTCTTGCGAACGAGCTGCACTACGCGCTCTTCTTCGACAACTCGACGCGGACCAAATCGAGCTGGGCCGGCGCCTCCGCGCGCCTCGGCGCTCATCCGATGGTCGTCGACGGAACTTCGACCCAGATCGCCCACGGCGAGACGGCCGAGGAGACGGGGACGATGCTGGGCATGAACGCCCACGCCCTCGGAATCCGGCACGATCTCATCCTCGGCGAGGGAAACACGTTCATGCGCTCCGTGAAGGAGGGCATCGATCGCTACCTCCAGGATCGCGGCGATCGGCGCGTCGTGCCGATCGTGAACCTGCAGTGCGACATCGATCATCCGACGCAGACGCTGGCCGATCTCTGCTGGCTCCGCGAGCGATTCCCCGATGGACTGGCCGGAAAGACGATCGCCATCAGCTGGGCGTATTCGCCGAGTTATGCCAAGCCGCTGTCGGTGCCGCAGGGCCTGATCATGCTGCTGACGCGGTTCGGGATGAATGTGCGGCTCGCGCATCCGGCGGGGTATGAGCTGATGCCTCAGTGCACCGACAGCGCGAAGCGTCACGCAACGGAATCGGGCGGCACGTTCCAGCAGACCACGTCGATGGATGAAGCGTTTGCCGGCGCCGACGTCGTCTATCCGAAGAGCTGGGGCCCGTATCACCTGATGCTCGAGCGCGTCGGCGCGAACCGGAACCACGACGCGCACGCCATGAAGGTCATCGAGCAGGGCGCGCTCGAACAGAACCGCTCGCACAAGGATTGGATCTGCGATGAGCGGCGGATGAAGTTGACGCGCGACGCGCTCTACATGCACTGCCTGCCGGCGGACATCGGAGCGGAAGTTTCGGCGCCGGTGATGGAGCAATTCCGCTTCTCCCTCGCGCGCGAGGCCAACAAGAAGGTCTACGTGATCATGGCCCTTCTCGCCGCATCGAAGATCGACCGTTTGCGCGATCGGTTGACCGCCATCGCTGAGAGGAATGGACTATGACTTCCGTCGCCGAGATGCAGACCACGACGAAGCTCGACGAAAAAATCATCCGCCTGGCGCAGGAGTACAAACCCCTGGCCATCAACATTCTCAAGGAGGCGATCCGCGTCCCGGCCGACTACATCGGCGAGGATCCGAAGTGCGGACTCTCCGGACACGAGCTGCCCCGGCTCGAGTATCTGCGCCGGACGATCGTGAACGTGGGCGCGGTCGAGCGGCCGGATGACGTGTGGCTCGATGCGTTCGGCAATCTCTGCTGGGTGGTGCAGGACCGCAACGACCGCGTCGCTCCGGAGACGAAGCACGTGATCATGTTCGACGGTCACACCGACACGGTCAATGCGCTTCGTCCGCGCTGGCACGAAGCCATCGGCGGCGGCATCGATCCGTACCTCGGATGGGTCGATGGCGCGAAGATCAACCGCGAATTTCTCCGCAACGAGCTCGGATATCTCCCGCCGGAAAGCGAATGGGAGAACCTCGTCTGGGGGCGTGGCGCGGCCGATCAGCTCGCCGGTGTCGTCAGCCAGATCGTGGCCACGAAGATCCTGCTCGAATGCCGCGAGGAAGGATCGTTGCGCGGCATCATCGTGCGCGCTTATGGAACGGTGTCGGAGGAAGACAACGACGGCGGCGGCCCGATGTACCTGCTGCGCGACGAGTTTCCGCGCGCCACGGCCGATCGCATTCCCGACGTCGTGATCATCACCGAGGGCACCGGATGCGCGCAGCTCGGCGCGGTGGGGATCTATCGCGGCCAGCGCGGGCGCATGCAGATCGAGGTCGAGGTCACCGGCAAGAGCTGCCACGGATCGATGCCGTGGGAGGGGAGAAATCCGCTCGAGTACGGAGCGGCGATCATCGTGGAGGCGGCCGACCGCTACCGGCACGGCGTCGACTTCGCCAAGGATCCATTCCTCGGAGGTGGCACGCGCACCGCGAGCTGGGCCACGCTGGCCACGCCGAGCGATTGCGCCGTCCCGGAACGGTTCACGTTCCGCTTCGACCGCCGGCTCACCGCGGGTGAAGATCCCGAGCGCGCGCTCGAAGACGTGCGGCGGATGGAGTCGATTGCGAAGGCGATTGGCGACGGGCTGAAGGTCGACGTGCGCGCGCCTCTGTACACCGATCCGACGTGGAGCGGTTACCGCCTGAACAATCCGCAGATCTATCCAGGCTGGGTGACTCCCGAAGATCACGCCGCCGTTCGCGCGGCGGTCGAGTCGTACAAGCGGGTGACCTCGCCGATGATCAAGCCGGGAGGAGCGCGCGGGGAGCTGCGTCATGAGCCGCGCGTCGCGCGATGGATTTTTTCGACCGACGGGGTCGGCTTCCCGAGCCGCACGTTTGCGGCCCCGCCCGAGAAGCACTGGGTCCGCGACGGAGCGTTCGCGTATCCGGCGATGCTCGGGATCGGACCGGGGATCGAGCAGAACACGCACAAGATCGGCGAATGCATGGATGCTCGGGAGTTCCCGCCGGTGATCGCGTTTCTGGCGAGGTTCCCGACGATTTATCGGACGACGGCGTAGGGAGGAACTGGCCAACGCTCGATCTGCCGCTTCACGATGTACGCGCCGCGCCAGAACCTCTGAACAAGTCGTTGTTCACGTCATCCTGAGCCGCGAAGACGGCGAAGGATCTCGAAATGGCAGGTTTTCGCATCCTGAGATCCTTCGTCGTGCTTCGCCGACTCAGGATGACGGGTTGTTCAGAGGTTCCCTGACCGAGTCTCGCGACGTTGTTCCGGCGCCGTGCCAGAACCTCTGCACAAGTCGTTGTTCACGTCATCCTGAGCCGCGAAGACGGCGAAGGATCTCGAAATAACAGGCGTTTTCGCATCCTGAGATCCTTCGTCGCGCTTCGCCGACTCAGGATGACGGGTTGCGACGTTGTTCCTATCCAGGCGACTGATAGGCGCGTTGAACGAAATGGCTGAGTGAGCTCGGTGGAGGCTGCAAGAGTGAAGGTGGGATCGAGCCAGCACTGCCGCTCTTCGAGGAACTCGCGGACTCCCGCTGGGGAAGTGCCGCGCCCTACGCCCGTCCGCTGAAAATCACGGCCACGTTCTCGCCCTTCGGCAGGCCGGTTTCGATCAGGCCGGCCAGGCCCGAGGCGCCCGTCACGCTGACCGGAACGCCGGCCTTCTTCTGCGCCTCGAGCAGACGTTGCTCGGACACGAGAACCGGAGAGCCGCCTGTCATCAGCATGCCGCGAACGACCGCCGCCCAGTCGTACGTCTCGTCATCGAGAATCCCCTCGGCGACGCTGTGCGGCTCCGATTCCCACGGCCACATGAAATCGGAGCGGTGCTCGATGGCCGCCTGCAGCGCTTTCAGCCCGCCGCGCGCGACAACGCGTTCGTATGCGCGGATCAACGGATGCACCGCCTTCGTCTGCACGGCGTGAACCTTCGGCAGGCGCGGGATCACGCCGGCCGCATGCGCCTCTTCAAACGCGGCGATGCACGAGGAGGCGAGAGCGCCTCCGCCGACCTGGATGAACAGCCGGTCGATGACGATGTTGGCCGCATTCGCCTGCGAGACCATCTCCCATCCGAGGGTCTCGCCCCCTTCGATGGCCAGTCCGTTTTCGCTGCCCTGGCAGGTGAAGGGGAGTGATCCGCGCGCCACGGCTTCGCGGAAGCGGAGATAGGACGGATCGCCGAACTCCGATTTCTCGCGTGCGCACCTGGCCACGTCGGCGCCGAGAGCCTTGAGGCGTTCGACGATCGTGTTGCTCGCGGTCGCGGGGATGAACACGTCGAGCGGCCGGCCGGCCGCGTGCGCGATCACCGCGGCGGCCAGCGCGGCGTTGCCGCAGCTGGCGATCGCGAGCCGCTGCTTCGCGAGCCACGGATTTCTGCGCTCGGCGACGAGCAGCCAGATCATGATGCCCATCAGATGACGACCCTTGTGCGAGCCCGTCACGTTGCCGGTTTCATCTTTGATCCAGATCCCGTCGGGCCGGCTCGCGAACGGAGTGACGCGAAACCCGTGACCATCGACGGCCGCGATCTTCTCGTCAAGCTGGCGGACGAGAGTGATGAAATGGGCGTCGCTCATGCCGGCGGCAATCGCCGTATGCCATGCGTGGGTGAACTGCCGGTAGCGCACGAACGGATTCGGCTCGGAATCGAGAAACGGTTCGGGCCGGACGCCGCCGAGCCTGCGGGTCAGGACGTGATCGCCCTTGTCTTTCCCCGCGACCGGACAGCGGAACGGCTGCGCATCGCGCGGCGGTACGAATCCGCATCCGCTGCAAGCGATGGTGGTCGTCGATGCCAGTGTCTCGATCATGCCGGTGCGACTGCAGTTTGGCGGTTGACGATGGTTGCCAGGGCGTCCCAGATGGGAACGGCCTGCTGCAGTTCACGCCAGTATGACTGTTTCTCGCGCGCGCGGAATTCGGCGACCGAATACCCGAGCTGCTCGACCCAGGTGAAGTAGCCGAGGTCGAAGATGCGCTCGCGGTCGCGAAGAGTGAGCTCGAGGAGATGATCGGTTGTCGCGCCGAGCATGTGCTGCCCGTAAACCGTTGCCGCGTCGATGGCATCGAAACGGCCGCCGAACATCGAGGTCATCATCTTTGCCGCCTCGCTCTCGTACATCTCGGCGCCGTCGGTCGCGACCGTGATCACAACGTCGGACGGTCCCATCCGGTAGTACTTCGCGGTCTTGATCGCCGCGAGGATGTTGGCGATCGACGAGATGCCGAACGAGGCGAGCTGCTCGAGCGTGCCATGCGGAACATGACGGCGGTTGGTGAGGAACTCCCGTCCCTCGGGGGAGTTGAACAGGATGTTGAGTGCGTCCGTGGCACGATCCGAGACGGCCACGACCATGTCGGTGTTCATCACGTTGTGGATGAACGGGATGTGCTTGTCGCCGATGCCCTGGATTCTGTGCTCGCCGAATCCGTTGTTGAGCATGGTCGGACACTCCAGCGCTTCCACGGCCACGATCCGGCTTCCGTACTGGTCCTTCAGGTAGTCGCCGGCGGCAATTGTGCCGGCGGATCCGGTGGCGCTGACGAACGCGCGCAGCTGCAGGGATGGATCGGAGCCGGCGTACTCGTCGAACACGCGTCCGGCCGCGGCCCCCGTGCAGCGGTAGTGCACGAGATAGTTCGCCAGCTCGGAGAACTGGTTGAAGATCACGTGGCGCGAGTCGCGCTCGAGCTCCGCGCATGCGTCGTAGATTTCCTTGACGTTGCTTTCCGTTCCCGGCGTGCGGACGATGTCGCCCGGATCGGCGACCCACTTCTCCAGCCATCGGAAGCGCTCGGCGCTCATTCCGGCCGGAAGCAGCGCCACGCCGCGGCAGCCGACGATGCGCGAGATGGCCACGCCGCCGCGACAGTAGTTTCCGGTCGACGGCCAGACCGCGCGCTGACGGGTGATGTCGAACTCGCCGCTGACGATGCGCGGCATCAGGCAGGCATACGCCGCGAGCACCTTGTGCGCGCGGATCATCGGAAAGCGGTTGCCGAGGAGGACGATGACTTTCGCGTTGATGCCGGTCAGCTCGGGAGGGAGCACGACGTGGTCGGGCACCGCCTTGAAGCCGCCGGTCCGGCGGTCGTTGTACCAGTGCACGCGATACAGATTCAGAGGATGCGCCGCGTCGGGATCGACCGACCGCAGCTGCTGGCGGATCTCCTCCGGAATCGTGGTGGGGTCTGCGAGCTCCGAGAATTTCGGAAGCGCGACGCCGGTGGCGCGCAGGCGCTCGATGTTGCGCTCTCGCACCGCGGGATCGACGACGGTCGTGGATAGGGGAAGTCGTTTCATTCGCTGATTCCTTCCATTCGTTTCCAGAGCCGGGCCGCTTCATGAGCGGCGTTGGTCCGGATCTCTTCGATGTCGCCAGTGAGAAGCTCGCCACCGCGCACGACAGCGCGGCCGCCGATCGTCACATCATGCACTCGTCCGTCCTCGAGCGTGACGCTGTCGGATGCCGAATCGGCAGCGATATCGGCGGCGAGCGCGTGACCATCATCTCGTGTGGTGCCGGCCTCCGGCCGTGCTTTTGCCTCTTCGCGCATATCCGAAGGAAAGCCATCCGTGCCGAGGCACACGCGCGGCAAGCCGGCGAGGCGATGCGGTTTGCCGACGCGATTTGTTTCGTTGGAGCGCGGGTTCTGCACGACCCAGAGGCGCAGCTCCTCGATGATGCCGAGGTCCGCTTCGGTCAGGTGCACGCCGTGAGCGATGATCGAACGCGGCACGAGTCCGCGCAGAAGATCGAGACGCGCGAGGGGTGAGCCGTATCCGCGCCTGCGCGCATCCTCCACATCCGCAACATCTTCCGCCACGTGAACGTGCATGCGGACGCCGAGGGAGCGGCAGAGATCTCCGGCGTCGAGGATCGTTTCGTCGGAGACCGTGAACGAGGCGTGCAGGCCGACCGCGCCCTGGACGAGCGGCCGCTCGTTGGAGCGGATGAATCGCTCGCATTCGGCGAGGCCGCGCAACGCCTCGTCCCGTCCGGAATTTCGCTCGGTCGCGCCGTAGCAGAGGAGGGCGCGGACGCCGAGATCGTGACAGGCATCGGCGAGAACATCGAGCGACCCGGAAATGAAGTTCGGCGACTCGTGATGATCCACGATCATCGTCGTCCCCGCGAGCAGCGCCTCGGCCACGTAGAGCCGCGCAGCGGCGCGGAGCGAATCTTCGTCGAGAGCGCGGTCGAGTTTCCACCAGATCGATTTGAGGATCTCGATGAAATTCTGCGGAGGACGCTTCGGCCGCGGCATTCCCAACGGCGCGAGACCGGAGTAGAGATGCGTGTGCGCGTTGACGGTCGTCGTCAGATGCGTTGTGTGGGTGCGGATCCGGCCGACGCGCATCGAATGCGCCGCGGCCGAGTCTTTCATCGGGAGCGTCGTGCGCCGGATGCCGTCGAACGCCTCCAGCGCTCCGGCGACCGCCGCCGCGGTGGGAACGAGCCCGATCTCTCCGAGGCCCTTCGCGCCGAACGGTCCCTCCGGCTCGGGATCCTCGATGAGGATGACGTCGACCGGCGGCGTGTCGGTGGCGCGAAGGACGCCCAGCTCCATCAACTTGAACGTGGCCGGCATCCCGTCCGGACACGGCAATTCCTCGGTCAGGGCATAGCCGAGACCCATGTGCACCGCGCCCTCGATCTGCCCTTCGCAGAATGCCGGGTTGATGGCCCGGCCGACGTCGTGCGCGGCGACGATGCGCTCGATTCCGCCGTCTCCATCGAGGATGCAGAGTTGGGTGGCGAAGCCGAATGCGGTGTGTGTCTTCGGTGAATCGGTGAGCGCTCCGACGGGAGTCGTGTCGTCGATGACGACCTCGCCTTCGTATTCGCGTCCGCGAAGATCGGTGAGCTGCTTTCCGGCATCGAGATCGGCGCGCAACTTTCTTGCGGCATCGACCACGGCCCGGCCGCCGAGCATCGTCGCGCGCGAGCCGGTAGTCTGGCCGCAATCGAGCGCGTACCTTGTGTCGATCTTCGGGCGGAACTTCGACGCGTGCAGCGCGGTGGTCTCGACCGCGAGCTGCACCAGGATCGTCAGCAGCCCCTGACCGACTTCGGAATAGCCGTTGTAGATCGAGATGGTCTCATCGGGCTCGACGACGAGCCGGGCCCGGCCGAATTCGCGCGCGCCGTTGCCGAGGCCGGAGTTCTTCACGCCGCAGGCGATGCCCACCGCCTTGCCGGCGAACTTCGCGTCGTCGTATTGCCTGCGTACGGCGATCAGCGTCTTCTTCAGGCCGACCGACTTCTCCAGCACCTGCCCGGTCGTGAACGTCTTCCCGACGTCGAGCGCATTGCGCCAGCGCATCTCCCACGGATCGAGGCCCGCCTTCTTGGCCAGAAGGTCGATGCAACCTTCCATCGCGAAATTCGTCTGATTCGATCCGAATCCGCGCATCGCGCCGCAGGGAGGATTGTTCGTGTAGACCGCGAGCGACTCGATGTCGACGTTGGGGATGTGATACGCGCCGCAGGCGTGGCCGGCCGCGCGCTCGAGAACCTTCGCGCCGACCGAGGCGTACGCGCCGCTGTCGCCGATGATGCGCGCCCACAGCGCGGTGAGTTGTCCGTTGTGGTCGCATCCGGCTTCGTACTCCATCGTCAGCGGATGGCGCTTGGGATGAAGGCGGATCGATTCCTCGCGGTTCAGCGTGAGCTTCACGGGGCGATTCGTGATGCGCGCCAGGAGTGCCGTCTGCGCCTGGATCGAGAGATCTTCCTTCCCGCCGAACGCGCCGCCGGCCGAAACCTGCTCCACGAACACGTCGTCCGTGGGAACGCCGAGGAATGAGGCGATCTGCCGGCGGTCGTCGAAGATCCCCTGACCGCCGCTGTAGATGCGGATGCGATGACCCAGCGGCTCGGCGAGTGCGCTCTCGGTCTCGAGGAAGAGGTGCTCGATGCGCTGTGTCCTCCACGTTCCGCTGACGACGTGGGCGCTCGCGGCGAGGGCGGTGTCGGCATGGCCTCGAACGATCTTCGTGCGGCCGAGGATGTTTTCGTGTTTGGGATTGATGCGCGGCGCGTTCGGGAGCATCGCGTCGATCGGCGAGAGAACGGCCGGCAGCACCTCGTATGTGACGTCGACCATGGCCGCGGCCCGGCGTGCCGTCACTTCATCGTCGGCGGCAACCGCGGCGAGGACATCGCCGACGTAACGCGTCTCTTCGCCGATGGCAACGAAGCCGGGCCAGTCTTCCTCGATGAGGCCGTACCAGCGGCTGCCCGGCACGTCGGCCGCGGTGATGACCGCGGCGACACCCGGGATGGCTTTGGCGCGCGACGTGTCGATGTCGACCACGTGCGCCCGCGCGTGCGGCGAGAGGACCACGGCGCCGTGGAGCATGTTCTCGCGGCGGAGGTCGTCGATGAACGGGCGATTTCCGAGGACGGTGTCGGCCGCCGCGACGCGAGCCATCCGCGCGCCGACGCCCCCCGATTCGACGAGATCAGGCTCCGGCTGGCCACGGCGGACGCGCGCGAACATCTCGATGGCGTCGATGATCTTCGCGTAGCCGGTGCAGCGGCAAAGATGTCCGTCGAGGGCACGCGCGATCTGTTCGCGCGACGGCTGCTCATTCTTTCTGACGAGCGCGTGGACACGGATCGCCACTCCCGGGATGCAGAATCCGCACTGCAATCCCGACGCTGCGACGAAACAGCGCGCCAGCATCCGCTGCTCCTCCTCGGGAAGCCCTTCGACCGTCGTGATCGAGTGACCTTCGACGGCCGCGGTTGGCGTCGCGCAGGATGTCTTCGGGTTGCCGTCGACCAGAACGAGGCACGCGCCGCATTGCCCCTGCGGCGCGCAACCGTTCTTGACTGAGGTCACTTGGGCGCGATTGCGCAGCGTCTCGAGGAGGGTCTCGCCGCGCCGCGCATCAACGCGAACCGTCTGGCCGTTCAGCGTGAAGGCGACCATCCATTGCTCTTACAGGAGCAATGAACAGGCAGCGGTGAG
Source organism: Thermoanaerobaculia bacterium (assembly GCA_035468985.1). Taxonomy (GTDB): domain Bacteria; phylum Acidobacteriota; class Thermoanaerobaculia; order Gp7-AA8; family Gp7-AA8; genus DASVHS01. Next base: position 30,430 of record DATISF010000053.1, read on the forward strand.
GTTCGTCACTCTCAGGCGTGCGCCAGCGCCGAAGCCGCGCGCCGGCGGATCGATCGCGACGCGATCTCCGAGCTGAACATGTGGCGGATGACCTTCCAGCTGTCGTCCGGCTGCTTGTGCCACACCTCGAGATATTTGCCTTTATCGAACGGAAGTTTGGCCCGGCCGGACAGGATCATCGTGTAGCGTCCGCGCACGTACGCGACTTCGCCCGCGCCGTCGATCTCGATGTCCTCGAGCTTCCATTCGGAGATCTCGGGGAAGCGCTTGAACCAGTCGAGAATGGCGCGCCGGCCGCGCATCGACGTGCCGTTGGCGGCGACGACCTCCGCGCCATCCGAGTAGTAGTCGCGAACATGGCGCTCGAGATCGCGCAGGCCGTTCTTCAAGGCGTTGGCAATCTCGGTTCGAATCGCCTCGCGATCCACTTCGCCGAGATTCTGTTCGAGGCCGATGTCGCGGAGGAGGCAGCGGCGATCGTAGGTCTCCCACGATTCGGCGATCTTTCCGTCCGCGATGCGATGAATGGACATGCACTGCATGCGCATCGGCTTGCCGGTAGGGAACGCGCCCATGAACTCGCCGTGCGGCGTGAACCACGACGTGTAGCGGGCGACGACGCGGTCACCCTCGGCGACGAGATCGTCGACCTTGATCAGGAGATCGGCGATGCTCTCCAGCTCCGCCGCGGCGGCCACGCGATACTCGGCGGCGCCAACCACGTCGCCGGTCGCGCCGTGAAACACGTAGCCGGGCGCGAGGAAATCATCGAGCGAGACGAGCTTCTCGTAGTTCCACATGCCCTCGAGGAAACGCTGCACGAGATCCTTGTTGTTGTCGGTCGACATCATGGCCTCCTGTTTCTTCATCCTGAGCGAAGCGAAGGATCTCGTCGACGAGATGCTTCGCCGGCGCTCAGCATGACGTAGCTAATGTGCCCTTGCCTGCTGAGTCTGAAATCGCGCCGCCGCTGCCGGGGTCTCCGCGCGCACGCTGTTGCTGCCGCACGAGGGGCAACTCCTCTCCACGATCTTTTTCGGATCGAAATCGACGTCGAAGCGCTGCTGGCAGCGGAGGCAGTAAAACCGTTTCTTCTCGCTCATGTGTGAACCTCATGCGACGGTGGCTGCGCTGTGCGAGGCGGAGCGGGCGTCGCCAGAATCTCCATCGTCTTCTGAACTTCTTCCGGGGTGACGTCGCGCAGCAGGGCGTCGATCTCCTTCATGACGCGCGCGAACTTCGATCCTTCCGCGGCGCTGATCCACTCGAGCTGCAGCCGCTCCGGACGGATGCCGAGCTTCTCCATCTGTGTCCAGAGCCGCTCGATGCGCCGCTGCGTGAACGTGACGGCGCTGATGTAGTGGCAGTCGGCGAAATGACAGCCCGAGACCAGAACCATCGGCGCGCCCTTGCGGAACGCGTGCATGATGAAGCTCTGGTCGACGCGGCCGCTGCACATCGTGCGGATCAGCCGGATCGACGCCGGGTACTGCAGGCGCGACGTGCCGGCATTGTCGCCGCCGGCATACGAGCACCAGTTGCATGCGAAGGCCACGACCTTGCTCATCGGATCGTCGGCCAGGATGCCGTCGATCTGCGCGGTGATCTGCGTATCGGTGAAATGGCGCATGGTGATCGCGTCACGCGGACACTCGGCGGCGCACGTGCCGCATCCGGCGCACGACGCTTCGACGAACACCGGAAGGCGCTTCGTCTTCGGATCGCCTTCTTCGATGGCGTGATACGAGCACGCCGCGGCGCACACCTTGCACGGCACGCAGGCGTCGGTGTCGAGCAGCGCGGTAATCGCCTCGATGCGCACCTTTCCTGCGCCGAGGAGATTCGAGGCGCGCGAGGCGGCAGCGCCGGCCTGGGTGACGCTGTCCTTCACATCCTTCGGCGACTCGACGCATCCGGCGAAGTAGATGCCGCGCGTCGGGGCATCGACCGGCTTGAGCTTCGGATGCGCCTCCATGACGAACCCTTCCGCCGTATGCGACAGGCTGAGGATCTCGTCGATGCTTCGCTTTCCGTTGCCGTGTGCTTTCCGTGGAACCATTCCCACCGCGAGCACGAGCATGTCGAACCGGTGCTGTTCGAGCTTCCCGGACAGCGTGTTCTCCGCCGAGACAAGCAGCTCGTGGGTGATCGGATCCTCGCTGACCGCGCCGGGGAGTCCGCGGATGTAGCGCGTTCCCCGTTCACGGCTGCGGCGATACAGCTCTTCGAATCCTTTTCCGAACGCGCGGATGTCGATGTAGAAGACCGTCGACTGCGCGTCGGGATAGTGCTCGGCGAGCTGCAGCGTCTCCTTCACCGTGTTCATGCAGCAGTAGTTCGAGCAGTACGACACGCCGCGCGACAGCGACCGCGAGCCGACGCACTGGATGAAGCCGACGCGGTTCGGGATTTTTCCGTTCGACGGACGAACGAGCTCGCCGCCGGTCGGGCCGCCGGCGTTGATCAAGCGCTCGAACTCCATGCTCGTGACGACGTCGGGGAATTGCGTGTAGCCGTATTCGTCGTTTTGGCGCGGGTCGTAGACGTCCAGTCCGGTGGCGACGACGATCGCGCCGACCTGCAGGTCCATGAATTCGTCTTTCCGGTCGAAGTCGATGCACTTCTTGTCGCAGACCTCGCGGCACTTGCCGCAGGCGATGGGGTTGAATCCGAGGCAGTTGTCGGCGTCGAGCGTGAAGGAGGCCGGGACAGCCTGCGGGAAGGGGAGGTAGATCGCTTTGCGCGACGAGAACCCCTGCTGGTATTCGTCGGGGACGACGACGGGACAGACTTTCGCGCATTCCGCGCAGGAGTTGCAGTCGGCGGCGTTCACGTACTGCGCGCGGCGGCGCACGCGCGCCACATAGTTGCCGACAAAGCCGGTGACGTTTTCGACTTCGGAGTTGACCAGGAGCTTGATGCGGGGATGCCGACCGGCATCCATCATTTTAGGTCCGAGAATTCATATCGAGCAGTCCATCGTCGGGAAGGTCTTGTCCAGCGCGGCCATGATCCCCCCGAGCGACGGATTCTTCTCCACCAGGTAAACGTAATGGCCGCCATCGGCCAGCTCGAGCGCCGCTTCGATTCCGGCGACTCCTCCGCCGATCACCAGCGCGGCGTTGGTGACCGGGAAGGTCTTCTCGTCCTGCGGCTCGAGATTCGACGCCTTGGCGACCGCGCTGCGCACGAGATCCTTCGCTTTGGCCGTTGCCGCCGCACGATCGTGCTGGTGAACCCAGCTGCAGTGCTCGCGGATGTTCGCCATCTCGACCAGATACGGGTTCATTCCGACGGCCGAGACGCAGTTGCGGAACGTCGACTCGTGGATCTTCGGCGTGCACGATGCGACGACCACGCGGTCGAGCTTGTGCTCGGCGATGGCCTTCTGAATCTCTTTCTGCCCGGGATCGGCGCAGGTATAGCGATTGCGCACGACGGCGGCGACATTCGGCAGCGTGCGCGCGAATTGCGCGACCGCCTCCGTGTCGACCGTTGCGGCGATGTTCAGTCCGCAGTCGCAGACGAATACGCCGATGCGGGGTTCGCTCATGAGTGCTCCATCCTTTCCGCAGCAAACATCGTCAAATCCTGGATCTTCACCGGCGCCCGATCGCGTTTTCCGAGCAGCCGATCCTCGGAATCGGCGCAGGCGAAATGGATCCAGCATTTCGGGCAGGCGGTCAGCATCACCTCCGCCTCGGTGAGCGCGGCGCTCGTCAGCCGCTCTTCCTGCATGCGCCGCGCGTCGCGATCGCAACGCATGAATCCCGGCGTTCCGCAGCATCGGCCGTCGACGCCGTGCAACTCCATCTCGACCAGTTCCGCGCCCGTCTGACGGATCACCTCGCGCGGCGGGCCTGTCATTCCGAGATGGCGCGCGAGCCGGCAGGGATCCTGATAGGTGACGCGCACGGACTGGCCGTTGAACTTCAGGTTGCTGCGGGCGAGGAACTCGGTGATGTGCTCCACCTTCGGCTTGTATCCCGGCACCGCCTCGGCGTAATCGATCTTCCAGGTGCGGCAGCACTCCGCGCAGGCGGACACGATGTGCTTCACTCCGCGCTCCTCGAATGCGGCGGCGTTGCTGGCCGCGAGACGTTGGAACGTCTCCACCTCGCCGTTCCACAGCAGATCGTGACCGCAGCAGCGCTCGCGGTCGAGAATCACGGGCTCGATGCCCGCGGCGTTCATCAGCCGGATCGCCGCGCGTGCGATCTCGATCGTTTTGATGCCGAGCTCGCGGGCGAAGACGACGTCGAAGAGGGGAGCGCAACCGACGAACAGTGCCACTTCGCCGCGCTCGGCGACGCGCAGTCCATCGCCGATCCAGCTCAGATCGCGTTTCGCTCCGTTGGATCCCGCCATCAGCCGGGCCGCCGACTGCAGGACGGTGCCGTGCGGACACGGCGTCCGAAGCGTCTGCGGCAGCTCTTCGCGCAGGCCGCGCACGAATTTCGTGAATGTCACGTTCTGCGGGCAACGAACCTCGCACGATCCGCAGGTGAGGCAACGGTTCACGAGCTCGGCGTGACGGACGAGATCGGAATCGCGGTCGTGGATCGCCGCCATGCGCACCGCCGAGAAATCGCGGATCTCGGACAGCGGACAGAGCGTGCTGCACTTCCCGCACTCGATGCATCGGAGTGCGCCGGAACTTCGCCGCAGTTCAGCAATGGCGGTCATTTCAGTGACCTCCAGTCAGGTTCGTTACCGCGGCGGTGAGCGGATCGGCGCCGCGGTCCGCGGACCAGTCCTCGACGATTCGCGACGAATCGCCGCCGACCAATTCGACGATGCTCCGTGCGCGTGCGAGTTGCTCCATCGCCCGCGTGGCGCCTTTCGTGAACCGGCAGCGGTCGGTCACGCAGCCGGCGACGAGAATCCGTTTGAATGGTTGTCGCGCAAGCTCGAGCAGCATCCCGGCGTCGATCTGGCCGACGCAGCGGAAGCGGATCACGTCGACATGCAGCCCGTGATCGTCGAATGTTTTCTCGAGCGATCCCGCCCGGCGCTGGCAGGCCAGGACGATGTGCTGGTTCTCTCCGACGTTCGGATTCAGCACCGCATCAAGCCGGTCGGACCACCACTCCGGCGACAGCGCACCGAGGATCGCCGTGCCCGTCGGACAGGTTGCGGCGCAAAGTCCACAGCCGCGGCAAAGTGCGGGATCGAGTTTGACCGCATCTCCGGCGACGACCGGCTTGGTCAGCGCCTGGAACGGGCAGACTTCCACGCATCGGGTGCATCCGCGGCAGCGCGGGTTCTCGATCCGGCAGCGTACGGGCAGCACTTCCGACTTCTCGCCGAGGCGTGCCTCGAGCGAACGGCTGCGCAGACCGTGGACGAGCCACGCCGGCGTCGTGTGCTCGGTCGGCATCGACAGGCTCACGTTGGACGTGGTCCGGAGGAGGAAAGCTTCGGGCGGCGTGCCGTTGCCGCTCTCGACGCGCACCATGATGTGGCGCCGGTTGCAGCTTGTCGTGCAGCTCCTGCATTCGCCGCACGGTCCGCAGCGGAGACACCGGCGCGCCTCGGCGACGGCGTCGCCTGCGGTCAGCGGCAGCTCGACTTCGGAGAACGCTTCCACCTCGGCGAGCGGGAGAAGCTCGGGATGAATTCGTTGCGCAGCGAGCGGCTGCGGCTCCGGCAGCTCGTACTCGGCTGGCGCGCGGCGCTCGGGCTTCTGCTCGCGGATGTCCGGTTTTCCCTCCTGCAGGAAGTGACGGATCGATTCGGCCGCGCGATGTCCGGCACCGATGGCCTCGACGACGGTCGCCGGGCCTGTGACCGCATCGCCCGCGGCGAAGATCCCGGCGATTCCGGTCATGGCCGTCGTTTCATCGATCGTCAGCCGTCCGCCGGAATGGATCCCGGTGAGCTTCTTCGGAAGAAAGGCGAAGTCGATCGTCTGACCGACCGCGACGAGAATTCGATCCGTGTCGATGACGAACTCGCTTCCCGGAATCTCGATCGGCCGCCGGCGGCCGCTGGCGTCGGGTTCGCCGAGGCCGACTCCCACGCATTCCAGTCCGGCCAGCTTCTTCCCTCTCTTGACCAGGCGCCGCGGCGCGACGAGGAACCGGAAGCGGATGCCTTCGGCTTCCGCGGCCTCGACTTCCTCGTGATCCGCAAGAAGCTCTTCACGATAACGGCGGTAGAGGATCTGAACGGAGGCGGCGCCGAGACGCAGGGCGGTGCGCGCCGCTTCGACGGCGGTCGATCCTCCGCCGATGACGACGACGTTGCCGGCGGCCCGCGTGCGATCGCCGTTCTTCACGCTGCGCAGATACGACAGCGCATCCTGAACTTCGTGAGTCGATTCCTCGCCTTTGAGCCCGAGGTTGCGTCCGTGCTGGGCGCCGACCGCGAGCAATACCGCTTCGTAGTCGCGCCGGAGTTGTTCGAGATCTACGTCCTTGCCGACCCGCTGTTTCGTGCGGATCTCGATTCCGGAGTGGAGCAGTACATCGATCTCGGCATCGAGAACGTCGGCGGGCAGGCGGTAATCGGCGATTCCGTATCGCAGCATTCCGCCCGGCTCGCTCTCGGCCTCGAAGATCGTGACGCGATAGCCGGCGAGGCGGAGGTCATACGCGGCGGTGAGACCTGCCGGTCCCGATCCGACGATGGCGATGCGCTCGTCGTATTTGATCGGCGGCGGCGGCGTGGTCACGGAGTCGCGCTCGTGATCGGCGACGAATCGCTTGAGCGCCCGGATCGAGACGGCATCGTCGTAGCGCGCGCGGCGGCAGGCCTTCTCGCACGGGTGATGACAGATCCGCCCGCAGATCGCCGGCAGCGGGCATCGCTTCCGGATCACTTCCAGCGCTTGCGCGAACCGCCCCTCGGCGATCAGCGAGACGTACGCCTTCACGTTGATGCCGGCGGGACAGGCCAGCGTGCACGGCGACGGCTTGATCTGCGTAATCGGAAGAGGCTCGGTCTGCAGCCGCGGAATCACGAGACCGGTGTTGGTGAGATCGAGAGGTCCGGTCATGCCAGAACCTCCTGGTGGTATTTCGCTCCCTCGTCGAAGGCGCGCACATTGATCTCCTCGGTTCCGGCGGGAACCGATGCCGTGACGGCCTGGCGCATCGCCTCGACCGGAACGATCCCGGTCACGACGGTGATGAAGCCGAGCATCACGATGTTCTGTACCAGCGGCTTCTTGAGCTCTTCGGCGATTCGTGTGGAGGGAACACCGAATGCACGCGGGAACGGCCGCGGATGCACGAGGTCGCTCTCGTAGACGAGGATTCCGTCATCCCGCAGCTCTTCGCGATACTTGTCGTAGCCGTCGCTGGACATGGCCACGAGAATGTGCGGCCGCTGGATGTAGGGGTAGAGGATTTCGCGGTCGGAGATGGCGAGCGTCGCGCTGCAACTCGCACCGCGCGCTTCGGGTCCGAAGCTCTGGATCATCGTGGCGTGCCGGCTGGCGTTGATCGCGCACGCCCGTCCGATGATGTACGCGGTGAGGACGACGCCCTGACCGCCAAAGCCGGTGATGCGGATTTCCGTGCGTTCAGCAATGTGGCTAGGCACCGATCCACCCTCCCTCCGGTTTGGTCGGCACGTACTTGTCGCCGAGGACTTTGCGGTAGTGAGCGTGCATGAGGTCGAGGTAGGTGGGCTTCTCGACGTCGACGAACTTGCCGCAGACGAACGGTTTCTGGAAATCGATGGCCACCTCCGCCGGATTGGCACCGTGGCGGATCTCGGCGTTGTTCTCGTAGAAGCGCATCTGATCGAGACCAGTGCCGAGCTTGTTCAATCGAGCGTAGAGCGTCGGGCAGGGGGCGATGACCTCGATGAGCCGGAAGCCCTTCTTCTGAATCGCTTCTTCGATCGTCCAGGTCAGTTGCCGGACGTGCAACGCGGTCCAGCGCGCGACGAACGGAGCGCCGGCCGCCGCGGCGAGCTGGGGGATGTTGAACGGCGGCTCGAAGTTTCCGAACGGCATCGTCGACGACTTGGCGTCGATCGGCGTCGTCGGCGCGTTCTGTCCTCCGGTCATGCCGTACGTGAAGTTGTTGATCAGGATGACGAGCAGGTCGAGATTGCGGCGGGCGGCGTGGATGAAGTGATTGCCGCCGATGCCGGCCAGATCGCCGTCGCCGGAGAACACGGTCACGAACAGTTCCGGGCGGCCGAGTTTCAGGCCGGTGGCGAACGGAATGGCCCGCCCGTGCGTGGTGTGGAAGCCGTCGAGCTTCATGTATCCGGCGGCGCGGCCGGTGCAGCCGATGCCGGAGACGATGGAGACCTTGTCGAGGTCGAGGCCGCTGCGCTGCAGCGCCGTGGCGTAGCACTTCACGACCGTGCCGATGCCGCACATCGGGCACCAGACGTTCGGCAGGCGGTCGACGCGGAGCAGCGGCGCGATGGCCGGCTCGTTCGGTTCGGCGAGGTCTTGTTCGAGAACTTCGGTGGTCATCGTGCCGCCCTCCGGATCGCGTCGAAGATCACATGCGGCTCGTGCACCGCGCCGCCTGAATGCGGCACCGTGATCACCTCGCACTGTCCGCGCGCGCACCGTTCGACCTCGAGAGACATCTGTCCGCGGTTGATCTCCGGCACGACGAAGGCCTTGATGCGGCCGGCGAGCTCGCGGATGCGGCGCTCGGGGAACGGCCAGACCACGACGAGTCGCATCGACCCGGTCCGGATGCCGTCGGCGCTGGCCATCTCGGCGGCCAGGCGGGCCACGCGCGCCGTGATCCCGTAGCTCACCACGACGATCTCCGCGTCTTCGACGTTGTTCTCCTCGACGCGGACGATCTTCGCGGCGTTCTTGTTGATCTTGTCGATGAGGCGGCGCACGCATTCGTCCTGGCATTCGACCGTCATCACCGGATAGCCGCGCTGGTCGTGCGTCAGGCCGGTGGTGTGGAAGCGGTAGCCGTCGCCGGCACGCGCGAACTCCACGACGCGGCCGCCGTCCAACTGGTAGGGGAGAAACTCGCCCGGCTTCTTCGACGTCAATTTCCGCGGAACGACGTCGATCGCATCAGCCTCGGGGATCACGACTTTCTCGGTCATGTGTCCGACGCACTCGTCCATCATCACCAGCACCGGCACGCGATAGCTCTCGGAGAGATTGAAGGCGTCGACGGTGAGGTCGAACGCTTCCTGCGGCGACTGCGGGCAGACGGCGATGAGCGCGTAATCGCCGTGCGATCCCCATCGGGCCTGCATCATGTCCGCCTGGCCGACCATCGTCGGCAGGCCGGTCGACGGTCCGCCGCGCTGCACGTTCACGACGACGCAGGGCGTCTCCATCATCGCGGCCAGGCCGATGTTCTCCATCATCAGGCTGAAGCCGGGACCGCTCGTCACGGTCATCGACTTGGTGCCGGTCCACGACGCGCCGACCACCGCGGCCATGCTGGCCAGCTCGTCCTCCATCTGGATGAACGTGCCGCCGATCATCGGGAAGCGGCGGGCCATCCGCTCGACGACCTCGGTCGACGGCGTGATCGGATATCCGGCGACGAAGCGGCAGCCGGCAGCCATCGCCCCTTCGCCGCAGGCGAAGTCGCCGTCGAGGTAGTGAGTTCCGCTGAGAACGCCTGACGGTTCGGCCTTCATGCGCTCACCTCGGCGAATGGAGCACCGGCTCCAGCCGGGATCGGATAGCTGAAGATTGCGAACTCGGGGCAGATCATTTCGCAGAGATTGCAGTTGATGCACTCTCCCGGCTTGCTGATCTGCGGCGGGTGGTAGCCCTTGCGGTTGAACTTTCGGGAGAGCTCGAGGGCTTCGCGCGGGCAGTACTCCACGCAGAAGCCGCAGCCCTTGCATCGCTCCTCGATGATCGTGACGTCGCCGCGGGCGCGGGCGATGCGATCCGAATCGAGTGGAGTTCTCCAGTAACGGACGTTAGTGACCATCATTCGTCTCCGCGGTGAATGCGCAGCCGGGCTCGTTGAACTGCAGCGGGCAGCCGGAGTCGTAGTGCCCCGAGCAGCGGAGGCAGATGGCATTGCTGTTCGGGGCGGAATTGATCAGCGCCAGCGCGTATCGCTCGAGCAGGTCGGTCAGCCGATCGGTGTCTTCATCGCTGAATCCCTGCAGAACGCGGTCGAGCTTCTCTTCCTCGAGCTTCCGGTAACGTTCGACGAGTTGTCGTCCGGCGTCGCTGCAGCCGAGCATCGTCACGCGGCGGTCGGTGTCGTGCGCCTTGCGAACCACCAGGCCATGGCGTTCGAGCGTATCGACGGCTTTCGTCGCCGCCGGCGGCGTGACGCCGAGGAATTTGGCGACTTCGTCGATGTGGTGGGCGGCCAGGCCGATGAATTCCAGCAGGTGGAGCTGACGGGGCGTCAGGCCGTCGACGCCGGCTTCGCGCAGAAGAGCGACTTCGAGAACCTCGCGAACAGCCGACGAGAAGATGTGCGAGTACCGAATCAGCGGAAACGCGGCTCGGCCCATATTTCACCTTCTCTAGTTGTGAACCTGCTTGAATATGTGCCGTTGGTGTAATGCACGCCACAGGTGAAATGTGTTGCACACGACGATGGATGTGACGCCGTTGTGCGGTTTGAAAAACGCCTGAAACGGATTGCGCGGGGACGTTTCGGCGCACGTTGTCTGATTCGGCGCGACTTGCCTCGGCGCTACAACGGCAGCGCGCTCATCGCCTGCGACAACAGTCACTCATGATCGTGAGCAGCCCACAAAAAACCGGATCGCGCGCCTACGTTGTATTGGGAGGCGCCCCATGATTGCGAACAAGATCCGCGCATATCTCGATCTCAATGAGATCAAGTACGTGACCGTTCAGCATTCGGCCGCCTACACCGCCCAGGAGATTGCCGCTTCCGCGCACATTCCGGGACGCGAGCTGGCCAAGACGGTCGTCGTCAGGATCGACGACAAGCTGGCCATGGTCGTGATCCCGGCCTCGAACCGGGTCTCGCCGGTGGCCCTGGAGCGGGTGGTCGGCAGTTCGAACGTGCGTCTCGCGCAGGAGCACGAGTTCGCCAGCCGTTTTCCCGACTGTGAGCTCGGCGCGATGCCGCCGTTCGGCAATCTCTACGACATGGAGGTGTACGTCGATCCCGATCTGTCCAAGGACGAGATGATCGCGTTCAACGCCGGCTCGCACACCGATCTCATCGTGATGCGCTACGCCGACTTCGAGCGGGTCGTGCAGCCGAAGGTGCTCGTGCCGATGGTGTGACTCCATCATCCTGAGCCGCGTAGACGGCGAAGGATCTCGTCGGCGAGACCCTTCGCTTTGCTCAGGATGACGTGACCTTCTTCGTGTTGTCGTCCGGATTCCGGTCGATGAGCTTGTTCAGCGGGTCGATGCCCGCCTTGGAGGGTTTTTCGTTCACGATGAACTCGAAGGTGTTCTTCGGCCGCGTGATGTGACGCTTCTCCATGACGAGCACCTTGTCGTCGGCTTTCTTCGACGCGCCGGCAGCGAGAACGCCGACATCGATCCAGTCGTCCACCGGCACGGGCTTCTCGGTGCCCTGGCCGTCGGCGCGGAATTTCTGTGACTCGACCGTGAATCGGACGCGGTAACGGCCGTCCGGCAGTTTCGTCGAGGTCACCTCCGTGGCCTTGTTGTCGTAGAGCGTGATCGTCTCGAAGAGATCGTGAATGATCGATTGCTCCTGGGGCGGCGCCGACGCGCGGAACTCGTTGACCAGGTCGACCGTGCGGACGTACGGCGGCCCCTGGAATCCCCACCGGCCGATGATCCGTCGCAGCGCGGCATCGACGTTCTCTTCGCCGGCGTAATCGCGCAGCGCATACATGACCAGCGATCCTTTTCGATAGTGGATGTACGGCTGGTTCTCGACGAGCATCAGCGGCATCTCCGCAACGAGCTCGCCGCCGCGTCCCTGCAGGTACGAGTTGAGCTCGTGGGCGAGGAATTTGCGCATCTTGTCGCGGCCGTACTCCTTTTCCATGACCATCAGCGCCGAGTACTGCGCCATCGTCTCGGTGATCATCGTCGCCCCCTGCACTTGCGCGCCGATCACCTGGTGCGCCCACCACTGATGCGCCACTTCGTGTGCGGTGACGTAGAAGACGTAGTCTATGGCGTTCTTGTCCCGCAGGTCGGCGATGAAGCCGATCGATTCGGAGAACGGAATCGTGTTCGGGAACGACTGCGCAAACCTCCCATACCTCGGAAACTCGAGAATGCGGACCTGTTTGTGCTGGTAGGGCGAAAAGTTGGCGGTGTAGTAGTCGAGCGAGCGCTTCACTCCATCGATCATCCGCTGCACGTTGTAGGGATGCTTGGCGTCGTAGTAGATCTCGATGTTGACGTCTTTCCAGCGGTCCCGCTTCACCTGATAACGGGCCGACAGATACGACCAGAAGCCTAGGATCGGCGAGGTCGTCTTGTACCGGAAGTAGCGCCGGCCGTTTGCGGTCCACTCCTTCTGCAGGTAGCCGGGCGCGATCGCGATCTGATCGGGCGACGTGCTGACCGTCGTATCGAGATTCATCCAGTCCGACTCGCCGGTGAGCTCGTTGACGTTGCGCGCGCGGGGGTCGTCGATCTTCGGAAGCCGCTGCACCGGCGGGAGCCCGTACTTCTTTCGCTTGTTGCGGTCCTGCAGCTCGCCGATGGAGACATAGCCAAGGTGAGGGAAGTAGGCGAAGTTGTTGATGAACGTACCGTTCGCGACGATGTCCGTGTTGCCGGTTCCGTTCACGAAGCCATGACTCTCGACCGCAACCGCGTACCGCATGGGAAGAGACGCCCCCGGCGCCAGCGGGGGCGAAAGCCGGTAAATCGTGTAGCCCAACTCCTTGTCTGCCATGCGCACGGTCGCGCCGGGAATCGAGACGCTGTAGTTTGGAACGTCGGGACTCATGGACACGTGCAGCTCGCTGAGCGGCGCGCCGGTCCTGTTCACGAGGCGATATGAGCCGCGAATCGACAGCGCGCGGCGCTCGGGGAAGATGTCGACGTCCGCCTGCGCGTCGGTGATCTTCGGCATCGGCAGGTACTCGTAGCGCTTGTACTTCTTCTCGTACGTGGCCTGCCGTTTCTCGGCATCCTCGCTCGTGCGGTATCGATTCAACACATTGGTGTTGTAGAAGATGAACGAGCCGGTGGCGACGAATGCGATCGCCAGGACCGCGAACGCAATGGCGGCAGGACGCCCGAATCGCAGACGCGCGATGCGCGCTCGATAGCGCCAGGCAGTGTCGGTGCCGCGGACCCAGAGCAGGTGCGCTGCAATGACCAGCAGACCCGCAAACAATGTCCAGTAGAGATTGAACCAGACGATCGGCGCCACGAACTGCCCGTAGCCGTTCATGTCGGAATACGGCGCGGGCGGCGTCTGACCGAGACGATAGAGATTGTGCTCGAAGTGCATCGCCGGGAGGACCGGGAGGCTGACGAAGTAGAGGAGCATCACCAGGAAGCCGAGGTATTTGTTGTTGAGCACAACCTGCAGGCCGAACGCCAGGACGGCCAGGAGAACGAGCGGGATGCCGGTCTGCAGAAAGACCGCCTTGCCGTACAGCGCGAATTCGTAGTTGTGATAGCCCTTCACGCTCTGAACGATGACCGTGCCGAGCGTCGCCGCAACGAGCAGCATGTAAACAATCGAGATCAGCGCGGCGAGTTTGCCCGCCCAGACGGCGCTGTTCGGTGCCGGCATCGAATCGGCGACCTCGTTCAATTTCAGCTGACGTTCGCGCCAGACGATCTCGCCCGCGTAGAACGTGATGATGATGAGCGCGAACAGGAGGAACGCTCCGTTGATGACGCGCACCATCACGCCGGTCACGGGATAGATCTTCGTATCGAAAAGGTCGTCCGCGAACGAGGCGCCGCTGATCGTGTTCACGAGCCCGAGGACCACGAGCACGATGAACGTGACGCTCTTCATGATCGTCGCCAGCTCGAGGCCGACCGTGCTGGCGAATTGAGAGAGCCACGCGGAGGTGTCGAAACGGCGGACGACGAGGAGCGACGCGGGTCCCCGCGCCTCGACGGCGGCCGGGGACGGCCGTGGCTCCACTTTGCGACGGCGTTTGTTCGTCACCGCCTCGAACCGGAACCTGGCCATGGTGAACGCGAAGATCGCGAACGCCACGCCGAGCCAGAGGATCCGGTTCCAGAGGAACACGCCCTGGAGCGCGAGGACCTGCGTGTTGCGCTCGTGCACGGTCCAGTACCGCGTGGCGATCGCGAAGGGCGTGAGTCCGAACGGGTCGAAGAGGCTCGCCGTCTTCTCCCATTCCAGACTGTTCCCGACGATCGCGTTCACCACGACGTAGCCGACGAGCAGCGCCACCGCCCCCGCGTACGTGGCCATCGTGCTGCGCGTCAGCGCGGCGATGGCGAAGAAGATTGCGCCGATCAGCAGGAGGGACGGGAGGATGAGCACGAGCAGCGAGAACACGTACGGAGTCAGCGTGAACCCGCCGATGCGCTCCTTCTCCAGCCAGGGCATGAAGCTGCCGATCATGATTCCCAGCACCACGCCGATGTAGATCAGGAACGAGATGAAGATTGCTCCGGCGAAGCGGCCCAGAAGGTAGTCGCGCTTGCGGATGGGGGAGGAGAAAAACAGCGAGTCCGTGCCGAGGTCGTAATCGCGCAGCGCGGCATTCGAGACGAAGGCCGTCGTCGTGAAGATGCTGAAGACGGACATGATCAGCAGGAACTGCATGATCACGAACGGAGCGTTGCGATTGACGTTGCCGATCGACCCGCCGATCTGCACGGAATCGCTCGTGACCGCGCCGAACGTCAGCAGGAAAAAGATGATCAGCGCGACGTAGAAGAGAAGCTGTTTGAGGTGGAAGCGAGCCTCGAAGCGAAAGATCTCGGCGAACACCTACGCGGCCTCCGCGCGGTGCAGCGTCGAGAAGTAGACATCCTCGAGCGAGCCGCCGGCCGGCTCGAATCCGTCGCCCGGATGCGCATCGCTCAGCACGTGCACGACCGTCCGCCCCGCCACGAGGCGCGTCGAGATCACGGCGTGATCGCGCTGATAAGCCTCCAGCTCCGTCCGCGGCACGGCCCGCCGCCAGATCTTCCCCTCGATCTGCCGCATCGCCTCGGCCGGATCGCCGGTCATCAACACGCGGCCGTGAGAGATGATGGCCATGCGCGAGCAGAGATCGCTCACGTCCTCGACGATGTGCGTCGAAAGGATGACCACGACGTTCTCGCCGATCTCGGCGAGCAGGTTGTGAAAGCGCACGCGCTCTCCCGGATCGAGACCGGCCGTCGGCTCGTCGACGATGATCAGCTGCGGATTCCCGAGCAGCGCCTGCGCGATGCCGAACCTCTGGCGCATACCGCCGGAGAACGTCCCGAGGTTCTGATGGCGCACGTCGTGGAGGTTGACGCGGTGCAGCAGCGCGCCGACGACCTCCTTCCGCTGGCGTTTGTTCGTGATCCCCTTGAGCGCCGCGAAGTGCGAGAGCATCGTCTCCGCCGAGATCTTCGGGTAGACGCCGAACTCCTGGGGCAGGTAGCCGAGGATCTTCCGCACCTCGTCCTTCTGCCGGAGAACGTCGATGTCATCAAGGGTGGCGCTCCCGCTGTCGGCTTCCTGGAGAGTGGCCAGCGTCCGCATCAGCGTCGATTTGCCGGCACCGTTCGGGCCGAGAAGGCCGAACATGCCGGTAGGGATGTGCAGGCTGACGTCCTGCAGCGCGCGGACGCCATTTGGATAAGTCTTGGACAGACCGGTGATGACAAGCTCCAGCATGCCGGTGATCTACGAGACGAGCGCGACAAGGTTGCGTATCATGTCCAGCCCGCGATGGATGCCGACGTCAAGGCGCAGTGCACCAACTGCAATTCGATCCTGGTGTCGACGATCGATGATCTGAAGGGCGGCTTCCCCTGCCGTTTCTGCGGAGAGGAACTGCGCCTGACCCACGACGATCCGAACTGCAACTTCTGCCGCGGCGCGGGCTACGCCGTCGTCGACGGCGTCGTCTGGATCTGCCAGCTCGGCGAGGATCTCGGATGACACCTGAACGGCTGAGTTCGTCGAAATTTGTTCCGCGCAGGCGGTCGCCTTCGATTATTCTTTCGCGCGCCCATCATGCCGCGCGTCCTGGTCATCGACGACGATCCGTCGACCGCGGATCTCCTGCGGGAGGCTCTGGCGCCCTGGCGGATCGACGTCGCCGTTGCATCCGGTGTCCAGCCGGCAATCGATCTTCTGCTCACCGGCGCATTCATCGGCGTGGTCCTCGACCTGATGATCAGCCGGGGCAACAGCTTCGACCTGCTCGATGCCATGCGCCACGCGAACATCACCACGCGGGTGATCGTGACCTCGTCGCGTCCGCCCGCGTTTGCGAACGATCTGCTCAATCCGACGCAGGTGCTCACGATCCTGAGAAAACCGTTCGAACTCGACGTCGTGGTGGCGGCGCTTCTGGGATTGGCGGGAACGCAGCCGGCGGATGCCGCTAAAGAACCTCTGCGCAAGTCGTTGTTCACGTCATCCTGAGCCGCGAAGACGGCGAAGGGTCTCGAAATGACAGGCGTTTTCGCATCCTGAGATCCTTCGTCGCGCTTCGCCGACTCAGGATGACGGCTTGATGATCTTCGTGAGGGTCATCAAGAAAGCATAGCGTGGTCGAGTCCGCGTGATCGTGATCGATCGAGCGGCGCTGGCTGTTGTTCACGTCATCCTGAGCCGCGAAGACGGCGAAGGATCTCGAAATGGCAGGCGTTTTCGGATCCTGAGATCCTTCGTCGCGCTTCACCGACTTCAGGATGACGACTTGTGCAGAGGTTCCCTAAATCTGGGAACGCATCTGAAAGGCCCAGAGAGAGTCGAACAGACCTTTGACAAAGTCCGCGCGAAGTCTCGCGATGGCCTTGCGGTAGTACTTTGCGACGATCGGCACCACCTGGCCGGTTCGTCTCGCGCTGATGACGAGGTGGAGTTGCTCCGAGGCCGCAGGCCGCCACTTCCCGCCTTTTTTCCGCTCGCGCGCGGCAACGACCAGCGCCCAGACCAGTCGCGCGATCAGCTGATGAACGGAGTTGAGCCGGTCCATCGGAATGGCGGAGATCCGTTTGTCGGCGTTCTCGTATCTGCCGTCAAGCGCCGCGTCGAGCGCGACCCACACACGATGCTCGTCCGTCGTCTGGTCCTCGGGGAGCTGCAGCGCGAATTCGTTGACCTTCGCTCCTGACGCCTCGTCATCGATGTTGCGATAGGCGAGCGCGAGATTCAGCAGCATGGCGGGACGCGTTTCCTTTCGGTTCGCCCAGTCGCTCATCGACGACACGCAGCTGTGGTATTGCCGCAGCACGACGCGCACGTATCCGCACATGCCCCAGATCTCGGTGTCGTCCATCGCCCAGCGCGGGAAACGGTTGCCGAAGGCGTCGAGCCATTTGCTCTCACGCCGGTTCGCGGTCGAGTCGAGGAACGATATCGCGGCCGCGTGCGCCGTCTCCTCCTGACCGGCACGCATCGAATCGATCCAGTCGAGCGCCTCTTTGGTGCGATTCTTCTCGAGCATCACCCGGACCTGCTCGGCCGCCGCGGCCGGATTCATCTTCGGGCCGCGTGACGCGGACTGCAGGATCTGACGGAGATCGTCTTCGTAACCCGTCTGGCGCATGCGCGCGATGGCCTGCTGCACCATGTCGAAATCGAGCGAGGGGTCGGCGGCCATCGCCGTCATTGCTGCCGTGACCTCATCGCGTTTCTTCCTGCGAAGGGCGATCTCGAGCCGCTTGAGTTTGAACGCGGGGTGATGCGTCCGGACCTCGGACTGCTCGAGGAGCTCGGATGCCCGCGCGATGCGCTTGCCGTCGAGGTGGATGTCGATCATCGAGAGCGACGCGAACACGTTCGCCGGATCGAGGTCGAGCGCTCTCGCGAAACACTCCTCGGCGCCTTGGACATTGTTGTTGAGCAGCTCCGCTTCGCCGAGGTGGTTCCAGGAGAGCACGGCGTCGGGGCTGATGCGCGCGAGCTCTTTCGCCGCGGTGCGGTATTTCTCTTTGTCGTTGGCGGCCGAGTACCACTGGCAGAGCTGGTACCATCCCCAGCCGTAGTTCGGCTCGTCGCTGAGGATCGCGCTCATCTTCTCGATCGCGGTCTTGACGTCGCCCTGGCGGTAACGAACCCACGATTCGCGTCCGCGCAGCGCGAGCGAAGGGCGACGATTCGCATTCGGCCCGGCGCACGCGTCCAACGCCTCGATGAATCGTCCCGCTTCGGTCAGGACGACGGCCTTGCGGTCGTAAGCCGATTCGGATGAGGGATCGACGGCGATGGCCCGCTCGATGGCGGTGAGCCGGGCATCGAGATCTTTTTCGGTCGCGGCAAGTGCGAGCCACGCCAACGCATTGCCGGGCTTTTCCTCGACGAGCTCCTCGGCCGTGCGGTGGGGGAGGTCCGGCTGCTGCGCTTCCATGGAATACTCGCGGAGGTCGTCCCAGATCCCGCCATGGTCGGGCGCGAGCTTGGCCGCGCGCGCCACGCGCTTGAGCGCATCGTCTTTTTCTCCCCGCGTCCAGAGCGCTCCGCCGAGCATCCACTGAACGATCGGGTCGAGCGGTGCGGCCGCCGCGGCTGAAGACAGGACGGCAATCGCACGATCGTGTTCGTTGCGCCGCTGCAGAAGCATGGCCAGCTCGGCGGCGGCCTCGCTGTTCGTGGCCGTGAGGCGAAGCGAAGTCTCCAGCGCTGCCGCTTCTTTGTCCTGATCACCGGCGGCGCGGTAGGCGGCGGCGGCGTTCATCCACAGCGCCGGCTGGAGGGGGAAGCGCGACGTGGCCTGTTCTGCTCGCGCGACGGCATCCGTCGTCTGGCGCATGGTGATCAGCTGCTGGATGGCGATGGAATGCGCCTGCCAGAGGTCCGGACGGCGCGTGACCGCCGCGGTGACGAGCTCCAGCATGCGCGGCGCGGCGATATTGGCCCGGGCCACGTCGAACCATCCCAGGAGCCCTTCTCCGTATGCTGTTTTCGCGATGATTTTATCGAATAGATTCTCGTGAAGCTTTTCGCGCTCCTTGCCGTCCGTGGCCGTGGCGCCGATGAACGCGATCGCGTACGGCTCGTCGGCGAGAAGATCGAGCGCCTCCAGAAACGCCTCACGCGCCTCGGCGTTGCGGCCGGCCAGCATGAGCACGCGGCCGCGCACGGTCGGGCCCGCGGCCTCGGCAGGGGCGATCTCTTCGGCGCGCGCCGCCTCGCTCAGGCCCTCGTCGAATCGTCCGTTGTTCGCGAGATGGATGGCCAGCTCGCGATGCGCCCAGGCGTCGTTCGGCGCGATCTCCAGCAGTCTCCGCACGGCGCGCTCGTGACGCGCCGGATCGGAATCGCGGGTTGCGCCCGCGAGCAACGCGTGTGCGGGCCGGTAACCGGGAAAGCGCTCGATCAGCTGCTCGAGGAAGCGGATGACGGCCGGCTTGCCCTCGACCTGCTCCAGCGTCTGGCAGATGGCCTGATGCGCCTCGGTCGACAGGGGCTGCATCTCGAAGACCTGCATCCAGTCGGCCAGCGATTTCTGCAGCTCGCCGCGATATCCGTGAATCGACGCGCGCGTGGCCAGGAAATCCGCTTTCCGCGTGATCGGCTCCGCTTTGCGCAGCAGATCGTCAACGCCGGGCCGCGAGAAGCGCGCGTACCAGTCGGCAGCGAACAGCACGAGCTCGCCGTCGTCGGGCCGGAGCGACATCGCCTTCTGCAGGCCCTCGAACGCTTCGTCGATGCGAAACAGCTGCTCGAGCGCCCAGAACAGTGTGCGCGCCGGCAGGGAGGCGCGCGCGCTCGCACGCCAGGCACGGTCGCCCAGAAACTCGAGCGCCTCCTCCTGTTTGCCGGTGAGCGCGGCGGCGATGAAGTACGACGTCGCCATCGACTCGTTCGTCTCGCCGAGCGACGCGGCCAGGCGATAGAGCGCCGTCGCTTCCTCGAAACGCTGCGCCGCCCACGTGACGTTCGCCATCACCCGCAACCCTTCCGGGTCGAGCGCGACGTTGCGTAGATAGCGGCGGAGGTAGACGAGCGCCGCTTCGTGCTCCGCCGCGGAATCGCTCAATGCCTCGGCGTAGATTCGAATGAAGATCGGATGCCCATCGGTTCCGTTGGCGAGCTCGCGCAGGAGCGCCGTCCGCTCGGCCGAACGCGACAGCTCGGCAAGACATCGCTGCTTCTGCATCAGGAGCTGCGTGTCGTTCGGAAACGCCGTCAGCTCTTCGTCGACCGAGCGAAGCAACGCCACCACGTCTTGGTCGTACATAGCCAGCGTCTGCCGGGCGAGGTGCGCGATGCGGTGTGGCACAGACACTCCCGTCTGTGCAGGCGCAGGCATGAGTGTCTGCGCCACACGCTCCGCCTCGCCGCGGTCGTGTTTGTCGAGCGCGAGCATGATCCGATGCAGAACATCGCGCTCCGCGGCTTCCGGCAGATCGATGTCGTCCAGCCGGTGACCCTCGCTCTGCGGAAGCATGATCATCGCCCGCGGTCCCGACGACTGCTCGGATTTGAGGAGACTGTCGAAGTCGATTTCGCGCATGCCGGGCGTGGAAGGATCGCGAATCAGCAGCGTGCGGCGGTGCGTGTCGTAGCCGGCGATGGCCTGCTCATGCCCGACGTCTCCGCCGGCGGTCGTCAGCGTGAACGGAACTCTGCGGTCCAGCAGCGCCACTGCCGCATCCCACGTCACCGTGAACTCACGCACGATCCAGTTGTGCGACTCGGCCCATTGCCGTTCGCGATGCGTGGCCGTGCCGCCGTAGGTGATCTGGTCGGCGATGGCGAGATGCTCCAGGTCCTGGCCCCAGAACCGGCCCAGCATGGCCATCGTCGTGGGAACGCACGTCACGTGATGCTGCTTGATGAACGGGACGTCGATCTTGAGCCGCCGGTGCCCGACGGTCGGACCGTCCTCGAGCCGCGACGCGAGATGCTCGAGAACCGAGTCGCCCGAGGTTTTCGCCAGCCGTTTCGACTCCTCGATGTTGCCGAGGAGGTATTGCATGTGCGAGAGGTGACCGAAGAGCCAGGCGCGGGTTGGCTTCTCGATCATCGGCATCAGCACCTGGCAGAACTCCCACGCCTGCAGCGCCTCGGTGTAGCGCTCGCGCTCGGTCAGCAGTGAGGCAAGAAACGCGGCGATCGACGACGACTGAACGTTCTCCATCGCCGCGTCGAGCGCGCCGATTGCTTCGTCATCGCGTGCCAGGAGGAGAAGGATCTGTGCCTGCGCGAGCGTTGCTCCGGGATGGAGCGGCTGTAGCTCGAATCCCCGCCGTGCCTCGGCGAGCGCCTCGTCGACGCGGTCCTGCATGCCGAGGAGTGATGCCGCCTCCAGCGCGATCCAGTGATGGTCGGGCGCAATGCGCCGTGCCTCGGCGAGCAGTGCCTCGGCGCGCGCGAAATCGCGAAACGAGCCGAGGATGTGTCCCTTCAGCGCCAGCCACTCGGCGTGAAGGATCGGATCATCGACGGGAACGGGATAGCGTTCGATGGCGCCGAGCGCTTCGAGCGGACCGCGGCGGGAGAGCAGCGCGCGGATGCCGAAGTAGCGCGCGTGCAGATTGTCGGGCGACCGCCGCCACGCAAGGAGCATGAGCGAGTCAGCCATCTGCGGCGCGCCGAGGTGATGGGCGAGCCGGCCGGCGAGAACGCGCGCTTCGGGATCGTGCCAGTCGCGCATCGGTGCGAAGTGCAGCGTTGCGCGGTAGGCGTCGTAGGCGCGCCCGCGGTCGTACAGCGCCTGGATGTTCGCCAGATCGTCAGCGGCAGGCTGGGGGCCAGCCGCTTCGGCGCGCTTTCGCTTCCGCGGCTGCCCGGGATCGGCGCTATCCATTGAGGGGACCGGGACGAGGATAGCAGAACATCCTCGGATCAAAAGCGTACATTGCTCACATGTCGGACGCTCCGCGAACGATGCCCGGTTCGCTGATGAGCTTCTTCCTGCTGACGTTCGCGGTGACGTGGCCGTGCTTCACCGCGGTCGCAGTCATGCCGCCGAGTCCCTTGCGGCTGCTGGTGCTGTACGTCGGGATTTTCGCTCCGGCGATGACGGCGCTGGCGCTGACCGCGCGTGCGGAGGGGAAGGCCGGCGTGGTCGCACTTCTCGGTCGTCTTTTCGTGTGGAACGTCGGTGTGCGCTGGTACGTGTTCGCCATCGGTTTCATGGCCACGATCAAGCTCACCGGAGCGCTCCTGCATCGCGTGGTCCTCGGCGCGTGGCCGCATTTCGGAGATGAGGCGTGGTACGTCATGCTCCTTGCCACGCTGGCATCGACACTGATGGGCGGTCAGACGGGTGAAGAGATCGGATGGCGCGGCTATGCACTTCCCCGTCTTCTGTCGCGCTTCGGGTTTGCCCGGGCCAGCCTGCTCCTCGGCGTGATCTGGGCCGTCTGGCATCTGCCGCTCTTCTATGTGAGCGTCGGCGATACATACGGCCAGTCATTTCCCCTGTTCGTTCTTCAGGTGACGGCGCTTTCGGTTGTCATGGCCTGGCTTTACGTCCGGACCGGAAGCCTGCTGCTGACGATGCTGATGCACGCGGCTGTCAACAACACGAAGGACATCGTGCCGTCAGCAGTTCGCGGAGCGACAAACGTATTCGCGCTCAGCACGTCCGTGGTCGCGTGGATCACAGTCTCGTTGCTCTGGATTTCTGCCGCATACTTCATCATGCGCATGCGCAAGCCGGAACAGACCGTCGATTACGCGACGGCGCGCGGTGTCAGCGGATGAAGGTCGTCAAGCCGCCAATTCTGTTCTTCGCATGCCTGATCGTCGGGGGATTGCTCCATCTCTCATGGCCATTCGAGATTGCGCCGTATTCGTTTGAGGCCGGCCTGATCGCGGGAGGGGCGTGCGTGTGTGCGGCGGCGGCGCTCGGCGCGTTGACGATTCGCGAGATGAAACGCCACGAGACGTCGCTCGAGCCGGGACAGGTTCCCGCGCGCCTGGTGACGAGCGGCCCATTTCGATTCACGCGCAATCCGTTGTATCTCGCGCAGCTGCTTTTTCTCGCCGGGATTGCGCTTGCGGTCAACTCCGCCTGGTTTCTCGTCGCCGCGATGGTCCAGCTCGTATTGCTCGATCGCCTGATCGTCGTTCGCGAAGAGGCCGTCATTCGCCAGAAGTTCGGAACCGAGTACGTGAGCTATGTTGCCAGAGTCCGCCGCTGGATCTAGGGTCCTGTCATCGGGAAATCGGTACCAGATCGCGCCGCAATCGGCGGCGAGCGCAAGGCGCGCCGACGCAGGCATCGTGGTGATTATGTCGAGGAGGCGCAACGCAGCGATCGCCGCCGAGAGCAAGCGAGATGGTACCGATCTCTCGATGACAGGACACTAGGGAGACTCTGCACAAGTCGTCATCCCGAGTCGGCGAAGCGCGACGAAGGATCGTGAGGATGCGAAAAACGCGTGCGGTTTCGAGATCCTTCGCCGTGTTCGCGGCTCAGGATGACGGGAACAACGACTTGCGCAGAGGTTCCCTCCAGTGCCTTAGGAACACGACCCGAGGTGTACCCCCGTTCTCCTAAGGAACCTCTGCGCACGTCGTCATCCTGAGTCGGCGAAGCGCGACGAAGGATCTCAGAATGCGAAAACGCGTGCCATTTCGAGATCCTTCGCCGTCTTCGCGGCTCAGGATGACGTGGACAACGACTTGTGCAGAGGTTCCCTCCAGTGCCTTAGGAACACGACCCGAGGTGTACCCCCGTTCTCCTAAGGAACCTCTGCACAAGT
>DATISF010000054.1:0-221500 GCA_035468985.1 Thermoanaerobaculia bacterium
CCGGGCTGGTGCCGGTTGCGGCCGATCTGCGGCGTCGCTCGTCGTCAACGATGTCACCACATCGCCTCCTCCTCGCTCCTTGCATCTCAGCCGCAAGCGGCACCAGCGAAATGCTGCGTATCTCTGACTCGCCACACTAGGAAACCTCTGCACCATTCGTCATCCTGAGTCGGCGAAGCGCGACGAAGGATCTCAGGATGCGAAAACCCCTGCCATTTCGAGATCCTTCGCCGTCTTCGCGGCTCAGGATGACGTGAACAACGACTTGCGCAGAAGTTCCCTAATCGAACTCGAGTTTGGGCTTGGCCTGCTCCGCGCCGACGCGGCCGGAAGCGATCTCGGCCTTGAAGTAGTTCTCGCCGCGCACGGGCGCGCCGCAGGCGCGTCGCAGGAGCGTGAGCTGGCCGACGTGAGTGAGCGAATCGGCGATCGGGCCTTGAAAAAGCCTTTCGACCGCGGACTGCAGCGGTGCATCGGAGGCAAGATAGCTCTCGAATTCCGACATCCGGGCGAAGAAACGCTCCACTTCCTGCGGCCACGGCAGCGGCGACGAGTCGTGCCACTTGCGTGAGCCGTCGGCCATCGATCGTCCCCAGGCCATCAGATCGCCGATGTGCGCAAGGATCTGCACGGGCGTGCGCGACGTCGGCGAGGCCTTGAACGACTCGAATTCCGGCGGCGCATCGCGTATGGCTTTCGAGCCCCGATACGCGAGCGTGGCGAGCGTGTGGCGGAGCATTTCGCGTTTCTCATCCATCGACGGCGGATCGTAGCAGAGCGCGCGGAATGACGTACGTCATCGTGTGGTGAGCCAGAACAGTGCCGCTCATTCCGATGCACTCGGCGGTTCGAAGCCATATGACTTCGTAAACGCGCTGTCATGCGATGAGCTGTTGAAGTTGCTCGATCGTGACCAAGAAGCCGCGATCGCGGCAGAGGCCCGGCGGCTACGCCGCTCGCCACCACGGAATGGTGGAGCGCGGTTGCGCGCGCGGCGTCGGCACGATGTCGAATCCCTCGAGCTCGGTGAGCACCGCCTGCGCCGCCTTCGGAATGGCGCTTTGCACCGAGTCGCTCATCCCGAACCCCCGCGTCGATTCCGGCACGACGCCGACGAGACGGATCGTCTTCGGCCCGGCGCCGAGAAACTCGACCGTGAGCAGCGTCTCCTTGAGCGACGGATCGTGCGGACTGATGCGCAGGCCGGGAGGATTCTTCAGGATCTGGTCGCGATTGAAGATGCGGATCGTGCCCGGCTCCGCCTTCACCGCCACGGCATCGACGAAGATGGCGGCATCGAAGTCGGAGAGCCGCGCAGCGAGATCGAGACTCGGCGTGCCGATGTCCTCGACGACGACGCCCTCCGGGAATTCCCAGAGGGCGTCGAGGAGTGTCACAACGGTAGGACCGACGGCATCGTCGCCGACGAGGACGTTTCCGATGCCGAAGATCGCGATGTTCATCAGAGCACTTTCACCGTGGCCTGTTCGTTCCCTTCCGGATCGAACGTGTGCACCGCGCAGGACATGCACGGATCGAACGAGTGGATCGTGCGGATGACCTCCAGCGGATGGTCGGCCTGCGCGATCGGATTGCGGAGCAGCGCCGCTTCGTACGGTCCCGGCGTCCCTTTCGCATCGCGAGGCGAGGCGTTCCACGTCGTCGGAACGACGGCCTGGTAGTTGTCGATGACACCGTCCTTGATGACCACCCAATGCGACAGCGTGCCGCGCGGTGCTTCGTGGAAGCCCATGCCCTCGACTGTCCCCTTCGGGAACGCCGGCACGTTGAACGTCTTGGTATCGCCATTGGTGATGTTGTCGACGAGCAACTGCCACTGCTGGAGCGCCAGATCGGCCATGACCGCGCAGCGGATCGCGCGCGCGGCATGTCGGCCGAGCGTCGAGTGCAGCACTTCCGGCCCGACCTTCTTCTTCGAGATCGCACCGACGGTCTCCAGCGCCTTCGTCGCCCACTTCGTCGTGAGCGGATCGCCGGCAGCCAGCATGCAGAGCACGTTGGCCAGCGGACCAACCTGCATGGGCTTGCCTTCGAAGCGCGGGCCCTTGACCCACGTGTACTTGCCGTTCTCCTGGAAATCGGTGAACTCCGGCTCGGTCTCGCCTTTGAACGGATGCAGGCTCGCCGTCTTGTAGTAGGCGTGCGTCGTGTCTTCAGTGACTCCCTTGCGGAAGTACTCGTCGTTCGGACCGGTGATCGGCTTGTATGTCTTGAGATCGCCGTTCATGATCACGCCGCCCGGCATCGCGAACTTGGTGCTCTTGGCGTCGAGTGGGATGTCGGGCACGGACATGTAGTTCGTCACGCCCGCGCCGTATCCGAACCACTCCGGATAGAACGACGCCACGGCCATGACATCGTTGAAGTAGACCTGCTGCACGAACGGGATGACTTTGTCGAGCAGCGCCTTGATCTGATACAGCCGGTCGAGGTTCAGCGTCGCTTCGCTGTTCAGGTTGATGGCATTGGCCACGCCGCCCGGCGTGAGGTTCTGGATGTGCGGCGTCTTGGAGCCGAGGATCGCCACGACCTGATTGGCGTAACGCTGGTACTCGAGCGCCTGCAGATAGTGGTTGACCGCGAGCAGGTTGACATCCGGCGGCAGCTTCATCGCCGGGTGGCCCCAGTAGCCATGCGCGAACGGTCCGAGCTGGCCGCTCTTCACGAGGCCGATGACCTTGTCCTGCACGGCCTTCATCTGCTTCGTGGAGTTGCCGGTCCAATCGGACAGCGTCTCGCCGAGAGCGGAGGCCTTGGCCGGGCTGGCGTTCGGAACCTGCGTGACGTCGACCCAGTCGAGCGCGCTGAGCTGGTAGAAGTGGACGACGTGATCGTGCAGCGCGTGCGCGAGCATGATGATGTTGCGGATGTACTGCGCGTTCAGCGGGATCTCGAGCGCAAGCGCGTTCTCCACGGCGCGCACCGAAGCGAGCGCGTGGACGGTGGTGCAGACGCCGCAGAAGCGCTGTGTGAACGCCCAGGCGTCGCGCGGATCGCGGCCCACGAGGATCTTCTCGATGCCGCGCCACATCGTCGAGGACGCCCACGCCTTGTCGACCTGGCCGTTGCCGACCTCGACGTCGACGCGCAGGTGCCCTTCGATTCTTGTGATGGGATCAATCGTGATGCGCTTGGTCATGCGCGTTCTCCTTCAGTTCCGCTCAGAATCGGGAAGTACTTGACGACGGCGCCGTACACCGCAAGCTCGCCGGCGACGAGGCCGATCGTGATCAGCTGTTCCGTCACCGACGGGAAGTAGTGCCACCCCTGTCCGGGGTTGAACGCCACCAGAAATGTGTCGAATCGATACAGGCCGCCGGCGAGTGCCACCAGCATCGACGCGCGGAGCAGACTGCCCAGGTTCTGCCTGTTCCTGAGCAGCAGGAAGAACGGCACCACGAAGAGCACCGTCTCCAGCCAGAACAGGATCCCGTTCAGATCGAACGAACCGAGCAGACCGAGACGTCCTTGGATCCCGAGATCGATGAAGCGGAGCACGACAAACAGCAGCCCGAGCGAACCGGCGACCTTCCCGAGCGGCTTGAGCAGCGGGAACTCCGGCTTGCGATGGAACACCGTTGACGAATACGCCGCCTCGGTCACCACGATCGCGTAACCCATGGCGATGCAGGTGATCAGGTAGAAGAGCGGCAGCCAGCCGGTGTTCCAGAGCGGATGGAGCCGCGGGCCGGCCAACATCATCAGCGAGCCGAGCGACGACTGATGCATCGTCGGCAGCAGCATGCCGAGGGCCAGGATCCAGATCAGCGCCTTGTCGAAGAAGGGCAGAGTCGTGCGCGCGATGGCCTGCAGTCTCGCCGGTCCCTTGTCCTTGAATCTCTCGAGGAAAGCGGGCGCCAGCTCGATCCACAGCACGACCGTGTAGGCCATGATGCACATCGCCACTTCGAGCAGGACCGAGTTGAGGTTCCAGGTCCAGACCTTGGCCAGTCTCCAGGCCGCCCACGGACGGCCGACATCGACCATGACCGAGAATCCGGCGATGGAGTAGCCGAGCGCGCT
Source organism: Thermoanaerobaculia bacterium (assembly GCA_035468985.1). GTDB lineage: Bacteria > Acidobacteriota > Thermoanaerobaculia > Gp7-AA8 > Gp7-AA8 > DASVHS01. The sequence goes on from DATISF010000054.1 coordinate 4,045, forward strand.
CGTCAGAACGGCGGGGCGCACGAGCGGGTGATATTTGCCCTTGTTGAGGATGTAAACGAGGATGGCCAGCGCATAACCGCCGCAGGCGAATGCCGTTCCGGTCACGACGTCGAAGGCGATCCAGATGCCCCATGGATAGCCATCGGACAGCGCCGTCGAACGTCCCAGCCCCACCGCGAAGCGCCACGCGATCAGCGCGATCGACACCGCGGCGAGGAACAGCAGAACGTTGTAGGCGCGCGTGAACAGACGCGGTCGGACGCCGATCAGCGGCCGCGTTTCAACGTACGTCGTCATTTGCGTCGCCTTTCTTGCGGTTTCGGAACATCACCGCGCCGAGCAGTCCGTAGAGCGCCAGCGGAGCGATGAATCCCTTGTAGACACCATGCTGCACGGTCTGCTGCAGGTTGCCCGACGACTCTTCCTGTTTGAACCGGAAGCCGAGGCTCTCGAACGGAATGTGCGAGAGGTAGAGCACCTGCGTCCCGCCGAGCTCCTTCTCCCCGTAGACCTTGTTCACGTAGAGATCGGGCTTCTGGTCGATGCGCTTGTGCGCCTCGCGCAGCAGCTCGTCGCGCTTGCCGTAGATGACCGCGGCGCGCGGGCAGACCTCGACGCATCCCGGCTGTTTGCCCTCCGCCAGGCGGGCCTTGCAGAGGTCACATTTGATCAGGCGAGGCGAGACTTTCGCCCACTGAAACTTCGGCACGTTGAACGGGCACGCCACCTGGCAGTACCGGCAACCGATGCACTTGTTCGCTTCCCAGGTCACGATTCCGTTCTCACCCTTGTGCAGCGCGCCCATCATGCAGGCCGTGGCGCACGCGGGATCGACGCAGTGCATGCACTGCTTCTTCACATACGCGAACTGCTCGCCGTCCTTGGCCAGCTGGATGACGTTCCTCGCGTACTCGTTGAGGCCTTCCGGCGCGTCGTACAGACCGTCACCGTAGCCGTCGACGTCGGCCTCGAGCTTGGCGATCTCTTTACACTTGACGACGCAAGCCTTGCAGCCGATGCACTTCGTCGAGTCGTAGAGAAGCCCGACGGCATCCGACGGGACCACCGGCTTCTGGCGCGCTTCGCTCGCGCGCGGGATGACCGTGATGGTCGCGGCGGCGGCCAGGCCTTTCAGGAGTGTTCGACGATCTGTGGCCATCGCCTACTCCTCCTTCGTTTCGCTGTCGTCAACTACGTTGTCGAATTTCTTCGACGCCAGATATCCGGCTCCGACGATCGCGCCGCCGACCACGCCGGCGACGCCGGTCGCGACGGGGCTGACGCCCTTCTGCTCCGCGTACACGCCCGGATAGGTGTCGGGACCGGTCGGCCGCGAGATCGGGACAGTGTCCGCCAGTGCGATCGTGTAGCCGACGCCCTTCTCGGTGCAGCCGAAACAGGGTGCGCCGATTCCGATCGGCCATGCGTCGACGACATCATTGAAATGACGCACCGAGCACGGCGCGTGGGTGACGGGACCTTTGCATCCGAGCTTGTAGAGGCAGTAGCCCCTGCGGTGGTTCTCGTCGCCGAACTGCGCGGCGAAACGGCCGGCATCGAAGTGAGGCCGGCGCGGGCACTGCTCATGGATGACGCGGTCGAATGCGAACTTCGGCCGCTTCAGATCGTCGAGCTCCGGCACGGTGCCGCTCTTGGCGTACTGAAGCACGACCGCGAGCGTGACGTAGGGGTTCGGCGGACAGCCGGGGATGTTGATGATCGGCTTGTCCTTGATGATCTGGTCGACGCCGACCGAGCCGGTCGGATTGATGCCGCTCGACTGCACGCCGCCCCACGAGGCGCATGAGCCGATGGCAACGATGGCGGCCGAGTCCTGCGCCACTTCGCGCAGATAGTCGATGCCCCATTTGTTCGCGATCTTGAGGTACTGGCCATTGTCCTTCGTCGGGATGGAACCCTCGACGATCAGGACGTACTTGCCCTTGTTCGCCTTCATGGCGTCGGCAAGCGCCGCTTCCGCGTCCGCACCGGCCGCGGCCATGACCGTCTCGTGGTAGTCGAGCGAGATCACGTCGAACAGCAGCGTGGCCAGATCGGGGGTGGCGGGCCGCAGCAGCGTCTCCGTGCATCCGGTGCACTCCTGCATGTGCAGCCAGATGACCGAGGGTCGTCGGATCGCGCCGACTTCCTGTGCCACTGCGTCGACACTGAGATAGTTGGTGATGCCCAGTCCGAACGGCGCGGCGACCATCAGCTTGCCGCAGAAGGTCATGAAATCGCGCCGGTTGACACCGCTGCGCTTCAACGCAGCAGCGATGGTGTCGTGGTCCGCAGGGATAGATTTCGCGGCCATTCGCGTTTCTCCTTTGGCCACGGAGTTTGTGCTTCTGAACGCGATGTCTCGGTGGGGCCGGTCACCCGACGTGTGGACGAAAACACACCGGTCGATGTGAGATGAATCACGGGGTTCGGGATTGGGGGGATTGGACTCGAATCCCGAGAAGAACCTACTCGAACAGCGTATCCACGTAGGCCGCCGGGTCGAACGGAATCAGATCGTCGGCCCCTTCGCCGACTCCGATGAACTTCACCGGGATGTCGAACTGGCGCATGATCGAGAGGATCACACCGCCTTTCGCCGTTCCGTCGAGTTTGGTCACGACCAGGCCGGTGATCTTCGCCGCCTCGAGGAACGCCGCGGCCTGATTGACGCCGTTCTGGCCGGTCGTTCCGTCGATGACCAGCAACGTCTCGTGCGGCGCGCCGGGAAGCTCTTTCTCGATCACGCGCCGCACCTTCGCCAGCTCCTGCATCAGGTGCGCCTTGTTGTGCAGCCGTCCGGCGGTGTCGATCAGGACGACATCGCTGTTCCGCGCTTTGGCCGCACTGACCGTGTCGTGCGCGACCGCGCCCGGATCGGATCCCGCCTTGTGCTTGATCATCGGGACGCCGACGCGATCGGCCCACGCCTGCAACTGCTCGATCGCCGCGGCGCGAAACGTATCGGCCGCGCCGAGGATGACGTCCTTCCCTTCGCTCTTCCAGCGCGCGGCCAGCTTGGCAATCGTGGTGGTCTTCCCCGTCCCGTTGACGCCGACGACGAGGATCACGAAGGGCTTGGCCCGCCCCACATCGATCGTCTGCGCCTCCCTCCTCGGAATCAGGGCACGCGTCTCCTGCCGGAGCGCCTCGGTCAACCGGTCGACGTTCGTGATGTTCTCGCTGCGGACTCGCTCCTGGATCCGGCCGATGAGCGATGAAGTCAGCTCCGCGCCGACGTCGGCGCCAAGGAGCGCCTCCTCCAGCCCGTCGATCGCCTCGCGCGAGACGGGCAGATCGGGCGTCAGCGACTCCTTCACCTTCTCGATGATCTCGGTGTGAGTCATGAAGAGGCCGCGTTTGAGTTTGGAGAAGAAGGTCTTTTGATCGGGATTCGTCATTCGGGATTCGGGATTCGGGCCACCGCCCGCTGAATCCCGAATCCCGAATCTCGAATCCCCCTATCTGGCTCGAGTGGCACTCCCTTGCTCCCTGCTCACAATCGCCTGCTTGACCATGTTCTCGTCGATGGTGAGCACGCGGTTGCCGTCGTGTGTCGCGGCGGCGGGATCGAATTCGATGTTGCGGATGACGCGGCGATAAATCTCGCGCAGCGCGCGGGCGCCGAGGCGCTTCTGGCGCGAGGCGTCCCAGGCGATCGAGATCAGTGCCGCGCGCGTGATCTGCAGATCGACACCGAAGCGGTGAAAGTAATCGCGCGACGTGCGGAAGATCGAACCCTCGGGCTCCACGAAGATCTTCGCCAGATCCGATTCGGCCAGATCGTTGAGGACGATGATCGACTCAAAGCGCGACGCGAACTGCGGCGTCATCCCGTAGCGGAACATATCCTCATACTTCAGGTAGTCCCGAAGATGAAACGGCAGTTCCTCGCGCACCTCGCCCGAAGCCGAGACGACCACCACTGGCTGAAGCGGGGCCACATCCTGTCCGATCGTGGCCCGGCGCAGCACGTTCTCGTACAACTCCTCGAACGCTCCGCCAGCCACGAAGAGAATTCCGGATGAATTGACCGTGTACGCCGTTCCGCCGGCCTCGAACTGCACGTGCTCGTTCTCCATCAGTGTGAGGAGCGCTTCCTGCGCAACGATGCCGCGCACGTTCGGCGCGCCGCTGACCTGCGCCCGGATCTTGTCGACTTCGTCGATGAACACGATCCCGTGCTCGACCGACTCGAGGAGCCGCTCGACCGGCGCGTCGTCGCCGAGCATCTGCCTGGCGTTCTCGTACAGACGGCCGAGCACCGCCCGCCCGTAACCCTGGTGCTCCTCGGCGAGAACGTTCGCGTTCATGCGGATGACGTTCGCGAATCCGCTCAACCCCTTCCGAGTGGAGAGATAGTGTTCGACGGCGCGCATCATCGTCGTCTTGCCCGAACCGGAGTTGCCGATGAGGAGGATGTTCGGGGCCGGCTGGCCGACGAGATGCTTCACGACCGCGACAGCGAGCTCGCGGATCGCGTCGTCCTGGCCGACAACAGTCTTGCGCAGCTCGTCGAAGATGTCGCGCGGGCGGAGGGGGAACTCCATGGACTCATTCTAGTGGAGCGCCGCGCGTCCAAGTGCGGCGGGGCCGGCGGCCGGGATGGCCGCCGCTCCACTCAGAATAAACTCACGACGATCGCCACCAGCAACACCGCCAACACGCCCATGGAGATCCAGAATGCCTGGACCGTCGGACCATGCATGTTCACGCGCTCGCGCCGCTCGCCGAGGAGGTACTGCAGGTATTCGACGCGGGGGCGGATCGTGCCGATCTTCTCCTCGAGATTCGGATAGACCACCTGATTGATCTCCGGGACGATCACCACGGGGATGAACGTCGCACCGCCGCTGCGGCTGATGAATCCGTTGAGGACTTCGTTGTGCGGCTGGTCGCTCGTCGCGACCAGGCAGTGGTAGACGGTCGTCGACTGCAGAACCGACAACGCCTTCTGGACCACGCTCTTGGCGCGGTACGTGTTGACGATGGACTGCGACGTCTGGCGGAGCAGCCGCTCGTTCAACTCGGGCACGCGGGTGAAGATGAAGACCGTCTCGCCCTTCGCGATCCCGATCTTCTCCGGGCGCCTGAAGATCACTTCCCCGAACCGGTTCCACTCATCCTCGGCCTGATCGTTGACGAATCCCTCCTCGGGGAGGCGCTGCATCAGGCGAGTGACGGGGTCGCTGCCGGCAGGCGACTCAGTCGGCTTTTCGGCTTTCAGTTCTTGCATATTTCTTGACGAGACGAATGAGGTCCTCGAATTCAAAAGGTTTGCCTATGTAGTCGTCGGCGCCGCACCGGCGGGCCTTTTCACCGACATCGCGGTCGCCGGAGACAACGATGTACGGGATATGTCTGGTGCTGGCCTGCGCTTTCAGCTGGTGGCAGAGCTGGTCCCCTCCCATCCCCTTGATCGTCAGGTCGGCAAAGATCATCGACGGCTGTTTCGATTTCGCAGCCTCGAGCGCCGACTGGCCGTCCGAGACGATCTGCGACTCGTAACCGCTTCTTTGCAGGACCAGCGCGATCAGCCGCGCGACTTGACGGTCGTCTTCCACGACAAGAATCATTGCGGCCTCACCCTTCGAACTGAAACCGCACGGTCTTGCGCAAATGTCCGGCTAGCGCTCCGGCAAACGTGCCGAGGGTGTTCGCGAAGGCGTCGAGCAGGCCGGTCACACGCGTTGGAAGAAACGATTGCCACACTTGCATCGTCGCCGCAAACGTCGCTCCGGCGATGACGGCGATCACGTAGGTTCGGGACCGCGGCCGCGCCGGCGAATCGAAGAGCAGAAACGCCAGAAATCCCCAGGGGATGTAGAACAGAACATTCGCCAGGGCAGGCATCACCTCGGCGAGCACCGTGTTGCGATTCAGCGACTGTTGCCGGGTCATGACCTGGATCAGCAGCTGTGCGAGCGGCTCGGTTCCGCTCGCATACGCCTTCCCGGAGAGATAGAACAGCAGTGCGATCATCGCGGCGGACACCAGAACGAGCAGCGCGCCCGTGATCCCCTTCCGGATGACGATGATCCGCACCTCTCGTTTCCCCATGGTCCGGCATTATGTCGAGTCCTCGACCATGGCCATAGCCAGAATCGTGCTAGCTGCCGGCTGGTAGAATCCTTGCGAAATAACTAATGGGTTCCCCCCTCCTCACGCTTGCTCCCTACAGCGAGATCGCAGGCCGGATCGCGGAGCGTCTGGCCGCCTCCGGACGCCGCGATCCGCTCGCGCCCTGGAGCGAAGAGGTCGTCGTGGCATCGAGCGGAGTGGCCCAGGCCATTTCCGCTGCGCTGCTCGAACGCTTTCCGAACGGCATCGCCGGCCTGCAGTTGCAGACGCTCGACACGCTGGCGCGACGAATCGTCAACGCCGCCGGCGACTTCCCGCGCGCCGCGACGGACGAGGAACGGCGGCTGGCCATGCGCACGGCCACGCGCTCGGTGGATGATCCCCTGACCGCGACTCGCGGGGCGGCGTCGATGCTCGAACGCTCCTATCGCGACGTGCGCGACGGCGGCCTGAGCGTCCTCGAATTTCAGCGCCGCTTCACCGCGGCGCGGTCGCTGCGCAATCGCGAGCGCATCCGGCTTGCTGTCCGGGTTTGGCAGACCTACGAGAAGTTGATCACGAAGCTCGGAGCGGTGGATCCGGCGGACATCCTCGGCCGCGCTTGTGATCTTTCCTCGGTCCACGGCCCTGGGCCCTCAGTTGTCCTGGCCGGGTTTTACGACATGACGGGAGCTCAATTGGCGCTCGTCCGGGCTCTACAATCAGTAGACAGGCTCTCCGCGGTCTATGTGCCGTTCGATCCCCATGACGCCCCGGGGTGGTCTTTCGCGAACGAGTTCGTCCGCCTGCTGAATGGAGCACCGGCTTCAGCCGGTGCCGCTCTCGAGATCAGGGAGCCCGCGGTCTCGCTACGTGAAGCGAAGACGCGCGAGGAAGAGATCCGCGAGACATGTCGCGACGTCGCGCAATTGCTCGATTCCGGCGTGACGCCGCAATCGATCGGCGTCGTGGCGCGTTCGCTCGATCCCTACGACGTTCAGCTGTTCGGTCGCTTCTCGCGTGAATCCGGTTTTTCCATCTCCGAATCCGTGGCATTGCCACTCTCCGCTCATCGCTTCGGCCGGACGGCTCTCCTTCTTCTTCGCCTCCGCGAACGCAACTTTCTTCGAGGAGACGTCCTGGAGATCGTCCGGGGCGGTCTGCGGCTGTCCACGCGCATCAACCCGGAGAACGCCGATTACGAGACGCGCTACGCCGGCCTGGGCGGCGGCCGAAGCGCGGATCTGCGCCAGCGCACGTTCAAGTCGCCCGTGGTCGGCGACTACATCGATGCCGTCGCGGAGCTCGAGGCGCTCACGGAGAGAATCGACGCCTCCTGGCTTCCGAACCTCATCGAGCAGTTCCGCGTCGAGACGGAAACCGATCTCGCCGCCATCGACGCGCTGCAAACGATCGCCGCGCTCTTCTCGCGCGCGGCCGCGTGGAACCGCCCTCTCGATGCAAGCTCGCTGATCGACGCCATCGAATCAGCAAGCATTCCGAGGTCCGAGGCCCGAGGCCCGAGGCCTGTGTGGCTGAGCGATGTGATGCGCCTCCGCGGCCGGTCGTTCACGCATCTCTTTGCCGTGCGCCTGCAGGATGAGACGCTGCCGCAGCGCCGCGTCGAGGATCCCCTCCTCGTCGACGCCGACCGCCGCCTCCTCGGACTGCGCGAGATCGGCGACGGCCGCCCGGAGGAACAGCTCCTCTTCAGGATCATCTCCGGCGCGTCGACCGATTCGCTCACGCTCTCATTCGCGGCCAGCGACGGATTCGGCAAGCCGCTCCGAAAATCGAACTACCTGCGTCATGTCAGTGGAGCGCCGCGCCTCCCGGCGCGGCGGCCGGCGGCCGGGACGGCCGCCGCTCCACGTTCCCTGCAACTGCTCGTGCGCAGCGGAACACGATCCGTCTTCGACGGCTACATCCGCAATCCGCTCGTCCGCGAAAAAGCGGAGATCGCGCTGCAATCCGCGGCGCCGACGCATCTCGAAGACTTCGGCGAATGCCCGCAGAAGTTTTTCTGGAAACGCATTCTCCGCGTCCGGTCCATCGACGATCCGGACATGGAAGTCCAGATCAACCATCGCGAGAAAGGCAATCTCGATCACAGGATCCTGGAGCGCTTCTACCGCGACGCCCTCCCGCTCGACAGGCTCGACGAGATCGTTGATCAGGAGTTCGACGCGTTCGAAGAACAGCGTCCGCCTCTCAACGAGCCGATCCGCAAGATCGAGCGCCGCGTCGCGAAGACTCTGTTGCGGCACTTCGTCACCGACGATCGGTCCGATCTGGCCGCGCTGTCGATGCGCCCGGTCCGATTCGAGTATCGCTTCGAGCCGTATGTGCTCGATATCGACGGGACGTCGCTCCGCATCGAAGGCGCGATCGACCGGATCGACGAAGGCGGCGGCAACTATCGCATCGTCGATTACAAGTCGGGTAAGGCGCTTCGGCACGTGAAGCTGGCGGCAAAGATCGAGCGCGGCGTGAGACTGCAGCTTGCGCTGTACGCCATGGCCGCCGCGAGTTTCTTTCAGACGACCGCGGATCACGTTTCCGGCGCGATCAAGCCGATCGCCGGAGCGGACAAGCCGTCCGATTTCACGTTCGCGCTCGCCGAGCACGAGGTGCGGCTGCGCGAGACGCTCGCCTTGTTCGTCGAGGCCATCCGCCGCGGCGATTTCCCCGCGTTCCCGAACGAAGACGAGAACGACTTCAACTCCTGCAAGTACTGCCCGGTGAACCACTCCTGCCGGACGCGGCACGACTCGGATGAGCGGCGCGCCGTTCTCCGCGCCGGCCAGCCGCGTGCGCTCTTCGAGGACCCCGCGTGAATCCGCAGCAGCAATCCTTTCTCTTCCCGAAACCGGGAGTGACGCCGCCGCGGCGGCGCAACACGGTCATCGAAGCGGGTGCCGGCACCGGGAAAACCACCGCCATCGTGGCCGAGGTGCTGAAGATCCTGCTGTCGGATGAGAGCGTGGCGCCGGAGCGCATCGTACTGATGACGTTCACGGAGAAAGCGGCCGGCGAGATCGCCGATCGCATTCATGACGCGCTGGAGAGTGTGGCGCAGACACTCATGTCTGCGCCCGACGGACAGGAGCGTCCGTCGCACATCTGCTGGCCAGCCGAGTCGCCGCAACCGCCATTCGCCGTACCGCGCGATCGCATGGACTCGTATCGAGAGACCTGCCGCAAACAGCTCGAGCGCATCGACGGACTTCGCTCGCAGACGATTCACTCGTTCTGCCAGTCGCTGTTGCGGATGTTCCCGATCGAGGCCGGCCTCGATCCGCAGTTCCGGATCATCGAAGGCTTCGAGCGCTCGCTGCTTTACTCGCAGCTTTACGACAAATGGGCAGACCAGGAGACGCGCATCGCCAACGACCCGGGCATCCTCTCGCAGTGGGAAGCGCTGCTCGCGCACACCGGCTACCTGTTCCGCATCCGGGAGATGGTCTATTCGCTGGCCGGGCGGCGCGATCTGCTCGATGACGACACGTACACGCTCGGCGAGCTCGATGAGATCGCCGGCGACATCGAGCATGCCGTCGCCGCCCTGCGTGCGGCGCCGCCGGCTTCGGCGGACGACGATCCGATCTCACGCCTGATCGCCTACGTTCAGCGCTCTCCCCTGCCGCCGGCTTCCGTCGACGCGTGGATCGAGTACTTTGCGCCAGTGGCGAGCGACATCCGGAGCGCCGACCTGCCGATGTCGCGGGCGATGGCGTCGATCAAGAACGCCCTGAAGGTCCTTCGCGCCGACGGCAGGAAAGGCAACTCCATCTTCGATGCACTGGTCAGCCATCGCGCGGCCGTGGCTCTCATCGCGCTGACCCGGCGCTTCGTCTCGTTTCTCGACGACGAGAAGCGCCTTCTCGGCGTCGCCGACTTCGATGACCTTCTCATCCGCACCGCCGCGCTGCTCGAAGATCCGCAGATCGCCGAGCGCGTGCGGCAGCAGTTCGATTTCATCTTCGTCGACGAGTTTCAGGACACCGACCGCACGCAGGCGCGCATCATCGAGCGGCTGGCGTCCGACCGCCTCGGCGCCTGGGTCGAAGGGAAGACGCTCATCGTCGGCGATCCAAAGCAGTCGATCTACGGGTTCCGCCGCGCGGACCCCGAGACCTACCGTCGCTTCTCCGATCAGTTGACTTCCGCCGGCGGCGAGCATCGTCTCCTCCGCGATCAGTACCGCACGCATCCTCACCTTCTCGGCGCGTTCAACTCCATGTTCCAGCGGGTGTTCGCGAACTCGGGGTGGGACGCGAACGTCTTCCGGCCGGCATACCACGACCTCCGGCCCGCGCTTGCCAGTCATGGCCAGGAGAAGGAGCGCATTACGTTCCTTCACGCTCCGACGACCGAGGGGCGTGAACGCCAGCTCGGCGAGGCGGAGGTGATCGCGGAGTGGATCCGGTCGAGGGGCGGCGAACTTCGCGACTACGCCATCCTTCTGCGGCGGCTGAGCAAGCTCGATCTGTACCTCGACACGTTCGATCGCTACGGGATCGACTACGTTCTGCCGCCGACGCGCGCGTTTCTCGATCGACGGGCCGCCGTCGACATCGTGGCCGTATTGCGGGCGATCGCCTATCCGTTCGACCTCGGATCCCAGGTCTCCGCCGCGCGCACGCCGTACATCGCGCTGACTGATGAGGAGATCGCCGAAGGCGTGCTGGGAGAGAGCGCGACCTGGTCGACATTCAACACGCGCATCGCCGAATACCGAGCCGCGGCGAAGCATCTCGACGTCAGCGGCACGATCGACCTCATCGTCGAGTCCAGCAACATCGAAACGATCTACGAGGCCTCGACCGAAGGTCGCCGCGCGCTGCGGCACCTCGAGCACCTGCGCGCGATGGCCTTCGTCTACGACCAGAAGAGCGGTGGATCGATCCGGCAGTTCGTCGGCGAGATCGACCGCAGGCGCAGCGAGCCCGACGAGATGGAGCCGAGCCTCGCCGACGACGACAGCAATGCCGTGCGCATTCTGTCGGTCCACGCGGCCAAGGGACTGGAGTTCGATACGGTCATCCTTCCCGATCTCACGTTCCCGCTGCGCGGCAGCGACACGATGCAGGTCTTCGCGGTCGAAGAGCCTCGTAGTCTCGTTCTCACCGGATCGGCGCAGACGTTCTCCGCTCAATTTCGCTCGACCGATGCCGGCACGGAGCTGAAGAAGGTCGGCAGCGAGCGTGAAGAAGCCGAGAACCGGCGGCTGTTCTACGTCGCGGTGACGCGCGCGAAGAATGAAATCGTTTTCGTCTGCAATCCGTCCCAGCACCGCATCGGCTTCTTTGCCACGCTCTGCGGCACCTTCGATTTCGACAAGAGCGCGCTGGAGTCGATGTGGCCCGCCGGCGATGGCCGCATGGGCGTCGCGCTTCACGCCGGAGAAAACATCGTGAACGCCACGTTCGAGAAAATCACGCCCGGCGACGCTTCCGGACGGCGAAAGCGGCTGGTCGACGAAGCGCTCGAGCAGCAGCTCGCGGCCGGCCAGATCGTTCCGATCGAGATCGCTCCGCTTTCACGTTCGATCGACACTCTCCCTCCCGGCGAGGCCGCGATCGGGAAAGCCTCCGGCGCGAACCGCGCCGCGGGAATCCTGCTGCACCGCGTGCTCGAGCTTTGGGACGGCGACGCGGACCTCGAGAAGATCCTCCGCGACGCCGCGGCCGAGTGCGCCGCGGGTGATCGGGAGCTCAGCGCGGTCCGGCAGCGGCTCGCCACCGTGCGCGACTCGGCATCCTTCAGCCGAATCATCCGCGGCGAGACCGTGGCGCGCGAGCTGAGCATCCGCTTCGTCGACGAGACCGGCACGCTCGTCGAGAAACGAATCGATCGCCTGATCCGCGAGAACGGCGGCGAGATCGTCGTCGATTACAAGAGCGGCGCCCCCGATCCGGAGCGCCTCGCCCGCGACCGCGATCAGGTCACCGGCTACTGCCGCGCGGTGGAGAAGATGACCGGGCGCCCCTGCGCCGGGCTCCTCTGGTACATCGACGCCGGCAACGATCGCATCGTCGAGGCCTTAGAATCGCCGCGCAATGCCGCTGTCTGACGTCTTCCTGCTGTCGTTCACCGCGCTGATCACGATGGTGAATCCGCTCGCCGTGATCCCGTCGTTCGTGGCGCTGACGGAAGGCGAATCGCGCGCCATCCGTACAAGAGTCGCGTTCTTCGCCGGCCTGTCGTGCATCGCCGTGCTGACGGTCTTTCTGCTCGCCGGCAACTACGTCTTCAAGTTCTTCGGCATCACCGTTCCGGCGTTCCAGATCATGGGCGGCATCATCTTCCTGACGAACTCCATGCGCACGCTGCTCAGCGAGGACCGCCGTTTGTACGACGTCGGCGGAACACGCCGCATGGAAGACAGCGATGTGGTCAAGGCGGAGATGGATCCGTCGTCGATCGCCGTGGTGCCGCTGGCCGTACCGATGCTCTCCGGCCCGGGCGCGATCACCACGGTCATGGTGCTGGTGAATCTGTACCGCGGCTGGGAGCAGAAAATCGCGGTCATCATCGCCATCGTCGCCGTCGGCGCGCTGTCGTGGCTGGTCCTGCTGGCCGCCGTTCCGCTGTCGCGGGTCATCGGCGACCGCGGCCGCGCCGTCTTCTCCAAGATCATGGCCCTGCTCCTCGGCGCGATCGGAATTCAGTTCATGATCAACGGATTCAAGCCGGTGATGCTGGACATCATGAGGGCCGGCTGATGTTCATCGGTCACGAAGCAGTCGGATTCGCCGGAAAACGCGGCGCGCCGAGGATGTCGCTGGGGACGTTGATGCTGGCGGCGACGTGGCTCGATCTCGTCTGGCCGGTGTTCCTGATCCTCGGCATCGAGCACGTGCGGATTCGCGGCGGGCCCAATCCGTTTCTCATCCTCGATTTCTACGACTACCCGTGGACGCACAGCCTGATCATGGCCATCGCATGGTCAGTCGGGTTTGCCGTCGTCTACTGGCTCGTCACGCGTTACGGGCGAGGCGCTCTGATCGCCGGCGTTCTTGTGTTCAGCCACTGGGCTCTCGATTTCGTCACCCACATCCCCGATCTCCCTCTCGTTCCCGGCGGCGAGGGAGTCGGCCTGGGATTGTGGAGAATTCCGGCCGCGACGATCGCCGTTGAGATCCTGCTGTTCGCGGCGGGCCTCTGGATCTACGTCCGCGCCACGAAAGCCCGCGACCGCATCGGATCGATCGCCTTCGTCGTCTTCGTGATCTTTCTGCTGCTCGTGTACGCGGCGAACCTCACCTCTCCGCCGCCGCCGAACGCGAACGCGATCGGATGGGCCGCCCTCGCCGGCTGGCTCCTTCCGCTGTGGGCGTGGTGGTTCGACCGGCACCGCGATCCGCGCACATGAAGTGCCTCTACGTCGTCAACGCCCGATCGGGGCGCCTGCGCAGTATCGATATCGCACGGCAAATTCGGGAGCACTACGAGCGCTCGCCTGCTCCGTTCGACGTTCTGCCGTGCGAGCGGAAGGAGGATCTCGACGAGGTCGTCGCGCGCGCCGGGCGCGAGCAGTTCGACGTCGTATTCGCGGTGGGCGGCGATGGCACCGTGCACGAAGTCGCCAAACGGCTCATCGGAACCAACCTGGCGCTTGGCATCCTGCCGGCGGGATCGGGCAATGGATTCGCGCGGCATGTGGGACTGCCGCTCGCACCGCGGAAGACGCTCACCGCGTGCAGCGACGGGCGCATCGTCACGATCGACACCGCATCGGTCAACGGCATGCCGTTCATCGGAGTGATGGGCATCGGCTTCGATGCCGTGGTGGCACATCGGTTCGGCGCGACGCGCGGGCTGCGCAACTACATCCGCGAAGGTCTCGCCGCCTTCGCGCGTTACGAGCCGGAGGAATACGACATCGAGATCGACGGCAAGGCGGTCCGGCGGCGCGCCTTCGTCCTCGCCGTCGCGAACTCGAGCCAGTACGGCAACAACGCCCGCATCGCTCCGATCGCCTCGCTGCAGGACGGACTGCTCGACGTTGTCACGATCGAAGACGTGTCGCTGTTCTCGGCGGTTCCGCTGCTGGTGCGCCTGTTCAACGGAACGCTGCACCGCTCGCGGCGCACGCGAGCCGCGCAGGGAAAGCGCATCGTGATCCGCCGCGCGGCAGAAGGGCCGGCCCACCTCGATGGCGAGCCGGTGATGCTCGGCGCCGAGCTCGACGTGCGCGTCGTGCCGGAGTCGCTGCGCGTGCTGATCCCGCGCTCAGCGCTTCGCTTGTGATGCGTCGATCTCGGCGAGGAAGCTGTCGAGAATCTTGTTGAACTCGTCGGGCTTGTCGAGCATCAGCCAGTGACTGACACCCTGCATCTCGACGGTGCGCAATCCCGGCACCTGCCGGTGAAGTGACGACGGGCCGGCGATCGGCGCCGCGGCGATGGCGACCTTCGGACCTTGATAGGCGTTGACCGAGGCGACCGTGTCGACGGAGCGCAGGCCCATCAACGCCCCGGCCAGGACATCGGCGGGTGTCTTGTCCTCGGACGCGAACACCTCCGCTTGCACGGCTTCGGAGGCGTTGGTCAGGATCGGCGCGAACCAGCTGCGAACGAACTTCGACTTGTCGGCGCGCAACGCCTTCAGAAATGCGTCCGCCACATCGTCGGTGATCTTGATGTTCCCTGCGGAGTCGGCGAACACGACGCCGGCGAGCCGCTCGGGATGCGCGGCGGCATACGCGGCGACCACCGCCCCGCCGTAACTGTGCCCGACGATCACGAATCGCTTCAGATGAAGCGCGTCGGCGACCGCCTGGACATCGCTCACCATGGCTGGCACGGAGTAATCCCCATTGCGCGCAGGCTCCGACTCGCCCATACCGCGCAGGTCAAACGCGACCGCGCGCCGCGATGAACGAACATGCGCGAGCTGATACCGCCACTGTGTGCGATTCGCGCCATTTCCGTGCACGAAGAGAACCGGAACGCCGCGGCCCGATCCACCATCGTCGACGCGCAGCTTCCCCTGCGGACCATCGATGAACGGCGCCGACGATCCATGCGCGCACGAAACGAAGAGAAAGAAAGCGAGGCCGATGGCGTGCTTCATAGCGTCTTCACGAACTCCTCGATCCGCCGCGCCAGTTCGTCGCGCGTGGCGATGAATCGATCGTATCGCGTCGCCGGATCGTCAGGACCGTACGACGGGTCAACAACCGGCCAATGTTCGATCCGCCGGGCGCCCGGCCAGGTCGGGCAATCCTGGGCCGCCGAGTCGCAGACGGTCACCACGACATCGAACGGCTCGTTGAGGAACTCCTGCGCCGATTTCGATCGGGCGTCGCGAATATCGACTCCGAGGTCGGCCATCGCCCGGATCGCCAGCGGGTGAACCCATCCGGCCGGTCGTGAGCCGGCGGAAACAGGGTCCATGACCTCTCCGTGAAACGCGCGCGCCAGGCCTTCGGCCATCTGACTCCGCGCCGCGTTGCCGGTGCAGAGGAACAGGACGCGCTTCTTCACGGCGAGAGTCGTTCGATCACCCAGTCGTTCGCATCCGAGCGCAGGCGGTAGGCGAAACGGTCGTGCAGGCGGTCGCTCCGTCCCTGCCAGAATTCGATGAGGTTCGGGATCACGCGATAACCGCCCCAGTGCGGCGGCCGCGGGACGGGTTTGTCGCGGTAGTTGGCCTCGAGCTCCGCGAATCGCGACTCGAGCTCGGCGCGCCCGCCGATCAGAACCCGGCTCTGGTCCGAGGCCCAGGCGCCGAGCTGGCTGCCGCGGGGACGCGTCCCGAAGTACGCATCCGACTCCTCCTCGGTCACGCGCACGGCCGCTCCCTCCACGCGCACCTGCCGCTCGAGGACCGGCCAGTGGAAACAGAGCGACACGTGCGGGTTGTCGCGGATCTGGTGCCCTTTGGGGCTGTTGTAATTCGTGAAGAAGACGAAGCCGTGCTGATCGAAGCTCTTCAGCAGGCACACGCGCGCGGACACCACGCCGTCCGCGCCGCACGTTGCCACGCACATGGCTTCGGGCAGTTCCGGCTGACGCTCGCGCGCTTCCGCGAACCAGCGCTCGAACTGTACGAACGGACTTCGATCGAGATCGCTTTCTTTCAATTCAGCCATCGATCCAGCAACTTTCTGATTTTCATGATCACACGCCGCGAACCTTCCTCGCCCATCATCGTCACGGCGCGGTCGAGGTCAACCCATGCCAGATCCTTCGACTCCGCGCCGGCGATCTTGATCGAATCCGGCCGCATCGTCCGTGCCACGTAGCGCACGTCGTAATGCGCGTGATCCGGCTCGGCATTGGCCGCAGGAATCGGATGGACGTCGAGATCCAAGACTGCGCCGCCGAAGATCTCGAGATCGGAGAGTCCCGACTCCTCTCTCCCTTCACGCAGCGCCGCTTCCCGTGCGCGCTCGCCCGGATCGACGTGACCGCCCATCTGCAGCCAGCGGTCGAGCCGCCGGTGATGATGGAGCAGCAGACGCTTCGAGACCGGATCGACGACGAAGCAACTCGCGGTAATGTGGCCGGGGACGAATGCCTGGCGCGCGAACGGAGCAGCGCCGTAGCTCAGCAGATCGAGGATGTCGCGCTGATGCTGCCCTTCGACCGCATCCACGGCCCGATACTGCCGAAGCTCCTCGAGAAGTTCCGCCCGCGGTTCCATCAGGTCGACGACGGGAACCAATGATAGAGGAAGAAGTAGACGAGCACGCCGGTCACCGAGACGTACATCCACAGCGGAAACGTCCATCGCGCCACGCGCCTGTGCTGCGGCACGCGCATGCGCAGGCCGTTCATCACCGAGAGGATCGCCAGAGGCACGATGACCACGGCGAGAATCGTGTGCGTCGTCAGGATCGTCAGGTACAGCGTGCGCACCGCTCCCGTGCCCGCGAAACGCGTCACCACACCGTGGCGCAGCGAGTGATACGTGATGTACGAGACCAGAAAGAGAATCGACGTGATGCAGGCCGCCAGCATGAAGCGCTTGTGAGTCGGAATCCGCTTGCGCCTCATGTTGACGTAGCCCGACAGCAGAAAGATGCCGCTCAGCGCGTTCAGGGACGCGTTCAGGGGCGGAAAAATCTCGAGTGCCGACATGCTGAGTGAAGCGAAGCATCTCGTCGACGGAGATCCTTCGCTTCGCTCAGGATGACGTGGTCATTCGCGCAGCAGATCGCGGACCGTCGCGGCCACGTGCTCCGGCGCATCTCCGTCCGTGCCGCCGTAGTACTCGCGGATCGTGCCGCTCTTGTCGGCGATCACGAACTTCGAGCTGTGCAGGAGCGGATCGCCGCCCGGTCCCGGATCGCCGGCCGCCAGTTTGAAGCCGTTCACGGAGAGATCGACGATCGTCTTGCGCTCGCCGGTCAGGAACGTCCAGCGATCATCGTTTCGGTAGCGGGCGGCGTAATCGCGAAGGATTTGCGGCGTGTCGCGCGCCGGGTCGATGCTGATCGACACGAATCTGACCGGCGCCCCTTTCGGCACCTTTGGCGTGAGCCGCCGCATCGACTGCGTCATCATCGGACACGTCCCGCCGCAATTCGTGTAGATGAAGTCGTACACGGTCACGTAGCCCTTGTTCGCGTCGAGGGTCACGCCCTGGCTCTTCTCGTTGACGAGCTGCGCGTTCGGCACCGAAAAGAGCCTCGGCAGGTCGGACCGATGACGGCAGGAGGCCGCGAGCAGGACGAGGAAGAGAACTTTGCGCATCAACCGCGGACAGTGAAAACGAAGAGCAGCATCATCGTCAACAGGTAGATGTTCGACGACATGAACAGCGACCGCGCCGGCATCGGGCTGCGGTCGGCGAGGAACATCACCGAGGAGACGAAGATCCAGAGACCGGCCAGGGTGGCCGCGAACAGGTACAGGAGGCCGCTCATCCCGAAGAAATACGGCGCAACGCTCACGGTGAGCAGCGCCAGGCTGTAGAGGATTGCCTGACGGGCAACCGCCTTGCCGTCATCGTCGACGACGGAAAGCATCTTGAATCCTCCACGGCCGTAATCCTCGCGGTACATCCAGCTGATGGCCATGAAGTGCGGCAGCTGCCAGAAGAAAAGGATGCCGAACGCGATCCATCCGCCGAGGCCGAGTGCGCCGGTCGCGGCGGTCCAGCCCATGAGCGGCGGGATCGCCCCGGGAATGGCGCCGACCGCGGTGCAGATCGTCGACACGCGTTTGAGGGGCGTGTAGACAAAGATGTAGCTGACGAGCGTGATCGCGCCGAGAAGCGCCGTCAGCCAGTTCACGAGAAATCCGAGGTAGAGCGTGCCAACGACCGAGATCGCCGAGGCGAAGATCAGCGCGGCGCGCGGCGAGATGCGTCCGGCGGGCAGCGGCCGCCGGCTCGTCCTTCTCATCATGGCGTCGAAGTCGCGCTCCACGTACTGATTGAGCGCATTCGTGCCGGCCGCGACGAGCGCCGTCCCAATCAACGCGTGCAACAACACGAGGGGGTCAAACGGACGAGCGCCGATGACGTAACCGGCCGCCGTGGTCATGAGGACCATCATCACGATCCGAGATTTGGAAAGCTCGAGATAGTCGCGGATTGTGGAGCGGCGCGCGTCCTGGCGCGTCGAACCGGCGACCGAGACGGCGGTCGCTCCACCAATCGCGCTCACGCTGCCACCTCTGAGGCCCGAGGCCCGAGGCCGGAGGCCTCCACGGCCGTTCGCCAGGCCACCGCGCGCGCCGTCAACGTTAGAACGAGCGAGGTCCCCAGAATCAGCGCTCCGGTCATGACGTGCAGACTGGTGATGTGCGGCTGCTTTCCGCTCCACACCGTGTACACGCCAAGCATGATCTGAGCGGAGACGAACACAACAAGGAAATTGGCGACGATCCGCAGAGGATGATTCGCGTGGTAGCGGCGGAGGCCGATCGCGACAGCGACGATCGCCAGCGCCACGGCGACTCCTCCGATGCGATGCAGAAAATTGACGACCAGTCCCGCGCTCGTGAACGGAGGAACGGCAAGGACCTCGCGAACGGCCAGTCCGGCTCCGAGGTGCCGCATCAGCGCGCCGACAAGGATCTGCGCGTAGACCAGCGCTACCAGTGCTGTGGTCGACGTCACCGGCGCATCGCCCTTTTCAACGTTGCGCAGATTCGAGAACGCATCCGATGCGAAGAACGCGATCGACACGTTGAGGCAGAAGAAGATCTCGGCGAGACCGGCGTGCGCGACCGAAACCGACTTCGGAAGCAGAAGCAGCACGGTGATCCCGCCAAGAACTCCCTGGGCGATGACCGCGGCCACCGAGCACCATCCGAGGATTCGAAGGAAGCGCTTCGGTTCACGGCGCTGAAGCCAGATCGCCTGGATGACCGTCAGAAAGCCGACCGTCGCGGCGATCATGCGATGCCCGTGCTCGTAGAAGATGCCGCCGACCATCGGCGGCATGAGCATGCCGTAGGAGAGCGGCCAGTCGGGAACGGCCAGGCCGGATCCGGTCGACGTCACCATCGCCCCGGCGAAGATCAGAAAAAGAGTGGAAGCGGCGACGAGCTTGGTGAAGCGCCGCAGCCAGAGCGGCGTGGCGTCGAGGATCGGAAGGGTCATTCGGATCGATTGCATGTTATGGCGTACCGGCTTCAGCCGGTGGTTGGCCAGCGACCCCGGCTGAAGGGGGGGCTCCATTGCCTGTTGCCTCAGGCGCCGCGGATTTGATCCACGCCTCGAACTCCGCCTTCGAATGCACGAACAGCTGGCCGCGCATGCGGTAGTGGCCGAGACCGCAGAGCTGCGCACAGGCGATCTCCCACTGCTGGCCGGCACTGGTCTTGACGGGAGTGAAATGAATCGGAACCTCCATTCCGGGAATGGCGTCCTGTTTCACGCGCATCGTCGGAAGGAAGAAGCTGTGGATGACGTCCTTGGAAGTGATCCGGACGAGCACGGGGCGGTTCACTTCGACATGGAGCTCGTTGAGCTTGACGATGTCGTCCTTGCCGGCGGGATCGTTCGGATCGAGGCCGAGAGGGTTCGTCGACGTGACCAGGTTGATGTCGCGCTTGCCGAACACGCCGTCTTTCCCGGGGTAGTGCACGTTCCACGCGAATTGCTCGGCGGCAACGTGAATCTCCAGCGGGTTCTTGTCCGGCGTCGGCGGAGTGGCCCACTTCGACCAGAGCGGAATGGAGAAGGCGACGAGCAGAACGGCCTCGACGATGGCCACGCCGGTCTCGCTGTAGGTCGACCAGTGTGACTTCATGCCGACGTAGCTCGCGCGCGGGTTGTTCTTCGCGCTGAAGCGCCACAGGACGTACAGGAAGTACGCGAGCCAGAACACGAACAGGATCAGCATGACCCAATGGATCATGGCGTTGAGGCTGTCGAGCGCGGGTCCGTGCTGCGAGGCATCGACCGGCATGTACTTCGCCAGAAACTCTTTCAAAGCACTCCCCCCTGAATCACGTGGAACTGCTCGCGCAGCCGGCGCATCGCCCGCGCTCTGCGCCAGAAGCTGACGAACAGCGCCACGAACCCGATCTGCACGAATCCGACGATGCCGAGAAGAAACCACACCGCGCTCGTGGCGCCTTTCGTGAGCGGCGAGTCGGGTGCGCCGAAGCACACCGGGCAGGCCATCGCCGCATTGGCGACGAGCAGCAGGCAAACGGCAATGAGCACCTTCCTCATGGCAGGTCCCTCAATTTCTGGAACGCCCTTCGTCCATACACGACCAGCACAACGCCGCTCAACAGGAAGAGGATGGCCAGAGTGAGCGCGCCGACGCTGCGCTCCAGCATGTAGTCGCGGATCCCCCAGACGCCGACCCACAGCGACAGGCCGACGCAGACGATCACGAAGACGATGTGGAAGACTTTCAGGGACATGATAGAGCGGTCCGAGGACCCCCTTCAGAACTTGTCAATGACGTCATGGACAGGCAACCACAGCAGTGCCGCGAAAAACACCACGGTCAAAATCAGGATCCCGTAGATCAGCTTCTTCTCCGTGAGCAGATGCATGAAAAAGCCGGCGACCAGAAACCCCTTCATGATCGCGATCGCCACCGCCACCATGATCGCGTAGTGGACCGGCAGCCTCAGTCCGTAACACGCATAGACCGTCGCGCCGGTCAGCACGGCCAGCGCGCCGAACACGATCAGGTAGACACGGATCTCCTTCTTGATGTGCTCCGGCGAGTGATGGTCGTCCGGATCGTGTCCGCCCGCGTGCTCGTGCGCCACGGGAACGGCAGGATCGGTTGCGATGTGTTCGGTCACTCCAGGCCTCCTACAGCAGATACAGAGTCGGGAACAGGAAGATCCAGACGAGATCGACGAAGTGCCAGTAGAGGCCGACGATCTCGATCCTGTTCGTGAAGCGTTCGCGCTCGGTGTGCCACATCTTCGAGCCGAACGTCAGGAAATACGCGAAAACGATCATCCCGCCCAGCACGTGCAGACCATGTAGGCCGGTCATGACGAAGTACGTGGCGAAGAAATTGTTGGTCGACGGATAGTGGTGCAGCTTGAACTTGTGGCCGTACTCGAAGCCCTTGATCACCATGAAGATCAGGCCGCACAGCAGCGTGATCCCGATGAACAGCCGCCCGAGATTGAAGTTGCCGAGACGGAGGTTCGCCCAGGCCAGGACCACCGTGACGCTCGACGCAATCAGCACGAACGTGTTGACCGTGGCCAGCGGGACGTTCAGCTCTTCCCATCCGCGGGGCCAGGTCGGCGCGCTCGTGCGGATCAGGATGAGCGATGAGAACAACGCGCCGAACAGCATCACCTCCGAGGCGAGAAACAGCCAGATGCCCAGCTTGCCGTTGTAGAGGCCGGTGTCCGGCCGGGGGTGAACGGTAAACGGGATCTCCAACTCTGCGTGTCCGTGTGCGGCTTGTGCGTGTGCTTCCATTTTCCTCTCCTCCCCTACGCCGGCACCGGCGCCGGCGCGACAGGCGCCGGCGGCGCGGGCTCCGCGGCCGGAACGTTCTGCGGCAGGTAGTCGTCAGGCGAACCGGGGACGCTGTACTCGTACGGCCCGCGATAGACGACCGGCAGCACGTCGAAATTGCCGTGGCCGAGCGGAGGCGAAGTCGCCGCCGCCCACTCGAGCGTCGTGGCCTGCCATGGATTCGATCCGACGCGCTCACCCCATTTGATCGACTTGAAGAAATTCAGGATGAACGGCAGCTGCGCGACGAGCAGCAGAAACGCTGAGACCGACATGAACGGATTCGTCGATTCCGCCGCGGCCTTCGCATGCGCGTACTGAACGCCGCCGTCATACAACCGGCGCGAGACGCCGGCCAGGCCCTGGTAGAACATCGGCCCGAAGACCCCGTTGATGAAGATGAACGATCCCCAGAAATGCAGCTTGCCGAGGCGGTCGCTCATCTTGCGGCCGGTGACCTTCGGGAACCAGTAGTAGATGCCGGCGAACATCGCGAAGATCGTTCCCGGCGCGACCACGTAGTGGAAGTGGCCGATGACGTAGTACGTGTCGTGCAGATGGATGTCGGCCGCCGCAAGTCCGAGCGGCAGACCCGTCAGTCCGCCGATGCCGAACATCGGCAGGAAGGCCAGCGCGAACAGCATCGGCGTCGTGAAGCGCATCGACGCACCCCACAACGAGATGAACAACGCGCTGAGGATGATCACGCTCGGAATGGAGATGATCATCGTCGTGGTCTGGAAAAAGGCGCTGATGGCCGTCCCCATGCCGGTCATGAACATGTGGTGCGCCCAGACGATGAAGGACATGAATCCGAGGAAGATCGTGGCGCCGACCATGGAGCGGTAACCCCACAGCGGCTTCCTCGTGTTGTTGGCGATCACCTCGGACACGATTCCCATGCCGGGGAGGATGAGAACGTAGACCTCCGGGTGCGCGAGGAACCAGAAGAGGTGCTGCCAGAGCAGCGGGTTTCCGCCGCCGGCGTTCGGCAGCCTCACACCGCTGACGACGAGACCGCTCGGGAGGAAGAAGCTCGTCCCGGCCACTCGATCCATCAATTGAAGGACGCCGGCCGCCTCCAGCGGCGGGAACGCCAGGAGCAACAGAAACGACGTCACGAACTGCGCCCAGACGAAGAACGGCAGGCGATCCCAGGTCATCCCCTTCGCGCGCAACTGAACGATGGTGACGATGAAGTTCACCGATCCGAGGAGCGATGAGGTGATCAGGAAAATCATTCCGACGAGCCACCAGGTCTGTCCTTGTGTGGCGATGTCGGAAAGCGGCGGATACGACGTCCATCCGGAGTTCGCGCTGCCGCCGGGGACGGCGAAGCTCGCCAGCATGATCAGCCCGCCCGGCAGGTAGCACCAGTAGCTGGCCATGTTCAGTTTGGGGAACGCCATGTCGGGCGCGCCGATCTGCAGAGGAACGACGTAGTTGCCGAACGCGCCGACCGCCAGCGGAACGATCGCCAGGAACACCATGATCGTCCCGTGCATGGCCCCGAGCTGGTTGTACGCCTCCGGCAGCAGCACGCCTCCCGGAGCGCGCGTGGCGCCGAGAACTTTCATCAGGTTGAACGCGTGTCCGGGCCAGCCGAGCTGGAGACGCATCAGCAGCATCAGGCTGAATCCGAACAGGAGGAAGCAAAGCGCGGTGAAGCCGTACTGCACGCCGATCCACTTGTGATCGGTCGAGAACACGTACTTGCGGATCCACGGCAGCTCGTGCCCGGTCAGCTTCTGCTGGCGCTCCTCTTCCTCGCGGATGCGGATCGCTTCGCGGAGAATCTTCTCCGCATCGCCCGCATAGAGCCATTGATTGCCGACTCTGAGTTGTCGTTTGGGCATCGTGCTTCCTCCGTGTCCACGTCATCCTGAGCGAAGCGAAGGATCTCGTGGGCGAGATCCTTCGCCGTCTCCGCCGCTCAGGATGACGTCATCCCTTGAACGTAAACGTCACCTGCTTCGACTCTTTCGGCCCGACCGTGACCTGCTGCTCCTGCGTGCCGTACTTCTCGTGCCACGCCACGAGCGTGTAGTTGCCCGGCGGCAGATTGCCGATCGAGAACGTGCCGTTCATCTGCGACACGCTGTGGTACGGGTGCGGGAGCACGGCCATGAACGACTTCATCCAGCCGTGCACATCGCACTTGATGCGGAAAGGCGTGATCTCGGGCTTGTCGAACTTCTTCGTCGAGACCATCCCCTGAACCGGCTGTCCTTCGTTGAACTGCGAGTTCGCGTTCGGCATGGCGTGCACGTTGTGCAACGTGGCATCGTCGTTGCGGATCTGCAGCGGCTGCCCGACCTGAAGCACCTGCACGTGCGGGATGTATTTGCAGCCCTTCTGATCGAGGAGAGCCGGCGTCGATGGAGCGGGGCCGGCGGGAGCGTTCTTGACGTAGACGATGACGTTGGCGAGCTCGCCCGCCGGTCCGACGACGACTTCTTCATCCTGCGCGCCCGCACCGCCGGGGTGCTGAGACTGGCAGTATGAGTCGGCACTCATCGGAATCGCGGGCATCTTCGGCGCGGCGCCTTCGAGCTTCACGAGACCGGTGATGGTCGCGGCATCGGCGACAGCAACAGGTGCCGCTGTAGCAGGAGCGCCGGTCGTTGCGGCGGCCGTCGAGGTCGCCTGCGGCGCCTGGTCGTCCTCGCCTTCATCTTCCTTGGAAGCACTCTCTTTCCCGCCGCCGCATGCGATGGCAAAGACGAGAGTCGTTGCGTAGAGCAGAGCCAGAAACTTCTTCATCGATTCAAATCTCCTAAACCAGGCCTCGGGCCTCGAGCCTCGGGCCTCGAATCCCTTCCGCCCGGGTGGGTGGGTCTGAGGCCCGCGGCCCGCGGCCCGCGGCCTGGCAATTCGCCGGTCTGAACCGGCGTCGGTGGCGGGGTTCGTGGTTGCTGCGGCAGCGTCATCGCCGGCGGCGCGTTGAGCGGTTGCGGCGCGCGCATTCCGTTGATGCCGATGCTCCAGATGTAATCGCGGAGATACCCGGTGAGCGCGACGGCATCCTTCATCGCCGCGCGCAGGTCATCCTCGCTCTTGAAGTACGGCAGCAGCACCGCCTTGTGCGCGGCGAACTGCGGCGTGTCGATGGCCATCGCCAGCGGCGACTGGAAGCCTCCCGTCGCTCCGTCGCGCGGGAAGTTCGTCGGCATGCGTGTGCCGGGGATCATCTCGTCGGGGCGGCGGATCCAGTCGGCGATCCAGTCGTGGCGCAGGCGGACCTTGGCCAGCGTCAGGTTCGGAGCGAGCGACGTGGTGTCGGCCGTATTCGGAATCGGCGGGTTCGCGGGATCACCGACCGGCACGGTCTGATGGCACTGCGCGCAGCGCAGCATCGAGAACACTTCGCGGCCGATGGCGATGTTCGGCGCCGGCGGCATGAAGTGCTGATACGTGTCGAACTGGGGAACTTTCCCTTCGGCAGCGAACATCGAGACCAGCCGGTTCGCCTCGTCATCGGTGAACTGGAACGTCGGCATGCGCACGGACAGCCACGGACGGATCTTCATCACCGTCGGGTCCTTGAGGAAGTCGAACAGCCACGGCGACTGCGCGCGCCCCCCCTGCGGCGAGAGATCGGGCGGCAGGAAATTCGAATCCTTGATCAGCGCGGCGATGGCGCGGCCGTGGCCGTCGACGACGTGGCATCCGCGGCAGTTGCGCTGTGAGACGAGCTTGCGCCCCTCTTCCATCAGCCGGCTGCGGGCATCGGTCGCCGCCAGACGGTTCGCCGCAACCCTCTCCTTCGTCAGTCCGAGGACTACGGAGCTGATGAGCTCCGCCTCCCGCGGCGTGAGGCCGAAGTTCGGCATCTTCAACTTGTCGTTGTAGGTCTTGGCCCGCTCGTCGTCGTACACGCGCGGGCTGCGCAGCTTGTTGTAGACCCATGACGGGACGGTGTGGATGACCTTCTCTTCCTTCCCGTCCTCGTTCTGGTATTCGTGCACGAATCCGAAATCGAAGAGGTGCAGCGTCTTCGAGCCTTCGGTGGTCAGCTCCGTGCCGATCGGCTTGAGACCTTCGAAGCCTTTGATCTCATGACAGGAGTAGCAGCCGTACTTCTCGATCGACCGCTGGCCGAGGTAATCGAGCTGCTCGTTCAGACCCATCGACTTCAATCTGGCCTCGGCATCGCGGTCGGTCATCGTGTTGATGAGGTAGCTCTTGGCGAGATCGTGCACCGCCTTCGGATCGGCGGGACGCACCGGCGTCTGCATGAACCGCGGCTTCTGCAGAGTCATCAGGTACGCGGTCACATCCGCCGCCTCGGCGTCCGTCAGACGAAGCGAGGGCATCGGCGCATTCGGATCGTAGTTGTGCGGATTCTTGATCCAGTTGTAGATCCAGCCGGGATAGGTCTTCGTCCCGACGTTGGCGAGGTTGAATCCGAAATTGCGCTCGAGCGGATAGTCATCACGATGGGCCATGCGGGTCTTGCCGTCGGCGTCCGTGAAGGTCTCGGTGTTGAGATGGCAGGCCAGACAGCCGACGTTCTCGACGATCGTCTTGCCGCGCGCGGGATCGCCGGTGTTCGGACCTTCCCACCGGCGCTGCGTCGAATGCGAGAACAGGTACGTGACGATGGCGTGGATCTCGGCGTCCTGAAACCTGATGTTCTGCGCTCGTTCATCGGCCGGAACCGCCGGCCCGATCATGTTGCGCTGGTAGAAGAACGCCGGCATGCGCGTGGTCGATTTGAATCCGCGCGGGTTGGAGATCCAGCGGAACGCCCAGTCGGGCGTGACCTTCTCGGCGATGTGATCGAGCGTCGGTCCGGGCTTCTGCAGATCGGTGAAGCGCCAGGTGTTGATCTTGTGGCAGGCGTGGCAGCCGTACAGCTCGACCATGTGCTCGGCCTGCGTGATGCGGTCGCCCTTGTCGACTTCCATCTGCCCGGAGTGGCACTTGATGCATCCGGCCTCGTAGTGCTGGCGCGGGTACATGGGCGTCTCCAGGAACGGATTGCTGGCGTAGCCCCACTCGCGCTTCGAGTAGTCCCACGGTCCGGCGAAGAACGGCAGGACCGCCGACTCCCACCGCTTTTCCATCTTGCGGCTCGCCGGCGTGTGTCCGGCGCGGCCGAATTCGGTCGCCCGGTCCTGTCCGCGATGGCAGGCCGTGCAGCCGTACTCGAGCAACGGATGCGGTGAGGACGACCCGACAAACGTGTCGAGCCTGGGATGCGTGCGGAACGGGTTGAGGATGTCCGTCGGGCTGTTCTGGATGCGCTGGAGCTGGGCGATGCGATCCTCGGTCTCCTGGCGCCTCCTCGGCTCGATGAGATTCTTGTCCAGCTTCGTGCGCAACTCGGTCTCGAGTCGCGCCGCTTCCTTCTTCGATTCGAAACCGGGACGGTCGATGGCGCGGTGACAGGTCTGGCAGCGATCGACGCGAGGCACCGACATGTAATTCATGTCGATGAAGAGATCGGCGAGGACGACCTGATCGACCTTGAACGTCGGATTGATGAAGTCGAGCATCGGCGCGTTGAGCAGGATGGTCCGCTCGTTCGGCGCCACGTTCGTGAGCTGCTTGTCGAGCAGTTCGACGTTCGCCGTGATCTCCTTCTTCTCGGCTTCGACGTCGTCGATGCGCTTGAGCCAGACGTCGAGGCGCGCCTTCGCCGCATCGCGGTCTCGTGTGGCCTGCTGCAGGCGCAGGTTCAGGTCATTGACGTGCTGCGCGAGCTTGTCGTACTCGCGCCGTTGCTCGGCTCGGTCGGGCCGCCTCTGCAGTACCGCCATCTCCAACTCGTAGCGCCTGGCGTCGAGAACAGCCTTCGCGAACCGGTAGTCCTGATCCGCCGCGTAGTGCTTTCCTTCCCAGTCGTCGAGATCCTTCTGCGCGGCGACGTATTCATCGCGATGGCGGGCGATGACCACCTGCTGATCGCGCATCCGTTTGTCGAGATCGGCCAGCCTCTGGCGCGTTTGCGCATCGTCGGCCGCTTTCAGGTCCTGCCGGATGCGGTCGGCCTGCAGGCGCATGAAATCGGCCTGGAACCACTTCCATCCGCGCACATAGTCGTAGAAGACGAGAAGCCCCGTCGTCATGAGCAACACGATCGCCGAGAACGCGAAGATCGCGTTGAGGCGGCTCATGGCGTAGTTGTGCGGAATGGGCTCTTGGGGCTTCATTTTGCTTTCGGGATTCGGGATTCGTGGTTCGGGATTCGGGCCCACCGCCCGTCTTTCCCGAATCCCGAATCCCGAATCCCGAATCCCCTTCTCATATGTTGAAGAAAATCTCCTGAATGTGAACGATGTACTTCAAGTTGAACAACCACCTCAAAAACCATCTTGCTCGGCAGTGAGAGCATGAAGTTATGCGGAATGGGCTCTTGGGGCTTCATTTTTCGGGGTTCGCGGTTCGGGGTTCGGGGTTCGGAGCTCGAAGCCACAGGCCAGCGAACCCCGAACTCCTGACTCCGAACTCCGTCCTCATATGTTGAAGAAAATCTCCTGAATGTGAACGATGTACTTCAAGTTGAACAACCACCTCAAAACCATCTTGATCGGCAGTGAGAGCATGAACAGGAAAAGAAACGTGCCGACGTAGTAGCGCGGCCCGCCCATCTTCAGATAGAAGCGGCGGAAGGGGCCGAGCGCCAGAAGCGGGGGAAGGCCGAGATACGCGAGCACGAGCAGGATGCCGGGCAGCTCGCGGATGATCCACAGCTTCGGCAACGGCATCGACAGGAACTTCACCCAGATCAGCTCGGACAGGTCGACGTTCACCAGCGGCACGAGCTTGTTTGGATCCCAGTACTCGTAAGGGCCGAAGAAGTTCCAGTTCGGGCCGCGCAGGAAGGTGCCGGTGATGATCAGAAATGACCAGAGCACCAGGAAGCCGTAGAGGAAGATCCCGAGCTCCCACTTGCGCTCATGGAACGAGAAATACCCGTTGCCCTTCGGATTCGTATCGATGTACGGGATGGCCATGAGCCCGACGATGATCAGCGTCGGCAGAACCACGCCCGCCAGCCACGGATCGAAGTAGACCAGCATCTCCTGCAGTCCGAGGAAGTACCACGGCGCTTTGGCGGGATTGGGCGATGAGGTCGGGTTGGCCGCCTCTTCGAGCGGCGCGCGCAGCGCCACCGACCAGACGATCATGACCGCGGTGAGCAGGATCATGCACATCATCTCGGTGTAGACCAGATCGGGCCAGGTGAAGAGCTTCTCGTCCGACTCGGTCTTTTCCCACGGGATGCCGCCCCCGGCGATCTGCTTGTCGTTGAGGTAGGCCTTCCGCAGCGCGATCCACGTGAAGATGCCGAGGAGGAAGATCATCGCGCCGATCGGAACGTTGTCGGGCTTCGCTGCGATCAGATAGAAGTTCGGATCGAGCATGGAGATGAAGAACCCGCCCAGGCCGAGGAACAGGAGCCAAAGTCCTGTCTTGCGATCCCAGAGACGTCCGCCGAGATTCGCCAGGGCGAACATGATCAGGAAGTACGCGATCGCGAGATAGAGCAGTGGACGGATGAAGATGCCGGTGACGGCGAAAAGGATCCCGACGGTCACGAAGAGCGAGCCGGCCTTCGAACGGATCCGCCCGTCGCTCAGATTGAAGAAGACGATGAACGCAAAGACCGATGACAGCAGCAGGAAGGAGATCGACGCCGCGGAAAGGACGTTGACGAAGTCCTTGAGAAATGTCATAGCCGTCGGCTTCCGCGTCTCATAGCGGTCCGCTGATGCCTCCATCCTTTCGAACACGCCAGAAGTGAATGGCCATGAGGAATCCCGCCGCCAGTGGGATCACCATGCAGTGCAGAACGTAGAAGCGCAGGAGCGTAGCCGCGCCGATCGAGCGGCCGCCGATGAGCGCGAATCGCGCGTCATCACCCGCGTGGATGAGCGGCACATCGCCAAGTTTTATGAGGGAGGACATGGGCCCCTCGTTACCAGCCCCAGGTGTCGCGCGTGCCATGTTCGATCCGACCGTGATCGCCCAGATCGCCAGCTGATCCCACGGCAGAAGGTATCCGGTGAACGAGAGAAGCAGCGTGAGCACCAGCAGGATCACGCCGATGTTCCAGTTGAATTCGCGAGGTGGCTTGTACGAGCCGGTCATGAAGACGCGGAACATGTGCAGCCACACGGCGATGACCATCGCGTGCGCGCCCCAGCGGTGCATCTCGCGCATGATCCCGAACGGCGCCTGCTCGCGCAGATCGAGGATGTCGGTAAACGCATATTCGATGGTCGGGCGGTAATAGAACATCAGAAGGAGGCCCGTCACCGTCTCCACCAGAAACAGGAAGAACGACGTGCCGCCCATGCACCACGTGTAGGACATGCGCACGCCCGAGCGGCGCACCTTCACGGGATGAAGATGAAGAATCAGCGAGCCGAGAACCGCCAGGACGCGCTTGCGGTTGGTGTTGGGGATGCCGACCCGGAAGATCGACTTCCAGACCTGGCTGTTGACGATGCCTTCTTGGAGTCCTTTGACCGTCATTTGATCCCCTCGGATACGCGGACGCGTGGACTCGAGGACTCCGGGACTCGAAGTGCAGCACCGCCAGTCCTCACGTCCTCGTGTCTTCCTGTCCTCACACTTTCAGGAACGAATCGGGATTCGTCCATTCGCCTCTTTCCTGATGAAACGACACCGACTTGTCGATGACCACCTGGCCGTCGGCGGCGTCGATGAAAATCTTTGCGCGCTCGAGAGGGCGTGGCGCCGGACCCTCGAAGTTCACTCCGGTCTTGTAGTAGCCGCTGCCGTGGCACGGGCACTTGAACTTGTTCTGCGACGGAAGCCAGTTCGGCGTGCATCCGAGATGCGTGCAGGTGGTGATGAGGGCGTACATGATTTCTTCGGTCCGCACGACCCAGATGCCGAACTTCTCTTTCCAGCGCTCGTCGACGTCGCCGATCGAGTAGTCATTGACGAATCCCGCCTTGAACTTCTGCACCGGCTCGAAGAGGACGTTCGGGAACATGAACCGGCCCAGGATGCTGGCCAGCCCTCCGACGGCGGCGGTGAGGGCCACCCAGGCAGTGGTCAGGACCACCGGAAACCTCCGCCGGGTGATCTCTCCCTGATCGCGGATCTCCGCCGCGGCACTCCCCGCGAGGGGAGTCTTTGGAGTCACCTGAAATGGCGTGATTTCGTCAGACATCGAACGCGAGATTGACGCGGTTCAGCGCCGTCAAATATCTGCGATTCGGTGAGCAGTGTCAACGAAAAAGGTGACAGCGCACACATGTGTGCAACGTGTTGTATAGACTGGGCGAAATGCTCGACATGATCGCCTTCGACGCCGACGACACGCTCTGGCACAACGAGAGCGTCTTCCAGGCCACGGAGAAGCAATTCGTCGAGCTTCTCTCCTCGTATCACGCCGCGCCACGGGTCAGCGAACGGCTCCTTGCGACCGAGACGCGCAACCTTCACCACTTCGGCTATGGCGTGAAGGGGTTCACCCTGTCGATGATCGAGACCGCGATCGAGCTGAGCGAAGGAAGCATCCGCGCCGCCGAGATCGAACGGATCATCAAGTGGGGTCACGAGATGCTGCGAGCGCCCGTCCAGCTCCTCGAAGGCGTCCGCGAAACGGTGGAGAGTCTCTCCGGGGAGTACCGGCTGATGCTCCTGACGAAAGGCGACCTCTTCGACCAGGAATCCAAACTCGCCCGCAGCGGCCTCGGCGACTTCTTCAATGACGTCCAGATCGTCAGCGAGAAGGACCCGCCGACCTACCGCCGGGTCATCGCCCGAGTGGGTGTGTCGCCGGAGCGCTTTCTGATGGTGGGCAACTCACTGAAGTCGGACATCCTTCCGGCGCTCGAGGCGGGAGCGCGCGCTGTCCACATTCCATACGAGACGACGTGGGCGCACGAGCGCGTGCACCACGACCACGGGCGACAGGTCGTTCAGCTGTCTGCGATCACGGAGCTCCCGGCCTGGCTCGCATCATCTGCCACAGCACGCGATTGAACGCGGCGCTGTCCACGGCATCGGGACGGCTGAGGTCGAACGACGACGATTGCCTCGCCGCGTCTCCCTTTTTGGGGTTGATCTCGTCGAGCGGCACCAAAGGGTCGATGGCGCGATACGGGGTGAAGTCGGGCGTGCCGGCGAACACGTCCGCGAGCGGACGGCCGTAGTAGTCGAACTGCGACAGCGGATCGAGGCCGAGAATCTCCTCGATCGTGGCCACGGCGTCCGTGGTGTTGGTGAAGCGATGCTGCACGCCGGGACGGTTGTACGCGGAAATCAGCAGGAACGGCGCGCGATGCGAGTCGACGTGATCCGAACCATCCTGCGCATCGTCTTCGACGACCACGACGAGCGTGTCGCGCCAGAATGGCGTCTTCGACAGGGCCTCCACCATGCGGCCGAGGGCGAAGTCGTTGTCGGCGACGCAGGCGCGCGGCGTCGAATAGCCGGCCTTTCCGGCGGCCGTGTGATCGCGCGGAAGCTGCACGATCTCGAGCGCGGGCATTTCGCCGTCGCGGACGAACTCCTCGAGCTCGGCGATCCAGAGATCGGCGCGGTGCTGATCGGTGATCTTGATTGAGAACGAAGGGTAGTCGGGATCGATGTCGGCATCGAGCGCTCCCTTGATCGCGCGAGGCTTGTTGAATACGTTGGCAAACTCGCCGTACACGCGGATCGGCACCCCCTTCCTGGCCGCGCTGTCCCACAGAAACCCCTCGACCGGCTCGTCGACCTCCCCTTCATCGATGTCCGGCCGTTTGTGCGCATACAGCGTGTGCACCGTCTTCTCGGTGTAGTCGGTGACATACGCGGCATCGGACCACATGTGTCCCTGCGAGCTGACCTCGGCATTCACGAAAAAGCGGTCGAAGAGGCCGAAGCGTTCGGCGAGCGCGTGGTGGTTCGGGGTGATCTCGCGGCCGAAGAACACGAGCGAGGCTTCGCCGTCGCCATGCTTCAGATCGCCGAACACCTGATCGTACGTGCGGTTCTCTTTGATGATGTAGACGACGTGCTTGAACGGCGGATACCGCCGCGGTGCACGTTGGGCGGTCCAGTTGTTCGCCGCGGCGACGCGCCCGGTCAGAGCCGGAAGATCGGCAAGCGGCAGCGGGATGACGCGAATCGTCCCCTCGACCATCGCCAGGTCGAACTGCGGATTCCTTTCGATGGTGGGACGCGGACCGTCGGGATTGGGGCGCGAGCCGCTCCCCTTTCCGTTCAGGACGAGCAGGCGGTCGGGAGCGGCGATCAGCGCGACCGGATACCAGTCGACGGGCACGCGGCCGAGAAGCGCGCCGCCGTTCGCATCGAACACGGCCACTGCATTGTTGTCCGCTTCGGCAACGAAGAGCCACGAGCCGTCGTCCGACATCGCCAGAGCATTCGGGGTGCTGCCTTCACGCAATCCGGCGGGCGACCGATCCTGGATGCGGCGAACCACGCGGCGTGCCTTCGTGTCGACGACGGCGATCTCGTCGGTGCTGGCGAGCGCGACATAGAGCTCGGAATTCGAGATTGGGGATTCGGGATTCGCGGGCCGAAGGAGTAACGCCGATGGATGCCGGCCGACCGAGAGTCTTCCATCGGCAGCGAGCTTCCCATCGGCCTGCAGGCGAAAGATCGAGATCGTGCTGCCGCCCCACGCCGAAACGTAGAGGCGACCCGCATCCGCGGCGATCGCGTACGGGTAATGATCCGTCCGCAGTTGCTGCACGACATTCCCCGTCGCAAGGTCGATGACGGCGATGTCATCGAGCAGATTCTCCGCGGCGTACAGCGTGCGGCCGTCAGCAGAAACAAGGAGACCGGCCGGGTAGTTCACGGCGATCGTCCGATCGGCAGTCAGCCTCCCGTCGGACCACGTGAACGTGTCGATCACGTTGTCGTCCCCGCCCGATGCATACAGCGTGTTGCCGTGAAACGCGAGGCCGAGGAACGACGCTCTCTTCTCAATCGCCTGCGCGATGTTGCCGGAATCGAGATCGACAACCTGCAGGCCCTGATGGAGAAGGCCGCTCAGCGACACGACGACGTGCCGGTGATCGGGGGCCAGGACCAGCGCCAGCGGCATGTTGCCGACCGCGATCGCGCGGCCGGCGGGATCGAGCCGCGCGCCGGTCGGAAGACGATCGGCCGCGAATGCGGACGCGCAGAAAAGCAGGAGAACAACGACCCGCTTCACACGGTCATTCTTCCATAAGCGCGAGCCGTGGCCGCGGTTCCGGGTCGGCCGTATCGCGCCGGACGAGCAGGATCGCCATGACGACCGCGGCCGCCGCGAGAATGATCCGTGGCGTCACGCGCTCGCCTGCGATGACCGCGCCGAGCAGGACGGCGATCAGCGGATTCGTGTACGTGTGCGTGGCCACGAGCACTGGGGAACAGCGCGTCAGCAGCCACGAGTACGCGGCAAACGTCAGCGAGCCGAACACCAGGAGGTACAGAAGGCCGAGGACGGATCGCGTCGTCACCGCGCGCACCTCGAAATGGGCGAGGCTTCCGGTGAGCGCCGAAGCAACGAGCAGCGACACGCCGCCGCAGATGAGCGTCATCGAGGCCGACATGATCGCAGCCGGATGCAACGGCGCCGTGCGGGCGTACATCATTCCGAGCGCCCACCCCAGCGAGCCGACCACCAGCACGATCGATCCGAGGAACAGGGCGCTGCCCGCTGACGACGGCGGTTCGACCAGAATCGCCACCGCCGCGATACCGAGGAGCAGGCCGCCGATTCCGTACGGAGAGAGCCGCGAGCGATCGCCGAACAGCGCCATCAGCGCCGCGATCCACACCGGCTCGGTCGAGACGAGCAGCGCCGCCACTCCCGACGGCACGACGGTCTCCGCCCAATGCAACGAGCCGTGCCCGATGAGGAAGAACATCAGGCTGAGGATCAGGCTCGCCTTCCACTGTGTCTTCGTGGGCCGAAATCCGCGTGACCAGCACCATGCGAACAGCGCGATGCCGCCGAAGAGGTGGCGGAGTCCGGCGGTCAACAGCGGCGGAATCGTCTCCACGGCATACCGGATCGCGAGGTACGTCGATCCCCAGACGACATGAATCGCCAGGAAGGACACGATCATGAGGAGGCGGTCCCGGGCTTCGTCGCGCATCAGAAGAAAAACACGGCGCGATGATGATCCGTTCGCCGGACTACTGCAGTTTCGTCAGCGCGTCCTTGGCCGTGGCCCGCACACGCATGCTCTCGTCGTTGTTCGCGAGCGCCTGCAATTCCGGGATGGCGGTCTTTCCGGCCAGCCTCGCGTAAGCGGGAATGGCCGCGACCATCGCCTCTTCCTTCTGGTCGGGCCGCATCTCCGACACACGGTTGAGGCTCGAGCGATCGATCATCGTGCGCAGCACCGGCTCGGCCTGATGATCGCCGGCGCGCGCCAGACCGAGCGCGGCGTTGTAGCGGATGTCGGCGACGGGATCGTTCAGGGCCTGCTGCAGGAGCGGAACCCCACGAGGATCGTTGAGATCGCCGAGCGCGTAGATCGCGGTCTTGCGCACATCCTTGTCGTCGTCGGACGTCGCGGCGATCACCGCCGGAACGGCGCTGCGATCCTGCAGCTCGGCGAGCGCGATCAGCGAGTAGATGCGCGTCTCCACCACCGGATCGTGAAGGGCATCGATGAGCACCGGAACGGCCCGGCGATCGCCGAGCTTGCCGAGAACGAGCGTCAGGTACTGCCGCACGCGAGGGTCATCGCCTTTCGACGATCGGTAGACGTCGATGACCTGCTCGACGAGATTCGGATAGCGCTTCGCCTCGCCGCGCTTGATCGACTTCGACAATTCGTAGGCCGCCTGGAACTTCCGGTGGCTGCTTCCGCCGCGGATGTCGTTCAGGTAATCGGGAATCGACTGCTCGTTGGACGCGAGCTTCCCGAACAGGAGGAACACCGCCACGCCGATCAGCACGACGCCGAGCGGAAAGATCACGAACTGAAAGAGGATGGTGCGGGGGGACTCTTTCGGAAGGTCGGGGGGCGGGTTCGTCGTCATTTGCTTGAGGGAACGGGAATGTTCAATGTTGAATGCTGAATGTTGAACTCATTCAACATTCAACATTTCACATTCACCATTCCTCGTCATCTCCCCGTTCCCGTCACGACGAAGTCCGGCAGGTATGTTTTCAGCTGCGTCGGCGCATCGGGGACGACGATCGCGTCCTTGTCGCACACGGATTCGCAGAGACGGCAGGCGACGCACTTGTTCTTGTCGACGAACGCGATCTTGTAGTGGTTCGCCAGCGTCTCGTCCTCCGCGTCGATCATCTTGATGCACTCGAAGGGACAGATGTCGACGCAGAACTCGCAGCCGGTACAGAGCTCCTTGATGACGTCGGCCTTGGGGATCTCCTTCGGCTTGACCCTCGGGATGAAGGCGCCGTGCTGATTCTGAATCGCATCGACCGGGCAGTAGATGCCGCAGACCGAGCAATCGATGCAGCGTTCGGGATGGATGTAGAACTGTCCTTTGGCCTCGCCCCAGATCGTATTCGTCGGGCACTTGACCTCACACACTCCGCATCCAATGCATAGGTCGGTTATGAAATGTGGCATGGGTGGCGCGCTCAGTGTACCGGAGGCGTCAAGCCTGGAGCCCGGGCAACCAACGCTCTCTCGTTCCAGAACAGCGGCCGGAGCGATCTCGCTTCCCGAAGCACGCGCAATTCGGGGGCGTAGCGCTCGCCGACCCAGAGAAACGGGCCGGGCGGGAGGGCGTGCGGGTCGGGCGGGAGGGTGGCGCGCCATCCGGGATGCTGAGCCTGCTCGGCGGGCCACGCGATCACCGGCCGGTTGAGCGCCACGACCGTCTCCAGATAGAGATAGCCCGTTGCGACCACGGTCTCGCTCGTGCCTCGCAACCCCAGCGCGGCCTCGCGGTAAGCATCGAGCGGCCGTCCGAGATGATCGGCAATGGCGAGGCTGATGGTCAGCGAGCCCATCAGGAGAAGCCCGGCCGCGATCAACTGGCGCGCATGGCGCGGCCACTGGCACAGCGAACGTCCCAGCCAGAGCGCGAGCGGTCCCGCGATCACTGCTTCGAATCGCATCGGAAAGTAGACGGGACGGCCAGCGAGGTGGAACGCGGTCACCAGGCCCAGTGGGAGCAGAACCGCGATGGCCGGTCGAGAGACCGGCCTCCACACCGGCCGCCACAGCGCGATCACGAGCAAGGCCAGGGCGATCACAACGAGCGCCAGGGGTGCCGCGGCGAAGAGTGCGTACGGGTACATCCCGGCAAACGAGAGGTTTGCGAGCGGCGCAAGGAGACTCTCCCGATTCCACCTCAGCGCCTGCGCCGGCTGATGAAAAGCGAGAAAGAACCCCGGAAGAAAAAGAACGATCGCCGCAAAAAGCGCGCGGAAGCCCTTGCGGTCGAGCAGCAGCACCGGAAACAACAACACCCCGTAGGAATGCGAATACGCGGCGAGCACCAGCAGGGCGGCCGCCAACAGCGGCCTTTCGGCGTCGAGCGCGATGACTCCCGCGGTCACCAGCAGCGCGCAGAGCGCGTACGCGCGCGCATCGGCGGCGAACAGCACCGCGGGCGGATAGACCGCAAGCAGCGCGGCGCCGAGAAGCGACTTTCGCATGACGAGCACGAACTGGATGGCGGCGAAGACGAGCGACATCCACCGCAAGGCCACGACGGAATCGAAGCGGGCCAGGAAGTAATGCAGCGGCGGCCCGGAGTCATGAAACAGGTTGGGGATGATCTGCGAGAACGGCTGGCGGGCCATCCAGATCGTGAACAGCTCGTCGAAGAAGGGGTCGCGCGCGTAAAGCAGAACGACGCGGGCCGAGAAAAAGAGGATGGCGCAGGCGGCGACGAGTGCAGCGCGCGTTTTCAGACCGTGAGCAGCTCCGAGATCGTCTTGATCAGGTGCGACGATTGAATCGGTTTCGAGATATAGGCGTTTGCTCCGAGGGCCAGGCCGCGTTCGCGGTCCTCTTCGGCCCCTTCCGTCGTGATGATGATGATCGGGATGTTTTTCAGCTGCGTGTTCTGGCGGACGAGCGACACGAGCTTGAGGCCGTCCATCACCGGCATGTTGATGTCGGTGAGGATCAGATCGATCTTATCCGGGCCGGACAGCTTCTTGAGAGCGTCGACGCCGTCGACCGCCTCGATGATCCTCGCGTTCCGGAAACGCTTCAGCGAGAACGAGATCAACTGCCGCATGGTGGGCGAGTCTTCGACGACGAGAAAGTTCGCGTTATCCATCAATTCGTTGTGAGCAGGTCGAGGAAGCTCTGGATCGTGTTGAGCTTCCGTTCCGACTGCGAGTAGAGCTTCGAGGAGAAAATGGCCGTGGCTGCGTGCGCGGCCAGCAGAGAAAAGAGCTCGTAGTCGACGGCCGTGAACGCCTCCTTTTGCTGCAGGAGCTTGTAGATGACGATCAGGCCGATGACGTGCTCCTTGATTTTGAGCGGTACCGCGGCGAGCGGGTTCTGCAGCGTGACGGAAGAACCCTCGGCATCGCGGTTCACGTAGTAACTCTCGCCGGTCTGTGCGACCTGGCCCAGCACGCCCTCGCCGAGTTTGAGGGAGATCTTCGCCAGTCCGGGCATGACGTCATCGCCTTCGTGAGCGATCGTGCGCAACTCGTTCGTCTTCTCGTCCAGCAGGAGAATGGCGAACGCTTCGGCCCCGATGAGATTGATGACGATTTCCTGGACGATCTGGATGACTTCGCGGAAATCGAGCGTGGAGTGCAGCTGGTAGCTGGCCACGTAGAGATTGGCGAGGTTGTTGTTCTGCTCCTCGATCTCCATGTAGCGGCTGGCGAAGTCGCGGTTCTCCTCCTCCACCTCGGCGAACCGCTTCTGAATCCTTTTGTTCTCTTCGGCCAGCAGCTTGATTTGATCGCGAAGCCGCTGCAGCTCCTCGTCCGTGAGTCCGGACTGTTCGGTTTCCAGCTCTGCCACCCGATAACGGAGACGCTGGTTTTCGCGCAGGAGTTCCTCCGTGAACTCCCTTCCTTTATTGAATAATTCTAGAAATTTCTCGGCTTTGGCTTCGTCGCTCATTCCGGACCTAGGAGTCGAATCTTACACGAAACGTAACGCTACTCTATGAACCCGTTAGACATAGACGATGAATCGCCGAGGCGATCTCACCGAGCGGGAGAACTTCGTCGACGGCTCCGGTCCGAACTGCCGAGGACGGCATGCCGGAGATGATCGCCGTCTCCGCCGACTCGGCGATGGTCCGCGCGCCGCGAGAGTGGAGCGCCGGCAAGGCGCGCGCGCCGTCATCGCCCATCCCGGTCAGAACCACCGCGATCAATCGCTCCCCGCAGGCGTCGCTGGCGCTCTCGAACAGTCTGTCGACGGAAGGGGCATAGAGATCCTCCGGCTTCGGAGGCATCACGCGAAGGATCAGCCCCTCGGAGCCGCGGCGGACCTCGGTCCGCGATCCGCCCGGTGCCACGTAGACACATCCCACCTTGACGGCGTCGCCGTCTTCCGCCTCTTTCACCTCAAACGCGCTCAGGCGATTCAAGCGCTCGGCGAACAGGCGCGTGAAGGTCGGCGGCATGTGCTGGGCGACAACGCACGCGACCGGCAGGCGCGGGAGGGATTCGAAGACCTGCTGCAACGCCGGCGGACCGCCGGTCGAGGAGCCGATCACGATCAATTCGAATCGTCCTGCATAGTTCTCGAAGTCGGAGACCTCTTCGGCGTGCTTGGTCTCCTCCTCGCGGACGCGCCGCGTGAGATTGTCGAGCCGGACGTCGACGACCTGCAGGACCTTGGCGGCGAGGTCCTTCTCGATTTCGGAGAGGCGCACCGAGACTCGTCCGCCCGGCTTGGCGATGAAGTCGAGCGCGCCGAGCTCGAGGGCTTTGAACACGCTGCGGTCGCTCGACTGCGAGGAGACAGCGATCACGGGCGTCGGCTGATTCACCATCAGCCAGCGCAGGAACGCGAAGCCGTCCATCACCGGCATCTCCAGATCGAGGGTGATGACGTCCGGCTTCAGCCGCAGGAGTTGCTTGATTCCGTCCTCGCCGTCGACAGCCGTCCCGATGACTTTGATGTCGGGATGCGACTCGAGCATGCGCGTGATGGTCACGCGGTTGTACGCGGAGTCGTCGATGACGAGAGCTCGGATCATGAAGCCTTAGGCCTAAGGCCCAACGCCCAGGGCCTATTTCTGGTAGACCATGTCGTGTCTTAAGTGTTTCAACTTGAACTGCGTGGAGAGCGAGATCAGCGACTCCGAGTGCCCGAGGAGCAGGTAGCCGCCGTCGAGGAGGCGCTGGTAGAAGTTGTTGATGACGACTTTCTTCGATGCGTCGTCGAAATAGATGATGACGTTCCGGCAGAACACGATGTCGAGGTATCCGAGGAGCGAGACGCGCGCTTCGTCGTAGATGTTGAGGCGGCCGAAGGAAACGCGGTTGCGGATCTCATCGGAGATGCGCCAGGAGCCGTCCGCCTCGTGCGTGAAGTACTTCTCACGGACTTCCGGCGCCGTCGAGCGGAAGGCATTCTCGCGATAGAGGCCGCGGCGCGCCTTCGACAGAACCTGCTGATTGAGATCGCTGGCGAAGATCTCGAACGTGGCCTGGCGATACATCCCCGCCTCGGCGAGCAGGATGGCGATCGAGTACGGCTCTTCACCGGAGGAACAGCCGGCCGACCAGATACGAATTTTCCTGATCGGTTTTCGTGACAGGATATCAGGCACAATTTCTTCGACAAACGCCGTCAGCTGCGCGGGCTCGCGGAAGAAGTACGTCTCGTTGGTCGTCACCAGATCGAAGATCTGGTCGTACTCCGCCTCCGCCCGCGGATCGTACGAGAGAAAATAGAAGTACTTCTGGAACGAGTCGAAGTTCAGCTCCCGCGCGCGCGGCGAGAGCCGCTTCTGCAGCAGGTATTTCGACGTGTCGGCGAAGAACAGGCCCGTGCGCTTGTAGATCTGCTCGCGAAGCTGCCGGAAGATGTCGTCGGGCAGGTCGAGATGATGGTTCAGTGAGAGATTGAACGAGGTCACGGTTGTTTCATCGACTGCAGGATCGCAGCGATGACCAGTTCACGCCGGCTGTCTGCGGTGCGCCACGCCTCTTCGAGCAGATCGCGGTAAAGGTTCTTGTGCCTGACGAAGACGTCCGAGACTTCGTCGAGAACAGCAGAGTTCTCCAGCGCTTTGAACAGATAGGGGAACGACGACCGATCGGGGATGCGATCGAGCGCCAGCACGGCCGACTGCTGCACGTACGGATCGGGATCCTCGAGCGCGCGATGCAGATACGAAAGCGCGTCGTCGCCGCCGCGCAAGCCGAGCGACGTCACGGCGGCGGCGCGGATCCGCCAGTCGGAATCGAACAGCGCACCGACCAGCCCCTCGAACACATCCATCCCCGGCACGCGCGCAAGGGCCAGCATCGCCGCGCGGCGGATCTCCATGTCCTCTTCGCCGTAGCAGTCGAAGAGAACCTGCTTGACCGCGGGGTTTTCCGATTTTCCGAGGGCCTCGATCACGGCGATGCGCACGGGCGCCATGTCGCTCTGCAGATGTTTCATCAGCGGCTCGAGCGCGGAGGGATGGCGGTATTCGCCGAGGGCCTGCGCCGCCGCCGTGCGGATCCAGATGTCCTGATCCTGAAGAGCGCTGATCAGCGGCTCGAGCCCCGTCTCCGGACGCATGTGCACGACGGCATTGATCGCCGCCAGACGCACGGCGGTCGATTCATCGGCGAGCGAGAGCACGATCTGCTCGGCGAATCGCTCCCCGCCGAACCTGCCCATCAGCGACACGGCTTTCTGGCGGATCACGGGATCGCTGTCCTTCGACGCCAGCAGAAGCTCGTCGTGGAAGCCTTCGCCCTGGATGCTCACGAAGATGGAGAGCGAGTTGAGCTTCATCGGAATCGAAGGCGACTGCAGCAGCTTCCGGATCTTCGACAGGACCTCGTCCTTGATCTCGGGCAATGCCTGGACCAGCGCGATGATCGAATTCATCGCCGCCTGCTGCGACGCCACGTCGGGGTCATCGAGCTTCGCCAGCAGGTAGTCGATCGCCGTCGCGTTCGGAATCTGGCCGAGGGTCTCGATCGTCAGCCGGCGGATCATCGGGTTGTCGTGATCGAGGAACGGCATGATGTGCGGGATCGACTCCCGCGCACCGAGCGCGTTCATGACGCGCAGCAGCAGCGCCACGATCTCGTCTTCTTCGGCGTTGCGCAGCGTAGCCAGGATCGACGGCATCGCCGAAGGGCCGAAATCGATCAGCGCCTGCGCCGCCACCTCGGCGCTGTCCGGCTCCTCGAGATAGCTGAGCAGGACGGGAAGCGCGCGCTCGTCCGACGACCACCCCAGAAACTTGAGGATGAACGCCTTCACCTCGCGCCTCGGGGTGCTGCGCAGGTGATCGAGGAGCGGCTCGATCTTCTGGCGAGGAAACGACTCGCGGAATTTCCGCTGGATGTACGGACGCTCGACCTGCTCGACGACGCGCGGCTTCGACGCCTCCGCGATCTGCACGAGCGAGCGCAACGCCGTCAGGTTGAGCTTCTCCTCGTCGGCGATGACCTTCAGGAGAAAGGCCACCGTTCCGACATCGGCGATCCTCCCGACGGACTCCAGGACCGGCTTGCGAAGGGACTTGTCGGCGTACAGCGGCAGGATCGCCGGCAGCGCGGCGCGATCGCCGATCTCGCCGAGTGCTTCGATGATGTGAAATCGCAGCCAGACGTCATCGCGCTCCTGGAGCATGCGGATCAGCGGAGGCAGCGCCGCGGCATCGCGATACTTGCCGAGCGACGACACGATCGACGAAACGAGATTGACGCCCGCTTCGCGCCCGAGGAGATCGGTGAGGACGTTGAAGCCTTCCTCGCTGCGGAGATCTCCCAGCAAATTGACCAGCGACAGACGGACGTCGACGTCCTCCTCCCTTGCCAGGCGCTCCACGATCGCCGGAATTCCCGGCGTCCCGATCCTCAGCAGCGCCTCGGTCGCCGAATTGCGCTTCCCGGCGTTCTCCGCGTCGGTGAGCGCGTCGATCAAACCGTGGATCACGTCACGGCCGGAATCGCGGACCAGCCCTTCGACGATGGTCTTGCGCACGCGCCAGTCGCGATCGCCGAGGAGCTCGAACATCAGGGGGAGGTTCCGCGTCTCCGCCGAGGCGACGGCATGAGCTGCCTTCTGCCGGGCGTCGGGATCGGCGGAGTGGGCCTGCTCGAGCATTTGCGGGTCGATGGTCATGTCCCCGTCTTCAACCTCTCCAGCTCCTCACGCTTCATCTGCACGAACTGCTGCAGCGTCTCGGTGAAGATCTCCGTGTCGCGGCGCACGCGCATCGACACGCGAGACTCGTAGTACTGCCGTCCCTCTTCGATCTCTTCGCGCAGGACGTCGAAGAAACTGTTGTCGCGGATCGCCTGCTCCACCTTCCCCACGTGATAGATGATGATGTCCGAGAGGATCAGACGCGCCAGCCGCCGGGCCTCGTCGTATTCGCGCGGCTCGGCCGGCGCCTGTTGCTCGCCCACCTCCGGGAAGAGGGTGCGGATGATCTGCCGGAACTCCTTTTCGGGAATCTGCTCTTCGATGTACTCGTCCGCGCCGTAGAGGTTCGTCGGGTTGGCGCGGAAGCGGTTGGCCCGGAACAGCGCGCCGATGAGAATCACGCGCGTATGCCCCAACGACGGGTCGCCCTTGATCTCTTCGGTGACCTCCACGCCGAGCTTCCCCTTCAGATAGACGTTGACGATGGCCAGGTCCGTGCGCGTGCGGCGCACGAAGTCGAGCGTGGCGTCGCCGGCTTCGAAGAACGACACGGCGAATCCGAGCTCGCGCAAGTGCGCGCCAAGGAAGTCCCGAAACGGCCGCGGCTCATCGGCGATGGCCGCCGTCCGCCGTGGAGAGGCGTCCGTTCCCGGCGCCGTGGGGCGGTCGGGGATGGCCGTCGTTCCGCCGAATGACCCTGATCGCGGTCTCAGGATCATCTGATTGCTGCACGAGGGGCAGGCCACGCGCACCGGTGCGGTCAACGGCGTTTCGACCGTCGCGCGGAATTTCGCACCGCACTGTCTGCACGTGAGTTCCATCGTTTCAGTTCCGGGACAGGAGCTTGTCGAAGTCGAGCAGGATCGTCAACGCATCGCCGAGCCGGAAGACTCCTCGAACGGATTCATCCTGCTCGCTGGCGTGCACGACGGGATGAGGCTCGAGGGACGCGGCGTCGGCTCTGACCACCCGAAGGACACGATCGACGGCGAAGCCAAGGTGCTCACCATTGTGTTGCACGACGACGACGCGGACCTCGTCGTTCGACGGCGGCTCGCCGGGGTGACCGAGGCGGCGGCGAACGTCGAGCAGCGTGACGACGGTGCCGCGCAGCGACAAGATGCCCACGACCGCCGGCTCCGCGTTCGGGATGCGCGTGATCGGACGGGGCGTGATGATCTCCACCACGTTCTCGATGTCGATCGCGTAGAGCTCGCCGGCGATAAAAAACGTGAGGACTTCGAGCTGATCGACGGTGGCGATGACCTTCGCGGCTTCGACGCTCTTGCGCTGCCCCGCTGTTTCGAGAAAGCGCTGCAATTTCGATGTCGCCGGTGGAGCGATCGTCCGTGGAGCGGCGGCTGTCTCGGCCGCCGGGACCTCGACGGGCGAGAGGCGCGGCGCTCCACCGGGCGCCGGCACT
Source organism: Thermoanaerobaculia bacterium (assembly GCA_035468985.1). Taxonomy (GTDB): domain Bacteria; phylum Acidobacteriota; class Thermoanaerobaculia; order Gp7-AA8; family Gp7-AA8; genus DASVHS01. The sequence goes on from DATISF010000054.1 coordinate 48,679, forward strand.
TCGGCCTTCTGCCTTCTGCCTTCTGCCTTCTCTTTCGCCTTCTTCCGGATCTTCACCAGATCAACCATGGGCGGACTCCATCTGGTGCTCCCGGGCGGCGGAATCGACGCGGGCGACGTCGATCGTCTCAGCGTCTTCGCCGAAAGCATCGAGTAGCGCCGTCGTCGCCAGGGTGTTGATCACGCGCGGGATTCCGCCGCTCAAGACATGCATCTCCTGCATGGCCTCGCCGCTGAACGGATTGCGCGCTCCCCCGGCGACCCGGATGCGATGCTCGATGTACTCGATGGTCTCTTCGAGCGTCAGCGGCTTCAGGGCGTAGCGCATCCCGATGCGCTGCCGCAGCGCCGCGTAATGCGATCGGTGGAGGCGCGCGTGGAGCTCGGGCTGGCCGATCAGGATGACCGAGAGAAGGTTCTGATCGTCGAGCTGGAAGTTCGTCAGCAGGCGGATCTCGTCGAACGTCGCCTTGGCGGGAATCAGCTGCGCTTCGTCGATGATGACCACCGGCTCGCGCTTCTCTTCGTACAGCTCGAAGAGCTTCGAATGGATCTGCTCGAGCAGCTCGTTGCGCATGCGCGACGGCGGAAAACCGAGGCCGGCGGCGATGGAGCGGAGAAGCTGGGTCGGTGTGACGCGCGGGTTGATCAGAAGCACCACCGGACGCGTTTCCCCGAGACGGTCGATCAGCGCGCGGGACAGCGTCGTCTTGCCGGAGCCGACGTCGCCCGTCAGCAGCGCCAGCTCCTTTTCCTCGACCGCGTATTCGAGGCGCGCCAGCGCTTCCTTGTGCTGCACGCTCTCGTACAGGAACGCCGGATCGGGGGTCTTGCCGAACGGTTTCGTGGCGAAGCCGAAATACTCTTCAAACATGGGCGGCCGCCCTCGCCTGCCTGGCCCGTCCGCCGAACTTCTCGATCAGCGATCCGACGTCGATGACCAGCACGATCTCGCTCTCGCCGATCTCGGTGGCGCCGGCCACGCCGGGAACGCTCTTCAGGCGCTCGCCGATGGACTTGATGACGATCTCCTGCTGGCGCACGAGCGCGTCGACGAGCACGCCGATCGATTTCTCACCCGAGCGAGTGATCACGACGAACCACTTCGTGTCCGGTCCCTCGTTTTCGCGCTGCGGAAGATTGAATGCATCCGAGAGGCGGAGCAGCGGCACGGTCACGTCGCGCAGCGTGAAGACCTCGCGCCGCTCGACGGTGTGGATCTCGCGCGTGTAGATGCGCAGCGATTCCTCCACCGACGTCAGGGGAATGGCGAAGTTCTCGCCGCCGGCGCGAACGATCAGCGCCTGAATGATCGCCAGCGTGATCGGAAGCATGATCCGGAACGTCGTGCCTTCCCCCAGCTCGGAAATCACGTCGATGCTTCCCTTGAGCTCCTGGATGTTCCGCTTGACGACATCGAGACCGACGCCGCGCCCGGAGATCTCGCTCACCGCCGCGGCGGTCGAAAAACCGGGGCTGAACATCAACTCGTGCACGCGGACATCATCGATCTGTTCGGTGGCGCCGACCAGGCCGCGCTTGACGGCCGCCTTGCGGATCGTCTCCGGATCGATGCCTCTGCCGTCGTCCTTGACGTCGATGACAACGGAGTTCCCCTGCTGGTACGCGTTCAGGGTCACCCGCCCCACCAGCCGTTTCCCACGCGTTTCCCGCTCCTGGGATGTTTCGATTCCGTGATCGATGGCGTTGCGGATGATGTGCATCAGAGGATCGGTGAGCTCCTCGATCATCATCTTGTCGAGCTCCGTGTCCTCGCCCCGAAGCACGAGCTCGATCTCCTTGTGCAGCTCGCGCGCGACCTTTCGCACGATGCGCGAGAGCTTCGCGTAGATCTGCCCGACGGGAACCATCCGGATCTCGATCACCGATCGCTGCAGATCGCTGAGCCGCCGGTCGAGATCGCGAGTGATCTTTCCCAGCTCCTGCGACAGAGCGCGGTTCGACGCCACGGAGCGCGCGGCGTTCTCGAGCTGCGTCTTGTCGATGATCAGCTCCCCGACAATGTTCATGACCTGATCGAGACGGGAGATGTCGACACGAACCGTGCGGGAAAGGGAGCGGAGGGAAAGCTCTTCCTCTTCTTGTGGAGCGGAAGGAGCACCGGCTTCAGCCGGTGTGACCGGACCCGGCTGAATCCGGGGCTCCATCTTGCGGATCGAACTGACCTTGGCCTGCGGCGCCAGCGCGGCCACCGCCGCGACATCCAGCGTCGATCCGTAGAGCAGCCGGAAGGAGATCCCCGCCCCTCCCGCGCTGTCCAGCGCCGGCAGCGTCGAGATCACCTCACCCGATTCGCTGAGCGTCGCCGTCAGCGCGCGGAGCTTCTCGTCGAAATCGGCAAAATCGAACGTCACCTCGGCGATGAGCACATGTTTGCCGCTCCGCACGTTCTCGATCAGGCGGTGCTCTTCGTATTCGGTGAGCGAGCGCTTGGTGTGCTCGTCGAGCGTCAGCTCGGAGAGCGGGTCGTCCTGCTTCTGCTCCGGCTGCTGCGCCACCATCTGATGAATGCGCGTCGTCAGTTTCGGCAGATCGACCAGACCGGCCACCGATGCATCGTTGATGGCGATCACCAGGCGGTTGAGACTGTCGACGGCGTCGTAGAGCAGATCGATCAGGTCCCGGCTGATGGGGATCTTGCCCATCCGCAGCTTGTCGAGCATGTCCTCGAGGTTGTGGGACAGCTCGGAGATCTCGGCGAACCCGAGCATCCCGGCCAGACCTTTGAGCGAGTGCACGTTGCGGAAGATCTTGTTGACCAGCTCCGGCCTGACGTTCTGCCCCTGGGCCTCGAAGTCGACGAGATCGCGCGACAGCGTGTCGAGGAGCTCCTCGGCCTCTCCGGTGAACTCCTGGCGCGCGCGTTCGTCTTCTTTTGTCATGCGACCCGGAGAAGCCTGCGCAGTTTCGTGACGAGCTCACCCGACTGAAACGGCTTCACCAGGTACTCCTCGGCGCCCAGCGCGGAAGCGCGCTTGCGGTCTTCCTCGGTGCTCTCCGTGGAGATGACCATGATCGGGATGGCTCGATAGACGGGATGATTCTTCAGGAAGCTGACCAGTTCGAGCCCGTTGATGTCGGGCATGTTGATGTCGGTGAGGATGGCGTCGAACTTGTGATGCGGAAGGGCCTTCAACGCCTCGAAGCCGCTCGACGCCTCGACGATGTCGAGCTCATACGATTCGGTCCCCCCCTCGATGATCGTCGTCAGGTACGCGCGCATCGAAGAGGAATCTTCGACGACGAGGATCTTCATAGCCCTGCCCGCCCGGCTTTTTGCCATGCGGCCACCGCGTTCCCGAAGGCGTACCCGGCTTGCGAGAGAAAGATCTCCAGACCGGTCATGCTGTCGATGGGAGCGTGGTGTTCCGCGTTGTCTCCGTACAGGATACCAATCGGCCGCTCGCCGTGCATGATCGGCAACGCCACCACCTCCGTGGGCATCAAATTGCCCATCTGCTCGATGAGCTGAACGTTGGCGGGAGTGCGGCGCATCTTGCCGCGATGCGGCTGGCGGCTCGCGGCGACGCCGGCCAGCACGGAGGGTTCGGCGCTGGGAAGTTTCAGGCTGCGGACTCGCTGATCCATCGGCCCCCCTCCGCCGGTCACGCCGAATCCGCCCAGGCCGACGAACGCGCTGTCCGACACGGCGAAGAGCGCTCCGCGATCGAGGTACTCACCCGACAGACGGAGAATCGTGGCTGCGACCTGCGCCAGATCGTTCGGATCGCTGAGCTCGTTGATGAGCTGCTTGAGCACGCCGAAGCTCCGGTCGACCCCCTCCCGCTCCGCCATCTCGTAAAAGCGCTTCCCCGCCTCGCTGCCGAAACTGCCGGTGATCTGCTCCCACTGCGCAAACGCTCGCTCTGCGAACAGCACCAGCTCGTCCGCGAACAGCGCCAGCTCCTCTTCGGCCATCCCGGGCTGCATCCGTTCCGCGGCGGGGCGGGTCAGATAGAGGTCCGCGCCGGCGAGCAGCAGATCGTGGCGGCGGCGCAGATCGGCGGTCCGGTCCACCAGGACGACCGGCAGACGCGGATTCCGCCGCTTCAATTGCTGCAGCAGCCGAATCGGCGCGTCGTCATCGGTCAGCTCGAGGAAGGTGACGAAGAAACTGTTCGAGCGGAAGAGGTCCGTCATCGCCGTCCGGACATCCTCGAGCGCGCCGAATTGAGACGCTTTCACACTGTGCTTGGCGAATGCGCGTTTCGCAGCAACGCGAACGAGCGGATCCCGCTCGAAGATGACCACGTTTCGATAGGTCGCCTCCGGCGTCTCGACTTCGAAGAGACCGCCGGCAACCTTGAACTGACCGGCGGGCTTGGAAACTGGAGGAGGAGCCGATGGAGCCCCGCCTCCCGATGGAGCCCCGCTTCCCGATGGAGCCCCGGCTGCTGAAGCCGGTGCTCCATCCGCAATCGGGAACGGCACGACATTCAATGCCGCGGGCGCCGGAGGTTCGGGTGACGACCCGCGCAGCAGCGCCTTCCCCGCCTTCAACGACTCTTCGAGCCCGCGCAGCGGCTTGATCTTCTCGCCGTCGGCCATGCCGACGATCTTCTGCGGCGCGAAGCCGCCTTCCTTCAGAACGACGTCGGGTTCGTACTCGACGTCGACGGCGCTCATCGACTCGCTGAGGATGAAGTTGAACTCACCTTCGCGGCTGTTCAGCAGCGGTGTCACGACGCTCACCACACGCTCGCGCAGCGCCTCGGCGAGGTCGGCGGCCGCGATCAGATTCATCTCCACCACGGCGTTGCCGCAGGGAATCCCGCTGTCCTCCATCTGCCGGATGACACGAGCCGTGTCGGACGAGATCCCGCCACGCTTCTTCTGCAGAAATGTGACGAGATCCGGATGATCGGGCGCCGAGGCGTTGACGATCAGGCCGTGCCGGAAGAGAACGGTATGCCGCCCGGCGCTATCGATGATTTCCAGGACGCCGGTCCGGCGGCTGAGAAATACGATCTGGATGATGTCGGTGAGGGAGAGATCTTCGAGGCGGCCCAGGAGGCTCATGAGGGTCTCCGGGATTCGGGATTCGGGATTGGGGGTTCGGGAAAAAAGGAGTTCCTGAATCCCGAATCCCGAATCCCGAATCCCGCATTACGCACTCTGCAGATTGTACCGTTTCAGAATTCCGTCCAGGATGCCGTTGATGAACTGCGAGGATTTCTGCGTTCCGTACTTCTTGGCGATCTCGATTCCCTCATCGATGATCACGAGCTTGGGCGTGTCGGTTTCGTGGAGGAACTCGTAGACGCACATGCGGATGATGTTCCGGTCGACGACCGCCATCCGCGAGAGCCGCCAGTTGTCCGCCTGGGCGGTGATCATCTCGTCGATCCTGGGGAGGTTGTCGACGGTGCCGCGGAAGATCTTCGTCGCGAACTCGCGCGTATTCGGCTTCGACTTCTGCAGATCCTCGAAGGTGGTGATGATCATGTCCGGGGCGTTTCCGGACATGTCGTGCTGAAACAGCATCTGTAACGCGAGCTCGCGCGCTTTCCGCCGGGCGCCCATCAGTCTCTCCGCTGCCCGGTGCGAATCTGACACCACAAACTCGCCATTTCGATCGCTGCCAGCGCCGCCTCCCATCCTTTGTTGCCGGCGCCCTTGGACGAGCGCTCGACCGCCTGCTCGTGCGTGTTGCAGGTGATCACTCCGAAGGCGACCGGAAATCCGCTGTCGACCGCGACGCGCGAAAGCTCCGTCGTGACCTGCGCGGAGATGAAGTCGAAATGCGGCGTGTCCCCACGCAGAAGACAGCCAAGGGCCACGATGGCGTCGAAACCGCCACGGCCGATGAGCGCGCGCGCCAGCGTGGGAATCTCGAACGCGCCGGGCACCCGGAAGACCGTGATCGCATCTCCCGCCGCGCCGTGCCGCGTCAGACAGTCCAACGCGCCTTCGAGCAAACCGCTGACGATCTCGTCGTTGAACCGGCTGGCGATGATGGCGAAGCGAAGTTCGTTCGCGGTGTGATTGCCTTCGATGGTGTGAGGCACGGCTGCGGATTATAGGTGGTGGGTACGCGCTCTCGGGTCCCTGGGGTCTTTGTGCCTCGAGACCCCGTGACCTGAGACCCGATTCCTACGACCTCCCCGCCACCTGCGTGGCGTCCGCATCCTCCGTGTAGAAATCGACGAGGCCCCGGTAGATCGCCTCCGCGACCTGCTGGCGGAACTTCCGCGTCATGAACAGCTCGCGGTCGTGGCGATTGCCGAGATTGCAGACCTCGAGGAGCAGCCGCGTCGGGACCAGGTTGTACCGGATGACGGCGGGAACCCATTCGCTCCCATCGCGGACCACGTTGTCGCGGACGGGATTGAACGTGTGGACGGGCAGGTGCGCATCTTCGAACGCTGCGATCACGCTCTCGCCGAAATCGCGCGAGAGCCCCTCGGCCTCGAGCGACTCGTGTTCCGAGTGGCGCACGACCGGCCGCTCGCGCACTTCGGCGCGGGCCAGGTAGACCGAGCCGCGCTTTTCGTAACTTCCCCGGACGAACCGCTCGCCGGGGATGTAAGCCATCGCTCCGCGGATCGACGGATGGAGCGAGTCGGCGTGAATCGAGATGAAGACGACTTTCTCCTTGTCGACGCCCGCTTTGATGGCGCGCCGAAACAGCGAGTTGGCGAGATACCAGCGGAGGTTCACGCCGACGATCGCGTCATCGAGCGGATACTCCGGCGTCGTCAGCACCGCTTCTTCGTTGCGCGTGATGGAAACCATCGCGGCGCTTTTCTTCTCGAGGATGTGCTGCAGGCGGCACATGACGTCGTAGACGTACTTCGACTCGCGGACATCGCCGAGCGTCGCACCCGGGTCGGAGCCGCCGTGTCCGGCGTCGAGGATCACGTGCACGCCGGCGAGATTGCGCGCGCGCGTCCGCCTGGCCAGCTTCGCGCTCGCGCGCTGCGATGCCTCCTCGGCCAGTCGCGCAGGGTCGTCCTGCGGCCGGTACTGTGGCAGCAGCAGATCCATCGGAATCCGGACCGCGTATCCGACCGGGATCTTCGCCACGTCCTCGATGTTGTTGAACTTCACGACGCGCTCGACGACGTCCCCGACGTCTTTCGCATAGACGCGGCCGGTAAACCGGATCGCAACCGAGGAGTACAGCGCCTCCCCTTTCTGCAGCCGGTAGACGGCGTAGGGTTCTGTGTTGGTGCGCTCATAGGTCAGCGACGGAACTCCCACGGGCGCCGGTAGAGACGCCTCCGATGCATCTTCATCCGCTGGTGCGTGCTGAGCCTGAGCGTCCTTCGATCTCCGAACCTCTGCTGCCGTCTTCGGTGCATTCTCTCCCTCCGGCCCACTGCCGAATGCGGCGGTGAGCAACGCGTTTGGAACGAGGATCACGTCACCTGTGCGGGTCGAGAGTCCCTGACCGGGATTGGCTTTGCGGACGGCCGCGTAGTTGGCGCCGTCGCCGGAGAACCACTCGGCGATGTTCCAGAGCGGCTCGCCTTCGATACCGTGTCCGCCGACGACGATGTGCATCCATCCGGCGTCGGTGCGACGATCGTTGGGAAACAGCGTGCGGAGAATGTCGCGCTGCAGTGACGGGCGCAGCAGCGCGAAAGGAACGCGGACGGCCTGCTCCGTTTTCAGGTTGTCGTCGGAATGATTGAACTGCGCGAGGTCCTCCCACCGCGCAGCGTCGCCCGTCACGCGTTTGGCGAGACGCGTCCAGGCGTCACCGGCATGCGGTTCGACGAGAACATCGATTTGGTAGTCGCGCGTGAGGAGCGCGCGGATCTCGTCGTTGACGGCGATGGACGCGACGGAGTCCGAGGAAGTACGTGCGTCGAGGAGCGAGGGTATCGAGAGGAGGAAAACGGGAACCCACACCCACCACTTGCGCACGGGCACATTTTACGGCGTTTTTGAGTGGGAGAGGACGAGGAATGTGAAATGTTGAATGGCGAATCAAATTCAACATTCACCATTCGACATTCGACATTCAACATTCCCGTCCCCGGGCGGGCGGCCGGCGCTTCCAATACCCCGTCTCCCCCTCGAAAAACGCCCCCGCCCGGAACATGACCGTCTCCCCGAAATGCGGGGCCATGATCTGCAAGGCCAGCGGCAGACCTTCCGAATTGAACCCGGAAGGGACAGACATCGCCGGAATGCCGGAGAGTGAAGCCGGCGTCGTGAAAATGTCGTTGAGGTACATCGTCAGGGGATCGTCGATCTTCTCTCCGATCCGGAACGCCGCCTCGGGCGACGTCGGCGTGAGGAGCACGTCGAAATCGCGGAATGCCTCCTCGAGCTCCGCGCGCAATCTGGCGCGAACCCGCTGCGCGCGGCCGTAGTACGCGTCGTAATAGCCGGACGAAAGCGCGAACGTGCCGAGCATGATCCGCCGCTTCACCTCGGCGCCGAAGCCTGCTCCGCGCGATGCGAAATAGACGCCGTCGAGTGTGGCGCCGGCCTCACGCTTTCCGTACCGGATCCCATCGAAACGAGCGAGATTCGCGCTCGCCTCCGCATTTGCGACCACGTAGTAAATCGCGATGGAGTAGCCGAGCGATGGCACGTGCGCGTCGGCCACCTTTGCACCGCCGCGGCGAAACACGTTCACTGCATCGTCGAAGTTCTTCCGCACTTCGGACGCGAGTTTGTCGAGGCCTTCGGGAATGACGCCGACGCGAAGTCCGCGCACGCCGCGATCGAGATCAGCCGTGTAGTCGTCGACCGGATGACCGCTGCATGTTGAATCGAGCGGATCGTGACCGGCAATCATGCCGAGAAGCTCGGCGCTCTCGCGGACGGTCTTGGTGAGCGGTCCGATCTGGTCGAGACTCGATGCGAACGCGACAAGCCCCGACCGGCTCACGCGTCCCCAGGTCGGTTTCACGCCGACGATTCCGCAGAGCGCCGCCGGCTGACGCACCGAGCCGCCGGTGTCCGATCCGAAAGCCGCCGGCACCAGACGCGCCGCCACCGCCGCGGCGGAGCCGCCGGACGATCCTCCGGCAACGCGCGATGTGTCCCACGGATTGCGCGTCGGGCCGAACGCGGAGTGCTCGGTCGACGAACCCATCGCGAACTCGTCGAGATTCGTCTTCCCCACGATCGCCGCGCCGCCCTTTCGCAGCCGATTCACGACCGTGGCGTCGAACGGCGACACGAATCCGCCCAGAATGCGCGAGGCACACGTCGTCGGCATGTCGGTCGTGACGATGTTGTCCTTGATCGCGACCGGGAACGTCCCGTTCGGCGCCTCGCTGACGCGCAGGAACGCGTTCAGCTCTCCGTTTCGCTCTTTGATCGCCCGCAGCGAGGCCGCGACGTACTCCTCCGACGAAACCTGGCCGCGCGCCTCGGTGAACGGCAGATCGAGAATGCCGCTCATTCGATCACCGGCGGCACGATGAAGAAGCCGCCTTCCCATTCCGGAGCGTTCCTGGCAATCTTCTCGCGATCGACCGACGGCCGCGTCACATCGTCGCGGAGCGGTGTCGTGCCGGAATCGTCGCCCGCACTTTCGACGGACGGCAGCATCTCGATGTAACCGAGGATCGTCGTCATCTCGCCGGCCATGCGGTCGAGAGCGGAATCGTCGAGCTGGAGATGGGCAAGCTCGGCGATGCGTCGCGCTTCCTCGCGATCGATCTTCATCGTCAATTGGGGGTCAGAGCTTCGATTCGCCGCACGTTCTACCTCTCGGAGAAAAAGGGGCGAATCGAAGCTCTGACCCCATTCCTATCGCGCGGCGAGTGTAGCAGTGCGGGCGCGCATCATCTCCTCGAACCGGGACGCGAGGTCCTTGTCGAACTGCGCGCCGGCACCCAGCCGGATTGCAGCGAGCGCCTCTTCGGCCGATTCGGGAGTGTGATAGGTGGCCGGATCCGTGATGGCGACGTACGCATCGCAGATCTGCACGATGCGCGAGGCCAGCGGGATCGCATCGCCGCTCAACTCGTTCGGATAGCCCGCGCCGTCGGCGCGTTCGTGATGACAGAGCACGGCGCGCGCGACGTCGGCGCCGAGGAGCGGCTCGACCATCGCGGCGCCGACGACGGGATGCTCACGCAGCAATGCCAGCTCGTCGTGGCTGAGATCGCGTTTCCGGTACAGCTTGTCGTACTCCAGGGCGCGCATGCCGCAGTCGTGCACGATCGCCGTGAGCCTCGCCGTCTCGGCATCGGCCAGCGGCAGCCCGAGGAATTTGACGAACGCCTCGACGGCGGCGGTGACGCCGATCGAGTGTTTCCTCAGCTCGGGGTAGCTCGTGTTCTCGGGTTCGACGAGCCGTTCGGCGATGCGCAGACGCAACGTCTGCAACGCCGCGCGCGTCGAAGTGGCCTCGATCGCCGCCTCGAGCTGCGTGAGGTGCGCGGAGAGCAACTCGTGCGTCATCCGCTCGGGCGGATCCGCGAATGCGACGGTCAGGTACAAGCCGCGAAACCGGCTGTTGATCGGGGCGGTGAAGATCTTCTGCAGATCCGCGAGCGCGATCGGACCGGTCATCGGCCCGAGCGGCGTATCGGCGGTGGTGCGCAGCGCGCCGCCCGCCTCTCCCCGTTTGCTGAGCCACGTCTGCAGCTTCATCTGCAGTGCGCTGAGCGCGTCCTGCGACATCGTGCCGCGGGACGCGACTTCCTGCCCCGTGCCGGCCGCCGTGAACATCACCGCCACGAGCCCCGGCAGCAACAGCATGGAACGCATGGACTCGCGAACGGCTGCCAGTTCGGCCGGACCGACCGGCTCCGGCGGCGCCGGCGCGAGCAGACGCGCAGCGACCGCTCGTGCATCGTCCACCGCTTTGTTGGCGGATGGCTTCGCCGGAGCGGAAGGAGCGGCCTTCGCGGCCGGGGTGGGCGGCGCCACAGTGGCCTCAGCCGCCGGACGCGGCGTGGGAACGACATCGACATCCGACAGCGTGATGAAGCGCTGGTTCCAGATGTTCCTGTTCGCAAACAGATTGAGGATGCGGTCGGCGATGGCCTGCGCCTTGTTGACGTCCTGCTGATCGAACTGCTGTTTCTGCGACTTGTCGCGGATGTCGATGAATCCGACGAGCTGGCCGCGCGAGAACATCGGCACGCCCAGCAGGCGGCTGGTCGACGCCTCGAACATCAGCTCCGAGAGGCGCGGATCCGCGCCCGGGCTGTTCACGTAGAACGGCGACCGCCCGCGGCTGCAGCGGTCGACCATGGGATGATTCGAGCCCGCGGATTGGGAGATGTTCGCCCGGAAGCCGAACTCGGCCACGAGGTCGTACTTGCGCGTGCCAACGTCGAGAAGGAACAGCGCTGCCTTGGTGGCTTTCATCTCCACCGCGCAGTCGTAAAGGATTTCCTTCAACTTTGGACGAAGTTCGTCGATATCCGGGTGCACGGTATGCCGACGATTCTAACCGCGGCGCGACTTTCCAAAGAGCAATCCGATTGCGGCACCGGCGAGCGCAGCGCCCGCAAGAAGAGCGAGATCGGACGCATCGCGATAATGGCGGAACTCAGCCTCTCCGTTGCGAATCTGGATGAAACCGGCCGGCGTGGCGCGGACTCCGCCGCCCCCGCCGCCCCGCTCGTGCAAGCCCTGCCCCATCGAACCGCCGCCGAATCCCCACTGCACGTTCGCCACCGGAATGATCGTCGTGCCGTCGCGCTCGACCGGATCGCCGTACACCTGCTTGGCGTCGGCGTGAACGTTGATGAGTTGGGCGATGCGCTCGAGGAGCGATTCGTCAGCCATTGCGGCTGAAAGCTTATCGCTTTAGGGCCCGCAGCTGCTCCACGATCTCCTTCTCCAAAGGAAAACGGCCTGTTTCCTTCTTCGAAAAGATCTGCTTCTGATCGGCGCTGACGACGAAAATGCCGCCGCTGCCGCGAACGAGCTCGCTGTCGATGCCCAGTTCTTTCTTGATCTCGGCCGCCAGACTGGAGGCCCGGGGGAGGTAGTTTCAGACGCCGCAGTAGTCGATTCGGATGTGCATGATGTGCGTCATCCTGAGCGAAGCGAAGGATCTCGCCGGCGGAGATGCTTCGCTTCGCTCAGCATGACATGGGGCTCCTACAGGGTCTTCACGAGAATGGCCGTGATGTTGTCGAGACCGCCGCGCTCGTTCGCGGTATCGATCAGCCTCTGACAGGCGTCCTCGAGCTTGTCAGTCTGGGTCACGATGCGCAGGATCTCTTCCTCGGGAACCATGCCAGTCAGGCCGTCGGAACAGAGCAGGAAGACGTCGCCGGGTTTCGTCTCCACTTCCGACGCGTCCGGATTGACCTGCAGCGCACCGCCCAGGGCGCGGGTGATGACATTGCGCAGCGGATGCTTCTCCGCTTCCGCCTCGGTGAGCATCCCCGCCTGCACCTGCTCGAAGACCCAGGAGTGATCGTTCGTAATCCGGTTGAGATTGTTGTTCCGGATCAGATAGGCGCGCGAGTCGCCGACATGCGCGAAGGACATGACGTCGTTGTCGGCGAGACAGGCCACGACTGTCGTGCCCATGCCGCGCAGCCGGGCGTCCTTGCGCATCGCCTCGAGCACGCGGGTGTTGGCCATGCGCACGGCGGCCATCAGGCGATTGGTCGAGCGCTTGTAATGCTCGTCGTACGCGTGCGGCCACGTCCCGTCGTCTTCCTTGGTGTGCAGGATGAACTCGGAGATGGAATCGACGGCGATCCGCGAGGCGATCTCGCCGGCGGCGTGGCCGCCCATACCGTCGGCCACGAGGAACAGTTTCGCATTCGTCTCGACAAGGAATGCGTCCTCGTTATGCTGCCGCTGGCGGCCGACGTGCGTGAGTCCTTGCGCTTCCACTTCCACGAATCAGCTCTTCCGGAAGAGACCAAATCCCTTCGCGGAGTCCTTCGTCTCGCCCTTTCCCTGGCGCAGCTCGGCCAGCGCAGTCTGGATCTCGAGGTTGTCTCGGTCCCATTTCAGTGCTTCGTCCAGATATCGCTCCGCCTTGGCGTTGAGGCCGGCCTTCTTGCAGAGCAACCCGGCATCCTTGAGGAACTGGGGATTCATCGGCTCGCGCTGCACGGCCGCCTCGATGGCCTGCACGGCCTGACGCATCATCGACGGAATCCGCGACGCGGCCAGCGCGAGGTAGTGATGTGCCTTGGCGTCCTGCGGGTTGTGTTTGACGGCCATGTCGAAGTTCTCGTAGGCGGCGCGGATGTCGCCGTCCTTGAAGGCCTTGGCGCCCTTCGACATGTAGACCTTGGCCACCTGCCCGAGATCGCTCGTGGTCTTGCTCGTGCCGGTGGCGAGTTCTGCATCGTGTTGCTTGCGTTTCACGCTGTTCGTCAGCACGTTCACCGCCTCGGTCAGAGTCTGAAACTTCCGCTCAGCCTCCGACTTGTCGTTTCCACGGTAGCGGTCGGGATGGTTCTCCCGCGCCAGCCGGCGAAACTTGTCGCGGATCTCCTGCTCGGACGCAGAGCGCTCGACGCCGAGAATCTCGTAGTAGTTGACCTTCATTCGGGATCAGGATTTCTGCTTGGCCTGATACATCTTACGGGCATTCACACGGACCGCTTCGCTGATGCCTCGATCGTCCTTCAATTGCTTCAAATCACGTAAGGTTAAACGATTGATCAACGGCAGGACAACCCCCACGGGCGCCTTGGGATTCTTCACCAGCGCCACCGCGATGGGATATTTGGAGACCCAGTCGCGCCGCTGGCCGATGATGCGCAGGACCTCCTCTTCGACGTTGCGCAGGCCGGCGATGACCTCGACCTCGTTATCGGTCATGCGCGGGTTCCTGATCGTCGCCGACGACACCAGGCGGTTACGGTCGCGGATGAGGATGCCTCGAATGGTTTTGTCGCCTTTGAACGCCAGCTGAACCTTCTCGGCCACGGTCATCTTGAGCACGAGGGACCAGACGGACTGCTTCTTCTGATCCTCCAGCTCGTGGAAGCTCAGCTCGCCGGCCGTGTGAGCGGAGGGCGTCTTGTCGTGGACGGCCTGCTCCAGCAGATCGGCAATCTCGTCATCGGGAGCGTCCTCGGCGATCGTCTCCTCGTCGCCGAGGATCTGCTTGAGCTGCTCCAGTCGCGCTTTCTTTTCGAAGAACTCCTCGCGCGTCTCCAACACGCGGCGTTTCGCATCCGTGGAGAGCCGAGGATTCTCGAGCAGCGCGTCGAGGATCTGCGGCGCGCGGAGAATGCGGGCCTGGTTGATGACGATGACTTCCTGCACCGCCGGATCGGCCCGGCGGGCCAGATTGACGATCGTCTCATCGAGGACGGCGCGGTTCCGGATCAGCGCCTCCAGCACACCGCTGTCGCGCGTCGCACCCACGAGCAGGTTGAGGTGCTCCGCCGGCGCGCTCTCGTTCGTGGCGAAGCTGAGCAGCGCTCGCGACGGGATCTCTCCCAGCGATGCGGCGGCGACCTCGGACAGCTCCGCGTCGTCCATCTGCGCCATGTACGCCATGACGGCGATCAGGTCGTCCTGCGGCAGAGGGAGGAACCCGCGGGCGATGTTCATCAGGACTTCCCGTGCATACGCCGAAGACCGGATGTTGGCGATGACCGCGGCGGCGTTCAGTTCGGTGGTGCTGCTCATGGTTGCGTTCCCGTTGTGACGTTCAGTTTGTCGAGGTAGGCGCGGTCGAAGATGCGGTTCCTGACCACCTGCCCGTCGCGTCCGAGCGGCGGGATCTGTTTGTCGTTGAGCATCAGAATCACGCCCGCGGCATTGCCGATCCGCTTAAAGCGAAATGCGTCCTTGGCCTCAAACGTTTCGCGCGTCCCCCGCCGGTACTCGTCCTTCATGACGGTCTGCCCGTCGACCTCCAGGTCGATCCAGGAGTCGTCGGTGAGCTCGAGCGTGAGTTTCATCGGCTCCGGTTCGGCGGGCGGCGGCGGAACAGGCGCCGGCTGAGTGACCGTCTTGGCCAGGCGAGGCACGGCCGCAGGCGGAGGCGTGCTGTCGCGCAGCAGATCGAGATCGCCCCGGCGGTGCTGGACGGCCCACCACGCGACGGCGAGGAGAGCCACGACGATGAGGACCAGCACGTAGACATTGCGGTCGATGCGTGCGTAGGGCGGCGGGATGCCCTTCTTCTTCGACTCGATGACGGGCGGTTGCACGAGCCGCTCGAGATGCGCGCTCTTCTCGATCCGGTCGTCCCCCGCTGCGGCGAAGTTGTACCGGTTGACCATCTCCTCGGCGTTCAGGCCGAGGTAGCGGGCGTATTCGCGGACGAAACCGCGCGTGAAGACAGGAGCGGGGAGCGTACGGTGGTCGTTGCGCTCGATCGCTTCGAGAAATCGCTTGCTGATCTTCGTGGCGTCGGCGATTTCCTTCAGCGAGATGCCCCGGATTTCGCGCTCCCGCCGGAGCTCCTCACCGAACGACGCGAGCTCAGAGTGCGCCTGCGGCTCCTGGTCGGGCATCGGGGCGCTCATTTTAGCGCCTTCTCCAGAATCAGGTCCGCGATGGCCAAAGACGCTGTCGCAGCCGGTGACGGTGCGTTCAGAACGTTGAGTGTCCGTCCGGACCGGGTGACGAGAAAGTCGTCGATCATCGATCCGTCGGCGGCGATGGCCTGGGCCCGGACGCCGGCCGGCGCCGCGACCAGATCGCGCTCGCGGAGTTCCGGAATCAGCCGTTGCGCGGCGCGGACGAACGCTCCCTTCGAGATCGATCGGCGCATCTCGTCGATGCCTGTCCGCCAGTACTTCCGGAGGAAGCGCCGAAAGCCCTCGAATGCCAGGGTCTCACCGAGGTCCCAAAGGTTCACGTCCGTGCGACGATATCCCTCGCGGGCCAGAGCGAGAACGGCATTCGGACCGCAGTGAACGTGATCGTCGACACCACGGGTGAAGTGGACGCCGAGGAACGGCAGCGCGGGGTCGGGGACCGGATAGATCAGCGTGCGGCAGAGGTCCGCGGATTCCGGCCGCAAGGCGAAGTATTCGCCGCGAAACGGAACGATGCGCACACCGGGATCGCTCCCGCTCAGGCGCGCCACGTGATCGCTGTGAAGACCGGCGCAGTTGATGGCGAGCTTCGCGGTGTACGTGCTGTCGGGCGTGATGACCTCGACCTGGTCGGTCGATGTGCGAATCGACACCGCTCTGGCGTTCGTTGCGACCTCGACGCGCGATCCGAATCGATCGCAGACGGCTTTGAAATCGACGACGCCGGTATCGCGGACGTGAAGTCCGGCAGCGCCGGCGCAATGCGGCTCGATCCGGCGAAGTTCATCCCGATCGACGAGGCGGCAGTCGACGCCGTTGGCCTTCCCCCGCTCGAGCAGCGACGGGAGTCTGGCCTCCTCCTCCGCGTTCGTGGCAACGATCACTTTGCCGCTGCGGCGAAACGGAACGCCTTCGCGCTCGCAGAACTCCTCCAACTGTCGCCGGCCGCGAACGCAGGTCGTCGCCTTCAGTGATCCCGGCTTGTAGTAGATCCCGGAGTGGAGCACGCCGGAGTTCCGGCCCGACTGATGCGAGCAGACGGTCCGCTCCTTCTCCAGCACGATCACGCGGCGCGATTGGAGCGCGAGCTTGTAGGCCGTGGCCAGACCGACGATCCCGCCGCCGATCACGATGACGTCAAACGAGCTCACGCTGTTCATCCGATGAGTACAACCTCTCGATGCAGCGGCGGACGTAGACGGACGTGTGTGGGTTTCCATGGATCAGGTTGAGGTCGCGGCGTGAAAGGTGGCGGAGTTGCGAAGCGGCGATGGCGCGCGGCGTCATCGGATTGAGGACGAGCGCCTTGCGAACGTTGTGGCGAAACGACCACTTTCTGTCGCCGGCGATCAGGGTGAGCTTCTCGGCCGTCGCTTGCGGCGAGCCGGCCAGGAGGAGGATGTCGTCTTCGCGCAGCCGCTGGTTGACGAGAAGGGCGGCGAAGACTTTCGGATCGGGATCGAAGAGGAAGACCTTGATCAGGGCCTGACTGCAGCGGCGCGCGGAGGAAATCCGTTCGCCGAGGGTGAGCTTGTCGACGCGCGTCAGCAGGACGGTGTCGATGGAACGCCGCACCGGAGCGGAGACGGTGACGTCGACGGACAGGTGAACGAGGTCGGGCCAGTAGAGGTAATGGACGAATTTCGTCGCCTGCGCCAGCGGCGTCTGCCGGAGGGCCACGAGTTTGAGCCGTACCGAGTAGAACGCCGTCAGCCGCTGGTTCTGGGCGATAGCCTGGCAGATCTTCGGCGTGACGTACGCGTTCTCCAGCACCGCCAGCGCCTCATCCTCGGTGAGGTGAGGGAGGTTTTCGGCGAGGAAGGAGGCGAGGTCGTCACGGGAAAGCGATTTGAGCTGGTGCAGAGACATTGCGGCGCAACCGAAAATAATTGTAACCGGCGCGAGAGTGCCGACTATAATCAGGCCTTCCAAAGAATCGCGTAGGCAATCGCGAGAATCTGAGCTCGGGACCCGTGAAAACCGATACCACTAACGATTCATTCGTAGAGTCCTTTCTTGTCCGGATGGCTGGGGCGCGCGTGGTGCTGCTGTTCCTCTTCCATGCGCTCGTGTTCGCTGCGTGTTACGCGTTCGCCTACCTGGTCCGGTTCGAGTTCAACATCCCGCCGGAACATCTCGCCACGTTCAAGGGCAGTTTCCCGATCGTCGTAGGGACACAGTTATTGATCGGGTTCGTTTTTGCTTTTTATCGCGGTTGGTGGCGCTACGTAGGGATGGGCGACGTCGTCCGGCTCGTGTTCGGACTGACAACGAGCCTCGTCATCCTCCTCGGCGCCTGGTATGCCGGAACCCTGATCGGATTGCAGGAGCGCTTCGTCCGCTCCCCGCGCGGTGTTCTGCTGATCGACTGGGCTTTCGCCCTGCTGTTCCTGTTCGGCTCGCGCGTTCTGATCCGTCTCGGACGCGATCATTTCCGCCCCGCAAACGGTGACACCGTTCAACAGAAACGGGTGTTGATCATCGGAGCCGGGGACGCCGGCGAGGCGCTGGCACGGGAGATCGAGCACCGGCCGCAGCTCGGCATGAAGCTGGTCGGCTTCGTCGACGACCAGCGCGCCAAGTGGAACTCGCACATCCGGGGAATCAAGGTCACGGGACCGATCTCGGATATCGCACAGATCGCTGACGCGGTGAATGCCGACGAAGCACTTCTCGCGATCCCAAGCGCGTCAGGCAAGAGAATCCGCGAGATCATTCATCACCTCTCCGAGGCGGATCTGACGTTCAAGACGATGCCGGGGATCGATCAGATTGTGAGCGGGAAGGTGCACGTCTCACAGCTGCGCCCGGTAAACGTCGAGGACCTGCTCCGCCGCGCGCGCATCGATCTGCCCGGCGACCCGGTGCGCGAGTTGTTCAAGGGAAAGCGCGTCCTCGTCACCGGTGCGGGTGGAACGATCGGATCGGAGCTTGCGAGCCAGATTCTCGAATTTGGTCCGCAGACCTTAACGCTCATCGAGCGCTCCGAATACATGCTGTATGAGGCGCAGAAGCGGCTTTCGAGTCAGAAGTGGTCGACAACGCAGGCGTTGTTCCGTCTCAGCGACATCGGCAACTCGGAAGCGATGCACAGCATCATCGTCGAAGCCCGACCGGACATCGTGCTGCACGCGGCCGCGCACAAGCACGTTCCTCTCGGCGAGCAGAATGCAGCCGAGTACATCTGCAACAACACTCTAGCGACGCGGGCTCTCGCGGAGATCTGCAGCAAGGTCGGCGTGGATCGTTTTATCCTGATCTCCACAGACAAGGCGATCAACCCGACGAGCGTTATGGGCGCCACGAAACGCGCTGCCGAGATCGTCCTTCTCGACCTGGCTCGTACGACGGGCATGAAGATCACGATCGTCCGATTCGGCAACGTGATCGGATCCTCTGGCAGCGTGATCCCGCTGTTCCTTGAGCAGGTCGCAAACGGCGGACCCGTCACCGTCACGCATCCCGATGTGACGCGCTATTTCATCCGGACATCGGAAGCGATCTCTCTGGTTCTTCAGGCGGCGACGCTCGGCTCGGGACGCGATGTGTTCATGCTGGATATGGGCGAGCCGCTGAAAATCGCGGATCTTGCGCGCGACATCATCCGGTTGTCGAATCATGGTGAGGCTGAGATCGGAATCACGTTCACCGGACTTCGACCCGGTGAGAAGCTCTTCGAGGAGATCTCGTTGAAAGGTGAGTCGATCCGGCCGACGGTTCATCCGCAGATCGTGGTCACGGAACCGCCGCTGCCAGGCGCCGATCAGATACGGCGGTGGCTCGAGGAAACCTCGCGACTCTCTCCGACCGCCAAGCCATCCCACGTCATGCGCCTCCTCTCAGCGCTGATTCCCGAGTATTCGCCCACGGTCGAAACCGCGGCACCTCCCGCGGCACCGGCGATCGACAGCAAGGCGACAGATCTGCAGCCGAGCCCCGCGATCACTTGAGATCGAGGCGTCAACGACATCTTGATGCCCATCACCATCGGTTCTTTCTGCTGGTGCTCGCCTCGTTCGTGACCGCGTTGATAGGCGTGGGTCTCGTTCGACGTTCGCCTTCCGCGGCGGCAGACTGCGCAGATCGTCATCTTTATGGGCGACATCGGAAGCGCGTTTCTCGGATATCTGCTGGCGACGCTGGCAGCCGAGGCGGCGCAACGTGATCCGGTTGCGGGCACGTGTGCCGAGTACTTCTCGTCTGGCTGTCTGTTTTCGATACGAGATACACGTTCTTGCGGCGGCTGATGAATCGTGAACCGGTGTTGCAGGCTCATCGGTCGGATCTCTATCAACGTTGGTCATCGGCGGATTGAGCCACCGGCACGCCAGCGTCCAGTACTTCGCGCTCGATCTCGTGGGCTTGGCGTGCGCGGCTCTGCGACCTTACGGATCTTCATTGATGTCGCGCAATCATCGATTGAGGCAACCGCTCGCCCGTTCGCGCTATTTGGAACGCGATTGTCGCTGCGTTACTCTACGCGCCGTGCGGATGAAGAACGAACAGGACCTCTTCGCATCAAGGAGAGGGTGGGCGTGGTCGATCGTCGCGAGCATGCTGCTCATCGTGCCAGTCGCTTTCGATGGTGTGATGAAAGACGCGTTTCGCGGCCCGAAGGAGATTGCGTTTCGAGGAGGAGCAATTCTCCTATTTGTCATCTTCTGCTTTTTGTGGACACCCGCATTGCGGCTGAATTGGCCGGCGTTTCGTAAGCCGGTGATCCTGATTCCAACGTCGATTCTGTTATGGGCGAGCGTTACGACACTGACATCACAGAATCCGCGCCTCAGTGTCGATTCACTTTTCACCGTGGTGAGCAGCGTCATCTTCTTCTTCGGCGCACGATTTGCCTTGAAGACGCGGCGAACGCCAATCGCGCTTGATTACGTAATGGTGGGACCGATCATCAATGCCATCTTGGAGATGATGCAGGAGTTTGGTTTCTGGCAACCGTTTCATTTCCCAACATATCTGACAGGTCATGCCGCAAGCACAGCTCTTCTGGGCAACCCGAACGATGTTGGCGTGTTCCTGGTGCTGCCCGCGGTTGTGTCCGTGATCGCGGTGGCAACGCTACCCGAACGTCGCATGGTCTATCTCGCGATTGCAGCAGTCATCATTGGCGGACTTGTAGTGAGTGGAACACGCACCGCGTTGATCGCATTCGTGGCGGCGATGATCGCCGCGATCGTCATCCAGTCCAGACGCGTCGCGCTGATCCTGCTGGCTGCGCTGTTCCTGGCGGTCATCCCGGTAGCGCTGCCTACAACCAAGCCGGGACAGGATGTGCGGGCGCTGATGAAAGCGGCAAAGCTTCGACAATACGACATCCTGTTTTCCGAGCGCCTGCCGGGCTTTCTCGCAGCGGTGAATATGTTCCGCGACCATCCCTTTGTCGGGGTGGGTCCGGGTTCCTACAAATTCCTGTACATGCCGTATCGAACCGCACTCTCTGCCGAGTATCCGCCGGAGTGGACGAAGGGACAGGCAGCCAACTTCCGTGAGGTCCACAATGATCACCTGCAGATCATTGCCGAGACCGGATTCCCCGGCTACTCTCTTGCGATCGCAGCGATCCTTGTATTGGCGTTGCCAGCACGAAAGGGTCTTTCCACCTCAGGCGATCACATGGCTCGATTCGCCAGGAGCCTGAGACTTCCACTCGTTACGGCCGCTGCGGTTACGGCGTTGGCTCAATTCCCTTTCCAGCTCGCCGCGCCACGAATGGCGTTTCTCTACTTCGCCGCAATCTGTGTCACGTTTGATGAATAGAGTCGTCCTTCTTGTGCGCGCGATCGCTGTTGTCGCCGGGGCGGCGGCAATCTACTGGTTTTGCATTCTTCCCGTGAGGTGCGCTCACACCATCAGGATCGTCGAAACGAGCACGCAACAGGCATTCGATCACATGCCGGAGTGGCTGGCAGCCCGCACGGCACGACGTAACCTTCAACTCATTCAATCTGTTGATTCGAGAGCCTGCTGCGACGTCGATTACCCTCTCCTTCTGGCGGCGAATGCGACGCTCCTCGGACGTAGGGACGAGGCAGTGCAACATCTCGATGAAGCGCTCCGGTTGGACAACCGGCCGGAGGTGTATTTCAACCGTGGATCTGCTCTTCTCGCACTCGGCCGGATCGATGAGGCCGTTCGCGACTTCGCGATTGCGGTCGATTTCGATTCGGGTCTTCTGACTGAGATCGACGGAAACCTGCGCGATCGCGTGGCCAAGGTGGTGGTGGACAAGGCTGCTGAGCGTGAGCGCGCCAGAACCAGCCGTCGACCTCACGGCGAGAAGGCGGCGGCCCCAACCGAGAACAACTAATGGTCTCCGGCCCGAGCGATCGGTATCGTCCGGGCTGAGGCGGGCGATCAACGCTACAGAAGCAGTGCTATCTTCGCAGAATGGCAGAATCGCTACCACCGTCACTCTGGCCGGTCGTGCTTCGCTCGGCAACAGGCAAGTCGTGGCCGCCTGAGACACGGACGGACGCTGCCGCCTTTGTTCAACAGGCGCAGTGGGAGCAGCTGCTTCCTCTTCTTTGCGACGCGCCGGACATGCCGCCCATCGTTCATGAAGCTTTGATGGCCGTGCGTAACGCGAGCCGCGCTCATGCCGCGCGAGCGGCCGTCATCACCGAACGTCTCCGACAATTCACGCAACTGATGAGTCGACTCGGTGAGGAGTTCATCCTCTTGAAAGGGTGTGACTTCCGACACCGCCTGTACAAACAACCGCAACATCGACCCGTTTCGGACATCGACGTCCTCGTCCGGGATGGGGACATGGAACGGGTCGCAACAATACTTTCCTCGGCAGGCTTCACTCGTTTCTACGTTGGCAACCTGTCGGTTTACTCCGCTTTGCACCACGAAGCTGCTCTGGGATTCGGGACGGTGGTCGTCGATCTGCATCAACGCTTCGGCCAGAGGCATCGCCACACCATCGACTATCGCAGCATTTGGCGACGTGCCATACCGGTCAACGGCGATCGCTTTCGCGGCCTTCGCCTGAGTGATGCTGACGCGGTGACATACCTTGCGATCTCAATGGCAATCAAGTATTTACGGGGGCCGCTGATCGCATTCGTCGATTTGTGGCGGCTGCTTCGAGCGAATCCCGACTGTGCCAATGAGGCGGCGCGACTCGCGCAGGAGTGGCAGGCCCGGCATGTCTTCTACGCGATGCTCAGACGTGCAACCTGGCTTCTTCCGGAATTCGAAGGGTTGATCGGCGAAGTCAGGGATCGAGTCATCAGTTTCCCCAGACGATCATTGCTCGATCGATTCGTTATCCCGAACGATGCTGGATTTCAAACTCGAATGCCGCGTCTCAGTCAGCTGTGGACAAAATATTGGTTGATGGACAACGTCATCCGCCGAACGCGGTGCGTCGCAGAGCATGCGACAGAATCCATGCTCGGATATCTGCATGCGCGCAGGGTCATGATGCGATCATCGAATGGCGAGGCCCCGGCCGATGGAACGGCTTAGAGTCGCTCTGTTTGGCTCAGGCAGCCCCATGTCGGTTGCGGCATTCCGCCTCCTGCGACAGACAACGCAGCTGACGAGAGTCGTCGTCCCACGGCCGAGACCGGAACGAGGATTCCTGAGACGCATAGTCGGACGCGAGCGTACGAACCCGTTATTGAACGCAGCAGCCGAGGCATGCGTCGCTACGAGCTTTGAGGATGGCGCATCTCGAGACATCCAACGCGACGCAGTTGATCTCATCTGCGTAGCCACGTTTCCGCGACTCCTCCCGCCGGAGATCCTCGACCACGCCAGGGTCGGAGGCCTGAACCTTCATGGCTCTCTCCTGCCGCGCCACCGTGGACCCGATCCGCTGTTCTGGACGTACTTCGACGCCGACCGCGAGTGCGGGATCACGCTGCACTGGATGAATTCAGCGGCCGACGGTGGAGACATTGCTGCGCAGCGCCGGTGGGAACTGGTTCCAGGGACTCGTGCCACGGCCGTCTACAAGCGACAAGTCGATGAGGGGATGAACCTGTTAGCCGACGAGCTGCAATATGTCGCTCGGGGAAATCGTCGCGGCACACCGCAAGATGTCTCTCTGGCGACCCATGAGCCGTCGCCGAGCCGCCGCACCTGGTCGATCGATTTCAATACATGGTCAATCGATCGCGTTTGGCATTTCCTTAATGGCCTGACGCCGGTGCGGAATGACCTGCTGACACTGAACGGCAAGCGCCTCCAAATCTTCCCGAATCTTCAGTTGACGAGACGCACGCACGACCGACGACCCGGAACCCTGGTTGTTCGGAACCGCTCCTTCGAATTGTTTTGTGACGGCGGCGTCATTGAAGGTCACGTCGTGCCACCCCTGCTCACATTGCGGCGAGCGGTGGTGCGGTTTCTGGCTGGCTGACGTCAGGCGAACCAGGTAACGGCAGTCAAACGTTCACCCGCGGTCACCCTCTCGACCTCGTGCGGGATATCGGAGCGAAACGCGATGAGAAGCCCCTCTTCCGGAACGAGAGTGAACGGCACCGGCCGGCCGGCCAGTACACCGTAGAACTTCAGGCCGCCACCCGTGAACGTTGCCGCACCCGGAGAGTTCAGAAAAATGATGACGGACACCTTGCGCTGATTCACACCCTCGAGATCGCGATCCATGTGCCGGACGTAGAAATCGCCCTGCCGATAGCGGAGGAATTGCGGATCTTCCGTCCTGGCGAGCACGACATCAAAATGACGAGCGGACTGATCCCGAACGGCCTCCAGAGAGGCAACCAGCTCCTCTGCGATCCCGGGCTTTACCTCGATGCGCATCGTGCGCCGCAAATCGTCAGCGACCGTGAGGTTGTCCGGGGACCCCAGGGCCACGCGCGCCGGCAGGCCGGAAGCGGCACGCATGGCATCAACGTAACGCCGGCATGCAGGCGCATCGAGAAAATGTTCGACGACATGGAAATTGAGTCCTCGAAACAGCCCGATGCTGGCCACGATCACTCCTCGGGGACAGCGGCCTTCCCTGTGTTCACCGCTGTCGAAGCGATGCGTAGACGTTCGACCACCCAATCCCAGTTGATGAAGATGGCAAGAAGCGGCCACGCCATGAAGTACAACCCGTAGATGCGGGTTCGCAGCACCTGAGCGATCAACGCCACCGGAATCAGGACTCTGCGCGCCATGCGGGAAAAGAGCACGAGTGAAAAGAGAAACTCCAGGGCAAACGTCGCTGCCGCCAGAGACCACGCGAGTGCGGCATTCTGCGCCACGTAGTGAGCCCATGGAGCCGCGGTCAACGTAGCCATCTCGTCTGCCGTAGCAGCGATGTTCGGACCCGTGTACCACGCGATTCCCGAAAAGCGAACTTTTGCCAGGCCTCCGAGCAGATACTGGAGTGCGACGAGCACCTGGATCAAAGCGACCGGCCAACGATATTCCTCGGAAGGTTGGCGATCCGTCGTGCGGACAAACGACACCGCCAGCAGGGAAAGGACGGCAAATGCAAATCCAGAGTGACCGTTCGAGAAGATGCCGGCGAAGAATTCCTCGAGCGGGGCGAAGTGATACAGCAGCAATCCAGCGGCAAGCGCCGTGAATCGCACAGCGATGCCGAACAAGACGAGGCCGAGCATGACCGCCAGGAGTCGATAGAGCACATGCTCGACATCCGGCGACAGAAAAAACAAACCGAAGCGAATGAGCAGCTCGTGATAGCGCTTGGGGATGATAGGCTCGGACCACGTGGTCACCTTCCATAGCATGGGGCGCGACAAGACGATCCAGAGCGCATACGCGGCGACAATCGAGCGAGTGGCGATGAACTGCACTCTTGTGCCAGGCTGAAACCAAAACGAACTCCAGAGCCGGCCCAGCTTGTTCATCGCTTGTAGGATGCGAGCACGACGCGCCGTTGCGAGCCTTCGTGGAACTCGCGCGCCGTCCAGCTCACCTCGACCAGGCGCAGGCCGGCGTACGGTTCATTCGGCACGCTGCGGTGGCGTTCGAGGAAATACCAGTACGGAGCGGCAAATCGTCCGAGCCACCGCTCCGACCCGACCCGCTTACCACTCGCCACTCGCTGCCTGCTGGACTCCGCAAGCGTGTAGAGGAACGCCATCACTCGGTCCCTCTCCGGGGCATGCAGCCGCATGAAGTAATTGTGGACCCAAAGCTGCAGCGGGACCTGATTCGTCGCATCCCACGCCTCCGGGTCGATCACCGACTCATTGCCGTGCGCATCGAGAGCGACAAAGTCGATCCGCCACAGCGGCACATCGATGGATGCAGGACCATGGAGAGCCTGATAGCTCGTAAATGGGAAGGATTCTTTTTCACGGGCCAGGACGATCCCGTGCATCAAGAGGGCGTAGCCGGCGAGGACGGAGACGGCTATGCGATGGCTTCGGCCCTGTGACCTGACGATCCAGAACCCGATCAAGGGAACGACGAGAAACGCACCCAGTCTGACGATCTGCCCCAAAAATCTCCTCGTTACGTTCCGAAGGATCGGTGCGGCCATGGTATGCGAAGTGTGAGAGCCCGGCAACTCCGCCGGATCCAGCGCCAGTTCGCAAACATCAGCAGTAGCGGAAGGTCCTGAAACACGACATGAAAGAGATATGCGTTCGCGACGTGGAAGAGGACCGCAGCGGGGATCATGAAGCGCCTCGTCTTTGGAATGACGAGTACGACTGCGAACATCAGCTCGAACACCAGGCCGGCAACTGCGATGGCCGTGCAAAGCACGTCCGACTCGGCGAGCGTATGCGCCAGCGGCGTATGCAGGCCGAGGAACTGGTCAAGTCCGAGGAGGTAAAGGCGCATGTTTCGACCGCGCGCCCAGGCAAAACCGCTCCAGAAGAGCTTTGCATAGCCGGCGAAGAAATAGATGAGACATAGGAGGAACTGCGTCATCCGAAGCGGCCAGCCGCTGAGCGCCGATCCGCTGTCATCCTCATCGTTCCTGAAGCCGAACAGCAGTAAGCCGAGGCAAGGGATGGTCAGGCCGCGAAGATACGGATTGGGCGTCCAGATGATCGTCTCCAACGGCGCAAAGTGGAACAGCAGCAACCCGCTGATGATGCAACTCCATCGCGTGAACCAACCGGCGATGGCACCCAGCAGCGTCACATGCAGGATCACCCAGAGAACCCGCTCCAGCGCAACGGAGCCGATCAGAAGGAAACGAAGACGCCGCTCGATGGGAACGGTCTGCCAGAATTCTCTCGGAAAGAGCAGAACCGATGGCAAGTCGAAGCGCGACAGAACAACCCAGAGCGCGGTGGCCGCCAGCAGAATTCTCCCAGCGCTCATGTTCTCGACAGGCTCAGCGGCGAACCAGAACGCGTCGAAGCGAGACCTTACCAGTGCCAGCCGTTCACTGACTCTCAAACAGAACCTCGTGTTTGACTGCAGAAGGACGGGCCTCCGCTTCCTCGATGTTCCATGAGGTGAGCAGGATCTTCAGGCGCACGAACGGCGTCCGTGGAAGGTCAGCCGGCGTGCGCCATACGCGAGCGCGGCAAAAGTGGCGAGGTGCCGTCAGGGGGCCGAGGATCCGATCGATCGCGCCAACTCGACCCGTGGCCATGAATCGCCTTCGAGCTGCCTCCGCGCGCCGGATCATGAAGCCGGCAACCTTCTGGCGGCCATCAGCATCGAGCTTGAAGAAATAGATTCGCAGCCACGTGTGGAACTCTTCGAACGCAAACGGCTCAAAGACGCGGGGATCGATCAGGAAGTCCCGTCCGGTCGCGTCGACGCCGACGAGATCCCAACGATCCATCGCCGGATCTCGCAGGGTGTGTACAAGTGCCCAGTGGGTAAACGGCCACGCTTCAATCTGTGTGAACCCAACGGCGAGGGAGACGGCGATGACATAGGCGATCAAGACACGAACGAGCGTCTTGTGAAGCCGGCCGGCATTCCACATCGCGAGCAGACCGATTGCCACAAAGCCTGCGAAGATCCCCGTCCGGAGCAACGTCTTGAGAATCTCGAGTGTCACGCCGGCACCGAATCCGCTGACGGGATTGACGCAACAGGGGCACAACATTCACGAAGCCACAACTCGAGCGCCATGATCGTCCACAGGAGCTGCCCCTGGTCGGCCGCACCGCTAAGGTGCTGATGAATCACGCCCGCGATGAATTGACGATCGAGAATCGAACCCACTCGCGCACCGGCATCGGCGAGTGCGCCAGCCATTTCGCGGAGTCTCGGTTCGCGCCGAATCCAGTCACCGATTGGAACGGAAAACCCGATCTTGCGCCCGAGGAGAGTTGCCGGAGGCAGCTTTCGTTCCGCAAGCCGGCGCAAAGGCAATTTCCCCGAACCATTCGCGAGCCGCTGAGCGGAAATCGAGAGAGCCTCAGCAACGACTTCTCGTCCCAGCATGGGAACTCGCGTCTCGACGCTGGCAGCCATGCTGGCCTTATCCTGTCGCATGAGAATCGGCGGCAGATAGGTGGCGATGTCATAGCGGCGCATCCGCTCGGCAAGACCCAGGCCGCGCGTCGCGGACAGCACGCTTCGACGGAAGGGAAAATTGCCAGTGACGCTGCGGCGAAGGAGCTTCTCCAGGTCTCCGGAGGAAGTGAACGCCGATGAGTACATCAACAGGTCGTCGGTATCTGCGGTGAGCCGGTATACCGCACGGCGAAGTCGCACAGGCAGCGGCAATCGACTGGGGCGGACTCCTCCCAAAAACGCGCCTTGCCAGAGACGGTAACGGCTCAAACGGGCCATCCCGACGAAGTGCGGGTAGCCGCCGAACAGCTCATCGGCCCCTTCGCCTGAAAGGAGAACGATGACACCGGCATCGCGGGCCATGGCGCAGACCTGGTAGAGAAGAACGGTGTTTTCGTACTTGATCGGCTCATCGCAGTGACGAGCGAGCTTCGGCAGATCGTCAGCAAATTTTCGAGGATCGGCTTCGAGGACGAAGTGCTCGGCGCCGACAAGATTCGCTGTCGCCCTCGCCGATTCAAACTCGTCGAGCGGTGATCCCGGAAATGTCACTGTGAACGCTTTTAACGGCTTCACGGCAGCACGCGCCGCGAAATATGTCACCAGGCCGGAATCAATGCCCCCGCTGCAGAGCGTCCCGACCGGCACGTCCGCCGCCATCTGCGATCGGACGGATCGATCGATGGTCGTCTCGAGGTCGTCGTCCGCCGGCTTCCGATTCGAATCGCCGGTGAACTTCCAAGTCCGAGATTCGGTCTGGCTGATGCGAAATGCATGTCCCGGTAATAGACGCTGAATGCGTCCGAACAGACTCCCCTCACCGGCGACGTCGCGAAATGTCAGATATTCTTCGAGAGCTTCACGACGAAAGTCGCCAAGTGAGTTGTCGATCGCGATCAAGGCTCGGGCCTCTGACGCGAATGCGACGATGTCACCGATACGGGTGTAGTAGAGCGGTTTGATTCCCAGCGAATCTCTGGCCAGCAGGAGTGATCGCGAACCGGCGTCCCATACCGCGACGGCAAACATGCCATCGAACATCGAGAAGCTGCGCTCACCCCACATCCGCCACGCTTCGAGTAGAACCTCCGTATCACTTCGCGATCGGAACTGAACTCCGTTCCGTTTCAACTCCTCGCGCAATGAAAGCTGGTTGTAGATTTCGCCGTTGTAGACGAGCGTGGCACGACCGTCGGCGCTCGTCATCGGTTGTCGTCCCGCCTCAGTGAGATCGACAATCTTCAGGCGCGTCGCGCCGAGGGCGATCCTTTCCGCGCTCCAGACCGCCTGATCATCGGGGCCTCGGTGATGCATGACCGCCGTCATGGTCCGGACGCGTTCCGTCAGGGCGGGAGAGCCGTCGAGGCTGATCATTCCGGCGATACCGCACATTTTGCGTTCGACGCCCGGATCAGAGAACGGGGCCGATCAAGTCGTCGCGACTGCGGGCGCCTGCCGGCGCATCAGGTAGGGCCCGATGGAGTTGCGAATCTCGGGCCTGCGAAGAGACCAGAAGAGGCCGTCCATGTAGAAATGCTGAAAGGCGATGAACAGGTAGAGACTCTCGAATTGAGGGAAGAAGCCGTGCCTGCGGGAAAGAGAGTTTCCAACCCAGAACGCCACACCGATTGCCAGGAGGACTGGCAGCAGGAATCTCGTGTTGGAACTGAGCTTGCCGAGGATCGTTTGGGAGACGGAGCCCGCCGGCTGCGGAAACTTACGCCGATGGACCAGCCACACGAACCCGAGATACTGGACGTAGTGCGGCAACAGCATGACGAAAGTCGCCATCGCCGAGTCGGCCATCCATGCGTAAGGATGAAACATCAGAAGGCTGGTGCAGAGGAACGCGGCTTCCGGTAATTCCGGGCCTCTGCCCTCGCGGATTCTCTCGCCAATCGACAGCGCGAGCCGGGCGAGCGAGATGATGGCCACCGCTCCTGCAGCGGTCCACACCAACATCGGCAGCTTCGGATGAACGCTGAGCACCGGCCAAACCTGCTGATGTGTCGTGATGTTCGCGAGAGCGAGTGAGGCGCTTACCGAGATGATGGCGAAGTTCGCCGCGTTTCGATGCCGGGCATCGGTGACACCGGCGCCATGCCGGTAGACCGACAGGAGTCCACAGTTCTGTCGTGCCACGTGGAAGGTGTTCCAGAAAAACAGTACGACCTGAACGATGAGCGGAACCTTCAGAAAGATCATCAGCAGGAAGACCGCACCGAGGATCAAGGGACCGGCGTAGAACGCAAGCCATCGCTCACGGTAGTAGTCGCGGCGCTCGTCCCAGAAATAGAACGTCAGGGAGGAGAAGTAGTGGGGAAACGCGAGCAGGACTCCGATGATCATGACGCGATAGATGCGGTGCTCCATCGCGATACCCACCGGGAGCAGGAGCAGGGGCGGCAGGATCAGGAACAACAGATCGAAACGAACGGATTCGATCCACCGGCCACGCCGGGGCGCAGCCATCCCTTCGAGTGTTCCGGCAATCGCACTGGACATGATCGGGCGTGAGTTTACCATGCTCAATTGCGGCGTCCGATCGCGACACGGATCGCTCTCAAGCAGCGGAGCGCGACCCTGACGCCCTCCACTCCCGCCAAACCTGCGAGCGACACGAACCAGAACGCCAGAACGCGTGCGATGGAAACCGGTGCCGGCGGCACCAAGTCGTACGAGTCACCGCGTCTCATCGTTTCGACCCGGCCCATGATGATGTCTGGATCGACGATCGGAGCGTCGGGAATGACATGCGCGTCGCCGCGGGTCAGCAACCATCCTCGCCGCACTCCGATCAGCCGGTGCACGACGACCTGGTCGAGGTACAGGTAGACGATGACGTCGCCGCGAGCTACGTCATCGGTGCAATGCACGATGAGCTCGGTGCCTGGATCGATCGTTGGCTGCATGCTCGATCCGTCGAAACGTGCGCTGAGCTGCCGATTCGCCCGCCGCCACAAGCGAGCGATCCCGCGCAACTCCGGACCGCTGAGACCGAAGAGACTCCCGGTCTCACTGTTGGGAGGCTTGTGCCCGAGCAGCTTCGATCTCCTCGTCGCTGAATCCGGCCTCGCGCCGGAGATCGTCGGCTACCGGGTAGAACAGGACGCCGCCGCCCGCGACATGCTGCAAGGCTTCGTTGGCCACGGCAACATCGCGAACGAGATCGAACACTGCCCGAGGCCCGCCTTGTCGCAGAAGCTTTTTCACCCACTCGTTCGCGTACCGGACATGCTGCATCTCGTCGGCGAGCTGGGCCTCGAAGAGAGACGAAAACTCCGGATCATTGGCCCGCCTCGCGGAATTCAGCCCGTCCTGGATGGCGTCCAGTCCGGCGGCCTCGAAGCTGCGGTTCTGCACAGCCAGTCTGCTGGCCAGGGAGCGCAGATTGGTAATGATGCGGTACTGAAAGTTCATGATCGGAAACTGACCGATGACTCCGCCGCGACGCTCGAACAACTCCCGGAAGGCGATGACGTGACGAGCTTCATCCCAGCATTGCCGGGCGAGCTCCATCCGCACTTCCCAGTCCGCGTCTGGAAAATCCGTCAGGCTGCGCGCACACATCTCGATGCTGTTCACTTCCTCGTTCATCTGACGGTGCAGGAATTCGAGATCCTTGCGCGGGTCATCCGCCGGGAAGTTCTCCATTTCTGACCACAGCTTCCGGACAACGAACCGATCGTCGCGAGCGGGCTCCGGCGCGAAGAGGGTTTCCGTCGATGGGTTCACGCCGCACCCGCCGGAGTCCCAGGAAGAATCGTCCGGAAGCCTGCCTGTTTGAGGATTTCCAGAATCTCGTCCTCCGTGAATTCCGCTCTCTGCCGGTCTTCGACGTTCACCGCCGGAACGCGCTCCTCCGGGGATGCGAAAACCTTTCCGGTGCTGCTGGCCTCCCCCTCTTTCGCTCGTATGCCCTCATTCGCCCGAGCCAGAAAGCGAATCGCCTGGGCGATCTTGAGAAGGAGCCTTGGATTCGCTGATGACATGGTCTTGATCCAACGGTTAGCAAAGCGCACGTGCTGGACTTCATCAGCGAGGATTCCATCGAGAACGTAGGCCGTCTCGTCGTCGCCACTCTCGCGCACTGCACGGATCAGCCCGGCGACGACATCCATCGCGCCGGCTTCGAAGGTTCGATTCTGAGTAGCGAGACGCGCAGCGAGCGTGTCCAGCGCCGAGGTGATGGACCACTCAAATGTCGAGATCGGGAATTCACCCTTATGGCCGCCGATCTCCAGCAGGCGTCTCTTCAAAACGCGGACGTGGCGAGCTTCGTCCCAGCACTGCCGGGCGAGCTCCATCCGGAGCGGCCATGGCGTTTCTGGAAAATCGATCAGACATTGCGCCGCGATGTCGAGACTGGTGATCTCGTTACTCATGTGGCGGTGCAGCATCTCGCGACGACCAGCCTCCGCGCTGCCATCGAACTCCGCCATGTCCCGCTCATCGCGCACGACGGCAAAACACTCATCCCGTGCAGGCTGCGCGCGGAGCCTGATACCGTTCAGATCGAAGTAGCCGATCTCAGTCATGCAGCCTCCTCAGGCGACGATGCGCTCGATGGACTGGTCGCCGCCAGCGATCGATGCCGGATCGAACCGTTCGATTCCGATTTGCCGACGTAGGGAATCCGCTTCGGCGCGTTGACGGTCGAAGTCGCGCAGAATTCGATCGAGAATCACGATCGACGGCTCATCGAGGACGTCGTCGGCGGCGGCCACGTATTGGCGATATCGCCGCTGCAGCCCGGGGATGATGGCGTCATACAGCGATCCCAGGCGTTCAGCCGTCGAGCTGGCCCGTGCCACGCCATCGAGAAGGCTCACATAGGCATCGACCGGTGTCCGGGAATGTTGTTCCGGCTGGCGTAACTCGAACGTACGACGTCCAAGAGAGTCGGCGTGTTGCGCGAAGTCCCAGATGTGCCGGCCAAACATCACCTTCACTTCCATTTCGGGAGTGCGCGGAGTCCAGAGCGCAACAGTCTCCATCAGTCGCACATGGACATAGCGGAATGTCGCAATTGCATTTGCACGGTCCGTGACTGTCAAGTGAATCATGAGCGGAACACCTCTTCGAGATAGATCGCGGTCCGATCGGGATCGCCCGGATTCAAGTAGCCGACTCTAGCCTTGGCGAGCAGCTGCATCAGCGTGAAGGTGCGCCGTGCCGTCGAAACGTCGCTCATCGAGGCATCGGCGGAAACAAGCGCGCCGACTTCCTTATATCCAGGCGCGACATCGCGGAAGGACGGCTCCGGAGCAAAACCGTCCAGAAACACGATCGCACCGAGCGGCAACGCGCGCTCCGGCGTCAGCGGCAACAGTGTGCCAACGTCGACGCGCAGAGAGTCCCGATCTTCGACGGCGCGCGCTTGCGCAAGAGCCACGTCTACAGCCGCCGCGCGCGGCCCGGGTCGCACTCCAACCGGCCGTCGAAAGGGCAGTACGTTTCCCGTAGCCGGTTCCAGGCAACCGAATTCATCGCTGAGAAGCTCGTGCCGCCGGGCAGTGAGAGCGAGCGCGATGGTCGACTTTCCCGAGTTCGGAGGACCCACGAACAATACGGCGCGTCCGCCGACACCGACGGCCGAAGAATGAATGAAGATGACGTCATCGGCCAGACGCCGGAAGATTCTCATGACCGCCGATACGACCGCCTGCGGCCACACGTCCGTGCGATGAACGAAGCAGGACTTGTTGTCGAAAGAGAACTGAATGGCGGGATCATCGCCCACCAAGAGTTGCGTCCATCCCGATCTCTCACGCACCGACCGGTAAGGACAATGCGGGTGCGCCAGTCCGAAGAACACCCGCTGCGGCGGCACCGCCGTGCCATCGTGATAGATCGCAAGGGCAAGCGCATCGGGTCGGGCTCGAACCAGTTCCACAAGCATGAATGCCTGCCGCCGATCGCGTTGGCCCGCTGGCCGGCCTGATCCAAAAGCCACGAAGAGCTCGCGCGCCACCGCCGGTTGATCGCAATCGATGACAAGAAGTTTGCCGGCCAGTTCGAACGCGCTGGCTCGAGGGAATGACTCCAAGAATACAAAAGCGGCATCGCTCGATGCCGCTTTTGGCGAACGTTCGCCGTCGATCTCGGTCACCCGGCTAGCACGCGGGCGGGCACTGTGGTGAGCCAAGATTGGTCCACCAGGTCCCCATGGCCTGCGTGATCTGGAACGTGTTCAGGATCTCTGTTTCAGTCATGACACGTATCGCGGGGCGCTGGTATGTCGGGCGAGAATTCACTGTGTCCGGGGTCCGTTCCAAGGTCTCCATCAACGACCTCCCGATCGAGAGTTAGATTTCGGCGAATATACGTTAGCCGCTAGCGAACGTCAAGCAGTAATCCCAGCTCGTACAGCTCGGCCACCGCGCGCTCCACATCGCCTCGGGCCTCATCCGGCGTGACGCCGCCGAACCGGCTTGCCAGCTCCTCTGAGATCTCGGCAACCGAATGCGTGCCATCGCACCATGTCCAGGTCAGGGCCATCGCTGGGTTCAGCACGAAGAATTTCGACTTGACCGCGTCGAACAACATCATTTCTTCCTGCAAAGGCGCTTCTTCGATCGCGGGGTTTCGGCGTAACTGCCGGATGTCAGGCATCTGCCATTCCTCCGAGGTTCGACAAGATACGAATAAGACGCCGCAGCGTCAATGACACCGCGTGCCCGGAACGCCTCTCTGCGCCGATGTCGAAGATCAGAACGTGGCGTCGCAGGCGCGATTCCACCGAGCCAGCGCCCACAGTCGCCAGATCGTCGAGTGATCACGCTCAATTCCTCGATCGAATTCCCGGATCAATCGCGAGAATGCGGTTTGCTCGAAGACCGGCAACCTGGAGAACGAAGGGTCCGTGATTTCCTCACGCATGACGGGCCAAAGCTGACTCACGAAGCTTTCGGTGGGTACTGCGAATCCCATTCGCGTTTTCCGCTCCGTGACCTCCGGAGGAAGAAAGCGCCGCCCAACATCGCGAAGCACTCGCTTCCGCTCCCCCGCGAACACCTTGTAGGTGTCAGGAAGGGACATGGCCAGCTCGACCAGGCGCCGGTCGAAGTATGGAACGCGCGCCTCGACCGACCAGCTCATGGCATTCTTATCCGCATAATCGAGGATCAGCCGCACGTTTCCCCACTTGATATCCCAATAGATCTGCCGGTAGAACGCGGAAGGATCGAACCCACGATCAGCGTAGGCTTGCAGGTCGGCTTGCCTGGCTTCGACGTTCGCCAGCCACGGATGCGTCCTCAGATGACGGCGAACCTTCGACTTGAACCAGATCCCGAGGTACTCGATCACGAGAGCCGCTTCGCTCCGGCCGTCGCGCACTGAGATCGCGTTCAGCTCACTGAGCGCCTCCTTCCACCGATGACGGTGGAGTCGGTCCAGCACGAACAAGCGTTCGTGGTACAGATACCCGCCGAAGATCTCGTCTGCTCCCTGCCCATCGAGAACCACTGTGACATCGTGAGCGCGGCAAAGCTCAAAGATCCGGTGCTGCGCGAGAGCCGCCGGCGCGAGTGACGGCTCTTCCATCACCTGCACGACTCGATCGATATGTTCCAGAATCCACTTCGCGTCAAACCCGACATCAAAGTTGGGAAGGCCGGTGGCACGGGCGACAGCATCCGAATACGGGAGCTCGGAAACATCGGCGAAGCCGTCCCGGAACCCAAATGAAAACGTGGGCTTCTCGAACCTGGGATCCGGACGCTGCCTGGCAAACATGGCCGTCACGATCGAGGAGTCAAGGCCTCCTGAAAGCAACGAACCTACGCGGACGTCGGCGACACTGTGCGTCGCGACTGCGTGCTGAAGGGCGTCCTCGATCTCATCGATCGCTTCCGAGTACGGCAGCGACGGCAGCGGCGTGTGGATGGTCGAACTCGGGGGCAGCTGCCAGTAACAATGAAACGTCGGCGTCGCCGGACGCTCTCCGAGAGGAGCCTCGAACCAATGCGCAGCCGGGACGGCATGGATACCCTCGAAAAAGGTCTCGTACAGGTTCGGCAGGCGGGCGCCCTGTAGATACTTCGTGACCAATGCTTGATTCGCACGTGGCCGTCCTCCGAGCGCAGCCACGATCTGCTTTGCCTCGGAGGCTAGGAGAAGACGGTCTCCTGCCGTACTCCAGTAAAGCGGCTTGATTCCGAAACGATCGCGTGAGCCGACGAGTTTCCGATTGACGAGATCGAGGATCACGATGGCCCACATCCCATCGAGCCGATCGAAACAATCGGTTCCCCATCGCTGATAAGCAGCGAGGATCACCTCCGTGTCCCCGGTTGACCGGAACGAGTAACCACCAGCGGCGAGTTCGGTCCGTAGCTCGGCGAAGTTGTAAATCTCCCCGTTGAAGACCAGCCAGATCGCTCCGTCGGCCGAGGCCATCGGCTGCGCAGCTGCTTCTGTCAGATCGAGAATTCGGAGACGTCGGAATGCGAGTCCAAGCGTCGCCGCAGCATCGGAGGGCACCGTCTCAAAGTTGTCGAACCTCCGCGCGACACCATCCGCCGACAGAAGGAGCACACCCTCACCATCGGGACCGCGGTGGCGGATCGAGCGATGGGCGGCGCAGAGCCGCCGGACGACGTCAGGACCTCCAACCGGGTCGAAGATCATGCCGATCCCGCACATGTGCTACGACAACCCTTTCATCGTGATCAGGACCCGGCCGGCCTTCGCAGCCGTTTCATCATGAGTTGTGCCGTTCAGCGAAACCGCCCCGATCATTGCACACTCCCGCAGAACACCCTCAGCCGGTAATGGCACAATACGGAGCGATGAACGTTCTAGTAATCGTGGCGCATCCGGATGATGAGATTCTCGGGTGCGGGGCAACGCTTCGACGCCTTCGCAACGAAGGACACAGGATCGCGTCCGTCGTCCTCTGCGCCGATGCCGACGCCCGGGCCGATCGCCCCCCAGATTTGAGCCGCTACGCGGTGGAGGCGGCCCGAACCGTGGGGATCGACGAGACCGCCAATCATCACTTCAAAAACATTCAGTTCAATACATATCCGCATATTGAGATCGTGAAAGCCATCGAGGTGGCTATCGAGCGGTTTCAGCCCGAGATGGTCTTCACACTGCATCCGCGCGATCTGAACATCGATCACCGCGTGACTTACGAAGCAGCGATGGCCGCGCTGATGCTGCCACAGCGGCTGACCCGGCCGGCACTGTCGCCCACCCTGATCCGGAAGATATACCTATGTGAAGTTCCCTCATCCACCGACTGGTCGCCAGCGTCAACGGAACCGGCATTCATGCCGAACGCATTCTTCGACGTACACGCGACGCTGGAGAAGAAACTCGAAGCGCTGCAACACTTCGAAGGAGCGATGAAACCCTTCCCTCACTCTCGCAGCATCGAAAACGTGCGCCACCTCGCGCACATGCGTGGCGCTCAGGCAGGTATCGAACTGGCCGAAGCATTCGTGCTGGTGCGCGATCTCGTCATTTGAGCATGGGCGTGGATTCATTCTATGGCCGGATCGGTAAGCGGGCCTTCGACCTTGCGGCGGCAATCCTGGCACTCGCCGTCCTGTCTCCGCTGATGTTGCTGATCGCTGCATTGATCCGGTTGACCTCGCGTGGCCCCGCCCTGTTCGTTCAGGAACGACTGGGCCGCAACGCCGTGACCTTTCGAGTGTACAAATATCGCACAATGACCGATCGTCCCCGCGCGTACGACACTCTCTACTTCACAGGCGATCCTAACGACGTCACACTCATCGGCCGCTTGCTGCGACGCACAAAATTGGATGAGTTGCCTCAACTGCTGAACGTCTTGATGGGCGACATGTCCATCGTTGGCCCCAGGCCCCAACTTGCCGTCCAGCTCAGAGAATTTGACGAGAATGGAATGCTGCGTCTGCTTGTGCGTCCTGGGATCACCGGGATGGCACAAACACACGGAAACGTGGCGCTCTCGTGGCCTGAGCGGTGGCGTTACGACGCCGACTATGTGCGCCGAGTCTCGCTGAAACTCGACCTTGGGCTGATCGCCAGGACTGTTTGCGTCGTCGTGCGTGGCGAGACCCCGGTCGCCTGACGGCTTCCATCGCGCCGGTCGAACTCGGTGTCTCCATGCAAATGAAATTCTGTTAGCCTCATTCAGATGGTTCGATCTCCCCGCATTGTCCTGGCCGGAAGTGTCAGCTTCTCACGTGTCACTCTCGAAACCCTCATAAGACTCGGAGCAACAATCTGCGGCACGCTCGGACTCGATCCTGCAGCGGCCAGACAAGTCAGCGATTACGCCCGGCTGGATGACGTCGCTGCGGCGGCCGGCATTCCGTACGTAGGCTTCACAAAAATCAACGCCCCTGAAATCGTCGCGCAGCTCCGTGCCTGGTCCCCCGATGCGCTGTTCGTCGTTGGCCTGTCGCAACTCGTACAGGACGAGATCCTCTCGATCCCCCACGTCGGCGCGATCGGATTCCATCCCACGCCGCTTCCCCGCGGTCGCGGACGCGCGCCCGTCGCCTGGCTCACATGGGACGGGGACTCCGGCGCGGCCACGTTCTTTGTGCTCGAGCGCCAGGCGGACTCCGGAGCGATCTTTGTCCAGGAACCGTTCGCCGTGCGTCGGGACGCCTACGCAGGAGAGGTGATCGAAGCGGTTCGGGCGGCCATCATCCGTGGCATCGAGCGATGGGGACCGCGCCTGCTGGCCGGGGAGTGGAATCCGATACCGCAAGATGAACAGCGTGCAACGTTCTGGGGGAAGCGCGCGCCCGAAGACGGACTGATCGACTGGAGCCGCCCGGCCAGCGAAATCGCACGCCTCGTGCGAACGGCGTCAAGACCTTATCCCGGCGCCTACACCTTCGCGCGCGATCATAGGGTGAGGATCTGGCGCGCATCGACCGTTGATCTCCCTTTTCGTGGCGTCGTCGGCCGCGTGCTGAACGCTTGGCCGGACGGTTCTCTTCTCGTCCAGACAGGCGATGGCCTGCTTCGCGTCGAAGAACTCGAGATTGTCGATGGCGAATTGTCTGGCCATGCCTGGGTTGGTCAGAAGCTGGGATATGACCAGGACGAGGAGATCTTCCGACTGCGCGAGCGTGTCCGTCTGCTGGAGAAACGGTTGGAGCAGGCACCGATTTGATCACGGCCGCATTGGATGCCTTGCACGACCGCGCTCAGCGCAACCATCCGTTTGCTCTCATTTCTGCGACAGCGTCCCGCCACCCGAGTGTCTGGTCGTAGGAGGGCACAAATCCCAGTCGGTCGCGCAGTTTTCCACTGTCGACAACCAGGTCGTGTTCGTACTTCGCAAGGATGGCCGGGGTAACCGGAAGGGCCAAGCCCAGTCGCGTCGCGATGCTGTTGGCGGCACCGATGACCCAGGCCACGGGTTTCAGCGGCACGGAAAAGCGTGGCGATGGCCGGCCTAATGCGGAGCAGATGTTGTCGATGATCTGCGCGAGAGTGGGCGCGGCGCCGTCGGAAACATTGAAGATCTCTCCGGCGGCGGCCGGATGTTCGCCCGCGAGTACCACGGCGCGGCCGACATCCTTGTCGTAGACGAGCGCTCGACGGTTCCGCGCAGCACCAAGCCGCACGAAGCGGCGACGATCAAGAGACTGCACAAGGCGGAAATAGTTTCCCTTGATGCGCCCTCCGTAAACAGCCGACAGGCGAAGGACAGTGCCGATCGGATGGCCTTGGTGATCACGAGCGTCCAGAACGATCTTCTCTGCCTCAAATTTTGTCTTGGCGTACCAAGTGTCCGGGCTCGGCGGCAGACCCTCCGTGAGCACCGCGCTCTGCGAGTCGCCGTAGACCGAGATCGTGCTGCAGAAAACGATTCGCCGAACGCCCGCCTCCTCGCTGGCTCGCACAATCGTCCGTGTTCCTTCAACATTCACGCGGTGATACGTATCCCGAAGCGAGTCCGGCGGATCGAAGATGTGCAAAAGTGCAGCGAGATGAACCACGATCCTTGCTTCACCGACGGCGCGCCGAGCCGCATCTCCATCGAGAATGTCGCCCTGAAGAACCTCGACCGAAGGATCGAAGAGACCTGATGGAGCTGGATGTCGAGAAAACGTGCGAACACGATAGCCACGTGTCAGAAACGCCCCAACCACCGACGGTCCGAGCGCACCCGTTGCGCCGGTAATGAGACAGAGCTCACTCATGCACGACCGTTCTTCCGTGCCACGCGAGACAAGAGCTCCTCGTAGCGTGCGATGACGCGCTCCTTGGCCAGGTTTGCCTGCAAGTAGGAGCGTCCGTTCTTCCCAAACTGTTCCACGGCGTTCTGCCTCATGGCCGCCAGCGATTCGATGGTTCGAGCGAGATGCACGGGATCATCCGGAGGAATGACGATTCCCGCTCCTGCTTCGGACACAAGATCGGCCGCCGCTCCCTCCATGGCCATGATGATCGGGCGACCGGCAGCAAGATATGCCAGCGTCTTGGACGGGATGATGAAGCGTGAGAGTTCACTTCGGCGCAGATGAACCAAGAGAGCATCCGACGCCGCCATGAACTCGGGCATGCGGCTCATCGGTTGTCGATCGACGAACTGGACGCGATCCTCAACGTGCTGCTCGCGCGCGAGGCCCACCAATCTCTCGCGATCACTTCCGTCTCCGACGAGCGCGATGAGCACCTTCGACGACGAGGGCAGATGTGTCGCCGCAAGAACGACCGAATCGAGTCCCTGGACCAGGCCGAGATTGCCTGCAAAGAGAACCACAAATCTCCCCTGCCAGCCGAGTCTCGAACGTACGGCCTCCCGCCGTTCCTCGGCCGATGTATCAAACAAGCTCTCATCAACCCAGTTCGGCATCACTGTCACTTTGTCAGCAGGCACACCCTTGGCCATCAGGTTCTGCCGCGCTCCCTCGGTCACGACCAAGATGTGGGCCGCCCGGCGATAGACGAAGCGCTCGATCATCGACATGCCTCGGACCAGGAATCCTTCCTTCATCAGACCTGACAGCACAGCGGACTCAGGCCAGACGTCCTGCACGTCGTAGACGAAGGGCATGCCCCGAATGACCGAAATGAGCCACGCCGCAAGTCCCACCGTCAACGGCGGGTGCCACACATACATCACGTCGGACCGTGCTCCGATCAGCGCGCCGAGAGGCGCTGACAGTGCAAACGAGCAGTAGTTCACGATGCGCCCAATGACGCTCTTGCCGTGGTAAGGGAGTTCGAACGTCCGAATTATCGGGATTCCGTCTTGTTCGTACCGCTGAAGCAGCCGGAGCTTGAAGCTGTCATACAGGCGACCGGATGGATAGTTGGGGAAGCCGGTAATGACAGTGACTTCATGGCCGTGATCGCGCAATGCACGCGCAATATCGCCCGCCTTTGGGATCGGCTCCGGGTCGAAATACTGGGAAAGAATCGTGACGCGCATTGATCGTTGGAAAGGATGTGCGCGTTAGATGCGCATCAATTCGTGTAGCCCAACACGATCTTGGCGACCGTGTGAGAGACATTGCGCGCCAAGTACTCCGTCGGCACGATCCAGTCGGCGCCATCCACGGCGATCCGGACCTTACGCTCGAGTCCGTCGGCATCGGCGCCGGAAAGGATGTTGCTGCCGCATTCGATGGTTTCAGGCCGTTCAGTGACATCGCGAAGGGTCACGTTAGGCACCTTGAAAATGCAGCATTCTTCCTGAACCGTTCCGCTATCGCTTAGAACACAGAACGCATTCTTTTCCAATTTCACAAAATCGAAGAATCCGAGGGGCGCCGTCAAACGGACCAGAGGCGACTGCGGAGTGAGGCCGTGACGTTTCATCCGGTCTGCCGTCCGCGGATGGACACTGACGACGACCGGCTTGCTATATCTGTCCGCGACCGTCGAGAGGCCCTTAAGAAACGAGCCGAGGCGAGCCGGATCATCAACGTTCTCGGATCGATGCAGAGTCACGAGAAAGTAATCGCGCGGTCGAACAGCGAGACGCTCGAGAACGGGGCTGGAATCGATGGTCGATCCGTAGGCCTCAAGCACCTCGTAGATCGGATTTCCAATCACAAAAATGCGATGCCGGTCGATGCCCTCGCGAACGAGATTCTGCCGGCTTCGGTCAGTGTATGGCATCAGGATCGTGCTGCAATGATCAATCAGCCGCCGGTTGATCTCTTCCGGAACGCGATCATCGTAACAACGGTTTCCCGCCTCCATGTGATAGACGGGAATCTGCATACGCGCGGCCACGATGGCGGCGAGCCCGCTGTTGGTATCACCCAGAATCAGCAAACGATCCGGCCGTGAATCCGACAGAACAGCCGAAATGCGTACCAGGATCTGCCCGATCTGATCGGCAAAGTTCTCGCTTTGCACACCGAGATGGATGTCGGGCGACCGGACGCCGAGCTCCTGGAAGAAGATGTCACTGAGGTTCGGGTCGTAATTCTGCCCCGTGTAGACCAGCGTATGCTCACCATGCTCGTCCAGGACAGGGATGACGCGACTGAGACGGATGATCTCAGGCCGTGTGCCGAAGACTGTGACGATCTTCACGCGTAAATCGCTTCCGCGCCTGTGATGTACGGATCGAGGAGGCGGCGAAGTCCGTGATGGTCGAGCGTAACGTCGGACGAGGAATACTCGCCTCGGAGCGCCGGGGCGGAATGGGGCTCCTTCCTCAGCTCCGGCAACATCGGTCGGATCACATAGTAGTCACCGCGCTCGATCGTCCTGTAGCACTCCTCTTCTGACACCATGATCTCGTGAATCTTTTCGCCGGGACGGATCCCGGTAAAGACTTGCTTGATGTCGGCATCTCCGATGAGCGCGTTCGCGATATCCACGACTCGCGCCGCTGGCACTTTCGGCACATAGGTCTCACCGGGCAGAGCGTTCCCCACGGCAGCGAAAACCGTGTCAACTGCCCGGTCCAAGGTCAGCAGGAATCGCGTCATGTCAGCCATCGTGATGGTCACTGGTCCACCACGTTCGATCTGGCTGAGAAAGAGAGGAACAACGGAGCCTCGCGATGCCACGACGTTGCCGTACCGCACGCACACGAATCGTGCCTGCGGTGACTCCAGGTTCGCTTCAACCAGAATCCGCTCCATGACAGCTTTGGTCATGCCCATGACGTTGATCGGCTTACAGGCCTTGTCGGTCGAGATTCCGACCACCGTCTTCACGGGCGTGTGATTCTCGCGAATGACGCGTACAACGTTCTGCGCGCCATGAACGTTCGTCTGCACAGCCTCGAACGGAAAATACTCACAGGAGGGAACCTGCTTGAGAGCGGCTGCGTGAATGATGACATCCGCCTCGCGAGCCGCCCGCAAAAGTGACGGGTAGTCTCTGACGTCTCCAATCCGGAAGGAGAGAATCTCCTGCGAATTGCGGTAGATCACTTCGTCCGTTGCCGCTTCTTTGTGCAGATACGAGAGGCGCATGTAATGTTGTTTCGCTTCGTCACGCGAAAAGACAATCACGCGCCGCGGCCGCCCCTGATCGCCGCTCAGCAGGCGGCGCACAACTCGCTGACCGAGAGAACCTGTACCGCCAGTTACCAGGATCGTTTTCCCATCAAAGTGCACGCAATACCTCGGATGCCATGGCGCTCAATGAACGCGCTCGCAATCGGTATAGCAGGTCAAGCCCACCATCAGCAACCATCCTTATATAGTGGAACGGGGCGGCGAGATCGATGCTTTCTCGCAGCAGGGCCAGCCGGCTGGTTGCAGGGGTGTTCAGTCCGCGAAGGCCGCTGCAGACATACTGAAAATGCCGGGACGCAGTTGCGAGCACTGCCGGTGAGGTGCTCCTCAGATCTCCGAACGGATACGCGAACCACTTCGGCGAGACACCCAGTTCCTCGCGCAGGCGAACAAACGAGTGCGAGATATCCTGGTTGAGGTCGGATTCGGAGAGTGCCGAGAGCCTGCGATGCATCAGGCTGTGCGATCCGATCGTATGACCGCGGCTCGTCAGCTCGCGAATCTCATCCCAGCTCATCAAAGCCAGCCGTTCGGCCGGAGGCGGCGGCAGGGCAGGAAACACGAACGTTTCGACGGATTGCCGCTGCTCACTGCCGGGCGTATCAACCAAACCAGGGCAAACGAAAAAAAGAGCCCGAACGGCGTGGGCCTCCAGAACGCCGCGAGCAACATCGAGATTCGATCGGAAGCCATCGTCGAACGTCAACAATACCGGAATCTGGCCGCGCCGCCT
Organism: Thermoanaerobaculia bacterium; assembly: GCA_035468985.1. Lineage (GTDB taxonomy): Bacteria > Acidobacteriota > Thermoanaerobaculia > Gp7-AA8 > Gp7-AA8 > DASVHS01. The sequence goes on from DATISF010000054.1 coordinate 92,726, forward strand.
GGGGCCCTCGGCAGCAAGACGCTCTTCGGCTTGTTCCGGCGAAATGATGCCCCGTCGAGATTTCAGGAACTGAAGGAGCGAGTCGAGTGCATCCACCTCGGTCGGCGGAACGTCGTGCAGAATCAACATGCGAAAGCCACTCCATCTCGCCACGCGAGACACGAGTCGCCACATCGGTCCGTAAAACCGCGCTGCCGGATAGCGGATTGGATTCACCCCGAACTGTCTCCTGCATGCCACCGTTCGTAGGGCGTCGGATCAATCGCCATTCCCTGAATGCTCTCCGTCCACGGGGCCGGTGACCAACCGGTAGCGCGCCGGAAGCGCGTGCTGTCGAGGCTGCGGTCAACAGTCACGTCGTCGGCAGGCTCGATGTCCACAGGAGCTCGAAACGCGGTCCGCATCAACTCGAGCAACGAGTATTTGTCGATCGGATCCGACGATACATGGTACAGCCCACGAAGATCCGGATGATTCCGAATGACTGTCCCAACGACGTCGGCGAAAGCGACGGTGGTGAGGCCCGAGAAGATCGCTCTGCGGAAGCCTTTCACCCTTTGCCCCCGATTCGACAGAAACCACTCGACCAGACCATTGCGGCTGTTCATCTCCCGCCCGATGATCGAGGTCCTCAAAGTCAGATGGCCCGACTCGACAACCTCTCCCAGGCACTTGCTGCGCCCATACAAATCGTCAGCGTCCGGTGGGTCATCCTCGGTATACATCCCCTTCTGACCGGAGAAGACACAATCGGTCCCAACATGAATGAGCCGCGCGCCGGCCGCACTGCAGAGGGTCGCCAGCCGGTGCGGAAAGAGCGAATTGATCGAGATACTGACGATTGGGTCGCGCGCCGCCGGCAACTGCTTGACGACACCGATGGCATTCACGACCACTTCCGGCTTTGACACGTCGAATGCTCGAACCACGTTATCGAATTCGTCCGCATCGACTCCTGCGATCGTCCTCCGCTCTTCGAAAAGCCGATACCTGTCGTACGCAGCGAAATCTGCGCGCAGGGTGATCCATGTCTCGTATTCGCGGTGGAGCTGCTGCCACAGCTTGTGACCCAACATGCCCGCGCCGCCGAGGATGAGGAGACGGGTCAGCGTTCCCTCCAGTGCCGATAGGCATACCAACCGATTCCAATCCATTCGCGCGTGACGCGAGTCGACAGTGCAAGCGCGTCGGCCTCAGGAATCCATGTTTGCGTCGATCTCGGCGATACGTCGATCAGGGCATGAGTGGATACCGGCGTGACAAAAGGGAAGTACCGGTGAAACTCCCGATATGCGCGGCGCAAGTGAACTGGGTCGGAGACCAGGATGATCCGTTCCTGAACGGCCGCGAGACGCTCCTCCAGAATCCGAGTCGGGTGTTCGAAGGTGGTTTTCGCACGGGGCTCGAGCAGGATCTTCTCCGGCGGAACCCCCAGCTGGATCGCCAGTTGTCTCATCGAGGCGACTTCCGATCCCGGTTCCGCAGAGAACGCCCGGCCTGTCATGATGATCGATTGTGCGTGGGAGTTCCTGAACGCCTCAGCACCTCGAATGACCCGCAAGATCGTCGGTTCGACTAGATAGAAGCGGAGATCACTTCCGACAAATGACCCACCCGCAAGAACGACGACTTTGGTCGGTCGAACGCTCACGGAGTCGGAAGCTGCCGGCATGGCGATCGCCACGGCGAGCTGACTACTCAGAAAAGGCGTCGAGAAAACCCAGAGCGCGAGAGCTGCAGTCAAGACTGCAACACGAAGAGAGCGCCTGCCGGAACGACGCAATCCAACCAGGGCATCGCAGATGATGACCACGAGAACCCACGCCAACGGAGAGATCAGACTCTTGATCATCCGAGACGAGAACGTCCAGCCGATTCGGAGGCCCACGACAGGTAGCCACTCAATCCGTCGTTCAAGGCGACGGAAGGCGCATATCCAAACGCTTCGCGTGCGGCCGAAACATCGGCTACGCTATCGCGAACATCCCCTATCCTGGGCGGCCCATGGAGAATTTTCGAATCAACGCCGCCGAGGTCGCACATCATTTTCGCGAGCTCGTTGATGCTGATGGCTGCTCCGCTCGCGATATTGAAAGCACCCGACACTCCGTCGGCATCCGCGGCTCTCAGCGCTGCCTGCACGACGTCGTCCACGTGCACGAAGTCGCGTGTCTGCATGCCGTCACCGTGGATCACCAGCGGCTTTCCTGTCAGGATCCTTTCCGCAAAGATCGGAATTACGTTTCCGTAAGGATCACATCGTTGAAGCGGGCCGTACACATTGAAGAAGCGAAGACAGACGATTGACAACGGATACAGCTTCGCGTAGACGAGACAGAGTTTCTCCGCCCCCAACTTGCTCGCGCCATAAGGAGTGTCAGGCTCCGCGGGGTGATTTTCGCGAATAGGCAGATGCTGGAGGGCACCAAAGATCCCTGCGGACGACGCAAAGACGAGCTTTCGAACCGATTCGCGTCGCGCCGCCTCGAGAACGTTGAGCGTTCCGAGAACGTTGATCTCCGAATCAGCCTGAGGGTTTTCGATCGAGCGATGGTTCCCGACCGACGCGGCCAGGTGAAATACCCGCTCGCATCCACGGATCGCCTCGTTCACCGCCCGGGGATCGCGAACGTCGCCGTTGACGAGGCGCGTCGGGATACCCTCGAGATTGTCGCGGTAGCCCGATGCGAAGTTGTCGAGAACCACCACGTCCGCCCCACGGCGGAGCAGCGCCCTGACCAGGTTCGAACCGATGAATCCCGCTCCGCCAGTCACGAGAGTCTTCATGAGTGCGCCGGCGCATCCTCCGCCGAATGCTTACCTGCCGCGATGTCATGGAAGAGACGACGATAGGACTCCACCACGACTGGCCACGAATATCGCTCGAGACAAAACTTGCGGAGTCGATCACCCATGCGAGCAAACTCGTCTCGACATCGTGTCATATCGACGAGCCCGGAGAGGAGGCCTTCGACGGAAGCGGCAACGACCTTCCCGCCGCCGACCGTCTCGACCTCACCAAGCCCGCATCGATCGGTCATCAGCACGGGAATCCCTACCGCTCCGGCCTCGAGAACGACGATGGACATCGCCTCGTGGCGCGAAGGAATGGCCAGGAACTCGGCCTCATGCAGTGCCTCTGATTTCTCGCGACTCCCGAGCAGGCCGATATAGTGCACACGGTCAGCAACGCCGTGCCTGCCGGCGATTCCCCTGAGCGTGGGCCAGAAATGCTCGTCGTCGGCCCCCGCAAGGACAAGGTGATATTTGTCGAGGGCTCCCTTCGCCCGGCCGAAGGCCTCAACGAGAAGATCCGGGCCCTTGATCGGGCTCAGCCGGCCCAGAAAAAGGATGAACGGAACGTTCTCGAGGCGATGGCGCGCCCGGAAGCCTTGCGCGTCGCGCCATCTGTAGTCGTCAGGATCGATGGCATTCGGAACAACCACGATGCGCTCTCGGGATCCGCCGGCTGACACAATGTCCGGAATCTCGTCGGGTACGATCGCGATCACCGCCTTTGCGTTGCGCACGATCGATGAGCCGATCACGAAGTTGTAGAGGCGTTTCAGCTGCTTTGAGCGACCATAGATACGCAATGAGCCGGCCGGGCAGACGACGTACGGTCGAGAACATTGCCGAGCAGCCAGATACAGGAGAGCGTTGAGCACACTCCAGTGGTTCATGAGATGGATCACATCGCAGTTCCGGACGAAAGGCAGCAGCCTTCGCCATCCAATCCGCGGGATCCCAAACCTCTCATTCAGCGGTTCGACGCGCACGAGATGGCGCTCCACATGGGGTTCGATGTCCGCCCGTCGCGAGGCGCGGCCGTTAATGACCAGCAGCGTCACTTCTTCTCCGGCATTCAAAAGAAAGCGGGTCATCTGATAAACACGCTCGTTCGTCCCACCTTCCTGCCGACCGATCGATTGATTCGCGCTCAGGATTTTCATGTCGACTGGGAGCTATTCCGCCTGTACCAGGAACCAAACTGCCGCACCGCCGAATCGAAATCGACAACCGGTTGGTAGCCTGTTGCACGAATGCGGGCCGCCGAAAAGCGAGTATAGGGATTACTCAGCTCGCGCCGAGCCATTCGAAGAAGCGGCGGCAGGATTACGGAGAGATCGACGGCCGGCCTGGGCGGATTCATGTTCAGCCCCTCCATCAGCAGCCGCGCGACGTGACCATAGTCGTTAGCCGCGTGATCATCGGAAACGATAAACGGGCCCTCTGACGAAGCGCTCATCGAACGAACCACCGCCTCGACGACGTTCTCCACAGCGACGAGGTTCATTTCCCTGCGTCCCATGATCATCATCCGAAGCGCGATTCCCGCTCGGGAGCCTGAGCTCAAGTGTGACGCGAGGGTCAACAGATTCCTTCCTCCAGCTCCAAACACGGCCGTCGGTCGCAGAATCGTTAGAGGAACTCTTCCTTTCAGCGATTCCTGCAGAACTTCTTCGATCATCAGCTTTTCCTGCTGATAGACCGTCACTGGACTACACGGTGTCGACTCATCGATCGAGACGGCCCGCGAGCGGCCGACGACCACCGCTGTGCTCACGTGGATAAGCTTCGATGCGCCCCGCTCGACAGCCACTTCCGCTGTATTGCGGGCCGCAGTAACGTTATCCATACCGGAGGCATATGCCAAATGAACGACAACGCTTCCCGGCTCGACGAACGTGCGCAGCGATTGGCGATCGAGCAGGTCTCCTCGGGCAAAGATAACACCTTCGTGAACCCGTGGTTCACGCGTAAGCACTCGCACAGCGTCTTGATTCTCCTGCCGCAGGCGATCGATCAGATGGCGGCCAATGAACCCCGTGCCGCCAGTAATGCAGATCAGATGTCTCACCGTTGTGGATATGCGGAAAAGCCTCGGGCAGTACGGTCGGCGTAATACCCGCAGAGCATCATCATCGCCACTGTAAATAGGTACCAGGGATTCAACCAATTACCATACTGCAGGCCTTGCACAGTCGTGCCCGCGAAGGCGGCCGCCGACATTCGAATGAACGGTACTCTCGACGAGAGACATGGAATGACGAACCAGTAAAACAAACAGGCATACAACAGTAAGACAACGAGAACCCCGCCCACGCCGGCGGCCACCATCCAGTAGATGAAGGCGTTGGCACTGGTATCGACTTCATTCAATCCGAGTGTGTGGCCGAGCCCGATCCCAAACGGATTCTGCCGGATCAGTGCCAATGCGGGATCGAGCCCCCAGTAATCCTGAACGAGTTTCTGGCTGTCTCGGCTTCTCCCCAGGAGGTAATAGATCAGCGTTCCGCTTCTGCTGTCGCTGATCGCGTACATGCGGGACATCAAGTAGTTTGCGAACAACAAGAAGCCGATTGCGATGAGGATCGGCCCGATCAGACGACGAACGGGTGACGGCCCACCCTGTTCGCGACGACGTGGTCGTACCATCAATAACGCCATAGCCGCCGCGCCCAACGACATGTAACCTGTCAGTGAAAACGCAAACGCGACTCCCATCAGGCAGACGGCGGCAGCGAAGAGGTACCAAAGCCTTCGCTTCGTTCGGTAGAGACCCCACGACATAAACGCCGGATAAATCATGAACGCGGCCAGATTCGTCGGCTCGAGAAACCATCCTTGCGGCCGGATGTACGGTTTCCCGCCGGCCGCATTCCACCCGTATGTGTTTCCATAACCGAAAATGCCGAAGTCTTTCTCAGTCATGTTATCGAGCCGCCCGACCATGACGGTCGTTGGCGTTGGCTCGTGCCGAGCCACGACCAGGAAAAACAAGGAAACGCCTTGAAGGGCAAATACTACTGCCCACACGATCGGCAATCGCAGCAAGCGTAACGGTGGGGGAAGGTCGTGCACAAAGCGGCAAAGGATCAGAGGCAGAGTGGCGAATTGAAGAACGACTTTGAGGAGCTGGAGAAGGCCGTTCGCATCGAGCCGTACCACTGCCGGCAATCCGGTAAAGAAAAACAGCGCCGCGTACAGTGCCAACACAATGATGAACCGGCGCGGGAGACGTTGATACGGAAAGGCGACGATCAGGATGAGGAGCGCCAGGCTCTTGATGATCTTGTCTGCCGCATGCGACCTCACCAGGTACGTCGAATACTCGAGGATGTAGATCGTCAGAACCGCGACGAACATCGTCAACAGCGGTCCGCGCAAACGTACGCCCGAACGCGCGACACGCGGTCCGGCGTGGGTGGCAACCTGCTGAGCGACCGAAATGCTGCTCTCCATCATCCGCCCACTCGGGAGGCGGCCGACTGCTCGCGCTTTCGCGCCGCGGCGATCCGCCATCGAATCAGCGCGCTGCGCCAGTCCTGACGCGCTGTTTCAACTTCATTCGCCAGCCGATACAGAGTGCCTCCTGCACCCTTCTTGAAATGATAGATTCCTGCCGGAGTACGCTCGGCATCCATGCCGCCGAGATCGAAACGCCGGTAACCGCGGGATCGCATTTCCGTTATCGCCGTCCACAACAGCGCATATCCAGCGTTCTTCTGCCTTCCCTCGTCACCGACCACGCTCGACAGATACTCCGCTGTGTCCCCATATGTGGCGATCACGTAGCGGCCGATCGCCGTTTCCTCGTGAGTTGCCGTGAAGACGACCATCTTCCGGTCCACGGGAAGGGCTGCTTGCAGAGCATCGAGCAGGTCAGGTGTCACGCTCGTTTCGAACGGCTGCCTCCGCAAACGCTGTCGCAGAGCCCCCAGATAGTTCTGAAACGGTGAATCGTCGGTGGTTGCGCGGACAACCACGCCGATTCGGATGGACTTGTTCAGGCAATTGCGCCACTTCTGATCGAGCCGGGAACGAAGTTGGTCAACCGATGTCGTCAGGTCGACGGCCGAGGAGCTCCACCCGGGCGTGGTCGTCTGGAGGAACCCAGCCGCTTCGAGCCCTCGCGGATCGAGTTGTTCCAACGGAGGTGCGACACGAACATACCAGCGCCGCTCCCTGGCCCAACAGGCAACGGTTCCCAGAATTTCCTCGAACGCGATTCGGGTGTTGAATAGGAGCGGACCGCGATTGATCCACAACAGACCGCCGCCGGCCACTGGAAGCGTACGCACAATTCCCTGGAAGGCCGCCACGGGACCCTGGCCATCAGTCACCAAGGCGCGAACTGGTCGCCAGCGTCCGGTAGCAGTCCTTGCCTCCGCGAATTCCCACGTCTGCAATAAAGAGAGATACGGCAGCCGCTCCGTCAACCGTGTCCATTCGTCTCGTCCGAGATTGCGCTCGACAACGTTCATGACGCAGCACGCACAAGAGCACTGCCGATCCTCTCGACTTCTCGAAGGGAAAGTCCCTGGTGCACCGGAAGCAGGACGATCTCGCGTGCAAGCTCGATGGCGACGCGATGCTTCTCATTGCCATGGCGCACTTCGGGCGGAAGGTCGGCCCAACGGCTCGCCGGGATCCCCATCGATTGCAACGACTGCACGACCGGTTGCGCCCCTCCGAGGGCACGCAAGGGGAACGCATAAGGACAAACGCCGTCCGGAAGATGATCGAACAACGGAGCAAGCCCGGGAGCGCGGTCCACAAAATCGGCCAGAAGCTGGTAGTTTCTGCGGCGCAACGTACGAGTCTGATCCAGCCGGCGCGATTCAACAGCGAGCATCCGCCGGGCAAACGCTGTCGGAGCGGTCAGGGCCGCATCGTTCGCGATTCGGTCGGCTTCCGCCGGCGCGTGGCGATTTCGCCACAACCAGTGCCATGAAATGCCGCTCATTCGCAGCGCTTTCTGCACGAGTCGCCGCGCGATCCACATCGCCGCTTCCCCCTCCCCGCCTCTGCCGGCCTGGGGGATTGCGCTGGCAAGCGCAGGAGCAACGGCGATACAACCGATGGGCGGCACACTCAGCAGCTTCCGAGGGCTGTAGATGGCGATGGGCGCGGCGCCGATCGGCGAAACGGGCGCGAGCACGTGTGCAGCGTCCTCGATCACCACGAAATCGGGTAAAGCGCGATCCTGTGTGACAGCCGGGTTCGGGAAGCCGAAATAATGCACGATCACCAACGCACCCTGATGACCGGACAGGTCTTCCCATTCCGGCTCCAACGATGGCCGGACGCGATAGAAACGAACGTTGGCGGCGGCTCGAAGCCAGTCGAGTGCATCGTTGCACATGAAGTCCGGCAACCAGGCCTCGACGCGGGGAACGTTATGAACGCGAGCAATCGTCTCGGCGGCCGCTGCCAGAGCCACAGCGCCGCGACTGAAAGGCTGCACCGAAGCCGACCTCTCACCGCGCCAAGGTTTGTAGTCCGGCTCGTGGCCCCATGCCGCATGAAGAAGATCGCCCATTCGGGGAAGGGGCGTCGCCGGAATCGTCATGGAGTACCGTTCACTTGATCGCCGTGATGTTCCAGGCAAAACCAACATGATGCCCGAGCATCCGTTCGACAGGAGTTTCGAGCATCGTGGCTGATCCATAGACCAGCATTCCCCCCTGATGCTCCTTGTGGCCGAGTCTCCTGAGTATCTTCGAGCGCATTGCGCTGATCCCCGGGATCGGCAGGTAGGTGATGAAGAAAGATGTCTTGCGCATCCGCAGCTGGCGGAATGCTGACAGCAGTTCGCGCAATTGACGTTTACTGTAGACGCGGGTAATGGGATTGTGTTCGTTCGAAAACTTCGGACGCCCCTCGGTGAAATATCCGATCCATTCTTCCTCCCGGTTCGTAAAGAATTTGCCGGAAAGCAGGGCCTTCGGAAGCAAGTGCATCCAGTAGAGTGCGGAATGGCGCGAGTAGAGCATCAGAACCACCCGACCACCAGGACGCAGGACACGGTGAACCTCGCGAACGGCCCGGGTCGTATCGCTGGTGTGGTGGAGTACGCCGTTGCTGAAGACGACGTCAAAGGATGCGTCACGAAATGGCAGGTTCTCGGCATCAGCCCGCGCCGCCACCCCGTCACCAGGCAGGTCGCTCAGCAGCTGTAGCTTGCGATGCGTGGCAAGCACGCGCTCCGGAGTGATGTCCACAGAAACGAGGGATGCGCCGCGGCTGCGGAAGAGCGCCGAATGGCCACCCGCTCCGCTCCCGATCTCGAGGAGATCCTTCCCGGCAAGATCGATCTCTCCCATCTCAACAGCGCTCAGATGCTCGCGCTTCTCGAACAGATCCTGCAGTTCTACCAGCGATTGGCGCAGGGCTTCCGAAGAATAGCTGGCATCTTCACTCTCATACACCTGCCGGTAGATGTCTCCCCAGAACGTGGCGATTCTGGACTTCTCGTCGCCGAACGACTTCGGCGTCAAGTCCAGCGCTCCCTCGTATTGAAGGAAGGTGCGCTGGCACCCGTTACAAACCAGCTGGTCATGCCGGTGCTCGAGGGCTCCACGGCAATCGGGGCACTGCAAATCGGCAAGACGTCGCTCCAGCAGGGTGTCCATCAGTTCTCCGACACTGCCAATGGCGATATCACCGCACGCAAAAGACCACCGAGAGCCCGCAACAAGAGGCGCACGGCCTCAGCCGGGCTGTGGCTGAAGGATTGTCGGATCAGAGAGATGTAGGCAATCGCTAACGCGCGCAGGCGAAGCACCCACGCTCTGGCCGGTCCCGTTTCGGCAGCCACCCACGGCGCGTGACGAAACGCAATTCGGGTCATGCATTCGGCGCGCATCAGCACACGTGAGGTAATGCTGTTCTCACGCAGCACGTACGTCTCCAGTGGTTCCGGGATGAAGACCAGCCGTGCGGCTCGTGCCAGCTTCAACCAGAGGTCGTAATCCTGAGCGGCCGGAAGGGTCTCGTCCAGTCCGCCGACGGCTGACAGCAGTTCGCGTTTGACCGCGATGCAGCTCGTCGAAAGGAAGTTGCCGCGATAGAGCTGGGTGAGCAGCGGCTTGCTCGGGTTGAATCGTTCATGCAGGCGCTTGTAAATGGTCCCCCCGTTGAGATCCGACTCGTACTCATCGTGAGCAATCATTGTGGCAGCGACATTCGATGCGATGACTGCACGCAGCTTCTCGATTTTCTCGGGCGCCCACAGGTCGTCCCCATCGAGAAATGCGACCCAGTCGCCGGTCGCCTGATCGATGGCCCGGTTGCGCGCCGCTCCGGGGCCGCCATGCGGCGCAGCAATGACGCGCACGATACCGGATGGAAATCTCGCCGCCGCCTCGGCCGCTTCTGACCGGGTGGCATCGCCGGATCCGTCGTCGAGAACGATGATCTCATCGGGAAGCGACGTCTGCCGCTGAACCGATTCGAGAGTGCGTCCGATGACACCGGCCAGATTGTACGTGGGGACCACGACTGAGATCCGGACCATCAGACCATCGCCTGGATTGAAGGCAACCGCTCGGCGCTTTCTGATGCGGTATCGACATGCACGCGGCAGAAGACCTCCAACATGAACAGGAGGAAAAGGCGATGCTGCCACACTCCTCTCGCACGGCGGTCCTTGACGAATGTTTGAAACGCGCGCCGATTCCACCAGGGCCGGCCCAGGCTCGCCTCGCTCATCAGCAATCCGATGACAAGATCACCGAAAGGACCGGGCATCCACTCTCGAACCGGCGAGTTGAACCCCATCTTCGGCTGCCGCAGGAGAGCAGCGGGCAGATGGTCTGCCGCCACGGAGCGCAACAGCGATTTCCGGTCCCCATTCGGCGCCTTGACCTCGCCGTCGATGCCCATCACCAATTCCATGAACGGCCGATGGAGAAACGGAACGCGTCCTTCCAGCGAGTGCGCCATCGTCATGCGGTCGAGAAGCAACATCAGATCGTCTGCAAGATAGGTCTTGATCTCCGCATAGAGCTTGCGGTTCAGGCAATCGCCGACGAATTCATTCGCGTATTCCGCACGCAGCTCCGCAGCGCCGTCCGCCCGGAAGTCACCGGATGTGATGGCGGCAATCTCGGATTTCGGCCAGACCGTGACGTGCCCGAGGTAGTGGCCAATCGGATCGGTGTCGAAGAGGGAAGCTCGCCGCAGCTTTCGCGACACTTCGGAGTTGAACGGGTGAAACACCGCTGCGGCCAGCCCCGCCGGCACGTGCAGGCGCTCGAGCTTTCTCTCGACATCGCTGCGGAAAAAGTATGTGTAGCCGGCGAAGAGCTCGTCACCGCCCGCACCGTTGAGGACGACCTTCATCCCATCTTCGTGGGCCAGCCGGCTGATGACGTAATTCGGCAACAATCCGGAATCGCCGAGTGGCTCATCGCACGACCAGACGATGCGTGGGACGAGTTCCTGCATCGAGTCGCGCGGCACGGTGAACAGTCGGTGATCGGTCCCGTATCGCGATGCCACCATCGCTGCCAGCTCGCTCTCGTCCTGGCCTACTCCCTCGAAGCGCAGCGTGTACGTACGAATATGCGGATGGATCTGGGCAGCCCGCGCAACCATGAATCCGGAATCGAGACCGCCGGAGAGAAATGCGCCCACCGGTACGTCGCTGCGCAGGTGGAGGCGAATGGCATCATCGAAAGCCGCCAGGACGCGCTCGCAAAGCGCGCCCCCGCTCTCACTGACCCGCTTCGGCTGACGAAGATTCCAGTATTCCGAGACATGAATGCGTTCGGCGTCGATCACCAGCTTGTGACCCGCCCGAAGCTTGCGGATGTCTCTGAAAATCGTGTCAGGCGCGAGGGTGTACCCGAACGTCAAATATTGGCCGAGGGCTTCCGCCGAGAATTCTTTCGAGACATTCGGCAGGCGGAGGAGCGGCTTGATTTCGGAGCTGAAGGCGACGAACGATGGCCCATCGACAAAGTACAGCGGCTTGATACCGGCGGGATCGCGAGCAATGAGCAGACGTTCACGTCTTCGATCCCAGAGCACGAACGCGAACATCCCCTGCAATTTCTCGACGAGCTCATCTCCCAGATCTTCGTAGAGATGCGCGATGACTTCTGAGTCGCCATGCGAGCGGAAGCGATGCCCGCGGGCCTTCAGCTCCGCGGTCAACTCGACATAGTTGTAGATCTCGCCATTGAGCATCACTACGACCGACCCGTCTTCGTTGGAGACCGGCTGCTCGCCGGTTTCCAGATCGATGATCGAGAGCCGCCGGAATCCCAACTGAACCTGGCTGTCTTCGTACCACCCTTCGTCGTCCGGTCCTCGGTGGTGCAGCAGATTCAGCAGGGGCTTCAGGGAGCCGAGCCGCCCGGCGCTTCTATGAAATACGCCTAAGAGGCCGCACATGTGGTGACTCCTCGCCACGGGAGTTGAACTTCCGCCTCGGCGATGAGCGTCCGAATCGGCCGCCTCGCTCCATAGCGGTCGGAGGTCCATCCGAAGCGGTCTTCGTCCGCCGAACCGTGAAATTCGCGAACGGTGATGAGGTCCTGTGGGAAATCAATCTTCGACCTGAATGGGGCATCAAGATGCATGATGATGGAGACGCGACGCCGGCCGGATCCCTCCACAACATCGGAAATTGTCAGTCGGGCATCCTCGGCCACAACGCGGCGCGAACACAATCCAACGCCGGCCAATCGCGAGAATCCACCGTGCCTGATCGAGAAGCCGCCGGACTCGACGCTGAGGTCGGGCCGGGCACCAATGCGCATGGCGAGGAATTCAGGTGGGATCAACCAGAACGATTCAGGGGCAGCGTCGCGGCGGTCCACCAACAACGTGCTGTGCGCCGCGGAGCTCCGGCCAAAACGGCCGACGGCATCGTCCATGTAGTGCCGGCGTCCTGTATCGAGCAGCAGCGGTTCGCCATCGAGAAACGCCACGATGCCGCCGGTGTCATTGTGCCCGTGACCCGGTTGAAACGGCGCGCCATTGCGGTTCACGTGCGCAAATACCGTCCAGCGGCCGCGATCCAGACGTACCCACTCCCGCTCGAGCCGAGTTCCAACGGACGGTTCTCCATAATCCCAGGCGAACAGCCGCCGCCACCCGGAGGGCTCAATCAGCCAGGAGGGGGAACAATCGGGCGAGAGGTCTCCAATCGTGGGAATCGTCCATCCACGTGCCGACCGGACCATGAAGAACCGGCAGGCGTCCGCGAGATCGCGAACCAGCGGTTCGAGCTCTGTCACCATATCGCGATCGCCGGCGGCGCGCGCGAGCCACAGCACCTCTGCGTAGTTTCGCGTGACCAGGAATTGATAGTGGCTGGAGTCCTCTCGTAGAAAGGCGCGATGTTCAAAGAGGCGTTTCGGTTCGGCGAGAAGAATCGAGCGGCCGGCAGCCATCAGATCGCCATCGGCGAGTGCGAGGCCAGCGGCGTAAAGAGCGCGCCCATTGTTGCTCAGATGATTGCCGGTGGACCCATCACCGAAGTATTCGAGGTGCTCCAGGAGATAGGAAGCTTGCGCTCTCGCCGAAGCCGTTGCATCCGCCAGGGACGCACCGAGAGCGAGCAGCGCGATGATCCAATTCATCAGCCGCTCGGACACGGTGTACGGCTGCCACGCCTCGGTGGCATCAGGGTTCGGATGTAATCGGATCCAATCCATCTGCGCTGCCCGCACGAGCCGCAGCACGCCGTCCCGTTTCGTTCCATTGGAATGACGCTCGAGCAGCCACGGCAACAGCCATGCGAAGCGCTGCAACGCTGCTTCGTCCTCGAGATCGTCGAAGTGCTCTTTCCACGGAAGCGCGGCAAGAGAAGCGGCATGCAGACTTTGGGAGGCGAGTTCAAGATCGAATGTTTCTCGGTCGACCGGCGCATCGCCCCAGTCGAGCAGCGGCTCGAACTGGAGATGGACAGGAATGGACTTCGAGGCGGCAGAAAGGTACGCCGGCTTCCTCGAGACGGCCTGAGGGCGGCGATACGACCAGCGGTGCGGACGCACGGCCAGATATGCGAACGCGCTGCGAATCTCGGGATCGCGCAGCAATGTTCCAATCCGCCGACTCATATGCGCGAGCCTCATGCTTCGCCCGAAAACTCCGCCTGCCGGGCAATGAGAGTGCCGATCGGGCTGCGGGAGATGGCCAGATCGAGCGTACCTACCCAGTTCGCGCGTGGCCGCAGGCGCAGCTCGGGATGGAAAAGACTCTCGGAACGCGTCACTCGCCCGGACGGAAATACGCCGAGAAGTGTGTCGCGAATGCCGTCGTCGAACCGATCAAGATACAAGCCTTGCTGCGTTCGCCCTTGCTGGTGATAGTGCCGCGCGATCAGGCGCGAGAGAAAACTCATCATCGGCACTGCCCGCACCCAAGCGATGTAGAACGCTCCCCTCGGTTTCAGAATGCGCCGCGCCTCGCGGAAGGCAATCGTGCGTTCCGGATCGGCAATGTGTTGCATCACTTGAACGCTCCAGGCAAGCGTGGCGGCTCCGTTCCGGATGGGAAGGTCGAGAATACTGGCCTGCACACACAGCACATTCGGATGGGAGTCGACCGGCATCAGATTTCGACAGACCTGAAGATTCGGAAGAGCGAAATCGACGAGTACGAATCGGATTTCGGGATTGGCCGCCGTGATCTCGACCCAATGCCAACCGAAACCGCAGCCGAGGTCGACCACGACGCATTCGCGGTCCGGAAAGGAGGCGCGCATCCTCGCCACCTGCTCCGCTGCGCGGCGCAACATGACTCCTCGAGAATGATGTCGAGTGGCTTCGCGCATCGCCGCCTGCCTCGACTGCAGGAACGGCGCGGCGACCCGGCGGCGAAATTCGAGCTCCCCATCCTGCGACTGCCCGGGAGCGGAGTTGCGATCAATCATGATTCCGTCACCGCTCCATTGCAGGCGATCTCCCTCTTCAAGCAACACATCCGACCACCGATCGACCACCTTCAATGTCGTTTTACGGCTCCCGGGATCCGCGATGGCAGATCGGCGGAATCGAGTCCATCGATCGCTGCCCGTCCCATCGCCAGAATGGCTTCTTCCGTGCTGCCGCCGATGTGCGGAGTGGCGATGAAATCCGGCATGGAGATCAGTTCGGGGTCGGCCGGCGGCTCTTCGTGAAAGACATCGAATGCCGCGCCGGCGATCGCGCCGCTGCCCAGCAAGCGTTTGAGGGCCGCTTCGTCGACAATCCCGCCGCGGGCCATGTTGATGAGAACGCTTCCCTTTTTCATCGCCGAAAGCCGCGCCGCGTCGAGCAACCCTGCCGTCGAAGAGTCGAGGGGGAGATGGACCGTGACGACATCGCTTTCGGCCAACAGGCGCTCGAGCGAAACCGGCTCAACGCCGAAACGACCGTAGAACTCGGGAAAATCGAGCATGTCGTGCGCCACGATTCTGCAGTCGAACGGCTGCAGGAGCGCGACGACCTCTTTTCCGATATGGCCGCACCCGATGATTCCCACCGTGCGTCCGCTCAGCTGGCGGCCGACGATCTGCTTCCAGCGACCTGCGCGCAGCTGCTGATTTGCGGCCACCGTTCCATGAAGCAGATCGATGGCGGCGGCAACGACCATCTCGGCCACCGAGCGGCGATTCACACCGCCGCGCCAGCCGAGGAGAATGCCCCGCTTCTCCATCGCCTGCAGATCAATCGTGTCGAGGCCGACTCCATACTTCGAGACCACGCGCAGGTTCGGCAGCGACGCAAAGACCTGCTCATCCAGCCGCTCCAGGGCGGTAATGGCCTTCACTGCGCCTCCCAGAAATGCGACCAGCGCGTCACCGGAAAGAGCGACTCCACCGTCGTTGAACCGCACATTGGAATAGCGTCCCAGAAGTTCGGCCCGCAGCACGGGATGTTTTGAAAACGACCGCGAAGTCACGGCCACACGGGTTTGCGAATTCATTGCGTGCGACGATTGGTCAGGTAATGCTCGCAGATGTTGGGAACCCGATCGTCGTTGGGAGCGATTGCCGTCCCGACCGTTCGGGCGCGATCGGCCCGTCGATCGTGAGATCGGCCTGGCGATACTCGATTCCGGCCCGACTTCGGCGCTCGCGCGTTCCGGTGGCAATCACGCGCGCGACCTCCCGCTGGAGCCTCACCGCGATGGCCGCTCCGATCCGTGGAGCGAAGCGCTCAATACTTGCCCCACAGTTCGTCCTTTCGGATGTGAGCCTCGACCAGATCGGTGTCTGACGGACTGTCGACAGAAAACGAGGGCCGGGACGGATAAGGAGCGATGCGCTGCCGATAGCCGTTGTCGAGGATGCGATTGCTGTCGCAGGACTCGAGGAGCTCCAATCTCGACTCGGGGATGTTGTTGAATGTCTTCAGGAAGTGCCAGCGGAATGCGAAGATGCCGTAGATGCGCCGCGCACCGAGCTCCGGCGAGAACTTCTTGCAATAGGGAACCGGCGCGCGAGACGTGTACAGCACGTTCCCTTTCAGGTCGTGGATGATCTTGACTGTGTCGGGATTGCGCCAGAGGTCCTCGTCGACGATGTGCATGGCCAGTACGGTGCAGAGTGCTTCGCCATCGTCTTCCAACGGTTTGATCGAGGCGGCAATCATGTCCGGATGCAGCATCGGTTCGTCGCCTTGCACGCAAACCACCACGTCGTCGGCGGCAAGCGTCACTCCCGATTTCTCGGCCGCTTCTGCGACACGATCCAGCGCGCGGGTGTGCTTGTCGGAGGTCATCAGCGTCGGCCAGCCGCGGCTCCGGCCGAGCTGTGCGATCTCTTCATCGCAGGTAGCCAGAAAAAGACCGTCCCATTTCGGATAGAGACCGGCGCGGCGAAAGACGTGCTCGACCATGGGCATGCCGCAGATCGGATGCAAAGGCTTTCCGGGAAAACGGCTCGAAGCCATGCGGGCGGGAACGACGCCGATGATTTTCATACGCCGACGGCGACCTCCCCCCTACAGCGATACATGAGAAACGCGCCAACGAGATGATCGAGGACCATGTGAATATCTTCTACGGGCCCGTACTCGCCTTTTTCCGTTGGCACGTGCACGTTGATCTGCGAGACCTGGCGAAGCTTCCCTCCGTCAAAGCCCGTCAAAGCGATCGACACCGCTCCGTTCTGGTTCGCGTATTCGAGGGCATTGACGACGTTCGGAGAATTTCCGGAGGCCGAAATCGCCACCACGACATCACCACTCTTCATGACCGTCTTCAGTTGATAGGTGAAGATGTGCTCATAGCCATAATCGTTGGCGATCGCGGTGATGATCGGCATATTGTCCGTCAGGCTGACCGCACGGAACGGCTTGTGCCAGCTCCGGCAGCCGATGGCGATGTCGTTTGCGAAATGGCTGGCCGTCGCCGCGCTGCCGCCGTTTCCGACGAAGAAGATACTGGCGTCGCGCTCGCGCGCTTCGACCAGTGCGCCGATGAAGGCGACGATGGCCTCCTCGTCGAGCTGCGCCAGAATCGTGCTGAGATAATCGAGATACCGGCGCGCAAAGCGAGAAGCTTCGGGCGACTCGGAAAACGTCCGCTCCAGATGATTCATCTTCTCTCCTGAGTCTCGCAGGCGATCGTTGCCGTCAGATTGTACCGGTCGCGCCACGCTGGATCAGCGCAGTAGATTCGGTAGACGAGCTCCATGCTCTTGAGAGCCTCGATCGACGATCCCTCCGTGATCGGCTTGTCATGGAGGATGCAGTCGGCAAAGTCGGCGATCTCGTCGCGCCAGGAGTTGTCCTGGTTGTAGCGGGTGGTCACCTCGCGCGGATCGCCCTCGTCGCCGGGAGACTTGTACGCAATCGTAATCGTTTCGGCACCGTACGTTTTGGAACCGGACAGGATACCCGAGAGAATGATCGTCCCCTCGGTCAGAGCGATCTCGAGATGAAATCGGTGCCGCCATTGCGTTGCCGACGAATGCAGCATGGCAACGACGCCATCGGCCGTCCGCATCAGCGCGTAGGCGTTGTCTTCGACGTCGTGCCGCCAATAGCCGTTCGAGACAAAACTGTGGATGTCGACGAATTCGCCAGCGAACAGCCGCATCATGTCGACCAGGTGTATCCCCTGATCGAGCAAGATTCCACCGCCGGCCAGAGCGCGCTTGCTGCGCCAGTCGGATTGAGAAAAGCTCACGATGGCCGACTTCCCGTAGACACCGCGCAGATTGATTACACGGCCCAGTTCGCCGCCGCGAATGATGCGCAGCGCTTCGCGGACCGAATCGTGGTAGCGGTGGTTGAATCCATACTTGAGCCTTTGTCCCGGATGTCGCTTCTCGCACTCGATGACCCGGGCGATGTCGGCCAGGTCCCGTCCCGGCGGTTTCTCGCAGAAGACGTGCAATCCTTGCTCGAGCCCGCCGATGGTCACCTCAGGCGCGATGTCATTCGTCATGCAGACGAACAGTAGATCGAGCCGCTCTGTCAGCAGCCGGTCGTACGTTGTGAAGTAGCGGACCCCGTCATCGAACGTGCCTTCCTTCTCGAGAACACGATCACAAACCGCGACGGTTTGCAGTCGAGGATGCGCGTCGATTTGCTGACGCCGGCGCTTGCCCACGACGCCGTAGCCCGCGATCCCGACTCTCAGTTTCTCGCTCAAAGCCCTTCCGCCCGCCGGATCTCATTGGGTCTTTCGAATCCCGCCACCACTGACAGCCACACCCCTTCGTCAACGGCGGGAAAGAGCTCATCCATGAGCATTCGCACCCCGGGTGAAACCTCACCCCGCTCGCGGCAAGCGGCCTCCTCGATGCGCTCACGCAACTGCGATCGTGACGCGGTCAGAAATGATCCATCCGGCAGAGCGTTCATCGGGTCGACGTCGACCAGAACATCGGCCTGATATTGCACCACCGGGATCCCGAGAAAAAGCGCCTCTACGCCAACCGTGGTGCCCCCGTTCACGACAACATCGAAGTGCGGCAATTGCGAGGTCAGATCGCCGGTCACTGGGGTCATCCATGAGGCCAAAGCCGTTTGCGAGATCGGTAACGTGGGATGCGGCCTATAGAACAAGGATAGGCCGGACGCCTCCCCCCGATCCGGAAACGCGTTTGCCAGCGCCTCGAGCAAGGAGGATGTCAAGCTCGGATCGTGTGTGGTCACGACCAAAACCTTCTTCGACGTTCCCGCTCGCGCACCCCGCTCCAACGGCCTATGAATGTGCTGATACCGAAGGCTGCCTGCCACGGCCGTTCGGTCCGCTGGAGTTCCGCCATCGATCAGCAGGCGCGCCTGCTGTCGTCCGGTCGTGAGGACAACGTCCGGAAGCGGCACCGACTCGGCCTCCCCTTTCCCGAGGAAGTAAGGAAGGAAGAACTGTGGAGCCGTGGAGTGCTGATATCCGATCGAGCGGACTCCGGCTTCGCGGGCTGCCGAAACCAGCATCTTTTCCCACGGCTGGTTCTCGAACGGGAAGATGACGCTCGCCGGCCGTCGCTTCTGCATCAGTCGCAGGGCGCATTCGTAGAACAACCGATGCTGACACCACACCGATCGGCCCAAGTCCATCCACCATTCTCTCAATGCAAGGAGCGACACGTCGAGCTCACTGACTTTGGGGACATGACTCAAGTTCGGACGCCAGAGCGCAGTCAGTGAGGAAAGGAGCCGTGCGACGGAAAGCTCGAGGATCAGCGGATGCACGTACTTCGCACGCGGTGCGAGCTCGCTCGCGTAGCCGAGAGGATCAGCCGGGATCAGTCTGCCGACCGAGTGCCCCCCGGCCGCCAGAATGCTGTCCAATTCCCCCAGGAATGGATCGTTCCATCCCACCTCGCTGTCGAAACAGCGAGGATGCGGAAGACTGTAGAGCAAGACATCATGATGCTCTTTCGTTTCGAAGCGACGCTTGTACGGCAGAAACGAGACGTACTCCCGAACGATTCGGAACAGCCAATGGGCCCGGCTGAAGAAACCGCGTGCGAGTAAGGCCAGCTTGGAACGCCACGGCGAGTACCCTGTCAGGGTCGCATGGAGCCAGCGGTCTTCAATCAGGACGGTCATCGCCTCGCCCGTCAACGACTTCACCAATTTCAGATAGCAGATCAGGAGGAAGAGGTCGGAGGCGTCGGGATCCTTCCATGCGAAGCTGCTGGAGATCCATCCCATCCGATCCCCCTGCTGCTGGCCAACCGAAGCGACAAAATCGAGAAACGGCTGCCGCAAAGCGAGGGAGACCCTTCGAAAGGAATCGGTCACGTCGACTCGATTCTCTGCGCCGAGGACTCTTTCGCAAAAAGACCGCAGCGCGTCGCTCTTCCCAAGGAACAACCAATGCGTTCCGCGCGCTTTGCGAATCGAAGAGCGAGTAGCAAGGCAAATCTTCAGCATGAAGGAATGACGATCGATTCCTCAGCCAGCGTCAACGCGGATCAGATGACTCCACCGGCTCACGCGTTCGGTATTGATCGGCAAGCGCTTCATCGGGCCGGCCGAGTCGTGTCGACTCCTCGTTTGAGTCCACGTCCACCCATTGTCCCAATTCGTCAGAGCGGTAGAAGGCGTGAAGGAGGCGGATGGTGCGGAGGCAGTCGTCACGCGATACCGGATAGGCGACATTCTCGAGAAGCGATCGGGCGATATCCCGATACATCGCCGCGTGACCGTGACCGTAGACGTTGCCCGAAAAATCCTCGCTGTTCTCTTTGCACGCCGGTGGATCGGGGGTGAACACCTGCAGTTCGTTCACTGCGATGCCGCCGATCTGGGCCAGGCCATTTTCACAAACTAGAGAGATGGAAGCCTCGAAGTCGTCGGGCCGGGCTGCTGTCGTGACCTCCAGGTTTCCCACGGCGCTGTTGGCATAACGAAGCGTTGCAACGGCGGTATCCTCGACCTCGATGGCGGCACCGAGAGTGCGCATCGTTGCATTGACAGCGCTCACTTCGCCTCCAAGATATCGAAGGAGGTCGACGTGGTGGACGCCCTGGTTCGTCAATGCACCGCCGTCCTGAGCGAAAGTCCCCCGCCACGGCGCGAGGTTGTAGTAGCGCTGCGGCCGGCACCATCGCACGCGAACGGCGCTGATGCGGATGCCGCCGAGCTCACCGTTCGACAGAGCGCGGTGAACTCTCTGCACGGCACGGTTGTATCGATTCTGAAATACCGGAAAGAGTTTCAGGCCCATTCGGGCGGCAAGATCATAGGCCTCGATCACCTGCGACGGCCGCAGGAAGGTCGGTTTCTCCATGATCATGTTCTTTCCGTAGGCCCTCATGATCTCCGTGGCATGCTCGAAATGCATTCCGGAAGGAGTCGCGACAGCCACGAGGTCGATCGCCGGAATCTTCCGGAACATCTCGTGATAGTTCGTGAAGTGCGCGACACCGAATTCTTCGCCGTACTTCCTGGCCTTCTCCTCCACGAGGTCGCAGACCGCTTCGAGACGGACGCCTTCCGTGGCGGCGATGGAACGGGCGTGATGGCCGGCGATGCGTCCGCAGCCGATCAATGCGACGTGAATCTGCTGGTGGCTCACGATTGCTCCCTACGAAAGTCGCCCCTGGACGACGTCCCGGATGCGATCGACGATCGGCTGAAAGGTTTCCTGCGTTGCCGCCGAAAATCGTGAGAATCCTCTGAGGCATTCATCGGACGCATCGCGCCGGTAAAGCACCAGCGGTTCGAGCGCGGAATGAATGGCTTGCGCGTGCTTGCCAAAAGCCACGTGCAAAAAGTTACCGTGACAGTGGATGGTCGGCAGTCCGAGTTGCTCCATCTGCGAGAGGAACCAATCGCGTCCGGCATTCAGGCGTGCGACGCAGGCTTCCATGTCGTTCCGATAGTCGAGCAATCGGTTCATCACCGCCACGGCGAGCGTGTTCACCTCGTACATCGGCCGCACCTTGTGCAGCAGTTGCGTCACTTCCGGCGAAGCGACCGCATACCCGATGCGCAGACCGGCCACTCCCCACGCCTTCGCGAATGTCCTCGCCACGACAAGGTGAGGAAACTGACGAATCCAGGGAACCACAGTCTGCGAATGAAACGGGTGGTAAGCCTCGTCAATCAAAATGAGCGATTCGACCTCGCCCGCGGCTTCGATGATCTGCCGTATCTGGGACAACTCGAAGACCGTTCCGGTGGGGCTGTCGGGGTTCGGCAGACACATCACTTTGGGCCGGATCTGGCGAATCGCCGAGCACACGCGATCGGCCGTGAGAAGGGGGCCCTTGTCCGACCGTTCGTAATCGAGTGTCGTCACATTGGCTCCATACATCAAGCAGTAGACCGCGTACATGGCGAAGGTAGGGCGGCTGTGCATGACCCGGTCACCCTCGGCGACAAATGCCTCGAAGACCGAACGGATCACACCATCGGAGCCCGCGGCGAGAAGGAGATTCGCGGGATCGACGCCGAGCTGTGACGCAAGCTTGCGATAGAAAGGAGCGGAATCTGGATACGTGTGAAGCGCAAACGGCGCGAGGTCGTCCACGACCTCATGCACCACTCGCCGCGTCAGCTCGGCAAACATCCGATCGCTGTTTTCGTTCTTGTCCAGCCACAGTTTCGATCGGTCACGAGGCTCGGCAGTCTTCCAGTCCGGTCGAGTGAGTTTTGGATTGGCGACCGCTTCCCGCGCCGACGGGGAGGCATGGTTTCTCATTGAAGACGTCACTTTGATTCCTCCTCGTCTGACGGCAGATCCAGCTCTAGGCGCGTGTTCGCGTTTCCCACGCTCCCCTTCTCGATCAGAAAAAAGGCCATCAACACCCGGCTCAAGGGGAGGACAGCCGTGCCGGCCGCGGCATGATAGTAGCCGCGCGCCCGGATCAATGTCGCAGCCGGCCACAGCGACTCGAGAAACTTCAACATCTCCTGAATGTTCACGACGAAGTAGGGGAGCACCGCGTCCGAGGTCTGGCCGTCGAATTCGACGCGCATCGTTCCGGCCACGGAGGGGCCGGCGGTCAGCCGGAAATCACATAGAAGCCAGCGTTCCGCCTGCTCATAAGCCGAGCGGACGATATCGCGCCAGCGGGAATTCAAATGCAGGATCCCCGTCGAGTAGACGAGCTGAAAGCTGTTCGGAGGCGTCTGAAAGTGAATGCCGTCTCCTAGGATGAACCGGCTCTCCGGAAATTTCCTGGAGGCGATCTCGATGAATTCCGGGGTCACGTCCACGCCGGTATACACGACATCGGGATTGAACGACTTCATGATCTGGCTGAATCCGCCGGCCGCGCATCCGATATCGAGCACTGAATTCACCGATGGCAGGATCTCGGGAAGGAAGAATCGCTCCGACGGGTACATGTCGGCGGGCTTCTGCCGGTGTGTCTGGAAGAA
Source organism: Thermoanaerobaculia bacterium (assembly GCA_035468985.1). Lineage (GTDB taxonomy): Bacteria > Acidobacteriota > Thermoanaerobaculia > Gp7-AA8 > Gp7-AA8 > DASVHS01. The sequence continues at coordinate 115,801 of DATISF010000054.1, forward strand.
TTCGAGGCTGTCCCGCTTGGCCCACACCTTCTGCTCACTGCGAACGTCGTCTGCGACTCGTTCCCTCATCGTCGTCTCGAATAAAGCGCTTCACTCTCAACGCGCGTGACACCCTGGTCCGTGTCGACCACGTCGAAAGCGTAGAGGTCATACCACCGAAAACAGCCACCGAAGAGCTCGCGGTTGCGCGTCAAGTAATAGTGCAGCAGCGAAAGTGGCCCCTGAGGTGCAGCGAAGACCGGCATCTTGACGAAACGCGTCAGCTTCAGAGGCAGGTGTGTAGCCAGCAGTTTCAAATCGCCCGAAGCAAGCTCGAAGACATGTTCCTCCCCGACGCGCAGCCCCTGGACACGCGGGTGAATGATGGTGCGCGTCACGCCGGGAACCGAGATGATCACCTTCTTTCGGGCAACACGAGACATCTCCTGAAGAAACGCCACCGGATTTAGGCTGTGCTCCAGAGTCTCGAACGACATCGTGACATCGTATGACCGGTCCTCTGCTTCGATGCGCTCGCCGACTCCCAGTTTGGCGTCGATGCCGTTGGACCGGATGAGCGCCACGCAGCGCGGATCGTTGTTGATGGAAGAGCCACTTTTCCCGAGCGCCTTCAGAAGAAGACCGTCGGAGTCTCCGATTTCGAGGATTGTGTTGTTTGCGAGGAATTCCCTGCCGAGACTCTCTGTGATGAACTTGATCTTGAATTGATGAAACAGACGCGCGACCGTTCGATTGAAGAGATCCATCTCGGATTCATTGGCGAAGTGAATGGCCGCCTGCGCGTCGCTCATCTCCAGATCCTGCGGTGTCCAACCCTCCATCCGCATTCGGGCCAGAAGAGGGCCCATACGCAGCCGCGTCACGACGCTGCGCAATCGTTCGACATGCTCGGAGCCCAGAAAATGTTTTGTTCGTTCTTTGATTGCAGGAATCACGTTGTCGGTCTCTCCCATGATTATCGGCTCAGTCCATCTGTTTTAGCACGTCAGCCAGAATCTGCCACGAGGGCACAGCGGGCGCTTCTGTCGTCGAGATGAAGGAGCTTTGGTAGCTTGCGTAGGAAGCCTCGTCAACGCTCAGTTCGCGGTCCCAGTCCACGTGCTCCAGCGGACCGTCGAGGTCGACGACTTTCTTCCCCAGCCATCGGGCGGTTGTTTCGATATAAACGCCTTGTCCGCTCTTCTGCAGCTGCTTTGTCGTGACGAAGAGGACGGGCTTCCTGAACAGGACGGCGAGATTCACAGCCGTCGAATAGTGGGCAATGACCAGCTTCGAGTTCTTCACCAGATTCGCGGTTCGGGAATAGATCACGGGTCGGCCGCCAAAGTATCGGGAATACCCATCATCGGAATGTGACCGCGGGTGCCCCGCGACCTCTGTGGAAAGCCCAAGGCGCCGTTCCAGTGTGACGAACAGCGCGCTGAGCCGGGAGTAATACGCCTCCGGACCAACCGGATTCCGGCGGCCTTCGTAATGAAAATCGTGATGAAAGGGAAGGTACTGGTCGAGAAAGACGGCTTTGTCGGCGATCTCCATCGGCCGGTCCTTCTCGGCCAGATAGAGGTCATAGTCGATCGAATGCATCCAGAGGATCCTGGTCTGCGCGTCGCGCGGAAAGAAAAAATCACGCGGCGACTCGCTTCCGCCTGCAAACCAGAACGTGGCGCCGCGAAGACGTCTGCCCTTCGCCCGATAGAGAATGTTCCGACCGGTCTGAGCCAGGGTTCGCACTGCACGCTGAAAATCGACGTTCAGCACCTGTCTCACCTTCCGGCTTACAGCCGTCCCATTCTCGAACGGAGGCGGCAGGGCATTCAGCACGTCCACCCCATATGGGACCCTCATCTTCGAAAGCGCCTTGTAGACCGGATAAGTCTCTGGGCAATATCCCAATAAATTGACGACGAACGTACCCGCTGCCATTTGCGAGATCGCGGTCAAGGCTTGCGATTCGCTGGTGCAGGCCATCGTGCGAATCGGACGCCTCGTTTGGATGATCGGCGTGGCAGGGTTTACCCTCGGAAACCGAAATTGAGTGCAATCGATCACGCTGACATCGAATCCGTTGTCCAGAAGAGTCTGAATGCCGAACCGGTCGAAGTTGCGCTGATCGAGTGGCTGCTCAACGAGATAGATGACGTGCCGAATCATGAGGCGGGCTTGAGGAATCCCAAACCGCGCATCACACGGGCCGAGAATTCGCGGTCGACCTCAAGATAAGGAATCCGGATCACCACGAACGCCACGCCCGCCCAGTAGATCACACCGCCCATGAGCGCGATGGCCACCATCGAGACGGCCGGGTGCCCCACAATACGAAACAGTTGCAATGCCGACCAGCGGCTGAACACTCCCAGAGCAAGAAAGAGGACAATCACCGCAAACTGGAATCCGTACTCGTGATTCCATCCGTGCACCCTGGCCAGCCACCTCGACTGAATATTGATCACAGCCATTTGAACGGTGACCATCGTGAGCGCAAGCCCGATTGACCCGAGGCCCAACCCCGGAATGCGAGCAGTCGGCGGCGCCAGCATGACATAGGTCGCCGGCATCGTGACCAGCATGCTTGCCAGCCCGATCTTCGTATACCTGCGCGTTTCAGCGGTGGCGTAAAAGAACGCGCCGAGCAACTGGCCAATCGACTGATGGATTGGCAGCAGGAGCATGATGGCGAGCGTCAGCCAGCCAGTAGCGAACTCTTGCCCCAAAGCGATGCTCAGGATGTCTCTGCTGTACGGAATCAGGAAACAAGTGACCGAACCAGCGAAGCAGTACAGGCCGCGCCATGCGCGCCTGTACAACACACGAACTCGTTCGCCATCCCCATGCTCGCGCGCCTCGGCAATCTCCTTCCAGAACACGTTGAGGATCGAGGTGGCGGCAATCAAGCCGATCACGGAAAATTGTTGCCCGACCGAAAAGAAGCCCTGTTGCACGGAACCGCCGAATTCCTGCAGCAGCCATCGATTTCCGAAGGCATAGAGGCAGTTGACCCAGCCGTAGATGATCAGCGGAGCGCAGTAGACGCCGAACTCACGAACGATTTCTTTCCACGATGGCGTTGACGCTCCGTCGTTCGCGATATTTCCCCGTAGAAGCCGCGGCCCGACCAGAATGCTGAACAGGCTGAACTCGACAATCAGGAGCCATAGAATCGATGCGATGTTGAGCAAGCCAGTCCGGACGAGCATCACTACAAGCATCAAGTGGACAAAGCCCTGCAACACCCCAGCGGCCTGCACCAGGATCGTCTTCCGCGTAGCTTCCCCCATCTGCGTGACCGTGAGCCAGGCTTGCGTCATGAGAAAGCTCGCCGCGCAGGCCAGGAGCACGAGCCTGCGCGGCTGGTTGACCCAAATCGCCGCCAGCACCGAATCCGGCACCAGAAAGCGCAGAACGAGCATGGTCAGAACGAACTGAATGCCCACCGTCCAGGCGATGTAGAGAGCGAAGAACAGCGGCGTGCGCCTGCGCTGGGAGATGAAGGTAAAGAAGGCCGGCGTGCTGCCCATGTCCAGAAGAAAAGTGAATGCCGCGAAGCTGCCGAGAAGGAAGTTGAGGTTGCCGTACTGGCTTGCACCGAGGCTGCGCGCGATGATCACGCTCGTCAGAAAAGACAATCCCGACCGCGCCACGTTCGCCAGCAGGGTCGCTCCGAAACGCACCGAAATCCGCTCGGCGAACGCGAGATTGACGGGCCGGTCGACGGCGTCAGTGATGGCGGTGTTGGACAATCGCTTTAGGAGACAGGCGTCTTCGAGTGGAGCCGCGCTACGCATCGCGCGACGGCGGTCACATCGTCCCTGGAGAGTCCCACCGAGCATGGAATGCTCAGTGCATCACGGTAGAGCGATTCAGAGACTCCGGAAAGAAAATGCTGCGAGTTTCGATGCGGAGGAAGCATGTGCAGAGGACGCCAGAGCGGTCGTGACTCGACATTGTCTCGCTTCAAAGCCGTCATGAGACCGCGACTATCCATGCCAAACTTCTCCGCGTCGATCCGGACCGTGTAGAGCCAGAAGTTGCTGAAAGCCCAATGGGCCTGGCCCATGAGGCGGATGCCCGGCAGATCCCCGAGCAGATCTTCGTAGAGGCGCGCAATCTCCCGCTTCCGCTCCACAAAATGGGGAAGTTGCTCCATCTGGGCAACTCCCATGGCAGCCTGGATGTTCGTAAGACGGTAGTTGTAACCGATCTCGTTGTGGACGTACTCGACCGGATCGTCTTTCGCTTGCGTTGTAAGGTATTTTGCGCGGCGGGCCCATTTTTCATTATCTGTGACCAGCATCCCGCCCCCACCCGTCGTGATGATCTTGTTTCCATTGAAACTGAAGCAGGCCATATCGGCAAGCGTTCCGACCATCCGTCCCTTGTACTTCGCGCCGAGGCTCTCGGTGGCGTCTTCGATGACAGTCAGATCGTACTTCCGCACGGCATCGACGATCGGACCGATATCGCAGGGATGACCCAGGACGTGCACTGGAATGATGGCTCGAACGCGACGGCCGGTCGTGCGGTTCCGAAGCTCCCCGTTGCTCCAGCGGCATTCCTTTTCGAGAAAGTCAATGACCCGGCCGGGATCCATTTCGAAGTACTCCGGCTCAGCATCGATAAACACCGGCCACGCCCCGACATATCGGACAGCATTGGCAGGGGCGACGAACGTGAGGTCGGACACGAGCACTTCGTCATCCACGCCGACGCCGGCAACGAGCAGCGCGACATGCAAAGCAGCAGTGCCGTTGACGACCGCGACTCCGTACCCGGCTCCGACATAGTTCGCGACGGCGTGTTCGAAGCGGTCGACAAACGGACCGACGGAGGACACGAAATTGGACTGAATGCACTCCTCGATGTAAGCCCGCTCGTTTCCGCCGAGCAGCGGTTCGGAAAGAGGAATGCGCCTGGGATTGTCAGACATGGTACCTTCCTGCGTCGTAAAGATTCAGACTCGTCTTGAGCCATTCTGTCGTCCGTGCCAGCCCATCATCGAGGCTCGTGGTCGCCTGCCATCCAAGCTTCTCCCTTGCACGGCTAGGGTCGGATTGAAGAACCATGACCTCGCTCTTGTCCGGCCGGAATCGCTCCTGACTTTGGACGATCTCGGCCTTCACGCCGAGGATTCGACAGGAGATTTGAAAGAAGGTGTACACCGACTCGCTGCGGCCGGTCCCGAGTTGAATGACGTCACCCTCAACACCCTCAGCCGTCGCAGCGCGCACGAATCCGTCGACGGTATCGGCAACGAACGTAACGTCCCGCCTGGTGTCGACACGCCCTAACTCCACCCGGGTCTTTCCGGCGAGTAACTGCACCAGGATGGTCGGAATCACGGCGCGGGTCGATTGGCGCGGGCCGAATGTGTTGAAAGGCCTCAGCGTAACGACTGGAAGGCCGAACGAGCAGAAATACGCTTCGCAAAGCTTGTCCGCGGCGATTTTCGAGGCGCTGTATGGCGACTGTCCCTGCAGGGGATGAGACTCGCGGATCGGAATCTCGCGCGGCGTTCCATAAACTTCACTGGTGGAGGTGTGGACCACGCGCGTGCAACGGTTTCGCCGGGCCGCTTCCAACACGTTCATGGTGCCGCGGACATTGGTTTCCACGAACGACTCCGGAGCTTGATAGCTGTATGGGATCGCAATCAAGGCGGCCAGGTGAAAGATGATCTCGATGTCCTCGGCGGCCTGTTCCACGAAGCGGGAATCGCGAATGTCTCCCAGTCGGAGATCAAGTCCTTGCCGGATTTCTGCGGGAACCCTGTCGAGCCAGCCGAGAGAACCTTGAGAGTTGTAGAGGCAGAAGGCGCGAACGGCGGCCCCCTCGTTCACCAGACGCTCTGTCAGATGGCTGCCGATGAAGCCGTCGGCGCCGGTCACCAGTACACGTCGTCCCCGTAGAGGCGATTTCGTCATGACTCCGATTCCCCCCGCGCCTGCCGCAACTGCTCTCTCTGTCCGACATCGATCCATTCGTCAAGGATCTCGAAGGCATGGACCAACTCGCCTCGCTGGACACACGACTCGAGCAGCGCCGGCAGAGGGAATTCCTCGTCTTCGGGGATTCGATCGATCAGCTCGGGATTCAGAACATAGATGCCGGCGTTGACCAGTTGCATCAGGCGCGGCTTCTCTTCCATCCGCAGCACACGATGGCCGCTCACTTCGAGGCAACCGAAAGGCACTACGTGAACGTAGGGACGCATGGCGACCGTGGCCACCTGTCCGCCGCGAGCATGAAACGACAACATGCTCCCGATGTCGGCCTGCGTCACAAGGTCTCCGTTCATCACCAGCAGCGGTTCCGCGGGTCGTTCCGGAAGCAGACGGAGCGATCCACCCGTCCCGAGAGGCCGATCCTCCCGGAGATACTCCAGCTGACACCCGAACCGCGAGCCATCTCCGAAGTGACGCTCGACGATTTCGCCGAGATGATTGATGGAGAGAAAGATCCTCCGGATGCCGAAGCCGATCAGATGAAGAACTAGGCGCTCGAGGATCGGGCGGCCCGCGACCTTCACCATCGGTTTCGGAAGGTTCTCCGTGATCGGCCAGAGACGCGTGCCTTTGCCGCCGGCCATGATCACCGCCCAGTTCGGCCGCTCGATCGCGCCAAGAATTTCGTGAAGCAGATGAAGACCCACGAGCTTTCCTTCGGCGTCAATGATCGGAATCTGCTCAACACGTCGCGCTTGGGTGAGCTCGATCACCTCTGCCCGAGTGGCCTCCGGCGTCACTGCGATGAACCGGCGTTGAATGAACGGTTCGATGACGTTTTCGAGTGTCGCGCCGCTGAGAAGCGCCCGGCGGACATCCCCATCCGTCAGCGTCCCCAGCAACGTCCCAACCTCATCGACGACGAGCACAATCTGGGTCCCCGACCGCTCCAATGAACGCAGGGCATCCACGATGGTGGCTCTGGGGCCGAGGCAGCACCTTACAAGTACGTCAGCCATTGGACCGACTGCTCATTTGCGGCAGGTGATCACCCATTCACCGATTCTCTTTGTGCGGCCGCCGTCTGATCGGATGACGAAATCAACGGAGACATCAGGGAACCCACCGTACAATGCGGGAATGTCCTCCTCCGAAGTCAGCCGGATAATCCCGTAGCCCTTGTTCAAGGGGCCGTCGGGCATTTCAAGAAACGTGTTGGCCTCGGTCTCAAGACGCTTGCCAGTGGCCGTACCGGTCATGTCGGTCATGAATGTCTTGGAAAAGAACAATCCGCCCGGCTTCACCACCCGATGGGCCTCGGCGATGATCCGCCGCGAGTCGGCCAGGGTGTTGGCATAAATGCACTCGATGTCCAATACGCAATCGAAGGAGAAGTCATCATAGGGAAGATGCATGGCTTCGCCTTGGTCGAAGCGCGCGGTCAATCCTCGCTCGGCAAAACGCTGCCGCGCCCTGTCCAGCGCGACTGCACTACCGTCCAGCCCGGTCGCATCAAAGCCCTCCTGGGCCAGGAACAGCAGATTAGCACCGGCACCACAGCCGATTTCTAGGAACCTTACCGCACTGCGGTCAGGCGCGCCGAAATAGGCGCGGCCCACGAAGCGGACCAACTCCTCCGGAGGGTACTTGCCCCACTCCTTTGCACGGAAGACATCATCCCAGCCGGAGTTCCATGTCATTTGTATCTGTACCTCAGGAAACGTCCGCCGTACTTCTCGGCCAGATCGGGGCGGGTCCACGCCCAATGGGAGCAGATCGCCTCATAAGCGGCAGGATCGCAGATCAGACCGCCAAAGTGAAAGGCGGCCCGCTCCGGAGAGAATCCCCCCTTGAAGCGCAGTAAGCTGTCATCAGCGGCGGCGGTGCGCCCGCCGCCATAATGAAGTCGCTCTTGCGATTTCCCAAGGAGATCCATTGTGACTGCATGCCGCAGCATCGCATTTGGGGCAAAGGCATTATGCGCCTTGAGCGACGATGACAAATGATAGTGCGCCCAACGTCCAGAGAGAAGAATCAGGGCACCGCCTAACACTTCACCCTGACGCTCAGCCAGATAAACGCGCCACGCCCCGTTACCGAGAGTCGGAACGGCATTGAAATAACCCTCGCCAAACAGATAATCATCGTGTGCGTCGAGCTCTTTCATGTGGGCAGCGTATAGGCACGCGAAAACCTTCAGACTCGCCGCATCGGTGTGCACGGAGATCTTCACGCCTGCCTTCTCGCCCTTGCGAACATTGCGACGAGTGTCGGGTGAGTAATCGGCCAGCACTCGGTCGCGCTCTTTGGACAGGGTAAGAACAACAGTCTGACGATCATTGACAACCGTGACCGAACGGCTATGGACCCACCGGTGATTCTCGAGAAGCGGATGGAACCGGATAAAGCCGCAGACGATGCCGCGTCGGGAACAATGGCCCTCAAGCGCATTCCAAGCGGCCCCAAGAAAGGCCGGATCGCTGCTGGTCGATAATGGTCCACCATAACCATAGGGAGTCTCAAAATCGAAGAGGGATCGCACCGCCGGGGACTCGATTGGGCGCACCAACCAAGGCAGCGCAAAAACTTCGCCTTCCATCTCGAAGACAAATAGCTCGCTGCTGTCATCCGGCCTGGCGTAAAGAGCGCAATAGGCTGGCCGGAAATAGACGTCGTCCAAGCCACGCGGAGCCAGCCTGTCGAGCAAGGCACTCCATTCAACGGGGTCCGTGACGCTTCTTGCCGTCACGTTATGTCGCGCCAGGCTAATGGTTCATCCTCAGCAAGATCGCGATTGATCCGAAGTCCGATGAGGCGGTCGAGATGCTCAGGCTCGATACCGCCAGCGGGCCGTTTGCATGTCAGCATATCGACGGTCAGGACCGTGCCGGCTTGGAGATCGCGAGCCGCCACCACCCCCCGACGGATGCCGTTCATGTTGCCGATCTCTGTCGCAGTGGCGCGCTTGATTCCGTCGCCGAGCATGCTCTCCACCCGGCGTATTGAGACCACCAGTTCCGCCAGCCCGGCAGGGTCAAGCGAAGCCTGGTGATCGGGACCGCGCAGCGAACGGTCCAGGGTAAAGTGCTTCTCGATGACGACCGCTCCCAAAGCCACAGCAGCAATCGATGCCTCGGCACCCTGCGAATGGTCGGACAACCCGACCGGCAGGCCGAAGGAATTGCGCAACGTCACCATTGCCCTCAAATTCATCTCGGCGTCGGGAGCAGGGTATTCGGATGTGCAGTGAAGCAGCACAATGTGGCCCGCGCCGCCGCGGCGCAGCGCAGCCACTGCCTTCTCCACATCTCCCAGGTTGGACAGTCCGGTGGAAAGAATCGCCGGTCGCCCGGTGCGTCCTATGGCCTCGAGGTATTGGAGATGCGTGACTTCGCTGGAACCGATCTTGACGATCGGCATATCGAGCTCGCCAACCAGGAAAGCCAGGCTGTCGAAACCATCCGGAGTCGACAGGAACAGAATGCCCCGCTTCTCAGCATGAGCCTTCAACTCGCGAAATACGGGGTACGGCAGCGCCAGGCGGCACGAAAGCTGGTAACGCGTCTCGGCCGCGTCGGTAGTCGAATCGAGGTAACCCACCTTGTAGGTAAAGCGACCCGTGATTTCACCCGGACGCCACGTCTGAAACTTGACGGCGTCCACTCCCGCCTCCGCAGCGACATCGATCAGACGTCTTGCCCGTTCGGCATCGCCGTCGTGGTTTACGCCCGCTTCAGCGACGATGAAGCAGTGCCCTGGCGTGCTGTAAGGTAGGTTCTGATTCATGCTGGCAGGAAAAACTCATTGAAGCTCTTCTGAATCAGTCCGTCTAGCGGATAGGTCGCAAGAACATCCCTGATGCGTTCCGAAGAGTTGCCGTCGCCAAAAGGATTCCGCAGTCCCTTCAACGACGCGCGGAAGACAGGCGACAGCAGGTGATCGATAGCCGTGCCGATGGCTGCGGCTTCCAGCGGACAGTCGACGATGCTGGCGGCGCGCAGGCGCCCCTTTTGCCGGTCGCCAATGTTCACGGTTCCAATGCCAAAGCTGGGAGCCTCAATAATCCCTGACGACGAGTTTCCGACGACGCCCTGAACCAGCGCCAGCGCTGACAGGTAAGCCTCCTGGCCCAGCGACGCGACGAAGGCGGTCTTGCCCGGACGGGAGCCGACAAAAGCGGCCACTGCAGCATTGAGAGCTCGACCGCCGGCATCGACGTTGGCCATTGTAAATATCAGCTTGATGTCGTCGTCCAATCTCGCCAAGGCGGTCAGCAACTCCTGTATCTGGCGCTCGGGTGGCAAAGGCGACAACGTTTCGGGATGGAAGGTCACCAGCAGATTCCGCTCACCCAGGGTGATACCGAGGCGTTCCTCGACCTCGCGGCGGGAGAGTCGCTGCTGGTGCACAATCGCATCCACTCCGGTGGAACCTACCGTGAATACACGCTCGGGCGCCTCGCCCAACTGCAGAATGCGCCGCCGATCTGACTCGATGCTGGCGAAATGCAGATGAGAGAGCTTCGTGATCGCATGGCGAATGGCGTCGTCCATCGCCCCTTCGGTGAGTTGCCCACCCGCGATGTGGGCAATCGGCAACCGGAGAGCCAGAGCGGCACTGGCGGCCCCCAGCATCTCGTAGCGGTCACCGAACACGAGCACAATCTCGGGCTGTTGCCGTTCAAACGCCTCGGCCAAACCCATAGTGGCCAGACCAAGCGATTTGGCCATCCCCAGCCCGCTATTCGAGTCAAGAACGATTTCGACCCGCTCGTCGATGCGAACCATTTCGTCCTCGATCTCCCGCACAGTCAACCCGAATTCCGGCGCCAGATGACTGCCGGTGACGACAAGTCGCACTTCCGTCCGATCATCATCGTTGAGCAGAGCGACCAGCCGCCGCAGACGCCCGTATTCAGCGCGGGAACCAGTGACAATGCAGATTCGGCGCGAGCGAGGATTCATCGAAAAGATACTTTATCCTTCACATCCAACCGCTGATCCAAGTATCGGTGCTTGCCAATGGCCGAGCGGGGAATGTCATCCACGATTTCAACGACGATGCGAAACCCGGCAAGGATGCCACCGATACGACTCGCAAGTATCGCCTTGGCGGAGTCGGCATCAGCGGCCCAGGCTGCTTCCGGGGCGATCTGAATGGTCAGCTCTCCGGCCCGCTCCTGGATCACTTTGAACTCTCGAATTCCGCTCCAATCCATGTCGTTATAGTTGAACACGGCAGGAGCAAGCGGCGTCGGATTGCCGGCGGAGTCGATGACATAGTCCTGGATCCTTCCCTCAATGCTCGCGAGAATCTTATAGTGCCTTCCACATCGACACTCCTGTTCTCCCAGATATCCGATATCACCGGTGCGGTAACGGATCAGAGGCATGATGGGATTGTCGAAGCCCGTGACCACAAGTTCGCCGCGTCCGCCCGGTTCGGTGACCTCGTTGCCTCGCTCGTCAAGCAATTCGAGGATCCCGACCTCTGGGATGAAATGAAGGGCATCGGAATGCGGACAGGGATGGCCGGCGGCACAGGCTTCCGTGTGACCGAAGACGTTGAACAGACGAGCCTGAAACGCCTGCTCAATGATTCTGCGCTGCCCGTCGGTCAGATATTCGCCATCGCAGACGATGGTGCGGATCGGATTCACCCTGAGCCCATCTTCGAGCACATACTTCGCTAACGGCAGGATCGATGACGGTCGGGTGTGGATGTAGCGCGGCCTGAACATGTTCAGCTCGGCCACATAGGCTGCCGCGCTTTCGCGGCGGATGTGATAGCAGGACATGACGAGCTTACGGTTTTCCACCACGTACCAATAACGGCCCTCCGCAAGAATCTCCGGAGCGATTCGGTCGCCGTACAACCGCACTGAACGCCAGCTGAAAATGTCGAGCCCGAAGACACGCATGTAGTGTTCGGTGATTGCCTTGTTGCGGGGATGAAAATCGCCGTCGAACCAGATCGTGAGGGGCGTGCCGGTGCTGCCGCCGGTGGTCCGATTCAATAGAAGATTCCGATCCGCTCCTTCAGCGAGAAACAAGGCCATGTTGCCCTGCACCGTTTTCTTGTCAATGATGGGAAACCGGCGCAAATCGACAAGAGATCGGATACTCTCCGGCCCCAAATGCTCCTTGTCCATCATTCGACGATAGAAAGGAACATTCATGGCCTGCGCAGTAAGGTGGCGTAGCGCGAACAATTGATAATCGGCATGGCGCTCGCCGGACCAGTATTGGCTCTGGTCAAGGAACGCGACGCGCTCGATGAACACAGGATGCTCAAACCAATTCATGCCGCGTTCCTGTTCAAGAGCCGGACTAGAAGCACGTTCTTGTCGTATCTGTACTTCCGCCGTCATTCCTCAATGCCGCTTCGACTTCTCGGATGCTCCTGACAAGCGATGCAAACTCGCGCGATTCGGCCGACACGTCGTGGTCGGGCGCCGCAATGGACCGCGCTGAAGTGAATCGCTTCTCGATCACGCGGGCTCCGTGCGCGACTGCGGCAATGGTCAACGCGTTCCGCGCTTCGGGGTCCGCGTACCCAACTGGCCACCCAAACGCCATTTCGATCGTCTTCATGGTCCGGAGACCCGCATCGATCTTTTCGCACCCACGACTTTCAACCAGGACAAGGGACTGGCACCCTGACTCCTCGAGGACGTCGACGGCAGCGGCTAATTCGGCGAGGGAGCTCGTTTCGGTCGAAAGAATGATCGGCTTCCCGGATCGGGCGACTCGACGCAGGAACTCATGATTGGTCACTTCCCGTGACCACAGCCTGAAGCCGGTTGCCTCGCGGCCGGAGAGCGACTCAACGCTCTCTTCGCGGGAGGGTGAGGCGAGAAAGGCGATTCCGCTCGCCCGGCAATGAGCCGCCAGCTCTTGGCTGTCGCCCGCCCCGGCGTGCAGGCCGGGAAAGCTCATCGCATCGGCGCCGGCGGCCGCAACAGTGCCGATCAGACGCCGCGCAGAATCGACGCCGTCATTGAGGCTCAGGTTGGCTTCGGCAATGACGAAACAGGGATTCCTCGAACCGACGTAACGGTCCGAAAGGCGTACGGACCTGGTCTCGCGGAGTGCCATCAATCCAGACGCGATGTCCAGATCCTCGGACTTGTCTATGTCTATGGAACGGGCCGCCGGCATCACGAATCCCCGGGTCGCGGAAATGAAAAAGGTCCGCTCCTTGCGGAAGGCAGCGGGATCGGACACAAAAACTGCGCCGTTGGGCCGAAAGGCTGCGATGGTTTCCTGGCGCTGATGAACCGAGTCTCCGCGTTCGAGAAGGCGCCGAAGGCGTCCACCGTCATCAACGGTGAAGAGCCATTCGGCCGGGTGCTCGGCAGCGCATACTGAAACCACCGGCGAGGCGCATTTGCGATGAAGCGCCACCGCGCCGAGGACGTCGTCGATCTCCGTCAAAGGGCTGGTCGGCTGCAGGACCACCACGCTGTCGAAAGTCCCCCCCACCGTATCGATTGCGTGCACGAGAACATCGCTGGTACGGGCATCATCGGATGCCAGCTCCGCCGGCCGCAGGAATGGGACTTCCGCGCCCCACGTCTTCGCCGCCTCGGCGATTGCCGAAGAATCGGTGGAACAGACTACGCGGCAGCCCGGTCCGAATATTCGAGCCGCCCGTCGTCCGAGCCGCGCCGCACGGCCCACGAGAGGGATGCCTCCGACCCGAGCGAGGTTCTTCCCCGGCAGGCCTTTCGATCCCCCCCGCGCTGGAATCAGGATCAGGATGGTCTTCTCGCTCATCGGGTGGTGGAGCTGCTGCTCGAAAGGCTCCGCCCCTTTCGGTGTACATGTCGCCGTCGCGACTCCCAGCCGACCTCGGATTCCATCGTTCTCGGTGGACGGAGGCACCCGTCCGTGCGCCTATGCTTTTGGCGCGCTAGTTCTCATCGGAAGCGCCACTTTCCGCGAGCTCCTTGCTCAACCTCTCGATTTCTCCGGAAAGCGCTTCGTATTCCGCGATTTTTCGTTGCAAGAACGCGGAGGTGACGCTCACCTTCTCCTCGATTCCCTTCGGTGTAAGAAAGTACGCGTAGGCAAGTTTGTTCGCGCTTTTCCGGAAGTTCCGCATTTTCACCCAGCCCTTTTCGATGAGCGCGCGGAGGCAGTAATTCAGCTTGCCGACACTGACACCGAGCTCGCGCGCGAGCTCCCGCTGGGAAGCGTGCGGGTGCTCCTCGACGTACCGCAGCAGGCGGTAGCGGATCTCATCGTTGACCGGATGATTCATGAAGCGTTCAATGATTGAACGCCATTTAAGCACAACCCAGCCAGAGGTTGCAACGGTCGTGCTCAACAGTTGAACGCAGCAATCGCAGGGAGGATGACGAGCCTCGAGCGCGAGCCCCCTCACTGACCGGTATTGAGATAACCCAGGGCTTTCAACTTTTCGATCTCTTCGGGAGAGAGCGGCGATGTTTTCACTCCCATGATGGGCGGCGGTGACCAAGCTTGGACGAATTGCGGATTCAGCAAAGATGCCCGAGCCTGTCGCGGCCGGAGGCGGCTGTTCTCTTGGCGATCTTTAACGAGATCAAACCATTGATCATGGTGCGCCACACTCGACCGAAGGCTGGCGCAGTTCGGACCGACTGATGACAGCTTCACCACGGTACCGCGCTCTTCACCCCAGTTCGGCTGATGAAAGTATGCCATCCCCCAGCATCGCCCGAAGCCGGTGTATCGATCATCGTTGAAGTACGGCGACTCCGAGAGTGCCATCCTCGACTCATTCCTCGGAGCGGTGGAGGTCAGAGTCCAGAGAATACTCCGGCCGGTCAGATGATATTTCGACGGATCGTCGCCCAATCGTTCGATGATCGTTGGAAACAGATCGACTCCGTTCGCGAGCGCGCCGGAGGTCAACAAGCCAGTCCGCGGATGCGTCGAGTCGATGATGATCAACGGCACGCGAATCTCGGTGTTGTACATAGCACTGCCATGTCCAGCTTCACCGTGCTCGAGGAAAGCCTCTCCGTGATCGGCTGTGAAGATGATGAGGTGCTCGGAAAATTGGCGTCGCAGCTCCTCGATGAATGGAGCCAGTTGCGAGTCGAGATAGTGCAATGCCGCGTCATAGCGGTTGATCATGTTTCTCAAAACCGGCGGCGTGATTTCCTTTACGTGGTCGACCCGGATTCCGTCGAATTGGGGCTGAAAGTGCTTGCCGATCGGGTCGCCGACGAAGAAAGCCGGATCGTAAACCGGAGGGTCATATGGCATATGAGTGTCTGTAAGCTGCAGATACAGAAACAAGTCGCGATCCTTTGCGGCAGCGACCTGCTTCCGTGCTTCAGCGATGACGCGTGCTGACGGGTAATACGATTTTGGCATTTGATCGGACCACACCACGTCAAATGCAGGGAAGGTCCACGGCGTGTTCGGATTCGCATTCGCAAGCGCAGTGTAATAACCCTTGCTGTGCAGGTACTGTGGAATGGAAACCGGCAGCTTAGGAAGCCCATCACGCTGAAATCCATAGTACCCATGCGATGCGGGGCGTAGACCGGTCAGGATGGACGACACGCTCGGCTGAGTGAACGCCGCAGCCGAATAGCTTTGCGTGTACAGAGTCGAACCACTGCGCCAGATACGATCGAGCTCAGGCGTAGTGTCGCGACCATAGCCATAAGACCGTAAATGATCAGCTCGCAATGTATCGACGACGATGACCAGGATCAGGCGGGAAAAGCTGTCGGCTCGTACGGGAATCGTGGTCGTGAAAGTGATGGCAATAGCGACGGACAGGTTCAAAAGCTTGGGCATGATGTCTCCTGCATGAACGCGAAAGGGCGGGGACACCTTCCGTCAGGGCAGCCCGGACGGTCTGAGACGGCTCCAGTCGAGACGATACAGTTTCGCCCCTCCTCCGATATCTTTGACGAAAGTGCCCGCGCTCGCGAGAAACAACTCCTTTCGGCGTTGGGTCTCGCGAAGTTGCGCCGCCACAGTCATCAGATACTCGGCGTTTCGTCGATCATCCGGCGACACCTGCAGCCAGGCATCGATCAACGATCCGTAGAATCTCTGAACGCTGATTGCGCTGGCCGGGAAATCGACGAAGTACTCGGTCCGCGTCGCCGCCAGCACGCGCTGCTCCGCGTCCCAGTCGAGCGCCAAAGAGTCGCGAGCTCGAATGCCGACGACATCATCGCGCAGATAGTACTGCGTTCGTGCAGGGACGCCGGCAACAACCGCATCCGGCGGGAGCAAGCCATTGAGGGATTTCGACTCCTCGTCCCAAAGGTCCGACTGGCGGTCCGCCGGGGTGTATGTGCGGAGCACCGGCTGAACGAGACAAACGTAGTTCAAGGCTGCCGCCGCGACCGCCGCCAACCAGAACGTCTGCCGCCATGGCGACCGCCATTGGTGCGCCATGACGCTCAGAGCGACAACGTACAAAACCGCGGGAAACAACACCCACTTGTAAAATGCAACACGTCCGAACACCAGATGCAGACCGACGAACATGACAATCGCCGCGAGAGCGATTCGCGATTCCATGGCCGCTGGCTGCCGAACGACGAACACAGCCACGGGTGGGAGGCTGATGAGAAACATGATCCCAAGGCCGAACTGCGCAAGACCGGGATTGTAAGGAATGAACATCGAGATGTAGTAGAAGAACGTTGGCACTGTGATTCCGTGAGTGCCTGTAACGATGAAGTCGCGCAACATGTGCATCGGATACGACACAGCGAACAGAGAAAAATCCGGAAGCCGCTTGAATACCGGATACAGCGGGTCTCCGAACTGGACGAAGTTGTACGCCAGCCAGGGCGATACGGCGACAAGCGCTGCCACCCCAATCCGACAACAGTCGCGAATTCGATCGCGCAATGCCGACTCGGTCTTAAGAAGCACAATCAGCATCAGCGGCGGAAGAAAAACAAACGCGTAGTACTTGCTGCTCATGGCAAAGCCGCATAGCACTCCTGATAAGAGCATCAGTCCTGGTTCGCGCATCCGCTGCGCCATGACGAGAGCACTGAGCGACCCGAGCGTGAAAATCGCCGTCATGCTGTAGTCCTGCACGTCGGGGACAAAATTAGCGAGGATGCTGCCACCGAAATAAAGCGTGATCCCCAGCAATCCCGCGGCGCGCGACGCGAGTTGCCGGATGCAGACATAGATCCCGACAATCAAGAGCACCTGCGTTAGCCAGTGAAAGAGATTGGAAACCCGCTCGTCGACCAGAAGGTGGCCCAGCACATACAGGATGTGAACGAGCGTCGGGTTGTAATTCGAATGAATGTCCGTGCCCCAGGGAAGCATGACGTCGTGCACGAATCGGCCCGCGTGAATCATGACTTTCACGTGAGTGTAGTGATGGCTGAAGATGTCAGAACCAGTCAGAAAACCGCGAAGCATCACGAACCACGCTGACACGAGAGCTGTCAGGACGAGCGCCAATGCCGACCCGGCGAGCGTTGGTCGCTCCTTCATCGAACGCACGGTGGCAAAGTCGCGCACCAGCGCCGCCAGACCAATGATCGTGAGCACAATCACCGCTGTCCAGGCCACAGGCTTCTTATAGATGGTGAATAGCCAGCCGGCCACGAAGAAAACCTGGCCCAGAGTTCCGATGCCCACCACGAGGGTCAGAAACAGCATCGTGAGACGGGAACTCCTCGTGAGCGATCCGCGCAGAGCATAAGTCACCGCTGACCCTGCCCCATAAAGAGCAAGAGTCAGCATCACGAATGAAAACTCCACCATCGCCAAGCCTTATGGAATCTCGAACACGATTTTCCCGTAAACGTCCGTGGCCCCCGGCAGCCATCGCTCGCCTGTCGACTTGCTCAAGTCAATGCGACTGCTTCCGCGAGCGACCTGCGCAAAGCCCGCCTTCTGAGCTCCGCGCTCGCGGATCAAAATCGAGACGCGCACCGGCGCGGCGGCAGAGTATGGCCCGGGCAACAGAATCTGCAGGCGGTGCGGTTCCCCGGCGACCTGCGTGTCGCCCAGGAAAAATGACACGATCTCGCGCTGACCGTCCTTAGTCGCCGTCATCGTCGTGACATTGTCCTGGTGCACCGTCCACGTACCTTCATCCGCGGAGAACATGGCCGCCGAATACGCAAGATCAACGGGAGGAGACTGAGGCTCACCGAGCGTCGCACTGACCCGCTGAGCAAGAACCTGCGGCCGATAGTGCATGAGCAGAACGGTGACTGCGTACGCGGCCAGCAAAGCGCCGCCGACCAGCGCATAGAAGATGGTCAAACCGGACCGGGCAAGGCGGCGGGCCGCATGCTCATTCCGATCGCCAGCCATCATCGACGCTCGTTCGGAATCACGACCAGATCGAGACCTCCCCCTTGCGGGCAGTGTTTTCGGAACGACTTCGCGCTCATCGGTTGCAACGTCGCGGCGGAGCAGATGGTATAGGAATGGCCTCGAAACAGCTCCTCAAAATCCTCGAACGTGGCGCGCGGCGGCTCCATGAGGTACTGACATGCCTCGAAGACGATGGCAGGGCGCACGTTCGCCAGGCAGCGGGAACCCCCACGGAGCACGGAGAATTCGTGGCCGTCGGTGTCGATTTTGATCAGCGAAACCGCTGACCACGGTTCTCGTGCAACGATCGCGTCCAGCGCCATCTGTCCGCACATTGTCTCCATGGCCACTCCGCGGTGAACGGGGTGGGATGGGCGCGGCTGCTTCCCTCGCATCAGCGGCCAGCTGCTGTAGGCGACCATATCCGAGGCCGGCCGCGTCTCGTCGGCCACGAAGCACTTCAGAAGTTCAATTCTCCCCTGCAGGAGCGGGTTCAATTCGATGTTGCGACGCAGCTTGGCGAAGGCGTATTCCGTTGGCTCGATGGCCAGGACGCGCCCGCGCGGCAGCATGGCGGCCGCGGGCAAGGCGATGGACCCGAAGTTCGCGCCGATATCGATGACCACTCCGTCCGCAGGGACCAGCCGGCGGATGAGCACGAGGATGTGGCCCTGAAACCGGCCCAGGAGAAAGATCGAGAAGTCGACGGCCTCGTTGAGGTCGAGATCGAAGTTGACGCCGCCCCTGGAGGCGATACGATTCGGCTTGACGCCCAGCGCGAACAGAAATGAAGCGGCGCTGCGCGCCACAGCGATCTTTGTGCTCGTGCTCAGCATCTCGAGATCACCGCCGTTCGCTCGCTTTCGTATACTGTCGCTCGATGCCCATTCCCCGATGGAAACGATACGTGTACTCGACGATTGCCGCGGAGATCTCCTCGTTCACACGGTATTACGATCGCGTCGTTCAATGGATGCGCCAGCCCGGGGACACGGGTTTTCTTCTGGAAGCCATTGAAGCATCGGAAAAGCTCGATATCAATGGCGATTTCGATCTGGAGTTGAGCGCAGAGAACGATGCGCGAACCGCCGTGCTGCTCAACGGTACCCTGAACTGCGTATTCGATATTCAGAGTGTGCTTCTCGATCTTCGGTGCAAACTGTCACGGACCTCGCGTGTCATCGCTGTTCTGTACAACCCCTATTTCTCATTTGCCTATCGCGCGGCCTCCCGAGCCGGCATCAAGTCCGGAAAAGACGTCACGACGTTCATTACTCATGCTGACCTGAGCAACATCGCAAAACTTGCCGGGTACGAGATCGTCCGCATCCGCCCCTCCGTTTACCTCCCGTTTCAACTCCTCGGCCTCGGGAACCTGGTCAATCGCTGGTTGCCGCTGATTCCTCTCTTGCGCTACCTCGCATTTGTGGCAGTGGTCGTCCTCCGGCCAACCATCGCCAGAAACGAGCGGCCGTCGCTCTCGATCATCATCCCGGCTCGCAACGAGCGGGGCAACATCCAACCTCTGCTCGAGCGGCTTCCGAGCCTGGAAACCAGAACGGAGGTCATTCTCGTCGAAGGGCATTCCGCCGACGATACCTGGCCCGAGATCGAGCGAGCAGTGGCCCGGGGAAAACCTGGGGTAACGCTCGTGGCGCTTCAGCAACCAGGGATCGGCAAGAATGACGCCGTCCGCGTGGGGATGTCGCGCGCCACGCACGAAGTGGCGGTGATCCTCGACGCCGACCTCAGCGTGGCCCCGGAGCAGCTCGCGTTCTTCTACGAAGCGTATCGAACGGGCATCGGCGATTTCGTCAATGGCAGCCGGCTCGTCTACCCCATGGAAGGGGAAGCCATGCGATTTCTGAACAAGATCGCGAACGTGTTCTTTGCGAAGGCTCTCTCCGCTACTTTGGGCGTCCGACTGACGGATTCGCTCTGCGGAACGAAGCTGATCGCATTGCATGATGTTCGCCGGATTCAGCGATGGCGCGCCGACTTCGGCGACTTCGATCCGTTCGGAGACTTCGAGCTTTTGTTTCCGGCGGCCGTGCTGTGCCTGGGCATCGTCGACGTTCCGATCCGGTATCGAGCGCGAACTTACGGGACGACCAACATTCAAAGATTCCGCGACGGACTTCGACTGCTCAGAATGACCTGGCTAGCCCTTCTGCGTATCAAAACCGGAAAAGTACCGCGATGAGTCTGGCGTCGGTCGCCGTCCGCCTTTACGGCGCCGCGGCGCGCATCGTGCCATTCGAGCGCGAGTCCTTTCGTTCGCTATTCAGTGCCGCCTACTTTGCCAACAAGCGCTTCGAGGATCCTTTCGCAGCGCTCATCGCGGCGCGGCCCGATCTTTTTCTCGGCGGAAATGTCCTCGACATCGGAGCCAACATCGGCTACACCGCGCTGCTGTTTGCGCGAGCGGTTCGCCCCCCATTCGTCGTGCATGCGCTGGAACCGCATCCGGGGTGTGCCACGACGCTCCGGCGGAACGTCGAGCGCTCGCCGCTGCGCGATCGCGTGAGCGTCCATGCCGTGGCAGCCGGGGCAACGCCTGGGTCGGCCAGGTTGTCGGTGAATCGGTACCACCCCGGCGATCATCGAATTGTCAGTCCGAGCTCAACCGCTGAATCCCTCGATGTGGCCATGGTGCGGGCAGACGATCTCATCGGCGGCCAACCCGTGGCGTTCGCCAAGATCGACGTCCAAGGGTTCGAGCTCGAGGTCAGCCGCGGAATGACCGCGATCCTCGATGCCAATCCCAACATCGCGGTGGCCTTCGAGTACGCACCGGCCGCGCTCCGGAATTACGGCGTCGATCCGCAATCGTTACTCGACTTCTATGTCGAACGTGGATTCTCACTGAATCTTCTCGATTGCGGCCGTGTCAGAGAAACAACAGCCAGCCAGATCAGCGGCTTCATTCGCGGAGAGAACTACTCGAACATTCTTTGTCTCAGGTGATGGCCACCACAAGACACGAGCAGGAGACCGATCAGAACACAAGGGTGTGGCGATCGAAGCCCCTCCTGCGCGATGTTTACCGCCACGTCCACGATCTGATCGATCGCTGTATCGACCCCTCGGTTCCGGGCAGAGTCGTGGAGATCGGCTCCGGGACCGGCAACTTCGCTGAGTTCCGCGACGATGTCGTCAGCACCGACCGGTGGGTCGAGCCGTGGCTGGACGTTGCCTGTGATGCGTACCGGCTCCCGTTCGGACCGGGACGTGTTTCCCACCTGATCCTCGTCGATGTCTTTCACCATCTGTCGGCTCCCGCGGCTTTCTTTGAGGAGGCCGGCCGGGTGATGGCCCCGCGGGCGCGCGTGATTCTCTTTGAGCCGTTCATCAGCCTCATCTCCGCGATGGCATACGGGCTCTTCCACCCCGAGCCGATCGGATGGAAGATTTCCATGGAAGACCACCCGTCCGGGAACTACTACGCCGCCCAAGCCAACGCCACGCGGTTGCTCTTCGCCGACACCTCGTGGCTGCCGGGATGGTCCATTGAACGGCGCCAGGCGTTCAGCGCGTTCGCGTATCTGCTGTCGGGCGGTTTCAGCTGGCCCGCGCTCTATCCGCGCCGGGCGCTGCCGCTGCTGCTGGGATTGGATCGGAAACTGTCCCGATTTCCCCGGGTGTTCGGGGCGCGATGCCTGATCGTTCTGTCCCGGAACGCCGCCTGACCCACCGTACGTCGTGGCGCGTCTGCTCGATCGCACGATCAGCTTGACGCTCGAACGGATTCCCGTCGAATGGATCGCCGTGCCCGCGCGAAAAGACCGCGGCGCCCTGAGACTGACTGGCATCTTGCTGCCAAGGGCTCGCCGCCGGGGGCCGGGCATAATTCCACCAACAAGCTTGGCTGTCAGGCAGCCGCGGTGTATAGTCGCAGACCCCTGCGAATACATCAATGCGAGGCTTCTCAATGAAAACAAACCGGTTTCCCGTGCGATTCAACGTTCTGACTCCGTTCGTCCTCCTACTGCTGGTCGCCATGCCGGTTAGCGCGCAATGGACGGCCGCAGCGAGCGGCGGGGTTTACTATCCCGGTAAGATCGCGAACGGATCGGTCTCGGACACTTCGGGGTACACCTTCTATGTTGCGGCTGCGTCGCCGAATTTCGCCCTCTACGCAACCGCGGCAGCCAGCGCGGCGTACGCGACGTTCGTCAATGTCGCGGCAGGTAGCTCCTACTTCGGGATCGAAGGATCGGCCGGGACCAGTCTCCTGGATAGCGGCGGTCTGCCTTACGCGCTCGCCTTCCAGGCAGCGCCTGGAAAACCCATCCAGTTCGGATCCGGCGGCGCCACTCGCCTAACCATTCTGCCGAATGGCCGAATCGGCATTGGGACGAACGCTCCGGCGGTGGCACTCGACGTGGTCGGCGGCGTGAACGTCAGCGGCAACATCGCCGCCAAGTATCAGGACGTGGCCGAGTGGGTGAATGCCAACGAGGCTCTTGATCCTGGAACGGTGGTGGTGCTGAACACAGGAAAAAATAACGAGGTCATGGCTTCCACACGCGCGTATGACACGGCGGTGGCGGGCGTCGTCTCGTCCTCACCGGGCCTGATCCTCGGCGAAGCAGCCGATAACAAGGAGAAGGTCGCCACGACCGGACGCGTCAAGGTTCGAGTCGACGCCTCGCGAGCGCCGATCCACGTAGGTGATCTGCTGGTGACCTCTGAAAAGCCGGGATTCGCCATGAAGTCGATCCCCGTCGATGTCGCAGGCGTGAAGATGCACCGGCCGGGAACGATCATCGGCAAGGCTCTCGAGCCACTGCCAAGCGGGTCAGGCGAGATTCTCGTTCTGCTCTCACTGCAGTAGCACGAGGTCAACGCAGAACAGTCCGTCGAGGCCAGTTCCAACTACGGGGAGCCGTGGGACGCGTTCGCGAGCGGTTTGCTTCCTTGTTTCGGCTGTTCTTGAAGTTCCTTGGCCTTGACCCAGGCCCTTCTTTTCAGCTAGAGGAGACACGATCTCACGCTGACGGCTCGTCCACCACTGTCGATGCACCGGACCGTAGACTCGCGTCGCCCTCCCGATCCGTCGAGCATTGCTAATCCATCGCGTCCTGATTTCATGGCTGGTCGCTCCGAAGGGCGGCGAAGGCCGCTGGCTCGACCCGTAGGGTTGGACTCACGGAAGTGGGTTCGCCGCGGAGAGAGCGATGAGCCGGTGTCGGACCAGCGCTCCAGGCCACACGGGTCCGTGCCATCGACCCCTGACCGGCGCGCTGATCATGGGGCTTCGTCGTGAACGCGTGACTATCCGTCGGATCGCTGTATCGCGGTCGAGCCGTACCGACCCGCCGCCTCCTGTTCATCGCTACAAGCGCGAACGTCCTGGTGACCTGCACAATAGCGTGAAACGACTTGCGTTCGACTTGCCATTCGTGCGACGGGTGGGCCGCGTGCGAATGTGGCGATCGTTGATCGCGCATCAGACAACTGCGAATTCGTGGGACGGATAGGCCGAGCCTTGCCAGCCATCGCGCGGTCACGTCTCGCGTCCGGGGGTCCCGCTTTACCCACAGCGGCGCCGATGAAAGCGCCTGCCGGATCAAACCTTGCGCATTTCTACAACCTTTCACCGCGCTCACTCATCGCTCTCATTCAATCCACCAATCAGTCGTCTCGATAAGAACAAGATCCTGAAACGCACACCAAGGTCGTCGGGCGAGGGAGGCGACCCCGTTGTCGGAACGGACGCGGCAAACGTTGCACCGATCCTGTCTATTCATCGGCGAGCTCCGGACTTTGGGCGCAACCAGACCGATCGAGTTGCCCCGCTCGCCTGTCGAGTCAGTTTCGGCAGGATTGGCCAGTGTGTGAAACAAGGTGCACACGATGGGGAGCCGACCCGCAACTTGCGGCGACCCGACCCGCAACTGCGTCGCCTGGCGGTACGGGAGAGCCTCCCCACAAGTCGATGTCCGTCCGCGTTCCTCTTTGCCGACCTCTTGTTTGGAGACTTTCAGATCGGCGAGAGTCGCATGAACGGACAACCTGCGTTGAGAAACAACGCCCCTGGTAACCCCTCTTGGTGGGCCGCTCGGTCGTGATCAAACCTCGCCAATCGTGCCTGGGTATTCGAAGCCGATTGCACGATGATCGCCGGAATCAACTCAGGCCGAGGATCCGGCGGCAGCACTCGCGCTGCCGCCGGAATCATCATCTACCGAATCGCAAACGGAACCGTGTGGATGGTTGGATCACCGTTCACGGTGAATCCGAGAACGTAATCGCCCGACGCCAGGCCCGTCGTTTTCAGAGTGAACAGGTAGGATCCGTTCTGGGAGCGGAACAGCGGTGAGTTGTTTCCGGTCGGAGCAGCCGGCAGCCACGTCGAGCTTCCGATCCTCTGGACACCGTACGCGGTGACGACCACCGCCGGTGAGGCGAGGTTGTTCCCCGACGCGTCCAGAATCTGGATGCGGAACGAGAGCGAGCTCCCTGGCGCCGATGGCTGTGCGCCCAACACTCCACCACTTACACCGTAGCTCACTGTCAACGTCGACGACGCGGTGGCCGAATTGAAGTTCGGGTCGCCGCCGTACGTCAGCGTGATCGGGAAGACTCCGACGGAGAGACTGCCGGTCGCGAACGTAGCGGAGAACGTGCCGTCCGGCTGGATCGGTGCGGACTGGGCGTTGCCGTTCAAGTCGACGGTGACCGAACCGGTCGGGATGAGGGTGCCTGCCGAGATCCGGCCTGTAACGGTTGCGGATGACGTACCGATCACGATCGACGGCGCGGTCACATCGCTGAAGTCCGGCGAGGCCTTCGTCACTGTGATCGTCACGGAGGCCGAGGCCTGGTTGTAGTTCACCGTGGCCGCGGCGGTGACGGTCAGCGTGTTCACGCCTGCGTTGAGAATGGTCCCCGCCGGCGGGTTATACGTGAGCGCACCGGCCGGCGAAGGACCCGGCACGGTCACGGTCGCATTCAGTTGCACGGGACCGAGCGGCGTTCCGTAAACGATGTCGGCAGGATTGGACCAGTGAATTTGCTGGTCGGCCTTATTCACCATCAGAGTCACGGACGCGGATGCGGTGTTGTAGTTGAGCGTGTCCGCCGGAGTGAAGCTGGTCGTGAGAGTCTGCGAGCCAGCGTCGAAGGTCGTCCCCGCCGCAGGGTTGTAGACGAACGTGCCGGGGACATTCGCCGTCGCATTGAGCTGGAGCGATGACAGAGCGGTGGGATACGTGATTGGCGACGGCGGAGCCCACGTAATCAGTGGCGTGGCCTTGGAGATCGTCACCTGAACCGCCGCCGATGTCGAAGGACTGTGAGTGGGTGAACCGTTGTACGTCGCGGTAATGGAATGCACTCCCGCCGTGAGCGAGGCCACTTGAATCGATGCCGATCCGGCGGCGAGAGGCGCTGTGCCCACCGGCGTGGCACCGTCGAGGAAAGTCACATTCCCGTTGGCGCTCGCCGGGCTGACGGTCGCCGTGAACGTGATGACGGTTCCAAACACCGCGGACGTTGACGACACGGAAAGCGTCGTGGTGGTCGGCGCGGCGGAAACGCTGATCGTGCAGTTTGCGCTTCCCGCGCATCCATTCGCGTCGGTCGCGGTGATCGTGAACGCCGAGGTGCCCGATGCGGTGGCCGAGCCGGACAAGGTGCCGTTCGATGCCAGACCGATCCCAGCCGGCAGAGATCCGGCGGTCACGGCAAAGGTCACCGGACTCACTCCTCCTGTGGCGGTGATCAACTGATTGTACGAAGCGCCGACTGTCGTGCTCGGTAACGAGGTGGGCGAGAGTGTGATCGTCGGACACGCCACCGTGAGCAGGTCGAAATTGATATTGGCGGTTGCCGTTCCGTCCGCGACATTGATCGGAGTCCCGACCGTGGGGTCGCAGTCCTCGCACGGCAGATGGTTCCACAGTTGATCGTGGTATGTCGCATCGACGGTATTGATCGTTCGGGCGAAGTACGTGCCACCGTG
This sequence comes from Thermoanaerobaculia bacterium, assembly GCA_035468985.1. Classification (GTDB taxonomy): domain Bacteria; phylum Acidobacteriota; class Thermoanaerobaculia; order Gp7-AA8; family Gp7-AA8; genus DASVHS01. The sequence continues at coordinate 142,023 of DATISF010000054.1, forward strand.
CGCCAATTCCACGGTGTAATTGCCGCCGGTATCGGACGTGCCGCGGCTGATCTCGTTTCCGTTCGAATCAAAGATGCCGACGTCGGCGCCGGCGAGCGGCGTGCCGCTAACCGCCGCGAACACATGGCCACTGATGGTGGAGGTCGTGCCGCCCAGATTGAAGTTGATGTTGGGAGTGGTCTGGCCGCCGGTGACATGAACGGGCGTCCCAGCGGTCACTGTACAACCGGTGCTGCACGGGATGTTTGCATAAAGCGTTGGTACATAGTTCGGCGCGCGCCCGATGACGTAATAGTCGCCGGTGGTCAGTCCATCGGAAACCGAATAATGCCCGGTCGTATCGCTGAAACCGTACGCGGCCAGCACACCCGTGGCGCTGAAGACCTGCACGAAGCCAAACGGAGCAGGAGCGCTTGTCGAGGCGTCGAGAATCGTGCCGCTGATGGTTCCGCCCGTCTTTCTCAGCGCGAAATTCACGTTCTCGAACGGCACGCCGAAGACAACGTCGATCTGAGTGCCGCTCGTCGGCGCACAGCCGCTGCAGTCAATGCCGGAGTAGAGCTGATTGAGATAGTCCTGTTGCAGTCCGTTTTGCGTCAACGCGTAATACCTGCCGGCCGCCGGAAGGTAAATCGTGTAGCTGCCGTCGACGAAATCGGATGTCGTCGCGAGAACCTGCTGCCCGCTGGCATTGTAGAAGACGACGAGCACTCCGCCGAGCGCACCGCCCGTCACCGCATCGGTGACGCGGCCTCTCACAATGGCCTGAGAAGAGTGCATCGCAAAATTGATATTCGTGGTCGTCGCACCGAGGGTGACACTGATGGAATTGCCCGTCGTGACCGAACAACCTGTGCAGTCCCTCCCGTTGTACAGCTGGGAGAAGTAACCACCAGCGCTCGCGAGCGCGTAATAGCTGCCCGTGACCAGACCGTGAAAGGACGTGTAGCTGCCGGCTTCGTCCGACGTAGCAAACGTAACGACCGAGCCAGCCGCGTTGTAGATTGCAACCTGTCTCTCCGGCAGAGGCGACGAATCGAAAGCATCGGCCACGTTTCCTGAGATCCGTCCACCGCTGACAAGTGAAAAATTGATGTTGCTCGTGGTCGCGCCGAGAGACGCACTCAAGGATGTTCCCGACGTCGGGCTGCAACCGGTGCAGTTGATTCCCGAATACAGCGAGTCGACGAGGCCAGGATAAATTCCGTTGAACGTACGGGCATAGAACGTGCCGCCATGGTCAAGCGTGATCTGGTATTGACCGTCTGCATCCGTACTAGACGATGCTGTCGGCACGCCGGAAGTGTCATACAGGACGACGGTCACGTCCTGCAGGGGTGCCGCGGCCGGACCCGTGACTCTTCCCGTGATGGTGGCGAGGCTGACAGCATTGCTGTGCAGCGCAAAATTGATTCCGCTGGTCGTGCTTCCATCGGCCACCGCGAACGGTGTTCCGTCGAGTGGCGAACAAGCAAAACCGAGGCAATCGATATTGTTGTAAAGTTGTGGAACGTAGTTGTCGGCACTGGCGAGGGCGCGATAGTTGTCGGTGAGGAGCCCAGTGATGGAGTAGTGACCGGCCCCATCCGTCGTGGCAATGCCGGCGGTGTCCCCTGACGAGTCGTATAGAAAGACAAGCGCCGCGCTGACCGCTCCGCCGCCGGACTGCGTGACGGTCCCCGTGACCGCTCCCGCAGAGGCGGCGACCTGCGGTTGACGCAACAGCGTCGCGTGTCCCGGCGAGTAGACGATGCCAATCGGATATTTCAGCTTCTGATCACGGATCCTTAGGCGAAGCGTGGCCACCGCACCGCGATCACTCCGATCGACTTCCCAACGCGCGTCATACGACAACCTGCCGGACGAGTCGATCGTCATTGGAGCCGACAGGAAGGCGTCCGAACCGTTTCCTGTGACGAAACGAATTCCCCGATCGTTGTTGACGATTTCGAGTACGCCGGCCGCAGTGGTTACTCGATACGCGATGGCCGCGGCATCGCTGGCGTTCTCGACAAACAAGACCTCGGACTCCGTACCGCCGGCGGCAGTACGAAGGACGTCAACGCCGGGGAACGCATCGGTGTACGCCGTGCCCGAAGCTGTCACTGATCGGATGCTGCCGCGCGAGAGCTCCGGCCGTAACACGACCAGCGTATTGCCGATCTCGATCCGATAACCCTCTGCGAATCGATCCTCGAAGCCGCGAAGCCCGCTGGTCTCCGCAGCTACGGACCTGCTGCGCGGCGATCCCGAGGAGAGACTCGTGATGCCAATCAGTTGTCCGATGGCGGGAAATTCGGCGCGAAGCCGATGGTCGGGACCGAGGACTGCCGCCCAAGCATCGAACGAAGCGTGCGACAGTGCAATGCCGACGACCAAACTTAAGAACAGGATGTGCCGGTTGCCACGACTCAAGGGTTACCTCACTTTGACGCAGGTCTGCAATCAACTGCCGGCGCGGACTGCTTCGTCGTCACTGTGTGCTGATGTTGCTGCTCGTGGCCTGCGTGCCGCCGTTGCCCGCAATCGCGTTGTTGCCGTGCGTCAGCACGCTGCCCGAGATGATCGCGATGCCGTTGCTGTTCGTCACAACGGAGCTTCCGAAGAGCCGAACGGTGCCGCCGCCTGCGTCGCCGACCGAGATTCCGACTCCATTTCGGAACATTGCCGTGCCGTGGACATTGACCTCGCTGCTGTTCCTAACGAACAGCCCTGCAGTGGCGTTCTCCGAGAGAACGCAGTTCACGACATCCGCGCTCGTACTGTCGGCGAAGACCGCGCTGCCGTTGCCGGTTACGCCGTTTCCAGTCGTCCCAGTAATACGAACGTTGTCGAGCGACAGCAGAACACTTCCACCACTCGTTGGCGCGGAGTGCACGCCGAATCCGTTGTTGTTGCGAAGTGTCGTATTGGAAATGGCGACCTTCGTGGCCGTTCCATTTGGCGCGATATCAACGGCGCTGTTCGCAAAGTCGAAAATTGTGCAGTTTTCAATCGTGACACGACCGGCGGTGAGAATCCTGATCCCATTGGTGCCCGAGCCGATCCCATTGAATGTGAGATTTCGGAGATACACGTGATCGGTGCTCGCCGCTGAAATCACGATCCCGTTCACGCCGGAGACAAGAATGGATGCCACAAAGTCGGCACCCTCGATCGTGATGCTTTTCGTGATCGTGACAGCCCCAAAGCCGCCGGGATCGAGGACGCTGATTTCCCCACCGGCAGCAGTTTTCGAGATCGCGCCAGCGAACGTCTTGCACGGCGCGGTTCGGCTGCACGGGTTCGCATCATCGCCCACTCCCGAGACCCACGTTCGTGAGGCCTGAGCGTTCGCAATGACACTAATTCCAAGGGCCAGGACAAAGATGCCGAGGACACGGTGAATTCTCATGCTTCCTCCAAGTTCGAAGCCGCTGCGGATGTTTGGGGGCGGATGTGGAACGAATGATACCTGAGTTGGGGGTGAGACGGGTATTTGCCAGTTTCGACGGCAATGGTTCAACTGACCCACTACCGTTTCGACCTGGTTTTCGACCCAAGGTCACCAAAACTGCCTCCCGATAATGCCTGTCGTCTCAGAATACTGGGGGGAGACAACGATGCGATCGTCCTGTGGCCCACCAGCCTTGGGAACCTCTGCACAAGCGCTGCGTTACGTGCCCAGATCCGTGGCGCTCCTCCTCAACGATGTCCCGCATCGGCTCCTGGTCGCGCCGCTGATCTCGGCAAGCAGGCGCTGTCAGCGCAGCGCACTCCACCTGTTCAGAGGTTCTGTCTAAGTGTGATGTCTCAACACGTTGTTCTCTGAAAGGAGTTGCCCATCCAGGCGACTTCGGCGATCCTGAAGGTCTGCAAACGAACAGGCCGCCGGGAAGGAGCCGGGATGGACATTCAAGGTTCAATCGTTGGCGGTGACCCTGCGCCGACCATCATTGACGTTAGAAACATGGGTTGTTTTTGTTGAATAATAGTCGCTTTGGGCGGCGCGCCGTTCGAGATTTGTCTGGTATGCCACCGACCACGACTTCACCGCTGATTTCGAGAATACGATCGTGACGCGACGCGCCCTCATCACCGGTATCACCGGCCAGGACGGTTCTTACCTGGCGGAGTTTCTGCTCGACCACGGCTACGAAGTTCACGGCATCATCCGCCGTTCCTCCTCGTTCAACACCTCGCGTATCGATCACCTGTACCAGGACCCGCACGAGCCCAACCGCCGGGTCGTGCTTCACTACGGCGACTTGAACGACGGCTCCTCGCTCAATCGGCTGCTGCGCGTCATCCAGCCCCACGAGATCTACAACCTCGGCGCCCAAAGCCATGTCCGCGTGTCCTTCGACACCCCGGAGTACACCGGTGAAGTGACCGGGCTTGGCGCGACTCGCCTGCTTGAAGCGATCCGCGATCTTTCGGATCGTCCCCGCATCTACCAGGCTTCATCATCGGAGATGTACGGGAACGCTGAGTCACCTCAGAACGAGAACACCCCCTTCCTCCCTCGAAGCCCGTACGCGATCGCCAAGCTGTACGCCTATTGGATGACCGTGAACTACCGCGAAGCGTACGGTCTGTACGCGGTCAACGGCATCCTCTTCAACCACGAGTCGCCGCGACGGGGCGAGACGTTTGTCACGCGAAAAATCACGCGCGCCGTCGCACGCATCAAGCATGACCTGCAAAGCCGCCTGTATCTTGGAAATCTCGACGCCCAGCGCGACTGGGGTTACGCACGCGACTATGCTGAAGCGATGTGGTTGATGCTGCAGCAGGAAGAGCCGGAGGACTTCGTCATTGCCACCGGGGAAGTGCACAGCGTTCGCGAGTGCTGCGAACGAGCCTTCGCCCGCGCGGGAATTGCACTGGAGTGGCGCGGCAAGGGAACGCAGGAAGCGGGAATCGATCAACGCTCGGGCCGTGTCCTGGTCGAGATCGATCCTCGCTATTTCCGTCCGACCGAGGTGGATCTCCTCCGAGGCGACGCAGCCAAAGCTCGTGAAAAACTCGGATGGTCACCCAAAGTGACGTTCCGGGAATTGATCGACCTCATGGTCGATTCGGATCTCTGCCTGGCGGCATCGGAAGTAAGGCTTGCCCGCTGATCGATCTTCGCGAATGAGCTCGTTCTGGCACGCACGTCGAGTCCTTCTCACCGGCAGCGGCGGATTCCTCGGGCGCACTCTCAAGAAGCAGCTGGAAGTACGTCGCGCGGGAACGTTGCTCGCTCCGCGGTCGGCTGAACTCGACCTCCTCTGTGTGGATCACGTGCGAGCGTACCTGACGTCGCACGAACCACATCTGATCATTCATGCAGCGGGGTTGGTCGGCGGAATCGGCGCCAACCGCGAACGTCCGGGTCGCTTCTTTTACGAGAACGCCGCGATGGGCATGCACCTGATCGAAGAGAGCCGTAAGGCGGGCGTCGAGCGATTCGTCTGCATCGGCTCGGTGTGCGGATATCCGAAGACGACTCCCGTACCATTCCGCGAGGCAGACATGTGGGACGGCTACCCAGAAGAAACGAACGCTCCGTATGGATTGGCGAAGAAGATGCTGCTCGTGCAACTGCAGGCGTACCGTCAGGAGTACGGCTTCGACGGGATCTTCGTCGTCCCGACCAACATTTATGGTCCCGGCGATAACTTCGATCCTGCCACGAGCCACGCCATTCCTGCGATGATCCGCAAATTCACCGAGGCTGCTGCGAGCGACACCGCCGAGGTCGTCCTCTGGGGTGACGGGAGCGCGACGCGCGACTTTCTCTACGTCGATGACGCTGCCGAGGGGATCCTGCAGGCCGCCGAGCAGTACGACAGCAGCGAGCCGGTGAACCTCGGAAGTGGAAACGAGGTGAGCATTCGGGAGGTCGCCGGGTTGATCGCCAGGCTGACGGGATTCGGGGGCACAGTCCGATGGGACGCAAAGCTGCCAAACGGCCAGCCTCGTCGGAGTCTCGACAGCTCGCGAGCACGAGAAGCGTTCGGCTTTGCACCTCGTGTCGATTTCGTCGAAGGCCTCCGCCGAACCATCGCATGGTTCGAGGCCAATCGAGCCGCATCAGGCCCCGACACTCGCGGCGTGTAGTGTCCGAGCGAGCTTGACGACCGATCTAATGGCTGCCATCCTACGCGTGCCAAACAAACATCCGGCACCCGCTTGAACCTTCGCTGATGAATTACACCGAACCAACCCCTGACGGCCCGCAGGCCGTGGAAGGAACCTCCGAGCCCATCTACATCAGCCGCTTCGTACACGTTCTGGGCACGTACCGCACAACGATTCTGTTGTCACTCATCGCGGTCGTCGTGTCGTACGCGATCATCGCGATCGTCTTGTACTTGACCGCGCCTGCCCAGCGAGTGACGAGCCAGCGGTTTCGCCTCGACTTCGAGCGAGCCAGTGAGGGCCGATACCCGAACGGCGCCCGATTCAGCATTGCGGATGTGGTTGGAACGCCGATTCTCCAACGCGCTTTCCGAGCAAATCACCTGTCCGGGACGATGGGCTTTGCGGAGCTCACGCAATCTGTCTTCATCCTCGAATCAAATGCCGCCTCGGAATTGCTGGCAGCTGAGTTTCAGTCGAAGCTTGCCGACCCCAGGCTCACTCCCGTCGACCGTGAGCGGATCCAGAATGAGTACGAGTTGAAACGGCAGAGCATCAGCAAGAACGAATACTCGATCAACCTGGTCCGAAGGGACGGACTGCACGCGATCCCGGAGCCGATCGTCCGGAAGGTGCTTCTGGACATCCTGGATGGCTGGGCGGACTTCGCTGTGAACCAGCAGCAGGTCTTGTCATATCGGATTTCGGTTCTTTCACCGGACATCCTCAAGCCGAACGCCATTGAACTGAGTGACCCCATCGCCGCGATCGAGGTTCTCCGCGGCAAGACCAACCGAGTCATCCAGAACATCAAGGAGATCGAAGGCCTGCCGAGCGGGAACCTGGTCCGAACGCCGTCGGACAGAATCTCGCTGCCTGAGGTCCGGCTTCGGCTGGAGGAGATTATTCGCTTCCGGCTCGAACCGCTTGTGACGCGCGTGAAAGCGAGCGGCTTGATCACCGATCCTGGCGCGACAACGCGGTTCATCGAGACGCAGCTCGCCTATGACCAGCGGCAGTTGCAGTCGAAGCTAACGGAAGCGGACACCACGCGGCAGGCGATCGCGCTGTATGAGCAAAGGACGGTCGCGGAAGGACCTCGGGCCGAACGGGCGTCGTCGGCCACGGCCGAGCGGCGCGCGGAGAGCGGCGCCGGCGGCAACGAGACCGTCATGCCACAGCTCAGCGACACATTTCTTGACCGCTTGTTGGCACTCACGGATCGTGCCGCGGAAGCCCGGTACAGACAGAAGCTCGTCGACGAATATCGGCAGACCGTCGCGGATACGATCCCGATTCAACAGGCCGTCACCTATGACACTCAGCTTCTCAATCAGCTTCGTACCCTACCACCCGCAACCTCACGAACCGATGCGGCAACGGTTCGAGCGGAGATCGACACGATTCGTGCGGAAGTGTCAGGGCTGATCGAGAAGTCGAATGAGCTCTACAAGCTGATCTCGAGCAACATGACACCCTCGACCCAGCTGTTCACACTGACATCCCCTCCGACGACACGGACGGTCCGCGCAATCAGTCTGACACGTCTCGCTCTATACGGCATCCTGCTCGTGCTCATCTCGATCCCGGTGATCGTCGTTGCCTGCCTTCTTCATGCCCGAATCAGGGAAGAAGAGGCAGCTGAAGCACACGTCGCACAGCATCACGCGGCCGCGTCATAGCCGTTCCCTCAGTTGCTGGAGCGGCGCGAACGCGTCTCCATCCGGGTCGTCGGCCTGCTCCGTGAAGTCACCTCGCGCGTTGGCGGCGTTCCGATCACTTCGCGATCCAGCTCGACCGAGGCAGTTTGCCGGAGCAACGAAATTGAAATCAGAAGGCGGTCACGCCCCTTCTCCCTGACGACGATCCCACGATAACCGCTGAACACACCATCCCTGATGAGGACAGCATCGCCTGCAACAAAATGGTGATACGGACGAAGAGATGCGCCCCGAAGCTGAAGCGCCCTCAGCTCCTCGAGTTGTGAGCCGAGCTCCTGTTGATCCATTACCGCTATCAGATTGACGATGACGTCGCTCCGCCAAACGGCATTGCGAACATCATCGTCGCCGCGAACGAAGACATACCCGGGGAAAAGCGGCAGGTACGAACGAAAGTTGCGTCCGCCGCGCTTCTTCGCTTGCTCGATCTGCGGAAGATAGAAAGGTACCGAGCGCTCGTGGAGGTACCGACCGAGCACTTTCTCCTGCCGGCTCCGCACGTGTGCTACGAGCCACGGGAACTGGTCGATCGGCAACGAAAATAGATCTTCCGGAAATACGTCCGGTTCCCGGCGGAGCAATGGCATCGCGATCGTCTCTTACCTCAGCGATTGCGACGATTATTCCTTCCCGAGTACCGGGGCTCCGTCAGGTTGCGGCAAGGGAGTCTCCGTCCCGGACCGCTGTTATACTTTCGCCGATCACGGTCCAATCCGTTGTTTCAACAATCTTGAACGTTCGGTTCCAGAGGGAGTACTGCGCTATGTCTCTGTCCAGGCGGGCTCTGTCCGTCGCGGCGATGCTGCTCGCGACCGCGGCGATCACTTCTTCGGCCTTCGCCGCTACCGTCACGAAACTCAACGACGACGCTCTTGCTCCTCTCCGTGCGTCGGTCGTGTCGAAGAAGATCCGCCTCGACAAACTGCCGCTGTACGACGCGAAACGCTCGCTGATCGATCTCGAGGAGTTTCAGGTGTGGGCGCCCGAGGGCAAGGTTTTCATCCACGACGGCAAGGGCAATCTCGAGAAGGTTGATCCGCCCGCCATGCGGTACTTCCGCGGACAGGTCAACGGCGACCCGGAGTCATTCGCGTACTTCTCGGTCGAGCTTCGGACCGGCAAGATCACCGGCATGGTGGCCACGCGCGACGACAACTTCGCCATCGACGCCATCCCTCGAAAGATCGAGCCACACCCCCGAAACCGCACGATCGATGACGGCACGGCGACACAGGCCTACGACTACATGCTCACCTCGACCAACGCAGCCGACATGAACATGCCCGAGGCGAAGTCGTGGCAGTGCGCGGTCGAAGAGCACTACATGAATCCCGTCGGTCTGCGCCGGACGCAAACCGACGCCAACGGGATGCCCATCCAGTCGCAGGCGATCACCGGAACGCAGCACTACGCGATCAAGCTGGAGATCGAAACCGACGACGAGCTCTACACGAACTCCGGAAACAGCTCGAGCGCCCTGACCACCTACGTCACAAACCTTACCGGGGCGGTCTCGACCATCTACAACCGCGATCTCCTGACTGACGTAGTCCTCGTCGGGATTCACGTTCACATCGGCGGCCCCGGAACCGACCAGTGGACGCAAGCGGCCGACACCAGCCTCGCGCTCTACGAATTCGGCACGTACTACCACAACAACCCCGGCTATCAGATCGGTCCGCATTCATCGGCCGTGTTCCTGAGCGGCAAGAACCTGAGCGGCGGCATCGCCTGGGAAGCAGTCATCTGCAGTGCGGACTTCTTCTGCGGTGCGACCGGCGCCACCTGCGGAGACGTCAACTCTGCAAACAAGTACGGCGGCGCATACGCATGGTGCGGCCTCATCGGCAACGGCGGCTTCGGCTCCATCCCCGATCCGAATGCAACGACAAACGGTGCGCTCTACGGCATGCCCACCACAACGCAAAACTACTGGCCGCTCGCCGAATACGCGCACGAGCTCGGTCACAACCTCGCGGGTCATCACACCCACTGCGTCGCGATCTCAGACGCCGAGCGAATCGCCTCCGGGTTCACCGACGGGAGTCCGGCGAACTCGACGTCGAATTTCGTCGACCACTGCTACGCGAGCGAAGGAGCCGGCTGCTTCAGCGGAACGAACTACGTCTTCGGCTCGCAGACCACGTTCCGAGGAACGATCATGAGCTACTGCCACAACGTGTTTCCCGTGGCCCCGCCGTTTGTTCCGCAGAGCCGCTTCACATTCGGCCAGGCCACCGAGCCGAGCATCCACGAGCTGAACGACTACATGTTGAGAGCCCTGGGTGGTTTGGCCGGCGGCGTCAACGTCGTCACGAACACGCTGGCTACGCAGAGCTCCCTGACCGCTCCTGCGTCGGTCACAGCGAACTCGACCGGCAACGCGGCATCGGTCGCGGGCACGAACATCTCGACGTACAGCTGGTCGATCACCAACGGCACGATCACCAGCGCGACGAACATCGCCAGCATCACCTTCACTGCCGGCGCATCCGGCACGACGATCTTGAAGGCAACGGTGTACGGAGCAAACAACTGCGGTGTGACGGATACGAAATCCGTCACGATCAATACGGCCACGTACAACCCTCCTACCGGCGTCGAAGCGCACGTCACCGGCTCGACTTCTGCGCAGGTGAACTGGGTGGCACCCGTCGGCGGGACAGCTCCGGGACGTTACAACGTTTACCGCAGCCAGGACGGCACCACCTATTCCTTCGCCGGATTCACGACGCCGCCGACGGTGACGTTCACCGACGCCGTCTCGACGAACAAGGCGTACCTGTACAAGGTCCGTACGGCAGACGTGGGGAACACGACCGAGTCGGCGGACAGCAATCGCGATCTCGCCACGATCGTGGTCTACACGAACGCCACGCTGACCGACGGCACGTCGGTCATTCAGGCAGTTGACATCAACGAGCTGCGCACGGCCGTCGAAGCGGTCCGGATCCTGAAAGGCATCGGCGCGGGATCGTACACGTATCTGCCGGCCGTCGGCGGGACGACGGTCGTTCACGCCGCCGACATCAACGAGCTGCGGACGAACCTCAACACCGCGATCACCGGGCTGGGATTTGGCAGCCCGGTCTACACCAACGGCACGATCACCGCGGGATCGTCGGTCGTCCAGGGCAAAGACTTCAGGGAGCTCCGCACCGCGATGCGCTGATCGACCCCGGAGGCGCGGTTTTCACGCCGCGCCTCCGGAATACTCCCGGAACCATTCGATGAACCGGCGCACACCCTCCCGCAGCGGCGTGCGCGGACGATAGCCCACCGCGCGCTCCAGCGCCGACACGTCCGCCATCGTCGAGACCACATCGCCCGGCTGCATCGGCTGGAGATCCATCTTCGCTTTCTTGCCGATGGCCTCCTCGAGCGCGGCGATGAAGTCGAGCAGCGGCACCGGCGCGTTGTTGCCGATGTTGAAGATGCGGTAGGGCGGGTCGACGTCGGGCGGCCGGTCGAGCACGCGTAACGTTCCTTCGACGACATCCTCGATGTACGTGAAGTCGCGAATCAACTTGCCCTCGTTGAACACGGCGATCGGCTCCCCCGCGGAGATTGCGCGAGCGAACTTGATCGGCGCCATGTCCGGCCGGCCCCACGGCCCATACACCGTGAAGTAGCGCAGTCCGGTCACCGGAATGTCGAACAGATGCGCGTACGCGTGTGCCATCAGCTCGTTGGCCTTCTTCGTTGCCGCGTACAGCGAAACGGGATGATCGACGTTGTCCTGCTCCGAAAAAGGCTGTTTCGTGTTGCCGCCGTACACCGAGCTCGATGATGCGAACACCAGATGCTCGACCGGAAAGCGGCGGCAAGCCTCCAGGATGTTCAGGAATCCCCTCACGTTGCTATCGACATACGCATGCGGATTGACGAGCGAATAGCGGACACCCGCCTGCGCAGCGAGATGGACCACGCGTGACGGCCGGTGCTCTTCGAAAAGCCGGAGGATCGCCGGCTCGTCGGTGAGATCGGCCCGAACGAACGTGAATCGCTCGCTCTTCAGTCGCGCCAGCCGCGCTTCCTTCAGCGAGACATCGTAGTAATCGTTCACGTTGTCGAGACCGACAACGCTCTCGCCACGATCGAGCAGAGCGCGCGCAACGTGATAGCCGATGAAGCCGGCCGCACCTGTGACCAGAACCATGCGCGGCGGAGTCTACTTCACCCCGTTCCGGATCTTTTGGAAGCGAATGGCCTTGCTGGCGCCGGCTCCGAGAGTGTCCGTCCAGCCAACGGTCGGCAACCCCGAGGGAGCCCATGGCCTCGTCGAGCGCGGTGCGGAGTTGGTTGATGCGCACGGCCTTCACGACAACTCCCGGCGACGCGGAATCGGTGAACGCCGCCGGCTGAGTCCCGCGAGAGCGCGTACGGCATTGACCGCAGTCCGCAACTCCGCCAGGTGAACGGCTTTGATCACCGTCGATCGGGGGACGAGCGGATCATCGGTGCGGTGTCGATGGTGAACGAGAATCTTCCGAGCGCGAGGCCGGCGACGTGCCAGCGGCCGTCAGGGCCACTCGTCAGAAAGAGGATGTAACGCTACCCATCCTGAAGGCGTGGGACGCCCGGAATGACGACGGATTTGTGCTCGAACACACCGCCCGCTCGGTGACATCGATCGTTGTGCCGGACACGTGTCCCTTCATCACCTCTTCGATCGAGAGCTCGGAAACCGCCACGAAGCCGCTGTGAGTCATCTGGGTGAACAAACGCCAGCGGCGAGGGGAGCGATTGCGATCGCCAGCGAGCGGCGAAGCATCAGCCTTGCGCAGGCTGCAAAGGGATGGCTAGTTATTGTAAGCTGTCGGAGACGTGGATCGTCTTGCTCAGCCGTCATGCAACGCCACGAAATGGCCGAGATCGCCTCGTGAAGCACTCAGTGCCTCCTCCCTGACGCTCGGTCGTGGCAGGTATAATTTGAGGCGTCCGATACCCCGACAAGAGAGAGCCATCGATACCTAACGGTCCGGATCCGATTCCGGACAAAGCGAGCTTGCCCAATGCGTTCGAACTCCATTTCCCGCACGAGACTGGCCCTTGTGTGCCTGACGTTTTCGCTGTCTGCCGTCGTCCCGAATCTGCGGGCAACGACATTCCTGATTCCTGACGATGTGAAATTCATCGCCAAGGCACATGCCATCGTCATCGGAACAGTCGAGGGATCCTATGTGAATCCGGACGGATCCGACAGCCCGATCGAAACGATCTACGAGATCCGGCTCGAGCGCGTGCTCAAAGGTCGGTTCGCCGAGGATGATTTGCTGAACGTCGTTTCAGCAGGGGGAGAAAGCGGCCGATACGGCGTTTACGTGGCGGGAGCCGCCTCGTTCCGGCAGGGTCAGCGAGTACTCCTCTTTCTCACGCACCACAAAGGGCATTGGGAAACGACCGACATGATGCTCGGCGAGTTCTCTTTCATGACCGCCTTGCACGGCGAGCATGTTCTCGTCCGCGGTCATGACAGTGTCGACGACCGCGGCACCGGAGAGGTTCACGCAGTCGACAAGATCCGATCCGAAGACGGCTTCATCGCCTTCATCGAGCATTCGCTCCAGGGCCGGCCCGAAGCACCGGACTACTTCGTCGAAGCCGACGAAGTCGCGGCTCCAACGACGCAAGCGAATGCATTCCTTCGCCCGGTGACGATGACGTATGCGGCGTCCAGTTACACACAGGTCGGTGGTGGCCCGGGCGGGGTTCGCTGGGACACCGCAACGATCGCCGCGGCGCTGAACTACGCGCGCCACACCGGATGCGGAGGATGCGATCCCACGAACGCGGACACGTTCATCACCACAGGCATGGCCGCCTGGAACAACGACTGCGGGTCCACTGTCAACCTGCAGCTCACCGGTACGACGGCAACGGCGGCGTTGACCGGAGTTGCTGGCTGCAACAACTTCTGCGACTTCACCAACGTCATCGAGTTCGGAGACCCGAACAACCACATCAGCGGAAGCTGGGCCGGCTCCGGAACGATCGCCATCACGACGATCATCTACGACACCACCGCGGACAGTGCGGGAACCGGCTTCCGTCAGCTGCTGGACGCGGACATCATCTACCAGGACGGTTACCTGCCCAACAGCGAAGCCTCCGCCCCGCAAGCGACGACTCACGAACTCGGACATTCGATCGGTTGGCGGCACTCGAACGCCGACCCGACCACTCCGAACGCCGGATGCGGCGTCTCATGCGGCGGCACGGAAAACTGCAACACCCTCACGGCGGATTGCGCCGGCGGAGGGTACGGCGGTAGCGCGATCATGTTCTGGCTGGTGGGCAGTGTCGGCTACACCCTGCAGACATGGGATCAAAACGCGATCCGCGCGGTTTATCCGGGCGGCGCCTGCGGCACACCGCCTTCGGCGCCGACGAATGTCGTCGCCACGGCAACCAGTTCGACGTCCATCTCGCTGACGTGGACCGCTTCGACCGGCACGGCACCGATCAATTACCAGGTTCAGCGAAGCGCACTCGGTACAGGCGGGTTCGCGAATGTGGGATCGTCAACGACCTTGACGGCGGCCACGGACCCGGTCTCGTCGACCAGTGCCTCGTATCTTTATCGGGTGGTGGCCACCAACGGCAGCGGGAGTGCGACCAGCTCCTACGACCTCGCCACGAACGTGATCTTCACCGACTTGACGCTCACCCCCGTTGTCACGCAGATCCAGGCAGCCCACATCAACGAGCTCCGGACCGCGGTGCGCGCCGTGCAGACGCTCGCCGGGCAGGCGCCGACCTCATTCGGCACGGCATCAGCTGGAACGACAACGATCCTGAGGAACGATGTGACCGGTCTGCGCAGCGCTCTCGATTTGGCCCGGGCCGCACTGAGCCTGCCGCCTCTCTCGTATGCCGAGGCCATCACGGCCACAACGACAACGGTCAAGGCAAGCCACTTCAACGAGCTCCGCGCGGGCGTTCAGTAATCCCGCGCGCGCTCATCAGGAGCGACGGAAGAAGTCGATCGTCTCTCTCAACCCTTCGGCAAGCGGCACGCAATGGCCGAGACTGCCTGCGTTTCGAAGAAGTGCTCCATCGAGTACGCTCCGCATCTGCTCTCCCGCCTTCGCCGGAGCGTGAATTGCCGCCGCCGGTGTGCCGAGGATCTTCGCCATCTCGTCGTACAGCACATTGATCGACGTCTCCACGCCTGTGCCGACGTTGTATGCGCCTTTGAGCTCGGGATGCTCCGTCACGGCCATGCTCGCGGCCACGACGTCGCGGACAAACACGAAGTCGCGCGTCTGCTCGCCGCTGCCGTTGATCGTGACCGGCTCCCCGCGCAGCATGCGGTCGGCGAAGATCGCGATCACGCCCGCCTCCCCTTTCGTGTTCTGGCGCGGACCGTACACATTCGCGTAGCGCAGGGCGACCGTCGACAGTCCGTGCACCTCGCGGAAGTACGTCATGTAGCTCTCGACCGCCACCTTCGCGCACCCATACGGCGACAGCGGCCGGATCGGATGCTCCTCGGTCTGCGGCGCGAAGACAGGCTCGCCATATCCCGCGCCGCCGCTCGAGGCGAAGATGAATCGCTTCACGTGCGCAGCGACGCACGCCTGCAACAGCCGGATCGAGCCGACGATGTTGATGTCGGCGTCTTCCGCAGGGTCGGCCACCGACTTCCGGACGTCGATCTGCGCGGCGTGGTGGCTGACCAGGTCCGGCTGGACCTCAGAGATGATCGAAGCGGCATCGCGGATGTCGACGACGTACAGCTCCGCTCGACGATCGACGTTGTGTCGTTCACCCGTCGAGAGATCGTCGATGACCACGACGCGCCAACCGCGCTCGAGATAAGCATCGACGATATGCGATCCGATAAATCCCGCGCCGCCGGTGACGAGGGCCGTCTTCATTGTGCGATGCTCTGGAGATATTTCCCGTAAGCGCTCTTCGCCAGCTTCTCCGCCTGCGCCAGCAGCTGCGCGCGCGTGATCCAGTCGAGGAAGTACGCAACCTCCTCCGGACATGCGACTTTCAGGCCCTGCCGGAGCTCGATGGTCTCGACGAAGTTCGCGGCCTCGAGCAAGGACTCCTGCGTGCCGGTGTCGAACCAGGCGTAGCCGCGCCCGAGCTGCTCGACGCGAAGCTCGCCGCGCTCGAGATAAATGCGGTTCAAGTCCGTGATCTCGAGCTCGCCGCGCGCGGATGGCCGGATCTTCGTCACGAAATCGACCACTCTGGCATCGTAGAAGTACAACCCGGTCACGGCCAGTGTCGACCTCGCCTTCGCCGGTTTCTCCTCGATGCTCACGGCACGGCCGTCGTCATCCACTTCGACCACGCCGTAACGCTCCGGATCCTTGACGCGATATGCAAACACGGTCGCGCCATCAGTCGCCGCCACCGCGCGGCGCATCGCGTCGGTGAGCCCATGTCCGTAGAAGATGTTGTCGCCAAGGATCAGGCAGCTCGGATCCTTCCCGACGAAGTCGCGGCCGATGAGAAATGCCTGCGCCAGTCCTCCGGGGTGCGGCTGCTCGGCATAGGTCAGGCGAATTCCCCACTGCGATCCGTCGCCGAGGAGCTGGCGGAAGAGCGGCTGATCGGCGGGGGTGGTGATGATCAGGATCTCGTTGATGCCGGCGAGCATCAGAGTCGTCAGCGGGTAATAGATCATCGGCTTGTCGTAGACGGGCAAGAGCTGCTTCGAGACGACCGACGTCAGCGGATAGAGCCGCGTGCCCGATCCGCCGGCGAGGATGATCCCTTTTCTCATTCACTGCTCCTTCTGGTCATGCGATACACCCCCGCCACAACCGCGCCGAACAAGAATCCACCGACGTGGGCCCACCACGCCACTCCTGCAACTTCCTGCGTCGCGCGCGCGGCGGCGAGCGACGCGAATCCATTGAAGAACTGCATGATGAACCAGACCGGCAGAAACAGCGTCGCGCGGATCTCCGCCATCGCCCAGTAAATCACGAGCGGGAACAGCGTGACGATCCGGGCGTGCGGCTGCAGCACCAGAAATGCGCCGAGCACGCCGGCAATGGAGCCCGAGGCGCCGATGGAGGCGATCGGCGAGGCCGGGAAGGCGATCGTGTGCGTGAGGCTGCCGATCACACCCGAGGCGATGAAGAAAAAGAAGTAGCCGGCATGGCCAAGCGCGTCCTCCACCGCGTCGCCGAACGTCCAGAGATAGATCATGTTTCCGAACAGGTGGACGAACCCGCCGTGCAGGAACAGCGACGTCACGAGCGTGATCGCCACTTCCCATCGCGTATAAGCGAACAGATACGGATGGTGAAACCGCAGCGGGATGAAGCCGAAGGTCTCGATGAGCCGCTCCGCCGCGCTGCCCATGAACAGCTGCACGACGAACATGGCCACGTTCGCACCGACGAGGATGCGATTGACGAGGGGCATACGCCGCCGCGGTGTGGTCTGGCGAAGAGGAATCATAGGCGTTAGGCGTTAGGCGTTAGGCGACGAGTCTCCCAAGGCCTTAGGCCTGGGGAGAACCTCGGCGCAAGTCGTTGTTCACGTCATCCTGAGCCGCGAAGAAGGCGAAGGATCTCGAAATCGCAGACGTTTTCACATCCCGAGATCCTTCCTCGCGCTTCGCCGACTCAGGATGACGGCTTGCGCGGAGGTTCTGTCTAGCGCCCAAGGCCTTTCCCAATTTCACGCACGACCTCGCGCATCTGGTCCTTCGTCAGCTCAGCGAACACCGGAATCGCCAGCGTCTGCGCTGCCGCGGCCTCGGAATTCGGGTAACGCTCGGCGGCGCCTTCCACGTTGCGGAAGCACTCCTGCTGCGGCAGGGTGAGCGGATAGTAGATCTCGCAGCCGATCCCCGAGCTCTTCAAATGCTCCATCACGCGATCGCGTGTGCCGCGTCCTTCGGTGAATCGGATGACGAACTGGTTGAACACGTGATGCCGGCCGGCCATCTCCTTCGGCAGCACGACGCGATCGCCGATCCGCGACTCCGCGAACAACTCTTCGTAGATCTTCGCGTTGCGGCGCCGTCCCTCCGCCCACTCGTCGAGATGGGGAAGCTTCACGTGAAGAATCGCCGCCTGCAGCGCGTCGATGCGGAAGTTTCCCCCGACATAGCGGTGGTAGTACTTCGGACGCATGCCGTGCACGCGATAGTCGACGAGCTTCTCGGCGACTGCGTCGTCATCGACCGTCACCGCGCCGGCGTCGCCGAACGCACCGAGGTTTTTCGATGGGAAAAACGAGAAGCAGCCGATCGAGCCGAGACAGCCGGCACGTTTGCCGCGATATTCCGCGCCGACCGCCTGTGCCGCATCCTCGACGACCAGAAGATCGTTCTTCTTCGCGATCTCGTTGATCGGATCCATGTCCGCGGTCTGCCCGTAGAGATGCACGGGCATGATCGCCTTCGTTCGCGTGGTGACGCGCTCCGCGAGTGCGTTCGAGTCGATGTTGTAGTCGTCGAGCGAGATGTCGACGAACACCGGTTTCGCGCCGAGCCGGTCGACGACGCCGGCCGTCGCAAAAAACGAATACGCGGGAACGATCACGTCGTCGCCCGGTCCGATGCCGTGCACCATCAGAGCGATCAGCAGCGCATCCGTTCCCGATGACACGCCGGCCGCGTGCTTCGTGCTGCAGTACGCGGCGAAGTCCTTCTCGAACGCCTCGACGCGTTTGCCGAGGATGAACACCTGCGACTCGTAGACCTCCTCGGTCACGCGCATCACGTCGTTGCGGATCTTTGAATATTGTTGTTTCAGATCGAGCAGAGGAACTGCCATAGCGCGGCGGAGTGTATCCGATCGGGGTTCGGGATCCGGGAGCTCGCCTCTTCACCCCGAACCCCGAATCCCGAACCCCGAACCCCGAATCCCGAACCCCGAACCCCGAACCCCGAATCCCGAACTCCGAACCCCGAACCCCGAACCCCGAACCCCGAATCCCGAACTCCGAATCCCGAACCCCGAACTCCGAATCCCGAACTCCGAACCCCGAACCCCGTTAGACACTCCCTTTCATGTCTGCGTATCAGTCAGCGGAACAACGATGCAAAAGGAGACCTCAATGAAAATGAAACACCTGATGATGGCAGCGGCGATTGCGCTGCTCCCTCTGGCCGCCGATGCGGCCACGCTGATCGTGCCGGTGGCCGGCTCAGCGCCTGGCGCGAACGGCAGCGTGTGGAAGAGCGATGTGACGCTGCACAACACCAGCGGGCGGGCCATCGTGGCCACGCTGACGTATCACGACCAGAACGGCGCGGCGGAGACGTTCGCGCAGACGGTGCCGCCCCGCGGCACGCTCGCCCTGCAGGACATCGTCCGCTCGACGTTCAAGCGCGAGAACACCCTCGGCGCGATCGAGATCAACGTCGCCGACTCGGACGCGAACCGCATCGCCATCACCTCGCGCACGTTCAACGAGCTGGCCACGGGTGAATTCGGCCAGGACATCCCGGCCATCCGCAGCACCGATGCAGCGACCGCCGGCGACGTTGCCGTGATCGAAGGCCCGACCTCGTCGGTCGATTTCCGCTTCAACGTCGGCCTGTACACGCTCACCGCCGCGAACATTCGCTGGGATCTCGTGCGCTCCGACGGCACAGTCGCGGCGACCCAGACCATCGCCTACGCGGCAGGCGTGCAGAACCAGTCCAGCGCCGCGGCGCTGTTCAACACGGATCTCAAAGACAACGACGTCGTGCACGCGGCAGTCCTCAGCGGCACGGCGATCTTCTACGGCAGCATCGTCAATCAGGCCAGCGGCGATCCGTCGTTCGTCCCGGGCGTTCGCACCCGTGAAGAGAGCCGCATCAATTTCCTCGGCATCGATCGCGATCAGAACGGCACGGTCGACGTCGCGGCGAAGGACAACGTGCTCTCCGCTCCCGTCGACGCCTACACGATCGGCTTCCCGACGTTCTTCCGCATCGTCACCGCGGCGGAGAGCGGAGAGAAGGTCACGTACGAGATCCTCTCCTCGACCGCGGATGCCCGCCTGGTCGATGACATCGGCACCGTGCAGCTGGTCGCCAGCGCCGCGCTGAAGGGCACGACCGGAGACCTGACGGTTCGCGCCACGGCCGCGGACGGCCAGTCCACCGTGCTCACCATTCCGGTGAAATTCTTCTGAGAAACAACGTCATCCTGAGCGAAGCGAAGGATCTCGCCGACGAGATCCTTCGCCGTCTTCGCGGCTCAGGATGACGTGAATGTCACCCGCGCAAATCTCCTCTTCCCCACCTTCACCAGGTACGACTTCCCCGCCGCGGCATCCAGCGTCTGCTTCAGGTTGTCGACCTTCACTTCATCGACGAGCACCCCGCCTTGCGCGATCAGGCGCTGGGCTTCTTTGTTTGTCGGTGCAAGTCCCGCCGCGGTGATCACCTTGCTCAGAAGCTGCGGCTCCTTCGAGGCCGGCAACTCTTTCTCCTCGATGTCGGTCGGCGTCTGCCTCTCGCTGAAGACGCGCCGGAACTCCTGCTCGGCTGCGTCCGCCGCGGCCTGGTCGTAGAAGTCCTTGATGATCAGCTTCGCGAGATTCCGCTTCGCGTCCATCGGATGCGCCTCGCGCTTGATGGCATCGATCTGCGCGGGCGTCAGGTCCGTGCACAGCGTGTAGTACTTCCACATCAGATCGTCGGAGATCGACATCACCTTGCCGAAGATCTGACCCGGCGGCTCGTCGATCCCGATGTAGTTGTTGAGGGATTTGGACATCTTCTCGACGCCATCGAGACCCTCGAGGAGCGGCATTGTGATCACGACCTGCGGCTCGAGCCCGTACTCGCGCATGAGATCGCGGCCGACGAGCAGATTGAAAAGCTGGTCGGTGCCGCCCATCTCCACGTCGCACTTCAACGCGACCGAGTCATACGCCTGCGCCAACGGATAGAGCAGCTCGTGAATGGCGATCGGCTGCTGCGACTGGAAGCGCTTGCGGAAGTCATCGCGCTCGAGGATGCGCGCCAGCGTGTACTTTGCGGCGAGACGGATCATCCCCTCGGCGCCGAGCGCGCTCAGCCATTCGGAGTTGAAGCGGATCTCGGTCTTCTGCGGATCGAGGATCTTGAACACCTGCCGTTCATAGGTCTTGGCGTTCTCCTCGATCTGCTCGCGCGACAGCGGCGGCCGCGTGGCCTTCTTGCCGGTCGGGTCGCCGATCATCCCCGTGAAGTCGCCGATCAGAAAGATGACGCGATGTCCGAGCTGCTGGAAGTGCTTCATCTTCCGGATCACCACCGTGTGGCCGAGGTGGATGTCGGGGGCGGTGGGATCGAAACCGACCTTGATGGTCAGCGGCGTCCCCCGGGCGAGCTTCGCTTTCAGGTCAGCCTTCTCGATGAGATCGACCGTCCCCTTGGCCAGGTAATCGAATTGTTCGCTTGGATTCATGCGCGGCGCATTGTAGCTGCGCCCCCTCACCCGCCGCTTCGCAGCTCCCTCTCCCCGCGGCGCGGGGAGAGGGAAGGGGTGAGGGGCTCGGCGTGTTACACTCCGCGCGCAACATGAATAACGCCCGCACGTCCCGGCTGCACCACCACCATCACCACATGGTGTAGGGGTGCATCCGCTGTGCGCCCCGCCGCAAGGAAGGGGCGCTGCCAGAACCTGAAATCCTGTCAAGACCTCTTCTACCGCGCGGGGAGAGGTTTTTTTGGATGGGTAAGAAACACAGATATCCGACGGGCGTCAGGCCGCTCTTGATCAACGAGAGTGCCCGGCGGCGGAGCGTCGAGTCGCGCATCACGTCGATCCTCGAGCGCGCCGGCTTCGAGGAGATCATCCTGCCGATCATCGACTACGCCGAGCCGTACGCGGCGACGGGTGCGATCGATTCGCGGCAGACGTACCGCTTCGTCGACCGCGACGGCGATCTGGTCGCCGTGCGATCCGATTTCACGCCGATGGTTGCCCGCGCCCTGGCGCCGTCGCTCACACCCGAACAGCTTCCCCTGCGCGTCTTCTACCGCGGTGATGTCATCCGCTATCAGGCCTCGCGTCTCGGCGCCAACCGGGAGATGTTCCAGATCGGCGCCGAGATCATCGGCGACGCCTCGGAGCAGGCCGACATCGAAGCGATGTCCCTGGTCTCGGCCGTCCTCCGCGAGCTCGGCGTCAGTCCGACCATCGTCTTCACCGACGCGACGATTCCCGAGCGGATCGATCCCGCCGCGCGCGAGTGGCTGGCCACGAAGCGCGCTCCTGCCGATGCGCCGGAGGCCGCCAGGCGCCTCATCGCCGGAACGGCGACGACGCGCGACATCCCGGCGGACATCGGCAGCCGGCTCGACGCCATCTCCCGCGCCTGTCCCGACTGCGTGATTCATCTCGACGACGTCGATCGCGCGCGCGGCTACTACAGCGGCCTCCGCTTCCGTGCCTACGACCTCTCCTCCCGATCGACGATCGCGCAGGGCGGCCGCTACGACAACCTGTACGAACAATTCGGAGCGTCCGCTCCGGCCGTGGGGTTCACGATCACATGCGAATAGCGATACCTAAAGGACGACTGCAGAACGACACGCTGGCGCTCTTCGCCGCCGCGGGCTACGAGACGCCGGCCGAAGAGGACATCGCCTCGCGGCGCCTGGTCTTCAACCGCGGCGGGATCGAGTGGATCCTGGTCAAGGACTGCGACGTACCGGTCTACGTCGAGTACGGCGCGGCCGATGCCGGCGTGGCCGGGCTCGATCAGCTGCTCGAGCACGACTCCACGGCGTATCAGCCGGTCGATCTGCCGTTCGGCCGCTGCCGGATGATGCTCATCGGCGCGCCGGGCGCGGAGCGGATCGAAGAGGTTCCGCTGCCGAAAATCGCCACGAAGTATCCGCGCGTGACGAGGCAATGGCTCGAGTCGCGCGGACTCCGCGCCGACATCGTTCCCCTGGGCGGCTCAGTCGAGCTGGCGGCGGTTCTCAACCTCACCACGCACGTCGTCGATCTCGTGGAGACCGGCGAGACCGTGCGCGTGCACAAGCTGGTGATGCAGGAGCTCGTCACCGAAGTCTCACCGCGTCTGATCGTCGGGAAAGATGTGTATCGAACGCAGCCGGTGGAAGTCCGCGAGATGGTCAGCAGGATCGCGCTCAGCGCTTCCGAGAAGGAGATCGCATGAACATCGAACAGATCCTCCTCGAGCTCGAGCAGCGCAGGCGCGAAGCATCGGATCGGGCAGCCGAAGTTGCCGCCGACGTGATCGCCGGCGTGCGCGCGATGGGCGACGTCTACGTTGCGAAGCAGATCGAGAGATTCGACAAAGTGAAGATCGATCCCGCCGAGATCCTGTGGAGCGACGCGCGTCTTCGCGCCTCGGACGGCGGGCGGGAACGGCCTCCGCTCCAGGACGCCATCGATGCCGCCATCGAGCGCATCGAGTCCTTCCACCGGCAACAGCTGCCGCCGGGCTATCGCTGGACGCGCAACGACACGGTCATCGAGCATCGCGTCCGCCCACTGCGCCGAGTGGGCATCTACGTGCCGGGTGGCCGCGCGGTCTACGTCTCGACGCTGATCATGTGCGCGGTTCCGGCGCGAATCGCCGGCGTGAACGAGATCGTGGTGGCGACGACGCCCGGCGCCGCCGCCCGCCCCGAGCTGCAGTACGCCTGCCGGCGCCTCGGAGTGAAAGAGGTCTATCGCGCAGGAGGGCCGTCGGGAATCGCGGCCATGGCGCTCGGCACGCAGACGCTGGAGCGCGTCGACAAGATCGTCGGCCCCGGAAACTCGTACGTGACCGCAGCCAAGGCCCGTCTCGTCGGCGAGGTCGGCATCGACATGACCGCCGGACCCACAGAGCTGGTGGTCATCGCCGACGACACGGCGATTCCGGAGCTCGTCATGGCCGATCTGTTCGCGCAGGCTGAGCACGGAGCGGACAGTGCGGTGATTCTCCTGACCACGTCCGATCGCGTGGCGAAGGCCGCCGCGAACGAACGCTTCATCATCGTGAAGACTTCA
The DNA here is from genome assembly GCA_035468985.1 of Thermoanaerobaculia bacterium. Classification (GTDB taxonomy): domain Bacteria; phylum Acidobacteriota; class Thermoanaerobaculia; order Gp7-AA8; family Gp7-AA8; genus DASVHS01. Next base: position 165,787 of record DATISF010000054.1, read on the forward strand.
ACGGTCAACGAAGCAGTCGCCGCGGCGGATCGCATCGCTCCCGAGCATCTATCGATTCACGCCCGCGACCCGGAGACCATCGCGGCGAAAGCGGAGAACTGCGGCGCGATCTACTGCGGACCGTCCTCGGCGCCCGCCGCCGGCGACTACATCCTCGGCTCGAATCACGTGCTGCCGACCGCGGGAACGGCGCGTTTCTTCTCCCCTCTCGGCGTGTACGACTTCGTGAAGCGGACCAACATCATCTTCGCGGGCCGGAACGACGCGCGCGAGGTCGCGCCGTTCGCCGACGCCCTGGCGCAATTCGAAGGTCTGCCGCTGCACGGGAAATCGATCATGGCCAGACAGGCGGTGCCCCGATGAGCCGCGCGGCCGTTGCGGCGATGACCGCATACACGCTCGAGCTCCGCGAGGCGGACACGAAACTCAATCAGAACGAGAACCCGTTCGATTTTCCGGTCGAGCTGAAGCAGCAACTCGCCGATGCCATCGTGCGCCGGGCCTGGAATCGCTATCCCGACTTCGAATCGAACGCGCTGCGCTCCGCGATCGCAAGCGCATACGGGCTGACGACGGAGAACATCCTCGTCGGCAACGGATCGAATGAGCTGCTCGCCGCGGCGATCGGAACGTTCGTCGGCCCGGGAACGCCGGTCGTCATCCCCCGTCCTACGTTCACTCTCTACGAAAAACTGGTAACCGTCGCCGGCGGATCGATCATCAGCGTCGACATCGATCCGCGATCAGGCCTCCTGCCGCTCGAGTCGATGCTCGTCGAAGGTGCGGTTGTCATCGTTTGCTCCCCGAACAACCCGACCGGCGGCGTGCTGCCTGCCGGCGGCATCGAGCGGCTGCTCGATTGCGGCGCGACGGTGCTGTTTGATCGGGCGTATGGCGACTTTGCAGGCGATGGAGCACCGGCCTCAGCGGGTGAGAGCCCGGCTAAAGCCGGGGCTCCATTCTCTGCGCCACATGACCGGCTCGTCACATTCTCGACGTTCTCGAAAGCGTGGGGACTGGCCGGTCTGCGCGTCGGATGGCTGGCATCGACCGCCGCGACCGCACGCGAAGTCCGCAAGGTGAAGCTGCCGTACTCGCTGAACATCGTCAGCGAGGCGGCGGCGGTGATGGCGCTGCAGAACGGTCAGCTCCGCGATGCGAACGTGGCCCGGATCGTCCGCGAGCGCGACCGGATGTTCGCCGCGATGCGCGAAATCGTCGAATGCTTTCCGACGCGGGCGAACTTCATCACGTTCCGGACGCGGAAGCCGCTGTTCGAGGATTTCTGCGCGCGCGGCATTCTCGTCCGCGACGTCTCCTCGTATTGCGGCCTCGCCGGCTGCCTCCGCGTATCGATCGGCACAACGGAGGACAACGACCGCTTCCTCGAAGCGCTGAAGGAGATCGCATGACACGACAGGCGAACATCACCCGCAAAACGAAGGAAACCTCGGTCGCTGTCGCGGTCGATCTCGACGGCAAGGGAAGCTCGCGCATCGAGACGCCGATCGGCTTTCTCTCGCACATGCTCGACGTCATCGCCCGGCACGGGAAGATCGACCTCGACGTCGTGGCGACCGGCGACGTCGAGATCGACTACCACCACACCGTCGAGGACGCCGGCCTCGTCCTCGGCGAAGCGTTCGGGAAAGCCCTGGGCGACAAGCGCGGCCTGCGGCGATTCGGATACGCGTATGTACCTCTGGATGAGGCACTTGCGCGCGTGGTGGTCGATTTCGCCGGCCGGCCGTACCTCGTGTTCGAGGTGCCGGTCGACAAGGACATGCTCTTGATTCATAAAGACTTTCCATTCGTATTGATCGAGGAGTTTTTCAAGTCCTTCGCCAACAAGTGCGCGTGCAACATCCACGTCGACCTGATCCGCGGCCGCAACGGCCACCACGCGGCCGAGGCGATTTTCAAGGCGTTTGCGGTGGCGGTGCGGCAGGCGAAGGAAGTCGTCGGCGAAGAGGTGCCGTCGACGAAGGGAGTCCTCTGATGGAGGTGATCCTCATCGATTCGCCGGTCGCGAATACCGCCAACATCGCGCGCGCCCTGCGATCGGTCGGTGGGGAGGTGCGATTGACGCGCGATGCTGCCGAGATCGCGCGTGGCGTGAAGATCGTCCTGCCCGGCGTCGGGAGCTTTCGCGCGGCGATGAGCTGGGTGACCGCGAACGGAATTGATTCCGCTCTGCGCCAGGCGATCTCCGCAGGCGCCTCGCTCCTCGGCATCTGCGTCGGCCATCAACTCCTCTTCGAAACGTCGGACGAAATGGGCACGACCGCCGGGCTCGGATTGATCAAAGGCGAGGTTCGGAAGCTCGAATGCACGCTGCCGGTGCCACAGATCGGATGGAATCGCGTCGAGTTCGCGGCCGGCCCGCTTTTTGAGGGCGCCGCTCCCTTTTACTTCGTGAACTCCTACGCTGCCCGGACCGCGGACGCGGAGATCGCCTCCGCGACCTACGGCACCCGATTCACCGCCGCCGTGCAGAGCGGAAGGATCTTCGGCGTGCAGTTCCATCCGGAGAAATCTTCGACAGCGGGTCTGCAGGTGCTGCGCAACTTCGTCGAGAGAGTTCGATGACATTCGTCCTCCCCTCCCTCGACATCATCGGCGGCCGCGCCGTGCGGCTCTCGCGCGGTGATTTCGGGAGCGTGACGAACTACGGATCCATCGACGAGGTTCTCGACCGCCTGGCCATTCCCGCGGGGACGATCCTCCACGTGGTCGACCTCGAGGGATCGCGCAACGGCAAGCCGGGTGCGACCAACGTTGTCCGGCGCCTCGTCCATCGCGACCTTCGCGTGCAGGTCGGCGGCGGCGTGCGGACGCTCGACGATGCGCGCACGTGGCTCGATGCCGGCGCAGAGAGGATCGTGACCGGAACGGTCGCCGCCGACGATCCTCGCATGTTCGAACAGCTCGTGGCGACGTTCGGCTCGTCCCGCATCGTGCCGGCCGTCGATGTCCGCGGCAGCGAGGTGCGGGTCGCCGGCTGGACGCGCGGCACCAATGCCTCGCTGGGCAGCGTGCTTCGCCGGATCGAGAGCAGCGGCGTCGAGAACATCCTGGTGACCGACATCAGCCGCGACGGTGTGCTCGGAGGTCCGTCGCTCGCGCTGTATCGCAGCCTGGCGAACGAGACGAAGCTGCGCATCATCGCTTCGGGCGGCGTGACGACCCTCGGCGACGTCGTTTCGCTCGCGCGGATGCGGAATGTGACCGGCTGCGTGATCGGGCGCGCGCTGCTCGACGGCCGCTTCACGTTCGCCGAAGCGCGGGAGCGCGCCGCATCGGCCAACGCCATGCCGGAGCGGATCATCCCCTGCCTCGACGTCCGCGATGGTCGCGTCGTCAAGGGCGTGAATTTCGAAGGCATTCGAGATGCCGGAGATCCCGTCGAGTGCGCCAGGCGTTACGAAGCAGAAGGCGCCGACGAGATCGCCGTGCTCGACATCTCCGCGTCCGACCGCGGCGTTCAGACTGCCGTCGAGACTGTTCGCCGCATCGCCGAGTCGATCTTCATTCCGCTGACGGTCGGCGGCGGCGTCCGCACGGTCGAAGACTTCCGGGCCATGCTGCGCGCCGGCGCGGATCGCGTGGCGATCAATACGGCCGCGGTGCGCGATCCGCAGTTCATCGCTGCCGCCGCGAAGGAGTTCGGCGTGCAGGCAGTGGTGCTGTCGTGCGATGCGAAGAGACGTCATCCTGAGCGCGGCGAAGGATCTCGGCCGCGGCGAACGAGATCCTTCGCCCTCGCTCAGGATGACGAAACGTTCGAAGTCATGATCCGCAGCGGCAAGGAATCGACCGGCATCGATGCCGTCGACTGGTGCCGGCGGGCCGAGGAGCTCGGCGCGGGCGAGATTCTGCTGACGTCGGTCGATCGGGACGGGACCAACCGCGGATACGACATCGAGCTGTTGCGTGCCGTCACCGGGGCCGTGCGCATCAGCGTGATCGCCTCCGGCGGCGCCGGGACCCTCGAGCACTTCCGCGACGCCATCGCTCTCGGCGGCGCCCGGGCCGCGCTGGCGGCCTCGCTTTTTCACGACCGGAAGCTCACCATCGGTGAGGTGAAGACGCATCTGGCGTCGGAAGGGATCCCGGTGCGATGAGCGATCTGAAATTCACGAATGGCCTGATCCCGGCGATCGTGCGCGACGCGAAAAGCGGCGCCGTCCTTTCCCTCGCGTTCATGAACGAGGAGTCGCTCGCGAAGACGAGGGAGAGCGGCGAGACGTGGTTCTGGAGTCGCAGCCGCAACCAGCTGTGGCACAAGGGCGAGACGTCGGGCAACACGCAGCGAGTCGTCCACATCGCCGAGGACTGCGATCACGATGCGCTCGTGGTGAGCGTCGATCCGGCCGGCCCGGCCTGTCACACCGGCGCGATGTCGTGCTTCGACGGGGTGCCGCCCCAGGCGTTCGATCTGGCCGGGCTGATGCGCGTTCTGCGCGACCGCTACGCCACGCGGCCGGCCGGCTCGTACTCGGCCGCGTTGTTCGATGCCGGGCGCGAGAAGATCGTGAAGAAGGTCGGCGAAGAGTCGGCCGAGGTGATCATTGCCGCGCTCAGCGAGGGGCGCGAGCGCGTGATCTCGGAGGTCGCCGACCTCATTTTTCACGTCTCGGTGATGCTCACGGACGTGGGCATCGACTGGAGCGAGGTCGGGACGGAGTTGGCGCGTCGGGCCAAGTGACGCGAAGCGTCATCCCGAGACGCGAAGACGGCGAAGGATCTCGTGCACGAGACCCTTCCTCTTCGCTATCGCTCAGGGTCAGGGTGACGTGGTAATTTAGCCCGTCCGATGCCCGACCTGATTGCTGAAGCCCGAAAGGCGCGCGAGAACGCCGTCGCTCCCTTCTCGAGATACAAAGTCGGTGCAGCGCTGCTGACGAAAAGCGGCAAGGTCTATCGCGGCTGCAACGTCGAGAACTGCACCTACGCCCTGACCGTCTGCGCCGAGCGCGTCGCGCTCCTCACGGCGCTCGCCGCGGGCGAGCGCGAGTTCACCGCGATCGCCGTCGTCACGCAGAGCGAGGAACCGGGGACCCCGTGCGGACCCTGCCGCCAGTTGATGTGGGAGTACTGCGGCGACATCGACGTCACCATCGCCAACCTCGGCGGCAAACGAATCGACTACAAGCTCTCCACCCTATTCCCGTACCCGTTCTCATTCCGTCTCGAGGAGTAATCGTTGCGCAAGAGCATTCTCATCATCGTCGCCGTTCTGATCCTGGCGGCGAGCGCTACCGCTCGCGAAGTCGACATCCTGATCACGGGCGGCACGGTCATCACCATGGCCGGGCCGAACATCGAGAACGGAGCGGTGGCGATCGAAGGAACGAAGATCGCCGCCGTCGGCAAGGCCTCCGACATCGCCAAGAAGTTCACGGCCAGGACGACGATCGACGCCAGCGGGATGGCCGTTCTCCCAGGATTCATCAACGTGCACACGCATGTTCCGATGACGCTGTTCCGCGGAATCGCCGACGACCGCGATCTGATGGACTGGCTGAACAACTACATCTTCCCGGCCGAGGCGAAGAACGTGACGCGCGAGTTCGTGAAATGGGGAACACGCCTCGGCGCGGCGGAGATGATTCGCTCCGGCACGACGACGTTCACCGACATGTATTACTTCGAGTCGGACGTCGCGCGCGAGGCAAAGGCGGCCGGCCTGCGCGCCGTCGCCGGCGAGACCATGATCGATTTCCCCGCGCCCGACAACAAGACGTGGGAAGACACGATCGCTTACATCCGCAAGTTCGTGAAGGAGTGGAAGGGCGACCGCCTCATCACGCCGGCGCTCGCGCCGCACGCACCGTTCACCGTCTCGCAAGAGCATCTGCTGGAGGTGCGCAAGCTCGCCACTGAGCTCGGCGTGCCGATTCTGATTCACGTCTCGGAGACGAAGGACGAGCTGCGCCAGGTCGCTCAGCGCTCGAAAGGCATGACGCCCGCCCACTACCTCGACTCGCTCGGCTTCCTCGGCCACGACGTGGTCATCGCCCACGGCGTGTGGCTCACGCCCGACGAGATCATGATGCTGGCCTCGCGCAGGGTCGGCGTCGCGCACTGTCCCGAAAGCAACATGATGCTGGCCTCGGGCGTGGCCCCCATCATTCAGCTCCAGCGCGCGGGCGCGGACATCGGCCTCGGCACCGACGGACCTGCGGGATCGAACAACAACCTCGACATGGTCGAGGAGATGGCCAGCGCCGCCCGCCTGCAGAAGGTGATGCGCGGCGATCCGAAAGCCCTCAGCGCACGTGAAGTGCTCGGCTTCGCGACGATCGGCGGTGCGCGCGTGTTGAACATGGAAGACAAGATCGGATCGCTGGAAGTCGGCAAGCACGCCGACATCGCGATCATCGATCTGCAGCAGGCCAAGACCCAGCCGGTGTATTCGGTGGAGTCGGCGATCGTCTACGCGGCATCAGGCAGCTCGGTCGTGACGACGATCTGTGACGGCAGGATCCTGATGCGCAACGGCAAGGTGCTCACCGTCGACGTTCCGGCGACCATCGCGAAAGCGAAAGAGTACCGGCAGAAAGTGCTGGCCAGCCTCAAGTCGCCGTGATGCGCCGCGGGTGGGTGCTGGTTGGGCTGCTCGTCGCCTGCACGAGTGCCGGGACGCGAACTATCGTTCCATCGCGCGTCGTGCTCGTCTCGTTCGACGGCCTCGGCGCCGACGAGCTGGCGAAACATTCCGACCTTCCCGCCTTCGCCAAACTCGAGCGCGAAGGGCGATTCGTCGAGCGCGTCACGCCGGTCACGCCGTGCGTCACCTCATCCGCGCACGTCGCGATCCTCACGGGCACGCCGCCGAGCGTCAACGGCATCGTGGCCAATCGCTTTCACGAGCCCGGCAAGCCGTGGACGGAGATCGCCGACGGATTCTCGGCCGACATCGACGCCGAGACGCTCGTCGAAGCGGCCCATCGCCAAGGAAAGCGGGTCGGCAGCATCGCCTTTCCGACGATCGACGCCCGGAATGTGCGGCGCTCAGCCGACTTCGGGCTCGTCTACAGCGATCCGCTCGTGCGCTCGCGCATGATCCATCTGACGCGAGCCGACTTTCACGGCTCGTACGGCGCAGTCATGCGCGCATCGCTCGCGCCGGGAGCCGACATCGTCGCCTACGACACGACGGATGATCACGTCACGGACTACGACAAGTTCGTGATCGACACACCCGCCGGCCAGATCACTCCAAACCCATGGTTCTCGATCTCGGAGAAGAAGGCCGATGGCCTCTACGGCTCATGGTCGAAGCTGTTGCGCGCAACGCCTACGCTCGACGACGTCACGATCTACTGGGGCGCCGTCAGCCGCACCGAGGGATACCCGGCGTCGTTCCGGCAACTGGCCGACGATCAGGTCGGCTTCTGGCCCGGGCCTCCCGACGAACGAAGCGCTCAAGACCGCATCGAAGGCGGTGACGGGATCGACCCCGAAACGTTCGCCGAACAGAATGCGCGATTCTGTCGATTCTTCGCGGATGCGACAGCGCTGGCGATCGGGCAGATGAAGTTCGATCTGCTGCTCGTCTATGAGCCGACCGTCGACAAGGCCGAGCATCAGTTCTTCATCACGCTCGATACGCAGGCGCACGCGACGCCGGAGAATCGCGCCGCAGGCACGCGCGTCCGCACGCGTGCCTTCGAGGACGCCGATCGCGCGGTGCAGAGGATCGCCTCCACGCTCGATCCCGCGCACGACACGCTGGTCGTCACCGGCGATCACGGCCTGGCACCGATCGACACCGAGGTGCATCTCAAGCGGTTGCTCACCGACTGGGGATTCGATCGCGACTGGATTGCCATCGCCACCGGCGGCGGAGTCGCCCATCTGTACGGCAGCACGAAGACGGCTGAGCTGAAGGCCAAGCTCGAGGAGACGGGATTCATCGAGCGGATCGATCCGAAATCGCATCCGAACAGCGGCGATCTCGTGCTGTTCGCGTATCCGAACATTGCTCTCAGCCCGTTCGGCGGCGAGCCGGTGACCAACCCGCGCGGGTACGGCCAGCACGGCGGGATCGGCTCACATCACGAATTTCAGACTGTCCTGATCGCCTGGGGCGCGGGCATCGCACGCGCAACGATCCCACACATGCGGCAAACGGAAATCGCCGCGTATGTCTCGGGACTGCTCGGAATCAAAACTCCTCGAGCACTTGCGGAAAGCGCCAGCGCGCCTCGCGGATCTCTTCCTCGATGATCTCGCGCTCCGGCGCGTCCGCGAGCTGCGGCACGTCCCAGTTCGCGAGCCACATCGGACTGACATAAGGCAGCACGGCGATGTGCTCGATGCGATACGGCAGATTGCGCGCCGCGAACCGCTCGTTCAGAAACGCGACGACGTCCCTAGACGTCGGAATCCTGTCGGTCATCGATTGAGAGCTCTTTCATCTTTGCCTGCAGCGTTCGCACCGAGATGCCGAGGCTTTCGGCAGCCTCGGCGCGTGAAGGACAACGCCCAAGCGCTTCCGTGATGCGGATTCGTTCGACCGCCTGGGTCACGCGCTCGACCGCCTCGGTCAGCGGCCCCGAGAGATCGATCGCCTCTCCAAGTGACGGCGCGCTCGCCGAGGGCGCCACATGCAGCTCGGCGGGAGTGATCGTGCTCCGGTCGGCCAGGATGGCCGCGCGCTCGATGCAGTTTTCCAGCTCGCGGATGTTGCCCGGCCAATCGTACTGGCGCAGCATCGCACGCGCTTCGTCGGTGATGCGCAGCCGCGGCTTCACCAACTCCCGTGCGAAGCGCTGAACGAAGAAATCCGTGAGCGCGTCGATGTCTTCACGTCTGGCGCGCAGCGGCGGAACGGTGATCGGAAAGACGTTCACGCGGAAGAACAGGTCCTCGCGAAACCTCCCCTGCTTCACGTCATCGGCGAGATTGCGATTCGTGGCGCAGATGATGCGCACGTCGACCTCGATCGACGCTCCTCCGCCGATCCGCTCGAACTTCCTCTCCTGGATGACGCGCAGGAGTTTCGACTGCACGCCTTGTCCCAGCTCGGCGATCTCGTCGAGGAAGATCGTCCCGGTGTCGGCGAGCTCGAACTTCCCGAGCTGGCGTCCGCTGGCGCCGGTGAAGGCGCCCTTCTCGTGGCCGAACAGCTCGTTCTCGATGAGCGTGTCGGGGATCGCGGCGCAGTTGATGGCGACGAACGGCCGGTCGGCGCGGCTCGACAGCTGATGGATCGCGCGCGCGAACAGTTCCTTCCCCGTTCCCGACTCGCCCTGAAGGAGAACCGTCGAATCGGTGCCCGCAACTTTCTGCACGGCGTTGGAGACCTCGATCATCCGCGGCGAATCACCGATGATCGCCGGCAACCGGTAGCGCTTCTGGAACTCCTCCTTCAGCAGCAGGTTCTCGGAGCGAAGGGCGCGATCGTCGGCGCAGCGCCGCAGCAAGATCATGAGATGGTCGACGTCGATCGGCTTCTGGATGAAATCCTTCGCGCCGAGCTTCATCGCTTCGACGGCATTCTCCACCGTCCCGTATGCCGTCATCACGATCACGGGGCAGTCGACGTCGCTCTCTCTTGCCTGTTTCAGGACCGAGATTCCATCGGCACCCGGCAAACGCAGATCGGTCAGCACCGCGACATACCGCCGCCCCTCGGCCAGCCACCGCATGGCTTGCGCTCCGTTCGACGCGATCTCGGCCTCGAAACCGCCGGCCTCGACGGTCTCGCGCAGCATGAGGCCGAGGGATTCCTTGTCTTCGACGATGAGAATGCGTTTCATACGGGCTGTCTCATAGCCCGAAGTACGTGCGAATGCGCGTCAGCAGCGTCATCTCTTCCTCTTCCGGTGACGCGGCCTGCAGCTCGTGGAGGCGCATGCGGCGCTCGGTCACCTTCGACGAAATGACCCGCGACAGCTCCGGATGATCGCGAAGGACCGGTTGCAGCGCGTCCTTCGAGATCTCGATCGCCGTCACATCCGTCACTGCGACCACATCTGCGGTGCGCGCCTCGCCTGTGAGGAGAGCCATCTCGCCGAACACGGCGCCCGGGCCGAGCTGTGCGACTTCATGACGACCGGCCTGCGAGTCGTCGGGGATGCGCACGGACACTGTGCCCTCGTGAACGATGAACATCGAATCGCCGACGGCTCCGAGGCGGAGGATCGTCTCGCCGCGCGAGTAGTAGCGAACGCGGGCGGCCGTGACGAGCGCGTCATGCGTGGCTTCGGCGAGCGGTTCGAGGATGTCGACTTCCTGCAGGCGCTCGCGCACGTCCTCCACGCCAACCTGATGATCCTCGTGCTTCGGCGGCTCGTACGCCTGGAAGGCGCGGATGGGAAACGGGATGGAGATGTTGTTGCGCTTCAGGGCGTACCAGATGGCCTTGCGCACGTCCGCATCGATCCGGTCCCGCGCCGAGTAGTCGCGCGTGTAGTACTTGATGTCGTACGAGACCGACGAATCGCCGAACGCCGCCACGCGCGCGAAGCAGGGAATCTCGCGCGAAACGCCGTCGACGTGTCCGGCGGCCTGCGTCAACACGCTGATCACCGTCGCTGGCGGGACGTTGTAATCGATTCCCACCGAGAGGATGCGTCCATTCAAGCGATCCCGTGGAAAAACCTCGAGGCGCTCCCGCGCCAGTACCGAGTTCGGCAGATGGACGAAGTTGTTGTTGAACGTCCGGATGCGCGTGGCCCTCCACGTGATGCCTTCGACGACACCGATCGCATCGCCCGACTTCAGCACGTCGCCGATCTCGAAGCTGTCGCCGAGGTGGAGAGCGATTCCGGAAAAGAGATTGCCGAGCGTCTCCTGCAGGGCGAGGCCGACGATCGCCGCCACGACCGTTCCCGCTGCAAGCCATTTCGTGATCGAAAAATCGAGCGCCTTCCACGTGGCCCATGAGAAGAGGAGGAAGTAGAGCCCGAGCGCGACGACGTCGCGGAGCAGCCGCGGCGCCGACATCTTCCGCCGCTGCGACAGCATCAGATCGAAAACGACGCTGTCGAACAACCGCACGACCATGAAGATCAGCGGGACGTACGCGGCGAACAGCAGTCCGTGAAAATCCTTGCCCAGGACGTCTTCCCAGCTGCGATCGAGGTGCTGGAGGGCGAAGTAATAGACGACGAACAGCGCCGAGCTCAGGAGAAGCGGCAGGATGATCCGCGAGCGGGCCTCGTTCACCGCGGCACCCCTCCCCGGCGGTTGCGCGTGATCAGCACGATGTCCTTCACACCGATCAGGATGTGCACCACTCCGACGCCCGAGATGAAACCCCGCACGAAGGGATTATCAGCCCAGATCCCGATCGCTACGTGACTGTGGAGCAGGGGGTTGAGGGTCCAGATCCGCGTCCACGGCACGATCGTGAAAAACAGACCGGCCTCGAGGCAGTAGAAAGCGAAGAGGAGTGGGACCGACACGCGCGAGATTGTAGAAGAATAAAAGAAAGGGGCCTCCAACGGGAGGCCCCTCTTCTCATCCACTCGGCTGGAATCAAGGATTGGCTTCACGCCAGGCCCGGATGAACCGGGCCGCGGCCTGGTCCGAGAAGGACGGACTGTCGAATCCCTCGTGAATGACCATTTCGTTTCCGTTGCGGAGCCGGACGACGGCAGATGAACGCGACACGGGGTCACTGAACGTACTGTATGACGTCCGCAGCTGCGGCGTCGGAACAGCCTGCTCTTCGACGCGACCTCCGACGCTGACCAGGACGGTCTGATCGCCGGCAGGCGCGGCGGCGGAACGTCCGCCCGAGACAAAGCCGGCAAAGCGGAGATCGAGCACAGCGTCCGCGGCCGACGAGCGCGACACGACCCGGACCTGCGGCAATTCTTTCTTCAACGCCGAGGCCATGTCGTGTTTCGCGCGAGCATCGGCGTCGATGTAAACGGTGTGGATGCCGGTGAGGAGAGCCAGAGCTGCAATCACCGCATGCATCACTTCACCTCCCTAGCCTTTGTTGCGCTCGATCTTGCCGCCACCACTGCTTGAGCCGCCGCTGTCCTTGCTGCCGCCACTGTCCTTGCTGCCACCGCTGTCATGATGCTGCGGCGGAGGTGACGACTCGCGCGCGGGCGGACGCGATTCCGTCGCGCGCGGCGGTGGAGTGGACTGGCGTCCGCTGTCGCCACCACGGTAGATCCGGGCACCACCGATGCCCTCGATCACACGCCGCGGAACGTCGCTTGGGCGATCACGATCAACGGCGCGCGTACGCGACGGCCGGTCGGGCTGCTCGGCCGGCGCCGGAGCACCCTGCGGTGTGCCGGGCTGCTCGTGCATCACGCGGCCTCTCCACTCGTCGGGCGTCACGCCCGGCGGAGGATTGGTCGACCGGCGGTCCTGCGTCTCGGGAGGAGCCGCCGGCACCGGCGGGTTCACCCGGCCACCGCGCCAGTTGTTGTCGGGCGCGTTCGTGCGATCGGGATTCTTCGGCGTCTCATTGCCCCGGTTGATCCGGCCACCGCTGTCGCGCGGAACCGTGGCAGGAGCTCCCGTGCTCGGAGCGGCCGGAGTGGGATCGCGGCGAATCCGTCCCTCGTCGATCGGAGCGACGCTGCCGCGGCCGATCGGGGCCACGCTGCCGCCGCCAATCGGAGCAACGCTACCGCCGCCGATCGGGGCCACGCTGCCGCCACCACCGGAGATGCGAGACGGCTGCGCGCCGTCAGACGGACGCGTACGGATGATGCGGTCGCGGACCGTCGACGGCAGTTCCGGATCGCGACGGAAGAACGGCGTCATGTCGGGCGCCGAGGCGCCGCCACCGGTTCCGCCACCTCCGGTCAGACCGCGACGGTAGATCGTGTTCACGGCCGCGGCCGGATCTCTCAGGTCATTCTTCGTGAAACGAGCCGGGGTGCCGGCGATGGTCGCGAATCCGCCACCGGGCTCGCGAATCAGACGGCCACGGACGATGTCGGTCGACACCGCAGCGCGATCGACACGGTTCGACAGGATCGTGTTCGCGTCGATGAACGTCCACGGGCGCAGGTCGACGTCGTGCACGCGCACGCGGCCGTAGAAGCCGAATCCGAAGTCGATTCCCGCGCGCGAGTACGGGCGATACGCCCAGTCGTAATACGGTCTGTAGCAGTCATACCAGCCGGCCGGCGCCCAGCCGATGTAGCCGGGGCTGTACCACCAGTAGACCCATGCCGGCGCATAGGCCGCTCCAGGCATCCAGAACCAGCCGTAGACGGGGTCCCAGGCCCATCGGCCGTAGTGGTACGGCACCCAGCCCCACGGCTCGTAGGAGACCCACGTCAGGCATCCGCCGCGGCTGTAGGTCCACTGCCCGTAGTAGTACGGACGCCAGCCGACGGCCACAAACGGCCGCCAGCCCCACCCGAAGCCGGAGATGAAGGTCCAGGAACCGCTGCGGGAAAGGTCTTCGTCGGAGTAGGCCAGCGACGAGTCGAGGTAGCGGCTGGAGGCCGCGCCATACCGCTCGGCGCGTTTCTGGAACCAGGTTTCGAAATCGTCTGGGTATTCACTGCTGACCAGACCGTACAACCCGCGATCGTCGACGTCGGCCGATTCACCGTTCCGCACGCGCGACGTGCGCGTGGGCGTGCGCACTTCGATCGAACCCTGGAAGACGGACACGTGATCGCGTCCGCGCGAGTCGGAATCAACGGAGAACGATGCTTCCTGTCCGGCGAAGTAGCTCGCGCTCGGCGTGTCGAGGCGGAACGACTCGCGCGCATCCCCGCTCCGGTAAACGGCGACTTTGCCGTACCGCAGTTCGGCGATCGTGTCGTTGGACTCGCTGTCATAGCTGTCGAGAACGGAGCGCAGGCGGATGGCCGTGGCGCGGTCGATGCCGAGGATGTTGCCGTCCGCCAGACGCACTTCGGCGCGGCCGCGACGGTTGGTGATCACCTCATCGCCCGGAAAGACAGGAAGATTGACGCGGGCGTCGATCTCGCGGCCGTCGTCGCCCTGCCGGACGACCGTGCCGCCGTCGTCGTACGAGATGTACGACTCATTTTTTCCGCGCGCCTGCAGCGGAAGCGCAATCACGGTTGCGAGGAAGGAAAGCAGAACCAGTTTTCTCATCGGAGCCTCTCCTGCTGAGCCCTCCCGGTGCGGGGGACATGCCACGAACGGATGAGTATTTCACCTGCAGAATCAGGTATTTGCGCCATATCAAGGTGTCCCGGCGTCCACTTCTGGGGAAAGTCGTCCTCGCAAGGGGGCAAGTTACTGCGGTCGTCCCTGCAGGTGCATGTCCTCGGCTGGGCGCTGCACGATCGCACCGTCCTCCCAGATGATGTCGCCGCCGCCCGGATCGAGCATGCCGCGCGGCGCGACTGACAGATCGGTGCTTTGCGGGGTGAGGTTGCGATCGGAACCCGCCGAGATCACGCGTACCTGCCAGCCATGGTGCACGTACACCAATGCCGTGCCCCAGCCATCGGTCGGCATGCTGGTGAGGTATCTGGGAACGATGAACCTCTGAAGCGCGTAGATGTCGTTCGCGTCGGGGAGCTCGCCGTAGTCTTCCGCGTAGGCGAACACCGCCCATCCGACCGAGCTGACCGCGAGGAGGGTTGCGTCGAGGGGATCAAGCCGCTCCTGCAGCCCGTAAACGCCGGACGCGAGCGGCGGCCGCGTCGCAAACTGCGCGCGGAGCGCTCTTGTCTCCGAATCGGAATCGATGGAGCGATCGACCGCCAGCGCGTTCTTCAGCAACGCGAGCGAGGTATCCGGATCGCGATCGGAGACGCTGCTGGCCCGGTCGCGCATCGCCGCGGCGATGAGACGCGATGCGTCCGGATCGATCTTCATCGCCGTTCCGGCGAGCGAATTCGCGAATCCCGGATCCAGCGTCCGATCGCTGTCGCGAATCGCCGACTCGACGAATGAAATCGCCTTGCGGCGGCAGTGCGTGTCGAGTGCGGCGGTGCCCGCGACCACGTCGTGAACATCGTCGCCGCCCTGCACGAGGAGTCGCCTGGCGATGGTCAGCCCCTCGATACAAGCCGGTTGCGCGAGATCGGTGTCGAGCTGCACCGCGCGCCGCAGACAATTGACGCCCATCGCCGGATCACCTTGCGCAGTGCGCGAGCCGGCGGTCCGCCAGTAAACCTCGGCGACCCGTTTCCTGTAATCGGGCGACGCCTGCACCACTCCGAACTCCTTCGCCGCATCTTCCGGATGGTTGCGGAGAAGACGCACCTTGCCGAGGAGGAAGTGCGCTTCGAGATTCGTCGGATGTTCCGTCAGCTCCGCGACCAGAACGCGATCGGCCTCGGCCAGCTCACCGCGATCGATGAGCCGTTCCGCGCGGCCGGTGGCGTGGTCACAGCCTGTCGCCAGAATCACAAGCAGCGATATCATCAGACCGAATCGGTTCCCGATCATGGACATCTCCATGCTACGCCGCCTCGCTCGGCAGGCCTTCGATCGCACTCCCGTTTTTCTTCAGCCGCTGATCCTCGTCGGCATTCCGGTTTTCCTTCTCCACCCTCTCTGGACGTACGGCACCGCCGACGCCGGCGCCCGCGAGCAACCGCGAAATCTCGCGCCGACACGGCACCAGGAACCGATCGTCCCCCCCGAGCTCGTGCGCCAGAGCGTCGAAGGAGATCCGAGCTTCGGTGAGATCAAGAAGGCCATGTGTCCGCGGCGGGTTCCAGACCGGTACGAGGAGATGCAGCGCTACCCGGCCATCCGCATCCTGCAGGGCGGCGAGTGGGCCACCGTGACCAACGACAGCTCCCGCGGCGTCTACGAAAAGGTCATCGAGATCACTCCCGCCGGAAGGCTGGAGTTGATGAACGATCTCTCAGAAGAGGGCGATCAGTACGTGATCAACATCGCGCGACGGAGCTACATCCGCGGCTCGGAAAACGAAAGCTTCGGACAGGCCGGCACGACGGAAGTCGTCGCCGGCTTCCGTTGGCAATGGCAACCCCTGAACAATCCCGGATCGCGATTCACCCTCGAGCCCTACGGAAGGAACGGCTACGGTGGCCGGGCCACGTTCCGAAGAAATGACAACAACACATGGGAAATGACGGATCTCTGGCTCGAGAAGGATGAGCGCAACTACCTGTTCGCTCAGTAGCCCTCTTCCTCGTAACAGCGGTCGATCGTGCGGTGGCCGATCAGGTGAAGCATGCCGCCGGCAATGAGCCCGAAAAAGATCATGCTCGTGACCGAGCTGACGTGAAGCTTGTGAATGACTGCCGCCGCGGGCAGCGGGTCGTAGGCAGCGTTCATCTGCGTGTGAACCAGACGGTCGACGCGAGCCGTCATGAAGACCACGAACAGGAACATGAGCCAGGTGACGACTTCCAGACCCTTCGATGCCCAGCGAAAGCCGCGCATCAGAATGCCTGCGCCCATCATCCCGAAAAATGCGAAGAAGGTCTCCCACGCCAGGCCGGACATCATCAGCTCACCGGCCGCCAGCGTGCGCTCGAGACCGCGAGTATCCGGCTGTTCGCCGTTGAGGATGACCGGATTCTGAGCGCGCCGCACGGTCTCCTGCATCGAGCGGATGCGCATGCAGGAGGTCAGCGAGCCGATGAAAATCAGCAGAGCGACTGTGAAGTAGATGCGTCCCCGCCACACGATCGAGGACGGTGCGAGATTCGTCGTGGAACCGAACTCGATCGGCTCGAGAGGAGGGGGCGTGACGTCCTCGAGACCGGCTCCTTCGTCCGTGCGGCGAATGAGAAACTGGCGACCCTCGAACGTGAAACGGCGCACCGTTTCACCCGGCCCGAGAGGCTGAGCGACCATGCGGCCGTTCACGCGTAGGACGAGTTTCCCGTTCGGGCCTTCCTCCGCGATGAACGTCACCTCCCGGCCCGCGACCGGCAACTGCCATTGCTTCGGCATCGTCACGTCCCGAATTCCAGCCGATCGGCGAGCGCGCGCGGCAATCCCGCCTTGATGATCGCTGCCTGCGTTTTCGTGTAGTCGTACGGGACGCGGAAGAACTGCACCGTCATCCGATCGGAATCGAAGATCGCGCACGACGCTTCCGGATTGCGGTCGCGCGGCTGGCCGACCGAACCGGGGTTGATCA
Organism: Thermoanaerobaculia bacterium; assembly: GCA_035468985.1. Lineage (GTDB taxonomy): Bacteria > Acidobacteriota > Thermoanaerobaculia > Gp7-AA8 > Gp7-AA8 > DASVHS01. Next base: position 182,834 of record DATISF010000054.1, read on the forward strand.
GGTAGCGTCTCGAAGGATCGAGGCGGAACGTCGCTTCTTCCCGCACGAGCGTCCCCATGACCATCCGCCTCTCATCGGTCCAGAAGACCACCGGCAGATGCGTATGTCCGTAGAGGATGATCGGGGCGTCGTACTGGACGAAGATCTGCGCCGCGTGGTGTTCCGTGAAGACGTACTCGTCCTCATCGTAGGGGGAGCCGTGGCAGATCATCAGGCCGTCGTACTGAATCGGGCCGATCGTCAGCTTCTCCAGAAAACGCCGGTTCGGCGCGCTCAGATGCGAGCGTGTCCAGACCGCGGCTTCCTTCGCCGCGGGGTTGAATCCCGTTCCGTCGTCGATACCCGAGGCCACGCGATCGTGGTTGCCCCGGATGTAGATCTTCGTTCCCCGGAGCGTACGCATCGAATCGAGGACCTGATTCGGCTGCGCGCCGTAACCGACGAAATCGCCAAGGCAGATGATGTGCTCGAATTTCTTGCGCTGCACACGGCTGAGCACGGCCCGAAGAGCCTCCGCGTTCGAATGCAGGTCGCTGATGACCAACGCCCTCACGAGCGTCTCCAGGGCGAGCCCTTGACCGCTTCCAGAAAAGTCTTCGGCAGCTCGAGCACGGCGCGCTCGACGATCTCGCCGGGCGTCTCCTCATCCCGGATCTCGAGCGTCACGTCCGCCATGCGGTAGTAGCGGCTGCGGTTCGCGTACAGCTCGTGGGCGGTGACATCGTCCTTGAACAGCGGCCGCTCCCCCACCTTGTCGCCCGCGCGGCTCCGCAGCAGCGAGTACGGCGCGGAGATGTAAATCGACAGTCCTTCCGACTGAATGAACTGGATGTTCTCGTCGAAGGTGAAGGTGCCGCCGCCGGTGGCGATGACCGCGCGGTCGAGATGCTTCGTCGATCGCAGGATGTCGCGCTCGCGCTTTCGGAAGTACGCTTCGCCTCTGCTCTGGAAGATGTCCTTCACCTTCATCTGCTCGGCGGCTTCGATGAGATCGTCGAGATCGAAGAATGGCGCGGCGATCCGCGCCGCCAGCTCCCGGCCGATGGTGGTCTTTCCGGCGGCCATGAAACCGACGATGTAGACCTTCATGCAGAGATTATCGTTCGAATGTCTCCATGAAGCGCGTCGAGAACTCGCCGCGGATGAACCGCTCGTCGTTCAGGATGGCCCGGTGCAGGGGAATCGTCGTCTTCACACCTTCGATGATGAACTGCTCGAGCGCGCGGCGGGCCCGCATGATCGATTCCATGCGGTCCTTGCCACGGATGATCAGCTTGGCGATCAGTGAGTCGTAGTGGGGCGGCACCACGTAGTCTCGATAGGCGGCCGTATCGACGCGCACGCCCGGCCCGCCGGGTGCATGAAACTCGCGAATCTTTCCCGGGTTCGGCGCGAACGTCACCGGGTCCTCGGCATTGATGCGGAACTCGATGGCGTGCCCGCGCAGGCGGAAGTCGCCCATCGGCACGGAAAGCGGCTCGCCCGCCGCAACCCGAATCTGCTCCTTGACCAGGTCGATGGCGGTGACTTCTTCCGTCACCGGATGCTCGACCTGGATGCGTGTGTTCATTTCCATGAAATAGAACTGTCCGTCCTGGTAGAGGAACTCGATCGTGCCGGCGTTCACGTAGTTCACCGACTGGCAAAGCTTGATGGCGGCCTCCCCCATGCGCTCGCGCGTCGCCTGATCGATGATGGGCGACGGCGATTCCTCGAGCAGCTTCTGATGCCGGCGCTGAATGGAGCATTCGCGCTCCCCGAGGGAGACGATGCGCCCGAGGGTGTCGCCGAAGACCTGGATTTCGATGTGGCGCGGTCGCTCCAGGTACTTCTCGAGATAGACATCACCGGAGCCGAATGCCCGCTCCGCCTCGCTCCGCGCCGTGTGATAGGCGTTCTCGAGATCCTCTTCGTTGCTGCAGATGCGCATGCCCCGTCCGCCGCCGCCGGCGGCCGCTTTCAGGATGATGGGGTAGCCGATCGATCGCGCCACCTCGCGCGCTTCGTCGGCGGTTTTCACCGGGCCTTCGCTGCCGGGGATGATGGGAACGCCGGCCGCGCGCGCCGTGTCGCGCGCCTTGGCCTTATCCCCCATCAGCCGGATCGCCTCGGGCGACGGCCCGATGAACGTCAACTGGCACTCGTTGACGATCTCGGCGAACGCCGCGTTCTCGGAGAGGAAACCGTAGCCGGGATGAATGGCGTCGGCGCCGCTGATCTCGGCCGCGGCGATGATGCTGGAGATGTTCAGGTAGCTCTGACGCGACAACGCCGGCCCGATGCAGACGTCATCATCGGCGTACCGGACGTGCAGCGAGTCGCGGTCGGCCTCCGAATGCACGGCGACGGTCTTCAGACCCATCTCCTTGCACGCCACGATGACGCGAAGGGCGATCTCGCCGCGATTGGCGATCAGTACTTTCGAGATCATCAGGAGGGCTCAGACTCGGATTGCGAACAGGTTTTCGCCGTACTCGATGGGCTGTCCGTTCTGCGGGTAGATCTTCTCGATGACGCCATCGGCGTCGGATTCGATCTCATTCATCAATTTCATCGCCTCGATGATGCATAGCACCTGCCCTTTCGAGACGCGGTCGCCGATGTTCACGAACGGTTCGCTCTCCGGATTCGGGGACCGGTAGAACGTGCCGACGATCGGCGACGTCGTGATGTGCACGCCTGGATCATTTTCCGCGAGCGCGGCCGGAGCCGCGGCCGCTGGCGCCGCGATGAGGGGCACCGACGGAAGGGCCTGCGCTTCACCTTTGGCATCGCTGACGATGGAGTGGATGACGCGCGGCTGCGCGCTCACTCCTTCGATGCGCACCTTCGTGCCGGCGCGCTCGACCTCGACGACGGCGATCCCGCGGTCGGCGACCTTGTCGATCAGTTCCAGAATTTCCTTGAAGTTCAACGACGTCCTCTCATGTGAGCTCGTCGCGCAGCGAGAGCTTTGCTTTTGCCAGCTCAAAGCGCGCCCGCCCGTAGTTTCCCTCGGGCGTCATCACCAGCAGGATGAAGTACTCCGGCGTTACGGCGGAGAGAAAGGTGATGTATTTCTCGGTTGTCAGCGAGAACTGAAGCACTTCCCCGGTGTTCAGCTCGGTATTCGACAGCCGGATGGAACGGATGAACCCGCCAAACTCGGCGGCGAGCACATCGAGCGGCACCCCTCCGTCGCTGACGGTCTCGATGGCAATTCCGTCGAGCCCGATGAGACTGACGGCCAGCGCTCCGTCGACCCTGCTCCTGATCCCGGCCAGTACATCTCTAAACACGCCCCACCTCGCCGCGCTTCACCCTGGCCAGCCAGCTTTCGAGCTTGTCGACTTTCGGATTGTGCTCGGGCGGCGCCGGGGGAGCGATCTCGGGGGCCAGCGCCTGCGGCTCCTCAGGAACGGCCGGCGGAGGCGCAGCCGGCGCCGACAGCGCTTCGAGCTTCGCCCGGATCATGGCGTTGTTCGGATCGCGGGCCAGCAGATCCTCGTAGATGTCGCGCGCTTCGTCGATCGACCCCTCGGCGGCGTAGAGATCCGCCATGCCGATCGTGCGCTTGAAATCCGCCTCGTCCAGCGGCGGCATCGATGACGTGACCGCGAACTCCGGCGTCACGAAACCGGGCGCGAGACCCCGTGCCGCCGGCTCGAAAACATCCGCTTCGTCCGAAGGCGGTGGCGGGACGGGCGAGGGAATCTCGGCGGTGAGCGGAGCGGGCATGGTGTGCATCCCGAGCGGCTGCTTCACCCCGAAGGCATCCGTATCGTATCCCTCGGTGACACCCGGTTCTTCGAACGGGCCCTCCGCGGGCGCCGCGCGCATCGGCTCCGCGTCGCCCGTCTCGAGATCGAAACGCTGGCGCTTGAGGATCGAGGACGCAGTCTCATCGAAGACGCGATCGCTCTCCGGAGTTGCGGGAAATTGTGGCGGTTCGAAAGGTGGCGGCGGCGGTTCCGGTGTGGAGGCGGCGACCTCGCCGACCGTCACCGACGGGGCCGGCGGCGCCATGCTCGGCTCCGGAATGATTGCCGGCGCACTGAGCTCCGCATCCAGCCGGGCGATCGTTGCCTCCAGCTCCTCGTCTGCGTGCAATGCGTACACGAGTTTGTATTTCTTGATCGCCTCGACCTTCTCGCCGAGTGCGAGGTAGGCATCGGCGAGCAGGCGGGCGGCGACGACATTGCCCTGATCGAGCTGCAGGGCCTTGGTCAGTGCCTCGACGGCCTCCTTGTCCTTGTGCAGCTCGCGCAACACGCGCCCCAGGCTGACCCACGCGGAAAGGTAGCTCGAATGATTGGCCAGGCCGGTGCGAAGCACCTGCTCGGCTTCATCGAAATGACTGATTTTGCGAAGTTCTTCGGCAAGCGGATAGAAGAGCCGGCTCTTCGGATCCGATTTCAGCCGGAGCCGGAGCTCTTCGATTTTCGGATTTGTCGCCGCCTGAGCCATCTCGTAGCCGAATTCTTGCGTGAATCAGGGGCCTTCGCAACCGCCCCACGTGAGAACCGCCCCTTTCGGGGCGGCTCTCAGATTTGCGTCAAGTACCCGTGGGTTATATGCCGGTGCCCGAGAAACACACCTGAACTGTAGGTTTCGTTGGGTCGTTTGTCGTCAAGGTGATCGTGCCGGAGAACGCGCCGGCCGCCGTCGGTACGACGGTCACACTGTATGGCGGCGCCGTGGTACCAGCGGTTATGGTTTGCTGTATGCCCGGCGTAACGGTGATCGTGGTGGTGTTTGTCCCGGTGCTAGTTGGCGGCCCGACCGTGAGATCGCGTGCAGACGCCGCGTTGGAAATTGTGAACGTCTGCGGAGCGCTCGTCGTTCCTACCGGGACGTTGCCCATCGCAAGGCACGTCGGAGACGCCGGGACCACCGTCGCCGTTGGCGGTGCGAGACATGTGTTCGGACCCGGCGGCGTGAGCACCATTCCGTCGAGCGTCGCCGTGCAGTTCGTCGTCTGGTTCGTGAAGAGCAGGGTCGTGCTGATCGTGCCCAGCTGCGTACCCGGCGATGCGGCAGCGGTCGTGCACTGGACTGTCGGGAACGTAAAGCCGGTTGCCGGCACGACGAGCGTGAATGTCTGCACGCCGGTACCGACGCTGATGACATTCGGTGTCGGCGAAATCGACTGGCCACCGATCGAGAACTTGACGATGGCTGTGCCGAGCGGGCCGACGCCAGGATCCTGAACGTCGACAGTGATCGTGCTGCCCGGCGTGATGCCCGCCGATGGAGTGACAGAGAGGATCACGGGCTCCACGCCGATGAAGTTGAAGCTCACCGGCGCTTTCGCCGTATCGCCGTTGTTGATGTTCGTCACCGAGATGTCGCCCCCGCCGCCGGCGCATGGATTGGCGAGGGGAGAGGTGCGAGCGAGGATCTGCGTTCCGGAGACGCGCAGCACCTGCGCAAGGACGTCGCCGATGAAGACGTCGACCGGAGGATCGAAGCCGATGCCGTCGATCGTGACATCCGTTCCGCCGAGCGAGGTGCCGATGAGCGGGCGCGCGCCGGTGATCTGCATGGCCGGCGTGTAGCGGAACGCATTCGTGGTCACGGCGTTCGTTCCGGAGTTGATGTTGATGATGCGAATGTCCACCGGTCCGGTGAGAGTGCCGGATCCGGCCGAGTTGACGTCGCGTGCAGGAGGAGTGAGCGCGATGATCTGATCGAAGGTCACGCTGAGGACCTGCATCTGCGCCCAACCCTGACCACCGGAAGTACCTCCCGGAGAGAAGGAAACCTGCACCGGCGCTTCGAATCCCGATCCGAAGATCGTGATGCGTGTCCCGCCGGTGATCGGACCGGAGTCGGGCGACAGCGTCGTGATGACCGGCGTCAGCTGCGCCTTGCGATAGGTGAACACCGGCGCGAGGACTTTCACCTCGTTCGGTGTGCCTGCTTCATTGATGAGATTGACGGCCGCGTCCAGAGTCTGGCCCGCGCCGAGGTTCACCTGGGGCGTGATGGCCTGAACCTGCGTCGGAGTGACCGCGGCGACGAAGGCCTCCTTGGTGACGCCACCGCCGACATCGAAAATGACCCGGATCGGCGTGCGGAAATTCGTTCCGGTGATCGTTACGAGATCTCCGCCTTCCGGCTTTCCGCTGGTCGGCGTCATCGATGTGACCGTCGGCGCCGTCGTCGGCGGCGGATTGGTGGTCGGCGTGCTCGAGAACGTGACCGAGACCGTCTTGGTCACATTGTTCACGACCGCGGTAACCACCGCCGTGCCGGGCGTGGCCGACGTCAGCGTGGCCGTGGCCACGCCGTTGGTCGTCGTCTTGATGGTCGTCGTGAGACCCGTATCGGTCCAGTTGCCGATGCTTGTCCCGAACTCGACCGCCGTGCCGTTCTGAACGGGATTGCCGCCCTGGGTCACGGTCGCGGTGATCACTGTCGTCGAGCTCGTCAGCGGAGTCGGGTTCGACGCCGTCAGCGTGATGGTCGCGCCGACAGGAGGTGTTCCTCCGCCGCCCGTGCCGCCGCCGCCTCCGCCACCAGCCGTCGGTGCGGTGGGCGACTCACCCTTGCAGGCCGCGAAGACGACCAGAAGCGCGAGCAGCGCGAAGAGGTATTTCCGCCCTCTGAGAACCTTCATTTGCAACCCCCGTCTGCTTTCCTCACACCCATGACTTTCCCAGCAGCGTTCCACTAAGCGCACCCGTTACAGGCGATACAGAAGTCGAGTGGAAAGCTGGTGGACCCGGCTACATTCGAACCGGCCAGCGTTTCTCCGAAGACTTCGATCGTGACTTCCATGCTGACGAACGCGCGGCCCGTCTGCGGGTCGCGTCCGCCGTTGTTCGGCAACAGAGACGCGAACGGCGCCTGCGTGGTCGCGTCCGCCGTCAATACGATGAATTTTCCGAGGCTCGTCGCGCCGCCGCCCGCCTTCACGAGAATGTCGATCGGCCGGACGAACGGTGTGGGCACCGCCGTACCGCCGTCGATGCGGCGATACGAGACGCGGTAGCGGGTGATGCGCACGTCGTTGAACTGCTGGTCCACGTTCGTGGTGCCGTTCTTCAGCCGCGCTTCGATATTGATCGTTCCGATGTCCTTGTCGCAGTTCTTGTTGCCGGTGGATCCGTTGCCGGCAAGGTCGATCCGCTGGACATCCTGCGAGTTCGTCACGATCAGCTCGACCGGTGACGAACTGCGGTTGATGTCGTTACTGCAGGAGAACACCGCCAGCGCGGCTACCGCCATCAGAGCGACGCGTATCCAGGCTTTGTCCATCATGCGACCTCCGATCTTCGCCTCACACCCGTTTCGTTCCGTCATTATGTGCCCCTGATGATGCGCGGCGTGACGAAGATCAGCAGTTCGTCGTTCGACTTGTCCTCACGATGGGATTTGAACAAGGCGCCGAGAACCGGAATGTCCTTCAACACCGGTACGCCGCTCTGTGAGTTGTTGTCGGTCGCCTGGTAAATGCCGCCGATGACGGCCGTCCCGCCGTCGCGCACCATCACGCGCGTGTGTGCCGTGCGCGTGTTGAGCGAGGCGCCCGCCGTTCCTTCGACCACCGCTCCGGGCGTCGTCTTCTGGACCGAGATATCCATGATGATCGTCCCGGCCTCGGTGATCTGCGGGGTGACCGACAGCGTCAGCGTCGCGGCGATGTACTGGATCGTCGTCGTGAAGTTGACGCGCGTCTGAATCGGGATCTGCACGCCGCTCTGGATTTCCGCCGGCGTGTTGTCCTGCGTCGTGACCTTCGGCGCCGAGATGACGCGGGTCAGGCCGTTCGTCTCCGACGCCGCCAGCGCGAGGTCGAGATTGAACGTGCCCAGAACGTCTGTCAGCGACAGACCGAGAACGTTGGAGCCGCCGCCGGTGAAGCTGAACGGTCCGCCGTTGAAGCCGACGCGGTTCGGGAAGATCAAACCCGTCCCCGTTCCGAGAGCCGGATCGAGCACGCCGCCGAAGTTCCACGAGAATCCGTACTGCAGCGAGAAGGTCTTCGTCGTTTCAACGATGCGCGCTTCGATGACGACCTGGCGGTTCGGGATGTCCACGGTGTCGATGAGGTTCCGCATGACCTGCAGGTACTGCGGAATCTCGCTGATGATGAGCTGATTGGTGCGCGAGTCGACGATGATGCGCGCGCGCGGCGATGCCAGATCCTTGAGCAGACTGGAGACCTCGGGTGCTTTCGCGTACGAGAGCTTGAAGCTGAGCGTCGTCAGCGGAACGTTGAGCCGTTCCTGCTCGGCGAGCTTCGCCGCTGCAGCCGTCTCCGTCGCGAGACGGTCGATCGTGCCGACGCGCATCACGTTGCCTTCGAGGATGAACGTCAGGCCGTTCTGCCGGAGGATCAGGTCGAGTGCCTGATCCCACGGAACGTCGGTGAAATCCACGGTGACCGTGCCGTTGACGTTCGGGTCGATGGCGATGTTGAGTCCGGTGAGCTGCGAGAACGTGCGCAGCACGTCCTTGATGTCCGCGTCCTTGAGGTTGAGCGAGATGGGGTCGCCGGTGAACACGCGCTGCGAGCCGCTGAGGGTGCGGCCCCCGGTCGGACCGCCTCCGACCTGCGGCGGCGGGGTCGCTGCCGCGGCTTCATCGAACACGTTTTCGCCCGTCGTCCCCGCGGTGGCTGCAGTTGTCCGCGCGGTGCCCACGGCCTTGCGGGCGGGCGATGGTGTGGCCGGCGGCGTCTGATCTTCCGGCGCGTTGATGACCGGCTTCGCGCCGGGCATCTTCCACGCCGCGTCTTCGGCAATCGTAGGAACCTGTGATGGGATGTCGGTCGCAGCCGCGACTTTGACCGGCTGCTCCTTCTTCTCAGCCGTGACAGCCGGCATGACCGGTGCTGCAGCCGCGATCTTCGCGTTTTCGCCGAACGTCACGCGCAGCATGTCGCGCGACGGCGTAACCGCGTATTCGGTCTTGCCGGTGAGGTCGAGAACGACGCGCGTGACCGCGGGCGCAAACTGCGCGATGCGCACGCGCTTGACGGCGCCTTCATTCACATCGACTGCAGGTTTCGCGTGATTCTTCACGCCGTTGATGTCGATGACCAGGCGCTCCGGATTGTTGAGCCGGAAGGCCTTGTAGCTGTTCATTGCACCGTCGCCGGTGATGTCCACTTCCAGAGCGCCGCCCTGACCGGCGGTGGTCACGCGGCGAACCGACTTCGCATTCGGCAGCGATTCGGTAACCGTGCCCACCGGCTCGGCCGTCTTGGCGGCCGGCGGCGCAGGCAGCGGTTCGGTCTTCACCGGCTGCGCGGCCACCTCGGCCGGTTTCTCAGTTGATGCGGCCGGAGCCTCCTGGGTCGCCGCGACGGCCGCCGGCATCGTCACGATGACGGTGTTGTCGGCGACGGAAGCCTGCGGCACGACCGTCTGGGTCATGCGGAACGTGACTCGCGTCAGCTTGCTGCCCATCTCCACGGCCTCTTCGGCACTGATCGAGGTCACGGGTGCCGGAAGCGTCGCCGGGAGCTTCAATTCGCTCGGGCGCTCGGTGCCGGTCAGATCGATGATGAACACGCCCGGGGAGGGACTGTACGACGTGTATACCGGTGTCCCGCTCGTGTGCAGCATCACCCGCGATGAGTCGGCGTCTACCGCTGTCAGCGACATCGCAACGGCAGCCGGGGCAGTCTGCGTTGACTGCTGAGGCTTCCGCGACCTCCACAGGCCTGCCTGAAGGCCAGTGGCGGCCAGCAGGAGCGCCGTCGTTACCAGCAGGGTTTGCTTGCCTCTACTCATACATCCCACCTTCATCTCGCCCTCCACGCAGCCCCAGCCTGCTCTCCGCGTCTACCGCTTCTGTTCCGATGGCGGAGTCAGGTCCTTCACCACTTCGCGGTACCGTTCGATCCTTGTCGGATCATTGACCTCCTGCCGGAATACCACGGAGGTCTGGGTAATGCGAATGACCTCGCCGTCGAGGACCTTGTCTCCCACGCGAATGAGATACCCCTTGTTGTCAGGACCGCTGACGACACCCACGATCCCCTGCTTGGTGCGCACGATGCCTGTCAGCTTGATTTCGTCGATGAGGAATCCCGGAACTCCGGGAGGCCGCTGGCCCGGCTCGATCTTCGGCGCCGGACCGACGAGCGAACGGAACGGATCGCGGCGGCCCTGCGGGTCGTAGCGATACGTCTCGGCTCCCTGCGGCTCCTCGAGGATTTCCTCGAGGCTCTGCTGCACGTTGCCGCTGGTCGTGGCCGTTGTGGCTGTCGTCCCCGTGGTTGCCGCCGTTGACGTCGCCGCGGATGCGGTCGTCGCCGTCGTGGCGGCCCCGCCAGGACGTCCCGTCTGGGCCATGACCGTCGCCACGGCGAGAATCACGATCGCCAGCGACGCGTAGAAACTCCATCTCTTCATCCGCACAACACTCCCGCTCATGGGCCACCCGCCGCGCTCGTGTCCGTCTTCCCGCCGCCCGGTTTCGGGCCGCCGGGCTTGGCGCCCGGAGCTGCCTTCGCCGGCGTGGTCGGCTCGACGTAAACGAACGTCTTTGCGATGAAATCCGAGGTAATGGTCTTGCTGGTCTGAACCGGCAGCGCCGTGATGCTGATGTTCTCCACATTCATGATGCGCGAGAAGTTGCTCAGCCGGTTGAACAGGATCGCCAGGTCGTGATAGCGGCCGTCGACCGATACCGTGATCGGCCACTCGGCATACGGGTCTCCCGCCTTCGCCTCCGCCAGTTTCGGGAACGTCAGCTTCTTCAGACCGAAGTCACCCTGGTCGACGAGCGACTTGATCTTCTTGATGATCTCTTCGGTATTGCGCGTGGACGGCAGGATGCGGCGCAGTTTTTCGAGCTCGAGCTCGAGACGGCGCACTTCCTCGCGGAACTGCGGGAGTTTGCGCTCAGCGGCGCGGCCCTGTTCGATCTTCTTGTCCAGCTCGGCGATCTGCGAGTCAGCCGCGGCGATCTTGTCCTTGACCGGCTGGACGAAATACGCGTTCGCTCCATAGAGGATGCCGGCGGCGAGGAGCACACCGATGCCCAGCCCCCAGTACCATGGCTTGTCGTTGAGCGTTAAAGCCATCGTCGTCCCCTATCTCGCCGCACCCGCTGCGGGTTTGGCCGTGCCCGTCGTTGAGGTCGTGCCGCTCGTTCCGGTCGCGCCCGGTGTTCCCGCCGGCGCTCCCGGCGTCTTCGGCGCGTACGTGAAGTTGAACCCCATGTCGAATGAGTACACCGGCGTCTTCGACATACCGACAACCTCGGTGACGGTGCCGAGCTCGGGCTCCTCGAAGTATGGATCGTTCTTGATGTTCTCGACGTAGTTCGCGATCGCGTTGGGATTGAGACCGCGGCCATTCAGCGTGATGCGTCCGCCCGCGACGGTCATCTTGTCGAGCCACACCAGGTCGGGCAGGTCGCGGCTGATCTGATCCATGATGCGGACTGGACCCTTCTGGTTCTGCTTCAACTGATTGATGAGGTCGATGCGGTTCTGAAGGCTGTCCTTGCGCTTCTGAAAGTCCTCGACTTCCTTGATGATGCTTTCCAGCTTGTCCGCTTCGGCCTTCCGCTCGGCGACGGTCTTCTCACGACTGGCGAGCAACCGGTTGTTGATGAACCAGTAACCGGCCGCCACGACGACGCTCACGGCGACGAGGCCGATGATGATGAGGTTGTTCAGATTCGTGGGACCGCCCGGAACAGCGACAGCCGCCGCTGCCGCCGGAGCCGCACCGGCTCCGCGGACCGCCCGCCCCTCCCGCACCAGATTGATCTTGATCACGCGTCCCCCAGCTTCCGTATCGCGAGACCGACTGCGATGGCCATGCTCGGCGCAATCTCGGCCAGTTCCTCGGGGTTGAATGCACCCTCGTCGACGGTGACGTTCCGGAACGGATCCATGATCGACACCGGGATGCCGAACTTGTCGCGCAACGTGGCATCGAGGTTCAGGACGCCCGAGCCGCCGCCGGCAAGAACGATCTCGTCGACGCGCTCGGCGCCCGACGTCGCCGTGAAGAAGTCGAGCGTCTTGCGCAGCTCTCCGGCGAAGTCCTCTGAAACCGAGTTGAGGATGGGGATCACCTGCTGGATCGTGTGGTCACCGACCGGCTTCCCGCGCTTGAGCTCCTCGGCCTGCTCGAAGGAGAGCGACAGCTCGCGCTGGATGGCATCGGTGTACTGATTGCCGCCGAACGTGATGTCGCGCCAGAACAGCGAGTTCGTGCCGGATAGAACGTTCACGTTGGTGACCGAGGCGCCAATGTTCACGAGCGCCAGGACCTTGTTGTCGCGGACGTCGTAATTCATCTCGTACGCGTTCTGCAGAGCGAACGCATCGACGTCGACGAGCATCGCCGTCTTGCCGGTCTGGCTGATCACCGACGTATAGTCATTGATCTTTTCTTTCTTCACGGCGACGAGGATCACTTCGATGTTGTCGCCGGTGCCGGGCGTCGTCAGCGGAACGTAGTCGAGGTTGACATCGTTGATGTCGAACGGAATGTACTGTTCCGCTTCCCACTGAATCGATTCGGCCAGCTCTTCCGGCGACATGGCCGGAAGGGAGATCTTCTTGATGATGACGGAGTGCCCCGACAGCGACGTGGCGTAATTGGAATTCTTGACGCCTTTTTCGCTGTTCAGCTTCGAGATCGTCTCGACGACCATGGACGAGTCCATGATCGACCCGTCGACGATGGCCTCGGGCGAGAGGCGCTCGACACCCATCTTCACCAGTTCGTAGGTGCCGCCCTTCTTCTCCTTCAGCTCGACAAGTTTGATTGCTGAGGAGCCGATATCAAGGCCGACGACATTTTTGCTCTTTGAGAAGAACACCGCTCACCCCATCCATCTCACTCACTTCTCGCTGGCTCCGGTCGTGGAAAGGTGATGCGAAATTACAACGTTTAATTAGCGGTGTCAACTCTACAGGATTTAGATAAGTGAAACGATGACGCGCGTTTGGCCGCAGCCGGGGGGTCCGGACGGTTGCGCGGAATCAGCCCGGTGATTAGAATCCACGCCTTTCCGATTATTTGAGGGAGTTCAACGATGGCCAAAATGTGTGAAGTCTGCGGCAAGATGCCTGTATTCGGAAACAAGGTCAGCCACGCCCACAACGTCTCGAGCCGCCGGTGGATGCCGAACCTGCAGCGCGTCCGGGTCAAGGTCGGCAAGGCCGTCAAGCGGATCAGCGTCTGCACCCGCTGCATCAGAACTGGAAAGATCAAGAAGGCCGCGAGATAACCCGTCGGTCGCAGGTCATGGGTCGTAGGTCTCCGGGGCATCGTCGCATGAGCCGTGAGGCCCCCGAGACCCACGACCTACGACCCACGACCCACGACCCCATCACGCCGTGGCGTGACGGATGTTGTACTTCCGGTCCACCTTCATCACCCCATCCACATTCGATAGCGAACGGGTCACCTTTTCGAGGTGCTTGAGGTCGGCGATCTCGAGCACGAGCTCGGTGGTGGCCTTCCCGTCGCCTGTCCGCGTCTCCATCTGCCGGATGTTCGTCTTCAGGTTGGCGATGGTCGAGACTACGCGGGCGAGAATTCCTTGACGATCCTCCATGAGGATCTCCAGCTCGACGTGGAAGTTCGACTGCCGCTGGTCGGCCCACTCGACGGCGATCTCGCGGTCAGGGTTGAACATCAGGTTCTTCACGTTCGGGCAGTTCGCGCTGTGGACGGCCACGCCCTTTCCCCGGGTGATGTAGCCGACGATCTTCTCCCCCGGCAGCGGCTTGCAGCACTTGGCGAGGTAGGTCATCAGATCGTCGTACCCCTTGACCTTGATTGCCGCCGTCGATGAAGTGAACGGGAAGATCTTCCGGACCGCCGCCTGCAGCACGCTTTGATCAGTCGGGCCTTTTTCCTTCTGCTCGTCGGTGACGAAGCGTTCCACCACCGAACGCGGCGAGACCTTCCCATAGCCGACGTCCGCGTACAGATCGTCGATCCGCGACAAACCGTATTCGTGCAGCACGCCATCGAGCGCGTTCTCGGCGATCAGCTTCCGCCACTGCACCTTGTACTTCTTCGCTTCTTTCTCGATCAGCTTCCGCCCCAGCTCGATCGAGCGGTTCTTCTGTTCGAGATTCAGCCAGTGCCGGATCTTGTGCCGCGCGCGCGAGGTGACGACCATGTTCACCCACTCGCGGCTCGGCGTCTGCGAGGCGGCGGTCATGATCTCGACGATGTCGCCGTTCTTCAGCGGGGTCCGCAGCGGCATGAGCTTGCCGTTGATGCGCGCGCCGACGCAGCGATGACCGACGTCGGTGTGAATCCGGTACGCGAAGTCGAGCGGCGTGGCGCCTCGCGGAAACGCGAAGACATCGCCTTTCGGCGTGAACGTGTAGACCTCGTCGGGATAGAGGTCGATCTTCAGCGAGTTCATGAAGACTCGCGGATCCTTGATGTCGTGCTGCCACTCCACGAGTTGCCGCAGCCAGAGGAAGTTCGAGTCGTCGTTCGACGGGCCGACGCGCCCCTCCTTGTATTTCCAGTGCGCGGCGATGCCCTGTTCCGCGACGAGATCCATCTCCCTCGTGCGGATCTGCACTTCGAACGGCTGCCCGCGCTCGGCCACCACCGTCGTGTGCAGCGACTGATAGAAGTTCGGCTTCGGCATGGCGATGTAGTCCTTGATCCGCCCCGGGACCGGACGCCACATCTGATGGATGATGCCGAGACAGGCGTAGCAGTCTTTGACGCTGCTGGTGATGATGCGGAACGCCAGGTAGTCGTAGAGCTGCCCGATGTCGATCTCCTGGCGCTGAAGCTTCGTCCAGATCGAGAACATCGATTTGACGCGGCCGGTGACGTCGCCCTCGATCTCGTTGTCCCCAAGCTTGCGCGTGAGCGTCGCCTTGATGCGGTCGACGACCTGGCCCGACACCGCCATCTTGTCGCTGACCGCTTTGTTGAGGTCTTCGTATTCGCGCGGATGGAGATGGCGGAAGGCCAGATCTTCCAGCTCGTGCTTCAGCGCGCCCATGCCGAGGCGGTTGGCGATGGGGGCGTAGATCTCCATCGTTTCTTTGGCGATGGCGATGCGCCGCTCCTCCGGGAGGTACTGCAGCGTGCGCATGTTGTGGAGACGATCGGCGAGCTTGACCAGCACGACCCGAAGGTCGGAGACCATCGCCAGGAGCATTTTCCGGAACGTCTCGGCCTGCTGCTCCTCCTTCGAGACGTAGGCGTAGCGGGAGATCTTGGTCACGCCGTCGACGAGGTCGGCCACGTCGTCACCGAAAACTTCCTGCAGCTTGTCCTTCGTAGTCAGGGTATCCTCGAGGACGTCGTGCAGCAGTCCAACCGCGATGGAGGTCTCATCGAGGCGCATGTCGGCCAGGATGTGGGCGACATTCAGCGGATGGACGAGGTATGGCTCACCCGAACTGCGCATCTGATCGCGGTGCTCGCGCGCCGAAAAGATGTAGGCCTTCTGCAGCAATTCCTCGTCGAAGCCGGGCTTGTAACTTTCGACTTTGTCGAGGATGTCTTCGAAGCGGATCATGGTTCAGGTTTGCCGGGTGCAACCCCGGAACCTATCGTAACTGTTCCCTTTGGTCCGCGTCTTGCTGCCTCTGCTGGATTTGAAGCCGTCGCCAGTGACCGCGTCGCGGCCTCTGACCGCCGGGACCGAATGTAATAGAAGGAGGTTGCTTCCCGTATGAGATCTCAGAAGTCCATTCTTTTCGTCCTCGCCCTGGTCTTTGTGTTCGCCGCGATTCCCGCGTTTGCAGGCCCCGCCCCGTCGAAGACCGCCGCCAATCAGAGCCTGGCCTCGCGTGATGCCGATCTGGCTCTGGTGCGCGACGTCGCCGCCAACGAGCAGGTCGCCAGTGTCCTGGCATCACACGGCTTCAGCCAGGAGCAGGTCAACCAGAAGCTGTCGCAGATGTCCCCGCAGGACCTCCAGCAGCTCGCTCAGAACATCGATCAGCTTCAGGCCGCCGGCCTCACTCGCCAGGAGTGGATCTGGATCGGCATCGGCGCGCTGGCTGCGCTGATCCTCATCGTCGCACTAACCAACTAGAAAGGCTGGTAGCTCATGCGCTCCCATAAACTCATCTTCGTTCTGCTCATCGCCCTCGCGGCAGTGCCGGCGTTCGCCGGTGTCGTGCCCTCGAAGACGGCAGCGAACCAGAGCCTCGACGCCCGCGCGGCCGATCTCGCTCTGGTCCGCGACGTTGCATCCAACGAGCAGGTCGCGGCGGTCCTCGCCGCGCACGGTTTCGATCAGGAACAGGTCAACCAGAAGCTGGCCCAGATGTCTCCGCAGGATCTGCATCAGCTCGCGCAGAATCTCGATCAGCTCCAGGCTGCCGGCCTCACGCAGCAGCAGTGGATCTATATCGGCATCGGCGCGCTGGCTGCGCTGATCCTCGTCGTCGCTCTGAACTGATACGCGCCCCCGGCGAAGGTTGGCTTCAAAACTCGGGCGGGCCGATGGCGGCCCGCCCGAATGTTGAATGTGGAATGTTGAATGTGAAATGTTGACTGCGATGACGACCCGCCGCCGCAACTCAACATTCCTCGTCCTCGCTCTTCTCCTTTCGTCCTGCGTCTACTGGACCCCGATGTCGAAACGCCCGACGACATCGGCGAAAGTCATCCAGAACGTTCCGCTGCAGAAGTGGGACATCGAGTCGTGCGGTGCGGGATCATTGTCGACCGTCCTTCAGCACTACGGCGACCCGACGACGATGAACGAGTGGGATCGGACGTTGCCGAAGACGCATGGCGGAGTGCTCTCCATCGATCTCGTCCTTGCGGCGCGCCAGAATGGATTCGACTCGCGGCTGGTGACCGGCGACCGCGCCACGGTCGAGCGCGAACTGATCGACGGCCGCCCGGTCATCCTGATGCTGCAGGTCATCCAGGCACCGGGGAAGAGCTACGACTTCTTCCACTATGTCGTGCTCGACGGCATCGACACCGATTCGCATCTCGTCCGCGTGCAGTTCGGCGACCGCAAGGCGCGCTGGGTTGCATTCGACCGGCTCGAGAACGCCTGGAAGGGCGGGGGTCACGCGCAAATCATCATCGCGCCGAAGGATGCTGCCGCCGGTGCGCTGCGCGCCGCGGTGAGTCTCGAATCGGAAGGGAAGTATGCCGACGCCGCGGCCGCGTACCGGCGCATCCTCGCCGATCACCCCACCTCCCCCGTCGCCTGGACGAACCTCGGCAACGCGGAGGCCCGACTCGGAAACAAGGGGGAAGCGGAGAAAGCGTTTCGCAAGGCGCTGGACATCGATCCGCAATCGGCCGACGCCTTGAACAACCTGGCCTGGCTTCTCTATCAGCAGCAGCGCCTCGACGAGGCCGAGCCGCTCGCGCACCGGGCTGTCGCCGCACCAGCACCCGACGAGTGGATGCGGCTCGATACGCTCGCGCACATACAGCTCGCTCGCGGATCATGCGGCGATGCGCTGCAGACGTGGGAACGCGCGCTGAAGAGCGTGAGCGAAGACAACCGCGGCGACATCGCGAAGTCGATGCGCGACGCACGCGAGCATTGCCGGCCGTGAGGTTTTCTCGCCGCGCGAACTGGAGCCCGGCCCTCAACGCATTCACGACCGCGCGCGAACAGCGCCGGCGCCGCGGCGAGCATTTCCTCGATCTCACGATCTCGAATCCGACACAGGCCGGCCTCGACTACCCGCTCGACGAGCTGGCGGAGGCGCTGGCGCGCGGCGCGCGGGCTGCGTACGACCCGCAGCCGCTCGGCATCCGCGCGGCGCGCGAGGCGGTGGCGACACAAATCGGCTGCGATGCCGACGACATCGTCATCACGGCATCGACGAGCGAGGCGTATTCGTTCCTCTTCAAGCTTCTGTGCGATGCAGGCGACAACGTGCTCACGGCCACGCCTTCGTATCCGCTGCTCGAGCATCTCGCCGCGCTCGAACAGATCGAGCTGCGCACGCTCGCTCTCGAGCTCCACCGGCGATGGGAGCTGCATGCCGATCGCGTCCGTGCGGCGATGACGCCACGGACCGGAGCGGTCGTCATCGTGAACCCGAACAACCCGACCGGCTCGTACGTGCGAAGCGAGGAGCAGGACGCCCTGGCGTCCGTGGGAGTGCCGATCGTTTCGGATGAGGTGTTCTTCGAATACGCCGCCGACGGCGCCGGCGCTCCCCGGGTGGTGCGGGATGACGTGCTGGCGTTCTCGCTCGACGGTCTGTCGAAGTCGTGCGGATTGCCGCACTACAAGCTCGGATGGATCCGCGTGAGCGGCCCGGAGAAACGGCGCGCCATGGACGCGCTGGAGCTCATCGCCGACAACTTCCTCTCCGTCAGCACGCCGGTCCAGCAGGCCCTTCCCGATCTGCTGCGCATCGGCGCGCGCATCCGCGACATGATCCGCGCGCGGATTCGGCAGAATCTCGAAACGTTGCGGCGTGCCATGAGCCCGGCGATGACGCTCCTGCCGGTCGAGGGCGGGTGGTCGGCGGTTCTGCGGATGCCGCGCACGCACGATGACCTCGCCATGGCCATGCTCGATCGCGGGGTGATCGTTCATCCCGGATACTTCTTCGATTTCGACGGCGACGGCTATATCGTCGTGTCGCTTCTCACGCCGCTGGAAACGTTCGCGGATGGCCTGAAGCGGATCGTCCGATGAAAGAGCACTGGCTCC
Organism: Thermoanaerobaculia bacterium; assembly: GCA_035468985.1. Classification (GTDB taxonomy): domain Bacteria; phylum Acidobacteriota; class Thermoanaerobaculia; order Gp7-AA8; family Gp7-AA8; genus DASVHS01. The sequence goes on from DATISF010000054.1 coordinate 201,434, forward strand.
TCGACCGCGACATTACTTTTCTCAATCACGGATCGTTCGGGGCGACGCCGATCGCCGTGCTCGCGAAGCAGGACGAGTACCGGACGCAGATGGAGCGCGAGCCTGTCCGCTTCATGGTCCGCGAGCTCGAACCGCTACTCGATGCGGCCCGGCAAACGCTGGCCGGATTCATCGGCGCGGATCCGGAAGGTCTGGCCTTCGTCCCCAACGCCACGGCAGGCGTCAACGGCGTGCTCCGCTCGTTCGACCTCGACAAGCACGACCAGCTGCTCGTCACGAACCAGGAGTACAACGCCTGCCGCAACGCGATCGAATTCGTGGCCCAGCTCGCCGGCTGCAAGGTCGTCGTCGTCCAGACGCCGTTCCCGATCAAGTCGCCGGAGGTGATCGTCGATCGGATCCTCGAACACGTGACCGAACATACGCGGCTGCTGCTCATCGATCACGTCACCAGCCAGACCGCATTGATCCAGCCCGTGGAACGTCTCGTGCGCGAGCTCGACCATCGCGGCATCGACACGCTCATCGACGGCGCGCACGCACCCGGCATGATCCCGCTCAACGTCCGCGACATCGGCGCGGCGTATTACGTCGGCAACCTGCACAAATGGGTGTGCGCCCCGAAGGGTGCCGGGTTCCTGTACGTTCGGGAGAATCGCCGGGCCGGTGTGCGGCCGATCGCGATCAGCCACGGCGCGAACTCGGAGCGCACCGACCGCAGCCGCTACCACCTCGAGTTCGACTGGAACGGGACATTCGACCCGAGCGCCTGGCTTGCCGTGACCGAGGCCATCCGCTTCGTCGGATCGCTCGTTGCTGGAGGCTGGCCGGAGATCATGCGGCGCAATCACCAGCTCGCGCTTCTCGGCCGGAACATCCTCGCCAGCGCTCTCGAAATCGAGCGGCCAGTGCCCGATGCGATGCTCGGCTCGATGGCGTCGCTGACGTTGCCGGACGGCAACGCCTCGAGCGCGCCGAGTCTTTACGGCGATCCGCTTCAGGACGCGCTGCTCGGACAGTTCAGGATCGAGGTGCCGGTCGTTCCGTGGCCACATGCGCCGAAACGCCTGTTGCGGATCTCAGCACAGCTGTACAACGATGTGAGCGACTACGAGCGGCTGGCGGAAGCGCTGACGACGCTCCTATCCCTTCGCCGCGAAGTACCTCGCTAGCGCCGTCTCCAGCTCGTCGTGCGTCGTCGGTTTGGAGAGGTAATCATCCATTCCCGCGGCCAGGCACTTCTCGCGATCGCCTTCCAGGGCGTTGGCGGTCATGGCGATGATGCGGCGACTCGCTCCGCGCTGCCGGTCGAGACGGCGGATCTCGATCGTGGCCTGGTATCCGTCGAGCACCGGCATCTGGCAGTCCATCAGGATGATCTGGTAGTCGTTCTTCGTCACCGCGTCGATGGCTTCCTTGCCGTTCGGCACGGAGACGGCGTCGTAGCCGAGCTTCTGTAACTGACTCATCGTCAGCTTCGCATTGAGGAAATTGTCCTCCGCCAGGAGCACGCGCACTTTCTTGCGCATGTCCGCGGAAACGGGTGCGGGAGTCGCGGTGTCGGGGCTGGCCGGTTGGCCGATCGGCTTGGCCTGGCTCAGCGCGTCGCGAGCGAGCGCCACGGTCATCGCGTCGAACAGCTCGGTCTGCCCGACCGGTTTCACGACGTAGGAGTTGATCCCGGCGTCGCGCATCTTCTCGCGGTTCACATCGGTGTTCGAGCCGGCCAGATACAGGAGGCTGCTGCCGGCGATGCGCGAATCCGCACGCACTTCGCGCGCAAACGAGTAGGGATCGATGTCGGGCATCTGGTCGAACACCGCGACGCGGTACGGATCGGCCTCCGCCTGCCGCATCTTCGACAGCGCTTCCATCGCGTTGTCCGCGGAGTCGACGCGCATCGACCACGTGCTCTCCAGGTAATGGCGCACGATCTTGCGGCTGGTCGGGAACTGATCGATGAGCAGCACGCGTTTGTCCTTGAAATCGAGCTCCGAGGAAGCGATGGGCTTCCGTCCCTGCGCATGTTTCGGGAAGGGCATCGTGAACCAGAAGGTGGAGCCCACGCCCGGCTTGCTCTCGACGTCGATGAGGCCGCCCATCGTCTCGACGAGCTGCCTGGCCGTGGCCAGTCCGAGGCCGGTGCCCTGAAAGCGGCGCGACTGTGAGCCGTCGACCTGCGAGAATTTCTCGAACAGCAGCAGCCGGTTCTCCTCCGAGATGCCGATGCCGGTGTCGTGGATCTCGAAGCGTACGACGCGGTGTGTGTCGGTTTCGGTCTGCTGCGAAACGCGCAGCATGACCTTGCCCTCTTCGGTGAACTTGATGGCGTTGTCCATCAGGTTCGTGACGATCTGGCGCAGCTTGCCCTGATCGCCGCGCATGAGCGGCGGCAGGTTCTTGTCATACGTGAATTCGACGTTCACGTCTTTGCCGAGCGCCGCGACCTTCATCACTTCGACGATTCGCTGCAGCGTCTTGTACAGATCGAAATCGATGCTCGTCGAGCCCAGTCCGCCGGCCTCGACGTTCGACACGTACAGGATGTTGTTGACGATCGACAGAAGCTGATCGGCGCTGGCGTGCGCCTGGCGCGCGTAGTCGATCTGCTCGGCGGTCAACTGCGTCGACTCCAGCAGATCGAGCATCCCGATGATGCCGTTCATCGGCGTGCGGATCTCGTGGCTGACGTTGGTCAGAAACTGCGATTTCAATCGCGCCGCCTCGAGCGCCGCATCGCGCGCATTGCCGAGCTCCGACTCGAATTCCGTGCGCTCGGTGATGTCCCGGAAGATGACGCGGACCATGAGCGTCCGCCCTGCGACGACGCGCGGGCGCAGCGAGCCTTCCATGATCATGCGCCGGCCCCCGGACGTCACGAACGTGGTCTCCAGCGTGCGCGGCTCACCCGACTCGAACACCGCTTCCACCGTGCTCCGGAACTCCTCCCGCGCGTCGGGGGCGATGGCGCGCAGCAGCGGCTGCGACGCCAGCTCCTCGCGCGTGTATCCGAGTCCGTTCATGACCGCTTCGTTCGAGTGCATCAGGCGAAAGTCATGGCCGATGCTCATGACGAAGTCGTCCGTCTGCTCGAAAAATTCGCGGAAGCGCTCGTTGAGTTCTTCCTTCTCCCGGCGCACTTCCAGCTCGCGCGAGACCTGCCGCGCCAGCATCCGCAGAATCGAAATCTCTTCCGCGGTAAACGTCCGGGGAGTACGGTCGATGACCGAGAGGGCACCGACGAACGCTCCCTCATCGAAGATCGGCGCGCCGGCATAGAAGCGGATGTTGGGAGCGCCCGTAACCAGCGGGTGCGAGGAAAAGCGGGCATCGAGCGTCGTGTCGGGAACGACCAGAACGTCGGATTGATTCGCAATGCGGATGGCGAACGAAATCGCGGGAGGAATGACTGCCACGTTCCAACCGCGCGCTGCTTTCACCGCTTCGCCCGACTTGTCGACGAAGCCGACGAAAGCGACCGGAACATTCAGCGCGCGCGCCGCTTCCGTGACGACAAGATCGAACTCCGGCACCGCACCAGCAGTTGCCACGTGAGCCTCCAACTTATCTGAAGAATTGGCGCGCGATCATAACCCGCCCCCCACCGTCTTGATGCCGGATGTCCGGCAGCGCGCCGCAACCTCCGCCACAGTTCTACGTCCGAGACCGTCAGCAACCTGTCAGACCAGGACAAAGACTTCGTTATGAAAGGGGCCGGGGCGGGATGGGCCCATCTCGTGGAGCGGCGGCCGTCCTCGGCCGCCGTTCGGGCGCGGGACGCGCGCGCTCCACTACTTCGTTGTTGCCAGCTGTCCGCCAACCTCGGTCGACGGCACCGTCTCGTTCGCCAGTCTGAACTTCGCGTTGATGTAATCGCGGTTCATGCGCGCGATGAAGTTGATGGAGATGTCTTTCGGGCAGACCGCTTCGCACTCTCCGAACATCGTGCAGCTGCCGAACATCGACTCCATCACTTCGACCATCTTCAGAACGCGCTCGTAGCGCTCCGGCTGGCCCTGCGGCAGAAGTCCGAGGTGCGAGATTTTCGCCGAGGTGAAGAGCTGGGCAGCGCCGTTCGGGCACTGTGCGACGCAGGCGCCGCACTGAATGCACGCCGCCGCGTCCATCGAAAGCTCCTGCACGACCTTCGGCACGAGAATCGAGTTCGCTTCCGGCGCGCTGCCCGTGTTCACGGAGATGAATCCGCCGGCCTGGATGATGCGATCGAGCGCGCCGCGATCGACGATGAGGTCCTTGATGACCGGAAACGCGCGCGCGCGCCACGGCTCGATCCAGATCTCGTCGCCGTCCTTGAACGTCCGCATGTGCAGCTGGCAGGTGGCCGTCCCGCCGATCGGACCGTGCGCGACCCCGTTGATCATCATGCCGCACGAGCCGCAGATGCCCTCGCGGCAATCGTGCTCAAAATGGATGGCCTCTTCGCCGCGCTCGATCAGTCCCTCGTTGACGATGTCGAGCATCTCCAGGAACGAGGCATCGACGCTGATGCCCTCCGCCTTGTACTCGACGAATGTACCGTTCGATTCACGAGACTTCTGTCTCCAGACGTGTAGCTTCAGATCCATTTCTCTCTCCCGTCATCCTGAGCGGAGCGAAGGATCTCCTCCGCGACCGCGCGAGATCCTTCGCGCTCTGCGGCGCTCAGGATGACGCTGCGCGTCATTTGTAGGACCTCGTCGCCAGCTTCACTTCCTCGTACACGAGCGGCTCCTTGTGCAGAACGGGCTCGTTGCCATCGCCTTTGAATTCCCATGCGGCGACATAGAGGAACTTGTCGTCATTGCGTTTCGCTTCACCGTCGGGCGTCTGATACTCGACGCGGAAGTGACCGCCGCACGATTCTTCGCGGTGCAGCGCGTCGATGCACATCAACTCCGCGAGCTCGAAGAAGTCGGCGACGCGGCCGGCCTTCTCCAACGCCTGATTCGGCTCGTCACCATTGCCGAGGACGCGGACGTCCTTCCAGTACTGGCCGCGCAGATCGCGGATCAGACCGAGTCCCTTCTTGAGACCCTCGGCCGCGCGGGCCATGCCGCAGTGCTCCCACATGATTCCGCCGAGCTCTTTGTGATACGAGTCGACGCTGCGCGTTCCCTTTGCGGAGAGCAGACGGTTGATGCGATTGGTCACGTCCGCCTCGGCCGCCTTGAACTCCGGGCGATCGGCGGAAACCTTCTTGCCCATGTATCCGGCGACGTAATCGCCGATGGTGACCGGCAGGACGAAATAGCCGTCCGCGAGTCCTTGCATCAACGCGCTGGCGCCGAGACGGTTCGCGCCGTGGTCGGAGAAGTTCGCTTCGCCGCCGATGTACAGACCGGGGATCGTGCTCATCAGGTTGTAATCGACCCACAGGCCGCCCATCACGTAATGCGGCGCCGGATAGATCCGCATCGGAACCTGATACGGATCCTCGGCCGTGATGTCGTGGTACATCTCGAAGAGGTTGCCGTAGCGCTCCTCGATGACTTTCCTGCCGAGACGCTTGAGTGCATCGGCGAAATCGAGGTAGACGCCGCGGCCGCTGGCGCCGATGCCGCGCCCTTCGTCGCAGACTTCCTTCGCGGCGCGTGATGCGATGTCGCGCGGAGCGAGGTTGCCGAAGCTCGGGTACTTGCGCTCGAGGTAGTAATCGCGCTCGCCTTCCGGAATCGTCTGTGGCCCACGCTTGTCACCCTGCTGCTTTGGAACCCAGATCCGCCCGTCGTTGCGCAGCGACTCGGACATCAGCGTCAGCTTCGACTGGAATTCACCCGTCTGCGGGATGCAGGTCGGATGGATCTGCGTGTAGCAGGGGTTGGCGAATGCCGCGCCGCGCCGGTATGCGCGCCAGATCGCCGTGGCATTCGATGCCTTCGCGTTGGTCGAGAGATAGAAAACGTTCGCGTAGCCGCCGGTGGCCAGGACCACCGCATCCGCGGCGTGCGTCTCGATCCGGCCGTTGACCATGTTGCGGGTGACGATGCCCTTGGCCTGTCCGTCGACGACGACGAGATCGAGCATGTCGTGGCGCGGAAACATCTTCACCGAGCCGAGCGCGATCTGCCGCTCGAGGGCCTGGAATGCTCCGAGAAGCAGCTGCTGTCCTGTTTGACCGCGCGCGTAGAACGTGCGGGACACCTGCACGCCGCCGAACGAGCGGTTCTCGAGATGCCCGTCGTATTCGCGAGCGAACGGCACGCCCTGGGCCACCGCCTGATCGATGATGTTCACCGACAGCTCGGCCAGCCGGTGGACGTTGGCCTCGCGCGAGCGGTAATCGCCGCCTTTGATCGTGTCGTAGAAGAGGCGATAAACGCTGTCGCCGTCGTTCCGGTAATTCTTGGCGGCGTTGATGCCGCCCTGCGCCGCGATCGAGTGCGCGCGCCGCGGCGAGTCGTGAAAGACGAAGCACTTGACGCTGTAGCCGAGCTCACCGAAGCTCGCCGCCGCCGATGCGCCGGCCAGGCCCGCGCCGACGACGATGATGTCGAATTTCCGCTTGTTGGACGGATTGACGAGCCGCACGTGGTTCTTCGCGTACGACCATTTCTCGGCAACCGGTCCGGGGGGAATCTTCGCGTTCAGTTCCATCGCTTACCTCACGATCCCGATCAGCACAGCGAGTGGAAAGGAGACGTTGCCCGCGGTGATCAGGACCGCGAACGCCGTTGCGAAGTTCCGTTTCCACGGATTGAACTTCGGATGGTTCCAGCCGATCGAATTGAACATGCTCCAGACGCCGTGGTAGAGGTGAAAGCCAAGGGCGAGGTTGGCCAGGATGTAGATCGCCGAGACCCACCAGACCGTGAATCCCGCGACGACGTTGTGATAGGGGTCGCCCTCGACGAACGTCTGCGGCGAGACGTGCGCGCCGACCGTGAGATGCAGCAGGTGGTAGATGATGAACAGGAGGATGATCACGCCGCCCCAGCGCATCGTTCTTGCGGCGTACGTCCCGGTCACGTAATCGCGCTCGCGATAGGCGACGGGCCGCGCGGCCCAGTTCATCATCGTCAGCGCATACGCGGCGTGGATGTGCAGGATGACGCAAAAGAGCAGCACGACCCGCACGATCCACAGCGCGCCGTAATGCGGCAACGCCGGCGCGCCGATCGCACGCAGCCATCGTCCATAGTCATTCATATGCTCGGGACCCAGGTAGAGCTTCAGGTTTCCGAGCATGTGAGCGAAGACATAGCCGAAGAGGATCACCCCCGTCACGGCCATGACCGCCTTCTTGCCGATGGCGGACCGATAGAAATTTGTGACAAACGACATGCGGAAATCACCTCGCGCGTCAGGATGGTGTGGTGCGGGTGCGGCGAAGGGTTGTCGCGCATCCGGCGCGATCGAAGACGCCATTCCGGGCGACATCATATTCGCCGTGGCGCACCGGTCAAGGTGCTGAGGGCCACTGCGAGCTCATGCGCTTCATCACAGCGGCCCGCACCCGAAAACCGCTACGGGCCGCCTCGGGGCTCGCGGCAAGGTCACGGTAGGAGCTGCTGACGAACGCCATGTAGTCCGTCACGGCCACTCGATAGGTGCGATCGGGGTCGACCGCGGCCAACGGCGTCACGAACAGCGCGCCGTCGCTCGTTCCCTCGGCCGAACGCGCCAGGAGCTTCATGAGCGTGCTCCCCGCCATCGGGACGATGACGATCTCGTTGTCGTACGGAAGCGCGGCGCGAAGCGTCTCCAGGTCGACAGGACCTGCCGGCAGCGCCTGCCGGAAGCTGCTCGCCGTCGACATGGCGAAATCGGCGCGGGCGGATTCGCGCATCGTCTCCACCGTGAATTGCGCGAGATCGCGCACGTCCATCGGCTTCGGGAGCCGCGCGATCGGGACGAACAGCTCGCGGTACTGCGGATCGCGCTCGAGATCGCGCTGCATCGCGGCAATTCGCCTTGCCATCCTCCGATCGGGCTTCATCGTGCTGTCGACCGGGACGAGGCGTCCATCGACGCCCGAGAGCTTGTGTCCGTCGAACGTGAGGTCGACGACGCTGATGTACGTCAGGTACTGGTACGGCGAGATGAACCACGTCTGCGTCCCAGGAATCCGCGTCAGCTCCTGCTCGAGATGCGTGTGTGAGCCGAGAATGACGTCGATCCCCGGCACGGCCGCGGCGAGCCTGTAGTCGTCTTCCGCGTGTTCGTGCCCGATCATGACCACGGCGTCGACGTGCTCCCGTTCGCGGAGCGTCTGCACGACGTCGCGGGCCGCTGCGATCGGGTCGGTAAACGTCAGCTTTGCGGCGGTGACCAGGCGCGGGAAGTCGGATCCGGCAACCGCAAACACTCCGATCCTCACGCCTTTGCGTTCGAAGACTCGATAGCGCTCGAAACCAACCGTATTGGCGCTGAGAATCGGATAGCGAACCTCCGCGCGGCAACGGGTCAGTTCGCCATTGCCGTAGTCGGGATCATGATTCCCGAACGCCATGGCGTCGACGACGCCATTGAGCCACGCCCACTCCGCGCAGCGGTACTTGTCCGACCACGCCGGCGCGCCCTTGTTCATCATGTCTCCACCATTGAAGACGAGGGCGCCGGCCCTTTTGTGACGCTCCATGAAGCCGAGGGCGCGTGCAAAACCGCCCTTCTCGGTTCCTTCCGAATAGAAGGGAACCGCGTGCGAGTGGTAGTCGGAGAAATGGAGGAGCGTCACTGCGGTGCCCGCGCGCAGAGAACCGGCGGCGAGCACCAGCAGCAACGTCAGTCTTGTGATCACTCGAATGGAGATTACTTGTGCAGTACGGACTGCATCTCTTTGATCGCCGCTTCGCGTCCCTTGTCCTTGGCGATCTTCTGATACTGGGCGCGGCGGCTCGCGGGAATCTGCCGGATCAATCCGAGATAACGTCCCTGAAGCTTGCGCGAGGCAACCTGCTCGGGCGTAATGGCCGCGCGGCGGCGACGCTTCGCTCCGCCTGCCGTAGCGGGCGGACGCCCGCGGCGGCGTCCCGGCGTGATCGCAGCAATCGCGCTTCGAATCACGCTTCCCGTTGCCTCTTTCAGCGACCGCAGCCGCTGCTCGAGCTCGCCGATCTCGCGTCGCATGTCGTTCACGTACCGCTGTACGTCAGTGCGTGTGACGCGGCGATCGCCAATCAAACGCTGAAGTACATAACTTGCCTGTCCGGGGGTGAGGTCGTGTGGTGCTGATTTCGCTCTTCTGCGTCGTCGTGCCATTGAACGCTCCTTCTATGCCACTTTCTATGCCACTTTTCCCATGCCACATTCCCAATACGGCCCGACATCATAGCAGCAGTAGTGGCACAGCGAATTGTGGACGTCAATAACGATATTGATCCGATTTGTAAGGACCTTCAATCGCCACGCCGAGGTACTTGGACTGATCGGCCGTCAACGTCGTGAGCTCCACTCCGAGATGCGCAAGGTGCAATCGCGCCACTTCCTCATCAAGCTTCTTCGGAAGCACGTACACCTTCTTCTGATACTCGCCCTTGTTGTGCCACAGTGCGAGCTGCGCGAGCATCTGGTTTGTAAATGATGCGGACATCACGAATGACGGATGTCCCGTCGCGCAACCGAGGTTCATGAGACGGCCTTCGGCCAGGACGAGAATCGAGTGGCCGTCAGGGAACACCCATTCGTCGTATTGCGGCTTGATGTTCACTTTGCGCACACCGGGCCATTTCTTGAGGCCGGCCATGTCGATCTCGTCGTCAAAATGGCCGATGTTGCTGACGATGGCTTTGTTCTTCATCTTCGACATCTGCTCGGCCGTAATGATGTTCTTATTGCCTGTGGCGGTGACAAAGATGTCGGCCTCCCCGACGACGCTTTCCAGCCGCCGCACTTCATAGCCTTCCATGGAAGCCTGCAGTGCGCAGATGGGGTCGATCTCCGTGACGACGACCCGCGCTCCCTGGCCGCGAAGCGCCTGTGCGCATCCCTTGCCCACCTCGCCATAGCCGCAAACGACAGCGACCTTGCCGGCGATCATCACGTCCGTGGCGCGATTGAGACCGTCGATCACCGAGTGGCGGCAACCATAGATATTGTCGAACTTCGACTTCGTCACCGAGTCATTGACGTTGATGGCCGGGAACTTCAGCGTTCCCGCCTCCATCATCTGGTACAGGCGATGAACGCCGGTCGTCGTCTCCTCGGAGACTCCCTTGATGTTCGCAACGACGCGCGTCCAGCGCTGCGGATCGCGCGCGAGCTCCCTGCGCAGCAGCTCGAGAATGACGCCCCACTCCTCGGGCTCATCGGAGGGATTGAAGTCGGGAACGCGCTTCTGTCCTTCGAATTCAGCACCTTTATGGACCAGCAGCGTCGCGTCGCCGCCGTCATCGACGATGAGCGTCGGTCCCGAGCCATCCGGCCACATCAGCGCTTCCGAAGTGCACCACCAGTACTCCTCGAGCGTCTCGCCCTTCCACGCGAACACGGGGATGCCGCGAGGATGCTCGATCGTACCGCCGGTCTCCGGGCGTCCGACGACGACCGCCGCCGCGGCATGATCCTGAGTCGAGAAGATGTTGCATGACACCCATCGCACGTCGGCGCCGAGGTGTTCCAGCGTCTCAATCAGCACGGCAGTCTGGATCGTCATGTGCAGCGATCCCATGACCCGCGCGCCCTTGAGCGGCTTCTGTTGTCCATATTTCTGGCGAATCGCCATCAGGCCGGGCATTTCGTGCTCGGCGAGACGGATCTCGGCGCGTCCGAGCGTCGCCAGAGAAAGATCGCGGACTTTGAACGGCACGCGGCCCTTGGCGGTCGCGGCATCAAACTGGTGGGTCACTTCGAGGGTGGCAGTCATTTGTGCTTGATCACTCCTGCGTTTGAAAAGGGCGAATTGTAACAGCGGTTCCGAAAATTCCTCACGATGCCGGCCGATTACAATGCCGTCCTCGGAAAAGGAGATGTGATGAAGCGTTTCGGACTCGGGTTCGTGATCCTTCTCATGGCCGCCACACTCGGCGCCCAGCAGCAGGAGCGGGAGCAGGAAATCAAGAACGTTCAGGTGCTGAAGGGAATGAATCGCGGTCAGCTCGTGCGCACCATGCAGTTCGTGTCGGCGACGCTCGGCGTCAGCTGCGACTTCTGCCACGTGATCAAATCACCCACTGACCGTGATTTCGCGAGCGACGACAAGAAAGAGAAACGGACCGCGCGCGAGATGATGCGGCTCGTCATCGACACCAACACGAAGTACTTCGAGGGCAAGGCGGAAGTCTCGTGCAACACCTGCCACCGCGGCAGCACGCAACCTCTCGGCGTGCCGATGCTTCCCGTGGCGGAACCGCAGCCGCGCCCCGCGCCTCCAACCGCGGAACAGAAAGCCGCCATGCCGACCCGCGACGAGATCGTGTGGCGATACGCCAAAGCTCTCGGAAAGATCGACCCGCAAGCGCTGGCCAGCATGGAGCTCAAGGGCACTCGCGAGACGTCGCGAGGCAGCGGCCCGATCGACGTGATCATCGCCCCGGGCAAGCTGCGCCTCAGCTCGACGACGCCCGAAGGCGAGATGGTGAACGCCGTGAGTGGCACGACGGGATGGGCCCGCGATCAGCGCGGCCTCCACGCGATGGCACCGAATCAGATCGACACGGCGATGCAGATCGTCGACGCGTACCGGATCACGCTGCCCGACGAGATTCCTGCCGACGCCAGAGTCGGGAAGGGAAAGATCGGCGACAAGGAAGTGTGGGCGCTGACGATGCCCTTCGGGGCCGACGGCCGGCAGCGCCTTTTCTTCGACCCGCAAACGGGACTCCTCGTGCGGCGCACGCGCTACACACAGACGGCCATCGGCAACATTCCCCAACAGACCGACTTCTCCGACTACCGCGATGCCGGCGGGATCAACCTCCCCTACACCGTACGGGTCGACACGGTCGACCCGCGCGGCGGCGCAACCCGCCGCTACAGCGAGATCCGGACGAACGTAAAGGTGGACGAGAAACTGTTCCGGCAGCCGGAGTCGTGAGCGCTATTCCTCGTCGAGGCGGAAGCCGACCTTGATCTTGACCTGGAACTCCGCGACCTTCCCCTTGGCCACCCGGCCGCGGAGTTCCGTCACCTCGAACCAGTCGACGTTGCGGAGAGTCTTCGAAGCGCGCTGCACGCCGCTGGCAACCGCCTCGGCGAACCCTTTTTTCGACGTGCCGACGACCTCGACCAGCTTGTAGACCTTGTCCTCTGCCATTTTCCACCACTCCTTTCGCGGCGAATTCTATGACCGCGCTAGAATTAGCGGCTACAGATCCTTCAGATCGGGGAGCGGAATGAGAGCGGAGAGAATCGAACGGGTGAGGCGGCGGCTCCTCGAGGATGCCGTGGCCGACAACTTCGACACGATTCGGGGCCTGCCGCCTCGCGCGCTCAGACGGTCGAACCAGATGTTCCACCGATGGCTGCGCTGGTCGCCGGTGCTGCTCATCGCATTCACGCTCACGGCCTCGACGTACTTCATCGAGCCGAAGGCGCTGCCCTCGCCCGGCCTGCGGCCGCCCTCTCCCGCGAACGGGAAAGAGCACGGCGAAGCCGGGGTGAGGGTCGAGCTTCCAACGCCGGATCAGCCCGAGCCACCCCAGCGCGTCGCCGCCGCGGCCTTCCCCCTCGCCGTTCGCCGCGTGGTTCTCGATTTCGGCCACGGCGGGATGGATCCCGGAGCCTCGTTCCTCGGCCTTGCGGAAAAGGACGTGACGCTCGACATCGGACGCCGCCTCCGCACTCTTCTGCAAGCAAGCGGATTCGAAGTCATGGTGACCCGGCCCGATGATCGGACCATCCGGCTGCGCGAACGGGCCCGACTGGCAAATGACTCGCGCAGCGACGTCTTCGTCTCCATCCACGTCAACTCGCTCATGAGTCACACGTCGTCACACGGCGTGGAGACCTACTACCTTGGACCGACCAGCGATCCGAAGCTCACGCAACTGGCCGCCGAGGAGAACAGCATGTCGGGGTATTCGATGGCCGACCTGCGCAAACTCCTCGACGGTGTGTACGCCGATGCGCGGCGCGACGAGTCGAGACAACTCGCCAAGACGGTGCAGCAGCAGCTCTACTCGCGGCTTCGCAATTCCGATCCGGGGCTCGAGAACTGGGGCGTGAAGCGCGCTCCGTTCGTCGTGCTGGTGGCGACGGACATGCCGGCCATCCTGGCCGAAGTCGGATGCATCTCGAACGACAAAGAGGCGGCGATGCTCGGGAAAGCGGACTATCGGCAGAAGATCGCCGAAGCGCTGTTCCAGGGGATCCATGCGTACGCCGGAGCGGCCGAGTCGCCGCAGAAGAAAGGAACGTGACGATGTCCCCAACCTCCGAGCTTCTTCACGTCGGGATCGACCTCGGCACATCGCGGAGTGCGATCTCGGCGTCGAACGGCGAGCGCTTCGTCGTCGACAGCTTCGTCGGGTGGCCGGTCGACATGGTGGCAAAGAAGGTGCTGAAGCGCCAGGTGCTCATCGGACACGAGGCCGTCTCGAACCGGACCATGCTCGACCTTCATCGGCCGCTCGAGCGCGGCCTGCTGAAGGAAGGATCGGAAAAGGACGTCGAGGCCGTCCGCGAGCTGCTGCGGCATCTCCTCGGACTGGTCGGCGTGGGAAACAGCGGAAAGACGAAATCGTCGAATGTTCGTGCCGTGATCGGAGTTCCGGCCGCGGCGTTGCGCACGAACAAGCAGTATCTCCGGAACTCGATGAAGGGAATCGTCGACAGCTTGATGATCGTCTCGGAGCCGTTCGCGGTCGCGTACGGCCTCGATGCCCTTCTGAACACGATGATCATCGACATCGGCGCGGGCACGACCGACTTCTGCGTCATGAAGGGCCGGTATCCGACCGAAGAGGATCAGCGGACGCTCACGATCGCGGGCGACTCGATCGACGCCCACCTGCTGAAACTGATCGAGGAGCGCTACCCGCAGGCCAACGTCACGATCTTCATGGTCCGGGAGTGGAAGGAAAAGTTCAGTTTCGTCGGCGATGCGCCGCAGCGAGTCAACGTCACCGCTCCAGTCAAAGGCGTGCCGACGGATCTCGATATCACGAACGAGATCAAGGCCGCGTGCGAGACGCTCCTCGGCCCGACCATCGAGACGATGCTCGACCTCCTGTCGCGCGTCGAGCCGGAGTTCCAGGAGAAGGTGCGGAACAACATCATCCTCTCCGGCGGCGGCGGATTGATCCGCGGATTGCCGCAGGCGCTGGAGACGGCGCTCAAGCAGGTCGGCGGCGGCCGCGTGAAGTACATGGAGGATCCGGTCTTCGTCGGATCGGACGGAGGCCTGGCGCTGGCGCTGGACGCACCCGACACGGACTGGGAAAAGCTCTCTTCGTGATCCGGCTGCTGGCGATCGGCGTGGTGATCGTCATCGCCGCCGCGGTCGCGATCTTTTTTTTCGCGCAGTCGGTCCGGCGCAGCTCCCTCTTCTTTCCGATGCGCTATCCGGAAGGATTCTGGGACACGTCGGCACTTCCCATCCAGCCGGAAGAGCGGTGGGTCGCAACGCCGGATGGCGTTCGGCTCAACGCCTGGCTGTTCCGCGCACACGAGCCCGACGCGCCGCTGCTGATCTACTTCCACGGGAACGCGGGAAACATCGGCGAGCGCGCGCCCATCGCATCCACGCTGGCGGCGCGCGGAATCTCCGTCCTGCTCTTCGACTGGCGCGGTTACGGAAAGAGTGAGGGCCGCCCGACGGAAACGGCGCTCTATCGCGATGCGCTGGCGGCGTACGAGGCGGGGAAGCTCATCTCGCCGAACATCTCTCTCTACGGCGAGTCCCTCGGCGGCCCCTACGCCGCGTACGTTGCCAAGGAACGTGGAGCGCGGCGCGTGGTCATCGAGAACTCCTTCCCATCGCTGAGCGAGCTCGGTAACGCACTCTACGCCCCGATTCCCGTCGGTTGGACCGCGCCGTTCTCGCTGACCACCGCACGCTGGCTCAACGAGGCCGGCGCACCGGTCCTGGTGATGCACGGCAAGCCCGATCAGGTGGTGCCGTTCAAGCTCGGGATGTCTTTGTACAAGCAGTTGCGCGTCCCGAAGGAACTGCTGGTGAGCGAGACGGCCGGCCATTGCGAGCTCTCCTCCGTCGAACGAGAGAAGTACTACGACACCGTCGTGCGATTCGTGAAGAGCGGACTGTGATGCTGCGGCACGCCTGGCGGACCCTTCGGAAAAAGGTCAACGCGTACCGCTGCGGGCGGCTGCCGGCCGGCGGCAAGCTGCACGTCGGCTGTGGACCGGTGCACCTCGATGGATGGATCAACATCGACAACCGGCGCTATGAAGCCGTCGATTACGTGCTGGACGTTCGCGACGGGCTTCCGTTTCGCGGCCTTCGCTTCATCTTCGCAGAGCACTTCATCGAGCACCTGCCGTACTGGGAGGCGGAGCGATTCCTGCGCGACTGCCGCGCCGCGCTCGCCGACGATGGCGTGCTCCGCCTCTCGACGCCGAATCTCGACTGGGTCTACGCGACGCAGTACCACGGAAATGCGGTCAGGGATTGCTTCCTGCTGAATGCGTCGTTCCGCGCCTGGGGGCACCAGTTTCTCTACAACGATGCGACGCTCACGGCACTGCTCCATCACGCCCGGTTCGCACGCGTCGAGGCTCGCGCATACGGCGAGAGCGCGCATCCCGAGCTTCGGAATCTCGAGATGCACCAGCGCTCGCCCGATTCACCGGAGCTTCCGCACGTCCTCGTGTTCGAGGCGAGCGGCGTCGCCATCAGCCGCGAGGAGCAGCTGATCGCGTCCGCCGCCGCATACCTGAACGATCTTGGCGCTTGGTGAGCGAACGTCATCCTGAGCCGCGCAGACGGCGAAGGATCTCGAGATGCGCGGCGTGAGATCCTTCGCTTCGCTCAGAACGACGTGATCACTACTGGCCGCACGTCGCAAACGCCCCGGTATCGATGATCGCGTTCGCCGCGTGGTTGTTGTCGTTGTGATAAACCTTCGTCTTGCCGGTGTGGTTGTCGAGCACCGTGATGTCGTACGCAAGGCTGGTCGCCGCCGCGCCGAAGACCCAGATCCGGTTGTTGATGCCGCACGCGCCATCGAGCACCTTCACCAGCATCTCGATGTTGTCGGGGCTCGAGAACCAGAACAGGCCGCTGGCATCGGTGAGCGTCAGCGTATGGCCGGCGCCGCCCTGGTTGCCGCCGTTGTTCCAGGTCACGCTGACCGAGAATCGCTTGTTGGCCAGGCAGAGCGTCGAGTCGCTCGGCGTGCAGATCGTCGGCCCGCTGTTGCCGCTGCCGACCGAGATCGGCGTCGGAATGAACCATGAGTTGTTGTACGTGAAATTGTCGGCGTGGAAGTTCGGATCATCGCCCGTTCCGACGATCGCGCCGAGGTAGTACTGGCCGTTAGGAAGATTCGTCGGGATCTTGAACTGGAATCCCACCGGATCGTCCGACCACGTGTTGAGCGACGGATCCCAGTAGAAATACGCGAAGAACGTGTCGCTCGTGGTGATGTTCGTGTCGGTCGAAAGATAGAAGCGTAGGCGGACGTTCGCGACCGCGCTGTTGCTCAGGTTTTCCACCGTCCAGTTCTTGATCGTGATCGTGCCGCCTGGAGCGACGCTCGAGGGGCTGACGCTCGCGGTGGCGATCGCGTTCGAGGCATCGTCACCGCCGGTCTGTCCGTTCTCGTTGTACGTGAACGGGTACGTGGCGAGATCGATGACCGGCCTCGTCTGCGCCGGGAACTGTTTGCGCGCCGCGAGCACGTCAGTTCGCGAGACGAACCGGGCGAAATGCGGCAGATAGTTCATCTCCGAGTAGTTTGCCCAGTTGTGATGGAAACCCATTCCGTGACCGAGCTCGTGCGTCGCGGTGGCCTGATAGTACGCAGCGGCCTGTCCCAGTCCGGGCCGCGTCATCTGCCATGGAAACGTGTTGTTCATCATCACATCGGCTTCGGTGATCGCGCCGCCGCACGGCGTTCCCGCGGGAACGGGGCACTCGTTGAAATTGCCAAACGCCGTGTCAGGCAATGAGGGCGTGTAGCCGAGGAACGACGCGCCGTCCATGCCGAGAACGTCGGAGAGATCGACGAAGTAGATCTCGCTCACGCCGTTGCCGAACGTGAAATTACCGGTCTGCAGCACGGGGCGCAGGACATCGACGTACTGGTTCCACATCGTGAATGCTTCCATCGCAGCCTGCTGTGCGATCGGATCGACGTGGCGGATGGCCCAGGGAGTCGGAACCTGGCTCGGGATGCCGCAGGCGCATCCATCGACACGCGCGGCCTGCGCCAGAGCGACGGAGAACAGAAGACAGAACGCGAGGACGAGAATTCTTTTCATGGCTCTCCCCTCTCACCGATTGCGCACACGGCCCGAGGCGACGAAGCGCTTCAGATCGTCGAAGGTTGCGTAGGTGGGCCCGGCGGCCGCGGTCGCGGCCTGAGCGGGAACGACACGGATCGCGGCCGTGCCGTCCACGTTCCTCGCACCGCCGATGCGATCGCGCGGATCGCTCGCGTTGCGGTCCATCGACTCGGCCATGATGTGTCCATCGATCACCCGCACGCGCGCACCGCGCGCAAGCCGGCCGTTGACCATGAGCAGCGGCTCGCCGTCAGCGGAGACCAGGATCGTTCGCGATCCGGATTCCGTCTTGATGGTCTCGAATGCGTAAAGGCCCTGTCCCCACCCAACGGTCGTGTCATTGGGGTGGCCCGTCTTGAAGAAGAGATAGCGCTTCCCTTCTTGCAGAGCCGGCGAGCCGTCGTAGCCGGGACGAACGTAGGCCACCGTGGTGGTGCTTCCGATCGCGCCCTGGAGGACGTTGTCGACCTCGATCATGTATTTCGTCGCGGACAGTTGTCCGTTCATGACCGGAACGGACGTCGACGAGATGACCGAGCCCGTAAAGATCGCTTCGGCGCGGTCGCGCACTTCATCCAGCGTGTAGCGCTGGATCGATGTGGCGAATGAAATCGACGCACAGAGACAAATGGCGACACTGAGAACGGTTCGCTTCATGACGGCAAACTCCCCCTCTCGATTGGTTAGAGCAATTTGTGATTGATGGAGAAACCAGCTTAAAGGTCGCGGTCACGCTCGTCAACAACGCGCGCGCTATGATGTTCCCTCTCTATGGCGACATTTCGATGCATCCGCTGTAAAGCCGAAATCGATCGCGACTTCAAAGCCTGCCCGCACTGCGGCGAACCGGTCACGGAGTTCCTCCGCCGCTATGCCGACGAACCCGTCGACGGCAAGTACCAGATCCTCGAGCGCCTCGGCACAGGGGGCATGGGCGAGGTTTACAAGGTCACGCACACGTTTCTCGGCGCCACGCGCGTGATCAAAGTGATCCGGCCGCAGATCTCCGAGAGCCAGGACGCCCACGACCGCTTTCTTCGGGAGGCGAAAGCGGCGACGAAAGTCCAGCAACCGAACGTCGCGACGCTGCACGACTTCTCCGCGCTTCCCGACGGCTCCCACTACATGGTCTGGGAGTACATCGACGGTGAGAATCTCGCCCAGCGCCTCCAGTTGAGCGGCCCGTTGCCGCCGCGCTACGCGGTGGAACTGGCCATCCAGGCGCTGAACGGGCTGGAAGCGATCCATCGCGCCGGCATCGTTCATCGCGACATCAGCCCCGAGAACCTGATGATCACGCGCGAGCCGGGCGGCGAAGAGCGCGTGAAGATCATCGACATGGGGGTGGCCAAGGTCGAGGACTCGACCGATACCGTCACGCGCGCCGGCGTCTTCGTCGGCAAGCTGCGCTACGCCTCCCCCGAACACCTCGGGTTCCTCGCCGAAGGGGAGCGCATCGACGGCCGCGCCGATCTCTACTCGATGGGCGTTGTGCTCTACGAGATGCTCACCGGGCGCGCGCCGTTCGAGGCGACCTCGCCGCACGAATACGTGATGCTGCACTCGCGCGACACGCAGTTCAAACCGCTCGATCTGCCGGCCAATCTCCCGGGCGGCGCCGAATTGCAGGCCGTTCTCGCCCGCGCCCTCGAACGCGATCGCAACAAGCGTTTCGCGACCGCGCGCGACTTCGCGAACGCGCTCGAACAGGTCGCTCGCACACTGCCCGAGATCTCGTCGATGCAGACGGTGGCGATGCCGAAGCCGGCTGACACGCTGAACCGCTCCACGATCCGCACCGGCGTTGGCGATGCTGCGACGGTCCGCACACCGCTGCCTGGAGAGTTCACGGCACCGCCAACGGCAATCGTCGCTCGCCAGGAGACCAGCAGCGCGGGCGCGTTCCTGGTCGTCGGCGTCATCGTTCTGATCGCGGTCGCGGCGATCATTTACGTTCTCTTACGTCGATCGCCCGAGTCTGCTCCGGCTCCTCCGAGCAGCGAAGTCGCCGCTTCCTTTCCAAACACGCCTCCCACGATGCCGAAGCCAACGGCGAGCGTCGAAGTCGTGTCGCCCGCCCCGGCGACCACGACGACGGCCCCGACGACAAGCAGCGTCCCGCCAACGACCACAAGCGCGGCGCCCCCGGCCGCGGCCCCGGCGAAGAAGAAGCCGCCGGTCTTCGAGAAACCGAAGGCGCCGGAGCCCGCCGCACCTGTCCCCGCTCCGCCGCCCGTATCCGTTCGTGCGTACGTCGACGGAGGAGGAGGAGATTCCGACGTCAACGACCGGGCGCTCTCCGACGCGAAGCGCCATCTCAACGGAGTCACGGGCGTCGCGGTTCGCGGAAGCAACGCCGAAATGGTGAAAGACCTGACCGACAAGCTGAAGCGCGAGGGTGTGACAGTGAGCGACGGCGCCGAAACCGTCATCACCTTTGATGCGACGATCGAACGCCTCGGCCGCGGCAAGAAGCGCCGTTCCGCGCAAGCGACCGTGACGAGGAACGGTCGCGTCGTGTTCCGCTACGAACTGCCCGCCGAGGAGTACCGCGTCGGCGACACGCCGGTGGAGGCGTTCGTGCACGTTTTCGCGGACGCGATTCGTTAGTGTGGTGAGTCAGAGATACGCAGCATTTCGCTGGTGCCGCTTGTGGCTGAGATGCAAGGAGCGAGGAGGAGGCGATGTGGTGACATCGTCGACGACGAGCAACGCCGCAGATCG
>DATISF010000055.1:0-275896 GCA_035468985.1 Thermoanaerobaculia bacterium
ACGGGACTGCCGCGCTTGATCCCACCACGAGCCGACCACTTCGGATTATCCCCACGCCGACGCCAGAACAGCTCGATTTCTAAACCGTCCCCACGCCGAACCCTCCCCAGTCCGATTACTTCACAGCCTCTCAGGATGACGCTTGCGCGCTAGCGATAGCGAGGGAACCTCTGCGCAAGTCGTTGTTCACGTCATCCTGAGCCGCGAAGACGGCGAAGGATCTCGAAATGGCACGCGTTTTCGCATTCTGAGATCCTTCGTCGCGCTTCGCCGACTCAGGATGACGTGAACATCCAGGGGCAGAGCTTCGCCGACTCAGGATGACGACTTGTGCAGAGGGTTCCCTACCGCCGCCTACGACGCCAGCGTGCGCTCGTACTCCTGGCGCAGGGTCTCGTAGCACTCGCACGCCCGCACCTCGAGGCCTTCGCGATCCTTGATGGTGATCGTATCGGGGCGCACGGCGATCGCGCCGGCGGCAGCGAGGCGTTTGATCGCCGTGGCGATTCCGTCGGGCTCGAGCATCAGGGCGGTGCGGAGCGCAACGGGCGTGGTGAGGATCTCCGCGCTCGCCGTCCGCTGATGGATCATCAACAGCCAGCGCGCCAGGCGCGCCTCGGGAGCATGGAATCTCGCGCAGACGGCCGTCTGCGCCACCTGCGCGAAGAGCGTGTCGACGAAGCGCAGCAACGACTTCTGCAGTCCGCCGCCGCGGCGCAGTTGATTGCGCAGCTCGTCGGTGGGAATGCGGTACGCCCATCCCGCGCTCTGCACGACGGCATCGTCGAGCTGCGTTCGCGAACCGGTGAAGACGCCCAGTCCCACCAGCCCTTCGTTCCCGATCAGCGCCAGCTCCATGGCGCTCCCGTCGCGCAATGTCCGCACGACCGAGGCGACGCAGTTGATCGGAAAGAAGACGGCCTCCCACTGGGTGTTCGCCCGCAGCAGGGAATCTCCCGCCGCCAGCGACACGGCCTCAGCCGCGCGATGAATGGCATTCCTCTCATGCACGGCCAGCTGGCCGAGGAGAAGGTTGCCGGGGATGGTTTGCTGCTCGATAGCGATCGTCATCAGCTGGCCGCTCGGACCGCCGGCAGCACCGCCTGCCACTGAGGTGCCGCGGCAGAATCAATGACGAATTCGAAGACCTTGCTGAAGCAGCGAAGGCGCATGACCTTGCCGCCGGCCACCGGCTGTCCGGTGACGAGCTCGTTCGCGTATTCGACTTCCTCGACGTACTCGAGCTCGAGCGACGCGTTCAGATCGGCGTTTTCGTAATAGAGCGTCTTCGCGCTGAGGGCCATGGCTACGGGGATGTGCTGTTTGCCATCGACCAGCTCTCCCCTTCCAACGAGACGGCATGAGCTTCGCCGTTCGTCATTGAGGCGCTGCATGCCGTCCGCGGCCATTCGCTTCCAGAGATTCCACACCAGCGCTGCGACAGCAACGACTGCCAACAGAATCCACATCAGAAGCATCGAAGCCTCCTAATCGGGTGCGACGATGCTCGCCCACGGCATCTTCCGTACGGCGAGCACCGTGGCGTCAATCTCCTGCTGCGTGGCCGAAGATCCCAACGTCCGCTGGATGTAGGCGATCTCCGTGGAGACGAGCCGCTGCCCGAGAACACGGACCGCCGTCTTGCGGAGGTTGGTTTCGGATACGACGAGGGTCTGACGCGCGGCAGCGCGCGTCATCTCCCCCCCTGCGGCTTCTGACGCGCCTCGTTGACCTTGAGGACGCTGCCGTCGACCTCCTTGCCGTTCAGACCGGCAATCGCGGCGCGGGCTTCCGCGTCGTTCTTGAATTCGACGAACGCGAAGCCGCGCGACTGGCCGGTCATCTTGTCCTTGATGACCTCGACCGGTGTCGGCGAGCCGAACGGTTTCAAGAGTTCGTTGAGGCGGGTGTCGGTGGTGCTAGGGGAAAGATTGCCCAGATAGAGTTTCATCAGTGGAACTCCGGTTGGATTGATTTGCTAAGAAGGTCGATCCAGGGAAACTGACTTAGCTCAGAAGTCCTGAAGGCCGAGGACCGTTCCTCGGAGGAGCTCACGATACGCCGATTGGCGATTCAAGTCACGAAGAATCGGGATTCGGGGCTCGGGATTCGGGATTCGGGATTCCCGTTTACCATTTCCTCATGCGTTACAAGTTGTTCGTCGTACTTCTGGCGCTGGGAGTGTCTCCGGCGTTCGCCAAATCGCTTTCCTGGCGATCCCTCGACGTCACGGCCAACCTCGATCGTGACGGCCGGCTGCATGTCGTCGAGAAACAGGCCATCGTCTTCGACGGCGACTGGAACGGCGGCGAGCGGGTCTTCCGCGTCGGCGCGGGACAGTCGCTGCAGTTCGAGTCGATCGCGCGCGTCGATGGCGGCGAGCGGCCACTCTCCTCCGGCGACCTCGCGCAGGTCGACCACTACTCGTTCACCTCTCCCACCGTGCTGCGCTGGCGCAGCCGGCTCCCGGACGATCCGCCGTTCGTCAACAAGGAGATCACCTACATCCTCCGCTACACGCTGAACGGCGTGCTGCGACAGACCGACGGCGCGTACCTCCTGAGCCACGACTTCGCCTTCCCTGATCGCAGCGGCGTCATCCAGCACTTCTCGCTTCGCCTCGACATCGACCCCGTCTGGCGCGGCGCCCAGTCGCCCGTGGTGATTCAGCGGGAGAACCTCGTGCCGGGCAAGAGCGTCGTCGTGCCGCTCACGCTTCAGTTCAGCGGCGCCGGCGCGCCCGCGGGCGCGGTCCGCACGCTCTCCAGGAAAGCGATCTACGGCGTGCTCGTGCTGTTCCTCTTCGCTGTTGCGTTTCTCCTTTTCGATTTCGTCTCGCACGAATCGGCGAAAGGCCGCTTCGATCGCCTCGTCCCTCCCGATGCCGTCGATGATGCGTTCCTCCAGCAGAACGTCTTCGCGTTCACCCCGGAGCTCGTCGGCGCTGCAGTCGACAACAAAACCGCGGGACCCGAGGTGGCGGCGGTGCTGGCGAGGATGACGCAGGAGGGGAAGCTGTCGAGCAGCGTCGAACAACGCGGCACGTTGTTCAAACACAAGGTCCTCTGCCTCAACCTGCAGAAAGACGCCGATGACCTGCCGTCGTACGAGGCCAAGCTCGTTCGCGCGCTGTTCTTCGGCGCGAAGAACACCGACACGGATCGCATCCGCAAGCACTACCAGAGCAGCGGCTTCAACCCCGCGCTCATGATCGAGAGCGGCATCGCGCAGGAGCTGAAGCAGATCAAAGGATGGGAGAAGCAACCGCAGCGCGCGAACTGGAAGCAGAATTGGATCTTCTTTTCCGCCGCGCTCCTGCTCCTCATCCTGGCCGGCGCCTTCGGCAGTAACAACGACGCGCCCGTGACGATCTTCGTCGGCGTGGCCGGCGCCATCCTCCTGGGATGCGCGGCCGCGGCGGCGAACCTCAACTCGAGCGTGGTGACGAACTTCATCCGCTTCGCAATTCCCGCGGCATTCCTCGCCCCGCTCTACTGGCTGGTCATCGGTTACACCCTCGGCGCCGTGCGGCTGCTGCTCCACCTGACCACGCCCATCGCCATCTGCCTCTGGACCGTGGCGATCACCAAGCTGGTGCTCGACGCGCTGCGGACGAAGGAAGGGCCCGAGCGGATCGCATTCCGCAAACGGCTTTACGCGGCGCGCAACTACTTCATTCACGAGCTCCACTCGCCGAAGCCGCGGTTGCGCGACGAGTGGTATCCATACTTCCTCGCCTTCGGCCTCGGCCAGTACGTCGATCAATGGTTCGGGTCGTACGGTGCGGCCGGTTCCCAACCGGCCATGGCGTCGTCTTTCGGTTCGTCAACCGGTTCAGGGGGCGGCCTGTCGTCTCCATCCTTCACCGGCGGAGGCGGTGCGTTCGGCGGCGCCGGCGCGACGGGCGGATGGGCGATCGCGGCCGCCGCGATGGCCGCCGGCGTCTCCGCGCCATCGAGCAGCAGCAGCGGCGGATCGAGCAGCAGCTCGAGCTCGTCGAGCAGCTCGGGCGGAGGGGGCGGGGGCGGGTGGTAGCTACTCCACGACGACGAGCACCGGCCGGTGATCCGAGGCGTCGGTATCAATCACCGTCGCCTCGCTGCAGCGCGTGCCGCGCTCGAGAAACAGATAGTCGATGCGCTTCTGCGGCGTGATGGCGGGATAGGTCAGGGCGTCGCCGCGACCGCACTCCATCCACGCGTCGCGGCGGCCGGCGCGGAGGACCTGCTCGTGCACGGCGGAGTCGGGCGTCGAGTTGAAGTCGCCGCCGGCGATCATGCCGCGCGCCGCGGCGAGGACCTGCGGGATTTCCTGGAGCCGGTACGTGTCTTCGCGCGATGCATCGAGGTGGGTGTTGGCGATGCGCAGCGATCCGGTCGTGACGATGAGCGCGATGCGCGGCTCGAGCGAGCCGCCTGCGCGGACCTGCGGCGGCTCGACTCGCAGCGGCACGATCTGATGCCCCGTGATCGGCCATCGCGAGAGGATGGCGATGCCGTACTCGCCGCCCTGGTAATCGAGCGACTTGCCGAACTGCCCGTGCATCCCCGTGAGCCGGATGAGCTCCGCGACCTGATCGACATTCCCCGAGCGCGTCGTGTTGCGGTCGACCTCCTGGAGCAAAACGACATCGGCGTTTGTGGATTTCACGATCGCCGCGACGCGCTCGAGGTTGTCTTTGCCCGTCGCGTCCTTCCCCGCGTGAATGTTGTACGTGAGGATGCGCAGGGGCGGGTGGGTGGTGGAGGCGCAGGCGGTGAGGAGGAGGACGCAGATGAGATTTCGGCGGGGTTTCGGCCGCGTTTCGGCGGGGACACGGAGTGACGCTGAGGCACATGGGACTTCGCCGTGTCCCCGCCGCGTCTCCCTGTCCCACATCACGGCGTCCTCCAATCCACCAGCCGCTCTTCCGAGCTTCTCCACGTCGACCACCATAGATCTCGCAGCATCGACGCTCCCGCCGCCAGGCGGCGGGCGGCGAACTCGCGTGCCTCGGGCGTGCCGTCGTGCGAGTCGAAGCCGCCGTCGCGGTCGATTCGGTAGAGCGTCTCGACCAGCGCGTTCGATTCTTCGACGTGCGCCATCGCAGTGGCGAAGTAATCGCGGCGCAGAACGGGCGGACGCATGTAGCGAATGACATCCGGCAGATCGAGCGCGCGCGTCACGAAGTAGTGCTCGAAGCGGCCGTGCGTCTCGCAATCGGTGCGGAAATGCTCCGGGTTGGTCGTACCGACCCAGCCGTTGTAATGAATCGTCGTGTGATGCGGATTCGCCGTGTCGCCGACGTAGTGTCCGAGGGTGCCGGCGACGTGGATGATGTTCTGCTCGATCTGCTCGCGCTCCGCTCCCGGCCACGAGTCGCGCCACAGGCGCCACTGCACGGTCAGCAGATCGCAGAGCTCGGCGATGCGCCACGGCGCGAAGCCTGTGGTGGCGTTCCCGATGTTGTACTTGCGCAGCGTCCCCGACGTGTAGAGGAGATCGATGAACCGATATCGATCCGGCGGCAGCGGCAGGCCTTTGACGTACTCGTAGTCGATGAAGTGCTCGGGAAAGTTGGCCGCGCCGATCGATGCGAAGTGCCCGGTGTACCAGCGGTCCGGCTCAGGCCCGAGATACGTCAGCCGCGAGAACGCTTTGTAGAAAAACACCGGCATGTCATTCGGCACGCCGCGAGTGGCCGCCTCGTTGACCATGAGGTGGGCCTTCTCTCCCCACGCCAGCAGGGTCGGCCTGGCGATGAGAAAAAGCAGGAGCGTGAGTCCACCGGCTTTCACGCTCGCGAGTATGCAACGAATCCCGAATCTCGATGCTACTCCGAGATCCGCGAGATCTTCCCTCTGACTTCCTGTTCGGCACGGTACCAGTCGCCGTCGGGATCGCCCGCTTCACCCTTACGCTCTTCGTAGAGCTCGTAGGCTCGGATTCGGATGCGCTCCTCGAGCGACGGAGCGGTCGCCTGCGCCGGTTGCTGGGCAGGCTTGACGGTCGCCTGTGCCATACGCGGTGGTTTTGCAGCCATGGTGGTCCCCCTTATGGGCATCAACTTGTAGCCGAACGCGTGCCATCGGAAGAGTGGCCGAACAGCGCAGACGTGACGAAACTCACCGGGCGGTGGTGCATGACTCTCGCATCCGCAGCATGAGCAGAGTTCTCTCGTCTTCGCCGCCGCGCTGATTCCCTCCGGCATGAACGTCGGCATGAGCGGCTTCACCGGAGCGGGCTATCCGGTACGTCGACCGCGGCGGAGCTCGACGGCACGCCGGCGATGGCCGACGGCATCAGCCGCATCTCCCCGTTCGGATTCCTCGGCAAGCTCGAGATCGCGCTCGTCGAGGTTTCGGCAGTTCTCGAGGACGGACGCCTCGTGCCGTCGTCTTCAGCCGGCAGCTCCGGCGGCACGAGAGCTACTCGAGGACGGGAAGGATGCTCGAGAATCGCGTGACGGCGTAACGCTTAACGCCGTCTCTGCCGCGAGACCGGCAGGGGCTTCTCTTTCATCACGTGCCGCATACCGTACAGCGCTCCGAAAGCGCCGATGATCGAGACGATGAAGCTGATCAGGAAGCCGGCGGCAGCCTGCGGGCCGAAGAGGCGGGAAATGACGACTGCGACGATCGCGCCGACCGCGCCCGCGGCCACGTCCGGCCACAGTCCAAGCTCGCTGCCTTTCAACATCTGGCCGCCGATCCAGCCAGCAACCGCACCAATGACGACGATAATCAGATAGGACATTTGTGATCACTCCGAGCTAAGAGGGAGGATTCAGAAGATCTGACTTAGCTCAGAGGATCTGAAAGGGCGAGGACCGTTCCCCGGCGGATAACCACCATACGCCGTTTACCCCCACCCAGCCACATGTTTCCCGGCCGGCGTGAGCGCACGCACGCGCCCGCTGTCTTCTCACTGGCAGCCACAACAGTTCTGATCACGATCGATGGGGTGCTGTTCTGGAAGGAGCACTCCATCTGGCGACCAACGGCTACTTCATGCATGGCCAGGGAACGAATCTTATTTCACACGTAGGGCCCACTCTCCAGTGGGCCCGGGGCCGACTGAGAGTCGGCCCTACGTGATCGCGGGCGGTTTCGCATCCTGAGATCTTTCGTCGCGCTTCGCCGACTCAGGATGACGAGTTGCGCAGACGTTCCCTGATCTTATTTCACACGTAGGGCCCACTCCTCCAGTGGGCCCGGGGCCGACTGAGACTCGGCCCTACGTGATCGCACGCGTTTGCGCATCCTGAGATCCTTCGTCGCGCTTCGCCGACTCAGGATGACGACTCGTGCAGAGGTTCTAAGGCCTTCCTTCACGTGATTGCCTGGCCATGGCCACGAACGCCTTGCGCGCGTCTTCACGCGACATCACCGGCTCCGCAAACGCGATCCTCGTTCCCTTCATCCCCTCGGCCGTGCGCACGCGGACCACGAATCCGAGGCGGTCGCAAGCGACGATCGTGGCCTCGATGGCGTCGAGACCGCCGAAACGGCGCGTGATGTCGCGCAATGCGTCGGCGTGATCGCCATTCATGTGCTCCATGATTTCGGCGGCGGCGCCGGCGAGGGGATCGGCGACGGCCGACGCGTAGTCATCGCGCACGACCCACCCCATCACGCCGAATCCGCCGACGAAGTAGATGTGCGTCACGTCCAGCTGGAAGAACGAGAAGTCCGAAAACTCGATCCAGTGTCGCGCCGAGGGATGGCGCGCGAGATACGCCTGGCGGAGCGACGGGTCCGGATCGTCGATGCGGCGCGCGGAGCCGAGGAGCGTCGCGCGCGGCGAGCCGAGAGGATCGGCGCCGCTGCCGCTTTGCATCGCCAGCAGGCTCGCCCGCGGATCGGCGAGGAGATTCTGCGTGTGCACTGCCATCCCGCTGATGAGAAAGAGCGGCGACCCATCCCCCGTCAGCGCGTAAGGCATGACCGAGGCGAACGGCCAGCCCGGATGCCGCTCCGATTGTGTGGCCAGCGTACCGATGCTCTCCGTCTCGAGGAGCGTGCGCACGCGTTCGGCGTGACTCGGCTCGGGGGCGGTGGGCGGGGGCGAGGAGGAGGCGTGTTGAGTCACGCCGAGCAGTATGACCGATGAGGAGAGGGCCATCGCGCAGGCCGTGGGTCAACCGCTGCCCACCGCGAAGTCCGCGGTGATCTCGCTTTTCGCGGGCGAGGCTGTGGAAGTGTTCGAAACGAACCGCTGACGGTCCGACGGATGAGCGTCGTTACCATCGCCGGCTCCCCGGCAAGTCTCGGTGCGTCTTTCGCCGATTCCGACACCGACAACGCCTCGAGCTGAGGTGCACCTGGTACCGTTGAGTCCTTCGCGACGAGGCGGCGTCGGGCCACGACACCTCACTCATCCATTCACTCATCCATGGTCCGCAGCGTCGCGCTCCAGTCGCCGTCGCGGCCACGACTGACGTCGACCTGCCAGGGCTGGCAGCACACCGGGCAATCCTGCACGTACGACTGGCGGCTCGAGCCATCTTCCTCGACGCTGAGCTCGACCGGCTCGGCGCAGTAGGGACAGGTCATCGGAATGAACTCGGGCAAACAGCGCGGAATGATAGCGGCGAATGCCTCAGTCGGCGATGGCGATGCTCGCCCACGGCAGGCTGCGCACGGCCCGGACGTTGTCGTCGATCTCCTGCTGCGTGGCCGTGGCGCCGAGCATGCGCTGAACGTACTGCATCTCGGTGGATACGAGGCTCTGACCGAGGAGTCGCTGAGAGGCTTTCCTGAGGTTGAGGTCGGTGACGCGGAGGCGGGGTGACGCTTTCACTTTCGGTTCTTTCATGGCTCTCCTGGTGGGCTCGCTAAGGAGGATCGATCCAGATCTCGGGACTTAGCGCAGGAGAACTGAACGTCGAGCAGGGTTACCCGACAGACAGGGCAACACGCTCACGCGCCGAGGAATGCCCGGCGCGATGACGGGGCGGCCGGCGACTCCGTGAAAGCAAGCGAGCTCGATCCGCTGAACGCGACCCGGCTCGACGACGCCGGGACATCACGATCCAGACGAAGAGCGCGGAAGTCCGGCCCCTGACACCGCGGGATCAAGACACCAGTATGAATGCTGGTATCATCACCAGCATGGGTCGTATTCGAAAGATCACCGTGGAGATCGACGAAACGTTGCTGGAGCGCGCGCAGAAGCAGGTGCGCGAGGGCGTCACCGGCACCGTTCGCCGCGGGCTGGAGATGCTCGCCGCCGCTGACGCGTACGAGAAGCTCGCTCGCCTGCGCGGCAAGTTGAGATTCTCCACCACCCTGAAGACGATGAGAAACGACCGGCAGTGATTGCCGCTGACACGAGCTCACTGCGCCGGTTTCTTTCGGGCGCCACCGGTCACGACGTCGATACGATGGCGGATGCGGTCGCGCATCGAAGCCTGGTGCTCCCTCCGGTCGTCCTCACAGAAATCCTGAGCGACCGATCGGCCGATCAGACCGCAAGCGTGCTCACCGCGATCCCGCTGCTCGAGATCACCGAGGGCTACTGGGGGCGGGCCGGCCTCCTGCGCGCGCGTGTCATCGCGGCCGGCCACAAGTCGAAGGTCGCCGCCGCTCTCATCGCCCAAAGCTGTCTCGATCATGACGTTGCTCTCGTCACGAACGATCGGAACTTCCGCCATTACGAGCGCTACGGGCTCGTTCTGCTCTGAGCTCACGCGCCCTCCCCCACCGGGCCCGGATTGTGAATACGGCAAGCTCGGCAAGTCGTCTCATGCCCTCCATGCCCACCCTGATCGACGAGCTCGATTGGGCCCGGACGCCCATCGGGCCTCGTGAATCGTGGCCGCAAAGCCTGCGGACCTCGCTGAGCATCTGCCTGGCCTCCCGCTTCCCGATGTTCCTTTGGTGGGGGCCCGACCTCATCATGATTTACAACGACGCCTACGTCCCCATGCTGGGCGACAAGCACCCCGCCGCCCTCGGCGCCCCCGGTCGCGAGGTCTGGCCGGAGATCTGGGACGTCATCGGGCCCATGCTCGATCAGGTCGTCGCCGAAGGAAAGGCGACGTGGTCCGACGACCAGCTCCTGATGGTAAAACGCCACGGATTCCTCGAGGAGGCGTACTTCACGTTCTCCTACAGCCCGGTCCGCGACGAGAGCGGCGGAGTGGGCGGCATCTTCACCGCCGTCACCGAGACGACCTCGCGCGTGGTCGGCGAACGCCGCCTGGACACTCTGCGCCAGCTCGCCGCACGCGCCGGCGACGCGAAGACCGTCGAGCAGGCCGTCAGCAACGCCGAAGAGATCCTGGCCACGAATCCTCGCGACATCCCCTTCGCGAAGATCTGGACGGGCGGGGAGCCTGTCCTCCACAGAGAGACCGACACGATCACGCTGCCGCTCACCGTCCCCGGCGAAGAGGAGCCGGCGGGCTGGCTCGTGGCCGGCGTCAGTCCGCATCACCGCCTCGACGACAGCTACCGCGGCTTCTTCACGCTGGTGGCCGGACACATCGCCTCGGCCATCACGAATGCGAAGGCGCGCGAGAGCGAGCGCAAGCGCGCCGAGGCGCTGGCGGAGCTCGATCGCGCCAAGACGGCGTTCTTCTCGAACGTCTCGCACGAGTTCCGCACGCCGCTGACGCTGATGCTCGGGCCGATCGAGGACGCGCTCGCCGGCGCGCAGACGCTGCCGCCGACGACGCGCGAGCAGCTCGAGGTCGCGCATCGCAACTCGCTGCGCCTGCTCAAGCTCGTCAACACGCTGCTCGACTTCTCGCGCATCGAGGCGGACCGCATCGAAGCGGTGTACGAGCCGACCGACCTCGCCGCGCTCACCACGGACCTGGCCAGCGTCTTCCGCTCCGCGATCGAGCGCGCCGGCCTCCGCTTCATCATCGATCTCCCGCCGATCTCCGAAGCGGTCTATGTCGACCGCGAACTGTGGGAGAAGATCGTTCTCAATCTCCTCTCCAACGCGTTCAAGTTCACGTTCGACGGCGAGATCGAAGTGACGCTCCGGCAGAAGGGCGTGAATGTCGAGCTGACCGTCCGCGACACCGGCACCGGCATCGCGGCGGGTGAACTGCCACATCTCTTCAAGCGCTTTCACCGCGTGAAGGGCGCGCGCGGGCGGACGTTCGAAGGAAGCGGCATCGGACTGGCGCTCGTCCAGGAGCTGGTGAAGCGGCACGGCGGCACCGTGAGCGTGGCCAGTGAAGTGGGGCGCGGGAGCACGTTCACCGTCTCGATTCCGCTCGGGAAGGAGCATCTTCCGCAGGAGCGGATCGGGGCGGAGAGGACGCTGGTGTCGACGGCGTCGCGGAAAGAGACGTACGTCCATGTCATTCCGAGCGCCGGAGAGGGAGAGGAATCGGGGCGGGGGGAACCGAGGCCCCGCCCGGATGCCTCGCCGTCTTCGCGGCTCGGAATGACCGGGCGCATTCTTCTTGCCGACGACAACGCCGACATGCGGGAGTACGTCCGCCGCCTCCTGGAGCCGCTTTACGAAGTCGAAGCGGTTGCCGACGGTGAAGCGGCACTGGCGGCCGCGCAAAGGCACGTGCCCGAGCTCGTCCTTGCCGACGTGATGATGCCCGGCCTCGACGGCTTCGAGCTGCTTCGCGAGCTGCGAGCCGGCGAGGCCACGCGCGACGTGCCCGTCATCCTCCTCTCCGCGCGGGCGGGAGAAGAGTCAAAAGTCGAAGGCCTCGATTCCGGAGCCGACGACTACATCGTCAAGCCGTTCAGCGCGCGCGAGCTGCTGGCGCGCGTCGAGTCGCACGTGCGCCTGCGCCGGGTCCGGCGCGACGCCCAGGCCGCGCTGCGGGCGTCCGAAGAAAAGTTCTCGACCGCGTTTGATCGCAGCCCGCTGGCGCTGACGATCACCTCGCTCGAGACCGGACGGCTCGTCGAAGTGAACGAGGGATTCGTGCGCATGTCCGGCTACCCGCGCCAGGAAGCGATCGGACGCAGTCCCGAAGAGCTCGGGCTCTGGCTCGAACCGCAGGCTCGCGCGGAGCGATTCGCGCACTTGCGCGCCGGGCAGTCCGTGCCCGACATCGAGGCTCGTTTCCGGATCAGGAACGGCGAGGAGCGCATCGGCGTCATCGGCTCGGCCGCGGTCGAGATCAACGGAACGCCGTGCGTGCTCAGCTCCGTCGTCGACATCACCGAGCGCAAGCTCGCCGAGGAAGCGCTTCGCAGGAGCGAGGCGCGGTTCCGCGAGTTCGCCGACACCGCGCCGGCCATGATCTGGACCACGGATGCCGAGGGGAGCTGCACGTTCCTGTCGCGGGGGTGGTACGAGTTCACGGGCCAGACCTCCACCGAAGGCCTCGGCTTGGGGTGGATGGACGCGGTTCACCCCGACGACCGTGCTGCCGTGCGCGACGCGTTCCTCGCCGCCAATGAGAAGCGGGAGCCGTTCGCCGTCGACTATCGCGTCCGCGGCACCGACGGCGGATACCGCTGGGCGGTGGCGTCGGGCCGTCCGCGCCTCTCCCCGTCCGGCGAGCTCGCCGGCTACATCGGCTCGGTCATCGACATCACCGAGCGCAAGCTCGCCGAGCAGGCCAAAGACGAATTTCTGGCCACGCTGTCGCACGAGTTGCGCACGCCGCTCACCTCCGGCTACGGCTGGCTCAAGCTCCTCGGCCGCAGCCGCGATCCGGAGCTGCTCGAGACCGGGCTGCACGCGATCGAGGAGAGCGTCGTCAATCAGATCAAGCTGATCGACGAGCTTCTCGACGTCTCGCGCGTCGCCGCTGGCAAGATGCATTTCGACATGCAGCCCATGGACATCGGCGTCGTCGTCGACGGAGCGGTGGAGATGGTGCGGCCCGCGGCGGAAGCGAAGGGCATCCACCTGCGCGTGCGCATCGAATCCGTCCTGGCCGTGCGCGGCGATGCCGCGCGTCTCAAGCAGGTCGTCTGGAATCTCCTCACGAACGCGATCAAGTTCACGCCCGGCGGCGGCTCGGTCGAGGTCGTGCTGCGGCAGAGCGGCTCGAACGCGGAGATCGAGGTT
Source organism: Thermoanaerobaculia bacterium (assembly GCA_035468985.1). Taxonomy (GTDB): domain Bacteria; phylum Acidobacteriota; class Thermoanaerobaculia; order Gp7-AA8; family Gp7-AA8; genus DASVHS01. The sequence continues at coordinate 12,985 of DATISF010000055.1, forward strand.
CGCGACACGGGAGAAGGAATCGATCCGAAGTTCTTGCCGCACGTCTTCAAGCGCTTCCGTCAGGCGGACAGCTCGACGTCCCGCAGACACGGCGGCCTCGGCATCGGCCTGTCGATCGTTTCTTCACTCGTCGAGGGGCACGGCGGAACGGTCCGGGCGGAGAGCGAAGGTGCGAACCGGGGATCGACGTTCGTCGTGACGATTCCGCTGCTGCAGCACAACCAGGCGATCGCGCCGGCGGTGGCGCCGCAGGATGGACATCACGAGCCGAGGCTGCACGGCGCGCGGGTGCTGGTGGTCGATGACGATTCCGGGGCGCGGCATCTCATGAAGACCGCACTCGCGGCCGCGGGGGCGGAAGTGCGCGAATGCGGCAGTGCCGTCGAAGCGTTCGACGCGCTCAGGCAGTGGCAGCCGGACATTCTTGTCAGCGACGTGGCCATGCCGACCGAGGATGGCTATTCGCTGATCCGCCGCGTGCGCGAGTCGGGCAACGCCGTACCCGCGGTGGCGATTACCGCATACGTCAGGGCCGATGACGAAACGCGCGTTCGCGAAGCTGGGTTTCAGCGACACGTCGGCAAGCCATTCGATCCCGCGGATCTGGTGAAGGCGGTGCGCGAGCTCAGGCCGTCGTCTTGATGTCCGACGGGAGAGCCGGACAGAAGAAACGCATCATCGACCGCGCGGATCTCGCGCACCTCGCCTTCGTGCCCGCGTGGGACGCGTGGATCACGCGGCGTGCGTCGAAGCAACCCACGCCACGCTTCGTCATCGCGATGGAGCCGTGCGCGCAAGCGCTACGAGCGGGAAGGCATCCTCGTTCAGGCATCACCGTCAGGCACGAAGCGAGCGCACGCCGCGGTGTGAAGACGACGACATGTTCCACCGCCGGTGGACCGTGTCTCAGCTCAGCCGCTGGGCCTCACCGAGCCGCTGCGCCTCCCCGAGAACTGAGCGACTCAGGACTGAGGAGGAAATGACCAGCGGCACCGAAACTGCACGGCGATCAGGCAACACCACGGAGAACATCAGCACCTGCCCCGCCTCGGAGCACGCCGCGCCAGCGGCTTGACTGATCCGCGTCCTCTGCCCTCACCAACCTCAACGGCCCTCCCCGTCGGAAGGCAAGAAAGCGCACATGAAACGACTTTTGATGGTTGTTCTCTCATTCGCACTCCTCTCAACACCACTCTTCGCCAAAGAATCGAGTGACGCCGCGATCCGCGCCACCGACCAGGCATTCGCGGCGGCATGGAACCGTCATGACACGAAGGCCATGGCAGCCTCATGGGCCAAAGACGGAGACCTCATCAACCCGGCCGGCCGCGTCGCCAAAGGGCGTGTCGAGATCGAGAAGCTCCTTCAGGACGAACATGCCACCGCGTTCAAAACATCGACGTACACGCCGGGCACCCTGTCGATCCGCTTCATCGAACGCGATCTCGCGGTTGCGGAATCGGATACCGAGATCAGCGGAATCACCAATCCGGACGGAAGCAGCGCACCGGTGATGAAGGTCCACATCCTGCGCCTCGTGCAGAAGAAAGACGGAGTGTGGTCGACCTTGACCGCGCGGCCGGTGATGTACCCAGTCGCTCCAATGGCGAGGTAAGAAAGCGCGCCGGCCAACCAGGCCGGCGCATTTCCCTCACTCCTCCTCGAGCAATCTCAGATCGAAGATCGGCTGCGCCGCCAGCGAGATCCAGAACGCATACGCGGCGATCGCCGTCATCAACGCCATGATCACGAAGGAGCGGCCGAAATACCAGGCCGAGGTGTCGAGGGTCATCGGCGCGGCCGAGAGAATGAGCTGAAACAACAGCAAGGCCGCCAGTGCCAGAAGTCCGTTGCGGCGAAAGACCAGCACGGTCACCACCGCCAAAGCAGCTTCGACCGCCATCTGGAGGCCCGAAAACTGCGTCACACTCACAAGCAGGAAGAAACCGGCGAGCAGTACCGCCGCCGCGATCGTGCTGCGCGTGATGATGTACAGGAGCAGAAAGAGAAAGGCGGCGATGATGGCCAGGCCGAGAGCGGACTGCAGGTTGTTGAGCAGCAGAAAGACCACATGCCGCAGCTCGGTCAAAGCGGTGAAGTACGTCCGGACCGGCGGCAGCGGCGGTTTCCCGATCCAGGCCGGCGCCACGATGGCCAGTTTTGTCATGACCGCGCATGCGCAGCCGGCGACCGCGCCGATCAGCGCGTCGCGTCCGATCATCGGGTCGCGGAAACGTCCGGCCAGCAGGCGCGTCCAGGCGATCAACAGCCGCGGCCAGCGCCGGCGGAAGTACGGCTCGAGTGCGATGTAGACCAGCCAGACCATGACTCCCGTGACGATCGCCTCGCTGGCCAGTTGCCCGAAGATGTCCTTCTCGTCGGTGATGTCCCAGACGTGATCGACGCGAAACGACCTGGTGAGGAAGACCAGCACGATGACGAACAGCGCCAGGCGGAACGCCCCTTTCCGATCTCCGCGCGAGCGACGGAGATTCCGCCGCGCCAGGAACAGCGCGCCCCACAGGACGACGAACCCGATGACGGCGAACGCCGCCTGGCCTGCTCGCCAGACCGTCGGCGCGCCGATGGATGTCGTTCGGTCGGCCTTTTGCCACGGCGGGATGACCGCGAACCACACCGGCCGGCCATGATGGCTGGCCGCTTCGACGCGCACGGCCACGTCGCGTTGCTCCGGATAGCGCGCTTCCCACGCCACTTTCTCATCGGAGTCGACCGGCACTCTCCACTTCGGCCGGACGGGCCGCAGCGTCGCCGGATCGATCCCTGCCTCGGCGATGAAGCGCGACCAGTCGACTGCCGCCTGTTTCGCCGGCTCCTCCTCCAGTTCCGGCGGCACGACCACGAATCGAATGAGCCGGCCGGAAGGATCGATCTCGACGCTGGCCATGCGTGAGACGGTCGGCGGCGGATCGTATGGAGTCACACGCCGCTCGCTTTGTTCCGCAAAGAGCTCGCGCGGGCTCTCGCGATAGTAGAAGACGACCGGCGACGGACGGACGGCATCGAGGTTGTCGCGCCGCACCCGGGCCGACTCGAAGTAATCATTGTTCCAGCCGAGGTTGTAGGCGACGGCGGCGGGCGGCTGCGTGTAACCGGCGCTCGCCAGGATCTCTCGTGCCCGATCGGCCAGCACGTCCGGCTTCTTCGGCAGAGCGACACGCCCAAAGAGCATGGCCGTGCGATTGAGCATGGCACCGATGAGGATGAGAACGATCACCGCCACCAGCAGCGCCCATCCGATGGCCGGGCGCAGTTCACCGCTCTCCCCCGCCGCGGCAACCATCTCCGGCGACGGCGTCTCGCCGGCGTCGATAGCTGCCTGCAGCGGATCGCCTCCCGGAAGAGCAGCGATGACCGCGTGAATCGAGGGCGGCCGCGATTCCGCCCGCTCTTCGAGACAGCGGAGGACGACGCGCTGCACCGCCGGATCGATCTCTTTCATCTCGCGAGACAGGCTCTGCGAGCTGGTGCTCTGATGCTGGGCGATGATCTCGGCGAGGCTCTTGGCCTCGAACAGACGCTTGCCGGTGAACATCTCATAGAGGATCAGTCCGAGCGCATAGAGATCGGTCTGCGCCGTCACCTGGCCGCCGGAGAGCTGCTCCGGTGCCATGTACGCGGGAGTGCCGGCGATCTCACTGCGTGTGGCCGCATCCTCGGCGACGGCCGCCAGACCGAAGTCGGTCATGCGTGCCGTTCCTCGCCCATCGATCATGACGTTGGCGGGCTTGAGATCGCGATGGATGATCCCCAGCCCGTGCGCGGCGGCCAGTCCGGCGCAGAGGTCGCGCGCGATGTCGAGCGCCTTCGCCGGCGGAAGCTTGCCGATGCGACGCAGCAGCGACGCCAGATCCTCGCCGTCGATGTACTCCATGGAGATGAAGTGATGCCCTTCGAACTCCATGACGTCGTAGATGCGGCAGACATTCGGATGCGACACCTGGCGTCCGAGGCGGACTTCGTCGTAGAGGCCGGCCAGCTTGGCGGCGTCGCCGGCGAAGCTCACCGGCAGGAACTTGAGCGCCACCTGCTGCCCCAGCTTCATATCCTCGGCGCGATAGACCTCGCCCATTCCGCCCCTTCCGAGCAAGGCGATGATGCGGAAGCGGCCGGCCAGCATCGCTCCCGGTGTGAAGCGGCTGTCGCGGCGCAACGGCGCGGGCGACGAGGGAGGTTTCACCTCCGTCCCGTGTGGCTGGCTCGGATCGTCGGTCACTGGTGGGGCCGATTATCGCCTCCTCAGGGAAGCTCTGCACAAGTCGTTGTTCACTTCATCCTGAGCCGCGAAGACGGCGAAGGATCTCGAAATGGCAGGCGTTTTCGCATCCTAAGATCCTTCGTCGCGCTTCGCCGACTCAGGATGACGAGTTGCGTTCAGGTTCCCTGGCTGGAACGCTTGGCGAACTGGGGAAGCTCCGCGCAAGTCGTTGGTCTCGTCATCCTGAGCCGCGAAGACGGCGAAGGATCTCAAGTTGCGCATTTTGAGATCGTTCGCCGTCTCCGCGGCTCAGGATGACGTGGTCACACTTTGTCTTCTTTCGGTCCGTCCGCGGCTTTCGACTCCGCGGCGGCGATGTCCAGTCGATCTTCTCGAATCTCCAGGCGCAACCTGCCGAAAAAGCTCATGTAGACGTTGGCCAGCCACACCAGGGAGAAACCTGCGACGAGATAGCCTCGCCAGTCATCGAACAGCAGCTTGTAACGGGTGATGAACAGAAAGAGGGCCGTGACGTAGTGGCTGAAGCAATACTCACAGGTGAACACGTAGAAGAACTTGCGCGCGAAGATGCTCCGGGACGATTTGCTTTTCGCGGTGCACCAGTCGCGCGGCTCGCGAAACAGTTCTTCGTGCGTCACGGTCCAGGCGATGGACGCAATCGGAATCGGGAGAACCAGCAGCAGCGCGAGCTCACGTTCCAGGGTCATGACTTGCCCGCGAGCTCGTTCATGCGCCGGGCCAGAGAAAAGTCGGACGCGCTGATCCCGCCGGCGTCATGGGTTGTCAGGTCGACGCGGACCGTGTTGTAAACGTTGAGCCACTCCGGGTGGTGGTTCATCTTTTCAGCGACGAGCGCGACGCCGGCCATGAATCCGAACGCCTTGACGAAGTCCGGAAACTTGAACGTGCGCCGGAGTTTCCCTCGGACGACGTTCCATCCCGGGATGTGTTTGAGTCGAGAGATCACCTGCTCACTCGAGAGTTTCTTTGGCATCCTCTTCACCTCGCTTCGCACCAAATGAATGCAGCGCTCGTTCCCATCTGCGATCCCGTCGAAGACACTACCGCGGGCAGAACGTCGCCGCAATACGGATGGCGCAGGTCGCCGATGCGCTCTTTCGCTGCGTTCATGCTTCAGGAGAACTGAATGTTGGGCATTCGCTATACTCCGCGAATCACAACAGACCGGAGACCCAAATGCGACGTCTGTTCGTCATGACCGCCTTTTTCCTCTTCATCGCGGGCGCATTCGCGAGCGAGCGCAGCGACCGCGCACATGCAGAGTGGATGAAGTTCGAGGGTCGCGGCACGAATGTCTGCTTCGGCACGGGCGGGCTGTACCTGAGCTATACGCCGCTCGATCGGAGGCAGTGGTACGCGGTGCAGTTCTCACCAAGCCTGCAGCCGGACCTGCTGAAGCGCGCCGCGCCGACCGTTCACTTCAAGGATGAGAGCGCGCGGCAACTGGTCGAGAACGAGGTGAACGCCGCGCTGAATCAACACATCGACGAGCTGCGCAACGGCACCTACAACAAGATCGACGTCAGCCTCGGGAAGGGGAACGCGTTCTCGATCACTCCGGCCAACAGCGAAACGGAGCCGGTTCTGATCTGGACCTTCTCCGGCGCCGGATCGCGACTGGTGAGCGTCCTCTCCGGGATGAAGCCGACCGATACCGTGTACGTCCTGCAGAGCGACGGCAAGTCCGGCCCGATCGAAAAGACCAATCGCCCGACATGGCTGGAGAGCGAAGACTTCTTCACGTCGACCGGCACCGGAAGCATCCGCCAGGAGCACCGGCGCGCAGCGCACTTCACCGAGTGCAAGTGACTGTGTCCGTCATGTTCTACGGCATCCGGCCGGCCTCTCTACGACGAAGGTGTGCCATGGTTCCGACGCCCTATGGGAAATATGGGAAATATGGGAAACTTGTCCACAGTTGGAACAACAAGGAGACCAGACATGGCCAAGTCATCGTCAAGGCAGACCGACGGCCGCACGCGTTCGGCCTCGGATGTGAAGGCCCGCTGGCGCGACATCGTTGCGGAGGCGAAGGAGTACGGCGAAGTGGTCGTCACGAATTTCGAGCGGCCGGAGGTCGTCGTGCTCTCCATGGATCGATATGCGAATCTGACGGCCCAGGCAATGGCGAAGGATCCGCTGGCGACGCTCCGCGGAGAGTTCGATCGCGAGCTGGAAGTGCTGCGTTCGCGTGGCGCGGCATCGAAGCTTCGTAAGGCTTTCGCCGCGACGCCGGCGCAACTGGCACAGGCGGCGAACGCCCGCCGCTCCCGACACGGCCGGTGATGCCTGGCGGCAAGTCCGAAACAGCGGTCGTCTTCGTCCTGGCCGGCGTGAACGGCGCCGGCAAGAGCTCGATCGGCGGTGCCTATCTTCGCGAAATGGGACTCCAGTATTTCAACGCCGACGAAGCGGCGGCCCGGATTCGCGATGCCATCGGCTGCCCGATCGAAGAAGCCAACTCCCTGGCTTGGGCTGAAGGGAAGCGGCGATTGGAAGAGGCGATCGAATGGCGATCGAACTACGCGTTCGAGACAACTCTCGGCGGGCGCACGATCCCCGGCCTCCTGGCTCGCGCGTCGAAATCGGGACTCGACGTCATCGTCTGGTTTGTCGGCCTGTCCAGCGCAGATCAGCACATCGATCGCGTACGCGAGCGCGTCAGCCGAGGTGGTCACGACATCCCGGAAGCGCGAATCCGAGAGCGGTGGGATACCTCGAGGCGAAATCTCGTCGCGCTCATGCCTTTCCTCAGTGAGCTGAGGGTGTTCGATAACAGCCAGGACGCAAATGCCAAGAGGGGGCTCATTCCCGAACCGGTTCTCCTCTTACACGTTCGCCACAACAGAATCATCGCTCCCAGGATCGAGGAGATCGCCAATACGCCGGAATGGGCAAAGGCGATCGTCGCGTGCGCAATGCAGATCGAACGCGAGAACGCGTGATCTCTGCCGGCCGGCGCCGGCAGACTACAATGCCGGCCATCCAAGAAGTCGTCGATGGGAGGACGCCATGATCCGCCGGGTCGTTGTTTGTCTCTTGGCATTCGTGCTGGGCATCGCCGCGTCGAACAGCGAGGCCACGAAGCGACTGCTCGCCGCGGCTGCCGACGGTGACGGCGACAAGATCGTCGCCGCGCTGGCAGCCGGCGCCGATCCGAACGCGCGCAGCGAGAACAAGACGCCCGCACTCGTCACCGTCTCGACGAAGACACTCTTCGGACGCGAGAAGCGCGTCATGGCGGCGTTCGTCAAGGCCAAGGCGAATTTCGACGCTGCCGACGCCGACGGCGCGACACCGCTCATGGCCGCCGCGGCAACCGATCATGGCGAGATCCTCGAGGCCCTCATCGCCGCCCGCGCGAAGATCGAGGCCAAGGACAAGGACGGCTGGACCGCCGTCCACTACGCGGTGATGAACGGCAACTGGTCGGCGCTGGACAAACTGGTCGCGGCGAAGGCGAACGTGAACGCCGTCGCCAACGACAAATACAGCGCGCTGATGATGGCCATCGGGAGCGGCCGTGGGGGCATCGCCGAGAAGCTGATGAAGGGAGGCGCGAAGTGGCCGGCGAGCTGGCCCGACGGCGCGTCCGGTCTCACCCACGCGGCAGCCGGACGCGATCTCCAGGCGGTGCGCATCGCGCTCGCCAACAATCCCGCGATCGACGAGCCTTCACCCGACGATGGCCTCACTCCGTTGGCGATCGCATCGTGGAACGGCGACGCCCAGATCGCCATGGAGCTTTTGCGCGCCGGCGCGAATCCGTCGATCAAGGACAAGGAGGGGAAGACCGCTCTCGAACACGCCACCTCGCAGAAGCAAACCGAAGTCGTGGCCCTCCTCGGCGGGACGTGGGACAGGCCGCGCCCGAAAGGCGGCAGGACGATCTCCGTCCCCTGCCCGCCCCTCGGCGGAGCGGTGGAGTCGAATCTCGCCGTCGACGGCAAGGCGCTCGTCTTCACCACCACGTATCCGCATCCGCTGTCGTACTACTTGGGCGGCGGCAACACGAATCGCGCCGAGACAGCGAAGAAGTACACGTACCCGGGGAGCTTCACGGCGGCGTACTACCTCGACACCGACTCGAATGTGAAGACGGGGCGCAAGGCGGAGATGTTCGAAAACGAGGCGGAGGGCGCCGACTACACGGTGGAGTACGACCAGTACGGCACGTCCGTGGTGCTGCGCTACGTGAACTCGAAAGGCGAAGAGCGCGAGAAGCAGGTGTACGCGAACGTTCTCGGCGTGAGCGTCAAGAAAGGGAGCGACGACGTCGATCTATCCGAGCTGGGCGACGACATCCCGCGCGCCGAGAACGACAACGGCGTGCTGCGGTCGCGCGTTCCGCTGTCGCTGCTGGCGCTGAAAGCGGGAAGCAGCATGCGCGTGACGGCGAAGATCGGCTCGTGCGGGCCGGTCGTGGAGAAGATCACGTTGAAGTAGGCGCCGCCGATCATTGTCATTCCGAGCGCCGCGCCCGCTGTCATTCCGAGCGCCGCGGAGCGCGAGGAATCCGGGCGGGGCACTTGCGCCGATCACCCGAGATCGGTTTCGATTTCCGCGATGCGCTGCTCGAGCGCAGCGACCCGCTGTTTCAGGTCCAGGAGCTCCGATCGCAGAGCCAGCCGATCGATTTTCTGTTCGAGTGCTGCAAGTCTTGCCTCGATCCGCTGGACCGCTGCCTTCAACGACTGATATTCGCTTCCAGCCGGTCGAATCGTTTGTCGATCGCCTCGAAATTCGAGAGCATCTCGTCGCGTAGCGAGGAAATCCGCGAGTTGAGCGGCTCAGAGACAACGCGCTCAATGTCAGGAAGAACGACTTCTCGGTGGAAGCGCGTCAGCGCATCGAGGAGATCCTCAGGCACGTCAGTCATCGAAGACCTTGGACTCGCACTCAACGGCTCCGAGGCTCCCTCGGTCGTTCCTGGAGGTCAAGAGAATCCACTCGTCGTAGAGCGCGCGGTTACGCGACCTATTTCTCGATACAGCCAATCGACAAAGACAGGCCGGCGATCGCTGATGCACCGGTCAGCTGCGACCCGAATCGCTTCTCGTGACGACGGCATGTTGGCGTCCGATAGCGTCGTCCCAATTTTGAGATCCTTCGCTGTCTTCGCAACTCAGGATGACGAGGCTGTCACCGGCGCGACATCCGCTGGCGCGCTGACGAGTGCGCGGATCGCCGGACCGCTCATGAGCGATGTGATCAGGGCCATGAAGACGAGCGCCACGAAGAGTCGCTCATCGATCAGACGCGCTTGCAGCGCCAACGATGCCAGCACGATTTCCACGGCTCCTCGCGCGTTCATCGCAAAGCCGACAGCCAGTGCCTCGCGCGGCGGCAGCCGGCCGATCCACGCCCCTGCCGTAGCGCCGATGATCTTCCCGAGGCAGGCGATTCCGAGGACCGTCATCACCAGGAACAGGTCGAAGCTTGCCAGGAAGTCCGCCTGAAGGCCGATGGAGACGAAGTAGATCGGAGCGAGCACTCCGAGCGCGAACTGATGCGCGATCTCGTGTTCCGGCTCCCGCACATCGAGGCCGGTCGACATCGCCAGCCCGGCCAGAAATGCGCCGAACAGCGCGTGCACGCCGAGCATCTCCAGCACCGCGGCGAGAAGGATCGTCAGCACGCCCGCGCCGGCGATGAGCGTGCCGGGATTCTTGCTGCGCAGCCGCACGGCCGGCCGGATTCGCTCGATGGCTTTCCGTCCGACTGTGACCACGAACGCTGTCAACAGCAGAACGACAGCAATCGTGGTCCAGCGGTTCAGCAGGCGTCGTTCCGATGAGACTGTGCTGAGGATCGTGGCAAACAGCGTCCAGCCGGCGATGTCATCGAGGCTGGCCGCCGCCAGAACGATCGAGGCGAAGGGCGTCCGCTCCATCTCCAGGTCGAGCAGGATGCGCGCGATCACCGGCAGCGCCGTAATGGAAAGAGCCGCTCCCATGAACAGGGCCAGTTGATGCGGCGGAATCGGCTGCCGCCAGAAGCTCGGTGCCCAATTCACGACGAGAAAACCGCATGCGAAAGGGAGAGCGATTCCCCACAGGCTGGTCGACAGCACCGTCCAGCGCTTCTGCCGGACCTGTCGCAGATTGACCTCCAGCCCGGCCACAAAGAGGAATGCCAGCACCGCCAGCTGCATCACGCCCTGGCGCGCGATCGCCACCGGACCCGACTTCGGAAAGAGCCACGCCTCCGCGGAGGGAAACGCACGACCGAGAAGAGTGGGCCCGAGAAAGACGCCGCCGAGAAGCTCTCCCACGACCGCCGGCAGTCGAAACCGCCGCATCGCGTGTCCAAAGAGCAGTCCGACCGCCAGAAGCACGGCGACCTGCAAAAGGAACCGGCTGGAATCGGCGGAGCTCATGCGTGCCGGCATTCTGGCGGATCGGATCGCGAATGCAAACGCAGGTGACTCGCGAATGCGTTGGGGACGCGTTGACCGTCATCTCGAGCCGCGAAGACCCCCCACGAGCCGGTAACAAACGGCCTCGTTTCACCGGTATCGTTCCCTGAACCTCGACCACGACGCCCGAGAGAGCTACGGCTGTCGCGGCGCAACGGCCAGCGAAGGGGAAGGATCTGAAGTTGCGCATCCACCGACGCGCAGTTCAAAGTCACGGTGGAGAAGCTGCACGACGCGCGCGCGGCCCGGTGCGGATGCTGAACGGGACGTGGACGCGGTGAGCGTCACCCCTGAACGCGATCTCGATCTCCGAGGCGATCCTTGCCAGCCGGCGATCGCGCGTCCACAGCTCCATATCCGGCCCGAGAACCGCCGACGCGAGCGAAGGAACCTTCGAACAAGTCGTCATCCTGAGTCGGCGAAGCTCTGCCCTTGGATGTTCACGTCATCCTGAGTCGGCAAAGCGCGACGAAGGATCTCAGGATGCGAAAACGCCGGCCATTTCGAGATCCTTCGCCGTCTTCGCGGCTCAGGATGACGTGAACAACGACTTGCGCAGGGATTCCCCAGCCGTCATGCCGGCGCGCGTCGTCCGTTCCTGGTCAGGAGGGCAATGATTGCACCGGCCGCGAGCGCGGCGATCGCCGGCGATCGTCGTGGCCGCCCTCGTGGCCGTGGCCATCTGCACCTGGATGTTCACGTCATCCTGAGTCGGCGAAGCGCGACGAAGGATCTCAGGATGCGAAAACGCGTGCCATTTCGAGATCCTTCGCCGTCTTCGCGGCTCAGGATGACGTGAACAACGGCTTGCGCAGAGGTTCACTAGTCGTCTTCTGCGCCTGGCGCGACCGGCACCGCGGGCTTTCCGGTGATCGCCTGAACGATCCTTGGCACATGGACGTGGCACGTCTCGACGATCACGCTCACTTTTCTCGGCGGCGTTCCGGCGATTGCCGTTCCGGCGATGTACACGCCGGGAACGTTCGTCTCCATCGTCTGCGGATCGTGCACCGGCTCGCGGGCCGGCCCTCGCACTTCCACGCCGAGCATGTCGAAAAGCGAGGTGTCCTGGCGGTACCCCGTCATCAGCAGAACGAAGTCGGCGGGAATTTCGCCGATCGGGTCGATCACCACCGAGCCGCGGCGGATTTCGACCGGTGTCGTGTTCGGCAGAAATCTCACCAGCCCGTCGCGGATGAGCGCCCGCACTTCCGGCAGCAGCCAGAATTTCACGACTTTCGGATCGAAATCGCTTTGCCGGTAGCTGATCGTGACGTGCGCTCCCGCGCGATGACAGCGCACCGCCGCTTCAACGGCGGAGTTGCGGCCGCCGATGACCAGCAGCTTCTTGCCGAAGTACTTGTGCGGATCGTGGAAGAAATGGCTGACGTGTGGCAGGTCCTCGCCGGGAATCTCCAGCGTACGCGCCGCATGCATCGCACCGATTGCGAGCACGACGTGATCGGCGCGGTATTGCTTCTTCGTTCCGTGAATCGTGTGTGTTTCCAGCTCGAACGATCCGCCGGGCATGCGTTGGATCCGTTCCACGCGCTCGTAAGTGTGGACGTCGAGCTCGAACTGGATCGCCAGCGAGCGCAGATAGGCGAGGTACTCCTCGCGTGTGATCTTCTGCTGGGTGGAGGTCTGGATGGGGACGCCGGCCAGCGCCAGCTTGTCCGAGCTGGAGTGGAACAGCATGTCGATCGGATACCACTCGATCGTCGAACCGATCTGGCCGGCATCGATCTGCACGTAATCGGCACCGGCTTTTTTCAGGGCGATGGCCAGCTCGATTCCGATCGGTCCCGCGCCGATGATGGCGATGTCGTGTGATTCGGTCACTGCGCCGCCAATCCGAGGTCGCGCAGAACGGCGACCTTGGCGTCGATCATGACGTGATGTTCGAGACCCAGGAGATCGGCGAGCTTGCGGACGAGGTAGTTCTCGTAGTCGGTGAGCTTGCCGTCGGCGTAAACCATCCGCCACATCGTCTTGACGATCTCGATTCGCTCGTTGAGTGGCGCGTTCTTGCGGATGAAGTTCGTGAGTGCAAAGTGATCGATGGTCCGGCTGCGGATCTCCGCCGCCGCATCGATGAGCGCGCGGGCGTCGTCCGGGCCGAGGTGGAACGCGCGCTGCAGGTACGACGTCAGATCCTCTCCCTCGGCCGGATCGAACTTCCCGTCCGCGTAGCCGATCTCGAGCAGCACCGCCGCTGTTGCCAGACGCAACCGATCAGGCTGCTCCTCACGCTGGGGCGTGGCCAGCCCCACCTTGAGTCGGTTGACCAGACGTGCGAAGCTCACGGCGCGATCTTAGCTTAGAGAACGATCATGCCAAGACGAGACCTGAAACAACTCTCCGACGACGCGTATACGTGGATCTTCGGGATCAACCCCTCCCTCGACGAACCGAAGGAGGCGAAGCTGGTGCAGCGGGTGGACGCATTCCTCGATCAGTGGGCGGCACATGGCAACCCGATCGACTCGGGACGCGACGTCATCGAGGGCACATTCCTCGTCATCGCGGCCGACAGCCGCTCCGAACGTTCCGGTTGCTCGATCGACCGGCTGTTCGGAACGCTTCGTCAGCTGGAGCAGGAGCTCGGCGTCAGGATACTCGACGCCAACAGGATCTTCTTCCGGCACGGTGACGGCCGCGCCGACTCCATGACGCGCGGCGAGTTCCGCGAAAAAGGCGACGCGCACACGATCGTGTTCGACACGACGGCCGAGACCCTCGGCCAGATCCGCAACGGCGGGTGGGAGAGGCGCGCGGAGCTCTCGTGGCATCGCGACCTGCTCACGCGGCCAGTGAACGTCCGTTAAACACCTTGTTTCTCAACTGTCTACTTCGTTGACCGCGCCGCCGCGCCGGGCGCATAGTGCGCAAACCAAAAACTCTGGTACTCAAGGAGCGCCCATGCGGAAACTGTCTCTCGTATTCCTGGCGATTGCCCTGTGTGCAATCCCTCTCTTTGCCCAGTCCACCACGATCCGCGGCCGTGTGACGATTGCCGCGGACGGCTCGCCCCTCCCCGGCGCGACCGTATCCATTGATTCGCTGAATCTCAGTACGGTTACCGATGCTTCCGGCCATTACGAGTTGGTCGTGCCGGCCGGGCAGAGTGTGAAGCTTTCGGTGACGCTGCAAGGCTTCAAGACTCGCACCGCCACGCTCACGGCGAGCGGCGGCGAGCTCACGCGTGATTTCACTCTGCACGTGGCATTCGGTCAGGAGATCACCGTCGGCTCTCGCGCCATCAACGCCGAAGCGGAGAAGGCCGTGCCGGTCGACATCATCCCCCGGCAGCAGATTGAGTCCACGCCGTCGACCGAAACGAGCCAGATCCTCGAGAAAGTCGCGCCGTCATTCAACTTCCCGCGGCCGTCGATCTCCGACGGCACCGATTCCGTCCGCCCGGCAACCCTGCGCGGCCTTGGACCCGATCAGGTGCTGGTCATGGTCAACGGCAAGCGCCAGCACGTGAGCGCGCTCGTGAACGTGAACGGGACGGTCGGACGCGGATCGAGCGGCGTCGACCTCAACACCATTCCGGCAGCGGCGATCGACAGCGTCGAGATTCTCCGCGACGGCGCGGCCGCGCAGTACGGATCGGACGCCATCGCCGGCGTGCTCAACATCGTGCTGAAGTCGGATGCCCAGCCGCTGAAGCTCGAGGTGAAAGGCGGTACGACGACACACTCCGACGGCCAGATGCTCGACACGAATCTCAGCGGCGGATGGAAACTCGGGCGTGGCGCGCTGTTCGGCGTCGTCGAATACCGCGATCGCTACGAGACGAATCGCGCTCTTCCCGATCCGCGCGACCAGGTGAAGACCGGCGATGCCAAGAACAACGCCGTGGCGCAGCCGAACACGCACTGGGGCGACGCATACGAACGCGATCTCATGTCGCTCTTCAACCTCAACCTTCCGGTGACCGACGACGGAAAGCAGGTCGTTTACGGATTTGCGAACTACAATCTGCGCCACGGATCGCATGGCGGCAACTACCGCCGCGGCCTGGACGCCAACAACTGGCCGCAGATCTACCCCCTCGGATTCCTTCCGCTGATCGAGCCGCGCATCTCCGATGAATCGCTGAACGGCGGCATCCGCGGCGAACTGGCCGGCTGGTATTACGACCTCGATACCGGATACGGCCACAACAAGTTCGATTTCTACGTGCGGCACTCGCTCAATTCTTCGCTCGGACCGACCAACAACCAGACGTCGTTCTACGCCGGCTCGCTTGCCGACCGCCTGTACACGACGAATCTCGACCTCTCCCGCGCATTCAACGTCGGCCTCGCCGGCCCGTTGAACGTTGCGGCCGGAGCGGAGTACCGCAACGAGGGCTACGATGTGACGGCGGGAGAGCCCAACTCGTACATCGACGGCGGATCGCTCAACCAGTTCGGTACGGGTCGCGCCGGCCCCGGCGCACAGGTGTTCCCCGGTTTCCGTCCGTCGAATGAAGTGAATGCATCGCGCAACAGCAAAGCGCTTTACGCCGATATCGAAGGAGACGTCCTGCAGAAGTTGCGCGTCGGCGTTGCAGGCCGTTATGAGAACTTCAGCGACTTCGGCAGTACGACGAACGGCAAGCTGACCCTGAGGTACTCGCCGATCCAGCCGCTGATCTTCCGCGCTGCGGCCAGCACCGGCTTCCGCGCTCCCGCCCTCGGCCAATCGTGGTTCTCGAGCGTGGCCACGAACTTCATCCGCAATCCGGCCACCGGAAACGTCGAGCCATTCGAAGTGTGGACCGCGCCGGTGAGCAGCCCGATTTCCGTGGCGCTCGGTGCGCAGCCCCTGCGTCCGGAGACGTCGCGCAATTACAGCGGCGGGTTCGTGCTTCAGCCGATGCAGGACCTGGAGTTCACCGCCGACTACTTCCACATCGATATCAAGCATCGCATCGTGTTATCGGGTAACTTCAACCAGGCGCAGGTGCAGCCGCTCCTGGCGCCGTTCGGCGCAAGCGGCGCGCGCTTCTTCACGAACGCGATCGACACGCGCACCAATGGCTACGATCTCGTCCTGAATCATCAGCACCCGCTGTTCAGCGGCCGCCTCGATCTGTCGGCGGCGTACACCAACAACAAGACGGACATCGTCAGGATCGCGGACACACCGCCGCAGCTCACCGGGCTCGGCGCCGTGCTCTTCGACCGCGGCGAGCAGCGCCGTACGGAATGCGGTCAGCCGAAAGACAACATTCGTCTGCTGCAGAGCTACAGCCAGGGTCCGTTTAACGTGACGATGCGGCAGGCGCGGTACGGCGACTTCTGCAGCGCGACGATCAGCCCCCTCGACGATCAGATCTACACCGCGAAATGGCTCGCTGATCTCGATTTCTCGTATCAGTGGGGCCGTTACACGTTCGGTGTTGGCGCGGAGAATCTGTTCGACACGTTCCCCGACAAGAACCTCAAGGCGGGGATTCCGTCCGGCTCCGCCCAGGTCGGCAGCGCCGGCGTGTTCGCCTACCCCGGCAATTCGCCGTTCGGCATGAACGGACGCTTCGTGTACTCGCGCGTCAACATGCGTTTTTGATCCACGTGCGGCCGTAAGCGGTTGAAGTCCAGCCGCTTACGGCCGCCCCCGCGGTGCACGCCGCTTGCAACGAATTTCCCGCGGTGAATACGACGAAAAAGGTGTCGCTCCTCATTGTGGATGATGATCCGCCGATCAGGAGGCTGCTCGAGCGTGTGGCCGTGCGCGCGGGATTCGACGTGGATACCGCAAGAGACGGCGTCGAAGCGCTCGAGAAGATGGAGAAGAGGCAGTACGCCATCGCCATCATCGATCTGATGATGCCGCGTCTCTCCGGCTACGACCTCGTGCAGAAGATCAGTTTGCTCGATCCGCGGCCGGTGATCATCGTCGCCACCGCGTTGACGAACGGAGACGTGGCGAAGATCGACGACACGCTCGTCCGCCGCGTCATCAGGAAACCGTTCGATGTGAAATCGGTGGCCGACGCGCTCGTTGACACCGCCCGGCACATCGCCGAGAAACAGGCAGGGCTGGAAACGCCCGTTCCTATCGCGTCACCGGATGCGGCACTCATCAAGGTGATCGACGACGAGACCAAGGCGGACGAGGAAAAGAGCGACGAGAGGAAGCCGCCCAGCGACGAGCTGCCGAAGCGGACACCTACTTGATCGCCGACTCCACGAGCGCGTGCTGCTGGTCCTCGTGACGGTGGTGTGATCCGGTGGCCGGCGCCGCAGAGATGGGCCGTCCGGCGTAACGCAGTTCTTGGCCGCTCGTCAGCAAACTCAACAGGCGCTCGTGCAGGAACGGCCAGGCGCCCATGTTGCGCGGTTCTTCCTGCACCCATACGACTTCCGTTGCGTTCGGGAACTGCTTGAGCGCGCCGGCGATCATCGGCTGCGGGAACGGATAGAACTGCTCGAGCCGGATGATCGGCACGTTCGCGTTTGCCTTGTCGCGCCCGGTCTTCAGGTCGTAGTAGACCTTGCCGGAGGTGACGACGATTCGCTTGACGTCTCCGGCTGAAGCCGGGGCTCCATCGAGCAGGACCGGTTCGAAGCGGCCGCTGGTCAGATCGTCGATCCTGGAGATTGCCATCGGATGCCGCAGCAGCGACTTCGGCGTCATCACGATCAGCGCCTTGCGCGGGTTGTTCTTCATCTGCCGCCGCAGAGCGTGGAAGTACTGCGCCGGCGTCGTCGGATAGATCACCTGCATGTTGCCTTCGGCGCAGAGCGTGAGGAACCGCTCGAGCCGGGCGCTCGAATGCTCGGGTCCCTGGCCTTCGTATCCGTGCGGCAACAGCATCGTCAGGCCGCTGTGCTGGCCCCACTTCTCTTCGGCGCTGGAGATGAACTGATCGATGACGATCTGCGCGCCGTTCATGAAATCGCCGAACTGCGCCTCCCACATCACCAGGGAGTCGGGGTCGGCGACGGAGTACCCGTATTCGAATCCGAGGACTCCGTACTCGGAGAGGAGCGAGTCGTAGACCGAGAACGGCTCATTCGCGGTGGTGTCCGATGCCAGCACGTTCAGCGGAACGTAGCCTTGCCCGCTGACGTAATCGAACAGGATGGCGTGTCGATGGGAGAACGTGCCTCGCCCGCTGTCCTGACCGGAAAGGCGCACGCGGTAGCCGTCGAGGATCAGCGATCCAAACGCCATCATCTCGCCGAAGCCCCAGTCCATCGGCTCCTTTCCTTCGGCCATGGCCTGGCGCCGGGCGAGAACGGGTTTGAGTTTCGGGTGCGCCGTGAAGTTCTCCGGTGTCGCCGTCAGCGCGCGGCCGACCTTCTCCACCTGCTCGCGCGGGATCGACGTGTCGGGCGACGGCTCCTTCTGAAATCCGGTGATCTCTTCGTCGGTGTAGAGAGGGTCTTTTCTCGCGGGAGGCGGTGTCTGCTCCTTGGTGCGCTCGAACGCTTCCTGCAGTTTCGACTGAAACGCGTCCAGCCACTGCTCCGCCTCTTTCGGATCGATGTCCCCTTTGCGCAGCAGCGTCTCCGTGTAGATCTTGCGAACGGAGCGGTGCTCCTTGATCAGCTTGTACATCTTCGGCTGGGTGAGCGAAGGCTCGTCGCCTTCGTTGTGACCCCAGCGCCGGTAGCAGAGCATGTCGATGACGACGTCCTTCTGGAACTGCTGGCGGAAGTCATACGCCAGCTTGATGGCCCGGATGCACGCCTCGGGATCATCGCCGTTGACGTGGAAGATCGGAGCCATGACGGCCTTGGCCACGTCGGTCGCGTACGTCGATGAGCGCGCCGCTTCGGGGCCGGTGGTGAATCCGATCTGGTTGTTGACGACGACGTGGATCGTGCCGCCGGTCCGATAACCCCTCAGTTGCGAGAAGTTCAAGGTCTCCGCGACGACGCCCTGGCCCGCGAACGCCGCATCGCCATGCAGGAGAAGCGGAAGGACGAACGAGTGCTTGCGGTCATTGATCAGCGTCTGCTTGGCGCGGGTCATCCCTTCGACGACAGGATCGACGGCCTCGAGATGGCTCGGGTTGGACGCCAGCGTGAGCTTGAGCGACACATTCGACGGCGAGGTGTGCGTCCCCTCGGCGCCGAGGTGGTACTTCACGTCGCCGGAACCCTGGGTCGAGCTCGGATCGACGTCGCCTTCGAACTCGCGGAAGATCTGCTCGTAGGACTTGCCGAGAAGATTGGCGAGCACGTTGAGCCGGCCGCGGTGCGGCATGCCGATCACTGTTTCGACCACGCCGTCGCCCGCCGCTTCGTTCAGGAGGTAGTCGAGCATCGGGATGAGCGACTCCGCGCCTTCGAGCGAGAAGCGCTTGTGGCCGACGTATTTCGTGTGCAGGAATCGCTCGAACGCCTCGGCGTCGTTGAGCTTCATCAGAATGCGGCGCTTGGTCTCGAGATCGAGCGGCTGCTTGTTTCGCGACGGCTCCATCCGGTCCTGCAGCCACTTCTTCTGGTCGGTCTCCTTCAGGTGCATGTACTCGGGACCGATCTTTCCGCAGTACGTCTCGCGGAGCGTGTCGAGGATGTCGCGCAGCTTCGCGGTCATCTTTCCGCACAGGCCGCCGCAGACGAACTCACGATCGAGATCCCAGATCGTGAGGCCGTAGTACTGCGGGTTCAGCTCGGCGTGATGGCCGACTTTGTATTCGAGCGGATCGAGATCGGCGAGCAGATGGCCGCGCACGCGGAACGCATTGATCATCTGCAACACCGCCGCTTCGCGGGCCACGATCTCGTCGGTGGCCGCCCCGCCGAGGTTCAGGCGGTTGCGGTCGCGCGACCAGCGGACCGGCTCATACGGGATCCGCAGGTCGCGGTAGATCTCGTCATAGAAGTGATCTTCGCCGGTCAGCAGCTCGTGGATGCGGGCGAGAAAGGCGCCCGACTCCGCGCCCTGGATGATGCGATGGTCGTACGTCGACGTCATGGTCATCACCTTGGAGATGCCGAGGTCGGCGAGAACGCTCGGATCAGAAGCGGAGTACTCGGCGGGATAGTCGATCTGCCCGGTGGCGATGATCGTGCCCTGCGACTGCATCAGCCGCGGCACCGAGGCGTTCGTGCCGATCGTCCCGGGATTGGTGAGCGAGATCGTCGTCCCTTCGAAATCGGAGATCTCGAGCGTGTTGTTGCGCGCCTTGCGGACGATGTCGTTGTAGGTCTTCAGGAATTGCGCGAAGTCCATCGACTGCGCGCGCTTGATGTTCGGAACGAGGAGCGAGCGCGAGCCGTCTTTCCGCTCGATGTCGATGGCGATGCCGAGGTTGACGTCTTCGCGGTCGATGCGGACGGGCTGTCCGTCCTGCTGCGCGAACGCGGCATTCATCCGCGGGAACTGCGCGAGCGACTTCACGATCGCCCAGGCAATGATGTGCGTGAACGAGGTCTTGCTCTGGCCGGTGAGCGCGAGATGGTTGTTGATGACCCGGCGGTTCTCTTCGAGAGCCTTGACGGGAATCGTCCGGACGGAGGTTGCCGTCGGGATCGACAGCGAGACTTCCATGTTCGCGGCGATCTTTCCGGCCGCGCCGCGAAGGATGACGACGTTGCCGGCCGGGGTGGGGACGGGAGTGGGGCGGGGGGCGGGAGGTGCTGGCGCAACGTAGGGCCGGCTCTCAGCCGGCCCGGACACGCTGAGGGCGTGTCCTACGTTCTGTTCCAGTTCCTCTTCGACAGCCGGCTGGTAGTCCGCGAAGAACTCACGCCAGCTTGCGCTCACCGATTCCGGATTGGCCCGGAACTTCTCGTACAGCTCTTCGATGAAGGCGATATTGGCGCCATAACTCTGTGTCACCGATGACATGTCGTTTGGTTCCTAACTCCAAGTCAGGCGCGCGCATTCTCGCCGTGGTTGACGATCGTGTGGGACAGGGAGGTCAGCCCGAGCCAGCCGAATCCGGCTGCGAAACCGCCGAGAACGTCGCTCGGGAAGTGTACGCCGAAGTACACACGCGAGAATCCGACGGAGAGGATCATCAGCCCTGCCAGCGTGTGCGCCACGGCCTGAACGCCAAGGGATTGCTGCTCGACCAGATGATGCGCCACGATCGGATAGGTCGCCGCGGAGAGCAGCGAGTGTCCGGAGGGAAAGCTGTGCGAGGTGGGGAGCTTGATGCGGCGGGCCATCTCCTGCGGTCTCTGCCGCTGGAAGACGTTCTTCAGCAGGGAATTGATGGCCATCGCTCCGCCCGTCGAGACGATGACGGTCCAAGCCTCATCCTTGCGTCCCTTGCGGAGCATGGCGATCGCCGTCAGGCCGGCGGCCGTGCCGATCGCCGCGTGCGTGCCGAGCTGCGTGACCGCGTGCATGGCCCTGTGCATGCGCGGGTTGTCGATGGTGTGGATCGCTTTGATGATCGCGGTGTCGTATTCGTCGGCCGTTCCTTCGACGACGCGATCCGCCTGCTCCTTGAAAAACCAGAACGCAAGGCTGGCCAGCGCCACGCCGCCCGTGGTTCCGATCGCGAGCGGCAGGAAGCGGTGGCGCCGCTTCGTCTTCCCTTTCCCTCTCTTCACGGCCGCGAAGTCTATAGCGGTTTGGCCAGCCTCACGAACCGGTGCGCCGCCTCCGCCCCGCAGCTCTTGCGATAGAACTCGATCGCGTCGGTCCAGGGGATGATCGCACGCGTGTAACCGAGGCGATGAAGATCGGCGAGGCAGGCCATGAGGAGCTGCCGGCCGTACCCGCGGCCGCGAGCCGATTCGACCACGCCCGCCGGTCCGAAGGTTCCCTGGCCGCGATTGTTGGCTTCGGCGACAGCGAAGCCGATGTTGGGGAGGTAGTGCGCGATGACGGCGCGGTTAGCTTCGAAGGCCCATGCGGGGTTGAAGTTGTGAGCGATGAAGGCAAGCATCGCAGTTCGGAGTTCGGGGTTCGGAGTTCGGAGCTCGCGAACCCCGAACCCCGAATCCCGAATCTCCACATGCAGATTCCACGTCTCTCCCGTCTGGCGATACCCGCGTTTGGCGAAGAACGCCGGATCGATCACTCCCGGCACGCAGTAGTTTCCCGGCTCGGCGGCGATGACTTCTGCGGCTGAATCCTCGAGCAGCGCGGTTCCGATCCCGCGGCGGCGATGATTCCGATCGACGGCGAGGATGCGGAGATACTTGCCGCACGTCACCGCCACGGCGCGGATCGCGCCGTCCTCCTCAACGACGCGGACGCGGGGCGGCCCCGACAGGCCTTCGCCGAAGCACTTCTCCTCGACCACCGGCGCGATGTCGTACGGCATGTCGTTCGCGCCTTCGAGGAGCGTGCGGATCGAGTCGAGATCGCCAGTCGAGGCCGTCCGGATCATTCACACCTTGTAGAACGATTCTTCGACGATGCGTCCATCGCGCCACTGCTGCGCGGCGATCTGGCGGAGCACGCCGGCGCCGAACTGCGTGTGGTCGTATTCGATCGTCCAGCGGCTCAACGCGACGCCGCGAGTCTCGTCGATGACGGTGTCGTGCAGCGTGGCGTTCCATTTCGTCAGACCGTCGACGAATACGCGCTCGCGCTCGCGGTTGGCCGCCTTTCCGGCCGTCGACTGCGACGCGGACTCGGTCATGACCACATTGTCGTCGTAGAAGCGGTCGATTCCTTCGACCAGCTTCCGACCGGCGATCAGGCGGTTGAGCTCGGCGACTGCGGATGCAAGTGTTGCCATGGGGTGTTCCTCCTTATTGGTTTACATGTAAAATAGATGAGACGCGGAATCATTCGCGGATCGAGGCCAGCAGACCGAGCAGGGTGTCGACCTGTTCATCCGTGAGCGCGCGGGTGGACGCACTGTCAAATTCATCCATGGGCTGATCGAGCCGTTCCAGCAGCTTCAGCCCCGCGGCCGTGATCTGGCAGAGGACGTGACGGCGGTCCCCCGGCCACTGCTCGCGGCGGATCAATCCCCGTTTTTCGAGCGAGTTGACGAAGCGGGTGACCCCTGGCGCGGGCTCGATCAGCCGCGCGGAGATCTCCATCGTCGGCAACGGACCGCGGGCGCCGCGCAGGATCCGCAGCACGTTGTACTGCTGCAGCGTCAGACCCTCGCGCTCCGCGATCGTCTCCGCCTTCCGGCGGACGAGGTGCGCGGTGCGCAGCAGGGCAATCGTGGCCTCGCTGGCTTTGCTTTGAAAGCCGCGGCTCTGCTTGATCTCGTCGGCCAGCTTCGTCACGGAGGGCACGATACGCGAAACTATTTTACATGTCAAGTAATGCTTGGCGAGTGGCGTGTGGTTCGCAATGACGTGCCGCATGGATGGTGAAGTGGTTCGTTGTCCCTCGTGCGGCCAGGCCAATCGTGTGCCCCCGCTCGGCACGGGCAAGAAAGCGGTTTGCGGAAAATGCGGTGCCGAGCTCGAGCAGAGCGCCGGCGGGC
This sequence comes from Thermoanaerobaculia bacterium, assembly GCA_035468985.1. GTDB lineage: Bacteria > Acidobacteriota > Thermoanaerobaculia > Gp7-AA8 > Gp7-AA8 > DASVHS01. The sequence continues at coordinate 36,025 of DATISF010000055.1, forward strand.
ATCCGGTCGAGCTGACCGATCACAACTTCGCGCGCACGATCGAGCGCGGCGGCTACGTCGTCGATTTCTGGGCGGCGTGGTGCGGGCCCTGCCGGATGATCGGCCCGATCATCGAGCAGCTGGCCAGGGAACGGACCGACGTCCGGTTCGGAAAACTCAACGTCGATCAGAATCCGAGCACGGCGGCGTTCTTCCAGGTGCAGGGCATCCCGCTGCTGATCTTCTTCAAGGATGGGGAGGAGCGTGGCCGCGTGGTCGGCGCGGTTCCGCGCCAGCAGATCGAGGCTGCCATCCGGCAGTACCTCTCGTAGGGCGATCGTGGCCATTGATCCGAGGGAGGAATGGCAGCCGAGTGAGCTGGAGGTGTTCGCGAAGAAGGTGGCGATCGTCGCTGCGTTCGGCCTCGTGCTCGCTCTGCTCTGGCTCGTTCGCGACATTCTCATCCTCGTGTTCATCGCCGCGGTTCTGGCCGCGGGGATTGCGCCGGCGGTGCATCGCGTGCGGGTGCTGAGCCGCTTCCGGCTCCATCGCGATGTGCCGCGCGGAACGGCGGTGATGATCGTCTACCTGCCGTTCGTGGCGATCATGATCGTGCTGCTGATCTTCCTCGTGCCTCGCCTCATCTCCGACTGGCAGATGCTGAGTGGGCAGGCGCCGGCGCTGCTGGAGAGGGACATTCTCCAGCCGCTCGACAGGTACATCTCGATGGATCCGGTTCGCGAGGCGCTGCGCGAAGGGATCACCATGCAGCGTTCGACGATGATGGCCTACGTTCGCAACGCCGCGACGGTGATCGCCTCCTTCATCGCGGTGTTGTTCATGGTCGGGTACATGCTGATCGACGCGAACCGCCTGCGGAACGTGATTCTTCTGTTCTATCCCGCTGATGTTCGCGGTGAGCGCCGGAGGATGTTGAACCGGATGGCGCGCCGGATGAGCTCGTGGCTTTCGGGTCAGCTGATCCTCGCGGCGATCATCGGCGTGGCGGCGTTCTTCTGGCTGCTGGCGCTGCGCCTGCCGTACGCGCTTCCGCTGGCGATCCTGGCCGCGTTCGGCGAAATGGTCCCGGTCATCGGCCCGATCCTCGGCACCACGCCCGCGCTGCTGATCGCGATCCTCCATTCGCGCTGGCAGTTCTGGGCGATGCTCCTGTTCGCCGTCCTGCTGCAGAAATTCGAGAATCTCTTCATCGCTCCGAGGGTCATGTCGCGCAAGGTGCGCGTGTCCCCGCTGGCGGTGTTCATCGCCTTCATGATTGGCGCCTCGCTGCTGGGAATCGCGGGAGCGCTCCTGGCTGTCCCTGTTGCGGCGATCGTGCAGGTCGCCTTCGATGAGGCGTTCGTCTCGCGACGCGAACGGCGCCTCGACGTCGATCGGGCGGGCACACTCCTGCGCAGAGTCGATTAGAATGAACACGCCCGGATGAAGTTCGCGTCGATCGCGGCCGCCCTGCTCCTCTGCGCGACCACGGTCGTCGCTCAGGAGGGAGCTCCTTCCGCCTGGTCCTTCAACGAGCGCATCGAGATCCGGGCAAACTACCGCGACAGCAACGAAGAGCGTTTCGCGCTCCGCTTCCCGTTTCCTCCCGAGTTCCTTCCGATCGGGGAGACGAAAGGCTTCGAACAGACGGCCGACGCGGGCCGCCATTTCGAGCTGAGCGTGCTGCAGATCAAGCTCGACGCGAAGTACGGAAGGTGGCTCGCCGGGCACGTGCAGTTTCACGCGCAGGACAAATATCGCCGCAATCCGACGACCAGCGACCGCCAGACCGACGCCGACGAGCTCTGGATCCGCGTCGGCCAGAAACCGGAGTTCCTCGACCGCCCGGAAGCCACTTCGTTCTTCGTTCAGATCGGAAAGGCTCCGAAGATGGAGCGCCAGCCGATCCGGTTGCTGGAGAGCTACGGTCTGGCCGCGACGGCGTTCAACCGCATGGAGGACACGCAGATCCTCGGCGGCGGAAGCATCGGGCGCAATCTCTACTGGCGGCTGCAGGTCGCGAACGGCAATCCGCTGTTTTTCCGCGATCCGAACGCGCTGGCCGGCGACAACGGCACGCCCGAGCTCGATCCCGTGGCGCATCCGCACCCTGATCCGCGCATCAAGTCCGGATTTCCGATCCTCTACAACGCGGAAGTCGAGAGCCTCTTCTTCGACCGCGAGCACGTCCAGTTCGGACAGGGACTCGGATACCGCTGGCAGCGCGCCGACCAGCACCTCGGATTCGACGCCATCACGTTTCATTACCGGCGCACGATGTCGGCGGATGAGAAGGGCCTCGACGGCACCTTCTACGGTCCGGACCTCGACCTGCTCCTCGGACCTCTCGATAAGGGCCTTCCGTTGCACGGCCGCACGAAAGAGGAGTACGGCGCGCGCGTGTACAGCGAGTGGTATGGGCTCACCGCGATCGCGCAATTCACGAAGCAGGCGATCGCCGGATTGCAGCGGCAGGGATATGAGGTGGAGGCCGGCTACGCGCTCAACATGCCGAAGGGCCCGCTGCAAACGGTCCAGCCCGCGGTTCGGGTCAGCGGATTGACGAATCGTTTCCGCGGAAATGCCACGCTGTTTCCGGCGCCGAGCATCTGGTGGCCGTGGACGAAGATCGATGCCGGCGTGCGCATCGGATTCGTGCACAACATCGATGTGACCGTCGAGCGCTCGAAGCAGAACATCGGCGCACCCGTGAAGCTCGACGTGAGCGAAACGCTGGTGACGCTGAGAGTGCGGATTTAGGCCCGAATCTCGAAACTCGAATGTCGTCCCATGGTCCATCCTTTGCTCCTCCGGGAGCAGGGAGACTCACCCATGCGAAACGAAATGATCGGTGCCGTGGTCCGGCGCGCTATCGAACACCCGGAGTTCCGGCGGCGGCTGGTCGAGAACCCGCAGGATGCGCTGACCTCCCACGGGTTTGCGCTCGAAGAGGCCGAGCTCGCTGAGATCGAGAAGATCCGCGGCTCTCTCGGAGGTTCGGGAACCGACGTCGAACAGCGCCTGGTCGGCATCGCCGAGAAATACGGCGTCCGCACCCGGCCTTCGTAACGATTTCGCCCCCCAATCCGTCCCATCCCCAGCGGAATTTGTGTTTCCGTGCTCCGGTTCGGAACGTCCGCCAAACCTGCGATGCATCAGTAGTGAACGTCAATTCAAAGGCAAGATCGGGACGGATGAGCGTTGACTCGCTGAAACGCGTTTTTCTCGCTGCCGCGCTGCTGTGCTCTGCGCAGGCAGTGCTTGCCGGCAATCCATCCGCGCTGAGTGGCGCGCGGATGGTCTTCGACGAAACGACAGGACTGACCGTTCTCTTCGGCGGAGCGACACCCGTCGACGGCGGGACGGTCCAGTCGTACTACCCGACCGAGACGTGGATCTGGAACGGCCTGCGGTGGATGCAGCGCTACACCGCGCACAGCCCTTCCGGCCGCTCCACGCAGGTGATGGTGTACGACTCCGCGCGCTCCCGCCTGGTGATGTTCGGCGGCCGGCAGGCCTCGGTCGATCTGGCCGACACGTGGTTCTACCAGGGAAGCGACTGGACGCAGATCACGACGTCCGACGCGCCGTCGCCGCGCGCGTTTTCGGGCGCGGCCTATGACCGCGCGCGCGACCGCATCGTGCTCTTCGGCGGGAACTCGATCGCCACCGCCACGAACGGCACGGTGACGACGACCAACTACTACGACACGTGGGAGTTCGACGGCACGAACTGGACGAAGGTCGCCGACAACGGCCCGCAGGTCATCGAGCCGATGCTCGTGTACGACGAGGCCCGCAATCAGACGCTGCTCGTCGCGGAGAACGACCAGCTCGACCCGCAGATGTATGCATACGATCCCGCGGCGCATACGTGGAACCAGATCACGCCGCAGACGATGCCGCCGTGCGTCAACCAGGCCTCGATGACGTTCCTGCGCAGTTCCGGGCTGGTGTTTCTCTCGGGTGGCGTCTGCGTGACGTCCAAGTTGAGCTCGCCGACGACCGAAGAGGAGTACGGCTGGGACGGTACGAACTGGACCAAGCTGGTGACGCAGACGGTCATCACCCGCGTGACGAATGCGGCGATGACGTACGACGCGCAGCGCGACGTGGTCGTCGTGTTCGGCGGGACCGAAGCCTACGGCTCGCCGCACAGCTTCACGTATTCGTTCGATCCGTCATTCGCCGACGAGACTCACAACGGCGACTGGATCTCCCACGATCCGAACCTGCTCACTCCCGGCCCGCGGTCGCTGACGGGGTTCCGTGCTGATACGGCCAACAAGATCATCTACCTGCTCAACGGCCTCACCGACAACACGTTCTTCACCGATTTCTGGTCTTATCAGAACGGCGGGTGGCAGAAGATCACCGCGGACAACACGCCTGCCTGCGGGACGCTCTTCTCGGCGTTCGACACCGATCGCAGCAAGCTCGTCGCCGTCTGCAACGATGCCAGCACGGCGGAGTGGGACGGCAGCGCGTGGAAACAGTTCACCGATCTGAAGACCAAACCGCAGTTCCGCCGCTTCGCCGGGATGGTCTACGACCCGTCGTTGAAGAAAACGATTCTGTACGGCGGCTACGACGATCAGAACTACATCGATTCCACGTGGCAGTGGGACGGCACGCAGTGGACGGAGCTGAAAAAGAAGAAAGCTCCCGCCCGCGGACTTCCCGCGATGTGGTTCGATCCCATCCTCCACAAGACCGTCCTGTACGGCGGGATCGGACGGCCGAATCCCCAGGACCGGTTGCAGCGCTACAACGACATGTGGGCGCTCGATGCGAACGGCTGGAGCGAGATCAAGCCGGCGACGCTTCCCAACACGCGCTACGGCGCGCAAGTCACGGTCGATCCCCGCAACGGCCACGCGATCCTGTTCGGCGGTCTCCGGCTCGACGTCGACGAGAAGGGCCTCCAGCATCAGGTCTACGCGAACGACATGTGGGAGTGGGACGGGACGAACTGGACGCAGAGGCAAACCAGCAACGTGCCGCCCGCGCGTGAAAACGCGTCGATGGAGTTCGACTCCTCGCGCAACGAGTTCGTCCTGTTCGGCGGGTGGAGCGGCTACTACCGGTCGGACGTGTGGCGCCTCACCGGCAGCACCTGGCAGGTCGTGCCCGAGACCATGGGCCGCGGCCGCGTCGTCAAGCACTGAGTGGAGCACCGGCTTCAGCCGGGGCTCCATTGTGCTATCCTCCCGCCTCTCGTCCGGCAGCGGCGACAAGTTACGTCGTACGAGTGTTTTGGGCGTAATGACAGCGGAACCCACGAACAGCCGATCGTTACAAATCGCTCTCGGCGCCGATCACGGCGGCTTTGAGCTGAAAGAGCAACTGAAATCGCACCTCCGGGAGAAGGGGTATTCGGTGCGCGACCTCGGCACGCACAGCAAGGACCCGGTCGATTATCCGAAGATCGCACAGTCGGTCGCGGAGCTCGTCTCGGCCGGCAGCGTGCGGTTCGGGATCATGGTCGACGGAGCCGGCATCGGTTCGGCGATGACCGCGAACAAGGTGCCGGGGGTGCTGGCCGCCGCCGCGTACAACGAGGCGCTCGCGCGCAACAGCCGCGAGCACAATGACGCCAACGTCCTGACCCTCGGCGCGGGACAGGTGGACGTCGAGACGGCCAAGCGGATCGTCGACGTGTTCCTCTCCACGGAGTGCACCGTCGACCGCCATCGCAAGCGCGTGAGTATGATCCGCGATCTCGACAAGAAAGGACGGCGTGAAGTGAGCTCAACGGATCTGACTCCGGACGACATGGCGCGGATCGCCGAACGTGTCCGGCAACTCCTGCAGCCGGGTGCTCCCGCTCCTCAGTCCACTCCGGTCATTTCACCCGATGATCTGGTGAAGCTCATCGATCACACGCTGTTGAAGCCGGAAGCGACGGACGAGGACATCGACAAGTTGTGCGCGGAAGCGTCGCAGTACGGGTTCTACTCCGTGTGCGTGAATCCGACGTGGGTGCGGAAGGCGAAGTCGCTTCTTCGGGGAACACCGGTGAAGGTTTGCGCGGTGGTCGGCTTCCCGCTCGGCGCGCAATCGTCGGAGATCAAGACGCTCGAGGCGCGCCGCGCATTGCGCGAAGGGGCGCAGGAAATCGACATGGTGATCAACATCGGCGCGCTGAAGAGCAAGGACGACCTGCTCGTGGCCCGGGACATCCGCGGCGTCGTCGAGGTCTGCGACGAGTCGCATGCGGCGTCGAAGGTGATTCTCGAGACCGCGCTGCTCACCGACGAAGAAAAAGTGCGCGGATGCAAACTGGCGATGAAGGCCGGAGCGGACTTCGTGAAGACGTCGACCGGCTTCTCGAAGGCGGGGGCGACGATCGAAGACGTCGCGCTCATGGCGCGCACCGTCGCGCCGCGGCGACTGGGAGTCAAGGCATCCGGCGGCGTGCGCACGTATGCCGACGTCGTGAAGATGGTCCAGGCGGGGGCGACACGCATCGGCTCGTCGAACAGCGTCAAGATCGTGGAAGAAGCCCGTCAGATGGCCGCGGGGAAGAGGTGAACGATGTCTGAGCTTCGCTGCTACGTTTTCATCGACAACCTGCAGCCGCAGTTCGCGTCGTTTCTCGGCACTGTGGCGCAGGGATTTCTGCCCGTCCCGGGACAGGCATCGCTGTTTGTCGAGGTCGCGCCGGGAATGGACATCATGCGCGTCACCGACGTGGCGCTGAAAGCGACCGACGTACGGCCGGGCATGATGATCATCGAACGCCTCTACGGCATGCTCGAGCTGCATTCCGACTCGCAGGCGGATGTCCGGCAGGCAGGGCAGGCCATTCTCGATGCGCTGAATCTTCGCGAAGAGGACCGCATCAAGCCGGAGATCACCTCGAGCCAGGTGATCCGCAACATCTCCGACTATCACACGCAGCTGATCAACAGAACGCGGCACGGCGACATGATCGTGCCGGGGCAGACGCTCTACGTCCTCGAATGTGCCCCCGCCGGATATGCCGCGATCGCCGCGAACGAGGCGGAGAAAGCGGCGGAGATCAACGTGCTGGAGGTACGCGCGTTCGGCAGCTTCGGCCGCGTCTACCTGGGCGGTGAAGAGAGAGACATCGACGTCGGATATCGCGCCGCGGAGCAGGCCATCGCATCGATCGCCGGCCGCGCGGGGAAAAGTTAGAGAGTCAATGAGGAGGATGATTCATGACTGACGCACTCGGGATGATCGAAACCAGGTCGTTTCCGGCCGTTGTGGAAGCGGCCGACGCGGCGGTGAAGGCCGCGCGCGTGGAGCTCGTCTCGTACGAGAAGACGGGCGGCGGGTACACGACCATCGTGGTCCGCGGAGACGTTGCCGCGGTGCGCGCGGCCTGCGATGCCGCGCAGACGGCCGCCGGACGCGTGGGCGACGTCGTCACCGTGCACGTGATTGCACGGCCGCACGACCAGGTCGACGCCGTCATGCCTCTCGGCAGGACGCCGGCGACCCACAGTCGCGAGAAGAAGTGACGCGACCAAGGAGCTCCAATGCAGCTCGCGAAAGTCGTCGGCACCGTGGTGTCGACGCGTAAAGAACAGAGCATCCAGGGCCTCAAGCTCCTGGTGGTCCGTCCTCTCGACGAGGATGGCCGCGAGACCGGCAACGCCATCGTCTCCGCCGATGCGGTCGGCGCAGGTCCGGATGAGATTGTGCTGATCGCGGCCGGCAGCTCCGCCCGCCAGACCACGGCCACCGACAAGCGGCCGGTCGACTCGGTGGTCATGGCCATCGTCGACAGCTGGAGCGTCGGCGATGCTGTGAAATACAAGAAGTGAGGCGCGCATGGCTCGTCTGACGGATCAGGAAATCGACGAGATCGCGCGGCGCATCGCCGCCGACATCGCCCGCGGCGGCGCGCCGATGCCTGTCCCCGCCGCGGCGGGCGGCGCTCCCCTGGAGCAGGGCCTCGGGCTCTTCGCCACCGTCGACGAAGCGGTCCGCGCGGCGGCCGCTGCGCAGCCGTTGTTCGTCGCCCTCAAGCTCGAACATCGCGCCCGGATCATCGCCGCCATGCGCCAGACGATGCTCGAGAACGGCGACCTGTTGGCGCGCGCCGCCCGCGACGAGACGGGACTCGGCCGCTACGAAGACAAAGTCGTGAAGAACCGCCTGGTCACCCAGAAGACGCCCGGCATCGAAGACCTCGATCCGATCGCCGTCACCGGCGATCACGGGCTGATGCTCACCGAGCCGGCGCCGTTCGGCGTGATCGGCGCGATCACGCCGGTCACGAATCCGACGTCGACGATCATCTGCAATTCCATCGGCATGCTCGCCGCGGGGAACAGCGTCGTCTTCAATGTGCACCCGTACGCGAAGAACTGCTGCATGCAGACGATCGCCCTGCTCAACAAAGCGATCGTCGGCGCGGGCGGGCCTCCGAATGTGATTGCGGGCGTGTCGAATCCGACGATCGAGTCGGCACAGGAGCTGATGAAGCATCCGAGCGTCCGGCTCGTCGTCGTCACTGGCGGCGCGGAAGTCGTGAAAGTGGCGATGCAGAGCGGCAAGCGCGCGATCTGCGCCGGTCCGGGCAACCCGCCGGTCGTCGTCGACGAAACGGCGGACATCGACAAAGCCGCGCGCGACATCGTTCTCGGCGGCTCGACGGACAACAACATCATCTGCACCGACGAGAAGGAAGTGATCGCCGTCTCCTCCATCGCCGATCGTCTCATCGCATCGATGGGGCAGCAGGGCGCGATGGTCATTCCGCGCGAGCGCGTCGATGAACTGAAGCGCGTCGTGTTCGAGGAGATTCGTGGGCCGCGGCAGAAGAGCAAGGTCAACAAGACTCTCATCGGCAAGAACGCGTCGGTGATCCTCGCCGGCATGGGGATCACCGTTCCCGACTCCATCCGCATGGTTGTCGCCGAGGTGGGGGAGGATGACCCGCTGCTTTGGACAGAGCAGATGGTTCCGGTGATGCCCGTCTGTCGCGTCTCCGACGCCAATGGCGCGATCGACCTCGCCGTGGCGGTGGAGAGCGGCAATCGTCACACCGCGGTCATGCACTCCAAGAATCTCGACAACCTGAGCAGAATGGCGAAGGCCTGCAACTGTTCGATCTTCGTCAAGAACGGCCGCTCGCAGGCCGGCCTCGGCCTTGACGGCGAGGGGTACTGCTCGTTCACGATCGCCAGTCCGACCGGCGAAGGCATGACCGGCCCGCGCACGTTCTCGCGCTGGCGCCGCTGCGTCCTCGTCGATCATTTCAGGATCACATGATGAAGAAGAGTCCTGCACTCGCGGTACTCGATTACGAAGACATTCCGGCCGGCGTCTTCGCCGTCGATGCCATTCTGAAGAAAGCGCCGATCGCGTTCGTGCGCGCCGGGACGGTGACGCGCGGACGCTACCTGGTCGTCTTCGGCGGATCGACCGCGTCGACCTCGGAGTCGCTCGACGAGGCGCTCTCGCTCACCCGCGCCTCGATGCTCGATCACACCTTCCTCCCCGATGTGCACCAGGGCCTTTTCGACGCGCTGTTCGGCAGGAAAGAAAAGGCGAACGGTTCGCTGCTGATCATCGAGACGGAAACTGCGTCGTCGATCGTCCGCGCGGTCGAGGCTGCGCTGAAGGGAACGCCCGTGCAGTTGCTCGAGGTGCGGCTGTCTGATTCCGGTCTTTCCGGCAAAGGGATGGCCGTGCTGGCGGGCACGCTCCACGACATCGAAGCCGCGGCTTCGTTTGCGGCGGCCGGTCCGGGCGGCGATGCGCCGCCGCCTCGCGGATTCTCGCGGCGCCTGATCGCTGCGCCGCACGACGTCGTGGAGCGGGAGATCACGGCGACGACGCGATTCGAGGTCGCCCCGCTGCTCGAGCTCGACGGGGAGGCGGGTTGATGCTTCTCGGCCGCGTCATCGGTCAGGTCGTGCCCTGCATCATCACGCCGGGACTCCAGGGCGTGCCGATGCTGATCGTGCAGCCGCTCGACAAGACCCTGAAGCCGAAGGGAACGGCGCTCGTCGCCGCCGACGCCACGCGCATGGCCGGCCCCGGCGAGCTGGTCTCGTACGAGGGTGGTCGTGAGGCGGCTCTGGCGCTCGATCAGACGTTCGTGCCGGTCGATCACGCCATCATCGCCATCGTCGACGGAGTGACCTCGCGATGATCCTCGGCCGCATTGCCGGCGAGATCCATGGAACGATCAAGCATCGGTTCTACGACAGCAAGCGCTTGCTGATCATCGAGAAGATCACACCGGACGGGAAGCCGACCGGCGACTACCTCATCGCCGCGGACGCGGTCGGCGCCGGCGCCGACGAGACCGTTCTTGTGCTCGATGAAGGCAACGGCGCTCGACAGGTGTTCGACTCCAAAGACGGCCCGGTTCGTTCCGTCGTGGTCGGCATCATCGACGACATCGTCTAAATGTCCTCCAGTCCGTGGAGTGTGGTTGCACGCTTCATCACGATCGGTGAAGCCGAAGCCGCCGTTTCCGCGCTCGACGCCGCGGGAATCGAGTGCCAGCTCGCGGATGAGAACATCGTCGGCGTCGACTGGGGGATGGCCCAGGCCGTCGGCGGCGTGAAGATCCTGGTCCGGCAGGAGGACCTCGAACGCGCGTCGGAAGTCATGTCCTTGGCGGCCGCGGATCAGATCATCGAGCCGATTCCCGAGTTGGTCCAACCGGACGTGGCGGTTGTTTGTCCCGAGTGCGGCGCCGCTGACTTCGTCATGGTTCCGCGGTTTCGCATCTTTCTGCTGATCAGCGCGATCTTTCTCGGGATCGGTGTCGTCGTGAATCAGGAGCTGCTTGCAGCGACCGCGTTGATCGCCGTGGCCGCGGGCGTTCTCATGATGCCCGCCGCGCACTGCCGCAGGTGCCTGCATCGCTGGACGCCTGAAGAGTCCCAGGAGAGGATCGAGGCGCCGTTGCCTCAGCCGTCTGACACGATCGAGGAGCCGTGCCCGCGATGCGGGTCGTACGACGTCTACCAGATCAACGACCGCCGTCTCAAAGCGTGGCCGCTGCTGTTCAGCCCGTCGATCTTCGCGATCATCCCGTTGTGGCTGCTCAGCCCGAAGCGGCAGTGCGAGAAATGCGGGTTGAAGCTGCCTTAGTCCCAGTTCATCAGCGCGCCGACGATGGCGCCGAAGATTGCGAACGGGAGCAGGGGGATCAAGGAAAGCAGCGGCATCATCGCCGCGACGTAGAGCACTGACCCGCTGACCGACGGAATCGGGACTCGGGTGATCATCGACATCGTGATCGGGAAGAGGATTGCGGCCACAGCCGTGACGACGATGGCCCGGCCGCGCGGAAGGCCCGCGGCATAGCTGAGCGCGGCCATCCCCGCCAGCGCGATGATCGCCAGGTGCATCGCCGTGAAATCGGCGTTCGGCGAGTGAAACAGCCACGCCAGGAGGCCGCCGGCCGCAAAGCCACCCGCGCTGATGTGAATGATGCGCTGATCGTCAGTCTTGAGCGCCTGGTTGACGCCGAGGCCGAGGACGGCACCGAATGCGCCGGCGGTGATCACGAATTTCGGGAAGACGCCGACGATCAGGCAGATCGGAGCAATGAAGCTCGCCATGGCCCCGGCCAGGCATCCGGCCAGCGCCATCGACGCGATCGTTCGCGTGCGCGAAACGGATCGCACACCATCGGCGGAGCGCCTTGCCGTCGCGGCGACTTCGAATCCCATTGTGTGGTGGGGAGATCTTACACAAAAAAAGGCCCACTCCTTGGCCGGAGGAGTGGGCTCAGCGCGCTAGAGTGCGCCGTCTGGGTCGCTGCAATCTTCTCGATCAGCGACATTGCCCAATCTAGTTCCAAGTCCTCTGCGAGTCACTACTTTTCTGGAAACCTGAACCTTTCGGGCTGACGATCATCACGCGTACGAGGAGGAACGCATCCGCTCCAGAATGCCGCGCAGCGAATCGACCGTCACCGGCTTGATGAGGTAGTCATCGATCCCGTATTTCAGCCGGGCCTCGTTCTGATACTGGGTTTGCTTGTACACCGCGGTGATGATCACGATGCGCGGATGGTAGTCGGCATCGAGCTGGCGGATGTGACGCGCGATCTCGAACCCGTGCATCTCCGGAAGAAGCCCGTCGAGGAGGATGAGTCGCGGACGGTGCTCGGTGGCGAGCTTGAGGGCTTCCAGTCCGCCGGACGCCTCGATCGCCGTCACACCGAGCGAATGGAGCAGCCCGACGAGCTGAGCACGGACTTTCGCGCTGTCTTCGGCAACCAGGGCAACGGGCTTCTCAGTGTCCACGGGGGTCGCCGTCATCCTAGCGCAACGGGCGGGGTGAATTTGCCTTACTTAACCTTGGTTCCCGCGGGCACGCTCGGATCGACGCTGAGCAGCGACGGCTCACCGTTGATGGAGGCGGCCAGAACCATTCCGTTCGACTCGATGCCCATCAGTTTCGCCGGCTGCAGGTTGGCCACGATGATGATCTTTCGTCCGACCAGTTCCTCCGGCGTGTACTTCGTGGCGATCCCTGCAACGATGGTGCGTTCCTCGTCGCCGGTGAAGATCGTCATCTTCATGAGCTTCTTCGATTTCTCGACCTTCTCGGCGGCGCGGACTTCGGCGACGCGCAGATCGATCTCCATGAACTTGTCGATGCTGATGCGATTCGCGTCCGGCGCGGCCGCCTGCGTGGTTTCCTGCGGTGGTGTGGTCATCGAGCCTCCAATGTAAGCGGCGACGTCGACGCGCGGGAAGATCGGATCCGCGACGCGCACGGGAACGCCATTCTTCAGTCCGCCCCACTCCAATGCGTCGGAGCCGATCGCGTCGGCATCCGCTCCGAGCCGCGACAGCGCCTCGCGCGCGGAGACCGGCATCACCGGCGCGACCATCACGGAGACGATGCGCGAGGCCTCGAGCGTGTTCCAGATGATGCGCGAGAGCGTCTCGTCCGCGCCGCTCTCCTTGAATTTCTTCCACGGCTCCCGCGTGACGATGTAGCTGTCGGTTGCCGTGAGCAGTTTCCAGGCGATCTCCAGCGCGCGATGGAAGGCCAGATCATCCATCGCCTTGAGGTATTCGGGAACGAGCTGCTGCGATGCGCGCATGACGTCGTTGTCGAAGCACGGCGTCGGCGGCGTCTTCCCGTCGAAGTAGCTGTCCGACATCTTGATCGCCCGCGAGATCGTGTTGCCGAGGCCGTTGGCGAGGTCGCCGTTGTAGCGCTCGAGGAGCGCTTCGTCCGAGTAGTCCTGGTCCTGGCCGAACACCATCTCGCGCATCACGTAGTAGCGCAACGCGTCGGCGCCGAAGTCCTCGATGATGTTGTAGGGCCGCACGACGTTGCCGAGCGATTTCGAGATTTTCTGCTGATGGCGCGTCCAGAAACCGTGGCCGACGACGCGTCTCGGCAATTCGACGCCGGCGGCCATCAGGAACGCCGGCCAGTAGACCGTGTGGAAGCGGACGATGTCCTTGCCGATCAGTTGAATGTCGGCGGGCCAGAATTTATCGAAGAGGTCGTGTTTCGCGCTGCCGAATCCGAGAGCGGAGATGTAGTTCGTGAGCGCGTCCATCCAGACATAGATCACGTGGTCGGGCTCTCCGGGGAAGGGGATGCCCCACGTGATCGATGTTCGCGAGATCGACAGGTCTTTGAGGCCCTGCTCGACGAACGCGACGACTTCGTTCATCCGGGTCTGCGGCCAGATGAACTCGGGATGCGTCCGGTAGTGACGCAGAAGCTTCTCGGTGTACGCGGAGAGCTTGAAGAAATAGTTCTTCTCGGTCGTCCACTCGACGGCGTGGCCCTGCTCATCACGGCCCTCGCGCACCTGGTTCTCCGGGATGAAGGTCTCCTCGGTCTGGCAGTACCAGCCGGAGTGCTCGCCTTTATAGATGTCGCCCGGACTTCGCTCCTCGATGCGGCGGATCAATTCGAGCACGCCGAGCCGGTGACGCTGCTGCGTCGTGCGGATGAAGTCGTTGTTGGTGAGGTTCAGTTTCTTGTCGAGCTCGTAGTGCGTGTTGACGACGCGGTCCGCGAGCTCGATGGGAAGGATTCCTTCCTTCGCCGCGGAGCGCTCGATCTTCTGCCCGTGCTCGTCGGTGCCGGTGAGGAACCAGACGTCGTCGCCCATGCGGCGGCGATGACGAGCGATGACGTCGGCCACGATGTTCTCGTACATGTGGCCGATGTGCGGATCGTCGTTGACGTAGTGGATCGCGGTGGTGATGTAGAACGGCTTCGGCATCAGGGGAGCGGGATTGTAGCGCAGGGATTCGGGCCATCACGTCTCGAGCAGCGCCTCGCTCAGCAGAGGCCTTCCGGCGAGCGTGATGCGGAACGCCCCGATGGCGAGACCGATCACGAGCAGGACTGCCGCGGCCGTGTGGCCAAACAGCCAGGATGAGGCATCGGTGGTCAGCGCAATCTCGCTGAGGAAGATACTCTCGAGACCGGTGGCATGAAGGCGATCAGGCCGACACGCACCAGCACCGCGAGCTCGATCGCGGTCATGAGCATTCCGATCGGTGCGGTCAGCAGGGGCGTTCCATCTGTATAGGCCGAGGAGTGTCAGAAGGGCCGCCAGGGCAGCGATGGCAATCGAGTCGCGCCGAACCGCGACACGGATGATGAAGAGCATCACGAGAATGCCCATCGCCATGATGACCATTTCGGCGCCTGAGCTCAGGAATGTCGACCCCAGCCCTCGCATCCCTGCCAGTGCGTCGACGTTGAACTGGCTCGGCCGGTCTGGCGTCTAGAGCATCCCGACGACAACGTCCACAAACTCGGATACCGCGTCTGCCACCCGCCCAACGGTGATTCCGATCAGCAGTTCGCGGCCCACTTCCGGATCGCGGTAACGGCGAGGATCCGTGTCGCTACTGCACCCACCTTCAGATCATCGGCGCGGAAGACTTCGCCCATACCGCCGCGGCCGAGCATGGCCACGATGCGGAATCGCTCGCCGAGGAGAGTGCCGGGAAGAAAGCGGCCGTGCTTGAACGAGCCGGAGGATGGGTCGGACGCCGACTGGACGAGCGTGGAACGGTCCGCATTGGTCTGCGGCGCGCCGCACGACGGGCAGATCGCGACACGTCTGCAAGTGGCGCCGAGCAACTGCTGCAGTTCATGACGGGAATGTTGCCGGGAAAGCTACCTTACTCGGTGAGGATTGACTAGACTTTTCCAACTGAATTCTTGCATGAGGTATGGATGCGAATTAATGGAGTTCTTGTTCCGCTGCTCCTCATTCCGACTCTCGCCGCCGGCGCAACGGTGAATGTCGCTATCGGTCCTGGTCTGACGTTCACGCCGAGCAGCGTCGTTGTCGCGCCCGGCGACACCGTGCAGTGGAACTTCGCATTCGGTTTCGCTCACACGACCACGAGCGATCGTACGACGGGTGCCGAGGTGTGGGACTCCGGCATCAGGACGAGCGGTTCGTTCTCTCATACGTTCACGACTGCCGGAGACTGGCCCTACTACTGCTCACTCCACAGCAGTCCGGCCTTCCTTGGCGGCACGTTCATGAACGGTGTCGTGCACGTCGCGGCACCACCGACGCTGACGAATGTGAATCCGTCAACCGGATCGACAGCGGGTGGCACCGCCGTGACGCTCACGGGCACCAACTTCGTGGCCGGTTGTACCGTCGATTTCGGCGGAGCAGCCGCAACATCGGTCAACGTTTCGAACGCCACCGCGATCACCGCGACGACTCCCGGTCACGCCGCCGGTCCTGTCACCGTCACGGTCAACTGCACGGCCGGAAGCGGGAGCCTGCTGAATGGATTCACGTTCAACAGCGCGCCTTCGATCACCTCGGTGACGCCGTCGAGTGCGTTGCCTGGTACGACAGTGACGATCACTGGCAGCGGATTTCAGAACGGAGCGACGGTGACGTTCCGCGGTGCCGCCAGTCCGACTGTGACGTTCGTGAATGCGACCACTCTCCAGGCGCTCGTGCCGAATCTCACTCCGGGCGCAGCGACGGTGGCAGTGACGAATCCCGACGCACTGAGCGGGTCGTTTGCGGGTTTCTCGGTCACGTCGCTTGCCATCCCGCTCCTGTCGCGTGCGATGCTGCTGCTATTGATCGCGGCGTTGGGAATCGCAGCGGTTCGGATATTGAGATGATGATTCTGGCGGGGCCGAAGGGCTCGAACCCGCCAGGCACGCGGCGAACCGCTCGAGGCGATCGAGAGATCCTTGAGGGCCTTTTCGACGAATCGGCGATGCGCATCCGTGACGGATCGACGGAAAGGTGTCGTTTCGTGAGATAGATCACTGCGGAATTGCAGCGATTGCCTACGTTGGTAACAATCTGAAAGTTGAGGAGTAACCATGAAATTGCGCCTTTTCATCGGCCTAGCTGTGACCACTTTGCTCTCCACCAGCCTGTTCGGTCAGGCGACGCGAACCTGGGTCTCCGGTGTAGGAGACGACCTGAACCCGTGCAGCCGCACGGCGCCCTGTAAGACGTTCGCGGGTGCCATCTCCAAAACTGCGATCGCCGGCGAGATCAACGTACTCGATTCTGGCGGCTTCGGCAGCGTGACCATTACCAAGTCCATCACGATTGATGGCGCGGGATCTGACGCGAGTGTCCTCGCCAGTGGGACGAACGGAATCACGATCAACATCGCGGTTAATGCGAATGATCCGCTGCGCCGCGTGATTCTCCGAAACCTGTCGATCAATGGCACAGGGCTGAGTGGCACGATCGGTACGAACACGGGCCTCACCGGCATCAACATCACTTCGAGCGGTGCGACCTCGGTGATCGTCGAAAACGTCGTCATCCAGAACTTCAACAAGGGCATCTCCGCGACGCCGACGAGCTCGACGAACCTCTTCTTGAGCAACGTCGATATTCTGACGTGTTCGACCAACGGGATTGCGCTGGTGCCAACGTCACCGGCGAGCATCATCGCGGTCATGGACAACGTCCGTGTGGCACGAACCGGAACGACGTCAGCGCACGACGGGATCCTGATCACCAACTCTGTCTCCGCACAGCTCAACTTCGTGACTGTGGCCGGTTCTTTCGGTTCCGGCTTGCATCTGAATGGAACCTCCACGGCGACGATCGATCACTCCACGTTCGCGCGGAACGTCGTCCACGGCGTCAATGTCGACAACGCCGTCGCGGTCGTCCGCGTCGGGAACTCCGCTGCTGTGCAGAACTCCGGTGCCGGGTTCCACGTGACCTCCGGCGCCATTTCTTCGTATCGCAACAACCTCAGCTCGGACAATGGTCTCGCTGACAGCGGAAACACGCAGCAGGCGTTCTTCTAGTTTGTGGTCGTCACGTGAGCATGCCGACGAGTTGAGGATACGTGTATGAATAAGGTTCGTTTCGCCACGGCCGTGGCGATTGCGGTTTTGATTCTCGGTACCGCTCCATCGCTGTTTGCCGCAAATTCGAGCGCGACGGGCGGTTTTCACCTGACGTTGCCTGGTGGACCGACGAACATCGAATTCGAGGCTCGCGCGACGGATGCGACCGGGTCGGGTAACGGCCAGATGACCTTCAACGGTGCGGCGGAATTGCCCGATGCGGATGAGGACAGCGGAGGACAGAAAGGATCGTTCTCCAACGTCTTCATCAAGGTCGATTTCGATTGCGTTCGCATCGAACAGAATCGCGCAGCCATGAGCGGCTTGATCCGCGACGCCAATGTCAACGGCTATACGGGACGCCGGCTCATCCTGACTGTCGAAGACGGCGGGGAAGGGAACAACGCGGAACCTGACAAGTTCACCTTTGGCGTCTACAACACAAGCGCGATGAATTGGATCCCGAGCGACTCGGAGCTGCGATTCGACGACGGCTGGAGCATGACGTGGCTTGCGACCGATTCGGAGCGGCAGGATGACCGCGGAGTGCAGATCACACGGAACGCCGACGTCGACTGCCGGAGTTTTTCCTTCGCGAACTACACGCTCATCGACGTGCCACAGGGCGGGGGAAACATCCAAGTCAGGCCGTAGCCTCAAAACAGCAGCGGCGCCTCACGTCATCCCCTGGCGGAGGCGCTGCTGCGGATTGCCGCTGAATTCTGACGACGGCATCCACGACATCGGGTCCCGCATCTCCCCCGCCAGCGAACGCATGGGAGAATCTACTGGCGATGAGGTTGCGCCTTCCGTTTCTCCCTACGTTTTTTGTTTGCTTAGCCGTCGTATTCTCGATTCTGGTCGTCGTTCGGATTCGCTCGGACCAGAAGGAACGCACGGCGCCAGCGCCGCCGCAGCGAGTCAGCACAAGTCCTGACATCGCTCCGTCAGATCAGGGGCTCGCGCCAAAGCCGGCACTCAGACCGAAGGAAACGACATCCGCTCCCGTCACTGAGGCACCTGCCGATCACCGCGGTGCGATTCCGGCCGTGCCCGCCGACGCGACAGCGCGCGCGGACGCCAATCGGATCGTGGAGTCGGTCTGGTTCGAGCCGAAGACCATTCGATCCGGCCAAGTGGAGGCACTTCACATTCGCACGGCGCCGAGCGCGGATGTCAAAGAGGTGAGCGGCATTCTAGCGAGCCTGAACGGGACGGCGCGCATGCCCTTTCAGTGCTCCTCGGCCGGCGAGGGCAGCTGGAACTGCACGATCACGGTCGGATCATGCGCGGCCTGCGGGCGCTGGAAGATCGAGCACCTCAAGGTCACGGGAAGGAGCGGAGCCGCGAGCGATGTCGCGTCGTCTCAGCCGCCGGTCTCGACTGCCGCCGTTTTCATCTCGAGCGATCGATGTGACAGCGCTGCTCCTGTTCTGCACGCAGTCGCGGTCGAAGCGGTCGGAAGCGGGGGAGACGATGTTGTGGTGACTCTAACGGTGGACGATCCGTACTGCGGCGTCTCCAGCGTGATCGCGACCGTGAAATCGGCAAAAGGCGACACGGCGCGGTTGGCCGCAACGCTTGCCGGAGAAGGGGACACTTGGGCGGCTCGCTTCAACGTGTCGCCATCGACGGCCAGAGGAACGTGGCGCGTCTTGTCCGTCGAAGTGGGAGACGAAGCGGGGAATATCCGCAGTTACATCGAGGGAAATCCACTACTGAAGGACGCCACGTTCGAGCTCCGATAGTTGGTCACTCGTTCGCGGGGACTGACAAGTGCACCGTCGCCGTCCGGTGCGATGACCGGAGGCCCAGAAAGAATGACTCGAATCCGTGGTAGGAGAGCGCTGCCACCGCAAGTGTCGCCGTGATCCCCAACGCCGCGAATAGCAGGACCGCGGTGTCATTCGAGCGCGTGATCGCGATCAGGCGTGCCCGCGGAAACGCCAACACGAGCGCCGGCATCATCAACATGTGGAAGACGTAGGCGCCGTAGCTGTAGCGAGCGATGGGTCTGCTCCCGTAGAAGCTGAGGACCCGGCTCAATCTCGGCCTCGTCATCGACTGCATCAAGAGCGCGGCAAAGGTGATGCCGAGAAGAAGCGGCATTGCCGTTCTTGCAACGATCGAAGCGACCGAACCACTTTCATCGAGAACGAGCGTTGAACCGCCGAGCGCGATGACGGTCATCAGGACGGTGGCGCAAACGAGCAGGACCGGACCGCTCACCCGCTCGACGCGCGCGCGGAGCGTGTCCGACTGCGACCAGAGAGCGAGCAGAGATCCCATGGCCAGCCCGTCGAGACGAGCGAACGTCCAGGCAAACGTGGCCTGCGTCGGCGCTCCCAACATGGCAAGCGCCAGTCTCGACCCGAGGGAGATCAGAATCACCGAGCAGCAGATCTTCCTCGCCGTCGATTCATCGCATCGGAGGAGAAGAATCGGCCAAAGGAGATAGAACTGTTCCTCGATCCCGAGGGACCAGAAGTGGCCGATCACAAAACAGGGAGAGCCGCCGCCTCGTGCGAAGTTTGCGTAGTACAGCCAGAAGGGCACCTGTTCTCGAAACGGCACTGACGGGCAGCCGCTGAGCAGAGGCACGACCAGGAAGGCGAGCGCCAGCGTTCCGTAGTACAGCGGGAGAATGCGCAGTGCTCTCCTGGTGTAGAAGTTCTTGAAGTAATGGGACGACCTCTTCGTCCTGAGCAGAATCCCGGTGATGAGATATCCCGACAGGACGAAGAAGAGGTCGACGCCCGCCCAGCCGATGTCGGTGATTTTCCAGAAGACTCCCGTGTCGTGGCCGCGGGTGAAATGAAAGACCATGACCAGGAGGATCGCGATCGCGCGGAGCCCGTCCAGAGAGGGGATGCGCCCCGGCTCGTCGTTCATGGATGGACGCTATCGTAACCGACGGATCGCGACGACAGGGCGGTCGCTCGCTCAGCCTGAAGGAGTTCATCCGTGGCGGAGGAGCCGCCGTGAGTTGTTTATTTGATTGGCGGGGCCGACGGGGCTCGAACCCGCGACCTCCGGCGTGACAGGCCGGCGTTCTAACCAAACTGAACTACGACCCCGCGAGGGTTGGGAACTCGGTAACCGCGTCGCCGCGATGACCATTCCCGAGGAGCGCGCATCGTAGCTGGCCGTGCCGCAAGAGGCAAGAAGGAACTATGTTGCGGCCATGAAGATCACCAGCTCCGCGTTTTCCGAGGGCGCGTCCATTCCCGCGAAATACACCTGCGACGGCGGCGATGCCATTCCGCCGCTGCGCTTCGAGGACGTTCCTGAAGAAGCGGCGTCGCTCGCACTCGTCATGGACGACCCCGACGCGCCGGGCGGGACGTGGGACCACTGGGTTGTCTGGAACATCCCGCGCGACACGGCCGAAGTTCGCGAAGGGCTGGCGCCGAAGGGCGTGTTCGGCAACAACAGCTGGCGGCGCAAAACGTGGGGCGGCCCGTGCCCGCCCGATCGTGAGCATCGCTACTTCTTCCGCCTGTACGCGCTCGACAGCACGCTCGATCTCGCGCCCGGCTCGACCAAGGCCCAGCTCGAGAAAGCGATGCGCGGCCACATCCTAGCCGAGGCGCAGCTGATGGGCCGTTACAACCGGCCGAGGCGCTGAGTGGTACTCTTGCTGTAAGCCAGAACGTTTCATTCACGGCGCGGCCCACGCCGGAGTCGCGTCGTCATGTCCAGAATCCAGATTGCCTTCCGCGTCAACGGCGAAGCCATCGACCTCGCGGTCGAGCCGAGCCGGACCCTCCTCGAAGTCCTGCGGGAGGAGCTGCGTCTCACCGGAACGAAACACGGCTGCGAGCTCGGAGAGTGCGGTGCCTGCGCGGTTCTCGTCGACGGCAAGCCGATGCTGTCCTGCCTCCTGCTCGCCGTCGAATGCGAGGGAGCAGAAGTCGTGACGGTGGAAGGTCTCGCGGCGGACGCGCGCCTTCATCCGCTGCAGGAAGCATTCGCTGATTGCGGGGCCGTGCAGTGCGGCTACTGCACGCCGGGATTTCTCGTGACGGCGAAGGCGCTCCTCGACGAGAGGCCGGACGCGAACCGGGACGAGATCCGCGAAGCGCTTTCCGGAAATCTCTGCCGTTGCACCGGATACATCCAGATCGTCGAGGCGATGGAAGCCGCCGCCGCGAAGATGGGGAAGGAGTCGTCCCGGTGAAGGTCATCGGCAAACCGCGACGCCGCGTGGACGCGCGCGCGAAGGTCACCGGACGAACGCAATTCGCCGACGACCTGTCGTTTCCGCGGATGCTGCACTGCAAGATTCTCCGCTCGCGACATCCGCACGCGCGGCTGCTGCGTGTCGATACGGCACGCGCGCTGACGGCGCCGGGCGTCAAGATCGTGCTCACGGGAGCCGACTTTCCAATTCGTTTCGGCATTCTTCCGGTAAGCCAGGACGAAGAGCCGCTGTGCCGGGAAAGAGTCCGGATGATCGGCGATCCGATCGCGGCAGTGATCGCATCGACCGAAGCGGAAGCCTCGGCGGCGATCGATCTGATCGACGTCGAATACGAGGTCCTGCCGACGATCTCCGATCCCGCCGAAGCGCTCGCGGTCGAGGAGCCTCGCATCCACGACTACGGCGACCACGGCAACGTGCACAAAGCGGTGGCGCTGGAATTCGGCGATGTCGATTCCGCGCTCGCGGCATCGGATCGAGTGTTCGAAGACCTCTTTTTCTACGCGGGCAGCACGCACCTCGCGCTGGAGCAGCACGCGGCGGTCGCGCTGCTCGATCCCGACGGCAAGCTCACGCTGTACTCGTCGACGCAGACGCCGCATTACGTTCATCGCGCGCTGTCGAAGGCGCTCGATCTCGAGCCGCATCGCATCCGCGTCATCGCCACGCCGAACGGCGGCGGCTTCGGCGGCAAGACCGATCCCTTTGCTCACGAGATCGTCGTCGCCAAAGCGGCGATGATGACGGGCCGTCCGGTGAAGATCGCGCTCACACGCGAGGAAGTCTTCCACTGCCACCGCGGCCGTCACCCCGTCTTGATGCGGATGCGCACGGGCGTGAAGAAGGACGGCTCGCTGGTGGCGATGGATCTCGAGACGCTTCTCGATGGTGGCGCATACGGCAGTTACGGCGTGGCATCGACGTTCTACACCGGCGCGCTGCAGACGGTTACCTACGACCTTCCGCGATACCGTTTCCGCGGCTGCCGCGTCTTCACGAACAAACCTCCCTGCGGCCCCAAGCGCGGCCACGGCACGCCGCAGCCGCGTTTCGGCCAGGAGATCCAGCTCGACAAGATCGCCGTCGCGCTCGGAAGAGATCCTGCCGATCTGCGGCTGCAGCAGATTGCGGCGCCGCATTCGATCACCGCAAACTGGATGCAACTCGGCACCATCGGCCTGCGCTCTTGCATCGAGAAGGTGGTCGACGGCTCCGGCTGGCGCGCGAAGTGGCAGAAGATGTCGCGCGGCCGCGGCGTCGGCTTGGCGTGTTCGTCGTATCTCTGCGGCGCCGGCCTGCCGATCTACTGGAACGAGCTGCCGCATTCAGCCGTGCAGCTCAAGCTCGATCGCTCCGGTCTCGTCACGATCTTCTGCGGATCGACGGAAGTCGGGCAAGGCTCGGACGACGTTCTCGCCGGCATCGTGTCCGAAATTCTCGGCGTCGATCCGTTCGCGATCCGACTCGTCACCGGCGACACCGACCTCACTCCCGTCGACCTCGGATCGTATTCGAGCCGGGTGACGGTGATGGCCGGAAACGCCGCGGTCGAGGCATCGGAGCGTGCGAAGACGATGATCGCCGGCGCGGTCAGCGCGAAGCTCGGCATTCCGGAGGAGCGGCTCGTCTTTGCCGAGAACCGCGTCTTCGATGCGGAAGATCCCGGGCAGGGGTTGAGCTTCCGCGACGCGATCCTCGTCGCCGAGGCGGCGTGCGGCACGTTGTCGGCGATCGGGTCGTACAAGCCGCCGCGTCCGCGGGCGAAATACAAAGGCGGCGGCGTCGGACCGTCGCCGTCCTACAGCTACAGCGCGGCGGTGGCGGAGGTCGAGGTCGATCCCGGGACGGGATGGTTGCGCGTCGCGAACGTCTGGATCGCGCACGACATCGGACGCTCGCTCAATCCTGTCCAGGTTCGCGGCCAGGTCGAAGGCGGCGTCTACATGGGCCTCGGCGAAGCGCTGATGGAAGAGACGGCGATGCGCCGGTTGCCCTCGCGCCTCTCGCACGCGCTCGTACACAGAACGCCGTCGATGCTCGATTACAAGAGCCTGACCGCGCTGGAGATGCCGGAGATCACGGTCTATCTCGTCGAGGAGCCCGATCCTGCCGGTCCATTCGGCGCGAAGGAAGTGGGCCAGGGGCCGCTGCTGCCGATCGCGCCGGCGATCGCCAACGCGGTGTTCGATGCGGTCGGAGTTCGCATCGATGAGGTTCCGATCACGCCCGAGAAGATCCTGCGCGCGCTGAAAGAGCCCGACCATCGTGTCGGGCCGATGGAGTTCCCGCAGATCCGCTGGCCGGAATCGCTGCACGTCGCGCCGCCGGTGGAAGGCGGTGACGGAACGGCGTCGCAAGCGCGAATCTTCGAAGAGGTGCGGCGGTGATCCGCGCCGGATCGTTTCGCTACTACGCGGCGTCGTCGGCTGCTGATGCGGCCGCGGCGCTGGCCGGCGAGGGAGCGGACGCCATGCTCGTCGCCGGTGGGACCGATCTCATCCCGAACATGAAGCGTCGCCAGCAGACCCCGGCGGCGCTGGTCTCGATCCGGAGAGCCGGCGATCTGCACGGCATCGCCCGGAACGGCGAGCTGATGATCGGCGCGGCCACCTCAATTGCGGAGATCGTCCGTTTCGCCGGTTTGTGCGAATCGCATCGCGCGCTGTTCCGCGCGGCCGCTCAGGTTGCGTCGCCGCTGATCCGCAATGCCGCGACGATCGGCGGGAATCTCTGCCTCGATACCCGTTGCAACTACTACGACCAAAGTCTGGAATGGCGTCAGGCCATCGACTTCTGCAAGAAAGCGGGAAACGGGTCGACGTGCTGGGTCGCTCCTTCGAGCCCGCGTTGCTGGGCGGTCGCATCGAGCGACACGGCGCCGGCCCTGATCGCGCTCGGCGCACGGGTCGTGCTTCGCTCCACCGCCGGCGAACGGGAGATGCGGCTCGAGGAGTTGTATGCCGATGACGGCATCAGCTTCCTGACGAAAGAGCGTTCGGAAATCCTGACGTCGATTCGCATCCCGTCGCACGGCTTCCGCTCGACGTACTGGAAGCTTCGCCGCCGCGGGTCGATCGACTTCCCGGTTCTCGGCGCTGCCGCGGCGCTTCAATTGAGCGGCGACGGTTCCGTCGAGCACGCTCGCATCGTCCTCGGCGCCGTCGCTTCTCGTCCGCTGCTGCTTGCGGAGTCCGATCTTCTCGTCGGGAAGAGACTGACCGATGACGTCATCGAACAATTCGCCGAGGCGGCGTCGGCACACGCGAAGCCGCTCGACAATGCCGATTTTGCAATTCCGTGGCGCAAAGCCGCGGCGAAGACCTATCTGACCGGTGTGCTGCGCGAGTTGCGTGGCGACGATCCCGCTTCGTTTCCTCTTCTGATGCGCGAGGCCGCGTATGGAGGCTGTCATGTCGAACGCGATTCCCGATGACCAGCGGTTGCTCCTGGCTCTCCATCACGAGATGAATGGAAAAAGCCGCGAGGCCCAGGCCGAACTGGAGCGGCTCGTCGCCGCGGACCCCGATCACGTCCTCGCGAATCACATCCTCGGAACTCTGTACTTTCATGCAGGGATGCTCGACCGCGCCATCGAGCGCTACCAGATCGCGATCGCTGCCGCCCCCGATTTCGTGCTCGCGTTCTACGACCTCGGCGTGGCCTGGTATCACCGCGGCAACATGCTGGAGGCGGCCGCCGCGTTCCGCCGCTGCCTGGCGATCAATCCGGACTACAAGGCCGCGCACTACCGGCTGGCCCTGGCGTTGTTTCACGCCGGACGACTCGACGAGGCGCTCTCACACTTCGAGAAGGCAGTGCTCATCACTCCCGAATATCTGATGGCCCACTACCACATGGGAGTGATTCACGAGCGGCGCGGCGACTTCGCCGCGGCCATCCGCGAGTTCCAGGTCAGTCTCGACGAAGGGTTTCATGAGGTGAGCAGCCTCCACCATCTCTCGATGCTGCGGACACGAGAGCCCGATTTGAGAGCAAGCGACCCGACGGCCCAGCACATCGACGAGTGAAACCACATGAGCATTCCTGAAGAAGAACGCCTGATTTTCGACTGGTCGGCGAACGGTGAGCGTACGGCGCATTGGCCGAAGACAGTCATGCTCTACGACGAGTCCCTCCGCGACGGGCTGCAAAGTCCTTCGGTGATCGACCCGCCGATCGAGAAAAAGGTCGAGATCCTTCATCTCATGGAGGCCCTCGGCATCGACTTTCTCGATGCTGGTCTGCCGGGTGCGGGATCGAGGCAACGTGAGGCGGTGACACGCCTCTGTCGCGAGATCGCCAGCCAGCGGATGCGCATTCGGGCCACCTGCGCGGCGCGGACTGTGGCCGCCGACATCCAGCCGATCGCCGGCATCGTGCAACTCACGGGCGTGCCGATCGAAGCCATGGTGTTCATCGGAAGCAGTCCTATCCGGCAGTACGCGGAGGAGTGGACACGCGACTTCATCGTTCGCCAGTCGCGCGAGGCGATCGAATTCGCGATTCGCGAAGGGCTCGATGTCACCTACGTCACCGAGGACACGACGCGTTCGAAGCCTGACGATCTGCGCGTGCTTCTGAACGAAGCCATCGACGCCGGCGCCAAGCGCGTGTGCCTGTGCGATACGTGCGGAGCGACCACACCCGACGGTGCGTACAACCTCGTCCGATGGGTTCGCGAACTGATCGGCAACAAGATCGGCATCGACTGGCACGGGCACCGCGACCGCGGATTCGATCTCGCGAACAGCTTCGCAGCAATCGAAGCGGGTGCGACGCGGATTCACGGAACGGCCCTCGGAATCGGGGAGCGTGTCGGGAACACGCCGATGGAGCAGCTGCTGCTCAACCTGCGGCTGCTCGGAATTCGTCACGATGACCTGTCGCGGCTGCCGGAGTACGTGTCGGCAGTGGCGACCGCGGCCGGAGTGCCGGTCTCGGCGAACGCGCCGATCGTCGGCCACGACGCTTTCCGCACCGCAACGGGTGTTCACGCCGCCGCAGTGATCAAGGCCAGAAAACGAGGACAGGATCTGCTGGCCAACCTCGTCTACTCCGGCGTTCCGGCGCATTGGATCGGGCGCAGGCAGGAGATCGAGATTGGTCCCATGTCGGGAAACTCGAATGTCTCTTACTGGCTGGCGGAGCGGGGATTTCCGGTCCTGCCGGAGATCGTGGCGGCGATCTTCGCCGAAGCGAAACGCAGCGATCGCGTGCTGAACGAGGTGGAGATCATGCGCCTGGTCGAGCGCTTCGACGTCGTAACAACGTAGGGCCGGCTCTCCCGGCCGGGTGGTTCCGACTGAGAGTCGGACCTGCGTGATTAAATTGCGCCGTGCCTCGCACGATTCGCGTTGTCGACTCACACACAGCGGGCGAACCGACGCGCGTCGTCGTCGACGGAGGTCCAGATCTCGGAACCGGATCGATGGCGGAGCGACGGGAACGTTTCCGCCGCGACTTCGATGCCTTCCGCAGCGCCGTCGTCAACGAGCCGCGGGGTTCCGACCCCGTCGTCGGCGCGTTGCTCTGCACGCCGAGCGATCCATCGTCGACCGCCGGCGTCATCTTCTTCAACAACGTCGGCTTTCTCGGCATGTGCGGTCACGGGTCGATCGGCCTCATCGCCACGCTCGCTCACCTCGGCCGGATTCGGCCGGGGATCCACCGCATCGAGACGCCGGTGGGCGTCGTCTCCGCGGAGCTCCATCCGGAGGGCGATGTCTCGGTGGCGAACGTCACGAGCTATCGCCACCGCGCCGGCGTGATGGTCGACGTCGATCGCTACGGCACATTCACCGGAGACATCGCCTGGGGAGGGAATTGGTTCTTTCTCGTCAATTCCCACCGAGAGGATCTCGATCTCCGTCACGTGGATCGCCTGACCGAAGTCACGTGGGCGATCCGGCAGGCGCTCGAGCGGAACCGCATCACCGGGGCGAACGGAGAGGAGATCGATCACATCGAGCTTTTCGGCCCACCGCGCACGGCGCGCGCCGACAGCCGCAATTTCGTGCTCTGTCCGGGGAAGGCATACGACCGGTCGCCGTGCGGCACGGGAACGAGCGCGAAGCTGGCGTGTCTGTTCGCGGACGGTAAGCTGGCCGAGGGGCAGACCTGGCGGCAGGAGAGCATCGTCGGAACGATCTTCGAAGGCACGGTCAGGACTGTCGATGGGGCGGTTCAGCCGACGATTCGCGGCGAGGCATTCGTGAACGCCGAGGCGACGCTCATCCTGAACGAGCGTGATCCGTTCTGCTGGGGCATTCCGGCATGAATGGCCGCAAGCGCATCGTGATCATCGGCGGCGGAGTGATCGGCCTCTGCACGGCGTGGTTCGCGGTCAGCCGCGGTCATGACGTCGTGGTGATCGATCGGCGCGCGCAGAGTTTCCCGGGATGTTCGTACGGCAACGCGGGGATGATCACGCCGAGCCATTTTGTCCCGCTGGCGGCTCCTGGCGCGGTGCGGATGGCGCTCCGCTGGATGGGGAGCCCGGAGAGCCCGTTCTATCTCCAGCCGCGATTTGACCTTGACCTTCTGCGCTGGGGGTGGAAGTTTCATCGTGCCGCGAACGCGGAGCAGGTCGAGCGCGCCGCGCCGCTGCTTCTCGATCTGAACCTTCGCAGCCGCAAGCTGTACACGCGGCTCGCCGAGGAGTGGGGCGACGATTTCGGACTCGTCGAGCGCGGCCTGCTGATCCTCGCTGCGACGGAGCACGGAATGGACGAGGAACGTCGTACCGCCGCCTTCGCCAACCGCCTCGGCCTCGCCGCCGAGATCCTCTCCGCAAAGGACATTGCGGCGATGGAACCGGCCGTCACGATGTCGATCGCCGGTGGTGCGTACTACCCGGACGACGCCATCTTCACGCCGGGACGTTTCATGCAGTCGCTGATCGCGCGCGTGGCGGCGCGTGATGTCGATCTGCGTTGGGAGACCGAGCTCGCCGGATTCAGGACCGAAGGCCGGCGCGTCACGGTAGTCCGAACGTCGCGCGGCGAAATGACGGGCGACGAGTTCGTCGTCTGCGGCGGCTCGTGGTCGCCGGCGATCGTCCGCGATCTCGGACTGCGCATCCCGATGCAGGCGGGAAAGGGATACAGCCTCACGCTGTCGCGGCCACGGCAACGGCCGTCGCGCGGCATGATTCTCGCCGAGGCGCGTGTGGCGGTGACGCCGCTCGGAGAGAGTCTGCGGTTCGGCGGAACGATGGAGATCGCCGGCATGAATGAATCGATCCGCGACGCGCGCGTTCGAGGCATCGTGAACGCCGTGAGTCGCTACTTCCCGGAATTCACGCCGGAAGACTTCCGCGGCATCGAGCCGTGGTGCGGACTGCGTCCATGCTCGCCCGACGGCCTGCCGTACATCGGGCGCTTCGCTCGCTTCGCGAACCTCTCCACCGCGACCGGACACGCCATGATGGGCATGAGTCTCGGGCCGATCACCGGCAAACTGACGGCCGAGATTCTCAGCGACGAGACTCCTTCGATCGACATCCGTATGCTTTCACCGGACCGCTACGCATCATGATGGATTGGAAAGATGTCATGCCGGCGATCACGACGCCGTTTCGCGCCGACCTCTCGGTCGATCACGACTTCCTGGCCCGGCACGCGTCGTGGATGATCGACGCCGGCTGCAGCGGCATCGTCGCGCTCGGTTCTCTCGGCGAAGGGGCAACGCTGCAATTCCAGGAGAAGATCGAAATCCTTCGCACCTGCGCGCGAGCGGCCGGCCGGCGCGTGCCGGTGGTGGCCGCGATTTCTGCGCTCGCAACATCCGAGGCGGTGCGGCTGGCGCGGGAGGCGGAACAGGCCGGATGCAGCGGGTTGATGATTCTTCCGCCGTACGTCTACTCGACCGACTGGCGTGAGATGAAGGCTCACGTCGCCGCCGTTCTTCGGGCGACGCCGCTCTCGTGCATGCTCTACAACAATCCGATCGCCTACCGCACCGATTTCGTTCCCGAGCAGGTCGCGGAGCTGGCCGGCGATCACGCCAACCTTCATGCCGTGAAGGAATCGAGCGCGGACGTTCGCCGCGTCACGGCGATCCGGAATCTCCTCGGTGACCGGCTGGCCATCTTCGTCGGCGTCGACGATCTCATCGTCGAAGGCGTCGCCGCCGGCGCGATCGGATGGATCGCCGGTCTCGTCAATGCGCTTCCCGGAGAATCGGTCTCGCTGTTCGATGCCGCACGGCGAGGAGCGAGGGAGGAGGCGCTGGCGATTTACCGCTGGTTCCTGCCCCTCTTGCGGCTCGATACCGTCACGAAGTTCGTCCAGATGATCAAGCTCGTGCAGGAGGAGGTGGGCATGGGAAGCGCGCGCGTACGGCCGCCGCGCCTCGAGCTCGCAGGGGCGGAGCGCGAACAGACGTTGTCGACGATTCGCGCCGCTCTGGCATCGAGGCCGAAACTCTCATGAAGTCAGGCGTCTTCCACGCCGTGAATCCTGCGACCGGCGAGCGGCTCGAGCCCGCGTTTCATTCCGCGACCATCGACGACGTCGATCGTGTCGCGAACCTCGCCGCGGATGCATTTGCGATCTTTCGAAACATGTCCGGCAGCGATCGCGGCCGGCTCCTTCGCCGGATCGCGGCGAATCTCGAATCGAAAGGACCGGCGATCGTCGAGCGCGCACACGCCGAAACGGCCTTGCCGAATCCGCGGCTCGAGGGAGAGCTGGCGCGCACGTGCGGACAGCTCCGCCTCTTCGCCACGCTCGTCGAGGAGGGCTCGTGGGTCGATGCGCGGATCGACCATGCGGACCGCGATCGCAAGCCGGCGCCCAAACCCGATCTTCGTTCGATGCTTCGCCCGATCGGCCCGGTGGCCGTGTTCGGCGCGAGCAATTTCCCGCTGGCGTTTTCCGTCGCCGGCGGCGACACCGCCTCGGCGCTGGCGGCCGGCTGCCCGGTCGTCGTCAAGGCTCATCCCGCGCATCCGGGAACTTCGGAGCTCGCCGGAGCGGCGATCCGGCAAGCGTTGCGCGATTGCCACTTGCCCGCCGGCGCCTTCGGGCTTTTGTTCGATGCGGCGTTCGACGCCGGGATTCGCCTGGTCCAGCATCCGGCGATCCGAGCGGCCGCCTTCACCGGATCGCACCGCGGCGGTCAGGCGCTCATGGACGCGATCCGGCAACGTCCCGATCCGATTCCGTTCTACGCGGAGATGGGCAGCGTGAATCCCGTCTTCATCCTCCCCGGTGCGATGCGCGAGCGCGGAAGCGCCATCTGCGCCGGACTCTATGCATCGGTGACGTTGGGAGCGGGCCAGTTCTGCACGAATCCCGGCCTGGTGATCGCTCATGGCGACGGTCTGCCGAAGTTTGTCGGCGAGCTCGAGGCGAAGATGTCCGCATGCGAGGCCATGACGATGCTGACCGCGGGAATCGCCGGCG
The DNA here is from genome assembly GCA_035468985.1 of Thermoanaerobaculia bacterium. Taxonomy (GTDB): domain Bacteria; phylum Acidobacteriota; class Thermoanaerobaculia; order Gp7-AA8; family Gp7-AA8; genus DASVHS01. Next base: position 66,916 of record DATISF010000055.1, read on the forward strand.
CGTACCGCACCGGCATCGAGCGCCTGGAATCCCAGGGCGGTGTGGAGCGGCGGGCCGGGGTGGCGGCAGAAGCAGGCCGCGCCCGTGCCGCGCTTTTCGTCACGAACGCCGCGGCATTCATCGGCAACGCGGCGCTCGGAGAGGAAGTCTTCGGTCCGTCGACTCTGGTCGTCGAATGCGGAAGCGGTTCCGCCTTGCTCGACGTCGCTCGCTCGCTCGAGGGGCAACTCACCGTCACCGTTCATGGAACCGAAGGCGATCTCGCGGAGTATCGCGAGCTGTTCGAGATCCTCGAGACGAAGGCCGGGCGGATCATCGTCAACGGCTTCCCGACCGGTGTGGAGGTCGCACATTCCATGGTGCACGGCGGCCCGTGGCCTGCCACATCCGATGGGCGCTCGACGTCGGTCGGCACGCGCGCGATCGTGCGGTTCGCGCGTCCGGTCTGCTATCAGGATTTTCCGAACGAATTGCTGCCTGACGAGCTGAAGGAGGCGAACCCGCTCGGCATTCTCCGTCTCGTCGACGGCCGTGTGACCGTCAGTACTTAGGCAGGACCGGCGCGTCTTTCAATCGCGGTGCAGCAGCATCTTTCGGTGACAGGCGCGGGTTCGGGATGGGCCAGGCGATGCCGACGTCGGGGTCGTTCCAGACGATGTTGCGATCGGAGGCCGGGTCGTAAAGGGCCGTGACCTTGTACATGACATCGCAGTCATTCGTCAGCGCACAGAATCCGTGGGCGAATCCGGCCGGGACCCACAGCATCAACCGGTTCGATTCGCTCAGCTCGACGCCGAACCACTTCCCGAATTGTGGAGAGCCTTTGCGGATGTCGACCGCGACGTCGAACATCGACCCGCGCGTGCAGCGCACGAGCTTTCCCTGCGGATTCGGCTCCTGATAATGCAATCCGCGAAGCACGCCGCGCTGCGATCGGGAATGGTTGTCCTGAACGAATGCTTCTGTGATCCCGGCATCGCCAAACCGGTCGGTGCGGTAGGTCTCGATGAAGAAGCCGCGCTCATCGGAGTACACTCTCGGCTCGAGGAGCACGACGCCGCTGAGTGAGGTCTGCAAGACTTTCAAAGCGCGCGGATGATAACCGGAATGAGTCCAGCCCTGAAGCTTGTCTCGCTGCGCGCGGAGGCCGCGGCCCGTGCCCTGCGTGTCGTCGTCGCCGCGGCCGATCGATTCGCGCGTGTCGGCCTGACGACGTTGCTCGACCGCTTCGACGACCTTCACGTGATCGGTGACGTGGAGATCGACGATCGCATGCTCTCCCGAGTGCGGGTCATGAATCCCGATGTGCTTCTCGTCGACGCCGGTTCGGCGCCTCCTCGCTTTCTCGCCGGTGCCGATGTGCCCGTGGTCATGCTCGTCGCCTCGCCGAGGGAGTCGGCGGAGGCGTTCGATGCGGGAGCGGGGGCGGTACTGCTTCGGACGGCTGCCGCCGACAAGCTGCGCGCGGCGCTGCGTGCCGTGGCCAGCGATCTCGTCGCCGCCGATTCCGACATCGCCGCCGCGATGTTCGATCAGCGCCGCCGCGGCGAGATCGAGATCGAAGAGCCGCTGACGCACCGCGAGCTCGAGGTCATGCAGCACCTCGCCAACGGCCACACCAATCGCCAGATCGCCGCGCTCCTCGGCATCACCGAGCACACGGTGAAGTTTCACGTGAACTCGATCCTGGCCAAGCTCGGCGCGGACTCGCGCACCGAGGCTGTCGTGCGCGCGGCACGCCTCGGAATCGTAGTGATCTGATCAGCCGTGGGGCCGCCTATAATTCACTCGTGATTCGCGTCGACCGTTCCCGCTACAAGACGAAACGATCAACTCTGAATGCGCCGGAGTCGAGCGAGAGCGACGACTCCACCCCGGCTCAACGAGTGATGATGGTCTGGCAGCTCACGCGCGAGGCGTGGACATTCAAGGACGGACAGTGGGATGAACCGCGACTTCGCCGAGATGTTGGACAGGTTACTCGCCGCAGGAGCTGACTTCCTCATCGTCGGCGCGTACGCCCTTGCTGCGCACGGCCGTCCGCGCGCCACGGGCGACCTCGATCTCTGGATCCGCCCCACTGCTGAGAACGCGGAGCGGGTTTGGCGTGCCCGGTCCAGTTTGGAGCGCCGCTCAACGAGTTGCGCGAGGCAGATCTCTCGACGCCCGAAGTCGTCTTCCAGATCGGAATCGCGCCTGCGCGAATCGATCTCCTCACATCTCTGACCGGGCTGCGATTCGACGAAGCATGGCCCCGTCGTCACTTGATCGAAGTGGAGGGACGGTCGCTGCCGTTCCTGTCACGCGAAGACTTGATTCGCAACAAAGCGGCGCTCGGCAGACCCCGCGATCTCGCCGACATCGATGATCTGAAGAGGAGCTGAGGATCGATCGTCGATCGTCGATCTGATCAGCCTTCGCCGACGGTCACGCGGAGCGTACGCGCTTCGCCTCCGCGTGTGATCGCGATCTCGATCTCTGCACCGATCTCGAGCGTCTGCACGACCGCGTTGAGATCGCGCTGTGAGCGCACGTTCTTTCCGTTGATCGCCTGGACGACGTCGCCGACGAGAATTCCCGCGCGCGCGGCGCTGCTGTCGGGTTTGATCGACATCACGAGCAGCCCGTCTTCGACGGGATAGACACCGATGCCGATGAGCGGACGCCGGACGCTCCCGTGCCGCTGGAGCTCGTCGACGATTCGCCGCACCGTCGCATGCGGGATCGTCGTTCCGCCGGGCACGATGCGCGAGGTGTTCATGCCGATCGCTCCCCCGGTCGAATCGATCAGCGGACCGCCTGAGAATCCGCGCGGCAGCGAACCGTCGACGTCGATGTAGAGATCGATTCGCGAACCGTCGAACGTGCGCCAATCCCCGGCGGACGCGCTGATCATGCCCATTGCGGCGCGAACGCTTTTTCCCGGCCGCCCGGAAACGACCACGAGCTCGCCGGTGCGGGGAGCGCGGTCACTCCAGCGAATCGGGCGAAGAGCAGCCCGCTCGACGCGAAGCAGGGCGATGTCGGTGCCGCCGTCTCCGGCCACCAGCGTCGCGGCGAGTGAAGTCTCATCTTCGCCGCCGATGCGGATGCCTTCGCAGTGCCGGATCGCGTGGGCCGCGGTCACGACGAGATCTTCAGACCAGGCGATGCCGGAGACCGCCGATCGGCGTGCGCCATCGACGCGGACGATCGATGCGGCTGCAGCACGGACACTGTCGGAAATCGCGTCAGAGAGTTGCGTCAGAACGTTGCTCATGAACGAACGGTAATCCGTCGTCCGGAGGGACGTATCGGCCATTGGGGCAGGTGCTGGTCTTTCGGTCAGGGGCGGGGCGATGGTACAAAGCAGGGAGATGTCCAACGTGGCGAGTGGCCCGAGAACCGAGCGCCGGGAGTGGCGGCTGGCGGGGATCATCTTTTTCGGCCTGCTGGCGCTGGCCCTGTTGTATGCCGCCGCGGTCATCATATGGCCGTTCCTGACGGCCATCCTGTTCGGCGCGATCCTCGTCACGCTCACCTTTCCGACATTCCGGCGGCTTCGGGAAAGACTCAAGGGACGCTCGACGACCGCCGCGGTGGTGATGCTCTTCGCGATCACGCTCCTGCTCGTCATCCCCCTGATGGTCCTCGGCATTCTTCTGGTGCAACAGGCGAACCTCGTGTTTCAGCGCATGCAGTCGGTCGATGCGCAGCACATGCTGCACCGCCTCGATCTGACCTCGCGTCTGCAGTGGATCAAGCGGATCGCTCCAACCTTCGATCCGTCGTCGCTCAGTCCGGAGAAGTTGATCCTCCCCGCGGTAAGGCTCGTGCCGGCGTGGGTTGCCGAGCATGGAGCGGCGGTCCTCGGCGGTTTGGCGGGCCTCCTCCTCGAGTTCGCGCTCGTTCTCCTCTCCACCTATTTCTTCTACGTGGAAGGGGAGGCGATCCTCGAGGAGCTGGCGGTGCTCTCACCACTGCCCGCGCAGTACGACAAACAGTTCGGCACGAAATTCAAAGAAGTCATCGACGCCACGTTCCTCGGACAGATCTCGAGCGCCCTGGCACAGGGTGTGGCGACGGGCGTCGGCCTGGCGATCGCGCGCGTTCCGGGCTCGATTTTCTGGGGTGCGGTGGCCACGATCCTCGGACTCCTGCCGATGGTTGGCGCCGCGGTGGTGTGGGTGCCGGCCGCGATCTATCTGTTCATCTCGGCGTCGATGGGGGAGCGTGGTTACTGGGCGCCGATCTTCCTGACGCTATGGGGCTTCCTCGTCATCTCGCTCATCGACAACGTCGTGCGCCCCTGGGTCATGAAAGGGAAGGCGGAGCTGCCGGCGATCCCGCTGCTGTTCTCGGTGATCGGCGGCATGCAGGCGTTCGGGTTCGTCGGACTCGTTGTCGGCCCGCTGGTCTTCTCGCTTCTCATGACGATCATCGACATCTACAAACGCTCGTTCAGACTTCGAAGGAGCGAGAGCGAAATCGCTTGAAGGCCGACAGTCCCGGCATCTACGTCCCTCCTCCCTTCATCTACGTGTTCTTCTTCATCGCCGGATATCTGACGCGAAGGTGGCTGCCGCTCACGATTCCCTATCATCGTCCGGCGGGAACGGTGCTCGTCGTGCTCAGCCTCGCGCTGGGAGCGTGGGGCATCGCCACGCTGTGGCTCGCCGGGACGGGAATCGTTCCGCACAAGCCGGCGTCGACTCTCGTTGATGCCGGACCGTTCCGCTACTCGCGCAATCCGCTGTATGTCTCGCTGACGCTCCTGTATATCGGTATCGCTCTCTGGATCCCGGCAATCTCTGCTCTCGTGGTGCTGCCGCTGGTCATCGCTGTGATTCAGTTCGCGGTGATCCGGCGCGAAGAGGCATATCTCACGCGCCGGTTCGGATCCGATTACGAGGAATACCGCCGCCGCGTGCGGCGCTGGATCTGAGGGGCTTCAGCGCAGCCGTTTGACGGTGTCGACGAGATCGCCCGGCTGAAACGGCTTTTTTACGACGGCGAAGACTTCCTTTGCGATCGACTTGAGCACCGGGTCAGGCGTCGCGGTCAGCAGGATCACGCCGGAGCAGTTCAGGATTCGTCTTGCGAAGGTGCTGGATCACGGTCATGCCGCCTTCGTGAGGCATCATCAGGTCGAGCAGGAGCGCGGAGTACTCGGCGCCGTCGAGGGATTCGATGGCTTTCCTGCCGTTCTCGACGACGTCGACCCGGTATCCCGCGCGTTTGAGAAGCGTGGCGACGAGCTTCTGCATCGACACGTCGTCGTCGAGCAGGAGCACGCGCGACTTTCGCCGCAGGAATGGAGCAATCATCGCCATGTTATTCTCGCCGTCGCCTTCTGCGGGCTTAGCTCAGCGGTAGAGCATCTCGCTTACACCGAGGAGGTCGGCGGTTCGAATCCGTCAGCCCGCACCAGTTCGCGCGAGCTTCTCCAGCGCCTCGCCCGTCAGCCGGAACACCTTCCAGTCATCGAGCGGATTCGCGCCGAGCTTCTTGTAGAACTCGATGGCTGGCTCATTCCAGGTGAGCACGGCCCATTCCAACCGTCCGCAGTCGCGGGCTCTGGCGATGGCAGCGAGGCGCGCCAGGAGGGTTTTTCCGTAGCCGCGGCCGCGGAACTCCGGCTTGACGAACAGATCCTCGAGGTAGATCCCAGGACGTCCGAGAAACGTGGAGAAGTTGTGGAAGAAGAGGGCGAAGCCGGCCGGCTGTCCATCGGCCTCGCCGATGAGCACCTCGGCGAACCGCGGATGTCCGAACAGTGCGGTGCGCAAAGTGTCCTCGGTCGCCACGACCTTGTCCGCCAGCCTCTCGTATTCCGCGAGATCGCGGATGAACTGCAGGATCAGCGGAATGTCGGCTTCGGTGGCGACGCGAATGTTCAGTTCGGGATGCTTCAAGGTTCGCCCTCGGTAGGGACGATCATGACCGGAGTTGCGGCGTGGCGGATGATCTCGATCTTCGTGTCGCCGATGATTTGAAGCTCGGCGTTGAGGAAGATCACGTCGGCGTCCATCCTGGTGGAGAAGCGGATGATCTCGCGTTCGATGTCGTTTCCCTCAACGATGTGCTTCTTCAGCGGAATCCCTCCCGCGTTTTTCTCGGCCGCGGCGAGCGAGGCCTCGGCAGTCGCGCGTTCCTCGCTGCTGCAGATCGTCAGGAGGTGAATCTCGCTGTGCTCGTTGCGGGCGATGGCCAGTGCCAGATCGAGAGCCGCGTGCGATTTCTGACGCGGATGCACCGGCACGATGATGCGCCGCATCCCTTCGCGCTTGTGCGTCCCGTAACGGACGGCGAGAACCGGTCGCGGCGGATCGCTGATGACGGACATGGTCGTCGATCCGATGAGCAGATGGGCGACATGGTGGCGCGCGTGCGTGGCGATCACGATCAGGTCGGCGTCTTCGTCGGTCGCCGTGCGGCAGATCTCGCGTCCGATCTCCGGCGCATCCTTGACCAGCATGCGCGTGGCGATGCGGGCGCCTGCGCGGCGAAGTTGTTCGCGCAACTTCTCCAATTCCTGTCGCTCCGCGTACTCGTAGAGGGAGGGATCGGCGGGGAAGCGAAGCTCCGACGGATCGGACTTCGAGGTCATCCGGATGTGCAGGATGAGGATTTCCGCGCCGCTCTTTGTGGCGATGCCCACGGCCTCATCGAAGGCCCACTCGGATGCGGTGGAGAAGTCGGTGGGGATGAGAATGCGGCGGAAGGGATACAACGCTAGCGCGCCACCGGCGCCGGCACGGCGCCTGTCGAAGCAGTCGCCACCGTCGCCTGCGGCGGCGGCGTGATGATGTAGCGGATCACCGTCTTCGGCTCCGCCTCGGTCTCGGCAACTTGCAGGACCACCTGCCTGCCATCCGCGCGAAGGGACTCGCCGGGAATGAACGGATCCTGCATCGCCTGGTTGAGCTGGACTTCCAGCGTGCGCCAGCTCTGCTGTTCCGGCGGGTACGGTGACTGCGCCGGGTACGCGCGGAACTGCGCGAGATAGGTCGTGTAGTAGTGGTAGACCTGCGGAAACGAATCATCGGTCGCGAGCGTGTAGACCTTCGCCTGCGGCCCGTATTGATTGCGGATCATGACTTCGTCGCGGCGCGTGAGGTCATCGCGATAGCGGGCTCCGGCGTACACGGGGATGGCCGGTCCGATCGATTTCAGTTCCCGCACCGGCTCGGCAGCGGACGGGACCGTGGTCGCCGTCTGCTGCGGCTGCGTGATCCCGTTCTTCTGCGGAATCGCTTCTTCAGCGGCGGTACTTTCCTTGCCCCCGGTGCATCCGGAAGCGAGCAGAGCGGCCACGATGCTTGCGGCCACCACCCCGTCTCGAACCCTCATAGCCGCTTCAACAGCAATGGATATGCCGCTCCTTCAATTTGATGATCGTCCAGTGGTCTCGCCTCTGCGCAGCCGCTCCAGGGCGGTCTCACCGCCATAGCGACTGATGATGTGGTCGTCGTAATCATCGGCGATACTCGCCACGCTGTCGAGTGAGGCGATGAGCTGCTCGGGCCGGAGACGCCGTCCGAGGAACGAATGCGAGTAGAAGACATCCTGTCCGACCATGCTGAACGCCCCCAGCGGAACCTCGGAATTCAGGCGCAGGAGCTCTTTCGTCAGCTCGAACGAGGGCTCGACGCCCTGGACGCAGAACGCCAGCACTTCGATGACGGCATCGTCGTCCTCGTACGGCTCGATCGAGATCTCCAGCACCGTCGAGCCATATTTGAGGTAGAAGTCGCAGTGCTCCGAGTCGTCGAAGTGCTCATCCACCAGTTCGTCGAGGTAAGACTTCACCTGCCGGTAGACTTCTTCCTGGCACTCCGTATGGAACTGCTTCTTCCGCGACGCGGTCATACGCTGCAATTATGAACCTGTTCTCACCCGAAAACCGCCGCCGTTTGACGTTGAAACCGGGAAAGGAACGAGTCGTTGCCAATCGGCATCCGTGGATCTTCGCCGGCGCCATCGCCGCCGAAAGCGGGTACGAGGACGCGGCGATTGCCGATCTCGTCGACCCGGGCGGCGCGATCGTCGCTTCCGGCTTGTATTCGCGCAGCTCGCAGATCCGGCTTCGTGCACTGACATTCGGCGGCGAGGAGCTGAGCGCGTCGACGATCGAGGAGCGCATCGCCGCCGCCATTCGCCGCCGCGATCCGATTCTGCGGGACGGCACGAACGCGGCACGACTGGTCCATTCGGAAGGCGACGATCTGAGCGGTCTGGTCATCGACCGCTATGCGGACATGGTCGTCGTCGAGATCGCGAACAGCGGTCTCGAAAAGATCAAGGACCTGATCGCCGCGACGGTCGAGCGCGTCCTGCAGCCGCGCCTCGTCTACTACAAGAACGATCTTCCGGCGCGCGGGCTGGAGCGGCTGTCGCCTGAACCGCGGGCGGTGGGCGAAGGGGAGGCGATCGCCGAGATCGCCGAGAACGGCCTGCGCTTCATGGTCGACGCGCGGGAGGGACAGAAGACCGGATTCTTTCTCGACCAACGCGAGAACCGCGCGCTGACGCGCTCGCTCGCTTCGGGAAAGTCGGTGATCAACCTCTTCGCCTACACGGGCGCGTTCGGCGTTCATGCCGCGGCCGGCGGCGCGAAGCACGTGGAGAACGTCGACGTGTCCGCGTCGGCGATCGAGCACGCTCGCCGCAACCACGAGTTGAACGGATCGGCGGCGACGTTCACGGTTGCCGATGCATTCGCGTTCGTGCGCGAACGGACCGCGGCGAAACAGACCGCCGATTTCCTGATCTGCGATCCTCCGGCGTTCGCGAAGAGCAGGGCGGAAATCGATCGTGCCGCACGCGGCTACAAGGACATCAACCTCTACGCGCTGCGGATGGTGAACCCCGGCGGCCTGCTGATGACGTTCTCCTGCTCCGGCCACATGTCGATCGATCTCTTCCAGAAGGTCATCTTCTCGGCAGCGGCCGATGCCGGGCGGCGGGTGGCGTTCGTGCGGAGGCTGACGGCGGGGCCGGATCACCCCGTGTCGCTCTACGCACCGGAAGGGGAGTACCTCAAAGGATTTCTGCTGGAGGTCCGCTGAGGGGAATTGCACGTTCACCATTCAACATTCAACAATTAACATTCCCGTATGGCCACGCTGACATCGGTCCCGGTCCCGAGCACATCTCGCGAGATCACGGTCTCGTATCTCGGCGAATTGCTCTTCAACGCCGGTTTCATCGACGAGAAGCAGCGCGCCGAGGTCGAAGCGACCGACAAGCAGTTCCGCGCGCACCAGAAGGCGAAGTCACGAACGGATGACGAAGCCAGTCCCTTCAAGGCGCTGGCGGGGATGAATCTCACCGACGCCAGCGGAAACAACACCCGCATCGATGACCTGCTGCTGGCCCGACTGATCGCCGAAGACGCGCATCGTCCGTTCTTCAAGATCGATCCGCTCAAGCTCGACGTCGAGATGATCGAGACCAAGATCTCCCGGCCGTTCGCGCGCAAGAACAAGATGATCCCGGTGTCGGTCCGTGACGGCAAGCTCGTGGTGGCGATGGTCAATCCGTTTGACACCATGGCCATCGACTCCTACCGCTCGATCGCCAAGCAGGAGATCGAGATCGTCGTCTCGGCCGAGTCGGACGTCATGGGCGTGATCACCGAGCAGTACGGCTTCCGAGCCTCGGTGACGAAGGCGGAGCGCGACCTGAGCAAGGGCTCGATCGATCTCAGCAACCTCGAGCAGTACGTCAAGCTGAAATCGGGCGCGGAGATCGAGGCCAGCGACTCCCACATCGTGAACGCCGTCGACTACCTCCTGCAGCACGCGTACGACTCGCGCGCCTCCGACATTCACATCGAGCCGAAGCGCGAGTTCGCATTGATCCGGTTCCGCATCGACGGTGTGCTCCACGAGATCCAGCGCGTGCCGAAGCTGGTGAATCTCGCCGTCACGTCACGCCTGAAGACGATGTGCCGCATGGACATCGCCGAGAAGCGGCGTCCCCAGGACGGCCGCATCAAAACCGAGCACGACGGAAAAGAGATCGAGCTGCGCGTCTCGACGCTGCCGACCGCCTTCGGCGAGAAGGTGGTCATGCGCATCTTCGATCCGGATGTCATGCTCCGCGATCTTTCGGGACTCGGCTTCTACGAAGACGAGCTGAAGGTCTTTCACGACTGGATCGAACGGCCGCACGGGATCATTCTCGTCACCGGCCCCACGGGATCTGGCAAGACCGTCACCCTCTACTCCGCCCTGAAATCGCTCGCCTCGCCGGAGATCAACATCACCACGATCGAGGACCCGATCGAGATGGTGCACGACGAGTTCAACCAGACCTCCGTTCAGAACAAGATCGGCATCACCTTCGCCTCGGCGCTCCGCACGATCCTCCGCCAGGATCCCGACATCATCATGGTGGGCGAGATCCGGGACCAGGAGACTGCACAGAACGCGGTGCAGGCCGCGCTCACCGGACATCTCGTCTTCTCCACGCTGCACACCAACGACGCCGCGACGTCCATCACACGCCTGATCGACCTCGGCATTCAGCCGTTTCTCATCTCCTCCAGCCTCATCGGCGCCATGGCCCAGCGTCTCGTCCGCAGGATTTGTGAGGACTGCAAGCGCAATCGCCCGCTGTCGCTCGAAGAAGCGGCGATGCTCAACCTGCAGGCTCCTGCCGGCAAGCGGATCATCGTCAAGGAGGGCGCGGGCTGCATCCGATGCCGCAACACCGGTTACTTCGGCCGGACGGGGATCTTCGAGATCCTGCCGGTCGACAACGCCATTCGCGACCTCATCGACCGCTCCGAGGACTTCCTGAAGATCAAGGACATGGCCGTCAAGCGCGGCATGCGCACGCTCCGTCAGTCCGCCCTGCGTAAGCTCGCCGAGGGGCAGACGACGTTCGAGGAAGTCGTCCGGGTAACCGGCATCTAGAACCTCCGCGCAAGTCGTTGTTCACGTCATCCTGAGCCGCGAAGACGGCGAAGGATCTCGAAATGGGAGGCGATTTCGCATTCTGAGATTCTCCGTCGCGCTTCGCCGACTCAGGATGACGACCTGTGTAGAGGTTCCCTGATCTTATTTCACACGTAGGGCCCACTCTCCTGTGGGCCCGGGGCCGACTGAGAGTCGGCCCTACGTGATCGCAGGCGTTTGCGCATTCTGAGATCCTTCGTCGCGCTTCGCCGACTCAGGATGACGATGAGATCCTTCGTCGCGCTTCGCCGACTCAGGATGACGATTTTGCGTGGAGGGGCGGTTTCTGAACCGGTCGGGCCGGTCGAGAGACCGGCCTCCCCACCCTAAGTGTTATCCTCTTCAGACACCTGACACGGTCTAAACCACGGGAGAACTTGCATGACGGTTCAAGCCTCTTCTTCCTCCATCGAGAAAGAACTCGAATACCGGAAGAAGCTCACATCGATCACCAATCAGATCAACTCCGCCGAGTCGATCCCGCACATCCTCATGACGCTCAAGGAAAAGATCATGGAGCTGCTCGACGCGGAGCGCCTCACGATCTACGCGGTCGACACGAAAAACCAGGAGCTGTACTCGATGCAGAAGATCGGGGACGTGCCGAAGGAGATCCGCGTCCCGAAATCCTTCGCCTCGATCGCCGGCTTCGCCGCCCTGTCCCGCAAGACCATCAATATCAAGGATGCGTACGACGCTGCCGAGCTGGCCAAACACCATCCCAATCTCAAATTCGACCAGCGCTGGGACAAGCAGAGCGGCTTCCGGACGCGCAGCGTCCTGGCCGTCCCCATCGGCTTCGAGAAGTACCTGATGGGTGTGCTGCAGCTGATCAATCACCGCCACGGTCCTGTCTTTACCGCCCTTGACGAGGACGCCGCCGAAGAGATCGCCCGCATCCTCGGCATCGCGTTCTACAACCAGCACAAGGTGGCGCGCTCGTCGAAACCGTCGCGGTTCGGCACGCTCGTCGACAAGGGCATCGTCTCGGAGAAAGACGTCGAGAGCGCCGTGAGCAGCGCCCGCGTGAACAACGTCGACGTCACGAAGGTCCTCATCGAGGACTTCCACGTGCCGAAGGATGAGCTGCTCAAGTCGCTGGCCGCGTTCTTCAACTCGCAGCCGTTCATGTACGACGGCGATCAGACCATCGCTCCCGATCTGAGGGAGCGCGTACCGTCCGACATGTGGAAAAAGTACGTCTGCGCTCCCGTCGAGCGCCGGCCGGGCGTGCTGGTGATCGCCGTGGACGATCCGCAGGACCTGACGCGGCTCGACGGAATCCGGGCTATGAATCTCGCGCCGCGGTACGACTTCCTCGTGGGAATCAAACCCGACATCCTGCAGTACATCGCCAACTCCTACGGCGAGAAGCTCGACAGCGAGGTGACGGCCGGCGATGCCGACCTCGCCAAGATCATCGACTCACTCGGTGAAGGCGAGGCGGAGATCGAGGAAGAGAAGAAGGACGAGGGCGCTCCGGAGATCGACGAGACCGACTCCGGCATCGTCCGTCTCGCCAACCAGCTGATCATCGAAGCGTACGCGCGCGGTGCGTCGGACATTCACATCGAGCCCGACGGGCCGAAGAATCCCTGCGGGATCCGGCTGCGCATCGACGGGGACTGCGTGAAGTTCATGGAGATTCCCGGTCAGCATCGCAACGCGCTCGTGCAGCGCCTCAAGATCATGTCCAGGCTGGACATCTCCGAGAAGCGCAAGCCGCAGGACGGAAAGATCCGCTTCAAGTACTCGAAGGGAACCATCGAGCTCCGCGTGGCCACGATTCCGACGGCGAATCAGAACGAAGACGTGGTCATGCGTCTCCTGGCCGCCTCGAAGCCGCTGCCGATCGAGAAGATGGGCTTCAGCGAATACAACCTGACGAAGTTCAAGGAGATCCTGCAGAAGCCTTACGGGATCTGCCTGGTCGTCGGTCCGACCGGCTCCGGTAAGACGACGACGCTGCACTCGGCCCTCGGATTCATCAATACCGAGGACATGAAGATCTGGACCGCGGAGGACCCGGTCGAAATCACGCAGAAGGGTCTGCGACAGGTGCAGGTCCAGCCGAAGATCGACTTCACATTCGCCGCGGCGATGCGCTCGTTCCTCCGTGCCGATCCGGACGTGATCATGGTCGGCGAAATGCGCGACCACGAGACGGCGGCGATCGGCATCGAGGCCTCGCTCACCGGCCACCTCGTGTTCTCGACGCTGCACACGAACTCGGCACCGGAGACGATCACGCGTCTTCTGGACATGGACATCGATCCGTTCAACTTCGCCGACGCGCTCCTCGGAATCATGGCCCAGCGCCTGATCCGCGTTCTCTGTCCGAAATGCAAAGAGGGCTACCACCCGACCGTACAGGAGTTCAACGACATCGTCGAAGCCTACGGCGCCGATTACTTCGACCGCACGGAGATCGACTACACGCCGGAGCTGACGATCTTCCGGCCGAAGGGCTGCAACTACTGCAACAACACCGGGTTCAAAGGCCGCATGGGCGTGCACGAGCTGCTCGTCGGAACGGACCAGGTCAAGAATGCCGTGCAGCGCCGCGCGCCGATCGATGAACTGCGCAAGCTCGCGCTCGATCAGGGCATGCGCACCCTGCTGCAGGACGCGCTCGAGAAGATGTTCAAAGGCGTGGTCGACTACAAACAGGCGAGGGCGATCGCGGTCAAATGACGTGACGGCGTGCCGTCACGTCATCCTGAGCCGCGAAGACGGCGAAGGATCCGGGTGGTGGCTACATCAGCTGAGCGTCTGCTCGAACGTGCGCTCGCCGCGAAGCGTGAGTCGCGCCGGATCGCGTTCCGGGACTCGTTCGACGTGCGCGATCTCGTGGCCATTGCCAACTCCGGCGGGGGAGTCATCCTCTACGGAGCGGACGCCCAGATCGATCCTCGAGCTGTCGCCGCTGAGATTCGCCGCTTCACCGACTCCGACTTCGCGGAGTTCGAGGTGCGGAAGCTTCCCGAGCGCGTGGCGCTGATCGTCGGCGAAGCGCAGACGCCGATGGTCTCGAACGATCCTCCGGGCACCCTCTACTTCCGCCACGGAAAGAGAACCGAGCCGGCGACGACCGAAGATCTCGATCAGGCGATCATGCGCCGCGTGCGGCGCACGATCTCTTCAGCGCTCCGGCCGCGCACGGAACGGATCCTTCCGCCGGAGATCCGCGATTCGGAGAGCCCCCAGGCCGTCCCGATCCGTGTGGTCGAGGACCCGCGCGCCCCGGCTTTTCGCCTCGTCGACTACGACAAGACCCATCCGTTCCGGCAGAAGGAAGTGCTGGCCGCGCTGCAGTCGCGGCTCTCCATGCCGATCAATCAGTTCGACATTCAGGCCGTGCGGCACGTGATGCACACGGACGACAATCTCGAGTTCGCGCACAAGCCGGTCTTCGGCACGCGCCAGTACAGCGCGAAGTTCATCGACTGGCTGGTGGAGCAGGCGGAGAAGGATCCGGAATTCTTTGCGCGTGCGCGTGGGGAGTACATCAGGAGCAGGAAGCACACGTAGGGCCGACTCTCCAGCCGGCCGGCTGAGAGTCGGCCCTACGTCTCAAAACGTCATCGGCTTGTACTCCTGAAACAACTCCACGTTCTGCTTCCGCACCGCGTCGCGATACTTCGCCACGTCCTCCGCGAACAGCTTGTTGTAATCGGGCAGCAGCGCGCGATACGCGGCTTCGGCGCGCGCCAGCCAGGCCAGCTGCGCCGGCGTCGGCGCATCGAACGAGGACTGCAGGCCTCCCATCGGCTGACCGAGCATCGACATGATGTCGGTCGGCGGCGTGATGCCCTTGCTCTTCGGCGGATCCCACAGGCGGTGTTCCATCGCCTCGAGCTGCTCCTTCAGTTTCTTGCCGGATGCGATCAGCGGATCGGGACGGCCTTCGCTCTCGCCCTCGGGCTTCTTCAGTTTCGCCGAGATCGCGTCGATGTCCGCCCGCGTCTTCATGATCCGTTCGACCGCCTCGGTAACGCTCTCCTGCAGCGTACCGGCGCGGAGGATCGCGTTCCATTTGGCCGTGCGATCGGCATCCGAGACCGGCTGCCGCGGATCGCCGAGGACTTTCACGGTCTGCTTCGCTTCGTTGCCCTTGAACTTCATCGTGATCGTGTAGGTGCCGGGAGGCACTTCCGGTCCACGATTCCCGCGGAAATCCTCTTCTTCCTCGTCCTGCGGTCGGGGCGGGCGTTTGAATGCGTCGCGCGCGAGGTCCCACGAGGCGCGATTCACGCCGAGTCGCGCCGGACCCTTGAACTTGCGGAGGACTTTTCCGCTTGCGTCGGTCACCGTGAAGTCGACTCTCGGCTCGCGTTCCTCTTCGCCGGGCTTCGCCTGCTCGCCGGTCTGGGCCTGCTTGCCCCGCTCGGCTTCCGGCTCCTTGACGATGTCTTTCGCCTCGACCGGAACGCCGGTCTCGGGAATGCGCGCGGTCGCGCTCGCGGCGCGTGCTTTCTCCTTCCGGTCGCGCTCCTTCTCGTCGTCCTGCAAGGGAAGATTCGGCAGATTCAGCGAATAGGTCAGCAGCGCTCCATACGTGCGATTCGGTCCGCGGAACTCGCCGTCGCCGACGAACCGCGACCCGCGATGCTGGCGGCGCCGGAACTGCTGCGCGTCGGCGACATCGAAGAAGTGCGCGGGCTCGGCCATCGTCGCCTTCGACACCGACCGCAGCGGACGGATGTCGTCGATGACGAACACCGATCGTCCGTGCGTCGCCACGAGAAGATCGTTCTCGCGTGGATGGACCAGCAATCCCATGACCGAAGTCGTCGGGATGCCGTGCTTCCATTTCATCCACGACTTGCCGGCGTCCTGCGAGAAGAACAGACCGAACTCGGTGCCGAGGAAGAGGAGATCCGGATCGACCGGATCCTGCTCGATGGAGAGCGCGTAGCCCTGGATGTCTTTCGTCACGAGGGACGTCCAGGTCTTGCCGTAGTCGGTCGTGCGATACACGTACGGCTGCAGATCTTCGCGCCGGTGGTTGTCGAGCACGACGAACGCCGTGCCGCCCGCGTAAGGCGATGCCTTGATCTCCGGCACCCAGGTGTTCGCCGGAACGCCTTTGATGCCGGCTTCGACGCTGGTCCAGTTCGCGCCGCCGTCGCGCGTCACCTGGACGCGGCCGTCATCGGTGCCGGCCCAGATCACGCCCTTTTCCGTGGCACTCGGCGCGATGGTGATGATCGTCGTGAAGTTCTCGGCGCCGGAGGCGTCGATCGTCAGGCCACCGCTCTTGAACTGGTTCTGCCACTCCTTGCGGTTCGTCGTCAGATCGGGACTGATGATCGTCCAGTGCTCGCCGCGATCACTCGATTTGTGCACGAACTGGCTGCCCGCGTAGATGCCGTTCGGTTCGAACGGATCGAGTGACATCGCGGCATTCCAGTTGAAGCGGAGCTCCGTCCCATCCGGTCCCGAGGGGCGGATGTCTTTCCGTTCGCCGGTGCGCAGGTTCCAGCGGATGATGTGCAGCTGCTGGCTCGTGGCGTAGCCCTGCATCGAGTCGCCGGGCAGCGGAAGCGTCGTGAATCCGTCGCCGAATCCGACTTCCTCGCAGTCGTAGTTGCGGATGCCTTCCGTGTCCCACGTCGTGCTCGGGCATCGCCAGGAACCGTTGTCCTGCAGTCCTCCGTACGTGTGGTAGGGCTGATCCATGTCCGCGGCGATGTGGTAGTACTGACCGACCGGCAGCGTTCCGACGTAGCGCCACGATGCGCCGCGGTCGCGGCTTTCCGCGATGCCGCCGTCGTTCCCCACCCACAGATGTTTCGGATCGTTCGGGTCGAGCCACATCGCGTGGTAGTCGGGATGAACCTTCGTGTAGGGGATCAGCGGCGTGAATTTCCTGCCGCCGTCATCGGAGACCGAAACCTGCGTCCACATGCTGTAAACGCGATTCGGATCTTCCGGATCAACGCGGATGTCGGCGAAGTAGAACGGCCGCGGCGCGACATCGGTCTCCGTATTCACGCTCTTCCATGTCAGTCCGCCATCCTCGGATCGGATGAGAGCGCTCTTGTCCGCTTCGACGAGCGCGTAGACGACGTTCGGATTCGACCGCGAGATTGCCAGTCCCATGCGTCCGAGGTTTCCTTTCGGCAGTCCGTCTTCGGCCGTGTAGCGCTTCCAATGTTCGCCGCCGTCGTACGTGACGTACAGGCCGGAGCCGGGTCCGCCGGAGTTGAAGAACCACGGCCAGCGGCGGTACTCCCACATGGCCGCGAAGAGCTTGTTCGGATTCTTCGGATCGATGATCAGGTCGCCGGCGCCGGTGCGCTCGTCGACGTACAGAACCTTTCGCCAGGTTTTCCCGCCGTCATCGGTCTTGAAGACGCCGCGGTCGGGGTTCGTGCCCCAGTTCTGTCCGAGCGCGGCGACCCAGGCCACGTTCGGATTCGTCGGATGGACGATGACCCGGTGAATGTGCGAGGTCTTCTCCAGTCCGAGGGATTGCCAGGTCTTGCCGCCGTCGGTGGTGCGGAAGACGCCGCCGCCCACCGAGACCGAGTTGCGCGGGTTGCCTTCGCCGGTGCCGACCCACACGGTCTCGGGCGAGCTCGGATCGACGGCAACCGCGCCGATCGATGCGACCGGCTGGTCATCGAAGATCGGATTGAAGCTCAATCCGCCGTTGGTCGATTTCCAGACCCCACCCGCAGCGGTGCCGACGTAGACGATGTCGGTATTCGAGGTCACCACGTCGATCGATGAGATGCGCCCGCTCGCGGCGGCCGTTCCGATCGCCCGCGCCTTCATGCCGGCCAGGAGATCGGGATCGATCTGCGCGTATGAGGAGACGGCGAAGAGGAACAGGATCGCCAGTACGCGTTTTTTCATGGGAGCGAATTGTAACAACGTCGCTACGACTCTTCGTCGCAGAGTTGCAGGACCGCCTTCGTGAACTCGTCGACGTCGAAAGGCTTCGAGATCACCAGCTTCACCACGTCGAGATCGAGCTTGGTCAGGGCCTGCTGGGAAACCGCCGAGACCACCGCTACCGGAGTCTTCATGTTTTCGCGCTTGATGAACTCGATGACCTCGAAGCCGTTCATCTCGGGGACCATCAGGTCGAGCACGATGACCGAGTAACGGTTGCGGCGCAGCTTCTCGATCGCGGTGCGTCCGTCGACCGCGGCGTCGATCGACACGTGGTGCCGCGTCAGCAGCTTCTCGACGAGGCGGCGGATGGCCGGATCGTCTTCTACGATCAGCGCTTTGTGGGGCATGGGGGGCGCAAAGTGTAACAGGCGAGGTATCTGTCTGTTACGCAGCGGTGAACCGGCGGATCGAAACGAACTTTCCTCGGCTACTCTCCGTCAGACAGCGGAAGGACGATGATGAGAGCACTCCTGATTTCGATGTCGCTCCTGCTCACCGCATGTGGCGCGATCGAGCGCGCGTTCGTCGACGGGCTGGTCGAGGTGCAGAGCCGGGCCGTCCTGACGCAGAGCACGTTCAAGCCCGCTCACCCCGTTCGCCGCCACAAGCCCTGTGACGGGATGCGGAGCGCGCGGTTGAATTTCGCCGAAGCGTTCTCGAAGGCCACGACCTCGGTCAACTCGACGATGGCGTCGTCGTCGAAGTGCCCGCGGATGCGTTCGAAGAGGCCGTCCGAGACTTCGCGCCCCGTGATCGTCATGCAGTCGGCGTATTCGAGGGCAGTCCGCTCGCGCTCGTCGAAGAGCATCGAAGTCGCGTACTCGTTGATCGCCAGGAGCTTCTCGTCCGGGATGCCGAGCGCGCTGCCGACCGCAGCGTTGAGGTCCTGTCAGAACTCGCACCCGTTGAGGAAGGCGACGCGGCGGTTGATCATCGACTGGAGCTTGCCGTCGATGAGTGCCGAGGCGTCGATCCCGCCCCACATCGCGCGCACACCCCGGAAGATCGACGGCCGCCGCGCGTAGATGAGGTGATTGAGGAGCGGCGCTCCCCACTTCTTCGCCTGCGCCTCGAACACTGCACGGATCCGAGGTTCGGTCTCGTTCGGATCGACACTGGCAACTCTGGCCATCGATGGATCTCCGTTCAACATCACATTGTGACGTGACGCGTCCTACCGCGCGGAGTGTCGATGTGGTCACACCGGCGTCCTTCTCTCCGGCCGACCAGTCGTGCCCCGTTTCGAGAGCGATGAACCGCTCGCACTCCAGCTCGTGCAGCGCGGCGTCCAGTAACGAAGCGGCGCGCTGCCGTTCGGCCGCCGGCACGCGCACGCGCAGATCGGCGACGTGCGCGCTGTTCCACAACTCTTCGAAATTCTGCGAAGCCTCGTGAGCCGAGGCGCCGTCGACGTAGATGTCGCGATCGACGTAGTTCTTTCTCGCCAGGCCGAAATACCCCTCGGCGAGGTTGCGGCCGCCGGTGACATAGCGAGCGCCGTCGACGAGCACGAGCTTCTCGTGCATCCGCCTCAGCAGCCAGCTCGGATGTCGGAGCGTCAGGGGATGGTAGACCTTCACGCGCACTCCCTCTTCGCGGAGATGCGCGAGCACGGCCTTCGGGATGTGCTGAAAGTTCGCGTCGACGATCAGCCGGACTTCACCGACGCCGCGCCGCCGGGCACCGCGAAGCAGAGCGAGCGCCGCCAGCGTCATTCGGTCGTTCCGGGCAAGAAAATAGACGGCGTCGATCTCGCGCCGCGCCTGCTGAATGAGATCGACGCGCACCTGGGCAGCTTCGGGAGCGTCGTCGAGGATGCGCACCACGTCCGCCTGCGCCGTGGTGGCAACGAATACGAGCAGGAGGACGATCGCTCTTTGTACACTGCAGATCATGCCTGAGTTACCCGAGGTCGAAATCTACTCGAGATATCTTGCGAAGCACGCGCTGGGCCAGCCCATCCGCCGCGTCCGCGTATCGGACGAGCGGATCCTGGGCGGCATCCGGAAGGAGACGTTCGCCGCCGCGCTCCGCGGCCGCGCCTTCCGCGACGTCCGGCGCCACGGGAAGCACCTGTTCGCCGATGCCAAGGGCGTCTGGCTTCATCTGCATTTCGGAATGACGGGCGATCTCGCGTATTACGAAGGCGACGATCCTCGTTTCGCGCGAGTGGTCTTCGACTTCGCCAATGGCGCGCATCTCGCGTTCGAGGACATGCGGCTGTTCGGCATCGCCGACCTCACGCCCGATCCCGCGGCCTACATCGCCGGGCATGGCCTCGGCGCCGATCCGCTCGATCCCGCGTTCACGCTTCCCCGGTTCCGGAACCTTCTCGCCGGGCGGCGCGGGGCGATCAAGTCGCTTCTGATGTCGCAGGACGTCATCGCCGGCATCGGCAATCTCTACGCGGACGAGACGCTCTTCCAGACGTCGATCCACCCACGGCGGCCCGTTTCCGAGTTGTCTGATAACGATATACGACAAACATATATGACAATACGTCGTATTCTGCGCGGTGTCATCGCGCGCAAGTCGCGCGGAGCGGACCACCCGCCGCGATTTCTGATTCTGCACCGTGAGGAAGAGGAGCAGTGTCCCCGCTGCGGCGGCTCGATCGAGCGGACGGTGGTCTCCGGCCGCACCACCTATTTCTGCGGCGCACACCAGCGTTGATACGATCGGCGGCGATGCGGATTCACGTCGGCACCAGCGGCTACAGCTACAAGGAGTGGAAGGGATTCTTCTACCCGGAGGATCTGCCGGCGGCGAAGATGCTGTCGTTCTACGCCACGCACTTCGACACGGTGGAGATCAACAACACGTTCTATCGGATGCCCGAGGCGAAGACACTGGAGAAGTGGCGGGGAGAGGTGCCGGACAACTTCGTGTTCGTGCTGAAGGCGCCGCAGCGGATCACGCATCAGAAGAGACTCGCCGGCGTCGAGGATGACGTGCGCTATTTCTTCGAGGCCGGCGCGTCGCTCGGTCCGAAGTTCGGGCCGGTCCTGTTCCAACTGCCGCCGTACGCGCGGAAAGACGTGGCCAAGCTGCGCGATTTCCTCGCCTTGCTGCCGCAGCATCGGTCCGCGTTCGAGTTCCGTCACCCCTCGTGGTTCGGCGAAGAGGTGTTCGCGATTCTGCGCGATCGCGATGCCGCGCTCTGCGCCGCCGATACCGATGAAGTCGTCGATCCCGGCGCCTTGCCGGTTTCGACGGCTTCGTGGGGTTATCTCCGTTTGCGCCGCACGCAGTACCACGAGGGCGATCTGGAGCAATGGGCAAAGCGCGTTCAGCAGCAGCAGTGGTCCGCCGCATTCGTCTTCTTCAAACACGAGGACGAAGCGAAGGGCCCGGCGTTCGCGCGAACGTTCCTCAACGCACTTGCCCGTTGACGTCTGCACGGCTCCTGCGTAGCCTCTCGCACGTGGGTCTGATCCGAACGGCGAGCGTCTTCAGCCTGCTCATCTTCCTGAAGTACGTCAGCAAGGCCTTCTACCGGCACGATCTTCAGTTCATCGGGCCGACTCCGAAGGACCCGTGGGCGGATATCAGCCTCGTGGTCTTCCTCAACCACACCAGCCTCTTCGAGCCCGTGTTCGTCGGCGGCGTGCCGAACCGTTTCCTCTGGCGCCTCGCCGCGCACGGTGTGATTCCGGCGGCATCGAAGACCACGGAGCGGCCGCTGGTCGGGATGATCTTCAAGTTCGTCGCGCATCACGTCATCGCCATCACGCGCGAGCGCGATCACACCTGGTTCGCGGTGCTGAACAAGATCGATCCGAAGTCGATGGTCGTCATCGCTCCCGAGGGGCGAATGAAGCGCGCCAACGGACTGGACGCCAACGGCAATCCCATGACCGTGCGCGGAGGGATCGCCGACATCCTGCAGGCCGTCAAGGAAGGGCGGATGCTGCTCGCGTACAGCGGCGGTCTGCATCACGTGCAGGTCCCCGAGCACACGATGGTGCGTCTGTTTCAGACGGTGCGCCTGCGCATCGAGAACCTCGACATCGCCGAGTACATCGCCACGATGATGGAGCAGGGCGGCCCCGACGGATTCAAGAAGAGCGTGATGAAAGACCTCGACGAGCGCCGCGACCGCTACGCACCGGAAGAGTCGAGGTTCGAGAAGAAGATCGCCTGAGATTCTCTGCGTGCGCGCAATCCCGCCCTGACCATCCGGATGATCGTCCAGGTGTGGATCACGACCACGATCGCCATCGCGATCACGCACGCTGACCAGAACAGCGTCGCGAACGGCGGGGTGAGTTTCATCGCCAATGCCGAGAAGTTCTCCGGCAGCGGATAAGCCGTCATGACGTTCGGTAGCAGAGACGCCCCGAACGGCGAGGCCACCGGAATCCACGACGGATACCGCACCAGCGTGTAGATCGGGAGAACGATCAGGCCGAACGAGAACGCGGCGGCGTAGCCGATGGACGTTTTTCCACGCCGGAGATCGTACAGGCCGGGAACGATCAGCACCGCCGCCGCCCACGCGAACGATCGCCGATGGACAGGCTCGCCGTCGACGGGGCGCGGCTTGACGATCAGGATCAGCACGAGCGGAACGAACGAGAATGCGATCGCCGCGAGCGCGGTCATCGACGTCGCCGGCATCGAGTTGAAAAATTCGCCCGGCGGCGCCAGCTTCCATCGGACGTGCGTCCATGCCCGGCCGAACTCTTCCATCGTCAAACGCACGGCCGGCATCTCGCCGCTCGATAGCGCCGCGGCGTTCTTGACCGCGCGCCGGTCGGACCCCAACCTCGCGTACAGCTCCGCAGCGCGTTCGCGGTTCCCCGCGTAGTGGTTCGCGACGGCCGTGACGTACACGAGCTCGGTGTTGTCGGAATCCGACGCCAGCCGTTTCTCCAGGTCGTCAACGATGTGGGCCTGACCGATGGCGTCACTGAATCCGATCGAGATGCTGTAGACCCTGCCGATATGAGCGACGCCGAGGAGGGTCATGGTCCCGAAGGTGAGGAGAACGATCCATGCGAAGGCCACGGCGGCGCGCTCGCGCCAGGGGATCGCCGCGATCACGTCGAACGGCGCCACCCGCATGATCCGCAGGACCAGTAAAGCCAGCACGACGAAGAGAAAGCTCGCCGTCATCTCGCGGATGTAGTCATGAGCCCACAAGTAGGCGATCCAGATTCCTGCGCCTGCCAACGACAGCGTGAGGATGATGAGCAGGGCGAGACGCGGCAGGCGGGTGGCCCGGTTGCGCAACTGGGCGTAAAGCGTCTCTGCTCCGCCGGCCAGGTCATGGGTCCGCGCCGCGGCGTTCCAGACGATCGTGAACAGCAACATCACGAATGCCAGCGACGCCGCGGCCGTGGCGACGAGTGCGAAGTCGATCCGGTAACCGGCGGCCAGGATGTTCAGCGGCTGGCGGCGTAGATCGCGGACGATCGCCTCCTCGCGATGGACGCGGGCATCGCCCCGGTCGCGGAAATACTTCGCCCATGCCGCGGCGGCGAGATCGTCGCCCTCGAGCGTGAATCCGGTCAGGGTCCGCGCCTGCTCCAGCCCCTCCCATGCGTGAGACATGTCGTGATTCATCGCCGAGTGGCGGACGAAGTTCGCGTTGATCAGCCGTTCGATGAGCGTCGTGCCACCGATGATCTGTGGCAGGCGGTTGCGTTGCGCGAGGGCCTTCGGATAGATCGCGTCGGACCAGGCAGACAACCTCATCCGCTCGAGGATCGACATCATCCAGCTGAATTCGTAGTACGGCGTTCCGGGATAATCACCGCGCAACATCCCCCGCAGCGTTTCCTCCGCCTCGGCCCCGCGATGCTGCTCGCGCAGAGTGAGGGCGAGAAAGAACAGATGCCATGGCTGGGTCGGATCGCGATCCGCGGCCGCACGCAGCGCGCGCTCGAGATCGGGATAGGTGTTCGGAGCGTCGGCTTTCGGTTTTGCTGACGGGACGAATCGCGCCGCGCGGACGTCGTCTTCGGTACGCACTCCGAACTGGTTCTGAAAGTTCGCCGCCAGCGCACGACCCGCTCGCAACGAGCGCATACGCCAGAGGAGGTTCGGCACCAACCACAACGGTCTGTCGAATCTGCCTGCGCGAAAGACCAGCTGCTCCGGTTGCGGCGCATCGTTGCGGTTTGCGTTGTAGGTGATCGTGACGGCGTCGCCGCTGCGGGCAAAGCGCGTCGGAATCCCCGGCAGGGAATGGCGCGCCAGCACGCGTCGGGTCGATGGATCGACCGCCAGCAGGTAGAGCGTTTCGACTTCGTCGCCGGCGGTGTATTCCTGACTGCGGTACGTCTCCTTCATGTAAAGCCGCTCGTGATCGAGAAATGCGCGGCTCGTCGCGAACGGCTGGCCGGTCGCATCCGCTTTCCGGTACGCCGACACGGAATCCTCGAACCGTCCCATGGTCAGGTAGAGATCTCCGAGCGTTGCCAGTGTCTGCGCGTCATTCGGCTCGAGCGCCAGCGACTGCTCCAGCGCGGCTCGCGCGTCGTCGTTCCGGTTCATCTGCAGATACGCCCGTGCCTGGTAACGCAGCGTTTCTGCCGATCGCGGGGCCTGCGCGAAAAACTCCAGGGCCTTCTTCGGAGCATGCTGCGATTCGAGCGCGTGGATCCCGGCCAGGGTCAGCACGACATCGCCGATGCCGGATGCGGACGTCTTGCGCAACTCGATCTGATTCGGCGCTTCGGCCTGCAGCTTCAACGCGCTGCCGCCCCGATCCTCGATACGCGAAAGAGGATCCGCGGTCGCCGACATGAGGCGGGCGTCGGACGACGATGACGCGGTCGCCGTCTTCGTTTCGGCGGCGCGGATGATCGTGACGTGGGGCTGGATCTCGGTCTCTTTTCGCAGGGCGAACGCTTCGCCCCAGATCACCGCGTTGGCGTGCAGTTTTTCGCCGAGGTCGCGCGCGGCGTCGTGATCGCGCAGCGGCGATTTCGTTTCGTCGATCCCGATGACCCGCGCGTTCTGGCGTCCGAGGCGTTGCTCGATGGCGCGCTCGATGAGAGCGGCCATCACCCGTCCTTCCTTCGCTGAATCGTCATCGGGACCGTAAAAAGGAGCGACGGCGACCACCAGCCGCGATTCACCCGGCGCCGCCTGTGGCGCGGCGGGCCGATGAGCGCGCCGCGGCCACGCGGCGATGAGAACGAGGACGGTGGCGATGAGCGGCACGCCGATTTTCACCGCCAGCGGAAGCGTCCGGACGTCACGCGAAAGAAGCGTCGTCGGCTCGGCCGCCATCGGGGCAGGGATCGTCGGAATCGAGCGGCCCGGGCTCGTCATCACCGCGTCGAGCGCTTCGAGCAGTTTGACGTGCGACGGCGGGCGCTTCTCCGGCTCCTTCTCCGTCATCCACTCGATCAGACGCTCCACGCTCAACGGAACATCGGGACGCTTCTCCCGGAGCGAGGGAATCGGATCGTGCAGATGCCTGGCGACGATCGCCACGGGCGTCGTCCCTTCGAACGGCCGCTCGCCCGTCAGCATCTGGTAGAGCATGATTCCGCACGAATAGATGTCGGTGCGGAAATCGACTTCTTTCCCCTGCGCCTGCTCGGGCGACACATAGTGCGGAGTCCCGAGCATGTAGCCGCTCTGCGTCAGCGAGGAGTCGATGCGATCGAGATGCATCGGCTTGGCCAGGCCGAAATCGGCGACGCGCACCTGGTTGCGGCGGTCCATGAGGATGTTCGACGGCTTGATGTCGCGATGGATGATTCTTTTTTCCCACGCCGCCTCGAGCGCGTCCACGATCTGCCTCGTGATCCGGAGCGCCTCGGCGAGCGGCATCTTGCCGGCCTTGGCGATGCGATCGGCGAGGGTTTCCCCTTCGACGTACTCCATGACGAGGTACGCGTTTCCCTCGTTTTCGCCGAACGAGTAGACGCGCACGACGTGCGGATGCTCGATCGTCGCGAGCGTGCGCGCCTCCCGCAGGAATCGCGAGCGTGACTGCGCATCGGCGGCCACGCGGCTGGAAACCACTTTGATCGCGACCTTGCGGCCGAGGGTCGAGTCCTCGGCGAGGTAGACGGCGCCCATACCGCCTTCGCCGAGGTGGTCGATGACTCGATGACCGGGGAACTGTGGTGTCCCCTCCGGCGGCGGAGCGGGTGAGGGCCGCACACTGCCTTGCACGGTCGTGTCACATCGCGGGCAGACTCCGCTCGGGTCGACTTCGCCGTGACAAGTCGGGCAGCTCGATGAGTGCATGGATGGACTGCGGGCGAGTATAGCGGGATTAGAGACTGGAGATCAGCGATTCCAGATCCGCCGGAGTCACCGGTCTCGTGAACAGAAATCCCTGCACGTACTCGACAGGGCATCGGGCTCTGGCTCGACGACTTCGGCACGGGCCACTCATCGCTCACCCATCAGCAGCATTTTCCCGTCGACGGATTGAAGTTGCCGGGCTCGTTCGTCAAGGGCCTGAGCAATGACAACCGATGCCGCGCCATCACGCGCGCGCTCATCGAGCTCGCACATGACTCGTCTCTTCCGGTTTTTCGATGGACGAGGCCTCGGTGATCTCCAGATTGATCCTGCGCAGATCGATTCCGGAAAAGCAGCGATCTCCAGCAGGCGCGGAACGAGGTGTCCTTCCTCGAGCTCGCGCGGCGACAGATTCACGTTGATGCGGAACGGCCAGCGAGCGACATCGCCGAACGCCTTGCTCAGTGCCCATGAGTCAAGCGCGAAGAGCTCCGATCCCTGCTCCGCCGCTTCGGCGATGACCGCCGCCTCGCGAGGCTCGTCGCTGCGGCGGCGACGCAGCAATGCTTCGGCGCCGTAAATCGCGCGCGTCCATCGTGGATCGGCTGGTAGGCGAGGAGAAGATTCTTCTCTTCTTCGGCGCGGCCCAGTGCGGCCTGCTCCGTTTGGCGATCGGTCATCTAGGAGAGCCGAACGACCGGACGACCTGCCAGGTGGCGACGACCACACCAGCGAGCGCAAGGAGGACCAGGTACTCGTTCTTGACGAGTGTCGCCAGGAGTGACGGAACGTTACGCGGCTTCTTCTGTTCCCGGACGACTGCCATGCGGTTCATGATCGACCGCCGCTCGGAGTCGCGGACGTCGCGCTCGAAGCGATCCAGTGTGCGCGGCTCTTCCGGAGTCACGGCCATGCCGCGCTGCGTGTCGATGGTGACGGCATCGCTGGCCACGGGTCTGACCGTGCCATTGTCGACGTCATACGCGCCCTGGTCGAAGTAGAGGACTGTCAGCCCGCGGTTCGTGTTTCGGAGGAACAGCACGTGCTCGCTTCCTTCCTCGAACTCGGGGACCCCGCTCGTGTCCTGCCGGACGTCGCCGACCTGACCGCCCGGAGTGACGATCGTGACCTCCTGCTGCGCCGGCAGGCCTTTGATGACCCTCTCGATCCGGATCGTCGTGTACGTAAGGATCCAGCGATGGGCGTCGTCCCAGCGCGCCTCTTTCTTGACGGTTTTGCCGACGATGATGGACGCGGCATTTTCGACCTTCTGGTCGAACGTGGCCGCCTTCATCAGGGTCGCCTCCGCCCTCGGGATCAACACCATCGAGGAGAGCAGCGCGGCGAGAGCGATCGATCGGTTATTTGAAGCCATCTGTCAGCGAGAATCAGAGCAATCAGCACGCCAGGCAGCTACGGATGAACTCGCTTACGACGGCGAGCGATTCCGGCGTCACCTGATGTCCCATTGCGAACTCATGGTACTCGGGATCGAGGCCGCGGTCTTCCAGAACCCGGCGCGCCCGGCGGGCCATGTTCACGTTGATCATCTCATCGAACGTACCATGAACGATGAGCACGCGCTGATCCTTCCGAAGCGGAGGAAGGTCGGCTTCGTACAGCGCGCCGCTCATCGCCACGATGCCGGCGACATCGTTACGGCGCAGGCCGGCATCGAGCGCCATGAGCCCGCCTTGCGAGAATCCACCGACGACCATCTTTCCAGATGGGGTGGGGAAGCGCTTCAGCGCGGCGTCGAGGAAATCGAGAACGGCGCTTCGCGCTGCGGCGAGCGACGCCGGCACCGGCGGCAGGCCGTCGAACCAGGTGAACCCGAACGTCATCCCCGGTTCCGGCTCCCATCGGTTCGGCGCGTTCGGGAAAAGAAAGCGGTAGCCGGGCGTCGCATCGAGGTACGGAGCGATGTCGGCGAGATCGTTCGCGTCCGCCCCCCGTCCATGGGTGATGACAACGAGCGGCATCGACTCCGACTCCGGCCGTCCCGACGGGGTGATGAGCACGTACTCCAACGGAAGATCCTGTCGCATATGCAGTTAAGCCCTAACCGTTAACGGACGGCGGTATTTCGGCGTAGAATGATTTATTCGAGCGAGGTGACCCTTGCATATCAATGACTTGCTGAAGATTGCCGCCGAGCGCCGGGCTTCGGACCTTCATATCAAGGTCGGCTCGCATCCGGTCATCCGTGTCGATGGTGACCTGGTTCCTCTCGTCGAGCTCAAGCGGCTGATGCAGGAAGACACGATCGCCATGGCATTCTCGATCATGTCCTCCCGTCAGAAGGAAAAATTCAAGAACAACTACGAGATCGATATCGCGTACTCCGTTCCGGGCCTGGGCCGCTTCCGCTGCAACATTTTCCAGCAGCGCGGCACGGTGGGCATGGTTCTGCGCGTCATTCCGGTCAAGATTCTCTCCATTCGCGAGCTGATGCTGCCGGTCATCCTCGAAAAGATCTGCGAGGAGACACGCGGTCTCATTCTCTGCACGGGAACGACGGGCTCCGGCAAATCGACGACGCTGGCGGCGATGATCGACTACATCAACTCGCATCGCACCGAGCACATCATGACGGTCGAGGACCCGATCGAGTTCCTCCACCGCGACAAGAAGTCGATCGTCAACCAGCGCGAGGTCGAAGTGGACACGAAGTCGTTCTCGCAGGCGTTGCGATCGGCCCTCCGTCAGGATCCCGACGTGATTCTCGTCGGCGAAATGCGCGACTACGAGACGATCGAGACCGCGCTGACGGCCGCCGAAACCGGTCACCTCGTGTTTTCGACGCTGCACACGATGGACGCGACGGAGACCGTCAACCGCATCATCTCCGTCTTCCCGCCGCACCAGCAGAAGCAGATCCGGTTGCAGCTCGCGGCCGTGCTCAAAGCGGTCGTTTCGCTGCGACTGCTCCCGCGCGCCGACGGTCTCGGCCGCGTGCCGGCGGCGGAAGTTCTCATCTCGACCGCGTACATCCGGGACTGCATCGAGAACAAGGAAAAGACGAAACTGATCAAGGACGCCATCGCCCAGGGCACGTCGCAGTACGGCATGCAGACGTTCGACCAGTCGCTCTACACGCTGTACAAGAACGGACTGATCACGCTCGATGAAGCGCTGCGCCGCGCGTCGAACCCGGACGAGTTCCGCCTCAAGCTGCAGGGCATTCAGTCGACCTCCGACATCTCCCGCGAGGAGATGGAGTCGAAGATCGGCGTCGCCCCCGGCGGGACCGGGGAAGCAGCAGCATCGAACGATCCGTTCAGCGAAGACTCGCCGTTCGACTTCTCGAACTCGGTCTAAGTGACGCGACCGGCCACCCGGCTCTCGCTGATCTTCTTTCTGTCGGGAGCCGCGGCGCTTCTCTTCGAGACGCTGTGGTTCCGCCTCTGCGGACTGACGTTCGGCAACACGGCGTGGGCCTCGACGCTCGTCCTTACCAGTTTCATGACCGGCCTTGCCGCCGGCAACCTGCTGGCCGTGCGCATCGCGCACAAACGTGATGCCCTGCCACTCTACGCCGCGATCGAAGCGGGGATCGCGCTCACCGGCGTCCTCCTCGTGCTTCTCCTCCCGTCGACGCAGGACCTCTTCGCGCCGCTCTTTCGCGCGCTCCTCGGCTCCGACTTCGCGCTGAACGCGGCGCGGCTCGTCCTGGCATTCATCCTGTTGTGCGTTCCGACGACCCTGATGGGTGCGACCCTGCCGACAGTCATCGGCGCGCTTTCACGATCCGAGCGGAATTACGGCCGCGCCCTCGGCCTGCTGTACGGATGGAACACGATGGGCGCCGTGGCGGGGTCGATTGCCGGCGAGCTCGTGCTGATCAAGGCGTTCGGCGTTCGGGGAACGGGGATCGTCGCGGCGGGCCTGAGTGGGGCGGCGGCGTTGACGGCCTGGACTGCGCGTCTGGATGGAGCCCCGGCTTCAGCCGGTACGAAGGTCCCGGCTGAAGGCGGAGCTCCATTGGGAACGGCACGCTTCCTCCTGGCCGCCGCGCTGTCCGGCTTCTCGCTTCTGGCCCTCGAAGTGATCTGGTTCCGCTTCGTCGAGCTGTTCATCTTCGCGACCAGCCTCGCGTTCGCGGTGATGCTGGCCGTCGTTCTGCTCGGCATCGCCATCGGCGCGCTGGCCGCGTCGATGATCCTGCGGAAGTCAACCGACGCCGATCAGTGGGCGGCGACGATCGCCGCGATTTCGGGCGCGATGGTGATCGCGTCGTACGCCGGGTTCGATCCGCAGCTTCTGAGCCGGGGGACATTTGCTCCGGGCGTGGAACAGCGTGCCGTTCTCGTCGACGCGTTGCGTCTGATGCTGCCCGTCAGCGTTCTCTCGGGATTGCTGTTCACGCTGGTCGGACGCTCGGTCGAACGCGAGTTGCGCGACGAGACTCGGGCGGCCGCGGCGCTCACCGCGTTCAACACGATCGGCGCGGCGGTCGGATCGGGAATCGCCGGGTTCCTGCTCATCCCCCTGATCGGGATCGAGCGGGGATTCTTCGCCATCGCCATCGTTTACGCGGCGGTCGCGCTCCTTCTCGTTCCTCGCGACGGCCGCGCGCGGATCGGCGCGGCCGTCGCCGGAGCGATTCTTCTCGTCGCGCTGGTGCTGTTTCCGTTCGGCAGGTTTCGCTCGACGTTCATTCCCCTTGCGGCTCGCGACTATGTGGCAAGCGCCGAGATCGCCGCGGTGCGTGAGGGACCGATCGAGACCGCCGTGTATCTGCGCACCAGCGTCGCCGGCCGGCCGTACATGTACCGGCTGTTCACGAACGGCTACTCGATGGCGGCGACCTCCTTTTCGTCGAAGCGCTACATGTCGATGTTCACCTGGGTCCCGCTGGCGTTGCGGCCGCAGGCGAAGACCGCGGTGCTGATCAGCTTCGGCGTCGGGGTGACGGCGAGGTCGCTCGCAAATTCGCCGCAGCTCCAGTCGATCGACGTGGTCGACATCTCGCACAACATCCTCGATCTCGCTGATCTCGTGTGGCCGGACGCATCGAATCCGCTGCGCGATCCGCGAATGCACAAGCACGTGGAGGACGGCCGTTTCTTTCTGCGCACCACCAACCGGCGCTTCGATCTCATCACCTCCGAGCCTCCTCCTCCGAAATCCGCAGGGGTGGTCAGTCTCTACACGGAGGAGTATTTCCGACTCGTGAAGGAGCGGTTGAGCGACGATGGCATCGCCAGCTATTGGCTTCCTGTGTACCAGCTGAGCGTCAACGACGCGCGGTCGATCGTGTCGGCGTTCTGCAACGCGTTCGACGATTGCAGCCTCTGGAGCGGAGCGGGCACCGAGTGGATGCTGATCGGAAGCCGGCGCGGCACGATGCCTCTCACCGAAGCGGGCTTCTCGCGACAGTTTCAGGAACGTGCCGCCGGCGACTGGTTGCGGTGGATCGGCGTCGAGACCCCCGAGCTGCTCGCCGCGACGTTCCTCACCGATGCGGATGGCCTGCGGCGGTTCACGGCCGGCACGCCGCCGCTGACCGACGATCGTCCGCTGCGTCTCTCTACGATCATCACCGGCGGGATCCTGCCGGAATATCTCGAGATGCACGCGCGCGCACCGCAGGAATTTGCACGCAGCGCGTTCATCCGCCGCACGATTCCTGAATCGGTGCGACAGCGTGCGATGAGCGTCTATGCGATCGAGCGGGTGATCGACGGGCGGTTCAACGACCAGAGCGACCGCATCGATCCGCGAACGCTTTCGGCGATCCTCACGCAAACCCAGCTGCGGATGCTGCCTCGAATCATCATGCGCACCGACATGTGGCTCGAGAACATCGCCCGCGACGCCGTCGCTCGCGGGTCGCACGATCCTCAACTCATTTACATCGTCGGCGCCGGCGAGCTCGCCGAGCGCCGCTATGCGCGGGCCGCGCAGCTGTTTCAACAGGCGGCAGACGGCGGGTTGACCGGCGCGAGGCCATTCGCCGGACTCGCGTCCGAGCTTGCCGGGGAGCAGAATCGGTCGAGATGACCTGCTACGAGAGCGCGCTGCGCATCCTCAGCTACCGCTTCAACAGCGTGGCCGAGCTGCGGACGAAGCTGCGCGCAAAGCGCTTCGAGCCGGCCGAAATCGCTGAGACCCTGGCGCGCCTGACGGACGAGGGGTGGCTGGACGACGCGCGTTTCGCCGGCGCGTTCGTCCGGACACGGCAGCTGAAAAAAATCGGTCCGCGCCGCATCGAGCGGGAGCTGCAGGCGGCCGGCGTCGATCGCCAGACGGCCCAGAGCGCGCTCCGCGAAAACAGCGATCCCGATCGAGAGCGCGAGGATCTCGCTGCCGCGGTCGCGAAGCGCCGGCGAATGCTCGTGCGCCGCCATGGGGCCGATTACCTCGAGACTGCCGAGGGGAGAAAGAAATTGACCGCGTTCTTGTTGAAGCAAGGTTACGATGCCGCGCTCATCCGGAGCGTGGTGAAGGAGACCGCGGAGCTTGAAGACTAACCAGGTTCGCGAGACGTTTCTCGCCTATTTCGAAAGGAA
Organism: Thermoanaerobaculia bacterium; assembly: GCA_035468985.1. GTDB lineage: Bacteria > Acidobacteriota > Thermoanaerobaculia > Gp7-AA8 > Gp7-AA8 > DASVHS01. Next base: position 99,497 of record DATISF010000055.1, read on the forward strand.
CGGCCACCGGCGCGTGGCCAGCTCATCGCTCGTCCCGGCGGGCGATCCGACGCTGCTCTTTACCAACGCCGGCATGAACCAGTTCAAGGACACCTTCCTCGGCCGCGAGCAGCGCGATTACACGCGCGCCACGACCTCGCAGAAATGCGTGCGCGCCGGCGGAAAGCACAACGATCTCGAGAACGTCGGCCGCACCGCGCGCCACCTCACCTTCTTCGAGATGCTCGGCAACTTCTCGTTCGGTGATTACTTCAAGGCCGATGCGATCCGCTTTGCGTGGGATCTCATGGTGAACGTCTACAAGCTCGACGTGAACCGTCTCTGGTTCACGGTCTTTGAAGGCGATGATGCCGTTCCCGCCGATGACGAAGCGGCGAAGCTGTGGGTCAAGGCCGGCGCCTCTCCCGATCGCGTGCTGCGATTCGGGAAGAAGGACAACTTCTGGTCGATGGGCGACACCGGTCCGTGCGGTCCGTGCTCGGAGATCCATTACTTCCGCGGCGGCGACATGTCGAAGAACGTGGCGGCGCTGGTCAATGGCCCCGGCGACGACACGATGGAGATCTGGAACCTCGTGTTCATGCAGTACGACCGCGACACGAGCGGCAAGCTCACGCCGCTGCCCGCTCCGTCGGTCGACACGGGTGCAGGACTCGAGCGGCTCGCCAGCGTCCTGCAGAAAGTGTCGACGGTTTACGACATCGACGCGTTCCGGACGATCATGAACGAGATCGCCGAGCGGAGCGGCCGCCCGTACGGCGGCGACATGGACGACGAGCTCGATACGGCCATGCGCGTGCTCTGCGATCACGCGCGGTCTTCGGCGTTCCTGATCAGCGACGGCGTGATTCCGTCGAACGAGGGACGCGGCTACGTGCTGAGGCGCATCATCCGCCGCGCCATCCGTTTCGGACGCAAAGTGCCGCAAGACGTTGTGCTCTCGCAGATCGTCGACAGTGTGATCGCGGCGATGGGCGACGCCTACCCGGACCTTCGCGGTCGGCGCGAGGCGGTTCTGGCTACGCTCACTGCCGAGGAAGAGCGGTTTTCGCGCACGCTCACGTCGGGCATGGAGCGCGTCGGCGCCGTTCTCGATGAGGTTCGGGCCCGCGGCGAGCGCACGCTCGGCGGCGCGGAAGTGTTCCGGCTCTACGACACGTACGGGATCCCGGTCGATCTCATCGGCGAGATGGCGGAGGAAGAAGGGGTCACCCTCGATCACGAAGGCTTCCAGACGATGATGACCGGCGCGCGCGCGAAAGCGAAAGCGTCGTCGAAGTTCCAGTCGTCGACCGACGCGGCGACGTTCGCAAAGATTGCCGAGAAAACCGGTTCGCCGGAGTTCGTCGGATACGAGCACTATTCCGACGTCGAGTCGGTGGTGAAGGCGATCGTCGTCGATGGACAGGAGCGCGACTCGCTCCATCACGGTTCGGAAGCGGAAGTCGTGCTCTCGCCGACGCCGTTCTATGCCGAATCGGGCGGACAGATCGGCGATACCGGAACGCTGTTGTGGAATGTCGGCCGCGCCACGGTGCTCGATACGCAGAAGCCGGTCGGCGATCTGATCGTGTCGCGCGTTCGCGTGGAGCAGGGCTCGCTCCCGCTGAACGCGTTGGTGCGCGCGTCGGTTCCCGAGCCTGCTCGACTCGACACGACCGCGAACCACACGGCTACGCATCTCCTTCACAAAGCGCTGAAGGACGTTCTCGGACCGACCGTGCAGCAGGCGGGATCGCTCGTTGCGCCCGACCGGCTTCGCTTCGACTACACGTATCACCAGCCGCTGACCGACGAGCAGCTTGCCGAGATCGAGGAGCAGGTCAACGAAAAGATCCGCGAGAACCTCGAGGTCACGAAAACCGTCATGCCGATCGACGAGGCGAAGCGCACCGGCGCGGTGGCCATGTTCGGCGAGAAGTACGGAGAGAACGTGCGCATCGTGGCGGCCGGAGACTACTCCCGCGAGTTCTGCGGCGGATGCCACGTGAACCGTACCGGCGACATCGGTGTGTTCAAGATCGTCTCCGACCGTTCGCTCGCCGCGGGCGTGCGGCGCATGGAAGCGCTCACCGGCCGCGGTGCCCTGTCGTACTTTCGGTCGCTCGATGACTCCGCGCATGAGCTGCAGCAGCAGTTCAACGCGAAGATCGAAGAGATCCCGGCATATGTCCGCTCGCTCCAGGAGAAGCAGAAGGCGCTGGAGAAGGAGCTCAAGCAGCTGAAGATGAAGCTCGCTTCCGGTGGAGGGGTGGCGGCAGGTTCTCAACCGGCCGACGACTCCATCGATGTCGCCGGCGTCAGGCTCCTGGCCCGCCGCGTCGACGACATCAGCGGTGGCGATCTCCGGAACCTGGCCGACACCTTCCGCTCCAAGATGAAGAGCGGCGTCGTCGTCCTCGGCAGCGTCACCGACAGCAAGGTCACTCTCCTCACGGCGGTCACCAAGGACCTCGTCGACCGGGTTCCGGCGAACTCGCTGATCGCGAAGCTGGCGCCGATTGTCGGCGGGAAGGGCGGGGGGAAGCCGGATCTGGCTCAGGCCGGGGGGAAGGACCCCGACAAGCTCGACGAGGCGCTGGAGAAGGCTTCGGGAGCAATCCGGGAGCTGCTCAGCGCCTGAGGCTGAGGCTATATCCTTCGGCAGGTTGCGTTTCGGGCCACAAGTCCGTAAGCTTTTCGCCGAGTCTGATTCCAAATAAAGCAACATCCGGGGTGGGCGTGAGCCGAGGAGGGAAGATGTTGATCCACCGTGCACTCAAGAGCGCCGCGATTGCGGCCGCGGTCGTACTCCTCTCGTTGACCTTCACGGGAACCGCGCGCGCACAGCAGTGCGGCTCGATGGACGTGACGTTCATCGTCGACGAGACGGGTTCGATGACGAACGTCATCGCCAACCTGCAAGGGCAGGTCAGCAAGATCGCGGACGAGGTCGTGAAGGCCTCCGGCGGCGACTATCAGTTTGCGTTGATCGGCATGCCCGACAACAATCTCGACGTTCTGCTGAACTTCGCCAAGAACAACCGCGCCGATCTCGCCACCGCGATCGGAAAGCTGGCCACGAGCGGCGGCTGCGGCGGCGTGCCTTATGACGAGGCGATCAATACGGCCGTGCACAGCCTCAAGGCCCGCGCCGGCTCCTCGGGCGCCCAGCTCAACGACTTCACGAGCACATGGCGCGCGAACACGAAGATCGTCATCATCATCACCGACACCCTTCCGCAGGCCTTCACCTGCGCGTTCCAGCCCGGCGTGCACGACAAGGCCGCGCACGATTTTGCGGCTGACGCGGAGAAGGCCGGCATCCACATCACGATGGTTTACGTTCCGACCGGCAATACGCCCGAGGACACGATCAAGGCCATCATGCAGGACGTCACGGCGACGTCCGAAGGATTCTTCAAGGAAGCGAAGTCGGATGCCAGCGACGTGTCCGACATCATCCAGGACATCATCAAGAACTGCGGCGGCGCTCAGGGCGGCACGGGCACATCGAATCTGCTCATCGAGCCGCAGGAAATCGTTCTCCTGAACGGCCAGAGCGGCGACGTTCACATCACGAACTTCAATCCGAGCACCGCGACCGCGCAGGTCTCCTATTCAGCCGAATTCGCGGAGGAGGATGACTTCACGACGAAGTTCACACCCATCGCGAAACCGGCCAGCGGGACCGAAGAGCAGACGATGACGATTGGTGTCGGCGAGCGAACGCTGCAGGGCACGCATCTCATCGGCATTCGAGCGTCGAAGGGAGTCGGGGCGGACGATTTCGCGATCATCCACGTGATCGTCGACTGCATGCCGCCGTTCTTCCTGTCGAGCGGGCAGCCGCAGAACGCGTCGGTGGCACGTGGCGCGACAACGCAGCTCAAGGCGACGCCGAACGGTGACGGTCCGTTCCGCTATCAGTGGTATCGCGGACACGCCGGCATCACGACGTTCCCCATCGCCGGTGCGACGGGGGCAACCTTGACGACGGATACAGCGGCAGCGGGAACGGCCGAGTACTGGGTGCGCGTCGAGAACGCGTGCGGTTCGCGCGACAGCGCGACGGCCGTGGTCACGTCGCAGTAACGCCACGTCATCCTGAGGAGCGCAGCGACGAAGGATCTCCGCCGCGGAGACGCTTCGCTGCGCTCAGCGTGACGTGAGATGCTACGCGGCCGATGTCGCCACACACTCACGCCTGGGGCACGCAGCCCGAGATGTTCGGGCCTCGCCACGAGCATCGGCTCTCGATGATCGTTCGCGAGGCCGATGCGCTTCCTCGCGCTGCGCGCATTCTCGACGGGGCCGTGGGGCTGGGCCAGCTCGCCGAGAGGCTCACGGCGCGCGGGCATCGCGTCACCGGCATCGACTATTCGTTCGAGGCGGCGCTGCATGTCCGCCGGACGTCGGGCCTTCCGGCGATCGTCGGCGATCTCACGAAGATGCCGTTCCGCGGCGGCGCGTTCGACGCGGTGACGACCGGTGAGACGCTCGAGCATCTCGACGATGATCGCGCCGCGGCGGGCGAGATCGGCCGCGTGATCCGCAGCGGGGGAACGGTCATCGCCACGGTGCCGGCGCTGAAGGTGCTGTGGAGTGCCTCCGATGACTACTACGAACATCGCCGCCGCTATTCGCGCGCGGCCCTCACCGATATGTTCCGCGGCGCCGGATTCGATGTCGCGCGCGCGTCGTTCTGGGGATTCCCGATCGTCCTCGCTTACGACACCCTGTTTCTGCTGCCGATGAACCGGCGACGGGCGCGGCTCGACGTCGAACGCGACCGCGGGCTGCAATCGGTCGCGCGCGCGGGCCGCTCGCGATGGCTGGTGGGCGCGGTCCGGGCCTTCTTCTCGATCGACCGCCTGTTCTCCTGGGTTCCGTTCGGCCCGGGACTGTTACTCGTTGCGCGGAAACGATAGATAGAATCCCGCCGGAGGAGATGGAGATGAGCGAATACGAGAAACCGAGCAAGGCGGAGGACGAGTACTTCGCCCGCCAGGAGGTCGAGCGCCGCAAGGCCTGGGCAAAGGAGAAGTCGCAGGGCATGGCTGCGTCGGAGAAGGAGAAGCTCAAGCAGCTTCACTTCATGAAATGTCCGAAATGCGGCATGGACATGTCCACGATCGAGCTGCATGGGGTGAAGGTCGATCAATGCGCGTCGTGCGGCGGCATCTTCTTCGACGCGGGCGAGGTCGAGCAGCTGCTGAGTCACGAACACGGCCAGGGCGTGTTCTCGAAAGTGTTTTCGGTCTTTCGTTGATGAACGCCGGCGCGCTTCTGACCAGCGACTACGTGATCGTCGCACCGGACGCATCGATCTCCATCGATTCCGCGGAGGCTTGGGCGGGCGTCGTCTGGCGGATTGGCAGCCGCGCGCTTCGCCTTCACATCGAAGGAAAGACGACGTTCACGGCCGAGGAGGCGTTGCGCGAGGGACTCATTGATGAGATTGCCGATGACCCGGCGCCACTCGCGGGCTCCCGCAGCGCGATGGCGCTCGACTCCGCGGCGTTGCTGATCACGAGCCGCGGGGGAGATGCCCTCGAACGCGCCGAGTTCGCCCGCCTGTTCGCCGCGGGCGAGCCGCAGATCGGCCTGCGGGCCTTCCTGGAGAAGAAAAGGCCGTCATTCATCGGAATGTTGGTTGCACAAAAGCTGTAATTCTGGTGGAGTGAAACCCATGGCAAGGAACGAAGCCGATCTCGCAAAGGCCTCCGCCGCCATCCCTCAACCCGGAGGCGACGAGCGGCAACTCCCGCTCTTTTCGGCCGAGGCGCTGGGGGGAGTGAGGAAGTCGGACGAGACGTGGCGGCGCGAGGTGGCCAGGAAGGCTCCGTGGAAGAAAGACTTCACCACGGTCAGCGGAATGGAAGTCAATCCGCTTGCGACGCCTGTTGACGTCGCCGGCCTCGACTTCGACCGCGATCTTACTTTCCCCGGCGAGTTTCCCTACACCCGCGGCATTCATCCGACCGGATACCGCGGAAAGCTCTGGACGATGCGGCAGTTTGCCGGATTCGGTACGGCGAAGCAGACCAACGAACGGTTTCACTATCTGATTGCGCAGGGCCAGGCGGGTCTCTCGACCGCGTTCCACCTGCCGACGCTGTACGGCTATGACTCCGATCACCCTTACGCGGCAGGGGAGGTCGGCAAGTGTGGCGTCGCCGTCGACACGCTCGCGGACATGGAGACGATCTTCGAGGGCATCAATCTCGAGGACATCACCGTGTCGATGACGATCAACTCCACCGCGCCGATCCTGCTGGCGATGTACCTCGCCGTCGCTCAGAAACGGGGAGCGGACTGGAAGAAGATCAGCGGCACGCTGCAGAACGACATCCTCAAGGAATACATCGCGCAGAAGGAGTACATCTTCCCGCCGCGTCCCTCGATGCGGTTGATCACCGACATCTTCAAGTTCTGCGCGTCAGAAGTGCCGAAGTACAACACGATCTCGATCAGCGGCTATCACATCCGCGAGGCGGGATCGACGGCGCTGCAGGAGTTGGCGTTCACGCTGCGCGACGGCATGGAGTACGTCGAATACGGCGTGCGCGCCGGGCTCGACGTGGACGAGTTTGCGCCGCGCCTGTCGTTCTTCTTCAACTCGCACAACGACCTCTTCGAAGAGGTGGCGAAGTTCCGCGCGGCGCGCCGCGTGTGGGCGAAGGTCATGCGCGACCGCTACGGCGCGAAGGATCCCCGCTCGTGGATGCTGCGCTTCCACACGCAGACCGCGGGTTGCTCGCTCACCGCGCAACAGCCGTACAACAACATCGTACGCGTCACGATCCAGGCCCTGGCCGCGGTTCTCGGCGGCACGCAATCGCTGCACGCGAATTCGCTCGACGAGACGCTGGCGCTTCCCACCGAACAGGCCGCGCGCATCGCTCTCCGGACGCAGCAGATCATCGCCCACGAGTCCGGCGTCATCAATACCATCGATCCCCTCGGCGGCGCGTTCTTCGTCGAAGAGCTCACCGACCGCATGGAGAAGGGCTGCTTCGAATACATCGAGAAGATCGATCAGTTCGGCGGCATGGTCGAAGCGATCGAGGCCGGATTCCCGCAGCGCGAGATCTGGGATGCCTCGTATCAGTATCAGCGGTCGGTCGATTCGGCCGAAAAGGTCGTGGTCGGCGTGAACGCGTTCAAGGCCGGCAATGAGGACAAGTACGACATTCTCTACATCGACGAGTCCGTGACCGAGCAGCAGCTCGCGCTCCTGCGGAAGGTGAAGGCCTCGCGCGATCCGCGTGCGGTCGAGGCCGCCCTTCAGCGCGTGCGCAACGCCGCCGCCGATCCGAACGCGAACACGATGCCGGTGCTCATCGAGGCGGTGAAAGCCTACGCGACGGTCGGAGAGATCTCCGACGCCCTGCGCCAGGTTTTCGGAACGTACCAGGAACCGGCGCTGTTCTGAAACCGGCCTTCGTGACCTGGCTCACGCCCCTCTATCTGGGCTAGCATCATCATTCTGCAAATGGAGGATTGTTAATGCGCACGCGAGCCGTGCTTTTTTTGGGTTTCCTGAGTTTTGCAAGTTCTGCCTTTGCTGTTGACCGCTGGATCCTGATCTCGGGCACGGTCAGCAACTTTCATACGGACGCCCGGATCTTCAATCCGGCGTTCGACAAAGATATCCAGCTCACCGCGACGTTCTATCCCACAGACGGGTCCGCTCCGCTGTCGGCAACGGACATCAATGTGTCGAAGCGGCAGATGCGCATCGTCGACGATGTGACGACGCAGTTGTTCAACACGACCAAGCTGGGTGCCATCCGCTTTTCGTCCGCCGATGACTTCGAGGTCAGCTCGCGGATTTACGCGCAGACGGCCATCGGAACGCTCGGGCAGTTCGGACCGGGCACGCCGCCGTCGGTGGCGAAGACGAGAGGTGTCCTGCTGCAACTGAAGGCGAGCAACTCGTTCCACACGAACATCGGCGCCGTCAATCCGAGCAGCACGACGGCAAACGTCACGTGGACGTTGTATGACAAGGCGAGCGCGGTCATCAGCAGCAAGACCACGCCGCTGCCGCCGCTCTCGACACTCGCGCCCACGAACATGGCCGGGGGATTCTTCTTCGATCCCAAAGGCTCCGACATGAGCGACGCCTGGGTCAGCTACTCGAGCGATCAGCCGATCCTCGCGTACGCCTCGGTGATCGACAACGGCACCACGGACCAGACGTTCATTCCGGCGGTCGAGGACGTCGGCGTCCCGACGCCGGCCCCGCCGCAGAACACGACAAAGGACTTCAACGTCACGCTGCGCAGCTTTGCGATCTCGATTTCGCCCGACCCATCGACGCTCAAGAGCGGCGATACGGCCGTGTTCCACATCCACGTCATCGAGGGGCCTCACACGTTCACGATCATGGGGCCAAACGGCGAGACGATCGTTCCCGTCACTTCCCCTGATCCCGGCAAGACCATCGATCGCACCTTCACCGTCGGGGCAAAAGGGACCTACGTCTACTTCTGCACGAACTCGTTTTGCGGTTTCGGTCACTCGAGCATGATCGGAACCTTTGACGTGGGCGAGCCGACCCCGGATCGCGGCGGCGGATACTGAGATAGCGACCACGCCGCGGATCCCCCCGATCCGCGGCGTGTTTCCACTGTTATCTGTTACACTTCGCGCAAGGCGGGAGTGTCGGGTTGGGGATGGAACTGCTTCAATTCGCGAAGAGCAGGCGGGGCGGTGAGCTGATCGGCATCGTCGTCCTGGCGGCCGGTGTCAGTCTCGGCGGCGCGCTCCTCAGCTACCATCCAAACGACTCCTCGGCGTTCTTCACCTCCACCAATACGATCATCCAGAACGCGATCGGCTATTACGGCTCGACGGTCGCCTGGATCTTCGTCGGCTTCTTCGGCTTCGCCAGCCTTCTCTTTCCGACGGCGCTCCTCGTCATCGGCTGGAATCGTTTCTGGGGGAAGGAGCTGGCGTATGCGCACACGAAGGTCGTCGGGTTCGTCATCCTGGCGCTGTCGTTTCCGCCGCTGTTCGATCTCACGGCCGGAAAAGTCTGGCTGCGCGGCGCGCTCATCCCGTCCGGCGGTTACCTCGGGCAGGAGATCAACCGTGTGGCGTCGTCGAATCTGAATCGCAGCGGGGCGGCGATCGCGATCGTCACGGCCATCCTCATCGGGCTCCTCCTGGCCACGCGGCTCAGTCTCGCCGCCGTATTTCTTTCGCTGCATCGCGCGCTGATCTCGTTCGGCCGGACGCTCTCGATGCACATCGCCCGGATGTCCGAACGACGCCGCAAGGAGAAGATGAAGGAGACGGTGCTGCGGAAGCACCTCGACAGGCAGGCCCCCGCGCTGCGGCTGGTCACCGAAACGCCGCCGGCCGACCCTGAAGACGGCATCAGCGGCGGACCGATCGTGCGCGAGGTCAAAGGGCGCGGCAGGTTCCAGATCCGCAAGGTGACGAAAGCCGATCTGCGCAAAGCCGCCGAAGAGCTGGCGAAATCCGATCACCCGGATCCGTTCGAGCTGTACGCGAAACCGGAACCGGTTGTGGAACCCGCATTTGAAGAACCGTTGTTTATGGACATTCCCGTGGAGCGGCGCGCGTCTCGCGCGGCCGAGGACGGCCGCCGCTCCACCATCGCCAAGCCGGCACCGAAGAAGGAGCCGCCCAAGCGCCGTGAGACTCGTCCGAGCCATGATCTCCTGCCGCCGGTCAACCTGCTGCACGTCGGCCCGAAGCAGGATCAGCTCAGCGAAGACGTTCACAAGAAGTTCCTCGAGATTGGCCGTCTCATCGAGGAGCGCTGCCGCGAGTTCGCCGTGGAAGGCGAAGTGACCGCCTACCATCCCGGCCCCGTCGTCACGACGTTCGAGTTCAAGCCGTCCGCTGGCGTGAAGTACGCGAAGGTCGTCAACCTCGGCGATGACCTCGCGCTTGCGCTGAAGGCGGAGTCGATCCGCATCGAGCGCATCTCGGGCTCATCGACCGTGGGGATCGAAGTTCCGAATCGCAAGCGCGAAGCGATCACGCTGCGCGACATCATCGACACGGATACGTTCTCGCAGCAGCAGAGCCTTCTCACCGTCGCTCTCGGCAAGGACATTCACGGCGATCCGGTGGTCACCGACCTCGCGCGCATGCCGCATCTGCTCGTGGCCGGCGCGACCGGCGCGGGCAAGTCGGTCGGTCTCAACTCGATGATCATCTCGCTGCTTTACAAGGCGCTGCCGAAGCAGCTTCGGATGTTGATGATCGATCCGAAGATGGTCGAGCTGAAGATCTACGAGGACATCCCGCATCTGCTGCACCCGATCGTCACGGACCCGAAGCTGGCGTCGAACGCGCTCATCTGGGCCGTGCAGGAGATGGAGAACCGCTATCGCACGCTCGCCGAGTGCGGCGTGCGCAACATCGATCAGTACAACGCCCTGCTGAAGGATCCGGAGGCGCACCGCCGCGCGCGGAAGGTATCACCCGACGACGACACCCCCACGCCCGAGCCGATGCAGTTCATCGTGATCGTCATCGACGAGTTTGCCGATCTGATGATGGTCGCGCCGAAAGACGTGGAAGACTCCGTCACGCGGCTGGCGCAGAAGGCGCGCGCGGTCGGCATCCATCTGATCGTGGCGACGCAGCGGCCCTCGGTCGATGTCATCACCGGCGTCATCAAAGCGAATTTCCCGTCGCGCATCTCGTATCAGGTGGCGACGAAAGTCGACTCGCGCACGATCCTCGATACGCAGGGCGCCGAAAAACTCCTCGGCAACGGCGACATGCTCTTCCTCCCGCCCGGCACGGCACGCATTCGCCGCATCCACGGCGCGCTGGTCACCGAGCCGGAGATCGTGGAGGTCGTCGAGTTCGTCAAGAAGAATCAGGGCGAGCCGAAGTTTCTCGAGGAGATCACCAAGGCGGCCGAAGAGAAGAGCGCGGCCCAGGGGATCGAGTACCTGGATGATCCGAAGTACGACGATGCGGTGCGCGTGGTGCTCTCGACCGGACAGGCATCAGCGTCGTATCTGCAGCGGCGCCTGAAGCTCGGTTACTCGCGAGCCGCACGCCTGATCGAGATCATGGAAGCGAACGGGATCGTCGGGCCGTCGCAGGGATCGAAGCCCCGCGAGATCCTCATCCGGGCCGACGATTATCCGCCGGCGAGCGGCCAGATCTAGCGTGGCGTGTCGCAAATCGACCGACTTTCGCTGGTGCCGCTTGCGGCCGAGATGCAAGGCGCGCGGAGGAGGGGATGCGGTGGCATCGTCGACGACGAGCAACGCCGCAGATGGGCCGCAACCGGCACCAGCCCGAAGGGTTGCGGGCGGCGAGGGGCCAACTGCTGCGTTGCCGCTCCTCGACGATGTCCCGCATCGCCTTCGTCGCGGCGCCTCGCATCTGGCCCCTCGGCGCCCGCAACGAAAGCCGGTCTATTTGCGACACGCCACACTAGCGCGGTGACAATCCGCACGGCTGGGCCCGCCCGCCGGGACGATCCTTGATGGATGCGCGTGCCGGCGGTCATCATGCTGGCCTTCTGGGCGCTCGGCATCGCCCTCTGGCTGAAGACCGGCGTCTGGTTCTTCTTCCTCAATTTCGCGTACATCGGAACGTCGGTCGGCGCGGGCATGGGTCTTTATCGGTTGCTTCCGAAACGCAAGAAGCACTGGGGCCGCAAGCTCGCGCAACTTCTCGTCGGCATCTACATGCTCGGTCTCCTCGGTTTCCTCGCCCACGAGAACATGCAGATCGAGGGCTTCTGGTTCTACCTGTTCGGAGGATTTTTCGCCGGATCGGTGATCCATTACCTCGTCGCCAAGATCATCGGGCCGCTGCTGTTCGGCCGCGCCTGGTGTTCGTGGTCCTGCTGGACGGCGATGGTGCTCGATTTCCTGCCGTTCACGCGCAATGACTCGCTGCGCGTGCCGCGCGCCGGGTTGATCCGTTACGTTCATTTCGCGATCTCGTTCGGAATCGTGGCCCTGCTCTTCTTCGGATTCGGATACAGGCCCAGGCGCTACAACGCGATGGCGTTCTGGTGGCTGATGGCCGGCACTGCGTTGTACTACGTGACGGCTGTCGTGCTGGCGTTCGAGATGCGCGACAACCGCGCGTTCTGCAAATACGTTTGCCCGATTCCGGCGCTGCAGAAAATCACCAGCCGCTTCTCGCTTCTGAAGATCGCCGGCGATCCCGCGAAGTGCACGGACTGCGGGTCGTGCAGCATCGTCTGCCCGATGGACATCCGCATCCCGGACTACGTCCGCAGCGGTCGCCGCGTGCTGGCCACCGAGTGCATCCTCTGTTTCAGCTGCACGAACGCCTGCGCCAGCGGCGCGCTACATACCTCCTTCGGTTTCGACGTCGATTTCCGGGGAAGTCTTCTGCGCTTCCGGTAGTTTTACTCGGACGATGGACTGCCGCGCCGGGTGTGGAGCGTGTTGCATCGCTCCTTCGATCTCTTCTCCGATTCCGGGGATGCCTGACGGCAAACCGGCCGGCGTACGCTGCATTCACCTCACGGCCGATTATCGCTGCGCGATATTCGGCAAGCCGGAACGGCCGGCGGTGTGCAACAGCCTGCGCGCATCGGTCGAGATGTGCGGGAGCAACGCGCGCGAGGCATATGAATACCTCGCGCGCCTCGAGCGTTCGACGCGGGTCGTGATCAGCGCCGCGAAGCTTTCGCCGGAGCTTTCGCCACGCGAACGTGGATGATGCGCGGCCGCGGCGGCTGCCGGGGCATGGCTTTGGCCTGGCGCACGGGCGCCTTTGCGGGCGCACGCGCTTTCTCCCGGGCCCCGAGATCCAGCTCGCCGAGGTAGACGGCGTTGGTGTGGACGGCAGGAATCGCGGCGCCGGTCGGCCGTGCGTAGCCTTTCTTCACCAGCTCGGCGTTGATGAGCATCGCATCGGGCGAGCGATACACCTGACCATCCTCGATCGCGACCCACGCGGAATCGAGCGTCCATGACAGGAAGCCCGTCGCGTTTTGCGGATCGGTGATCTCGATTCCCGTCAGCGCCACCTCGCTCTGAACGTTGTCGCGGATGACCACGATCGTCGACGGGCCGGCGATGCGCACGACGCGGGCCATCGATGCCGCGCGCGCAGAAATTGCAAACAGAACCATGGTGATAGCAAGACCAAGCTTCATTCGTGTTGTCGATGCGGATGGGCTCGCGTCGAGACGACACGGTCAGGTGGGAGCCGGAGAATACCACACGCGTGGCATCTCCCTCGCACTCTTTACCCGTGTCGAAGGGAGGGCTTACATGGAAATCAGCGAGGAACGTCTTCTCAGCGAGCACACGCACGACGGCGGCATCAAAGACAGGCTCTACCACCTGCGTTCGCGCGGGATGGAGAAGGCCGGCGTTCTGCAGAGCAGGATGAAGTCGAACCCGAAGAAGTGGGCAGGGATCGCAGCGGGCCTGGGACTCGGACTCGGAATCATCGGCCGGATCATGCGCCACCGCGCGCGCTCTGTCCCGCATCTGATCGTCATCGAGCGAGTGAGCTGAACCGCACAGCCGGTGACGAATCAATTGCAGTTCCGTTGCAATCTACGAAGAGGTTCGTCGTACCTTGCAGTCCATGCGGATTGCTGCATCGCTGGCGACGGTCGCCTTGCTGCTGGCCGCCTCAGCCCTGGCGGAGGATCCGGCTCCGCCGATTCAGATCAAGAAGACGAACGCTCCGATCACCATCGATGGCGATCTGGACGATGCCGGGTGGCAGGACGCCGTTCGCATCGACAAGTGGTACGAGACGAACGTCTCCGATAACGGCGAGCCGCAGGTCAAGAGCGTCGGCTACCTGACGTACGACTCGAAGTTCCTCTACGCCGGGTTCGAGTTCTTCGACCCGCAGCCCTCGCAGATCCGATCCCCGTACAACGACCGCGACCACATCAACGGGAACACCGACGACTACGGGGGCGTCATCATCGACTCGCGCAACGATCGCCGCTCCGCGGTGCTGCTGCTCGCCAATGCGCGCGGGATTCAATACGACGCTGTTTCGGACGACTCCACCGGAGAAGATTCGGCTCCTGACTTCTTTTGGGATGCTGCCACGAAGATCACCGACAAGGGCTGGACGCTCGAAATGCGCGTGCCGTTCTCGTCGCTCCGCTATGACAATCCGAATCCTCCCGCCTGGGGGATCATGCTCTATCGCAACTATCCGCGGGACCGGCGCTATCAGATGTTCTCGAACCGGTTGCCGCGCGGGTCGAACTGCTTCATCTGCAATCGCGCGCCGCTTCTCGGCCTTCAGGGACTTCCGGCCGGGGGGCATGTCGTCACCGCACCGTATGTGACCGCGCGGGAGATCGGCGAGGGCCGCGACGGACCGGGCAGTCCGCTGCTCAACCGGCCGGCAAGCGGCGACGGCGGTGTCGACCTGAAGTGGATGCCGAATGCCGACACGGCGATCGACGGAACGATCAACCCGGACTTCTCGCAGGTCGAGTCGGATGCCGCGGCCATCTCCACGAACGAGCGTTTCGCGGTCTTTCTACCGGAGAAACGGCCGTTCTTCCTCGAAGGCGTCGAGCTCCTGAAGACGCCGATCCAGGCGGTTTACACACGCACGATCACGTCGCCCCGCTGGGGCGCACGATCGACCGGAAAGAGCGGGACGAACGCGTACACCGTGCTGATCGCCCAGGATCGCGGCGGCGGAAACGTAATCATCCCCTCGGCGCTAGGTTCCGATTTCGCGGACCAGGAATTCTCATCGACCGTCTTCATCGGCCGGTACAAACGCAACCTCGGCAAATCGTTCGTCAGCTTCCTCGGAACAGCGCGGGAGAACGCCGGCGGCTCACACAATCGCGTCTTCGGTCCCGACTTCGAATACCGCATCGGCGATCACGAGACGATCACCGGGCAGCTCCTGTTCAGCGACAGCGCCACGCCCAATCGTCCGGAACTGGCGACCGAGTGGAATGGGCGCAGGCTCTCGTCGCATGCGGCCGATCTGTGGTGGTCGCATCAGACGCGCACGTTCGACTTCTTCACGGAAGCGAAGGATTTAGGAGACAACTTCCGGGCCGACAACGGCTTCGTGCCGCAGGTCGGATACCGCCTCAACTACGCCGAAGCCGGCTACACGTTCCGGCCCAAGGGCTTCTTCAGTCGCATCCGCACGTACTCGATTGCCGAGTACGACTCGCAGCAGGACGGATCGATGCTTTACCGGCTGGTCTCCGCCGGCTTCGGCGCGGACGGCAGATTCCGCTCGTTCACGCGACTGCGGTATGCATACGAGAAGATCCGCACGGGCGACGTTCTCCTGCCGCGGCATCTTCTCTTCTACACGATCCAGTTCTCGGTGAGCCGGCTCATCTCGCAGCTCTACATCGACGGTTCGGCGGGGCAGGACATCGATTTCGCGAATCATCGGACCGGAAAAGGAGCGAACTTCACATACGGCGGAACGCTGCGTCCGACCGATCATCTCGAGATCGGGATCGAGAATGCGCTGCGCTGGCTGAACATCGATCGCGGACGGCTGTTCACCGCGCAGGCAGAACGAGTGACGACCCGCTACACCTTCAATTCCAGAACGTTCGTGCGCGTGATCGTGCAGAACGAGCGAAGCAATCGAAATGCGGAGCTGTACGAGCCGCGGGTCGTCGATCAGCACAGCGGCGATCTGGCCACGCAGTTCCTGTGGGCCTACAAGCTCAACTGGCAGACGGTGGTGTATGCCGGATACGGAGATCTGCAGGAAGCGCACGCCATCAACGGCGATCTGCTGCGCTCGAACCGGCAGTTCTTCGTGAAGGTCTCGTACGCCTTCCAGCAGTAGAGGGGGGTCAGAGCTTCGTTTCGCCCGTTCTTCTTCACTGGGTAGAAGAACGGGCGAAACGAAGCTCTGACCCCACAAGCCTCCGGAGCTTTCGGATGTCCTCGTTCAGTGGGCGGTCGCGGAACACCGGTTCGGCGATCTCTCGGACGCGAGCGTAGAGCGCCCTCGTTCCGCTGCCGAGGTGCTCGGCGATCTCGCGCGATTTGCCGGCGACGCGCTGCTCGAATTCGGCGGCCTGCTTCTCCGCTTCTTCAACGCCGAGGAGCCGCGGCGCACGCTGGTTCGGATCGAGGTTCATCGTCACGCGCCACTCCACGGCTTGCGCGGTAGTCATCAGTTCGATGGCCAGGACAGCTTCCACGTTGCTGATGACGGTTCGGAGCTTGCGCGCGGCATGCGTCGACATGGAGACGTGATCCTCGGAATTCGCCGACGTCGGAATCGAGTCGACCGATGCGGGATGCGAGAGAACCTTGTTCTCCGAAACGATGCTCGCCGCGGTGTATTGCGCGATCATCAGCCCGGAGTTCACGCCGGGCCGCGTGGTGAGGTTCTGCGGCAGGCCGCGGTTGTGATTCCCGTCGAGCAGCAGTTGCGTGCGACGCTCGGAGATGTCGGCCAGCTCCGAGACGGCGATCGTCAGAAAATCGGCGGCCAGCGCCAGCGGCTGCCCGTGGAAGTTGCCTGCGGAGTAGGCGAGGCGGCGGTCTCCGTCGTACCACTCCGGCCAGTTGTCGCGGAAATGGATGTCGAACGGCTCGCCGTCTTCCGGAAAGAACAGCGGATTGTCGGTGGCGGCGTTGATCTCGCGCTCGGCAGTGGCCGCGACGAATTCGATGGTGTCGCGCGTTGCGCCGTGAACCTGTGGCGCGCAGCGGATCGAATACGCGTCCTGGACCGCTCCCGCTCGCTCAACGAGACGGCTGCCATGGAGAAGCAGCCGCATGCGATGCGCGCTTTCGATCTGGCCGCGATGGCCGCGTTCCTGATGCACTTTTTCGTCGAGCGCGCGGGTACAGCCGCACACCGCCTCCATCGTCATCGCCGCCGCGGCATCGGCCGTGTCGGCGAGGTGCTCCGCATCGTGTACGGCGAGCGCGAGCATGCCCGCCGAGAAATTCGCGCCGTTGACCAGCGCCAGCCCTTCCTTGAACGTTGGCTTCATTTCGTCAGCGCTGAAACCGAGAACCGATGGGAGATGGAGCGCCGGCTTCAGCCCGGGTTCACCGATCACGGAAAACCGCCCCACTCCCAAAAGGACCGCGAACAGATGCGACAACGGGCAGAGATCGCCGCTCGCCCCGACCGATCCGCGCAGCGGCACGAGTGGGATCACGCCCTTGTTGAGCATGGCCTGGACGATCTCGACGAGCTTCCGCCGTACCCCGGAGTGTCCTTTCAGAAACGCGTTCAACCTCGTCGCCAGCGCCGCCCTCACCACCTCGGCCGGAAAGTAGTTGGACATGTCGTCGGGATCGGAGTTCTCGCCGACGCCGGCGGAATGCGACAGGAGGAGATTGCGCTGGAGCTGCTCGAGGTCGTCCGGCGCGATGGGCTTATCCTTGAATTCGCCGAAGCCGGTCGTGACGCCGTACTCGGTCGGCGCGGCGGTTCCGGCCTCCCATGCCTTTCGATAGTTTTCCACGATGCGGCCGATGAGTTGCTCCGCGCGCGCAACGCGTTCGTCCGTGGCGGGATCGCGCTCGACGCGGACCGACGGATTGCGGGCGATGCGCACGAGCTGCTCGATCGTCAGAGAGTCACCGTCGAGCCGGATGGTCTCGCTCATCCGCGCTCGATCTCCGCGAGCACGCGCCGGACGGCGTCGATGATCTCGCCGCGTTTCGCCGTGGTCTGCCCCGGCCGGGCGGCGAGCCATTCCTTCCGGTCGCCGACCGCTTTGGCCTTTTCGCGGCCGACGGTCATGTCTTTGATCGTGATGATGCCCTGCGCTTTTTCGTTCGAGCCGTACAGCAGCACGATCGGAATCTCGTACTGGTCGGCGTACTTGAGCTGCTTGCCGGGGCCTTTCGCCGTTCCGAGGTACAGCTCGGTCGGGACTCCGGCG
This sequence comes from Thermoanaerobaculia bacterium, assembly GCA_035468985.1. GTDB lineage: Bacteria > Acidobacteriota > Thermoanaerobaculia > Gp7-AA8 > Gp7-AA8 > DASVHS01. Next base: position 117,357 of record DATISF010000055.1, read on the forward strand.
CGGCGCAGCTGCCACGTCATCTGCAGATATTCATCGACGAGCGCCGGATCCATGTTCGCGACGAGCACGCGGGCCGTCGATTTCATCTTCCCGATCGAGCCGAGGTGTGTGAGCGCGGCGAGGAGCCGGTCGACGCCGATCGATGCGCCCACCGCGGGGATCGCCTCACCGAGAAAGCGCATCACCAGGCTGTCGTAACGCCCGCCGCCGAACACGGAGCCGAACTGGGGCGCATCGAGCAGGATGGCCTCGAACACCGGGCCCGTGTAGTAAGCGAGGCCGCGCGCGATCGAAAGATCGAGCGAGACGTGCTCGTCGTCGTATCCGAGGGCGTAGAGATGCTCGGAGATTCGATTCACGTTGTCGATGTCGGGCGCATCGAGTCCGTGGAAAAGCTCCCGCAGCTGCGCGACAACATCGCGACGTTTTCCTTTGATGGAGAGGAAGCGATCGATCTTGTCGACCTGATCGTTCGACAGGCCGACGCCGCGGATCGTGTCGCCCGATTCGTCCTTGTAGCCCTGCATCAGTTCGAGGCGAACCTTCTCGATGCCGATCTTGTCGAGCTTGTCGAGAACGCGCAGGACGTCAGCGCTTTGCTCGTTCGTGATCCCGGCATACGCCAGCATCAGATTGAGAATGCCCCGGCTGGAGAAACGGACAAGGAAGCGGCCGACCTTTAGCGCGGTGAGCGTGTCCGCCATGCCGGCGATGATCTCCGTGTCGGCAATCTCCGACTCGGAGCCGACCGAATCGAGATCGAATTGCGTGAACTCGCGGTAGCGGCCCTTGTCGGGTTTGTCGGCGCGCCAGACCGGCGAGACCTGGTAGCGGCGGAACGGCCGCGGGAGATCCTTGTACTGGGCAATCACGCGCGCCAGCGGCACGGTGAGATCGAAGCGGAGGCCGAGCGCTTCCTCCTCCGGACTGGTGACCCGGAAGATCGATTGCTGCGTTTCCTGCCCCGCGCTTCCGGAAAGGACGTCGAGGTACTCGATCGCCGGCGTGCTGAGCGGGACGAACCCGTACAGCTCATAGACATGGCGGATCGTGTCGATCATCTGCTGGCGCGCCAGCATCTGGTCGGGAAGGAGGTCGCGAAGACCGCGCGAGAGGCGTGGTTCGACGTTAGCCATTGACGAAAGGAGAGCGCAGCGAGCGCTTGGTACCGGGGGCCGGCTTCGAACCGGCGACCCCCAGATCCACAATCTGGTGCTCTAACCAACTGAGCTACCCCGGCACAGGGCGCGAATGATACACGCGGAGGGCGGTCGTGAAAACCAAACAGGGCCGGTTTTCATTCTCGCGATCAGACCCGGAACATCACATCCGTGAACCACTTCCGCGAGTCGGTCCACCGTTCCTCGATCGCCAGCCCGGCATCCGCGGCCATGCGCGCGAGATCGGCATCGTCGTACTTGTACGAGTTCTCCGTATGGATCGTCTCCCCCTCGGTGAACGAGACCGCCGTGCCCAGGGAGTCGATGTGGACCCTCTGCTCGCGAAGACTGACGAGATGCATTTCGATGCGTCCCTGATCGGGATCGTAGAACGCGCGATGCGCGAACGTCCGCAGGTCGAAGCGCCCGCCGAGCTCACGATTGATCCGCTGAAGCAGATTGAGGTTGAACGCCGCCGTGACGCCGAGCGCGTCGTTGTAGGCCTGGTTCAGGACCTCGGGAGCCTTCTTGAGGTCGGCGCCGAGCAGAATGGTGTCGCCCGGCTCGAGTCTCCGCTTGAGGTCGCGAAGCAGAGCGGCCGCGGGCCGCGGCTGAAAGTTGCCGATCGTCGATCCGAGAAAGAGAGCGAGCGTGCGGCCGGAACGCGGGAGACCGGCGAGGGCGCGCGACGGTTGTGTGAAATCTGCGCAAACTGCTGTGACACGCAACGACGGATATTCGGCGAGCAGCTCCCGGCCGCTCTTCTCGAGCATGTGCGGATCGATGTCGACCGGCACGTACTCGATCTTCGATCCGTCGCCGGTGACCTGGTCGAGCAGCAGGCGCGTTTTTCGAGCGCTGCCACTTCCGAGCTCGATGATCCGGACGGGACCGCCGGCGGCCATCGCGATGTCCCCCGCGTGCCGTCGCAGCAGCTCGGTTTCCGCGCGCGTCGGGTAGTACTCGGGGAGGTGGCAGATCGCCTCGAACAGTGACGAGCCGAGGTCGTCGTAGAAGTAGTGGGAGGGAATCGACTTCCGGACGGCGGCGAGGCCTTCCTGAATTTCACCGGGGAATGTCCGGTCGGTGGCTGCCGCCCAATGCAACGCGAATCGTGGCGGAGGCGGCGCATCGGACATGGAAGGGGATAGTAACCGCATCGTTCTCGCGTCGTCTAACCAACGACCGTACAATGCGTCGAAGACTTGAAATGTCCAGGTCACTCCTCGCGGCCGTCGCGGCGCTCGTGCTGGTCTCGTGCTTCTCCGGCTATTCGGAGGATGCACCGCGCGGCGCGCTGCGCGTTCGGCGGGGAAGGTTCGTCCGCGAGCTGACCCTGACGGGCGAGCTCGAGGCGGCACGCGGCGAAGCGATCACCGTCCCGATGCTTCCGCAATGGCAAAGCTCGATCAAGTGGCTCGCCGCGGACGGAGCGGAAGTGAAGCAAGGGGAGCGCGTCGCGGAGCTGGACAACTCCACGTTCACGACCGATCTCGACTCGAAGAAGCAGACCGAGCTGCAGGTCCTGCAGGAGATCCAGCAGAAGGACGCGGAAGCGAAAGCCGATCTCGAGCAGAAGCAGCTCGATTACGACACGCGCAAATCGGAGCTCGACAAGGCGAAGATCGACGCGGCCGTGCCGCGCGACATCCTCTCGTTGCGCGATTACCAGGACCGCCAGATCAAGCTCGAGCGCGCGCGGACCGAGTTCGCCAAGGCATTCGACATCCTGAAGGCGCAGAAAAAGGCGCTTCAGGCGGATCGCCGCAATCTCGAGCTGCGGCTGGAGAAAGCGCAGCGCGAGATCCATCTGGCCGAACAGGCGATCGATTCCGTTGTGCTGCGCACGCCGCGTGACGGCATCGTCATCGTCCGCGATCATCCATGGGAAGGGCGGAAGATTCAGACCGGCGACACGGTGTGGGTGGGGTTCCCGCTGGCGCTGATTCCGGAGATGTCCTCGATGCGCGTGAGCGCCGCGCTCGCCGACGTCGACGACGGCCGCGTTGCCGTCGGGATGCCGGCGTCGGTCGTCCTCGACGGCTATCCCGGCACGACGTTCAGCGGAAAGATCGCCGGCATCTCCGCGGTCGCGCAGGAGACGAGCCGCCAGTCGCTGCGTCGCGCGTTCAAAGTGGTGGTGACGCTCGATCGCATCGACGCCCAGCGGATGCGGCCCGGGCTCTCGGCCCGCGTCGTGGTGCGCGCACAGACGATCAACGATGCGCTGATCGCGCCGCGCGCCGCATTCGAATCGTCGCCGGGGAAGACGCGGGCCGTTCTCCCGGAAGGCCGCAAAGTCGACGTGACCCTCGGCCCCTGCAGTGCGCAGGAGTGCGTCGTGACAAGCGGACTGGTGGAAGGGCAGCGGCTGGAGGCGGCGAATGGCTAGGCTGCTGCGGCCGCGCGTGGCCCTGCCGCTCTTCGCGGCGATCATCTTTTTCGGCGCCGGCCTCTCGTTCCGCAACAAGCTGGCGGCCGACCGTCAGGGCGAGTGGGTGCATCCGACGCGCGGCGATCTCGTCAGCGGCGTCGACGTCACCGGCACTCTCGCCGCCGTCGAATCCGACACCCTCGGACCGCCGCAGCTTCCCGATGTCTGGGATTTCAAGATCTCGATGATGGCGCCGGAGGGTTCGGACGTGAAGAAGGGCGCGCCGGTGCTGGCGTTCGACACGAGCGAGCTGCAGCGCCGCCTCGATGAGAAGCGCGCCGAAAGCGACGAGGCTCTGAAGTCGATCGAGAAGAAGCGCGCCGATCTCGCGCTCCGCACCAAGGACGAGCGGCTGAAGCTCGCCGAGGCGGAAGCGAAGATGCGGAAGACGTCGCTGAAGCTCGAGGCGCCGCCGGACATCCTCAACATCAACGAGCGGAAGCAGGTCGAGCTCGACTACTCGCTTGCGAGACGCGAGAACGCGGCCATCCGCGCGCGCATCGCCGCGCTGGGGAACGCTGCCAATGCCGAGATCCGCCTGCTGGAGAGCAAGCAGAAAGAGGCGGCAGCGGTCGTCGCGCAGACGCAGGACGCGATCCGGCAGATGACCGTGACCGCGCCGCGCGACGGGACGATCGTCTACGTCACCAACTGGCGCGGCGACAAGAAGAAAGTCGGCGACACATGCTGGAAGCGCGAGCGCGCCATCGAGATCCCGAATCTCAACAAGATGATGGCCAAGGGCGACATCGATGAAGTCGATGCCGGCCGCGTCGCTGCCGGACAGCGCGTCTCCTTTCGTCTGGATGCCCATCCCGACGAGGTCTTCCGCGGGACGATCACCACCGCCGGCCAGACCGTGCAGCAGAAGCAGGGCACCAACGATCCGCTGAAAGTGATGCGCGTCGAGATCGCGCTCGATCGGACCGATCCCGCGAAGATGAGACCGGGAATGCGCTACAAGGGGACCGTCGAACTCTCGCGCACGAAGAATGTGCTGCTGATTCCGCGAAGCGCTGTGTTCATCTCCGACAAGGGCCCTGTCGCGTACCGGCGCGGCGTGTTCTCGGTGACCCCCGTTCTGCTCAGGCTCGGCCGCGAGAACGAAGAATCCGTTCAGGTGGAGCATGGCCTGTCGGCGTCGGATCGCATTCTCGTTTCGAAGACGGGCGAGAAAGAGCAGGCGAAATCATGACCAGGCGTCGCGCCGCCGTGATCGCTGCCGTGTCGCTGAGCCTTGCCGTCGTCCTCATCGCGGCGATGCGCCGCCCTGCCTCTGCATCGATCGCCACGTACCGCGTCGAGCCCAGGCACTTCACTCGCCGCGTCACCGCCGACGGCACGCTGAAGGCGGTGGAGGCCACGCCGATCACCGCGCCGCACGACGTTCCGCGGCCGCTGAAGATCGCCTGGATCGCCGACGACGGCGCGGTCCTGAAGAAGGAGGACGTCGTCGTCCGCTTCGATCCGACCGAGTTCGAGAATGAGCTGATCGGCGGCACCGAAGATCGCGCCACCGCCGCGAACAAGCTGTCGCGGACGAACACCGATGCGAAGACGACCAGCGCCAATCTGCAGCGCGATGCGCATCAGGCGGAGAGCGAGCTCGCTGCGGCGCAGCGCTTCAAGTTCGATGACGCCGAGATCTTCTCGCGCTACCAGCGGATCGAAGCCGAGACCGATCAGCAACTTGCTTCCGAAAAGAAGACCCACGCCGAAGAAGTCCTTGGCGTGCGCGAGACACTGGCGAAGACGGATCGCGATCTGCTGGCCATCGAGGATCGCAAGGCCGGCCTGCGCATCCGCACCGCCGAGCAGGGGCTGAAGTCGCTCGAGATCGTCGCGCCGCATGACGGCATCCTCGTCCTCGCACGCGACTGGCGCGGTGACATCCCCCGCGTCGGCGCGACGGTGTGGCAGGGCTTTCCCATCGGCGAGATTCCGGATCTCAAGGCCATGAAGGCCGAGGTGTTCGTTCTCGAGGCCGATGCCGCGGGCCTGGCAGTCGGGCAGAAGGCGCTGATCTCGCTCGAGGCAAAACCGGAAGTGACCTACTCCGGCAAAGTCACGCAAGTCGACAAGCTCGCCCGTCCGCGCATGCGCGGTGTGCCGGTGCAGTACTTCGGCGTGACGGTGTCGCTCGACCGGACCGACCCCTCGATCATGAAGCCGGGCACGCGCGTTCGAGCCGTGCTCGAATTGGAGAACATCGCCGGCGCGTTCACCATCCCCCGCCAGGCGATGTTCGAGAGGGAAGGGAAGAGGATCGTCTACCGGAAGCGCGGCAACGGCTTCGACGCGGTCGAGATCACGATCGCCTCGTCGTCGGCCGGACGCGTCGTGGTGACCCACGGCCTGAACAAGGGCGATGAGCTGGCGCTGACGGACCCGACGGCGAAAAAGGACGAGGGATGACGGACGTCGAGACATTCACGACGGCGGTCCGCAACCTCGCCCGGCATAAGCTGCGCACCTCGCTGACGATGCTCGGGATGATCTTCGGCGTCGGTGCGGTCATCGCCATGTTGTCGATCGGTGCCGGCGGTGAGCAGAAGGCGCTCGAGACGATCGGGAAGCTCGGTCTCCGCAACGTGATCGTGCGCGCGAAAGAGATCAAGCCCGAAGAGCGCACCGAGCTGCGGAAGAAATCCCTCGGCGTCTCGCTGCGCGACGGTGAGGCCATCGTCGAGGCCGTGCCGAATGTCGAGCGCGTTCTCCCGCGCGTCGAGGTGAAGCCGTACAAGATCCTCTCGCCGACCGGCAAGACGAAGGGACGAGTCATCGGGGTGTCGTCGCAGTATCGCGAGGTGGCCACGATCAAGGTCGCCGAGGGCCGCTTTTTCGACGCACGCGACGAGGCCGAACACGCGCAGGTTTGTGTCATCGGACAGGAGATCCGCCGGAATCTTTTCGGCTACGGCCCGGCGGTCGGAAAGCTGCTCAAGGTGAACGACGTCTGGCTGGAGGTGATCGGAATTCTGGCGAACGATCCGATCGGCTCCGGCGCAAAGAGCAGTGCCGAGGAGATCTGGATGCCCGTGTCCACGGCGATGCGGAAGTTCGATCGCGATCCGCTCGATGCGCCGCTGGACGAGCTGATGGTTACGGTGAAGGAAGGCGTCTCGCCGCACAGTGTGGCGGATCTCATCAAGCCATTGCTGGAACGGTTGCATGGGGGCGCCGACGACTACGAGGTCGTGATCCCCGAGGCCTTGCTCGAGCAGCAGAGGCAGACGCAGCGGATCTTCAACATCGTGATGGGCTCGATCGCCGGAATCTCGCTGCTGGTCGGCGGCATCGGCATCATGAACATCATGCTGGCGTCGGTGATGGAACGGACGCGGGAGATCGGCGTACGCCGCGCCATCGGCGCGCGCCGCGTGGACATCCGCTCGCAGTTCGTGATCGAGTCGTTCGCGATCAGCCTGATCGGCGGGATGTCCGGCATCATCATCGGCATCGTGCTGGCGCGGCTCGTGGCGGCTTACGCCGGGTGGCCGACCGTGATCACGATCTGGTCGCTCGCGCTATCGACCGGCGTCTCGATCGCCGTCGGTCTCGTCTCCGGCATCTATCCGGCGACGCGTGCCGCGGAGCTCGATCCGATCGAAGCGCTGCGGTACGAGTAGTGTGGCGTCGCGCACCCTACGGAACCTCTGCACAAGTCGTCATCCTGAGTCGGCGAAGCGCGACGAAGGATCTCAGGATGCGAAAACGCGTGCGATTTCGAGATCCTTTGCCGTCTTCGCGGCTCAGGATGACGTGAACAACGATTTGCGCAGACATCACACCTGGCGCGACGATCGGCGGCCGAGGGCTGCAGCCGCTACACAGTTCCGATTCACGGTGATGGTTTCGCTTCCGGCGGATAGTTCGTTTCTCTGAGCAGCCGGAAATTCATCGTCGCGCGTTGAGTCCCGTGCTCGCTTCTGCTGATGACGCTCACATTTCCGAACTTTCCTCGCGCTCGCGAGGCGTCGACGTCGCGTCGTGTGACGAGGGGATCGTCGGCGAACCGCAGTTCCTCAGTCCACTGCAGCGGATATCCGCCACCCGAGAGGTGAAAGTGGACATGGGCCGGAATCGTTCGTCCCGGGTACGGCGCCGGCCGGATCGTGCGCAGTTCGTAGCGGCCGCTCGCATCGGTTTTCGCCCAGCCGTGAAGCCGGGCCACTCCGCGTGCGTCGTTGCGGTAATTGCCTGTGTCGTCAGTCTGGTAGGCGTAGACGATCACGTCAGACACGGGCGTGACGCCATCGGGCGCGAAGACCTGTCCCGAGATCACCATCCGCACGCCCGGCTCCGCCGGACCGGCAATCACGCCGGCAGAAGACACGCCGGCGGGGGGCGGGGGGGGTGGGCGGGGGGCCGGCGGCGAGTGCGGCGTTTGCAGCGAGAAGCAGCAGGACTGTGATCCTCATGAGCGTTTCTCCCCCAGCATGTTGATGTCAGACGACTCGAGGATGCGCTTCGGCGCGCCGCGCCTGGCAGCCTCGATCATCGCGCGGCCGAGATGTTCGGTCGTCGTGACGTATTGTGGAAACAGACGCCGCATCAGCGGCAGGACCGGGCCGAGGATCGCGTAGAAGATGCGGTAGATCCTCGTTCGCGACCGGATGCCGTGGAGCGGTTGAATCGCGGCCGGCCGGAACATGTACGCCGCGCGGAACGGCATGGCCAGAAGCGCGTTCTCCGTCGCTCCTTTGACCCGTGCCCACATCGTGCGGCCGCGCTCGGTGCTGTCGGTTCCGGCGCCCGAGACGAATGCGAACGTCGATCCGGGATTCAACCGAAGAAACGTCTTCGCCGCGGCGATGGCGATGTCGTACGTCACGCGACGGTAATCCTCCTCCGACATTCCCGCCGATGTGACTCCGAGGGTGAACAGACAGGCGTCGGCGCCTGCAAGCTCCGGCTCGATTGGTGAAAAATCGGAAAAATCGCCGTGAACGACTTCGCGGAGCTTTGGATTGCGCGTGCCGGTCTCCTTCCGCACCACGGAAACGACGCGCTCGACGTCCGGGTCGCGCAGGCATTCGCGGAACACGCCTTGCCCGATCATTCCGCTTCCGCCGAAGAGCACGACCTTCATATCCGTAGAATACCGTCATGCATCCGAGCAGTCCGCAAGCCCAGCAGATGGCCGACGAGTCGATGGTCAGAAACCTCGCGGCGCAAGCTCAGGCGATCTGGCCGCAGGAGGAAGCGATCTTCGACCGGGACCCGCCGGGGAGTGGTGCCGTTCTCGATCTCGGCTGTGGAACCGGCGAGATCACGGCGCGCCTCGCCGAAAAGTTTCCGCGGGCCTCGTTCATCGGCGTCGATCTGGAGCAGGCCCATCTGGCGCGGGCCGCCGCGCGTTGTGCGGCGCTCGGGCCACGTGTGCGCTTCGAGGCCGCTGACGCGCTGGCGCTGCCGTACGAAGGCGGGACGTTCGATCTCGTCGTCTGCCGTCATGTCCTGCAGGCGGTTCCCGATCCCGCCTCTGTGCTGGCCGAGATTCGGCGTGTGCTGCGTCCGAATGGCCGTATGCATCTCATCTCCGAGGATTACGGGATGCTGTGGTGTCATCCGACGGAGCTCGATTCGGACGGCTTCTGGCAGCGTTTCCCTCCGCGATTCGGGAAGGCAATCGGCTGCGACCTGCACGTGGGCCGCAAGACCTTCACGCTTCTCTACGATCTCGGCATGGCCGCGATCTCTGTCGACTATGTCGTGGTCGACACGCTCCGGGTCGATCGGGAAATCTTTGCGCGCATCTGGGAAGCGTGGCGAGACGGATACACGGAGACGATGCTCGAGCACTGCGGCGTGTCGCGCGAAGAGCTCGAGCAACGCTGGCGCGAGATGATCGACTGCGTGCGCCATCCGCGCGGGTACGCGTTGTGGCAGGTGCCGGTCTGGACGGCGAGAAAGCCGGTCGAAAGGTGACCATGAGCGAAGTTCAATCGGTGCCCTACCGCAGCCGCAAGGGCGGTCTCATTTTCTTCGGGCTGCTGGAGCTCGCGCTGGGCCTGCTGTTCCTTCTCATGATGCTGCTGATCTTCGTCTCGGCGGCATACGCGCCGGCGCAGCCCGCGATGCCTGTCTCGCAAATGCTGGCCAGCTCGTCGATGTATCTCGTGGGAGGCATCATCCTCATCTGCCTCGGCATCGGATCGATGTTGCAGCGGCGCTGGGCGCGCGATCTCTCGCTCGTCATCGGCTGGTTCTGGCTCCTCCTTGGCGTGTTCATGACGATCACCATGGCCGCGATCGTACCGCAGTTCATGCCGGAAAGCCCTCAGATGCCGGCGGGGGCACGCATCTTTGCGCTCACCTGTATGGCAATGGTGATGGCGATCTTCGGGATCGCCGTTCCGCTCGCGCTCGTTCTGTTCTATCGAAGCCCGAACGTCCGGGCCACGTGCATCGCCGCCGATCCGGTGCCGCGCTGGACGGAGCGCGTTCCCCTGCCTCTGCTCGCCCTTTCGCTATGGTTGGCCGCCGGCGCGATCGCCGTGGGAGCGTCGAGCATCTACGGCGTGCTGCCATTGCCGGGCCGCATCGTCACTGGCGCTCCGGCCGTCATGGTCTACCTGGCAATCGGACTGTTTCTGCTGTACGTGGCGTGGGGGATGTACATGCGCGATCGTTTGGCGTGGTGGATGGCCCTGGCTTACGGAATCGTCATGGCAATCTACTGCGTCGTCGTGTTTCCCCGGATCGATGCGCAGGCGATGACGCGCGCGATGCACTTGCCCCACACGCCGGGCATGCCCGATATCGGGTCGATCTATCGGAGCCCGTGGTTCTTCGGGTTCCTGGCCGTGATCTGGGTCGCTTACTTCGGGTATCTGTTGTTTGTGCGGCGGTACTTCGTGACCGCTGAGGCGAAGGCGTGAAACGGCGGCCGGGGACGGCCGCCGCTCCACTTATTTTTTCGCGCCTTTTGCGTGGAACTCGCACGCGTCGATGATCTTCGTCGGATCGACCGCATCACTGTCGGCCTGTTCTTCGATGATCTTGCCTTCCTTGTCGATGAGGAACGTGGCCCGGCGCGCCGAGACCATTTTGATTCCGCCGATCGTGAAGTCCTTTTCGAGTCCGTACTCTTTGATCGTCGTCGCGTTCATATCGCCGAGGAGAGGAAATGTGACGCCGTTCTGCTGCGCGAACGCATGATTGGAAAAGGGGCTGTCGATGCTCACACCCAGGACCTGGGTGTCTGCGGCTTCCAGTCTGGCAACATTCGCCTGGAAAGCCTTCATCTCCTTCGTTCACCCGCCGGTGAACGCGAACACGAAGAACGCCACCGCGACGTTCTTCTTCCCCTTGTAGTCGTGCAGCGAAACCGGCTGCACCTTCGTTCCGTCGAAAGCGAGCAGTGTGAAATCGGGCGCCACGTCGCCGACTTTGAGCTTCAGCGGCTCCGGCGGTTTCTTCGTTTCCTGGGCAGCCGCTCCGCCGGCGAGCGACAGCGCCATCAATAAAAGGAGTCCCGTGATCCGTCCGCGCATTCGGTGATGCCTCCTGGCGCACGATCCTAAGGGAGAGGGAGCGGGAAATCCAAGTTACACTCGGGAAAATGTCGAGCCTCAAGCAATTCTTCGTGATGGCCGCGCTGCTCATGGCCGTCACGCCGCCAAGATTGGGACAACCGGCGCCGGGCTTCACGCTCCGCGACCAGACCGGGGCGCGCGTGAGCCTCTCGTCGGCTCACGGCCGCAAGGCCGTCCTCGTTTTCTACCGCGGCTACTGGTGACCGTACTGCGTCCGGCAGGTTGCCGGACTCCGCGACCTCGCCCGCGCGTATCCGGACGTGCGGTTTTTCGCGATCAGCCCCGATTCACCCGAACAGAACCGGAAACTGGCGCGGGAGATCGCATCCGACGGCCGCGGGCAGCTCGGATTTCCGCTGTTGTCCGATGCCCGTTCAATCGTCATCGACCGCTACGGGTTGCGCGATCCTGCATACGCGGGGGAGAAGATCGACGGCGTTCCGCACCCGTCGGTTTTCGTGCTCGACCCGGAGGGACGTGTCAGATGGGTAAAAATCGAAACCGACTATCGTGAACGTCCTTCAAACGAAGAGGTAGCGGCGGCGCTCGACGCATTCGAATAGATATCATCGGCGGATGCACCAGCTGCTGCTCGCCGCCCTCCTGACCATTCCGCCGATCCAGTATCAGCATCGGACACTGCCGAACGGCCTCGAGGTCTACAGCGCCGAGGATCACACGGCGCCGACGGTGTCGATCCAGGTCTGGTACCGGGTTGGATCGAAAGACGATCCGCAGCACCGGAGCGGGTTCGCGCATCTCTTCGAGCACATGATGTTCAAGAGCACCGCGCACATGAAGTCGGAAATGATGGACCGGCTCACCGAGGACGTCGGCGGATTCAACAACGCGACAACGCTCGACGATGCGACGCCTTATTACGAAGCCGTTCCCTCGAATTATCTCGAGACGCTTCTCTGGGCGGAAGCGGATCGCATGTCGTCGCTCAATGTCGACGAGGCGACGTTCAAGTCCGAGCGTGAGGTGGTGAAGGAAGAGTTCCGCTACCGGATCCTCGCGCCTCCGTACGGCCGCTTCTACTACGCCATCGACAAGAGCTCGTTCGCGAAGCATCCGTACCGGCGCCCGGGGATCGGCTCGATCGAGGATCTCGACGCGTCGACACTCGCGGACGTCCGGAGGTTTCACGATACGTACTACCGCCCCGACAACGCGGACCTGATCGTCGTCGGCGATTTCGACCCTGCACAGCTGAACGCGTGGGTCGACAAGTACTTCGGCCCGGTTGCAAAGCCATCCTCACCGATTCCGCGCGTGACGGTGAAGGAGCCCCCTCGGACAAACGTGAAGCGCGTCGTGGAGCACGGCCCGAACGTGCCCCTGCCCGCGCTTGCGATCACCTGGCTCGCACCCGCGGAGTCGAATCCCGATTCCTACGCGCTCAACGTCGCCGCCGCGATCCTCGGGCGCGGCGAGTCGTCGCGGCTCTATCAGTCGCTCGTGTACAAGAAACAGATCGCACAGGAGGCCGACGCCCAGGCTGATCTGCGCGGAGACCTCGGCCTCTTCGGCGTCATCGCCATCATGGCGACCGGTCACAGCACGGCGGAAGGGGAGAAGGCGCTTCGCGCCGAGCTGAAGGGACTCGAGGAGAAGCTCGTGAGCGACGCGGAGCTCGACAAGGCGAAGAATCTGCTGCTGACGGATGCCCTTCGCGGTCGCGAGACGAACTACGGCAAGGCATTCGCCCTCGGTCAGGCCATCGTGCTCGACGGCGATGCGGAGGAAGTCAATCGCGGGCTGCAGAAGCTGCAGGCGGTCACCGCTGAAGACGTGCGGCGCGTGATCCGGAAGTACGTGCGTGACGGGAAGTCGGTGGTCATCAACTACGAAGGTGGTGCGAAGTGAGAATGACACGAATCGGCGCCGCGCTCCTGTTCGTCGCCTTCGCGGCGGTCGGACAGCAGGTCACCACACCGCCTGCACCCTCTGCGCCGCGGCAGCCGCACATCCCGCAACCGGTCGAGAAGACGCTCGCAAATGGTCTGCGCATGATCGTGGTGACGAAGCACGACGTGCCGCTCGTTTCCGCACGGCTCATGGTGAGAACGGGGAGCGAGGCCGACGCGCCGGATCTCGCCGGCGTCGCCGAGCTCACGGCATCGCTGCTGACGAAGGGAACGAAATCGCGGCCGGCCGAGGAGATCGCGCGCGGCGTGGAAGCGCTCGGTGCGACGATCGAGAGCGACGCGGCGTTCGACGAATCGTGGGTCAAGGTCAGCGTGATGTCGCCGAATCTGGCGAAGGCGATGGATTTCGTCGCCGACGTCGTTCGCAATCCATCGTTCAAAGGGGATGAGATCGAGCGGTTGCGACAACAGGATCTCGACGCGCTGCGGGTGGCCTTGCAGGACCCGCTTCAACTCGCGCAATTCATCGCCCCGCGCGTGGTGTTCGGCGAAGCACCGTATGGGCACAACGTCGGCGGAACCCCGGAGTCGCTGGCGAAGATCCAGCGCGATGCCATCGTCGCGTTTCACCATCGGTACTACCGGCCGGACAATTCCGTGCTCGTCGTCGCCGGCGACGTGAGGCCGGAGGATGTGTTCGCGACGGGCGAGAAGTTCCTGGGGACGTGGAGTTCGATGGAGCAGCGGCTTCAGCCGGTGCCCTCCCCGGCGGAAGCCGGGGCTCCATCACCTCCACGCGTCGTCGTGATCGACATGCCCGACGCGGGCCAGGCTGCGGTCGTCGTGACGCGCAAGGGCCTGCGGCGCGCCGATCCTCGCTACTTCGCGGCGATCGTGGCGAACTCCGTTCTCGGCGGCGGCTACTCCTCGCGGCTGAACGAGGAGGTTCGTGTCAAACGCGGCCTGAGTTACGGCGCGGGAAGCGGGTTCGACCTCCGGCGCGACGTCGGTCCCTTCACCGCGTCGACGCAGACGAAGAATCCGTCGGCGGCGGAAGTGGCGGGGATCATCGTCGACGAGATGAACCGCATGGCGACCGGCGAGTTGCCTGACACCGAGCTGACACCGCGAAAGGCCACGCTCATCGGCAACTTCGGCCGCTCGCTGGAAACGAGCGGAGGTCTCGCCGACAGGATTTCGTTCCTGGCGCTGCACGGCTTGCCGCTCGACGAGATCAACCGCTACATCGCCGGCGTGCAGGCGATCACGCCGGAGCAGGTGCGCCAGTTTGCCGGCGCCAACCTCAACGCTTCGGTGGCCAGCGTGGTGATCGTCGGCGATGCGAAGCAGTTCCTCGATGCCCTGAAGAAGCGCTTCGAGAACGTCGAAGTGATTCCTGCGGCGCAGGTCGATCTCAACGTGCCGACGCTGAAAGCCCGCGGCCCGTCGTGAGGTAGACGGCGAAGCTTCCCAGCCAATGACCGCCTTCGTAGTGCTCGCCCGTCACGGCGGCGAGGCCGGCCTGGCGATGCTTCGCCGCAATCGCGCGCAGTTCCTTCACGCGCGCGTCGCCCTTCGGAAGACCTGACGCGATTCCTTCGAGCATCCAGGCACGGCTGAGATTCAGGCCGTCGAGATGGGCGAGTTTCGGATCGCTCGGATCGGTGACCACGGCCGGCTTCAGATCGATGTGCGGCAGGAACTTCGTCAGCCACGCCGCGTACTCCTCTTTCGGAAGAATGCGCCGCATCAGGTCCGCCTCGGCGATACAGGGTGAGAGGAAATCTTCGCCCGACGGCTCGTAAGAGATCGGGCAGTTGCGATCCTTCAAGAAGAACGCGCGGCTCTTCTCGCGGACGAGTCTTGCGAGATCGGGATCGTCGGTCGAATCGAGGATCAGGCCGAACGCGAATGCGGATTGATTGTGCTCCCCGATGCGGATCGGATTCGTGAGCTTCGGCAGCCACGTCTTCAGCCGGTCGGAGGCAACGGTCTCGAGCGGATGCAGCGTGCGCGCGAGGGCCGGATCCCACTCGCGCAATTCCGCTCCAAGCTGCAGGAGCCACGCCAGTCCGTACGGCCGCTCGAAGCTCGCCCGTCCTTCGCCGCGAAGGTAAACGGCCTCCTGCGCGATGTTCTCCGGCGTGATGCTCTGCTGAAGCGCTTCGCGCGCCTTTGGCGTGAACGGCGCGTCGGGAAACGTTCTGGCCAGGCGCGCCAGCAGCCAATGCCCGTGCACGGAGGAGTGCCAGTCGTAGCAGCCGTAGAACGAGGGGGTGAGTTTTCGCGGCGGTGCGACGTCGGCGTCGGAGCTCAGGTTGTGCGCGATCTTGTTCGGGTATTCCTTGTGAACGCACGCCAGAGCGAGATTGGCGAAACGATCGGCTGCATGGGCGTCGAATTCGGCGGCGTGCAACGGAACGGCCAGCAGAGCGATGCTGAACGCGGCAGAGATGCGTGACATGAGCGAAGGATATACTCCCGGTCGAGAGAGGTCCCCATGGTCCGAACCCCGTTGCGACGAGCGGTGATGCTCAGTGTCGTTGTGGTGTGGGCCGTCAGCGCCGCCGCTGCGCCTCAGGTTGCGGTCATCCGGTCCCCGTCGGGCATCATGCAGCCGATCGGCGGACCGCTCGAGACGGACAGCTTCGTGATCGCGAACGCGGGTCCTGATGCCGCTTCGATCACGCTCGTGCCGAACGGCAAGTTCTTTGGCGTAACACCGTCGTCGTTCACCCTCGATCCGGGAACGACGCGCACGGTGACGATCGTGCCATCGGTGACACAGGGCGGCTTCTACGAGGGTTCGGTTGGCGTGTTCATCGGCGGAGCAGCGAATCCGTTGAGCGTGCCCGTCCGGCTGTTCATCGGCAACCAGCCGGCAGGGACCGTGACGCCGGCGACATCGTCCGACACGCTGATCATCGCCGGACTGCAGGGATCGACCCATCCAGGCAGCGTCGCCATCTCGAACCTCGGCAACGCCACGATGGACGGGATGCTCGTGCCCGGCGCGTCATGGATCGTTCCGCAGAACGCGATCAATTCCGTCTCGCCCCATGCCAGCGTGCAGATGCCGTTTCTCATCGATCCTTCGCAGCGGCCCGATGCGATCTTCCCGCTCGGCGCCATGCAGTCGAGGGTGTCGATGATCTATCTGAAGGGGAGCGGATCGCTCCCCGGCCTGACCCAAACAGGAAACGTGAACGTCAACGTCTACGACTTCAGCAAAGTCTCAGTCGTCCCGTCGGAGCCGCCCGCGGTGGCGAGCGGCGAAAGCATCGCCTTCGTTCCCGGCATCACCGACATCGGGTTTTTCACCGATGTCTTTCTCTCCAATCGCGCCACCACGGCGTTCTCGTCCGACCTGCGCCTCTTCTTCACATCCGTCGGTGCCGCTCCGGCGACGTCGCTTCTCGCGAATATCGGACGCCTTCCTGCCAAAGTTGCGGCCTGGTTCCCTGCCAGTCCGTGGAGCATCTTCAACGTGACCGGTCAGACCGGCACGGTGCAGGTCCGCAGCACCGAGCCGGGAAAAGTCTCCATCGCCGCGATCCGCGGTTTGGGCGACGTCAACACGAATACGCGCTATCTGACGGCCATGCCGGTTCTGACGTCCGATCGCGCGGTCGGCGCAGGGGACCGGCTGCTGTTCGCCGGCGTGGAGAAGAGCGCCACCGCGCACACCGACATCTTCCTGCAGGAGAGCGCCGGGTTTTCGGGCGCATACACGATCGACTTCTTCGACGCCGGCGGCACGCCCGTCGCGCCGAGCCGCAGCGGCTCGATCCTTCCGTTCGGATTCCTGACTCTCACGGATTCCGTTCCATCCGGCGCCCGTTCTGCCCGGATCACCAACACGAGCGGCGGCACCGCGCGGCTCACCGGCTTCGCCACGATCCTCGACGAGTCGACGCACGATGCGTGGACGATCATCGATGCCTCACGAGGACCCGGTCCGACGACCGATCTCGTGCTGCCGGTGCCGATGCTCACCGGCGCGCCCTCGACGTCCACGTTCGACGCGTGGATCACCAACGGCTCGACCTCGCCGGCGAACGTCACGATCGGCACGAGCTCTGCGCCCTCGAAACGGCGCGCGGTGAAGCAGGGCCACGGCGCGGGTCCGGAGCCGGAATCGGAAGGGGAATCGTTCCTCTTCGCGCCGGGAGAAACCCGACGGATTGCGCTCGCGGCCACGCCGCAGGGTTACATTCACATCAACGGGCCGGCCGGAGCGATCAGCGCCACTGGCCGGCTGACCAGCACGGTCTCCGGTGGTCCGGGATCGTTCGGCACCGGCGTCCCCGCCGTTCCGGCGGTGCGCGCCGCGGGACCGGGAACCGTGAAGCGCTTCTCGAGAGCGAATGACACGCCGAATTTCGCGCCCCCGGCGCTGCTGCTGCTCGAAGTGACGGGGCGGCCGGCCACCGTGCGCGTCACGGTCGGGTTCAGTTTCTCGGCCGGAACAAATTTCTCCGGCTATCTCGATGGCGCGAAGGAATTCAATCTTGCGGCCGGTCAGCTGATGAAGGTCCCAGACATCGTTCGCTCCATCATCGGACCCGGACGCGACTCTCTCGGCACGCTCATCAACATCGTCGTCGATGTGGAGGTGATCGGCGGAGACGGCCGAGTGCTGTCGTACCTCCAGACGATCGACTCCTCGGGCGACCTGACGTTCTCGGTCGACTGAGAACGTCAGCGGATGTGTACGAGGATGTAGACGATGAGCGCGATGGCGACGACGGCGATGATGATCCACGCGGCGGCGCTGTTCCTCGTCGTCGTCTCCGTCACGTTCTCGTAGACGACTTTCCGCTCGACATGCTGTTGCTCTTCGGGTTCAGCCATGCTGAACAGGAACAGCAACGGAAGTGCCACTGAGCTGCCGGGATGCAGCCATGAAAATCGGAATGGCCAGGCAGCTGAGGCCCGCGGCGACGGCGAACGACATCCCCAGGCCAAAACGCTGCCCGATCGCGCCGATGCCGAGCGAGCCGACGGCGATGCCGGTGTCCCAGGCCATGATGATGCTGCCGAACGTCCGGGCGCGGCGCTTCGAATCGGTGTTCATGAGGAGGAAATTCGCGAACGCCGGGTACGCCACTCCCATACCGAGGCCGAACAACGACGCCGACAGGGCGATCTGCCACGGGCGTGCGGCGATGGCGAGAATGCCGAACGCGATCGGGATCGCGCCGAAAGACGGGTAGAGCATCGCCTTCGGTCCGAGACGGTCGCCGAGGCGCGAGGTGAAGACGCGAACGACGACGATGGCGATGGCGAAGACCGTGAAGTACAGCGACTCCGGTTTGATCCCCCGCTCGCGCGAGAGAATCGCGACGTAGCTGGTCACGCCGCCGTAGCCGAAGCAGATCACCGACAGCGAGAGCGCCGGCCGGATGACCTGGAGGTCCCAGGCATCGCGGAGCGAGTGCGCCGCCCCGATGGTCTGATGGATGACGGGCAGCTGCGAGGCCCAGCCGAACGTGAGCAGGGACAGCACCGACAGCTCGACGCAGAGAACCAGCCATCCCGCGCGCTCGAAAATGATCAATCCGGCCGCCGGCGCGAGCGCGATCGCCGCCGTGCTGGCCAGGCCCCAGTAGGCGAGGCCTTCGTTCCTGCGGCTCTCGGGGATGAACTCGCTCATGATGGCGGACGCGGAGGCGATCAGACCTGACCACAGTGACCCGTGAACGATGGCGATAACGAGAAGCAGCGGGACGATCGTGATCACGCCGTACAGCAGTGAGAAGACGACGAACAGCAGCGATGCCGTCATGAGCATCCGCTTCCGGCCCACGTGATCGGCGAGGTTGCCCATGAGCGGCGCGGAGAACGCGCTCGCCAGCGCGTAGACGCTCAGAAACCACCCTGCCTGCGCCTTCGATCCGCCGAGATGAATGATCCGAAACGGAATGGCCGGGAGGAGCTGGAACGCCGCGAAAAACGTGATGAAGGCGAACACCCAGAGGCCGAGAAAACGACGGGTGATGAGAGGCTCGACCGGCATTTGGAGCGCGAATTGTAGTGGACGATGGGAGCGCCGGCTTCAGCCGGCAGCGGTTCAAGCCGGTGCTCTGGAGAGAATGTTTCTCGCTCTTTTCACGTTTCGTCGCAACGATGCAAGTGAAACGTGCCGCCAAGTACGGCTTCTGTTCCGGGGTGCGCATCGCCGACCTCAAGGTCAAGCGCTTCGCCTCCGGTGGCGGCCGTGGCGCGATCCTCGGACAAGTCGTGCACAACGAGCGCGTCGTCGAGGAAATGGAGAAGCTCGGCGTCCGCACGGTCGAGGAGATCGCCGCGGTCCAGGAGCCGACCATCGTGTTCTCCGCGCACGGTGTTCCGCCGTCGTTTCACGACACGGCGAAGTCGGCGGGCCTGAAAGTCCTCGACACCACCTGCAAGTTCGTCTACGACATCCATCGCGAGTCGAAGGGTGCGCTCGCGGCGGGCTACCACCTCGTGTTCATCGGCGATCCGAAGCACCGCGAGGTCATCGGTTACACGCACGATCTCGATCCGGCCAGCTACCACATCGTGTCGACGATCGAAGGCGCCAACGTCATCGACTGGTCCGTCTACGACAGGATCAAGGTCTTCTACCAGACGACGCTGAACGCCGAAGAGTTCGAGAATGTGGTGCGCACGATCGAGCTGCGGTCACAACGCGTCGATCGCGCCGACACCATCTGCTATGCGACCAAGGAGAACCAGGACGCCGCCCGCGAGCTCGCCCGTGACCCTGAGGTCGACGTGATCGTCGTCATCGGTGGAAAGAAGAGCGCGAACACGAAACATCTCTGGGAGATCTGCTGCGAGAGCAAGCCTTCCTACCTCGTCCAGGGCTCGGACGACCTTGATCGGGCATGGTTTGACGGAGCGAGGGTCATCGGCTTGACGGCGGGCTCGTCCACGCCGGACTATGTGATCGACGAGGTCGAGCAGCGCCTCGCGTCGATGTAACTGACAGGGCGGGGGTTGGGTGTTGGCGCTCACGGTGAATAACCATTCAGTCTGGCGCGTTCTAAGGGCGCGATGCGGAACATGCGGAACATCGTGATGGCGCTCCTGCTGGTGCTGAGCAGCCCCACCCTGGCCTTCGCCGCCGAGGTGAACTGCAATCCAGGAACGTCGAACGTCGAGGAGTTTCGGTATTCGTGGCGCATCCGCGGCGCGATCCGCTTCCTCGCCGGCCTGATGTTCCCCACTTCCGGCGTCGGCAATCTCAAGACGACGTATCCCAGGGCCGGTGAGCATTCGATCAACAGCGAGCTCCTGATCACGCCGGGGAACGGCGAGCCGGGATTCTTCGCCTACGAGTCGGAGATGGACGTCGCGGGGCGGCAGACTTTGATGACGTACAGCGGCTACTCCTGGGGAAACAAGACGCGCAAGGTCCGCGCGGTGTTCGACTACGTGAAGCGTTTGACGCGCATCCACAAAGAGACGTCGAAGGGCGTCGAGAACACCGTCAAGCCGATGCCGGGCACCGACAACCTGCGCGACGTGCTGACGGCGATCTACTTTCTCCGCCAGAATGCGGCGAGCATCAACGGTCCGGTCACCACGACCATCTACACCGACGGGCATGAGTATCCCGTGCAGTTCCGCCCGGGTGAGAGACGCACGTTCGTGATCGAAGGGAAGACGATTCCCGCGCGTGCGTTCGAGATCGGCGATGTTCCCGGCGGCAAGAAATGGCCGGGCGGCGTGAAGGTGTGGTTGTCGGAAGACGCGAGGCGGATCCCGTTCCGCATCGAGATCGCCGAGTCGTTCGCATCGCTCCAGCTCGATCTCCAGTCGATCGAAGCGTGCTCATTCCTGCAAGCGCAGAAGTAGGCCTTGGCGCAAGGCCCTGGGGAAACCTTTGCGCAAGTCGTTGTTCACGTCATCCTGAGCCGCGAAGAGGGGCGAAGGATCTCGAAATGGCAGGCGTTTTCGCATCCTGAGATCCTTCGTCGCGCTTCGCCGACTCAGGATGACGACTTGCGCAGAGGTTCCCGACTAGGCGCCTTGGGAACGAGCGCCTTCTCCTGACGCCTGAGACCTACGTGGCCTTCGCCGCCATCGGCGTGCCGAGGCCGCAGAAGAGGCCTACCAGATCGAGGAGCTCGGCGACGTGGAAGGGCTTTTCGAGCACCACGGACGGATTCAGATCAAGGTCGGAAGGCTCGAGCTTGTAGGCGGAGATCACGATGACCGGCGATTCCTTGCGCATCGTGCGGAACCAGCGGAGCCACTCCCGGCCGTCCATGCGCGGCATCGCCAGGTCGAGGATGACCAGGAGGATGTCGGGGTTCTTCTCGACGATGGTGATCGCTTCCGAGCCATCCGGCGCGGTCAGAACTTCGAATCCGTACGGTGAGAGCAGGTCCCGATACGACGCCAGCAGCCGGACGTCGTCATCGATGACCAACAGCTTGCGCAACTTGAAAGGAGGCCTGCGGCCGCGAATAGTCAATTGGGCGCCACTCCTGCCAGTACCGCTGACGATTGTCGTCGAAAATCGGATCGATGTGGTGCAAACGTTATACCGCAGAAGCCGACTACCGCGATTCCGCCAGAGGCGGCACCACGTCCGTCGGCACCGACCTCCTCGGCATCTCGATGTCGCGTGGAGTCAGGGAGAAAGCGGCCGGGTCGTAGGCGAGGGCGAGCAGTTTTCCCTTGTGGAGGACGACGTCCGGCGGCAGAGAGATCCGGAGGATGAAGCCGCCGCTCAGGATGGACCTCACGAGCCAGCGGCCATTCTGGAAGGCCGCCTCCTCGACCCCGGCGATGAGATCCGACTCTTCGCCCGGCTCGACAATGGAGAACGCTTCCGGACGCACGAACGCCACGCCGGAGCCTTGAAATGGAGCGCCCGGCACATCCCACGATCCGATGACGGAATCGACAGAGCTTCCGCGGATCGTGACCGGCACGAGGTTGACATCCCCGGTGGCCACGGCCGCGGCTTCGTGAACCGGCCTCGCGTAAACCTGTGCCGCGGTTCCCTCCTGAACGACTCGACCCCCATCGAGAACGACGATGTGGTCGGTGGATCCGAGCTCGATGCGGCTGGCCGGGGCGCTGATGATCGTCGTTCCGGCCACGCGGAGGGTGCGATAGAACGTGTCGGCGATCTCCTCGAGAGCCGCGGTATTGAGTTTTTCGAAGAGCCGGTCCGCGAGGAGGATCGCCGGTCGCAGCAGTTCGATGCGCGCCAGGTGAAGGAGCGTGCGCTCGCTGTCCGACAACGAGTCGACGCGGCGTTCGAGACGGTCGCGGAGCCTCCACTTGTCCACTGCCAGCTCGTACTCGTGCTGCCGGTCGATGCGATCAAGCGTCCGCTGGCGTGCCGCGGCGACGAGGGCGTGCTGAACCGACCAGCGGCCCGGAACATCGGGTCGCGATCCGACGGCCAGCAGCGGCCGGCGCGATGCCTTGAGGTCGTTGACGACGCGCGCGCCGATGCGGATCTCACCCGATGAAGGGCGCCGGCGTCCGGCGATGATCTCGAGCAGGGTCGAGGCGCCGCTCGCCGGGGGGCCGACGATTGCCGTGTGGGTGCTGGCAGGGAAGGTCAGCGTGATGTCATGCAGCGCGCGATCGAGAGAGACGCCGCGCAGGGATACTTCGAGCACGGCGACATCTTACGTGGAGCGGCGGCCGTCCTCGGCCGCTGTTTCGGGGCGCGAGGACGCGCGCCGCTCCTTACTCTCGCGGTCTCTGCATCGGCCGGCCCTCGCGCGGCGGCCGTTCGCGATCGAGCTCCGTGCGCAGCCTGGCCCACTGATCGTCGCTGAGAACAGAGCGCATGTCGACGAGCATCATCAGCTCGCGCTCGAACAATTTCCCCTGCGCATCGCTGAGGCGATTGGCGAGTTTCCGCAGCGCGTCACGATTGATCTGCGGCTGGTCGAGCTCGCCTCGGATGGCGATGGAAAGCTTCTCGGCGTCCGCGCGCAGATCGATCAGATCGCTCGCCGCCCCTCGAAAGATCGTGTCGAGCTTCGTCTGCTGATCTTCGCTCAGAGCGAGGCGCTGAGCGACGTCAGGACGGCGCCACCACTTGCCGGGCGGAAGAGGCGCCGCGCTGATCGCTCCGGCCATTGCCAGGACCAGTGCAGCGCAGAGAACGATTCTCTTCGTCATAGCGAGTTCCCGTCGCCGTTGGTGTCAACCCACGATTCCCACTGAACGACTTCGTGGTACCGCTGCAGCTCTTCGGATTGCCACGGATTGATCGGCGCGTGCATCTCGTCGACGGTCGGTGTGGCCTTGGCGGTCGCGACTGCATTCGCCGGGGCAGGCGCGGGCTTGGCCGGCCGGGTCTCGTGGTAGACGATCGCCGCGCCGGAAAGGAACGCCAGCAGCGCCGCGGCAGCCACGCCAGTCACTCCGCGCAGGCGCTGGCGGACCGGTTGCGAGGCGATGCGGCGCATGATCGACAGCCGCTGCCGGCTCCAGAATGTCTCCGGTCTCTCAGTCGGGCAGGCGGCGGCTTCGCGAAGCTTCCTCTCCAGCCGCTCGTAGCGCGCCGCGCAATCGCCGCACGACGCGAGGTGCATCATCACCGGCATCGAATCGCCGGGCTGCATGTAGTACGTCTCCAGCAGATCGGCTTCACTGTAATGGGTCTTCATCATCATTCCCCTGAGTCTGGAGAGCTCGCCAATGCTCGAGCTCTTTGCGGATTTTATGGATCGCCCGGAAGAGGTGCGCGCGCGCGGTTCCAGCGCGAAGCCCGAGGTGGCGGGCGATCTCTTCGAGCGAGAGGTTCTCGTAATGGCGAAGGCGGAAGATCGCCTTCTGTTGCGCGGAGAGCGACTGCTCGGCGCGCTCGATCGCTTTGCGAAGCTGGGCGGAAAAGAGGAGGCGTTCCGGGTCGGGACGGTTGTCGACCGGCTCGATGACGAACTCTTCTTCATCGTTGTCGTTGCGTGTGAAAAGGCTTACGAACCGCCGGCGGCGCAGCGAGTCGCGCGACTTGTTGATGGCGATCCGCGTCAGCCAGGTTTCGAATTCGGATCGACCCTGGAATTTCGCCAGGTTCATGTAGGCCTGGACGAACGTGTCCTGGGCGATCGAATCGGCTTCCATCTCGTCGCGCACGATGGCGAAGGCGACGCGGAAGATCTTGCGCTGGAAGCGCTCCACCAGAATGGCGAACGCACCGCCGTCACCCTCGAGCGTACGGTCGATCAGCTCGCGGTCGGTCGGTGCATCGCTGGCGTCGCCGAATCGAAAAACAGCCACGTTGGCGGTCACTTTCTTGAGACGGTTGGAAAGCGAAGTTGTTTACCTGAAACGGGATTCGGGATTCGTCATTCGGGATTCGGGGGTAGTTTAACGAATCCCGAATCCCGAATCCCCAGTCTCCTATTCCGGCACCGGCGCCGTCCCCCGTCCTGCCAGGGCCACCCCGGCAAAGATCATGACCGCGGCGAGGATCACGATCCCGCGGATCTGCTCGTGGAGAAACAGCCGGGCCAGCACGGTCGTCAGCACGGGCTGCACGTAACTGTAGGCCGCGACCAGCGAGCTCTCGGCGTGCCGCAACGCCCAGGCGTTGAGCAGGTAGGCGGCCACGGTCGGCCCGGCGATCACCAGCACGAGTGAGATCCATGCGGCGCGAGGAATGGCGTTCCACTGTTCGCGCATCAGGGACGGCAGCGAAACCGGGAACAGCATCACCGATCCGAGGGCGAACATGCGGGAGAGGACGCGGACGGGGGAAAGGCGTTCCATCACCGGTTTGGAGAGGACGAGATAGCTCGCGTAGGCGAGGCAGTTCCCGACGATCAGCAGCGATCCGGCGAGCGCGTCGGTGATCCCGGCCATGCCCTCGCCGCCGATCACGACGAGCGCTCCGGCGCAGGCGAGGGCGATTCCGCCGATCTTGAATGTGCTGGCGCGCTCGAGACCGATGGCGATGGCCACGATGAGCGCGAACACCGGAGTCGTGGTGATGAGAATTGCGGCCACGTGCGCGCTGGTCAGGGCCAGCCCGGACAGGAACAACGCCTGGTTCAGAAAGACGGCCAGGACGGCCAGTCCGCCGATCAGCAGCGAGTCGCGGCGCGAGAAGCCGCGTCCAGGAACGATGAGGTTGAGCACGAGGGCCGATCCGGCGACGCGAAGCCACGCGAAGCTCAATGGCGCGAACGAATGCATCGCCGTCTTGGAGATGATGTAGTTGACGGAAAAGAGGAGCGAGACCGCGAAGAGGGCGAGGTGGATCACGCTTCTCTCTCGCACCACACGTCGTGAAACCGCACGGGCGGTGGGGCGAGCGAGGTCCGCACGCCGCGGACGTGCGGCTTGTGCAGGACGAACATGCGGTCGTGGAACAGCGACACCAGGGGCGCCTCGCGAACGACACGGGAGTTGAGGCTGCGATAGATCTCCGCGCGCTCCTGCGCGTCATTCGACATCCGCGCTTCCTCGATCTGCCGGTCGAGATCGTCGCGGTGGTAGTACAGCCCGGGGACCGCGCCCGAGTGGCTGTGAAAGAAGATGAAGAAGAAGTTGTCGGGGTCGGGGAAGTCCGCGTACCAGTTGCCGCAGAACAGGTTTCCGTGTCCCCGCTTCTGCAGCGGCGCACGGGCTTCGGTCGCGGAATGGTGCGTCACGGTCACGTGAATTCCGACCGCGTCCAGATCCTCGATGATGAGCGGGACCTGCCCGGAGTTCCTGAACTCGTCCGTCTCCCACGTCCGGTACTGAAGCTCGAACCCGCCGCCGTAGCCGGCCTGCCGCAGGAGACTCCGCGCCCGGTCAGGGTCGTGCTCGTAGCCGCGCAGCGACCCTTCGTAGCCGATCAGTCCCGGCGGAAGAAGGCTTTCGGCGATGACGCCGAGTCCGGCGAACACCTGCTCGTTGATCCGGTGGCGATTGATCGCATGGTTGATGGCCTGCCGCACTTCGAGGCGATCGAACGGCGCGCTCGATGAGTCGTACGCGAGATAGGACGTGTGCAGCTGCACCTGCGTGAGAAGGTATGGGGCGTAGCGCGGATCGTTCTGAAGCTCGGCCACGATGCGCAAGGGGATGCCCTGAACGATGTCCAGCTCACCGCGCAGGAATGCGTCGGCGACGTCGCGCGCGCTCCGCAGATCGAGGCGGAACGTCACCTCGTCGAGCAGCGGCTCGCCGGGAGCCCAATAATCGCGGTTCTTCGAGATGCGGACGCTCTGCCCTTCGATGACTTCCTCGATGCGGAACGGCCCGGCGCCGGCGGGGCGCAGGCGCATGCGCTCGCGATCGCGAGTCTCTTCGACCGGCACGATGCCGCATTCGTGCATCGACAGGAGCGACAGGAAGAAGGCGATCGGCTCGTCGAGATGGATGTCGATCGTGTGGCGATCCGTGGCCACGACGCCGGTCAGTTGGCGCGATTTTCCGGCCAGCACGTCCTCGGCTCCGCGCACGTTGCGCAGCACCCAGCTCGCCGGCGAGTTGTTCTCCGGAATGAGCAGGCGCAGCAGGCTCTCGTAGACGTCGCTGGCCTCGACTTCGCGGCCGTTGTGGAACTTCACGCCGCGCCGGAGGTGGAAGCGGTAGTGCAGGCCCTGATCGAGAATCTCCCATCGCTCGGCGAGCTCGGGACGCAGCTCCGCACCTTCGCCGTAGGACACGAGCTTCTGGTGGACGGCTTTGGCCATGAACCCCAGCGCCGCGGCCGTCGTGTAGATGGGATCGAAGGTGAGCTGCTGCCAGAGGATCGTGGCGGTGGTGAGGCGTCCGCCTTCGGACGGTTGCGCGAGCGTGAACCGCGAGAGCTCATCGTTGAGCAGCGTCGACTCGTGCGAGAGCGCGCTGGCCATCTGATTGAGGTCGCTGACGCCGAAGCTGGCCTCGCGCGATCCCTGCTCGATGACTTTCATGGCCTTGACGATGGCCGCGCTTTCGCCCGCCAAAACCGAAGTCGCTTCGAGAGCGTTGGCCACGAGGCCCGCGACGTCCTGCATGGCACGGCTGATCGAGCGGCTCCCGGTTTCCTGTTCGCCCATGGCCCGCTTGAGATGCCGCGTGTAGTCGCGCACGACTCCAGCCTGTTCGCCGACTTTCCGCGCGGTCTGCGACTGCTCCTGGGTTGCCGTCGCCGTCTGCTGCACCATCTTCGTGACTTCTTCGATCGCCGCGGTTGCCGCCGCGCTGCCGCGCGCCTGCTCTTCGGTGGCCTTGGCGATCTCGGCGATGGAGCCCGTGGAGCGGCTGGTCAGCTCCAGGATCTTCTCCAGCACCTGCGACGCCCGCGCGGTGAGGCCGACGCCGTCGCTGACGCGATCGGCGCTGAGCGTCATCTGTTCCGCGGCGCGGTCGACGCTGCGCTGCACGTTCTGAATCAATGTGCGGATCTCCTCGGTCGACGTGGAGGTCCTCTCGGACAGATCGCGGATCTCGTCGGCGACGACGGCGAAGCCCTTTCCGCGATCGCCGGCCTGGGCGGCGATGATCGCGGCATTCAGCGCCAAGAGGTTCGTCTGCCGCGCGATGTCGTCGATGACGCGGATGATGTCGCCGATCTCCTGCGAGCGGTCGCCGAGCTCACCGAGGGCCAGTTTCGCCTCTTCGACCGACTGCTCGATCTTGCGCATGCCGTCCACCGTTCCGTTGACGGCCGTCCGCCCCTCGGTCGCGGCATCGGCGACGAAGCGGGCCAGATCCGCGGATTGCTTCGCGGAGCGTCCGATCTCGGCAGTCGTCGCGTTCATCTCCACGATCGAGCTGGCCGTCTGCGTCGCAAACGACGAGAAGCTCTCGGTGTTCGCGGCCACCTCGCTGATCGATGCGGTCATCTCTTCGAACGCCGTGGCCGTCTCATCGACGAATTGCGCAAGCTGATCAGCGATGCGAACGACCTCTTCGATGCTCGCCGACATCTCCAGGATCGACGTCGACGTCTCCTCGGCATTCCCGGAGAGCTTCTGCATGCTCGTGCGCACGGCATTGATCGACTGGTCGATCTGCGTGACCGAGCCGGTGGTGCGCTCCGTCGATTCAAGCTGTTCGCCGGCGCCTCGGGCCAGGATCCGCGAGCGGGCGGTCATCTGATCGCTCACTCGTCCGACATCGCCGGAGAGCTGGCCGAAGCGGCGGATCGTGCGATCGAGATTCGAGACCAGCGCGCGGAGGGCCGCGGACATCCGCAGCGAGTGCGTGGCGATGAGGATCTGCCGCGCGGAGACGGCCAGGTCGCCCTGCGCCACACGGTCAATCAGCGCGATCGCCGTTTCCCGCCGCGCCGCATCGCGCCGGATCAGCAGATCGAAAACGAAAACGCAGAGGACCGCGCAGATGATGCCGGCCAGCTGAATCTTCCACCAGATCTCCCACGACATCCCGGGAATGATCCAGATGGCGATGGCAAACAGAGCGATGAAGCTGGCTACCGTCAGCCACATCTGCTCCCGCCGCCCGAAGTTTCGCTTAGCCACAGAGCTTGCTGATCAGGATGCTACCATCCATTGAGGGTCCTCGGTCCTCGGTCTTCGGTCCTTGGTTTTCTCACGTGCGGTCGGGACCGAGGACCGAGGACCGAGGACCGAGGACGTGTCGGCCGATTACTTCGAAACCCGTCGTGCGATGCTCGACGAGCATCTGCAGCAGATCGCGGACCACCTCTCAGCGCCCGAGCCGCTGGTCGATCCGCTCCGGCGATCGATCACGTCGCCCGGCAAGCGCGTGCGCGGCATCCTCACTCTGGCGGTCGGGGAGGCCCTCGGCCGCAAGCCGAAGAAGCTGCTCGATGCCGCCGCTGCCATGGAGCTGATCCACACCTCGTCGCTGATCCTCGACGATCTCCCTTCCATGGATGATGCGCTGATGCGCCGGGGCGCGCCGACGCTGCACCGGCAGTTCGGCGAAGACCTGGCGATCCTGGCGGCGGTGGCGTTGTTGAACCAGGCATACGTGCTCGTGGCCACGAATCACGCTGAGCTGCGGCCCCGCCGCTGGAACGCCCACCGGGTGGTGGAGCGGGTGGTGGGGGCGGTGGGGTGGGAGGGGACGATCGCCGGCGAAGCGGTCGACCTGCACAGCGAAGGTTCGCGGCTCGACTTCGACACGCTCGAGTTCATCCACTCGCGCAAGACCGGCGCGCTGTTCGTCGCCGCGGCGGCCGTCGGCGCGATGCTCGCCAACGCCGATGCCGCCACGCTCCGCCGCATCGAGATCTACGCGAAGAATCTCGGCCTGGCATTTCAGATCACGGATGATGTCCTCGACGTCACCGCCGACGCCGCGCAGCTCGGAAAGGATGTCGGAAAAGACGAGCAGCGCCTCACCTTCGTGAAGCTGGCCGGCGTGGATGGAGCGCGAAAGCTGACGGCGGAGCTGGTCGAGACGTCGCTGGCCTCGCTGGCACCGATGCGCGCGGCCGCCGATCCCCTGCGCGCGCTCGCCGTGATGGTGCGGGATCGCGTGAAATGAGGGAATGAACAAAAGCTGAGTAAGATTTACACGCCTGCCTGCCGCGCGCCCAGGTAGCTCAGTTGGTAGAGCAGAGGACTGAAAATCCTCGTGTCGGCGGTTCAATTCCGTCCCTGGGCACCACCAACCTCAATTCCGTTGACACGGCTCGACAATCGCATAGACTTCCTCCGCTGCACCACCAAGCAGCGACTTGCCGCCTAATCCTCGGCGCCGAGGAACGGGGGAACCAATCGAGAGACGGCTTGCCACCGTCCGGGGTGAATCCAGCCAGAAGCTGGTAGGGCTTCCAGCCCGAATCCGACAGCTAACCTCGTAGGCAGCCTGGAAGGCAGGCCAGCAAACGCCGCGAAGCGATTCGCGGCGTTTGTCATTTCCGACACAAAGTTGACAGACCCGTTGCTGTAACGTTACTTTTTTACGGCACACGCAATGGATTTGTAACCGCGCCGGTCACTCCCGACCGCGCGGCCCTCTTTGAAAGGAGCCCGGGCCCATGAGACGGTGTTCAGCCACACGTGTCCTCGCGACCGGTGTCGCACTTCTCCTCTTTCTGTTTGCCTCCGCGTCCTACGCACAAATCCAGACCGGCAACATCTACGGCCATGTGAAGGCAAAGGACGGCTCGCTCTTGCCCGGAGTGACGGTGACCCTGACGGGCGTCGGAGCGCCGCAGACATTCGTCACCGACGCCACCGGGGATTTCCGCTTCCTCAACCTCTCTCCCGGCACATACAACCTGAAAGCGGAGCTTGCCGGATTCGGTACGGCGATGCGAAGCGGACTCACGATCAACATCGGCCGCAACTCCGACGTGACGATGATGCTGAATCCAGCGGCGTCGGAATCGATCACCGTATCGGCCGAGGCCCCTCTGCTCGACGTGCGTCGCACCGGCACGGGTGCGACGGTGACGAAGGTCGAGCTCGAGAAAGTCCCCTCGGGGCGTGACCCGTGGGTCATTCTGCAGCAGACGCCGGGCGTGCTGATGGATCGCATCAACGTCGGCGGCAGCGAATCAGGCCAGCAGTCGAATTACGTCGGCAAGGGTGCCACCGGTGACCAGTCGACGTGGAACGTCGACGGCGTGAACATCACCGACGTGGGCGCCCTCGGATCGTCGCCGACCTACTACGACTTCGACTCGTTCGAAGAGATGCAGGTGACCACCGGCGGCACGGACCCGCGCATCATGACGCCGGGCGTGCAGCTGAACATGGTCACCAAGCGCGGCACGAACGACATCCGCGGTTCCGGCCGCTACTACAAGACCCCGCACAGCCTGCAGTCCGATCCGTCGATTCCGTCGGAAGCGGTCGGCTATCTGTCGAAGGTCAACGAGATCCATAACATCGGCGACTACGGTGGAGAAGCGGGCGGCCCGATTCTTCGCGATCGTCTATGGCTATGGGCGGGCACGAGCAAACAGCTCATCAAGCTCTTCGTGGCGCAGCCGGTCGGCCAGGAAGTCCGCTACACGGACAACACCGAGCTGACCACGAAGGACGGCAAGTTGAACGCGCAGATCCTGACGTCGAACAGCTTCACGTATTCGGTGATGCGCAACTCGAAGATCAAGATCGGGCGTAACGCCAGCCCCACCCGGCCGCCCGAAACGACGTACAACCAGGGCGACAACTTCGGCGGTCCGAACCTCTGGAAGATCGAGGACACGCAGATCTTCGGCAACAGGCTCTACCTGACCGGACTGCTCTCGCATGTGCAGGGCGGCTTCCAGCTGATCGGCAACAACGGTAAGGATTGCCGCGAGCTCGACTGCGCCATCGCCGCCGATGTCCAGCCGTCGTACTTCGACGCGTCGGGCTCGGCTCACCGTTCCTACCTCAGCTATTTCACGCAGCGGCCCCAGAAGCTGTACCGCCTCGACGGCTCGACGTTCTTCGATACGGGCAACGTCAACAATGAGCTGAAGTTCGGATTCGGCCACCGCAACGCGGGCGTCCGTTCGCTCACGGCGTGGCCGGGCGACCAGGTGTCGTTCTTCGAAGGGGTCGACATCAATGGCAACGATGCCGATGCCGGCGACAAGGGTGCGATCGCCGGAGCTCAGCTGATGCGCCGCGATGACTTCACGTACACCGTGAAGCAGGACGACTTCTACGTCGGCGACACGATCCTGATGGGCAATCTCAGCCTGCAGGTCGGGGCACGCTACGACGTGCAGAAGGCGAACTTCCAGAGCGGCGGCATTCCCGCGAATCCGGTCATTCCCGACATCCTGCCGGCGATCAGCTTCCGCGGATCCGACATCCCTTCCTTGAAATGGACCAGCATCGCTCCGCGTATCGGTCTGACGTATACGCTGGGCTCGGAGAAGAAGACGCTGCTGCGTGCCGCTGCCAACCGCTATACCGATCAGATGGGCGGCACCATGATCTACTTCGCGTCGCCCGTCGGGTATCAGTATCTCTATTACTACTACGCGGATCTGAACGGCGATAAGAAGGCCCAGCGCAACGAGCTGTGCGGCAGCGCAGGAGTTGATTGCAGCGATGCCGGATTCGACAACGGCATCATCAGCGCGAGCGGCCTCGACCCGAACAAGCTCAATGTCGCGAACCAGGTCTCGCGCTGGGATCACAACATGAAGGCTCCGTATGCGGACGAGCTCATGTTCGGCGTCGAGCACGAGCTGCTGTCCGATTTCACCGTCGGGGCGAACGTCACCTACCGCAAGTCGAAGGACTTCATCGCGTTCCGGCCCGAAAAGCACCAGGGGCAGGGTGATTTCTACACGTCCGCCGACTACGAGGTCGTGCGCCACGTGACGGGCAAATTGCCTGACGGAACGGCCTACGACGTGCCGGTTTACGGACTGAAGAGCGGTGTCGCGGCACCGATCTACTATGTGATCACCAACATCGATGGCTACAGCCAGACCTACAAGGGTCTCGAGCTGAATGCCACGAAGCGGATGTCGAATCGCTGGATGATGCGCGGCAACATCTCCTTCAACGACTGGACCCAGGACGTGAGTTCGTCAGCGATCTGGGATCCGACTCGTCTGCGCGGCTCGACGGTGTTCGCCGCGCCGAACATCGGCAACTCCTCCGGCTGCAGCGTGTGCAACGGCGGCGCGGTCGTGCAGGGCTCCGGCAGCGGCAGCGGTGCGAAGGGCGGCGTCTACATCAACTCGAAATGGGCGTTCAATTTCACCGGCGCCTATCAGATCCCGGTCATCGAAACCTCGGCCGGCTTCAATATCAGCGGCCGCCAGGGTTATCCGATTCCGTGGGTGCATCGCGCGGGCACGTCGGAAGGGACGAAGAATGTCCTGATCAATCCGGAAACCGATACGGACCGCCTCAAGAGCCCCCTCGAGGTCGATGCGCGCCTGGCGAAAGACATTCGCGTCTCGCGCGTCGGGCTGACGATTTCGGCCGACGTGTTCAACATTCTCAACAGCCACACGATCCTGCAGCGAAACACGCGCCTCGGGACGAACACCCGCAACGAGTTGTATGATCCGGTGGCGCGTCCAACTCGCGCGGGCAATCGCATCACGGAGATCCAGTCACCGCGAGTCATCCGTCTGGGAGCTCGCCTGACGTTCTGATTTGACTCATCAAGCCCGTTCGAAAACCCGCCGGACGCTGGTCCGGCGGGTTTTTTCTTGCCTCGCAGCGCTCGCGCTGCTCCTGTCCGCGGGCTGCCGCCGCGGAGCGGCGCCGCGTCCGTCGCGGACCACTCCCGTGTTTCTGATCTCCGTCGACACGCTGCGTTCCGACCATCTGCCGGCATACGGCTATCACGGTGTCGACACGCCGCGCCTCGAAGGGCTGCGCGCCGATTCGATCCTCTACACGCACGCGTACAGCCACTGCCCTCTGACGCTGCCATCGCATCTGACGATGCTGACCGGACTGCTGCCCGCCGATCATGGCGTGCGCGACAACATCGGATTCAAGCTGGCCGCGTCGATCCCGACGCTCGGATCGCTGATGAAGGGGAACGGATACGCGACGGGTGCCGCAGTGTCGGCGTTCGTGCTGCGGCGCGAGTCGGGGATCTCGCGCGGATTCGACTTCTACGACGACGAGGTCGAGCCGGTCGGGCCGTCGCAGGTGATCGGGCGCGTGCAGCGCGACGGCCGCGAGACGGTCCGCGTCGCCGAGAACTGGATCGATCAGCAGACCAGGCCGGTCTTCTTTTTTCTGCACCTCTACGAGCCGCACACGCCGTACACGCCGCCCGAGCCGTACTTCAGCCGCTACCCGAATCATTACGATGGAGAGATCGCATACGTCGACGCCATCGTCGGCACGTTCCTCGATTACCTGAAGCGCAAGAATCTCTACGACGACGCGCTGATCATCTTCGTCTCCGATCACGGCGAGGGGCTCAACGAACACGGCGAGGAGGAGCACGGCATCTTTCTCTACCGCGAGGCACTGCAGGTGCCGTTGTTCGTGAAGCTGCCGCGCGCCGCGCACGCCGGCGAATCGACCTCTACGCCCGTCGAGCTCATCGACGTCTTTCGCACGATCGTCGAGCAGACGGACACGAAACCGCCGCAGCAGCACAACGATGCGCGTTCGCTGCTGGCCATGCTCGATGCGGGCGCGCCGGTTCGATCCGTCTACAGCGAGACCTTCTATCCGCGCTTTCACTTCGGATGGAGCGATCTGCACTCGCTCATCGACGGACAGCATCACTACATCCGCGCGCCGATCCCCGAGCTGTTCGACGTCGTCAACGATCCGGCGGAGAAGAAGAATGCTCTCGAGGAGAACCGCCGCGTGTACACGGCCATGCGCGCCGCGATCGAGCCGCTCGTGCGTCAGGCCGCCGCACCGGTCAACGTCGACCCTGAAGAGGCGAGGAAGCTCGCCGCACTCGGCTACATCGGCTCGACGGTGCAGACCGGAGAGAACGAGCAACTGCCCGACCCCAAAACGACGATCGGCACGTTCCACGACATCCGCGTCGCGTTCACGAAATATCGCAACGAGAAGCAGGAAGAGGCGCTCGAAATCACCAACCGTCTTCTGAAGGACAACCCGCGCATCCTCGATCTGTGGGACCTCAAGTCGAACATCCTGATGAAACTCGGGCGCAACGAAGAGGCGATCGCCGCGGCGAAGGAAGGGCTCAAGCAGGCGCCCAACGCCGTGCAGCTGATGTTCGGCGTGGCCAACCTGTCGATCCTGACGGGCGAGCTCGATCAGGCCCAGCAGCACGCCGAGCTGGCCATGAAGTGGGAGCCTGGGCAGGCGCACGAGATCCTCGCGCGGGTCTGGGCGGATCGCCGCGATTACACACGCGCCGAGCAGGAGGCGCGCCTGGCGATGCAAACCGAGCACGAGCCGATCGGCGCGCTGTTGACCCTCGGACTCATCGAGAAACAGAAGGGAGACCTGCAGAAATCGCTCGGCTACTTCGATCAGGCGCGCGATCTCGCGGGGGAGAAGGGCCATCGCCGCATCCCGAACCTCCACTACTACCGCGGCGACATCCTCGCGCGCCTCGGCCGCAACGATGAGGCGGAACGCGAGTTTCGCGAGGAGATCGCGCTCTACCCGACGCAACCGGACGCCTACACCGCCCTCGTCCTCCTCCTTTCCTCGGAACAACGTCTCGAGGAAGCCACGAAGTTGATCTTCCGGCTCATCGAGGTCGCACCCAATCCTCCGTCGTACATCGCGGTCAGCGAGACGCTCAAAGCGATCGGCGACGACCGGGGCTCGCTGTACTGGGCCTACCAGGGCCTCCAGAAATATCCCCG
This sequence comes from Thermoanaerobaculia bacterium, assembly GCA_035468985.1. Lineage (GTDB taxonomy): Bacteria > Acidobacteriota > Thermoanaerobaculia > Gp7-AA8 > Gp7-AA8 > DASVHS01. The sequence continues at coordinate 152,537 of DATISF010000055.1, forward strand.
TAATGCCCCCCTGAAAAAGCTCGCCCGCGGCTGAACAATTCGTTACAGAACGCGCAAAACTTTTCTGTTTGTTGACACATAAGTTGCGTTACGCTACGCGTTCGTAACAACGCACTAACGGAAAGGAGCCCGCCTATGAAAGTGCCCAGCCCGAGGTTTGTCGTGGCGGTTCTCGTGGCCGCCCTCTGCATATCGCTGATTGCCGTCAGCGGTTTCGCGCAATTTCAGACCGGAAACATCTTCGGCAAAGTGCAGGCGAAAGACGCGTCTGTTCTTCCCGGCGTGACCGTCACGCTCACCGGAATCGGAGCGCCGCAGACGTTCGTCACGGACGCCACTGGCAATTTCCGATTCCTCAACCTCTCGCCCGGCGCGTACAGCGTGAAGGCGGAGCTGTCCGGCTTCGGCACGGCGATCCGCAATCACGTTGACGTGAACATCGGCCGCAACGCCGATGTCACGATGACGCTCACGCCGGCAGCGGCCGAGTCGATCACCGTCAGCGCGGAAGCGCCGTTGCTCGACACCCGCAAGGCCGGCAGCGGAATCAACGTATCGCAAGTCGAGCTCAATCAGGTGCCGACGGCGCGCGATCCGTGGGTCATCCTGCAGCAGACGCCCGGCGTGCTGATGGACCGCTTCAACGTCGGCGGAAATCAGTCGGGTCAGCAGTCGACGTATGTCTCGAACGGCGCGAACACCTCGCAGGGGACGTGGAACGTCGACGGCGTGAACATCACCGACTTCGCCGCCACCGGCTCATCGCCGACGTATTACGACTTCGGCTCGTTCGAAGAGCTGCAGATGACGACGGGCGGCAGCGATCCGCGCATTCAGACTCCCGGCGTTCAGGTCAACATGGTCACCAAGCGCGGCACGAACGACTTCAAAGGTTCCGCGCGCGGATTCCACACCAGCAGCAGCTACCAGGCCTCGCCGGAGATTCCTTCCGAAGCGAAGAGCTACCTGAAGTTCGTGAACCAGATCAACAAGATCGATGATTACGGCGCCGAATTCGGCGGCCCGATCCTCAAGGACAAGATCTGGTTCTGGGGCGCTTACGGAAAACAGAACATCGCCGTGCTCACGCCGACACTCCTGGCGTCGGGCGAGCGTTCTCTCGACAAGACCACGCTCACGGGCGAGAACATCAAGGTCAACGCCCAGCCTCTCGCATCGAACAGTCTGGTCTTCGTCGACAGCTATGACGCCAAGGTGAAACTCGGCCGCAACGTCGGCATCACCCGCGCTCCGGAAACCGGGTGGAACCAGAACGACAACTACAAGAACGGCGTTGGCAGCCTCACCGATCCCACGCTTTGGAAGATCGAGGACACGCAGCTGATCGGCTCGAACCTCTATCTGACCGGCCTGTATTCGAAGGTGCAGGGCGGTTTCCAGCTGATTGCCGACAACGGAAAGGGCTGCCAGTCGTACGCGTGCGGTCTGGCCAGCGATCCGGCGTACTTCGGTGCCGACGGGTCGTGGCACCGCAGCTATCTGAGCCAGGTCATTCTTCGTCCGCAGACGCAGTACCGGCTCGACGGCTCGACGTTCTTCAACACCGGCAGCCTCAATCACGAGATGAAGTTCGGATTCGGGTATCGCAAGGCCGATGTCCGGACGACGCTTGCCTATCCCGGCGGAACGTACACCGACAACGAAGAAGTCGACGCCCCGGGCAACAGCGGCTTCGTCAGCTTCCAGCGCAGACCCGACCGCGCGAACTTCGGCAAGATGACCGACATCTACGCCGGCGACACGCTGATGTTCGGCAATCTCACCGTGCAGGCCGGCCTTCGCTACGACCAGCAGAAGGCGGGGAATTACCCCGGCTCAGCGGCGGCGAATCCGGTCGTCCCCGAGTTGCTTCCGGCGATCTCGTTCCCCGGCGTGACCGGATTGGAGTGGACGAACATCTCACCGCGAGTCGGACTGACCTACAGCCTCGGTTCCGACAAACGCACGCTTCTCCGGGCGTCGTACAACAAATATGTCGACCAGGTCGGCGGCAACGCCGTGCCGATCTCCGCGACATCACCGGGCGCGTATTCGTGGCTCTACCTCTATTACAACGATCTGAACCACGATTTCATCGCCCAGCGGAATGAAATCGACTTCAAGACCGGCATCTTCTCGCACGCCGGTTTCGATCCCAACAACCCGACGCTGCAGACGCAGTTCACGCGTTGGGACCCGGACCTGAAAGCGCCAACGACCTCCGAGTTCATCGTCGGTGCGGAGCGGGAGCTGATGAGCGACTTCAGCGTCGGCGTCACCGCCACCTACCGCAAGATGACGGACTTTATCTGGACGGTCGGAGAGAAGCATCAGGGCCAGGGTGACCTCTACAGCACAGCCGACTACGTGCTGCACGATCCGGTGAGCGCGACCTTGCCGAGCGGGCAGACCGTGTCGCTGCCGTACTACGTCCTGAAGTCAGGGATTTCCGCACCGACGTACAAAGTCATTCTGAACCGGCCCGACTACAACCAGACGTACCAGGGCTTCGAGTTCATGGCCACGAAGCGGATGAGCAACCGCTGGATGTTGCGCGGCAACCTGACGCTCGCGGACTGGAAGCAGCACGTCGGAGCGAACGGCATCATCGATCCCACGCATCAGCGCGGCGGGACCGCCGTCGTATCGCCGCAGGTCGGTTCCGGCTGCGACGTTTGCAGCGGGTCCGATGTCATCATCGGCTCGGGCACGGGCAGCGGCGCGTTCGGCGGCGTCTACATCAACTCGAAGTGGTCGTACAACATCACGGGCGTCTATCAGATCCCGATCGTCGAAGCGAACTTCGGCGTCAATCTGTACGGCCGTCAGGGATACGCCCTTCCCTACGTCTTCCGCGTGAGCGGCACCGGGGGAGAGGGATTCAAGTTCCTGCTGGCCGAGAATGACGTCACGCAGTTCCGGAACAAGGATGTCCACGAGCTCGACCTCCGTCTGGCCAAGGACCTCCACGTCTCGCGCGTCGGGCTGACCCTGTCGATCGACGGATTCAACGTCCTGAACTCGCAGACGATCCTGCAGCGCAACGTGGCTCGTCTCGGCGTGGCCGCCAGCAACCGCATCACCGAGACGCTCTCGCCGCGCGTGTTCCGTCTCGGAGCCCGTTTGACGTTCTGATCTCTCCTTCGTTGCCCCGTCTTGACCCGCTGGGAATTGTCCCAGCGGGTCTTTTCTTGAATGCTCACCGGAGGATCCATGCGGAAACTGCTCATCATGTCCGCCGCGCTCTTCGTCGCTGCCGTCTCGTTCGCGCAGGTGCGCGGCGTCGGCCGGCTTCAGGGCGTCATCACCGACAAGACCACCGGAAAGGGTGTCGCCGGAGCGACGATCACCGTCAACACCGCTGCGGGCAACACGCAGCCGATCGTCGTCAAAAGCGACTCGCGCGGGCGCTGGGCGGCCCTCGGCCTCACGAATGGGGTCTGGAACATCGACATCACCGCTTCCGGATACGTGATGAGCCGCGGCTCCGCGGCCGTGAGCGAGATGCAGGTCGCACCGCCGATCAAGACGCAGCTCGAACCCGAGGCGAGGAAGGAGGCCGCAGCCACGGTCCCGACGGCTCCCTCCGTGCCGAAAGAAGCCGTCGACGCAATCAGAGAAGGGCAGGAGTTGCTCAAGGTGAAGGCCGGCGACGTCGTCACCACGACACAGGCCGCGGCGGACGGATCGTCGACCGCCGTGTCGCACACCGTCACGGCCGCCGAAGTGCAGGAGAACGCCAAGCGTTCCGTGGCCGACCTCGAGAAAGCGCTGCCGATGATTCCGGAGGACACGCCGGAGCTGAAGGACGTGAAGAATCAGGTGCTGCAGGTCCTGGCGCAGGCTTACTACCGCGCGGGAGATGTGCCCGGCGCGATCGGGACTCTGGAAAGGCTCGAAGTCGCCGATCCCTGGACCGCGACCGCGGATGCGGCGTACACGACGCGTGAGGTCCTGCTCGCGAATCTGTATCTGGAGAACGGGCAGCTGGACAAAGGGAAAGCGATCCTCGACAAGCTGCCCCCGTCCGCGATCACCGATCCGACCGCGTTCATCAACATCGGGATTCTGTTCCTGAACAAGAAAAATCCCGCCGACGCGGCGACGTACTTCTCGAAGGCGGTTGCTCTCGATGCGAAACGCGCCGACAGCTACTACTACCGCGGTCTCGCCGAGCTGCAGCTTCGGCAGAACAAGGAGGCGAAAGCGGATCTCGAGCAGGTTGTGGCCCTCTCTCCGGATTCACCGGAAGCACACGACGCGAAGCAATTGCTGGCAAACTTGAAGTGAAGTGGAGCGTCGTCGGGCCCTTCTGATCATCGTTCTTCTGGCCGCGGCCTGCCGCGGCCGGATCGAATCACCATCGCGCACGACTCCGGTCGTGCTGATCTCGATCGACACGCTGCGGTCGGACCACCTGCCGGCCTACGGGTACAAGGGCGTGGAGACGCCGAACATCGATGCGCTCCGCGCCGATTCGATTCTCTACACGCGCGCGTACAGCCACGTGCCGCTGACGCTGCCGTCGCACGCGACGATCCTCACCGGAATGCTGCCGGCGGATGCCGGAGTGCGCGACAACATCGGGTTCCGCCTGCCGGACTCCATCCCGACGATTGCGCAGATCCTGAGGAGCCACGGCTACGCGACCGGCGCGGCGGTGTCGTCATTCATTCTGCGGCGCGAAACGGGAATCGGCCGCGGGTTCGACTTCTTCGACGATGCGGTCGAGCCCGCCGGCGGCAACGACACGATCATCGGACATGTGCAGCGCGACGGCCGCGCGTCGCTCGCAGCGCTCGAGAAATGGATCGAGCCGAACGCCGGCAGGCCGTTCTTCGCATTCCTGCATCTCTACGAGCCCCACACGCCCTACACGCCGCCGGAGCCGTACTTCAGCCGCTACCCGAACCACTACGACGGCGAGATCGCGGAATCCGATGCCGTCGTCGGTGACTTCGTCGCGTTTCTGAAGCAGAAGGGCGTCTACGACAAGGCGCTCATCATTCTTCTTTCGGATCACGGCGAGGGACTGAGCGAGCATGGAGAAGAAGAGCACGGGATCTTTCTCTATCGCGAGGATCTCCAGGTTCCGCTGCTGGTGAAGCTGCCGGACGGCCGGAGACGCGGAACGACAGTCGACGTGGCGGCGGAACTGGCGGATGTGTTTCCGACGATTCTCGATCCGCTCGCCATTCAGGTTGCGAAGGATCCGAGGCGAGTCGGCCGGTCGCTGCTCGCGGAGGTGGGATCGCCCCGGCGCATCTACGCCGAGTCCTACTACCCGCGTTTTCATTTCGGTTGGAGCGACCTTCATTCGCTGATCGACGGCGACGATCACTACATCCGAGCGCCGGGGCCGGAGCTCTACAACCTCCGCACGGATCCAGCCGAGAAGCGCAACACCCTCGAACGGAACCGCCGCGCCTACGCCCGGCTGCGCGACGCGATCGCTCCGTACGTGCACGAACCGGCTGCACCATCGGGCATCGATCGCGAAGATGCCGCGAAGCTCGCCGCGCTCGGCTACATCGGATCGACGGCCGCGACGCCCACCGGAGGACAGCTCCCCGATCCGAAAATGATGATGGGGACCTTCCACGACATTCGTCTGGCGTTGACGTTGTATCGCAGCGACAAGCCGGACGAAGCTCTGCGCCTCACGAACCAGCTTCTCGCCGCCAATGCGCAGATCACCGATCTGTGGGATCTGAAGTGCAAGATCCTGAACAAGTTGGGGAAGACGCGCGAGGCAGTCGAAGCGGCGAAGGAAGGGTTGCGGCACGTTCCGATGACGGTGCAGCTGCTGTACGACGTCGCGAACGGTGCGCTGGCCCTCGGCGATCTCGACACCGCGCAGCAGCACGCGGAGATCGCCGGCCGCATCGAGCCGGGAGAGTCTCACGAGATCCTCGCGCGCATCTGGCTGCGTCGCCAAGACACGCAACGAGCCGAGGCCGAGGCGAAACTGGCGCTGGAGACGTCGCACGATCCGACGACATCGCTCATGTTGCTGGCCGGCGTCGAGAAGCAGAGAAACAACTTTCCTGCCGCGCTGGCGTATCTCGAGCGCGCGAAATCTTCCCATGCCGGCCTTCACCTCGAGCGCGGCGACGTCCTGGCACGCCTGGGCCGCAACGCGGATGCGGAGAACGAGTTTCGCGCCGAGATCGCCCAGTTCCCGTCCATCCCGACCGCGTATTCGTCGCTGATCATGCTGCTGGCCACCGAGCACCGGTTCGACGAGGCCACGAAGGTCGTCTTCGATTGCATCAAGGCCGCTCCCGCGCCGCATTCGTACGCAGTGATCGCCGAGACGTTGAAGGCCATCGGCGACGACAAAGGCGCGCATTTCTGGGCGTACCAGGGACTGCAACGCTATCCTGACGATCCCGAGCTGCGCGCGCTGCCGGGGAAACTCGAGCGCGCGACAGGAATCCTCAGGAAACACATGGCGGACAGGTGATGCGGCGGCTTTCGATTCTCGCGGTCCTGCTGGTCGTTGCCTGCTCGCGTCGCGCGGAACAGACGCAACCGCGAGTGGCCGTGCGGGATGTCATGCTGATCACGCTCGACACGACGCGTGCCGATGCTCTCGGATTTGCCGGCAACACGCGCGTCAAGACACCGTTTCTCGACTCGCTCGCTGCGCGCGGCATCGTCTTCACCAACGCGCACGCGCACAACGTCATCACGCTGTCGTCGCACGTCAACATCCTCACCGGCCTCTATCCGTTCCAGCATGGCGTCCGCGAGAACGCCGGATTCAAGCTCGATCCGAAGCACGCCACGCTGGCCACGATGCTGCGTCCGCTCGGCTACACGAGCGGCGCCTTCGTCGGTGCCTTTCCGCTCGACGCACGTTTCGGACTCAATCAGGGTTTCGACACGTACGACGACAACTACGGGAAAGGGGAGGCCACGCTCGACTTCATCATCCAGGAGCGGCGCGCATCCGAAGTTCTGGCGTCGGCAACGAAATGGTGGCGCGCGAACGAGGGGAGGAAGCGCTTCCTCTGGATTCACCTCTACGACCCGCACGCGCCGTATGCGCCGCCCGAGCCGTTCCTCACCCAATACCGCGACAACGAATACCTCGGCGAGATCGCCTACGCCGACAGCGAGCTTCGCGCTCAGCTCGGGCCGCTCCTCGATGCCGACCCCAACGCGCTCGTCATCGTCACCGGCGATCACGGCGAAGCTCTCGGCGATCACGGCGAGCGCACCCATGGCCTGTTCGCGTACGAGTCGACGCTGAAGATCCCGCTCGTCGTCGCCGGTCCGGGCGTGCCGCACCGCCTCGAGAACGGATACGTGCGGCACATCGACATCGCGCCGACGATCCTCGAGGCGGCCGGCGGTCATTCGGCACCTCCGATGCAGGGCGCCTCGCTGCTCGGGCCGATTTCCGCGCGCGACAGCTACTTCGAATCGCTCTCTGCGACGCTCAACCGCGGCTGGGCTCCGCTCACCGGCGTCATCCATGGCACGTTGAAGTACGTCGATCTGCCGATCGCCGAGCTTTACGATCTGCCGCAGGATCCGAGGGAGCTGACGAACCTTCGCGATGATCGCCGCCGCGACGTCGACGAGGCGCGACGCCTTCTGGCTCCCATGATTGCCCCGCCATCGACGAATCGCGCGCTGTCGCCCGACGAGATCGCCAATCTGCGCAGTCTCGGATACGTGTCGGGCACGGCAGCGGCGAAGAAGAACTACACCGCCGCCGATGATCCGAAGAATCTCGTGGCCATCGACGCGAAGATGCACGATGCCATCGACGCGTTCGAGCGCCATCAGCCCGCGCGGGCCCTTCAGCTGGCCCGCGAGATCGTCGGCGCGCGTCCGGAGATGACCGCCGGGCGGGAGATTCTCGCGTTCATGCTTCAGCAGAACGAGCGCGTGCCGGAAGCCATCGGGCAGCTTGAGATCGTGGCGAAGGATCCGAACGCGAACGACGACGACCGCGTGCAGCTTGCCCTCCTCTACTGCGAGAGCGGGAAGGCCCAGAACGCGGTCGAGCTTCTCAAATCGCGCCTCTCCACGAACGACCCCGACGTGCTGAACGCATACGGTGTCGCGCTCGCCGACGGTGGAAGGGGAGACGAGGCCGCGGCGCAATTCCGGCGCGTGCTCGAGCTCGACCCTAACAACGCACCGGCGTACCAGAACCTCGGCATTCTGGCGTTGCAGCGCGACGAGGTGCAGCCGGCGCAGACGCATCTCACGCGCGCGCTCGATCTCAATCCGCGGCTGCCGCTCGCGCTGAACACGCTCGGCGTTCTCTACGCGCGTCTCAACGATTTCCCGCGCGCCGTCGATTCGTGGAACCGGGCCGTCGCCATCGATCCGAGGCAGTACGACGCGCTGTTCAACATCGGGTTGGTGGAAGGGCGTGCGGGCCACAAAGCCGAGGCGCGGGAAGCGCTGACCCGGTTCGTGAATACCGCGCCGCGGCAGCGGTATGCGGCGGATATCGCCAGGGCCCGGAAGGCCCTGACGGCCCTGCAGTGATGCGATAGACTCCGGGATCTACGCCAGGACGGAGGGCCCCGTGCAAAGCAGAATCGCCGCGCTGCTGGTCGTGCTGTTCGCCATCCCCCTCACCGCACAACTTCCCACGGCAAGCGAACGCATTCAGGTCACGCTCGTGGAGGTGCCGGTCAATGTCGTCGACCGGAGTGGTGCCGCGGTCCGGGGCCTGAAGCAGGAGAATTTCGAGCTCTACGACAACGGCCAGCGCCGCGCCATCACGCACTTCGACATGATCGACCTCGCGCCCGGCGTGAAACGCGAGAGCGCCGGACTGACCGGAGCGGCGGCCAGCCGCAACTTTCTACTGCTGTTCGACATGAACAGCTCCTCGCCCGGCACACTGAACCGGGCCCGCGAGGCGGCCCGCAATTTCATCAAGAGCAGCGGCGTGAGCGGCGACCGCATCGCCGTGGGGACGTTCAGCGCGGAGCAGGGGTTCCGATTGATGGCCGCGTTCACGACCGACATGAAGCTCGTGTCGACGGCCATCGAGGCTCTCGGCAGCCCGAGGATGTTTCAGCCCGCCGACCCGCTCCTTCTCTCGTCGGTCGAAATGCGCGCCATGGCTGACGACGTCGAAGGGCGCGGCACCACGAACTCGGCCAACTTTGCGGAGGACCTGCGGGCGGTCGCGCGCAGCATCGATCGCGCGGCGAACGACGTGCAGCGCCAGTTCATCTCCCGGACTCTCGACGGCTACAGCGACGTCGCGCACCTCCTCAATCGCGTTCCCGGTCGCAAGCAGGTCATCCTGCTCAGCGAGGGGTTCGATGCAAAACTGATCCATGGCCGCGAGGCGCTCTCCTCCTCGCAGGCGATGGAAGAGCGGCGCCTGATCGAGCGCGGCGACTACGCCGCGGTCGACAACGACAATCGCTACGGCAACGCCCAGTCGGCAAGCGACCTTCAGGAGATGATCAACGCCTGCCGCCGGTCGGACGTCGTCCTGCACGCCATCGACATCAAGGGTCTCCGTACCAGCGGCGAGATTCGCGACACCACGGCCAACGTGACCCAGAAATCGAACGAGTCTCTCTTCCTGCTGACGCACGACACCGGAGGAATGGTCTTCAAGAACGCGAACAGCATCGACGAAGACTTCGGCCGGCTGCTGCGGGCGGAGGAAGTCGTGTACGTGCTCGGGTTCGAGGCGCCGTCGAGCTCGCCGGGCAAGTTTCACGACCTGAAGGTCAAGCTCGTCAATGTGCCTTCTGCGCGGACGATGCATCGCACGGGCTACTTCGAGTCCTCTCCGGCGGGGACGGCCATCGAGCGCACGCTCACCGCCGGCGAGATCATCGTCAATCAGCTGCCGGAGACCGATCTTCGCGTCCGGACGCTCGTCACGCCGTTCCCGCGCCGCGAAGGGCGGGCGCAGGTGCCGGTGATCGTCGAGATCGACGGTCCGTCCATGCTCAAGGCGTCGAAAGGCGGCCAGATCCAGAGCGAGCTGTTCATCTACGCGTTCGACGACAAGGGGATGATCCTCGACTTCGTCCATCAGCCGATCGGACTCGACCTGGCCAAGCTTCGCGACCGGCTGCAGCATCGCGGCGTCCGCGTCTATGAGACGCTGATGCTTCCGCCCGGCCACTACTCGATCCGGACCCTCGTTCGGGCCGGAGCGCAATCGCTCTACGGTTACAGCGGCGCGGACGTCGAGGTGCCAGCCTGGGGCCAGGCGGCGGTTCTCGGCGGCTCGGCGATTGACGACAACCCGGCAGAGTGGGTACCGGTCAAGCCCCCCGATCGCGCCGGCGTTCCGCGCGATTACCCATTCCTCATCGGGGGGGCGATGGTGGTTCCCGCGGCCGCCCCGGTGCTGCGGCCGGGCGTCTCGGCGCGCCTCGGGCTGTACGTCGGGAACGTCACCGCCGACCACGTCGATGTCGCCGCCACGGTCGGGGGAAAGGAGACTCCGGTCAAGGTGGCGGCGCAGACTGTCGGTTCCGACGGGACGGCGAGGCTGCTGCTCGACTTCGTTCCGCCCGCTCTTCCGCCAGGTGATTACATTCTGACGCTGCGCGTCCCTGAGTCGAAATCGATGCGAAATATGGCCGAGGTTCGGTTCGCAGTCCGTTAATTAACGTTTGGGAACGTTACAATCGACTCGAATCAAGTGGATCTAGGCGATTTCGAGCGGCGGATCGGGTACACATTCACGCGACGTGATCTGCTGACCCGCGCCATCACGCACAAGTCGTATTCGCATGAGGCCCGCCATGAGGACGCTCGTCACAACGAGACCTTCGAGTTCCTCGGCGACTCGGTCCTCGGATTCGTCATCGGGGACATGCTCTTCGGCCACTTTCCCGATCTGGACGAGGGCGGGCTGTCGAAGATGAAGGCGTACCTCGTCAGCGCGCCGAGCCTGGCCGAGAAAGCGCGCCATTACGGGATGGGCGAGGTCCTGCTCCTCGGCGTCGGCGAGGAAAAGACCGGCGGGCGCAAGAAGGACTCGCTCCTGGCCAATCTCTTCGAGGCCATGATCGCGGCCGTCTACCTCGACGGAGGGATCGCCGCGGCGAGGCAGCTCATCGAGCAGGCCTTTCTCGAGGACATCAAGTCGATCGACCGGCAGGATCTCCTCTTCCACGACTACAAGACCGCGCTGCAGGAGCTGGCGCAGGGGAAGGGTCTGCCTCTGCCCGAGTACAACGTCATCGGCGAAGTCGGGCCGGACCACGACAAGACGTTCATCGTCGAAGTGAAGGTCGGCAGTCTGGTCACGAGAGGCGAGGGATCGTCGAAGAAGGAAGCGCAGCAGGAGGCGGCGAAGCACGCGTTGAGGACCTACACGGAATGAAGTGGCTCGCCCGCTGCCTCATCGCCGCCGCAGCCTTGATTCTCCTCGGCCAGGCGCCTCCGGTGACCGACGCCGACATGGACCGCATCCGCGGCGAGATCTCCCGGCTCAAGCAGCGGCTCGAGGACGTTCATCGTCAGGCGCGGAATGCGCGGCAGGAGCTCGAGGCCGCCGATCTCGAGCTGGGCATTCAGACGCGCGAGCTGGAGATCGCCACGCAGACGAGGCAGCGAGTCGACCGGGAGCGGATGGACCTGGAGCGACAGATTGTCGAGCTTCTCGCCCGCATCGACCGCCAGAGAGGGCACCTGCGGACGCGACTGGTGGCTCTCTACCGCCTCGGCGGCTTGAGCTATCTGCGGATCTTCATGTCGCTCGACCAGCGGAACGATCCCTCCACAGCCGTGTCGATGCTCACCTTCCTCGTGAACCACGATGCGCGGATGATCGAGCGGTTCCAGGCCACGAACCGGCAGCTCGACGCTCGCAAGGCAGAGCTGGCCGTCCGGCAGCAGGAACTCGCCGAGCTCGAGCGCGCCATCCAGCAGCGCCGGCGCGCCGTCGCCGCGGCATACGCCGAAAAGCGGCGCGTGCTCGCGTCACTGCAGGCGCAGGAGAGCGGTTCGACGCAACAACTGGCGGAGCTCGAGGAGAAGGCGCGCCGTCTCGAACGGCTGGTGGACATTTTGTCGAAGCAGGCGGCCGGGATGATCCCGTCCTCGGACGTCCGCACGTACCGGGGCACGCTGGCCTGGCCGGCGGAAGGGGAGGTCACCGAGCACTTCGGCCGCCAGCGTAACCCGAAGTTTTCTACCTACACGATGAACAACGGGGTCAAAATCGTGGCAATCCCGCGCGCGCCGGTCCGGGCCGTATTCCAGGGAACAGTTCTCTTTTCGCAGTGGTTCAAAGGGTACGGAAACTTGATCATTCTCGACCACGGAAACCAGATCGTTTCACTCTACGGAAACATCGTCGCGCCGCAAGTGGCGGTCGGCGATCAGGTGACGACTGGACAGACGATTGCAGGCGTGGGCGACAGTGAAGATGCAGGCGGCGGCTACCTTTACTTCGAGATCCGCCAGGACAACCGCCCCGAAGATCCGCAGAAATGGTTGCGCTGATGACAAAAAAGAGACTGGTATTTTTCGCCGTTTCGTCGGCCGTGCTGATCATGCTGATCGGCGGCGCGCTGTTCGGACAGGCCACGCAGAAGAACAACATCTATCGGTACCTGAGCATCTTCACCGAGGTGTTCGATCTGGTGCGGAACAATTACGTGGAGCAGGTCCCGTCGGAGCAACTGATCGACGGAGCATTCTCCGGCGTGACCGACGCGATCGACGAGTTCAGCTACTACGTCCCGCCCACGCAGATGGCCGCGTACAAGTCGTATGTCGAGGCCGATGACAACGGCATCGGGCTCGTGGTCACCAAGCGCTTCGGCTACGCGTACGTGATCACCGCAATTCCCGATTCGCCCGCGGCCAAGGCGGGCATCGAGCGCGGCGACTTCATCGAGAAAGTCGACGGTGCCGCGACCCAGAAGATGGCCGTCTGGCAGGTGCGGAACGCCCTGCGCGCGAACAAGGCCGTCCACGTGCAGGTGCTTCGCGGCGGGCAGACCAAGCGCGACGAGTTCACTCTGCAGCAGACGGCCTTTCATCCGGTCCCTGTGACGACGAGCCGCTACGGCGCCGTCGCCTACATCAAGATCCCGTACTTCGAGAAGGGGACGGCCTCGCAGTTCAAGGTCGCGCTCGACGGCATCCGCGGCAACGGAGTGCGCAAGCTGATCGTCGACGTCCGCGGCAACGCCGGGGGCGACGTCGAGGAAGCAATCACCTCGGCCGACGATCTGCTCACCAGCGGTCTCATCACCTCGCTCGAAGGGCGGAAGGTCGAGCAGAAGCGCTGGCAGGCTGATCGCGCCACGTCCTTTGACGGCGAGGTCGAAGTTCTCACCGATCCGTCGACGGCGTCGGGTGCCGAGATCTTCGCCGCCGCGATCCGCGACAACAAGCGCGGCAAGACCGTCGGCGTCACGACGTACGGCAAGTCGATCGTTCAGCGCTTCATTCCGCTGCCGAGCGGCGGCGGCGTGTACATGACCATCGCGCACTACACGACGCCGGACCTGAAGCCGATCAAGGAAACCGGCATCAAGCCGGACGTGGTCGTCGATCTGACCTCCCAGGCCATTCACGATCCGAACGACAAGGGACCGAAAGGCCCGCGTGAAGATCTGATCCTGGAGAAGGCGCTGTCGATGTTCGGCGAGAACCCGGCAGTCGTCCAGCCGCAGAAAAAAGCAGCGTAAAATCCGGCCAGCGCATGCCTGGCAGGGGGGACACGCCTCAGCGGACCTCGTTCCGCACGATCGCGGTCCTCACACTCGTGCCTGTCATCGGCCTGGTGCTTTTTCTCGGCTGGCTCATCTTCCGAAGGCACGCTCCTGCTCCTGCCCCCAAAGCCTCAGGCCGCGGGCCGCGGGCCTCAGGCCCTCCGCCCACGGGGCCAGCAGTCGTTCCCAGGCCCGAGGCCCGCGGCCCGCGGCCTGAGATCGTGATCATCATCGACGACGTCGGGTACGAGGGGCAACCGATCGACCGGGCCATGGCGATCGATCCGAACTTCAACTTCGCGGTGCTGCCGAACTCCACGCGCGCATCGCAGGTTGCCGAGCGGCTGCACGGGCAGGGATTCGAGATCCTCTGCCATCTGCCGATGGAGCCGCGGGACAACCGTGTCTCTCCCGGGTCGAATGCCGTGCTGACGTCGATGAGCGACACCGAGATCGTCGCCACGACCCGCGAGAACATCGCCGCGGTTCCGCATGCCAGCGGTGTCAACAATCACATGGGATCGCTGGCGACCTCGGACCGGCGGGTGATGACCGATGTGATGCGCGCGCTCCCGCGGGGGATGTATTTCATCGACTCCCGCACGGACGGAGCATCGATCGCGGCGCGAATCGCGCACGAGATGAATGTGAAGACGGCGACACGGCAGGTCTTCCTCGATGACGTCCAGAGCGACGCCGCGGTCCGCCACCAGGTCGACTTGCTCTCCGCCGCCGCACGCGCGCACGGAATTGCCATCGGCATCGGCCATCCGCACGATGTGACGCTGCGCGTGCTCGCCCAGGCCGTGCCGCAGCTGAAGGCGCAGGGGTTTGCGTTCGTGAGAGCATCGCAGGCCGTGAACTGACGTGCTCCTCGCCCTCTTCGTCATCGAGCTCGCCGCCGGCTTCTATGTTTTTCTGCCGCTCGTCGGGCGCCGCAGCGCCGGGGTGAAGTTCTACCGTCTCGTGCTGATCGTCGCCGCGGCGCTGACGGTGGTCGCGATCGCGGCGCATCTGAACGCGCATCAGCCGCGGCTGGCGTGGTTCGACGCGTTGCCGCTCGTCCTGAGCGCGATCGTCTATTTCGTGCTGCGCTATCCCAAGCGGTTCGTCTTGCGCGTCCCGGCTGTCCTGCTCGGCGGCGCGTATCTCTTCGCGTCGATTGCCGCGTACGACGCGGCGGTCCGTCCGGCGCGGTTGGCATGGGCGATTGCCGGTTCACTCTCGACGATCGCGCTTCTCGGCAGCGTCAATCTGGCGATGACGCTCGGTCACTGGTACCTCGTCGTCCGCGGAATGCCGATCGAGCCGCTGAAACGCCTGACGATGGCGACGCTCGTAACAGCACTGGCGAAGCTCGTCCTCGTGTTCGCGGCAATCCTCATCGGCGGAGCATGGCACGAGGTGGCCATCCGGCAGGGGATCTTCTTCTGGATGCGCGCGGGGTGGGGACTCCTCGGCCCGCTGCTGCTTTATCCGATGGTCTGGGGCACCGTGAAGATCCGCTCGACGATGGCCGCGACCGGCATCCTCTACGTCGATGTCGTTGCCGTGGTCATCGGCGAAGTGTTGGGCGGATGGTTGTCCGCTCTCGTTCACCTGCCGGTCTGACGGCGCGACTCCTTCGCGCGGTACTTGGCGCGGTCGGCGCGGTCGTCGTCGGCGGCGGTGAGCTCGAATCGGCGCGAGATGCGGTCGACGACGCGCGAGGCATCGTCGATCGTTGGACGCTGCTGCGCTCGCGGGCCGTACGCGCGCTCTCGCGATGCAGATCCTCGAGAAACGCGCGGGAGTTTGGCAGCGACGTGACCTGATCCGTGCGCGCCGGCGATGCTTCGCGCCGCAGCGCATCCGTCGGCAGTGAACCACGCGATCGCCGCGGCGAGCGCAGTCCGCTCAGCCGAATCCTGCGATCAACGCCAACACGATCATCAGCGCCAGCCGGCGTCTCATCACGCCTGGTCTAAAGGTTGACGACTTAAACGGATCGTTGCAGCGACTCTTTGATTTTCGCGGTGAGCTCGTCGATCTCAAATGGCTTTCGCACCACCGCCGACACGACGCGCGACCGCGCGAGCTCGTTCACCTGCGCACTGCGGACCGCGGATACGACGATGGCGCGCGTGGCCGGCCTCTGCTCCTCGAGGAACCGCACGACGACATAGCCGTCGAGGCGGGGCATCATCAGGTCGATGATGGCGAGGTCGTAGGGATTGTCTCGAAGCTGATTCAGGGCATCGAGACCGTCATGAGCCGCGGTGGCCTCGATGCCGATCAGCTTCAGCAACGTGATCAGCAACTGGCGGAGAGCGGGGTCGTCTTCCGCGACGAGGACTCGTTGGTTCTGCCCGGTCGTCATGCTCGTGCTTCCCCGCCCCTGCCGAATTGGTGCCGGGCTACCCCGAACGCATGGGGCCGCTACCGATGCCCCTCTTCGGCGCCCGGAGGTGCGGCCCCGTACACATGACGGTCGTGAATCACGAGATCGAATGGGCGGATCGACGGGTTCTCGCCGTAGCCGCGATGCACGGCCTGGCACTGGTAGCAGACGATCACGTTCTTCACAACCTTCCAGATGACGTAGTCGAGGATCGTGATCGCGATCAGCGGGACGTAGCTCCAGGGCACGAACACCGCGCCGAGCACCACGAGCGCGATGCCGGTGGCGCGGTTGAAATCCTTCTGAAAGTACAGTTCCTCGTGACCGCACGGGGCGCATCGATCGATCACGGCATCAGGGGGAGGAGCGACGACGGGGGACTCGGCGCCGCAATGTTCGCAGGGCCTTGCCGCCTCTCCCGCTTCGCGCGCGAGGCGTCGCTCGCATTTGAGGCAAAGGTAATGAACGCTGGCCACCGAGGGCTATTTTGCTCGCTCGATGTAGCGGTTGTCCGCCGGATCGACGACGATCTCTTCGCCGTCGGACACGAACGGCGGCACCTGCACGACGACACCGTTCTCGAGGGTCGCCGGCTTGTAGGAAGCAGACGCCGTCGAGCTCTTGACCATCGGCTCGGTCGTTTTGATCTTCGCCTTCACCATCTTCGGCAGCTCGATGCCGATCGGCTTGTTGTCGTGGAACTGCACCTGGATCTTCACGCCGGGGGCGAGCCAGGCCGCGGCATCGCCGAGATCTTCGTCGTTGATCTCGACCTGCTCGTAGTTCTCGGTGTTCATGAAGTGGTGCGAGTGGCCGTCGGAGTAGAGGTACTCCATCTCGTGCTGGGTGATGTACGCCGGCTCGATCGGGTCCTGGGAGCGGAAGCGGTGCTCGAACTGGTTGCCCGTGCGCATGTTGCGGAGCTTCGCCTGCACCATGGCCCGGAGGTTACCCGGCGTGTGGTGGCGGAACTCCATGACCTTGCAGAGGTCTCCGTTGAACATGATGACCATGCCCTTGCGGATGTCGTTGGCCTGCATGAAGCGGTGAATCCTTTCCCGATACGGCGATTCGTCGATTGGCGGTCGCAGCGGCCCTGATGTTCATCGTAGCCTGCCACTTCGGCCGCGAACGACAAACGGCACCGTCGGCGGCCGAAATTCCAATCGCAGTGTATGCGGCACCGACCAGGCGGAGAGCTGCAGCCTCCCGCGCACCTCATCCGCTATACTCGGGCGCGGTCCAAACCGATCCAAAAAGGAGACTCAATGAAACTGCGTACCCTCGCGCTGTGTGCCCTTGTGCTCGCTCTCGCCCTCCCGACATTCGGCGCCTCGCTGATGAAGCCCGGCAAGTGGCAGGTCACCATTCAGACCGAAATGGCGAACATGCCGATCAAGATGCCGGCGATGACATTCACGCACTGCGTGACCAAAGAGGAAGCGGAGAACCCCCAGCCGCCGAAGACAAAGAACGACAAGAGCGACTGCCAGGTCAGCGACTACAAGATCGACGGCAGCACGGTGACCTGGTCGGTGACGTGCACCGGAAAACAGCCGATGACGGGCGAAGGCAAAATGACCTTCAGCGGCGACGCCTATGAAGGCACGACCCACCTGAAAGCAGACCAGATGGAGATGTCCCAGAAGTTCACGGGCAAGCTCCTCGGCGCCTGCGACGAGAAGTAAGCCTCGCGGTTCGGGGTTCGCGGTTCGGGGTCCGCGGGTCGGGGTACGCGGTTCGGGGTTCGGGGTTCGCTGGTTGCGAACACGCTGGCTGCCGAACCCCCGAACCCCCGAACCCCTAGCCCCGAACTCCGAGCCCCGAACTCCGAACTCCGAACTCCGAGCCCCGAACTCCGAACCCCGAACCCCGAACCCCGAACGATGCGTTGCACCGTGATTTCTCCGGCCGGAGTCTTCTTCGCCCCGGCGAGCAGCGTGATCGCAAACGCGGCCGTGAGAACCGCGGAGTCGATCGCAAGAAGCCGCTGGCTAGGGTTCGTCGTGGCGTTTTGTCCCCCACCAGACCTGCGCGACCATCAGCAGCATGCCCAGATCGCGGAAGATGTCGAGGCGCATGTCGCCGAGGCGCTGTTCGACCGTGCGATTGGCGAGGCTGACGTTGAAGCAGCCGCAGTCGATTGCGTTTCCGCGCGCCAGGTTGAACGAGATCGCGGCGATGAACACCACGAGCAGCAGCGCGATGATCGAGAGCGCCGCGCGCCGCCAGATGCCGAGAACGAGCGCGACGCCGCAGAGCAGCTCGACCCACGGCATCACCAGCGAGCTGAAATTGATCAGCCCCGCCGGAAGCAGCCGGTAGTTGTACGTCATGTGCGCGAACGATGGCGGGTCGGCGATCTTCGGCAGCGCGGCGATGATGAAGATCGTGCCGAGGGCCAGTTGGACGCGGATGGTGAGCCAGGGGTGAGTGAGGTACTTCGTCAAGGATTCGTCCCCGTGTGGACCGGACCGCCGCGCTTCAGCCAGTCGGGGAACCCGTCCTTGTAGACGTAGACATTGTTGAACTGGATGCCCCAGAGCTTCTGGGCGAGCATGTGCGAGTCTTCGCAGTCGCCGCCGGAGCAGTAAACGAGGATGGGCTTCAACTGTTCGCGCGGATCACTCCGCTCTTCGTAGAGTTTGTTGACTTTGTCGTCGATGTCGGACTCCCACACGGAGAACGGCCGCGAGCCGGCGATGTGCCCCTGCTCGTAGACCGACGTGCGGCGAGCGTCGAGGACGAGCGCGCCCTGCGACTGCAGCGCCGCCGCGTCGTCGTACGCGACTTCGACGTACGCCTTGTCGGGATGGGGAGCGAATTTCGCGAGTGGTGTAGCTGTCGTGCCGGCCTCCGGCCGGCCTTTCTCAGGCCGCCGGGACGGCGGCACGACACGAGGCGGCTCTACGGTCTGAGTGACGGTCTGAGTGACCGGTGTGACCGCTGCCGGCGCCACAGTCTGTGTCTGCGGTGGGGCAATGACACGCGGCGGCGGCGCGGTCTCGCGCCGCGGCACCATCGTCGCGCTCGGGTAGTACCCGGGCAGCACGAGCTTTCGCTCGCGCGAGGCAACGGCGTTCGAGGCGATCGCCAGCAGGATCGATGCGCCGATCAGGATCAGGGCCTGGACAAGAATCTTCTGCATATCTTTGGTGAGACGCACGCGGGCGCGCTGCGTTTCGCGCGTAGGGTAGGCGACAATGGCCCCATGCGCAAAGCCCTCCTGTGCGCGACTTCTGTGCTGTTCCTCGCTTCGGGGCTGTTCGCGCAGCCGCTCACCGAGACGATCGAGGTCCGCGTCGCGAACATCGATGTCGTGGTCACCGACCGCGAAGGGCATCCGATTCACGGGCTCACGAAGGACGATTTCGAGCTGTACGAGAACAGGAAGCTGCAGTCGATCACGAACATCTACGAAGAGCGCGGGGAGGCCCCCGCGGCCGGCACGGCCAGCGGCACCGTGGCATCCGCGCCCGCTCCGGCCGAGATCCGGCAGCGCAGCATCGTCGTGTTCATCGACAACACCTCAATCGATCCCCTGCGGCGCAACCAGGCCATCGATGTGATCGTCCGCGCGCTCGACGCGCTCCTCCGGCCGGGCGATGACGCCATGCTCGTGGCCTGGAATCAGAACCTGGAAGTCCTTCAGCCGTTCACGACGGATGTCGCGCTGCTGAAGCGAACCCTCGACAAATCGCGGAAGTTCACGTCGTCCGTCTCCAATCTGCAGTGGCAGAAGAACGAAGCCGTGAGTTTCGCGAACTCGATGATCCAGGCCGCGCAGACCGGCCGGATGCGTCCTGCCGATGCGTACTCGAGCGCGATCAGCAAGGTCCGCTCGTATGCCGAATTCGTTCTCCAGACCGAGCGCGGGCTGCTGCGATCGATGTCTCGGACGATTGCCTTGCTCAGCGGAATCGAAGGGAAGAAAGTGCTGGTCTTCGTCGGGGCCGAGCTGCAGGAGCGCCCCGGACTCGACGTCTTCCAGATCGTCGACTCGATGTTCGTGGGCCTCATCAGAACCGCGCCGGCGATTTTGCGCGATGCGGACATCAACACGACGACGCAGCTGCAGGAGGTCGCGCGCAACGCCAACGCGAACGGCGTGACCATGTACATGCTCGACGTCTCCGATCGTTCGCGCTCTTCAGCAGAAGGATCGCTTCCCGACCCCGAGGTCGAGTTCACCCAGCAGACCAATTCATTCTTCTCGATGAGCATGCTCGCGTCGAACACGGGCGGGAGCCTCCTGTCCGGCTCGACGAACTACGCGCTCGCCCTCAACAACATCGCCCGTGACCTCGGCTCGTACTATTCACTCGGCTACAAGCCGCCCGCGGACGGCGGCGTCGATCGGTCGATCTCCGTGAAAGTGAAACGGGCCGGTGCAGTCGTGCGCACGCGACACGGCTACGCGCTGAAATCGGCCGACGAGCAGATGCAGGATCGGGTGGTGGCGAACGCGTTCCACACGACGCTGAAGGGTGACTTCCCGGTCAAGATCGAAACCTCGAAGCCCGAGCCGTTCGAGAAAGGCCTGTTCAAGGTGATCGTCACGCTCACGTTTCCGTCGGACCTGACATACCTGCCCGACGGCGAGAACCTCTCCGGCGGCTACACGGTCTTCTTCGTCACCGCGGCAGAGGATGGCGCGCTCTCGCCGGTCGCGAAGCAGTCGCAGGACGTCAAGTTCCCGGCAGCAACGGCGGAGGCCGTGAAGCAGAAGCCGTTCACGCACACGACGGGGCTGATCGTGCGTCCCGGATCGCAATCGATTTCCGTGGCGATCCTCGACCGCCTCGGCGCGCGGGTTGGATACGCGCGCGCGGCCTTCATCGCCCGGTGATCGCCGCGAGCACTTCCGCGGTCGATCGTACGAGACCGAGCCGCGGGAAGATGTTCTTGACCGCGAACTGATGTGCCTCGGCAGAGAGGCCGGCCATCGCGTCTTCGGCGAACACGATCTGATACGAGTGCTCGTGCGCGGCGCGAGCGGTCGATTCTACTCCGAAGTTCGTGGAGATGCCGCCGAGGACGATGGTGTCGATGTGGCGGCGGCGGAGCTGCAGGTCGAGCTCCGTGCCGTAGAACGCGCCCCACTGCCGCTTGGTGATGAGGATGTCGCCCGGCTTCGGGCCCAGCTCGAGCACGATCTCGGCGTAGTCCGGTGGGATCGGTCCGGCCGGCTGCGGCGAGTCGATCTTCTGCGTCAGGCGGTCTCGATTGTCCGCCGAGAACGTCACGCGGACGAGCACGACCTGGCCACCGGACTGGCGAAAGCGATCGGCCAGGCGCACGGCGTGCGCGACGACATCCGCCGACGTGTACGGAGCGGTTTGGCGCGCCACGATTCCGCGCTGCAGGTCGATGAGCACCAGGGCGGTGGAGTGCGGATCGAGCGAAAGATCGGGCATCACGACTCCTCGAGACGGACGTTGAGGCGCTTCGGATCGCGACGATACAGCTCGCGGAATGCGCGCATCGTGAAGGTCGTCGTTTTGTCGACATCGCGGCCGAACTTCGCGTACACGGCGTCGTCGGCGACGTCAGGCTCGACCTTCAGCTGGCGAAGGAGAGCCGCGACCTGTTCGGGCTCGACGCTGGTGTAGCCGCTCGGCCAATCGAGCATCAATCCGTCCGGCTCGAGCGAGTACTGCACGTATTCGACGTCCTTGCCGTCGTCAAAGACGACAAAGCCGCTCTTCTGCGCCAGGAGCTTCTGCAGCGATGCGCGCACGGTATCGGACGGGTCGAAGGGCATGCCTCATCCTACTCTGCGCAACACCATCATCGAATGGGCCTGGACATCCAGCTCCTGGCCTGCGTGCAGCTCTTTGCGCTCGCGCAGGTCGGGGACGGGCTCGTCGGTGTCGATCACCTTCATCCACCGCTCACCCCAGGGGCCGGCGGGCAAGTGGAACTTCATCGACTCGTAGTGCGCGTTGAAGAGGACGAAGAAGCTGTCGTCGACGACGGGATCGCCGCGGTCGTCGGGCGTCGGAATCGCGCGGCCGTTGAGGAACATCCCCAGCGAGCGAGCGAATCCGCTCTGCCAGTCCTGGTCGGTCATCTCCTGACCGTCCGGTTTGAACCAGCCGACGTCCGAGACGTCCGCGCCGCGCAGCGATCGTCCCATGAACCAGCGGCGGCGGCGGAAGACGGGATGATCGTTGCGGAACTGGATGACGCGGGCGACGAACGCCATCAACTCGTCGTCCATGTGCTCCCAGTCGAACCAGGAGATGTCGTTGTCCTGGCAATAGGCGTTGTTGTTGCCGCGCTGCGTGCGGCCCATCTCGTCGCCGCCCAGCATCATCGGCGCGCCCTGAGACAGGAAGAGCGTCGTCAGGAAATTGCGCTGCTGGCGCGAACGCAGCGCGTTGACCTTCGGGTCGTCCGTCGGCCCTTCCACGCCGCAGTTCCACGCTCGATTGTCATTGTCGCCGTCCTGACCGTTCTCTCCGTTGGCGTCGTTGTGCTTGTCGTTGTAGGAGACGAGGTCGCGCAGGGTGAAGCCGTCGTGCGCGGTGATGAAGTTGATGCTCGCGTAGGGCTTGCGTCCGGTCATGGCATACAGATCGGAGCTGCCGCAGATCCGGTTCGCGAAGTCGTTGATGCCGTAGTCGGTGCCGCGCCAGAAGTCGCGGATGTTGTCGCGGTACTTGCCGTTCCACTCGGACCAGAGCGGCGGGAAATTGCCGACCTGGTAACCGCCTTCGCCGACGTCCCACGGCTCGGCGATCAGCTTCACCTGGCTGATGAACGGATCCTGGTGGATGAGATCGAAAAATGCGGACAGGCGATCGACGTCGTGCAGCTCGCGGGCGAGCGTTGAGGCCAGATCGAAGCGGAATCCGTCGACATGCATCTCCATGTGCCAGTAGCGCAGCGAGTCCATGATCAGCTGCAGCACGTGGGGATGCCGCATGTTCAGGCTGTTCCCGGTGCCGGTGTAATCCATGTAGTAACGCTGATTGCCGGCAACGGTCCGGTAGTAGGCGAGGTTGTCGATCCCCTTCATCGACAGCGTCGGCCCGAGGTGGTTCCCTTCGGCGGTGTGGTTGTAGACAACGTCGAGGATGACCTCGATGCCGGCGTCGTGCAGCGTCTTCACCATCTGCTTGAATTCCTGCACCTGCCGGCCGGTCTGCGCGAGAGACGCGTACTCGTTGTGCGGAGCGAGATACCCGATCGAGTTGTAGCCCCAGTAATTGCGCAAGCCGCGCTCGAGCAGCAGCGAGTCCTGCACGAACTGATGCACGGGCATCAGCTCGACCGCCGTGATCCCGAGTGACTTCAGATGCTTGATGGCCGCCGGGTGGGCGAGGCCGAGGTAGGTTCCGCGCAGCGCTTCCGGAATGGCCGGGTGGCGCATCGTGAAACCCTTGACGTGCACCTCGTAGATGATCGTCTCGTGCCACGGGATGCGCGGATTGCGATCGTTCCGCCAGTCGAAGAAGGGATTGATGACGACCGACTTCGGCATGAACGGCGCGCTGTCGAGATCGTTCTTCGAATTCTCCGGATTGTCGAAGTGATAGCCGAAGACCGCCTCGTTCCACCGCACATGACCGTCGACGGCCTTGCCGTACGGATCGAGCAACAGCTTGGCCGGGTTGCAGCGATGCCCGCTCTGCGGATCCCACGGCCCGTGAATCCGGTAACCGTAACGCTGTCCGGGATGAACGTTCGGCAGGTAGCCGTGCCAGATGAACGCCGTCATTTCCGGGAGATCGACGGCGGTCTGATCGCCCGCATCGTCGAAGAGACAGAGCTCCACCCGCGTGGCGACTTCGGAAAAGACCGAGAAGTTCGTACCGACGCCGTCCCACGTCGCGCCGAGGGGATAGGGCTGGCCCGGCCAGATCTTCAAAGCGAACACAGCGGGGGCAAGTCATGTGCCATCGAGCGGGGATCTGGGATTCGAGACTCGGTGGATACCTGCCAGTCTCGAGTCTCGAGCCGCGGCGTATCGCACCTGACGATTACGCGAACGCTCCCGCTTTTCCGAGCAGCCGCCGGGCCACGCCGAGCTGACCGACGTGATATGACTCGTGAAAGACGAGGCTGGAGAGAGCCGCACCGAGCGTCGCATCGGGTCCGGCGGGAGTCCGGCGCAGCGTTCCCTTCGCGGTCAGTTCCGCGTCGGTCAGACGCTGCAGTCGGGACACGAAGAGCGGCTGCAGGCGGTCGTAGGACTCCATCAGCTCCTGCAGCGGGAGCGCGATATCCATTCCACCGTCACTTCCGCGGCAGTACTGCGTCAGCCTGTCGTCGGCCGGAAGAGGCTCGCCGAGCGCGATGAGCACGGCATGGCGAACCCAGGTGATGTGCCCGAGGATCCAGTTGGCGCAGTTGCCACCGGGCTGTGGGCGGAGGAGCGACTCCTCGGGGGTGAGACCGTCGAGGTTCATGTGCGCGGCGCCATGGCAGAACCTGAGTTGCGTGACCAGGGCGTCAACGAGGGTGGGGGCGGCGACGGTCGTCGTCATGGGCGGCTCCTCCTTGCGGAATGTACTTCGATATCGTAATATCCGAAATCGAAATAGTCAATGGCGAGACCGCTTCGTTACCTTTCGCCGGTCCACAAGGCCGGCCGGCAGATCGGACTGTGGCTCGAGAAGGAGATGGCCGGCAGCGGCCTCGTTCCGCAGGAGGGCCACATCCTCACGTATCTGCGCCGCTACGCGCCGTGCCCGGTCGGCGAGCTGGTCACGGTCTTCGGCCTGCGCGGCTCGACGGCGACGAGCGTGCTCGACCGGCTCGAGGAGCGCGGATTCATCGCGCGCCGCGACAATCCCGACGACCGCCGCTCGTTTCTCGTCGATCTGACGGCCGAGGGGAAACGGATCGCCAACCACGTCCAGGAGTTCGTCGATCGCATCGAAGCGGCAATCGCGAAACGAGTCACTACGGATGAAGATCGCGGATTCAACGCCGTGATGGCCGCGATCGCCGCAGCAACTGACGTGAATCTGGTTGCTGGTGCTGAAGCGGCGAAGAAACGGAAGAAACGAACGTAGGGTTACCGCGTCTTCGCTCCCCGCGAGCTCACGTAATCTTCCACTTCCATCCGTTCCGGCATGTCCCGCGCCGCGGCCAGCGCTTTGTCGAACCATGTGCGGCCGGTCGGCAGATCGCCGTTCTCCGCGTACGCCTCGGCGAGGAGCGAGTCGACGGTGGAGGTTCACGTGGTCTTCGGATGGTCGGCGATGTGCTTGTTGAGGTAAGCGATCGCTTCGTTGTACTTCTTGTCGCCGAGGAGACCGAATGCGGTGTAGTCGCTGATCGCGACGTCGGGAACGCCGACGATCTGTCCGGCGGTTGCGGCCGGACTCAGCTCCGGCAAACGGATCGGCGCTTGCGCCGCGGCAGAAAGAGTGATTGCCGAAAGGATCTTCAACTCCCCGCGGCGAACGCCTTCAGCGCCTCCGTCTCGCTCTCGTAAACGCTGAACATCGGCAGCAGGTTCGTGAGGCGCAGCGTCTTGGCCACCCGATCCTGCGGCTTGAGCAGCCGCAGCGAGGCGCCGTAGCGCTTCGATGTCTTCAGGCTCTGAACCAGCTCGCCGAGACCGTTGCTGTCGATGTAATCCATGTCGGAGAGGTTGAGCAGAATCTTCTTGTGGCCCTCGTCGAGCAGCTCGCTGATGACCTGCGGCAGAACCTCGTCGCCGACGCCGATCGCCAGACGACCCTTGAAATCGACGATCACGACATCTTTCGTTTTCCGGACTTCGATGTTCATGTGCGCGCAATGATACAAGACGGTCATGAACCTCGTCCTCGTTTTCGAAGATGACTTCACCTCACCCGGCCGGGTGGTGTTGCGGGGCCGGCGTGCGCAGCACGTGCGTGAGGTTCACCGCGCCACGGCGGGGGACGATCTGGTCGTGGGACTGGCGGGCGGAAAGATCGGACGTGGCCGCCTTGTCAGCGTCGGGGACGCGATCGAGATGCAGGTTACGCTCGAGAGGGATCCACCCCCGCCGCTCGACGTCACGCTCGTGATCGCACTGCCGCGCCCCAAGGTTCTCAACCGCGTCATCGCCGCCGTCACCTCCCTCGGCGTCAAGCGGATGTTCCTGATCAACGCCTGGCGTGTTGAAAAAAGCTACTGGCGCTCTCCGCGGATGTCGGGGGAGAACCTGCGCGCGCAGGCGATCATCGGGCTGGAGCAGGCGCGCGACACGATCCTGCCGTCGATCGAGACGCGGCGCCTGTTCCGGCCGTTCGTCGAGGACGAGCTGCCGTCCATCATCGAGGGAACGACCGCGCTCGTGGCGCACCCGTACGCGACCGAGGAATGCCCGCGACCTTTGCCCGTCCCATTGACGATCGCCATCGGTCCCGAAGGTGGATTCATCGCCAAGGAACTCGAGTCTCTGGCGAACATCGGATTTCGCGCGGTGACGATGGGTCCGAGGATTCTGCGCGTCGAGACGGCGATCGCCGCGCTCCTGGGCTTGGGGGTCAGAGCTTCAATTCGCTGAACTTTCTACCTCTCGGAGAAAAAGGGGCGAATCGAAGCTCTGACCCCCTTTCTAGCGCCGCCACTCATCGATGACGTTGGCCACGAGCCCCGTCCACCCGGTCTGGTGCGAAGCGCCGAGGCCTTCGCCGGTGTCGCCGTTGAAGTATTCGTGGAAGAGGATGAGGCCCTTCCAGTGCGGATTGTGCGCGAACAACTCCGCCTTGCGCGTACCGCGCGGGCCGTACACGGGACGGTAGCCGTCGCCGTCGGGCACAAAGATATTGATGAGGCGGTCGGCGAGGCGGCCAGCCAGACCGCTCAGGGTGATGGCATGTGGCGCGGGCGCAGTCGCCGCGGAGATCGTCATTCCCCGCGCGCGCACGTCGTGGCCTTCATCGTCGACGATCGTCACGCGAACGCCGCCGCCGAACGCCTTCTCCAGCTTGCGCAGGCTCTCGATCATCAGGAAGGTCGTCGGAAACCAGACCGGCCCGCGCCAGTTGCTGTTGCCGCCCTTGAGCCACGTGCCCGACTCGCCGGGCTCATAGCCGACCGACGCCCCGCCGAAGACGAACGGGTTTTTTTCATGAAACTTGCTCAGGCTGCGCATGCCGAACGGTGAGAGGAACTCGTTCGGGTCGACGACGCGCATGAGCAGGTGCTGCAGCTGATTCTGATCGACGACGGCCAGCACGTGCGTGACCTCGTGGTCGTACGAGACCGTCGTCACGCATCGCTCGACAATCTCGCGCCGGTGCTTCATGAACCAGGCGAGGTTCTCGCGGAAGACGGGGAAGGGCTCGATCCACTGCTGCTCGAGGCGCTCGATCGCATACAGCGGAATCAGTCCGACGAGCGAGCGGACGCGGAACGGGATGCCGGCGCCGTCCGGGTATCGCAGGATGTCGTAGAAGAATCCGTCGTCCTGATCCCAGAGCGTGCGATCGCCGCGGATCATCTTCATCGCCGCGCCGATGTAGACGTAGTGCTCGAAGAATTTCGTGGCCAGCCCTTCGTAGACGGAATCGGTTTTCGCCAGCTCGAGCGCGATACGCATCATCACCAGCGAGAACATGCCCATCCAGCCCGTGGCGTCGCTCTGTTCGAGAACGGCGCCTCCCGGCACCTGGCTGCGATCGAACAGCGTGATGTTGTCGAGTCCGAGGAAGCCGCCTTCGAAGACGTTGTTGCCTTCGCGGTCGACTTTGTTCACCCACCACGTGAAGTTGAGCAGCAGCTTGTGGAAGCAGCGCTCGAGAAATTCACGATCCGCCGTGCCGCCGCGGATGCGGTCCATGTTGTAGACGCGCCAGACTGCCCACGCCTGCACGGGCGGATTGAGATCCGAGAACTCCCACTCGTACGCCGGAATCTGGCCATTCGGATGCTGGAACTGCTCGAACAGCATCAGCCAGAGCTGTTCCTTTGCGTATTGCGGATCGATGAGCGCCAGGACGACGGCGTGGAAGGCGAGGTCCCATGCCGCGAACCACGGGTACTCCCACTTGTCCGGCATCGACAGGATGCGCATCGAGTTCAGATGCCGCCATCGATGGTTGCGTCCGTGCTGACGTTGCGGAGGGGGAGGATTGTTCTTATCGTCGCCGTCGAGCCAGACGTCGACGTCGAACAGGTAGCTCTGCTTGTTCCAGAGCATTCCCGCGAATGCCTGCCGCTGGATGTTCTTCTCTTCGTCGCTGGCATTGGGCGGGTGGATGGAAGCGTAGAACTCGTCGGCGTCCTTGCGGCGCGTGGCGATGATCTCGTCGATGGGAGCACCGGCTTCAGCCGGGGCTCCATCGGGACGCAGCCGCATCCGCATGACCGCCGCCTCACCCGGCTGGACGTCGAACCGCATCCATCCACAGGCCTTCGTCCCGCTCGTCGCACCGAGCGGCTCGCCGTGAACGATGCGTCGATGGAACGCGTCCTTCGCGCCGTGCTCGTTCTCGGTGAACAGCATCTCCGCGCCGTTCGGAAGCTCCAGCGCGAACGGCGCGAGCCATGTGTTCTGCAGGAGGCCCTCCAGCGGCGCGGCGTTGCTGTCATCCGCCACGAGGGCCGTTCCCTCTTTTCGAATCACCGGCTTTGGTCCGCCCCGGAACCACGTGTTGCGAAACCACAAGTGCGGGATGAGATGAATCGGCGCGCTCTCCGGCCCGCGGTTGTGCGCCGTGACCCGCATGACGAGTGAGTCTGGATCTTCCTTGGCGATCTCGATCTCGACGTCGAAGTAGCGGTCGTCGTCGAAGATCCCGGTGTCGATCAGCTCGAACTCCGGGTCGCCATACCCGCGGCGGCGGTTCTCCTCGATGAGCTGGAGGTACGGGTACGCGCGCTGCGGATACTTGTAGAGCATCCGTTGATATGCATGGCTCGGCAGGGCATCGACGTAGAAGTAGCACTCCTTGACGTCCTCGCCGTGGTTCCCCTCGGTCGGAATGAGCCCGAAGAAGCGCTCTTTGAGGATGGGATCGCGCTCGTTCCAGACAGCCATCGACCAGCAGAGGATCTGGTAGCGGTCGCAGAAGCCGGCGATGCCGTCCTCTCCCCAGCGGTAAGCCCTGGTGCGGGCGAGGTCGTGAGGGAAAAACTTCCAGGGATCGGAGTCGGCGCTGTAGTCCTCGCGGACGGTTGCCCATGCGCGGTCGGCCAGGTAAGGCCCCCAGCGCCTCCAGCGGTTGATTTCGTGAGCGTCGCCGGAAAGGCGCGCGCGCTCGGCTGTGGTGGTCATTGGACCGTAGCAGTGTAAGTTATGGTAAAAACTTCTCAATGCGGGTGGTTACACGCGCCGACCTGGACGGTCTGACCAGCGCCGTCATCATTACGATGAAGGAGCAGGTCAGCGAGGTCGTGCTCATTCATCCGCAGGACATCACGGACAAGGCGTTCCCGGTTCGCTCCGACGACATCCTGGCCAACCTCCCGTACAGCCCGAATGCGGCGCTCTGGTTCGATCACCACCTGCTGACCGACAGCAACGAGAAGCCGCCGGAGAACTATCGCGGGCGGTACCGGGTGGCGCCGTCGGCGGCGAGACTCGTGTACGAGTACTACCTCGAGAAGTCTCCGAACGATCCCGATCTGCTGAAGCTTGCGCCGCTCGTCGATGCCACCGACCGGCTCGACGGCGCGCTCCTGACCCGCGAAGACGTCGACGATCCCAAGGACTACATCCTCCTCGGCTTCACGATCGACGGCCGGACGGGCCTTGGTCCGTTCGAGCCCTACTTCATGAGGCTGGTGGAGTGGCTGAAGACGATGCCGATCGACGCCATCCTCCGGCAGCCGGAAGTGAAAGAGCGCATCGAGCGGCTGCGCCGCGAGCAGGCCGAGTTCATGAGCCTGCTCAGACGCAACAGCTTCCAGTTGAATAATGTGGTGGTCACCGATCTGCGTGAGATCGAACGGCTGCCGGCCGGCAACCGGTTTCTGGTCTACACGCTGTTCCCGGAGTCGAATGTCTCGCTGCGCGTGCACTGGGGGCCGTCGCACAACAGCGTCATCGCCGCGGTGGGACACAGCATCTTCAACCGCACGTGCAAGACCTCCGTGGGCGAGCTGATGTCACGGTTCGGCGGGGGCGGGCATCGCGGCGCCGGCACGTGCGTGCTGCCGCTGGAGAAAGCGGCCGACGCGATCGACGAGATCCTGTTCGAGCTGCAGGCAAACGGATGAGACGAGCCATCGCCGTCATCTGCCTCATTGCCCTGACCGGCTGCACGACCGTCGCGAATGGCCCGATGCAGCGCGTGTACGTCGACAGCAATCCTGACGGGGCGGTCGTGCGCCTGACGCACTGCGGTGCGTTCGCAACGAAAGCCGCGACCACGCCTGCCGTGGTGTGGGTGAGCAGGCGATCGACGCAGTGCGAGCTGACGTTCGCGATGCCGGAACGGGCGGAACAGCGCACGAAGCTGTCGCGCCACGTGTCGCGACACATGAGCATCTACGGCACCACCGCCGAGGTGATCCTCGACGGTTCGGACAGCATCGGCGAGTGGTTCATCGCGGGGACGTTGTTGCTTCTGCCGAGTTTCGTGATCGACGCCGCGACCGGATCGATGTTCGAGCTGCAGCCGAACGAGGCGCACGCCGACTTCACGCGGCCGCAGCGCGACTGGCGCGATCAGTAGAACGTAGGGCCGACTCTCCAGTCGGCCCTCCATCACCACCGGTGATACGCCGGATGGCCTTCTTTCACCGCGACGAACGTTCCGCGGCACGTGGCGGTGACCTTGCCCTTCGACTCCAGTGTGGCCTCCACCGTCGCCCGATCCTCGGTTGACTCGACGACGCGGGCGCGCAGGCGCAACGGCGCGTCCATCGGCGTCGGACGTTTCAGCACCACATGAAAATCGGCCGTCACCGTGCACGGAGGTGAATCGGCCCCCGATTTCTTCATCAGATGAACGGCGGCGGCCCAGTTGCTGTGGCAGTCGAGGAGAGCGCCGCAGATCCCCCCGTTGAGCATGTTGTCGAACGCGAGGTGATGCGGTTGCGGCTGCCACTCGCAAACCAGCTCATCGCCTTCCGCAAAACTGCGGATCCGCAGCCCCTTGTCGTTCGCCGGTCCGCAGCCGAAGCACCGGTTCTGCGGGGCGTAGGTTTCCTGGATGCTTTTCATATCCGTTCTTTCAATCGTGGAGAGGAATTTCGATTGCCGTCGATGATTCGCCGGCATTCGCTTTCGTTTGGCTCGAGCGTCCACACGCTCTTCTCGTGCGTGTCGCCGAGGCAGCGATGTTGGAGGTCGCGCTCGGCGGCACGTCGCGCCTGTCGATCGCGACCTCGAAACCATGATCCTGCGGCAGTCGCGCGCTGGCCAACCCTACCGTGCCGCATCCGCCGTGACCATCGTTGTGGATCAGAAGTTTGCCATCGCACCACTCGGCGCGGGCGACGAAGCCCGATGGCCGGTACGGACGCAGGCCGGTGAGCGTCCGGATGACGCCATCCTCGCCAATGATGACCGGCGCGAGCGAGGCATCGGGGCGCTTCACGCCGTCATCGTATCCGTTTCGCGTAGTCGACGACATCGGGGAAGAAGCGCCGGAAGTGCGCGTGCAGCGTGCCGCGCGCGTCAACCAGAAAGTGCGTCGAGGTCTCGAGGTGCGGCCCGCGCGAAAATCGCCGCGACAGATTGCGCAACGCGATGTGAATGCCATCGACCTCCGCGTACGACTCCAGCCACCGGCCATCGCGCATCCGCGGGTAGAGGAACGGGAGCCGTCCCGGCATCTGGCCGAGGAGCGGGTCCAGCGACGCGAACACGCGCTGAAGAAATTCGCCGAGCGATTCGGCCGAGTAGTCGTTCCAGTCGCAGGCGAGGAAGTGATCGAAGAAGACGTCGGCGATCACGCGCGCGTAATGGTCGTACTCCGCGGCGATCACGCGCCGGAACGCGGCCACCGCGGGATGCGTGTCGGTGAACTCGTCGATCTTTCGATGTTGAACGATCCCGCGCTTGATGGCCGGCGGAAACTCGTCGCCCAGTCGTCCCTTCACGAAATCCCCCGCGAGATTGCCGAGGAGTGACTCGGGCGTGTCTCCGGCCAGAAAAAGATGGGCGAGGTAGTTCATTCGAACGAGACCGAGCCGTCGCTTCGTCGCAGCGCGGTCGGCGCATATGGACCGAGGTCCTGGCGATCCCACCACATGCCCGTCCGCTGCTTTTCCTCGCGCGAGCTGAACCGGTACTGCCAGACCACGACGCGGATGGCGGCGGGCGGGCGGTTGGGGAACGGATTTCCGGCGAACAGCTGCAGCACCGGCGCGCGATTCTCGAGCAGGCGGACCTCCGTGTTCATCACCCAGCGGTTTTCGTCGACCGTGCCCAGTGACGCGAACCAGAGATTCCAGTCGAAGCGCGGCTGGTATGGCGCAAAGATGCCGGGCGGCTTCCGCGGATCCTGCGGCTTGTAGCGGAACGGATATGCGGTCCAGTGCACGAGATCGCGCGAGCCCTGGAACTCGATCTCGTACCGCGCGCGCGTCATCACGGCGAACAGGCCGTAGTTGTTGACGATGCGGAACGGCTGCAGAGCGATGGCGGGGGCGTTCAGCAGGGGAACGGATGGGAGGAGGAACATCACGATCGAGGTCTCGAAGAAGACGATCTGAGCGACCATGACGGCCGTCATCCTGAGCGCCGCAGAGCGCGAAGGATCTCGCCGACGAGATCCTTCCGACTCGCTCCGCTCCTCGCCAGGATGACGTGCGTCTCGCAACAGCAGTACGCCCAGAAATAGCACGAGATAGTTCAGGAACGCGTAGTTGGCGGTGAGGATGATCCCGATCTGCAGCGGCGTCGTCATCAGGAAGCAGATCAGAGGCGAGCGCTTCGGCAGAAACAGCAGCCAGACGACCAGCAGCTCGATGATCAGCGTTGCCGCCGCGGAGAATGCGTGGAATCCGTGCGGCCAGTGCTGCACGTACCACCCCAGCCATGTCGGCAGCGGTCCGTTCTCGTAGTACTTGTCCATCGCCGTGAGATTGCGCCACTGTTCCTCGCCGCTGAGAATCTTCACCACGCCCGACTCGAAGTAGATGCGGAACCACTCCCACTGAAGCAGGAAGAGACTCGCGCGCGTGGGCGCACTGGTAGAACCGAGACCGGGACGAAGGCCGCGAGGCGCGAAGAAGAGCGAGAGAAACGCCGCCTCCAGCAGCATGCCGTCCGACTGATACGACGAGAACTCCTGCGCCGCGCTGACGAACGACAGAAAGCACATCCCCGCAACGGCGATCGAGATCCTCGGCCACAGGTTGAGGATGATCGCCACCGATGCGATCAGGCCGGTCCAGACAATGATCGACAGCGCGACCTCGCCCGCGCCGAACCACAGCAGGGATGGGATGTACCAGAAGGCGCGCCAGCCGAGCGCCTGTCGGGCCACCGGCAGATAGCTGGCCGCGGGAAGAATGCCTTGCGGGCCGATCAGCCCGTGGATCTGAAACTCGAGCGAGTAGAACGCGGAGAAGAAGATGGCCCCGAGCGACCGGAGGAAGATCCAGCGCGGGACGAGGACCGGCTGCGGCTCGCCGAACCAGCGCATCCGGAAATCCCCGCGCGGCTGGCCGGCCAGAACGTCCTCGAACATCACTCGATCTGCCATACCTGGATCGATCCGTCGCTCACGCGCGTAAAGCCTGCGATCCGCTCGCCGTCGTACAACCGCGACCAGACCGTGCGCCGCGCCAGCCGCGTGCGCGAATAGAGCTCGGGCGGAATCCCGATCGTCGCCGCCGTCGCCGGAATGTACGCGGGGTGGGGGAGAACGAGATAGCGGACGTAGGCGTGGCGGCAGTATCGGAGCAGACTCGCCTCGCGCGTCGACAACATGATCTCCATTGCCCGCGTGAACGTACCTTCATCCGGCATCGACCCGAAGTTATCGATGACGACGGGCTTGCGCCCGATGACGTCGATGGCGTGGCCGAACGACCACGGGCCGAGCACGCGGCCGGGCGGAAGCGCGCGCATGCGCTCGCCGATGACGCGGAACTCCTCGTGCGACGGCTCGGGCGTTCTGGCGGCATACACCTCGAACGCGATCGGCGGCACGAGCGTGATCGCCATCGCGGCGATTGCGAACGTACGCCGGTGCGCAGACGCGACGGCGAGCGCGCCGCTGATCGCGAAGACGGCGATGGCCGGGACGAGGAAACGACGGCTGGAAATCGCCAGGAGGAGATACGCCGTCGAGAAGAACGCCACGGTCCTCTGTTTCCGCCAGAGAAAGAGGCCGAGGAGAGCGCCGCCGGTGAGGTTCGCGAGGTCCGTGCCGATCTCGCTGGCGTGCCGGAACATCGGCTGAAACTCGACGATCGAGGAGAGCCAGGGGTCGCCGCCGAAGAAGTGGAGGCCCGTGAAGAACGCCGTGGCCGTGGGGCGGATCGACAACGCCACGGCGACGCCGCCCGCGAATGCCGTCACGCGCGAGACGCGCTCGCGCAACGCGCACGCGACCGCCGCCCCGCCCAGCAGCGCCGCGTGCGGAAATCCGAGAAACCACGCGCTGTCGGGATAACCGGCGGCTCGCGTCAAGCGGTAGGCGATGACGACCGCGGCGGCGATCGCGAACGCCTTGGCTCCTTCGCGCGCATCGCTGGACAAGAAGAGCACCACAAACGCGAGCCCCGCGGCGACGAACAACGCCGGCTGAACGAGGAGCGCCACCGCGATCGCGATCCCCAGCCAGATCCCGTTGCGACGCACAGTCGCGACAAGGATCAGAAGAACGAGCAGCGGCTCGACATAGTGATGATCGATATGGCCGGCCGCGGATACGCCGATGAGATACGGCGACACCGCCAGAGCCAGGCCGGCCGTCAGCGCGGCGAGGAGACCGAAGCGCCGCATGCCCCATGTCACGCCGGCCGCACAGGCGGCGAGAAACAGCGGCGCCGTCCACGTGACTCCGCCGAAGAGACTGTGAACCGAGCCCAGCAGGAAGTCATACAGCGGCGGCCAGGGACAGAACGCGCCGCGATCCGGATCGAAATCGAGGAGGTGCGGGAAGTTGGCGATTCTCTTGAGATGGTAGAGGTCGTCAAACGGCGGAATGCGAGGGTCGCCCGCGAGGCGCGGCAGCAGCGCCATCACGAATACGACGGCTGAGGCCGTCACATCCATCGGTAACGAGCTCTTGCGTTCCTGAAGCGTTTCGTTCACTCTAGTTTCGTCGTCAGTCCAGGACGTCAACACAACCAGGAGCTTCGTTGGAACGGTTCGTCCGCGCTGTAATCGTTCTACTCACGCTGATTCCGCTTTCGGTTCACGGTGAGAACCCGGAACTCGTCTCCACGCACTGCCGTGAAGTCGAGGTCGCCCTGGATGCCAAACATTCGGTGTCGCGCCTGGAAGGCTGCGGCGAAGAATACTCGGAAGACCTCCTCTGGGATCTCGACCGCATCGATCAGGTCGACGGAACCCTCGACGGCCACTTCGACCGCACCAATCGCGGAGCCGGCAGCGTCGTCTACGTGATGGACACCGGCGTCATGGCCGCGCACACCGAGTTCCTCGATTCCTCGGGACGCTCGCGCGTGATCGCGGGCTTCGATACCAGCGGCGTCGTTCCGTTCGGCGCCTCGCGCTGTCGCAGCGACAACAAGCCGGTCGCGCCGTGTTACTCGAATTTCGATGAGCTCGTGGTGTCGTCGCACGGAACGAGTGTGGCCTCGATCATCGCCGGGCGGCGGGTGGGCGTCGCTCCCGGTGCGGACATCGTCAGCATCCGGGTGATGAATGAGCGCGGGCTGGCCACGACGCGCAGCTACCTCGACGGCCTGAACGCGATCATCCGTCACGCGTGGTCGGAAGGGGTGCCGCCGTTCCGGACGGCAATCGTGAATATCAGCGGGTGGGTTCTCGAGCAGCTCACGGCCGGCTCCGATCCGGCGCCGGTTCCGTACGCCATGGTCGAGCAGAAGATGCGCGACATGGCGGGCGGGGTCGACGCGAACGGGAAGGCCGACCCGAACGGCAAGCGGTTTCTGTTCGTCGTCGCCGCGAACAACGTCGACACCGGCTGCGGTGCGTCCGGATACGTCGATCGGTTTCCGGCCGTTGTGGGGAAGCGAGTCGATGGCGTGATCACCGTCGGCGGAATGACCGTGGAGAACTCGTTCTGGTCCGGCAGCTGCCGCGGCGACGTCGAAGTGCTCGCTCCCGCGAAGAACATCTTCAGCGCCTT
This sequence comes from Thermoanaerobaculia bacterium, assembly GCA_035468985.1. Classification (GTDB taxonomy): domain Bacteria; phylum Acidobacteriota; class Thermoanaerobaculia; order Gp7-AA8; family Gp7-AA8; genus DASVHS01. Next base: position 188,779 of record DATISF010000055.1, read on the forward strand.
CATCACCGGGCCCGATCAGTATCGCGGGAAGAAGCCGAACCTCCGCTCCGGAACTTCCTTCGCGGCGCCGATCATCTCCGGGATCGCCGCGCGCCTGCTCGCCGAATCGCCGGCGATGACGCCGGCCGAGCTCGAGGCGGCGATCACGAACACCCCCTCGAGGATCGACAACGCTGCTGCCGTGTTCGCGGACGGCAAGGTCGGTTACGCCGAGACGACTCTCCCGACACGGCCCCAACCGATGATTTCGTCCGGCGTCACTGCGGAGAATCGAAGCGAGCATTAGGCTCGTTCCATGAAGCTGGCCACGATCATCGTTGCTGCCTCGGTTGCGGGATTCGGGATTCGGGATTCGGGATTGGCATGGGCGGCAGAATCCCGAATCCCGACTCTCTGTCAGGCCGAAGAAGTCAAGGTCGCGACGTCCACGATCGATTTGCGTCTCGTCGGATGTGGCGAAGGCTTTCCGGACAATCTGCTGTGGCATCTCGATCGGGCGGACTCATTGACGGGGGCGCTCGACCAGTCGACGACGCGCCGTGCCACCGGCAAAGGGGCGGTCGTTTACATCTGCGATACGGGCATCATGCAGGTTCACGACGAATTCATGCGTGCCGAGGGCTCCGTCGTCATCGCCGGCATCGACGCGAACGCTCGGGGCGGCGGCTGCGCGAATCCGGCTCTAAGCCCGTGCTGGTCCATCGACTCGATTCTGGCCATCGAGACCCACGGGACCGCGGTCGCATCGATCGTGGCAGGACGCAACACGGGCGTTGCCCCCGACGCGAAGATCGTCTCCATGTACGCGGAGTCAGCGGCGAACGACATCGATCGTTGGCTGAAGATGTTCGACGCCATCATCCAGCACGCGTGGAATCCGACGACTCCGCCGTTCCGCACGGCGATCATCAACATGAGCTTCGTGCCGAACCTGGCGTCGGCAAATGACCCGAAGTTCCCGCAGTTCGAAGCGAAGATGCGGCAGATGATCGGCGGCGTCGACGCGAACGGCGATCCCGATCCGAACGGCAAGCGATTTCTGTTCGTAACGATCGCCGGCAATCAAACGACGACGGGCGATCAGTGCGACAAGGACATGAACTCGAACGTGTATCCCGGCATTCTCGGATCTTCGATCGACGGGCTGATTACGGTCGGCGGAATCGACTCGACGAATCACCTGTGGGATCGATCGTGCCGCGGTCCGGCTGTCGATGTGCTGGCGCCGGCCGCGGACATGTTCGTGGCGTCGATCAGCGCGCACGATCACTATCGGAGCGGCGCCCCCTTCGGCGGATATCCGTTGAACTCCGGAACTTCGTACGCATCTCCCTACGTCGCCGGTATCGCTGCACTGCTGCTGGAGGAGAATCCCGAGCTCACTCCCCAGCAGCTGGAGATGGCGATCAAAGGCATCGCCTCTCACGTCGCGAATGCGGACGAGACGGCCGCAGCCGGGCGCGTGGCGATTTTCGATCTCGTCTCGAAGCTTCCGCGCAGGCGCGTGATCCACCACTAAGGAAGCTCTGAACAAGTCGTTGTTCACGTCATCCTGAGCCGCGAAGACGGCGAAGGATCTCGAAATGGCAGGCGTTTTCGGATCCTGAGATCCTTCGTCGCGCTTCGCCGACTCAGGATGACGACTTGTGCAGAGGTTCCCTAACCAACCTGCCGAATCGCTCGTATCTACCTTCATGCACGACTTCGAGCTCCTCCCTCCGGGCGAGTTCCTGGGCGCTCCAGTCACAGCGGGACAGTTCGGCGGATTCCTTCTTTCCGTTACCGAATATCCGAGGGGTGCGACGTTGCGGTGGCATGGTCATGACGAGCCTTACCTGACTTACGTCACCCGTGGCAGCTATCGCGAGAGAACGCGGATCAACACGCGCGACTGTCTGCAGCATTGCCTCGTGGTTCACCCCGCCGGAGAGATTCACGCCGACGAGTTCTCCGCGGCGACGCGCTGCCTGAATATCCATATCGACAGAGATTGGCGCTGTCGTTTCGATCGGGCGCTGGCGACGCCGGTCGTTGCGGCTTCGAGCGCGATCTCGGCGATCATCGCCCGCACCGCGCGTGAATTGCGCTCGCCCGATGGAGTCTCTGCGATCGTCACCGAGGGTCTGATGCTCGAGCTCCTCGGCGAGCTGTCACGGTCGCGGACCGCGGATCGCGCCCCGGCCTGGCTGTGCGGGGTGCGCGACGAAATCGAATCGCGATTTCAAGATCCGTTGACGCTGGCATCGCTCGCCTCGGCTGCCGACGTCCATCCCGTGCACCTGGCGCGCGCATTCAGGCGCCATTTCGGACGCACCGTCGGCGAGATGATCCGCGAGCTGCGCGTCCGGCACGCGCAGAACCGCATCCGCTGCGGACTCTCGCTGCGCGAGGCCGCCGCCGAAGCGGGATTTGCCGATCAGAGCCACATGACGCGAACGTTCCGGTCGCTCACGGGGACGACTCCCGCGGGGTTCCGGCGCGCGAAGAGCGTTCCGCGAAGCTAATCGCGTTCAAGACTTCTCATCGCTGTCGCGCATACGCTCCGGACATGCTGGCGATCCTTGCCTCACTGCTGATCTTCAGCGCCGCGGCCACTCCGGCCCCGTCGCCGTTCGAAGCCGCAGCCGTGGCTGCAGCGAACTACGATTTCGTCCGCGCGGCCGATCTGTATCGCGCCGGGGCGGCGAACGATCCCGATCCGAAGCGACGCGACCTCGCTGCAATCCGCCTGGCCAATATCGATTGGCGAATCCGTCACGACGCGGCCACGGCCGAGCGCGATCTCCAGCTCGTCCGCGAAGACGGCGAGGAGTGGGCGAACGCGTGGACCGAACGAGCACGGATGGCTGCTGAGCTTCGCAGCGATTTCACGGCAGAGCGCGAATTGGCAGCGCGCGCGATGGCTCTCGCCACGCGGCCGCTGGACCGTTCACGAGCGGCCCTCGTTTATGCGTCCGCGATCATCGAGCCAATGATGCGCGCGCGGCTCGAAGGACGCTGCACCTCCGATCCCGATTCGCTCGCCGTCGCGGCGAAGGAGATGAACGCGATCGTGCAGGTTGCGGGATATTCGCCAGTCGTCGCCCGCGCGCAGCTCGACATCGCGCTGCTGTCGAACGAAGGTCCTGGCGCCCTGACCGCGTGGCGCGGATACTACGGACCCACATCGCAATCGTCGCTGCTCGCCGTTCCTGACACGACTCTGGCCACGCAGTTGCCGGCCTGGGGCGGTGTCGATGCTCCGGCCGCCCAACGACGTGCCGTCGGTCTCGCGCTCGCCGACTCGCGCTTCTTCACCGAGGCGATGCTCGTGCTTCGTGATCCGTGCGCGAAACAGCCTCTTGCCGCGGACGACGCGCGCATCAACGACGTCGTGGCATATGCGATGACGATCCGTGATGTTGCCGCCGCCACAGACGAGTACTACCGCAAGGTCGCTCTTCGTCAGGCGAAGCCGGAGGACCTGCGAACGCTGATCAATTCCGCCGGGCGTTCGTTGTGGGAGAAGCTTTCGTTCGAAGGGCAACGTCCGCGCTATTCCGAGGAAGCGGCGCAGAAGGAGGTCGACCGGCGGTTCGGAGCGGTCGTCAAGCTCGGAACGACCCAGGGAATCTTCGACCTGCACTACGGGCACCGCGTCATCGAGGAGGAACGTCAGGTGTCGCAATACGGACGCACGGCGTCGCTGCGGTTCGTTTCGCTCGACGGCATCGTCTCGAACGGGTTTGCGGCCTGGACTCTGGAGGGCCGCGGCGGCGACGGCGGGTGGAGCGACGGCGGCATCGTCCAAATCCGTCCCCTGTATGCGATGGGACCGGGCATGGCCTGGGTGCTGTCGACCAATCCGGCGTTTCGGAAACAGCAGGACGAACTGATCGCCGATGAATCGCGGCACGACGATGAACGGGTGGCGCTCGATCCCGATCAGATGCCGCCCGGCGTGGTGATGCGCCTGGACCGGCAATATCGCGACGGAGTCCTGGACCAGTTGCGCGGCCGGGGACTGACCGGGGATGCATTGCGCGAGGCGTTCGTCGATCGCGTGACGCGCGATGTCTTCGCGTCTTCCATCTGGGCACACGAAGGGCGCCATGCCATCGACAAGAAATACGATCAGCTGAAGTCATCACCGGAGCTCGAGTTCCGGGCAAAGCTCTCCGAAGTGGAGCTGAGTCCAGCGCCGAGAAAGGCCGCGGAGTCGATCGGAGGGAAGCTGCCTGCGACCTCTCCGCACGGCGTCGCGAACAGGCGCATCGGAAAGGCCCTGTCGGCGTGGATGCGTGCGCACCAGGCCGAGATCTCCGGTGTCGATCCGTCGAGGCCGATGCTTTCGCAGGTGGACAAGCTCAGTGACGATCAACTGCGCGAGGCGTTTCGGTCGTTCGATCCGCTGGCGAAGCCTTGAGCGTGCAGCGTCGCGCGCCACCGCGCGACGGCGGCCGAGGCCGCTCCTACACGAGATCCAGCACCACTGAGCTATCCTCTCGCCCGGATGACCTCGACCTACGATTCCTCAGCAATTGAAGTCCTGACCGGGCTGGAGCCGGTGCGCAAGCGCCCGGGGATGTACACGACCACCGAACGGCCGAACCATCTCGCGCAGGAGGTGATCGACAACGCCGCCGACGAAGCCATCGCCGGGTTCTGCGACGAGATCGTCGTCACGCTGCACGAAGACGGGTCGGTCTCCGTCACCGACAACGGGCGAGGGATGCCTGTCGACAAGCACGCCAAGGAAGGTGTGTCGGGAGTCGAAGTGATCCTGACGCGTCTGCATGCGGGCGCGAAGTTTTCCGACAAGAACTATCGCTTCTCCGGCGGTCTGCATGGCGTCGGCGTTTCCGTCGTCAACGCGCTCTCGAAAAAGCTGCAGGTGTGGGTGCGGCGCGACGCCAACGAATACTTCATGTGGTTTGCCGACGGAAAGAAGAAGGCGGAGCTGAAGATCGTTGGCCAGGTCGGCAAGCGCAACACCGGAACGACGGTTCGTTTTTGGCCGGACGAGAAATTCTTCGACACGACCAAGTTCAACATCCCGCGCCTGAAACACGTGATGCGCGCGAAGGCAGTGCTCGCGCCCGGCCTGCACATGAAGTTCGTGAACGAGGCCGACAAGAAGGACAACGAGGAGTGGTACTACGAAGACGGCCTGACCGCGTACCTGACCTCGGAGCTCGACGGAGCGCCGACCGTGCCGGAGAAGCCGTTCGTAGGGCACTTCAAAGGACACGATCACGAAGTCGACTGGGCCGTGGTCTGGCTTGCCGAAGACGGCGAGATCGTCGGCGAGAGTTACGTCAACCTGATTCCGACGACACAGGGCGGCACACACGTCAATGGATTCCGAACGGGCCTCACCGATGCCATTCGCGAGTTCTGCGAGTTCCGCAATCTCGTGCCACGCGGCGTGAAGCTGAGTCCCGAGGACGTGTGGGCGCGCGTGAGCTACATCCTGTCGGTGCGCATGAACGATCCGCAGTTCACCGGACAGACGAAGGACCGCCTGTCATCGCGCGAAGCGTCGGCGTTCGTGTCCGGCGTGACGCAGGACGCCTTCTCGCTCTGGCTGAACCAGAACACCGCCGACGCCGAGGCGATCGCGAAGATCGCCATCGAGCAGGCGATGTTGCGGTTGCGGCAGGGGAAGAAAGTCGAGCGAAAGAAGCTGACCAGCGGCCCCGCGCTTCCCGGCAAGCTCGCCGACTGCACGAGCCAGGATCTCGGCAGGACCGAGCTTTTCCTCGTCGAGGGCGATTCAGCCGGCGGCTCGGCGAAGCAGGCCCGCGACCGCGAGTTCCAGGCCATCATGCCGCTGCGCGGGAAGATCCTGAACACGTGGGAAGTCGATCCCAGCGAGGTTCTCTCGTCGCAGGAAGTGCACGACATCGCCGTGGCCCTGGGCGTTGATCCCGGATCGGACAACCTCGACGGCCTTCGCTACGGAAAGGTGTGCATCCTGGCAGACGCCGATTCGGACGGGGCACACATCGCAACATTGTTGTGCGCACTGTTCGTGAGGCATTTCCACAAGCTCGTCGAGGACGGGCGGGTGCACGTGGCCATGCCGCCCCTCTACCGCATCGACGTCGGGAAGAGCGTCTTCTACGCGCTCGACGACCGGGAGCGCGAAGGGATCCTGGCCCGGATCGAGGCCGAGGGGATCAAGGGGAAGGTGAACATCCAGCGGTTCAAGGGGCTGGGGGAGATGAACCCCATGCAGCTCCGCGAGACGACGATGTCGCCTGACACGAGACGTCTTGTGCAGTTGACGCTCGACGAGAAGCAGGCCGTCCCGACGATCGACATGCTTCTGGCCAAAGGCCGCGCCGCCGATCGCAAGGAATGGCTCACCGAAGAGGGAAACAAGGCCGAAATCCTTTAGGGAACCTCTGCACAAGTCGTCATCCTGAGTCGGCGAAGCGCGACGAAGGATCTCAGGATGCGAAAACGCCTGCGATTTCGAGATCCTTCGCCGTCTTCGCGGCTCAGGACGACGTGAACAACAACTTGTGCGAGGTTCCTTAGGACTCTCGCGGGCCGCCGCCACTTATATTGAGCCGCAATAACTTTGCGGATCCTACGGTCGTCCGACCGGGTGCAAGTAAAGGATGAGTTACAATCTCGCCCATCGTCGTTGATCCTGGATCCTTCCAAATAACGCGTGGCGCCTCTCTGGCGCTGACGGCGTAACTGGAGACGTTGATGGCTGAGACTGTCCGGAAATACTCGCTGGCGGCGGTGAGGCACCGTGTTTTCGTGATCGCTGTGGCGTTCGCCCTGGTCCTGGCCTCGCTACTCACCGTCTTCGTCATCACGACGTCGGCCGTCAACGCGGCGACGTATCAGTCCGGAACCGGAGGAGTCGTCAACTGGACCGCTGGGGCCTCATGGACCTGCGTTTCAGCCGGCCCTCCGGGCGCAGTCGCCTGCGGTGCTTATCCGGGCAGCACCGTCACAGCCGGCGACGTTGCCAAGCCGACGAACGCCAGTTACTTCGTGAACACGTCCATCCCCTCGGCGGTGACCCTCGACATGTCCGGCGCCTTCGGACAGAGCGTCGGGATCCAGGGCGGCGGCGTGCTGGGTCTGACCGGGAACTCCGTCATCAGCAGCACGTCCGGAAGCCCGAACAACATCGCCATCCAGGGCGGAACCCTCGCGAACACCGGGACGCTCCAGATCGGCGGCGGCATCAACGGCGGCACGCTGAGTTTCGACGGCGGAGCGTTCAATGGTGCGGGGATCACGAATGTGACGACTCCGGGCGGCATCTTCACGGTCACCGGAACAGCCGGTGCGATGACGCTCAACGGGCAGTTGGTCAACAACACTTCCAGCATCGGGTTCAGTGGCGGCACGCTCACGATGGTCGGCGGAGCCACGATCAACAATTCGAACAGCTTTACCGTCATCGGCGGCAGCTCGATCGCGGGCGGCGGCGGCGGCCTGGTGACGAATTCGGGAATCATGAACAACAACGGATTCCCGTTCACGATCGGCGTCCCGTTCTCGAACACGAGCACCGCGTCCGCCGCGATTACGGGCGCCACATACAGCTTCACCGGCGGCAGCGGTTTGGGTCACAACAACGCGACGTGGACCCTTGCGGCTCCCGGCGGATTCATGACGTTCGGCGGCGGGCACCTGTTCAACGGCACACAGACGTTCGGCGGCGGAATCGGCACGGTCAACATCACGGGACCCTTTACGGTCAACACGAGCACGCCGAGCCTGGCGATCGGTGCGGGCATCAGCGTCAACAACAGCACCGGCACGATCGGCTTCGGGACCACGACTCATTCTCTCGCGCTCGCCGGTGGCAACTACACACAGGGAGCCGGCGGCACGCTGAACGTGAAGCTCGGTCCGGTCAACGGCACGTCGGACGCGGTCACCATCAACGGAAGCGCATCGCTGGCCGGGAACCTCATCCCCTCCTTCGCAACCGGCTACACGCCCGCGAATGGCGACACGTTCACCGTGGTCACCGATACCGGCTCCCAGACCGGCACGTTCACGTACACGCCCCTCGCGTATTCGAACGGCTTCTTCCAGATCGTCTACAACGCGAACTCCGTGCAGCTCGTTGCCGTGCCGCAGGCCGACATCAGCGTGACGAAGACCGGTCCGCCCTCGGTGCCCAACGGACAGAACGCGAGCTATCTGATCACCGTCACGAACCTCGGGCCGTCCGCCGCGACAGGCATCCAGATCTCCGATACCTTCACCCCGAATGCAACGTTCGTCTCGGCAACGCCCAGCACGGGAGCATGCCTCGGCACGACATCGCCGATCACGTGCACGTTCCCCGGCCTGGCCAATGGAAACAGCGCCACCGTGTCGCTGGTGCTCACCGCAAACGGCACCGGCACGATCACCAACACGGCTGCGCTGAGCGCGACGGCGCCTCTCGACCCGAACTCGCTCAACGATACGCAGACGGTCAACACGACCATCACGCCGTCCGCGGATCTCAGCCTCGGCATCAGCGGTCCTCCGTCGGCAAGCGCGGCATCGGCGGTTCCGTTCACCGCGACCATCAACAACGCCGGTCCCGATCCGGCGGTCAATCCCACCGCAACGTTCTCTCTGAGCAGCGGCGCGATCACCAGTGCTTCCGGCACAGGCTTCACCTGCTCGAACACGGCGACGACCGCGACCTGCACCGCGACAGCACCCATGCCGTCGTCCGGATCGGGCACGATCACGATTGCCACGACCGCGCCGGCTCAGCCCGGCACGATGACGCTCACGGGCTCCGTTTCCTCGACGACCTTCGACCCGGCCCTCGCGAACAACAGCAGCTCCGCGTCGGTCGCCATCGTTGCCGTGTCCGACGTCTCGTTGACCAAGACACCGAACCTGCCCTTCATCGCCGGCACCAATGTCACCTACAACATCGTCGTGTCGAATGCCGGGCCGTCCGATGCACCAGGCGTGACGGTTTTCGACACACCGGGAGCAGGACTGACGTTCGTCTCGAACAGCGGCGCGTGCACGACCGCGTTCCCATGCTCGCTGGCGACGATCCCCGCCGGCGGCAGCGTCACGATCGTCTCGACGTTCGCCCTGGCCTCGAATGCGACCGGCACAGTCACGAACTCCGCCACGGCAACCGCCACCGGCGATCCGACGCCGGGTAATAACAGCAGCGGAGCCGTTTCGGCAGCCGTGACCACGAATTCCGACGTCGCCGTCACGAAGTCGATCTCCACTCCGGTGACACCGGGCGGCAACGCGACATTCACGGTGACGGTGAAGAACTTCGGTCCGTCCGATGCCACAGGGGTCGTCGTCACCGACGTCCCCGGGCCCGGACTGACCTTCGTATCCAACAGCGGTGGGTGCTCGAGCGCCTATCCGTGCACGCTCGGCACGATGACTCCCGGGCAGATCATCACGATCAACTCCACGTTCGCGGTGGCCTCCGGTGCGACGGGCACGGTCACGAACACCGCCAGTGTCTCCAGCACGAGCAGCGATCCGCTCCCGTCCAACAACAGCTCCACCGTGTCCCCGGCGGTGAGCAGTATCGCCGACCTCTCGATCACGAAGGCGGGTCCCCCGGCGCTTCCGACCACCGGATCGGTGACGTTCACGATCACGGTCAAGAACCTCGGTCCGTCGTCCGCGACGAACGTGATGGTCAGCGACGCGGCGTCGCGGCTGGTGTTCGTCTCCAACGGCGGAGCGTGCAGCACGCCGTTCCCTTGCTCGCTCGGCACACTCGCAGCGGGCGCCACGGCGACGATCACCTCGACGTTCACTGTCACGCCGGGAGCGCAGTTCGCTTCCAACAGCGCGACCGTCAGCTCCTCGGATTTCGACCCGGCCAGCTCGAACAACACATCGAGTGTGACCCTCGGACAGTCGTGTCCGAACATCACGCCGGGAATCATTTCTCCGACCTCCGGACAGTCCGACGTTCCGGTGTCCGGAACCATCTCGTGGAGCAGCGCTTCCGCGAGCAGCTACGAGGTCTACCTGGGCAAGGCGGGCACGGGCTGCAACACGCTCGTGGCGACCGTCGGCGGAACGAGTTTCGCGTACAGCGGCCTCGATCCGAACACTGATTACGAGGTCCGCGTTGTCGCGCTCCGCTTCGGTTGCCCGAGCCTGTCTTCGCAGTGCGTGCGCTTCCGGACAGGTCAGGGAGCGTGCACACTTGCCGCGCCCGTGCTGCAGTCGCCGGTTGGGTCGACGAATGTCCCGTCGCCGGTGAAATTGCAGTGGGGCAGCGTTCCCGGCGCCGAGTCGTATCACGTGGTCGTCAGTCTGAACGGCAACAAGATCGTCGACACCACGACGACGGATACGTTCCTCGACGTCACGATCGACAACGGCGGCGTCTCCTGGTCGGTGACCGCGATCTCCGGCAATTGCTCGAGCCCGACCGCGACCGCCACGTTCAACGTGTGCAGTTCTCCGGCTGCGCCGCGCGCCGGCGTTGTCGGCGCGCCGTCCGCGGGCCGCACCTATCAGGTCATCGACGTCGATCCATCGCCGAACGTCGTCCTGCGCGAGTTCCAGGAGGCTGACAACGACGCCTTCCGGAATGCGACGTCGCAGACGACGCCGTCGGCGTCGATGTCGTACTCGCATCTGCCGGTCGTGCAGGCGCAGGTCTTCTTCTACCGTGTGCGTGCGTTCAGCGCCTGCTCGTCCACGCCGGGTCCGTTCTCGAAGGTCCTTCGCGTTGTCCTCGTCCCGGCAGTGGTCACCACGCGGCCGGTGGTCAACGTTCCCGCCGGGAGCAAGGAAGAAGTCATTCTGAAGATCTTCATTCCGGGCGAGAGCGAACGTGTGGCATTCAGCGCCACCTCCGACCGTCCGTGGATCACCAGGATCGATCCGTCCAGCGGCATCCTGCCGATGGAAGGGATCACTCTGACTCTGCACATCGATCCATCGCAGCTGCCGAACGGCACATTCACCGCGACCGTGATCATCGCGATCAGTCCGCTGACCGACAGCCGGATCACCACGCAGGGCAACACGAGCAAGTCGTCTCCGGTCACGATCAACCTCGTCACTCCGGTCGTTCCCGTCGATGCGGGTTCAGCGTCGGACGACTCGTTCATCGTCCCGGCGGTCGGCCGTCTCGTTGGACTCAACTCGCAGTGGCGGTCCGACGTCCGCATCTTCAACCCGTCCTCGCAGGCGATGACATACACGCTGAACTTCCTGGCTGCCGGCTCGTCCGACGTCAAGCAGACGACGATTCAGACCGACCCGGGTGCCACCACCGCGCTCGACGACCTCATTCACAACTGGTACGGCGTCGGTGAGGTCGGAGACAGCGCCACCGGCGTTCTGCAGGTCGTGCCGGTGAAGAGCAGTGGACAGAGTGCGCTGGCGAGCATCGTTGCCAGCCGCACCTACAGCATCGCCGGAGAGGGAACCCTCGGCGAGTTCATCCCCGGCATTCCGCTGAAGCAGTTCATCGGCGCCGGCAATCGTCTCAGCCTGCAGCAGATCGCGCAGACCTCGAACTACCGGACGAACTTCGGCCTCGTCGAGGCTTCGGGCAAACCGGCATCCGTGGTCCTATCGATGTTCAACAGCGCGGGTTCGAAGCTGTTCGATCTTCCGGTGACCCTCGCCGCGAACGAGCAGAAGCTGCTCAACGGTCTCCTGACGCAGCAGGGAATCACCTCGCTGACCGACGGCCGCATGGAAGTGCGCGTGACCGGCGGCGACGGAAAGATCACGGCGTACGCATCGGTGATCGACAACGCCAGCGAGAATCCGCTGTTCGTCCCCGGCAGCACGCTCGGGACCGGCACCGCGCAACTGTACGTCGTCCCGGGAGTTGCCGATCTGAACAACGGCGCCGCCAGCTGGCGCAGCGACGTGCGCATCTTCAACGCCGGCTCGGCGACGCAGTCAGCGGAGCTGGCGTACTACCCGACAGGCGCGGGCGCCCTGCCGTTCTTCGCGACCGTGAGCATCAACACCGGTGAGGTGAAGGTCCTCGACAACATCCTGCAGACGACGTTCGGGTTGTCGAACACCGGCGGCGCCGTGCATGTGAACACGTCGAACAACTCGCAACTGATCATCACCGCCCGCACCTACAACCAGACCGCGGACGGCACCCTCGGCCAGTTCGTTCCGGGAGCGACGCTCAACGATGCGATCAACAAGGCCGGTCAGGCGCTGAACATCCTCCAGGTCGAGGACTCGGTGCGCTACCGGACGAATGTCGGCCTCGCCGAGATGACCGGCAAACCGGCGACGGTGGAGATCTCGGTGATCCTTCCCGACTCGAAGGTGACACCGACGATCGAAGTGCCGCTCGCGGCGAACGAGTTCCGTCAGTTCGGTCTTGCCGAGTTCGGACTGGGAAGCGTCTACAATGCGCGCGTCAGCGTACGCGTGGTGGGCGGCGATGGAAGCGTCACCGCGTACGGATCGGTGATCGATCAGATCACCACCGCGCCGACGTACGTCGCAGCGAAATAGTCCCACACCCTCTCCCGCGTGGCGGGAGAGGGTGGCGCGTGGCGCCGGGTGAGGGTTATCGCATCTTCACCACGACAAGCGTCACGTCGTCGTCGGCTGTGGCGTTGCCGCGAAACTGTTCGACGCTGCGCAGCACTTCATCGCGGATCTCGATCGCCGATCCGTCACTCGTCGCCAGAGTCTTGGCGAAACGGTCGAGTCCGAACTGTTCGCCGGCCTCATTCGTCGTCTCGTAGATCCCGTCGCTGTGGAGGACGAAAACATCGCCGCGCTCGAACGCCACTTCCCGCTGCGGGATCCGTTCCGTGCGCCGTGCTCCGAGCGGCGGACCGAAAAGCTCGATGCTTTCGACAGTTCCCTGACGGCGCACCAGCACCGGAGGATGTCCGGCGCTGGCGATCGTCGCCCGCTGCGATTTCGGGTCGAACAGGGCCGCGGTCATCGTGACGATCGTCCGCCTGCGGCTGCTCTCGGCGACGACATCGTGCAATCGCTCCAGCACCGCGGCCGGATTGGTGAGCGACTGCCGCAGCAGGATGATCGCCCCGCGAAGCACGGAGAGCGTGATCCCGCTGGACAGGCCGTGGCCGGCGACGTCTCCGCAGATGACCGCGAGCGAGCCGTCGACATCGATGTACTCGAAGTAGTCGCCGCCCACCTCCGTCGCCGGAATCGAGATCGCGGCAATATCGGCCCACGGCAGGTCCGGCGGAGCATCGGGCAGCATGCTCAGCTGCAGCTCCCGCGCGTAACGAAGCTCGTCGCGCATGCGCACCTGTTCGCGCGCCGACGCGCGGCGCACCGAGAAGTCGGCGATCGTCTTGTTCCTCACGCGGAGGCTGTTGAATGAGCCGACCGCCATCGCCAGCGCGTATCCGCTTCCGAGGGCCGTGAATTCGGGTGGCTTGATGTTGGAACGCTGGAGGACCAGCACGACGGTGAGCGCCGCGATTCCGGCGAGGAACGTGAAGCGCCGCTGCCATGACAATCGAAAGCCGAGGATCATCCATGGAAGGATCGAGGACCAGATCACGGTGCTCCTCGGTCCGCCGGCATATCCGAAAGTCGCGAACTGAAGGAACAGGTATCCGAAAATCCACTGGGTGAGGTTCCGGGATACGAGTTTCGCGGGCTTGTGGCGCAAGCGTTTTGGATTCGCCAGCTCGGTGGTGATCCAGGCCATCGTCGCCGACGCCATGAGCATCACCAGCGCGATGAGCCATGCAAGGGGTGGCGCCGACTTTTTGGATGCGCCGTATCCGAACAGGGCAAAGTCGACGAGGGTGAATACGGTCGCCAGGATCGCCGCCCACATCGCGTTGTGCGCGTCGAAGACCTTGCGCACCGCCTCGGCGTCGGTCGTATTCGCGATCTCGTCGAGCTCTTCGACGATCTTCTTTTCACTGGACACAACCAGAGAATACGATGGCGGCGACAGATGGCCAGCAAAAAAACGCGACAGAATCAGCTCCCGCTGACTCCTCCGCCTCCCACCGTTCCCGACGTCGAGCAGATTCCGGTCTCGGTATTCACGCGCAAGGCGTACCTCGACTACTCGATGTACGTCATTCTCGACCGCGCGCTGCCGCACATCGCGGACGGTCTGAAGCCGGTCCAGCGTCGAATCATCTACGCCATGTCGGAGCTCGGGCTCTCGAACGCCGCCAAGTTCAAGAAATCGGCGCGTACGGTCGGCGATGTCATCGGCAAGTTTCATCCGCACGGCGACAGCGCCTGCTACGAGGCGATGGTGCTGATGGCGCAGCCATTCTCCATGCGTTACCCGCTGATCGAGGGGCAGGGGAACTGGGGCTCGCCTGACGATCCGAAATCGTTCGCGGCCATGCGTTACACCGAGGCGCGCCTGACCAAGTTCTCGCAGACGCTCCTGTCGGAGCTCGAGCAGGGGACGACCGAGTGGGGGCAGAACTTCGATGGCACGCTGCGCGAGCCGAAGCTCCTGCCGTCCCGCCTCCCGCACGTCCTGCTCAACGGCGCATCGGGCATCGCCGTCGGCATGGCCACCGACATCCCGTCGCACAACCTGCGTGAAGTGGTCAGCGCGTGCATCGAGCTCCTCGACAACCCCGACCTGAACATCGCCCAGATCACGAAGCACGTCAAAGGTCCCGACTTTCCGACCGAGGCGGAGATCATCACGCCGCTGTCGGAGATCCGGGAGATGTACAAGACCGGCAACGGCTCGATCCGCCAGCGGGCGAAATGGGAGATCGAGGACGGCGACGTCGTCATCACCGCGCTGCCGTTCCAGGTCTCCGGCAGCAAGGTCATGCAGCAGATTGCGCAACAAATCCAGGCCAAGAAGCTGCCGATGGTCGAGGACATCCGCGACGAGTCGGACCACGAGAACCCGACGCGCATCGTCATCGTGCCGCGCTCGAACCGCGTCGATACCGGCGAGCTGATGACGCATCTCTTCGCCACGACCGATCTCGAGCGCACGTACCGCGTGAACATGAACATGATCGGGCTCGACGGCCGGCCGCGTCTGTACTCGATCCGCGAGCTCCTGCTGGAATGGCTCGAGTTCCGGATCGAGACCGTCCGCCGCCGCCTGCAGCATCGGTACGATCAGGTCAACTCGCGGCTGCACATCCTCGACGGTTACCTCATCGCCTATCTCAACGTCGACGAGGTGATCAAGATCATCCGCCGCGAGGACGAGCCGAAGCCGGTGCTGATGAAGCGTTTCAAGCTCTCCGATCCGCAGGCGGAGGCGATTCTGGAGTTGAAGCTGCGGTACCTCAACCGCCTCGAGGAAATGCAGATCCGCGGCGAGCAGGCCAGGCTCGCCGAAGAGCGCGCCAATCTCGAGAAGATCCTCGGATCGAAGAAACTGCTGCGGAAACAGGTGCGCGACGAGCTCATTCGCGACGGCGAGGAGTTCGGCGACCGCCGCCGTTCGCCGATCGTCGAGCGCGAAGCGGCGAAGGCGTTGGATGCCGCGGCTCTGATTCCCTCGGAATCGGTGACCGTGGTCCTCTCCGAGCGCGGATGGGTCCGCGCCGGCAAAGGCCACGATCTCGATTCGCAGGGGCTGCAGTACAAGAGCGGCGACGCGTTTCTCGCCGCGGCGAAAGGGCGCAGCAATCAGCTGGCGCTGTTCATCGACTCGACCGGCCGCACGTACGCGCTGCCCGCGCACGAGCTGCCGTCGGCGAAAGGCCACGGCGAGCCGCTGTCGTCATCGCTGCAGCCGCCACCCGGCTCGAGCTTCGTCGGCGTGATGATGGGCGAGAACGATGATCTGTGGCTGCTCACGACCGACGACGGCTACGGCTTCGTCGTGCGGTTCGAAGATCTCGTCACCGATCGCAAGGCGGGAAAGGCCGTCGTGAACGTGAACGAGGGAGCGAAGCTGCTGCGGCCGCAGCGCGTGTACTCGCCCGATGATCTCGTCGCCGCGGCGACGAGCGAGGGGAAACTTCTTCTGTTCCCGATCGCCGAGCTGCCCCAGCTTGCGCGCGGTAAGGGCGTGCAGACCATCAAGATCCACCGCACACCGATCGCGCCGGAGAAAGTCGTCTCCACGGCGGTCATCGGCGAGGACGGTGCGCTCGTCGTGCACGCCGGCAAGCGCTTCACGAACCTCAAGGGCGACGACCTGCAGAATTATGTCGGCAAGCGCGCGCAGCGCGGTCTCAAGCTGCCGCGGGGATTCCAGAACGTCGAGGCCATCCGCGCGTTCGCCGACCGCGATCCGCGAAGCGGGGGCGCGCCGCAAGGGGATATGGTGATGTGAGAGGACACGAGGACTCGAGAACACGGAGTGCGGCACGGCGAGTCCACCCGTCCCCGTGTCCTGGCGTCCCTAGTGTGGCGTGTCGCAATAGGCCGACGTTCACCAGCCCGAAGGGTTGCGGGCGGCGAGGGGCCATTTGCTTCGTTGCCGCTCCTCGACGATGTCCCGCATCGCCTTCGTCGCGGTGCCTCGCATCTGGCCCCGCGGCGCCCGCAACGAAAGCCGGTCTATTTGCGACACGCCACACTAGATCCACGGCTCATCCGCGTCGGCCCGTAGATCGAGGGCAGCTTCGCGTCCGTGAATCGCATGTAGATCGAGAACTGTCCGCGATGATGGATCTCGTCGTGGAGCAGGAACCAGATCCAGTCGATGCGCGTAGTCTCTCCCATCGTCTTCGGGGCGGTGAAGAAATGCACCTTCCCCGACAGCGTGGCGTCGGAGGCCGATGCGATCACCGCCCGAAAATCCTGATGCGCCTTCTCGATGGCCGCGAGAACGTCGCTCCACTTCTCCGGTGGTTTGGGCGGCGTGCCCGATGGCGCCCTCTTCGCGAATTCATCGTTCCAGATGGCCATGCCCAGTGCGCGCTCGAGCGCGAAGACCCAGGCCAGCTCGCGGGCGGTCTTCAACTTCGGATGCGGCCGCAGGTCCGCCTTGTCCGCCGGGAAAGCCCGCAGGACGCGCATCGTAATGGAGTGTTCGCGGTCGAAGCTCTCGAGGAACTGCTCTTTCGCTGTTGCCATGGCGCGCGACCATACCAAAATCCGGGAGCGTGGTGGTAACGTTGGCCCGATGCGGTACACCTCGTCATTCGAGATTCTGGGATCGCCGCTGATCGACATCCGCGTCGCCGATCCGGCCACTCCACGCGGCGTTGCCCGGGGCTGGATTGCTCTCGGCGACATCGCCATCGGTCATCTGATCGCCGTGGGAGGCCTCGCCGTCGGAGCGATCGCCTTCGGTGGCCTGGCCGTCGGCATCATCCCAATCGCCGGCCTCGCTCTCGGGATTTTCGCCGTCGGCGGCGGCGCCATCGGAATCTGGGCGGTGGGTGGCGGCGCTCTCGCGCTGCACGCGGCCCTCGGCGGGCTGGCGGTCGCCGGACAGTTCGCCATCGGCGGCGCCGCGTTCGCGCCGCACGCGAATGATGCCGAGGCGTCGCGATTTCTGTCGTCGATGCCGTTCTCGGTGGCCCGTTACGCGATGATGCACGCCCGATGGCTGATCCTGCTCGCCGCCCTTCCGCTGCTCCCTGCGTTGCGGCCCAGACGATGAAGCGTCTCCTTGTCCTTTCTGTTGCGATCGTCCTGCTCGCCGCCTGCAAGCGGAATCCGGTTCCGACCGACCGTCAGCTCTGGCGGATCGAAGGGGAGTGGGTGACGCCGCGCGATGCAAACGTGCGCACGGTGCTGGCGACGATCGTCGTCTTTCGCAGCAGCGGCGAATTCGTCGAGCGTCATTGCCGTCTCATCGAGCAGCCCGACACGACGGTCTACATCGCGTCGACCGGTCCGCAGGTTGTTGCGGTGGGCGTCTGGAAACAGAGCGGCGCTGTCGTCACCGCCACGCGGCAGAAAATCCTCCGCAGTGCACGCGTTGCCGGTCCCGAGCCGCTCTGCGATCACCCCCATCTCACATTTCGTGTCGAGGGGAACGTGGTTTCCGGTGAGAGCGGGACCTATGCGCCGGTCACGCGGCTGGTCGCTCCCGATTTCGAGTCCTACGTGAACGAGGCGAAACGATCATCAGTGACGTGCACCAGCGCCAGCGACTGATCCTGTTCTTCGGCGTGCTCGCCGTCATCGTCGCGCTCGATCAGGGGACGAAGGCCCTCGTGCGCACGTTCGTCGGTCCGCCGCAGATCTTCGCCGGCGGACTCTTCACTCTCCTGCACACCGAAAACACCGGCGCGTTCCTCAGCCTCGGCGCCAATCTTCCGCCGTGGGCAAAGGCGCTGATCTTCGGCGTGTTCGTCGCGGTGCTGCTCGTCATGTTCACGATCGCAGTCGTCCGCGGGTCGATCGAGAAGCGTGGCGAGACCATCGCGGCCGCGGCGATCATCGGCGGCGGCTTCGGAAATTTGATGGATCGCATGGCCCGCGGCGGGCGCGTGACCGACTTTCTCTACCTCCAGGCGGGGCCGCTGCACACCGGTATCTTCAATGTGGCCGACATGGCCATCACCTTCGGTGTGATCTGGCTCTTGCTGACGATGCGGACCAAGCCGTCATCCTGAGCGCCGGAGAGCGCGGGGGATCTCGGTGGCGGGAGACGTTGCCCGCCGTGCAGATCCTTCGCCGCCATTCGCTTCGCTCAGGGCATGCTTCGCGGCTCAGGATGAACTCACGCCCGGCCGAGGGCCTTGGCCACGATCCTGGGATTTTTCGCGGCAACGCGAAGGAGCGCCTGCGCCGGTCCGTCCGGATGGTGGCGTCCTTCCTCCCACGCCTGGAGCGTGGCGATGCTGACGCCGATCATCATCGCGAAATCCGCCTGCGACTGATTCAATTTGTAGCGGATCGCCTTCACGTCCTCCGGCTGGAGGGCGGCGGCGAGGGGGAGGGGGTTCTGGACGGTTTCTACGCGGCCCATGGTCCTGACAATGTGGGCTCAAACGAGGGACGTTGCAACTGTCCTCGACCAGCTCACAACCTCGTCGTGAAATACCTCTTCAGCCACTGTGACAAACCATCGAGACCGGGAAACAGCACCCGCTCGGTGATGTTCGCCTGATCGAGCTTGTCGCGGACCTCCCACTTCAGGTCCGCGGGAAAGACGATCCGGTGGTACGCGCCTTCGCGCTCAGCCAGCAGATGATCGAGCCGGAGCTCGGCGTTCGACGGCAGTGAGAAGAGCGCGAACTGATTGGCGATGCGCTCGTCGAGCGACGGCGGCTCGAAGAAGAGGACGAATTCGTTCCTGCCCATGGCGTCGAATTCTTCCATCGTGGTGGCAACACGCTCGAGCATCTCGGTGGTGTAGATGTTCACGGCCGACTCGTCGAGCATTTCCCGCAGCCGCTTCGGAAGCATCTCGTTCGTTTTCCGGTAATCGACGCACCAGA
The DNA here is from genome assembly GCA_035468985.1 of Thermoanaerobaculia bacterium. GTDB lineage: Bacteria > Acidobacteriota > Thermoanaerobaculia > Gp7-AA8 > Gp7-AA8 > DASVHS01. Next base: position 208,074 of record DATISF010000055.1, read on the forward strand.
TCGCGCCGTCTTCGTCGAAGGTACGAAAATCGTGCGTGGCGAAGTGCATCGCCACGTACGGGGAGTAGGTCCAGTCGAGAAGGCGCGTCGGCAGGCCGTGATGCTTGCCGAGAGACATCCAGTTCCAGACCGAGTCGCCGTGCACCGCGCTCCCCACGGCGTATTTGCGGAAGCTGGTCAGGAGATGCCGCTCGTAATCGACGAATCCGCCGGTCTGAAGGCTCGTGGCCAGACCGTGGGACACGCGCGGCGCGCCGCGAAACACGTAGTTCGATCGAAAGCGGGAGATGCCTTTCTGCCAGGAATTGTCGAAGACCGCTTCCTGCAGCTCGATCCAGCTCGTTACGCGAATGTCGGACACGGCGTTACGGCTGCAGTCTAATGCTTGCGGGATTCGGGGTTGGGGGTTCGGGGTTCGGGACTCGGGATAGGGGATTGGGATTGGGATTGGTAAATGAGGATTGGGAGACCGAGATTCGAGAACCGAGATTCGAGAACCGAGAACCGAGGGCCGAGAACCGAGGACCGAGAACCGAGAACCGAGGACCGAGGACCGAGAACCGAGGACCGAGAACTGAGAACCGAGATTCGAGAACCGAGAACCGAGGACCGAGAACCGAGGACCGAGAACTGAGAACCGACAGCCGACAACCGACAACCGCGAGCCGAGAACCGGCAACCGAGAACCGAGAACCGAGAACCGGCAACCGAGAACCGAGATTCGGATGTCAAATCCCGAATCCCGAATCCCGAACCCCGAATCCCGAATCCCGAACCCCGAACCCCGAACCCCGCCAGGAGCACTGAACATCCATGACATTGCTATCGACATTGGCGTCCGAACTCGAACAGATGTCCCAATCCGGCACTCTCAAGCGCGAGCTGCTGATCAAGTCGCCGCAAGGTGCCGTCGTCGAGATCGAAGGCAAAGGCGAGGTCATCATGCTGACCTCGAACAACTACCTCGGGCTCGCCGATCACCCGGCCATCATCGAGGCAGCCGAGAAAGCGGAGCGCGACTACGGGTACGGCCTCGCCTCGGTGCGCTTCATCTGCGGGACGCAGACGATCCATCGGAAGCTCGAGCAGCGCATCGCCGAATTTTTCGGAACCGAGGATTCGATTCTGTACGGGTCATGCTGGAATGCGAACGAAGGGCTGTTCCAGACCGTGGCGCTCGAGAACGACGCCATCGTCTCCGACGAGCTGAATCACGCCTCGATCATCGACGGCATCCGTCTGGCGAAGGCGCGGAAGGAGCGCTTCAAGAACCGCGACATGGCGGACCTGCGCCGTGCACTGGAAGCGACGGGCGATGCCCGCAACCGGCTAGTGATGACCGATGGCGTGTTCTCGATGGAAGGCTCGCTGGCGCCGTTGCCGGAAATGGTGAAGCTGGCGCGCGAGTTCGACTCGTTTCTGGTCGTCGATGACTCGCATGGGACAGGCGTTCTGGGAAAAACGGGCCGCGGCACAGCCGAGGAGCTCGGCGTGTTCGGAAAGATCGACGCCTACACCTCGACGCTCGGCAAGGCCCTCGGCGGCTCGCACGGCGGATTCACGACCGGGCCGAAGGTGCTGATCGACTACCTCCGCCAGAAGTCGCGTCCGTATCTATTTTCGAACACGTTGCCTCCAGCGGTGGTCATGGGCTCGCTCGCTGCATTCGATCTGCTGCAGAAGGACAACAGTCTCGTGAAAAAGCTACGAGATAACACGATGTATTTTCGGCAGCAATTAACGTCAAAGGGCATCACCGTGCGCGAAGGGATTCATCCGATCGTGCCCATCATGATCGGCGACACGGCCAAGGCGATCTCGATGTCGGCGGAGCTGCTCGCGCGCGGCGTGTACGTGTCGGGATTCGGATTTCCGGTCGTGCCGCAGGGGCAGGCCCGCCTGCGCTGCCAGATCAGCGCGGCGCACAGCCGCGAGCATCTCGACCGCGCGGTCGAGGCCATCGTGAGCGTCGCCGACAAATTCGGAGTTCGTGCGGCATGAATCAGGCCTCGGGCCACAGGCCTCGGGCCTCGGATGTGGACCCCAGCCGCCAGTACATCTCCCTCCGCGAAGGCATTGAGGTCTTTCTCCGCTACTCGCGCGGCAAGCTGTGGCACGACGCATCGGATCGGGAGCGCCTTCTCGCGCTCTCGGTGGCCGTGCGCCGTCCGCTGCTCGACGCCATGCGCGAGAGCGAGCGCCGCTACCGCGAGCAGGACGCCAAGCGCGTCTACTACCTCTCCATGGAGTTCCTCGTCGGCCGTCTCCTCGGCAACAACCTGACGAACCTCGGCATCTACGACGAGGCCCGGGCGATCGTCTCGGAGCTCGGCGCCGATCTCGAGGAGCTGCAGTCGCTCGAGTCCGATGCCGCCCTCGGTAATGGCGGTCTCGGCCGCCTGGCCGCATGCTTTCTCGACTCGCTGGCCACGCTCGACTATCCCGGCTTCGGCTACGGCATCAATTACGAGTTCGGCCTCTTCAAGCAGACGTTCGTCAACGGCTATCAGCACGAGAAGCCCGATCACTGGTCGTCCGGTGGAACGCCGTGGATCATCGAGCGGCTGGACGAGGCGGTGACGATCCCGGTCTACGGAACGATCGCTCATCTCAACGACTCGAAGGGCGGCTACGCGCCGAAGTGGACCGATTTCAAGCTGCTCATCGGCGTGCCGCACGACATGCCGGTCGTCGGTTACGGCGGCCGCACGGTCAACGTGTTGCGTCTCTTCTCCGCGCGCTCCTCCGACGAGTTCGACATCGGCATCTTCAACAGCGGCGATTACATTCGCGCCGTGCAGGGCCAGATCGCGACCGAGGCGATCTCGCAGATTTTGTATCCGTCGGATGTGGTGGCCTCGGGCCGCGAGCTGCGCCTGCTGCAGGAGTACTTCCTCGTGGCGTGTTCAATGCGCGACATCATGAAGAGGTACCAGGAGGGGCACGACTCGCTCGATCAGTTCGCGTCGAAAGTCGCCATTCAGCTCAACGACACGCATCCGGCGCTTACGGTCGCGGAGCTGATGCGCATTCTCGTCGACGAGGAGCGATTGCCGTGGGAGACCGCCTGGGCCATCACCGTCGACAGCCTCGGCTTCACGAATCACACGCTTCTGCCGGAAGCGCTGGAGCGATGGACGGTCGAGCTGATGGCGAAAGTGGTGCCCCGCCATCTGCAGATCATTCAGGAGATCAACCGCCGCCTGCTGGCCGAAGTCGAGCGGCGCTTTCCCGGCGACCTGCCGATGCAGCAGCGCGTGTCGATCATCGCCGGCGCCGAAGTGCGGATGACCAATCTGGCCATCGCCGGCAGCCACTCGGTGAACGGCGTCGCGGCGCTGCATTCGAAGCTGATCACCACGACGCTTGCGCCGGAGTTCTACAAGCTCTACCCGAATCGCTTCAACAACAAGACGAACGGCGTCACGCCCCGGCGCTGGCTGCTGCACGCCAACCGTCCGCTGTCCGCGTTGATCACCAAGACGATCGGCGACGACTGGATCACCGATCTCGATCAGCTCCGCAAGCTGGAGATGTTCGCGGATGATCCTTCCCTCCTCGACCGGCTGGAAGCGGTGAAGCGTCGCAACAAGGTCGCGCTGGCGCGTCTGACGAAAGAGCTGACCGGAACCTCCGTCGATCCGCTGTCGATGTTCGACGTGCACGTGAAGCGCATCCACGAGTACAAGCGCCAGCTGCTCAACGCGCTGCACGTCATTCATCGCTACTGGCGCGTCGTCGAGGACGGCGTGCCGCCGCTGCAGCCGCGCACGTTCATCTTCGCCGGCAAGGCAGCGCCCGGCTACTACACGGCCAAGCTGATCATGAAGCTGATCCACTCGATCGGCGAGGTGATCAACGCCGACCCGCGCACGCGCGACATCATCCGCGTCGTCTTCCTCCCCGACTACCGCGTCACGCTGGCCGAGGCGATCATGCCGGCGGCGGAGGTGTCGGAGCAGATCTCCACGGCGGGGAAGGAAGCGTCGGGCACCGGCAACATGAAGCTGGCGCTCAACGGCGCGGTGACGATCGGAACGCTCGACGGCGCGAACATCGAGATCCGCGAGGAAGTCGGCGACGAGAACATCTTCATCTTCGGCCTTCGCGCCGACGAAGTCGCCGATCTGGTCGCGCGCGGCTACGACCCGCAGACGTTCCTGAACCAGAATCGATCCCTGCGGCGCGTGGTCGATTCGATCGCATCGGGACATTTCTCGCGCGGCGACAAGGACCTCTTCCGTCCGTTGCTGGCGAAACTCCTCTCGACGCGCGACGAGTACGTGCATCTGGCCGACCTGCAACCGTACATCGATGCCCAGGACCGGGTCGACGTCGCCTACCGCGACCGCATCTCATGGCTTCGCAAGTCGCTCTTCAACATCGCCCGCGTCGGCAAGTTCTCTTCGGACCGCACCATTTCCGAGTACGCCCGCGAGATCTGGAATATCCGGCCCGCCGTCGTGGGCAATTTCGCTCATGCCGCTCTTCTGGAAGGAGAGTGACCGGGTACAGCCGTTGCAACCCTCTCCCTCATGCGACCCGGACAGAACCATCGCGGATCCGATGACGAGCAGAGCCATTCCCCGAGCGGGCAAGTGGCGTTCGATCAGGAAGAAACGCTGACCCAGAGGCCCGAAGACTTCGACGAAAACTACGAGGAGTTCAGCGACGACCCGGAGGCCAGTCCGGACGATCGTCGCCACGATCCGCTTCGTAGGAAATGGTGATGGCTCGATGTCACGTTTTTCCCCCGCCCGTCATCTAATCTGACGTGCGCGAACAACTCATCATCAGAGAATCCTTCGTCTCCGAAACCGACGCCGAAGAAGCGGTGTCGACGATCCTTCGATTTGTCGGCGAGAATCCGTCACGCGACGGATTGCTCGACACGCCCGGACGCGTCGTCCGGGCCTGGCGCGAGATGACGGCCGGTTACCGCGAAGATCCGTCCGAGATCCTCGGCACCACGTTCGAGGAGGATTGCGACGAGATGGTCGTGCTCACGGGCGTGTCGTTCTACTCCACGTGCGAGCATCACCTTCTGCCGTTCTACGGCACGGCCTCGATCGGATATCTGCCGGGGAAAGTCGTCGGCATCAGCAAGATCGCGCGCGTAGTCAATTGCTTCGCGCGGCGGCTGCAGATCCAGGAGCGGCTGACGCGCGAGGTCGCCGACGCCATCGAGACCCATCTCGACGCGAAGGGCGTCGCGGTTGTGATCCGCGCCCATCATCTCTGCATGGGGTGCCGCGGCGTGAAGCAGCCGGGCACGGATATGATCACTTCCGCCATGCGCGGCGTTCTGCGGAACGACGCCAACGCGCGTTCTGAATTCCTCCGGTTGATCCATGCCGACTGATTTCGCAGCAGGGATCGCCCTATCCGAGATTCCCGACGGCGGGATGATCGCCGGGACGAGCAACGGCGAGGCCGTGCTCGTCTCGCGCCGCGGCGACGAGGTTTTCGCGGTCGCAGGCACGTGCACCCATTACGCCGGCCCGCTCGCCGAAGGGATCGTCGTCGGCGACACGGTGCGCTGCCCGTGGCATCACGCCTGTTTCGATCTGCGGACCGGCGACGCCCTGCGCGCACCGGCCATGCGCCCGCTCGATGTTTGGAAGGTGGAGCGGGAAGGCGACAAGGTGTTCGTCCGTGAAAAGAGTGGAGCGACGCACGTCCCCGCGCGGCGTGGTGATGGAGCGTCCGTGGTCATCATCGGCGCCGGTGCCGCCGGCATCTTCGCGGCGCAGACGCTTCGCCAGGAAGGCCACTCCGGCCGGATCATCCTGATCAGCCGGGAGAACTCGCTGCCGTACGACAAGCCGAACCTGTCGAAGGATTACCTCGCCGGCCATGCGCCGGAGGAATGGATCCCGCTGCAGCCGGCCGAGTGGTACGAGGAGCAGCGCATCGAATTGCGGCTCGGCGCGGACGTCGAATCGATCGACACCGGCGCGAAGTCCATTGCGCTGCGAGGCGGCGAGCAACTCTCCTACGTCAAACTCGTCCTGGCCACCGGAGCGTCGCCCCGTCGCCTCGACATCCCCGGCGCGAACTCGCCGCACGTCCATTACCTGCGCACATTCGACGACAGCAAGGGCCTGATCGAAGCGGCGAAGCCGGGCGCACACGTTGTGGTCATCGGAGCGGGCTTCATCGGGCTCGAAGTCGCGGCGTCCATGCGCGCGCGTGAGCTCGATGTGACCGTCGTCGGACCCGAACAGCGACCGCTGGAGATGGTCCTCGGCCGTGAGGTGGGCGACTTCATCCGGTCGCTGCACGAATCGAAGGGCGTCCGATTCCGGCTCGGCCGAAAGCCCGCATCGATCGAGTCGAATGCCGTTGTGCTCGACGATGGCGAGAGGCTTCCCGCGGATTTTGTCGTGATCGGCGTCGGTGTCGTGCCCTCGACCGAGCTCGCCGAGCGTGCCGGCATCGCCGTCGACCGCGGGATCCTCGTCGACGACCATCTGCGGACGAACGCGCGCGACGTGTACGCGGCCGGCGACGTCGCCCGCTGGCCTTATGGCAAATCCAGCGAGCGGATTCGCATCGAGCACTGGGTGGTCGCCGCCCGTCAGGGACAGACCGTCGCCCACAACATCCTCGGCCGCGACGAGCGGTTCGCCGCTGCGCCCTTTTTCTGGAGCGCGCATTACGACGTCGTCATCTCGTACGTCGGCTACGCGCGGCCGGAGCAGGTCGAGGTCCAGGGCTCACTCGAAAACCGCGATGCGACGGTGCTCTACAAGCAGAACGGCCGCCTCGCCGCCGTCGCCACCATCTTCCGTGATCGCGAGAGTCTCGAAGCCGAGCTGGCCATGGAGCGCGAGCTATCGCGTCACGAGCACGAGGCCCACGACACATAGCAGGAAGCCGAGCGCATTCGTCGGAGAGAGCCGTTCGCGGAACACGAACACGCTCGTCGGCAGCAGGATCAGCGCGACGGCCGTGTTCGAGGTCACCGACGCCAGACTGATGCGCCAGCCCATCCGGTAGGCGAGCAGGAATCCGAGCTCCACGGCGACGATCGACAGTCCGAGTGCGAGGCTCGCCCAGTTGAGCCTGCCGATCTCGACCGCAATCGGATCGCGCAGTGGAAAAAGAAACAGACCCCCGAGCGTAAGGACCATCGCGGTCATGTACGACGCGACGATCGACACCAGCGGATGCACGCCGGCCGGAATCGATTTCTGCGCGAGGTGGTAGAGCACGTTGCCGCCGATGGTCAGCGCGAGCGTCGCATAGAACATCTTCATGGGCTCATACTAGTGTCCTGTCATCGGGAAAGCGGTACCAGATCGCCGTCGAGAGCAAGCGAGATGGTATCGATTTCTCGATGACAGGACACTAGCGATCCGCCATGCGAATGCCCGTCATCTTTTTCGGCCACGGCAACCCCATGAACGCGATCGAACAGAACGCGTACACCGCGGCGTGGAGGAAGATCGGGGCGGCGATCCCGAAGCCGAAGGCGATCGTCTGCGTCTCCGCGCACTGGTACCTGCCGGCGACGATGGTCACGGGGGTCGACAGGCCGCGCACCACTCACGATTTCGGCGGATTTCCGCGGCCGCTCTACGAAGTGCAGTACGGCGCGCCGGGAGATCCCCTGCTCGCTCGCCGTCTGCAGACGCTGCTCCATCCCGTCGACGTTCATCTCGACGATCAGTGGGGTCTCGATCACGGCACCTGGTCGGTGCTCTGCCACGTCTATCCGAATGCCGACGTCCCGGTTGTGCAGCTGAGCATCGACGAGACCAAAGCGCCGCAATTTCACTTCGACGCCGGGAGGCGCCTCGCGCCGCTGCGCGATGAAGGGATCCTCATCGCCGGCAGCGGAAATCTCGTGCACAATCTTCACACGTACGCATGGGGACGGCATCCCGTCGAGCCGTTCGACTGGGCGCTTCGTTTCGAAGGGAGGGCACGGGCGCTCATCGAAACCGGTGAGTTCGCGCCTCTCGTCGACTACGAGAGTCTCGGCGACGACGCCACGCTGTCCGCTCCGACACCGGATCACTACCTCCCGTTGCTCTACGTTCTCGGCGCGGCAAATTCCGGGGAGCGCACGGCGTTTCCTGTCACGGGCATCGACGGCGGCTCGGTGTCGATGTTGACGGTGCAGATCGGTTGAACACGGAGCGACGCGCGTCCCCGCTCCACAGGTAGGTGGCCGCCATCACTGCGGGGAGGAAACCCAAGGAACAGCTTGACCGCGGGGGTCAGCCATGAAAGAAGAGATGCAACTGGCGATGAACGAGATCCAGCCCCTCTCGAACGACGAGCTGCAGCGCATGAACGCCTGGTGGCGCGCCGCGAACTATCTCTCCGTCGGACAGATCTATCTGCTCGACAATCCGCTGCTCCGCGAGCCGCTCAAGCTCGAGCACACGAAGCCGCGTCTTCTGGGCCACTGGGGAACCACTCCCGGCCTGAACTTCATCTACGTCCACCTGAACCGAGTCATCAAGGCACGTGATCTGGACATGATCTACATCGCCGGACCTGGCCACGGCGGGCCTGGTGTCGTGGCGAACACCTATCTCGAAGGGACGTACAGCGAGACCTATCCGAACATCTCGCAGGACGCCGACGGGATGCAGAAGCTCTTCAAGCAGTTCTCGTTTCCGGGAGGCATTCCCAGCCACGTTGCGCCGGAGACGCCCGGCTCGATTCACGAGGGAGGCGAGCTCGGATACGCGCTCGTCCACGCGTACGGCGCGGTGTTCGACAACCCCGAGCTCGTTGCCGTGTCTGTCGTCGGCGATGGCGAAGCGGAGACGGGTCCGCTGGCCACGAGCTGGCATTCGAACAAGTTCCTCAACCCCGTACGCGACGGCGCGGTGCTGCCGATCCTCCACCTGAACGGCTACAAGATCGCCAATCCGACCGTGCTCGCCCGTCTGTCGCACAACGAGCTCGAGAGCCTGTTCATCGGGTACGGCTACCGGCCGTACTTCGTCGAAGGTGACGAGCCGGCGATGATGCACCAGGCCATGGCGGCGACGCTCGACTCGGTGTTCGACGACATCCGAACGATCCAGAGCAGCGCGCGGAAGAACGGATTCACCGAGCGGCCGATGTGGCCGATGATCGTGCTGCGCAGTCCGAAAGGCTGGACAGGACCGAAAGAGGTCGACGGCAAGCCGACCGAGAATTCGTGGCGCTCGCACCAGGTGCCGTTCGCCGATCTCGCCAAGAAGCCGGAGCATCTCGTTCTTCTCGAGACCTGGATGAAGAGCTACAAGCCGGAGGAGCTGTTCGACCAGAACGGCACGTTCCGGCCGGAGTTCGCCGCTCTCGCACCCAAAGGCAACCGGCGCATGGGCGCGAATCCGCACGCGAACGGCGGCAAGCTCCTGCACGACCTGCGCATGCCCGACTTCCGCGACTACGCGATCGAGGTCGACCGGCCGGGCACCGAGCTTTCCGAGGCCACGAAGATCGCCGGGACGATGCTGCGCGACATCATCAAGTTGAATCCGCAGAACTTCCGGATCGTCGGACCTGACGAGACCGCGTCGAACCGTTTGGGCGCCGTGTTCGAGGTGACCGACCGCGTCTTCACCGGCACGATTCTCCCGACCGACGACCACGTCTCGCCCGACGGACGCGTCATGGAGATCCTCAGCGAACACATGTGCCAGGGATGGCTGGAGGGTTATCTCCTTACCGGCCGGCACGGCTTCTTCTCCTGTTATGAAGCGTTCATCCACATCATCGACTCGATGTTCAATCAGCACGCGAAGTGGCTGAAGACGACACGGCACATTCCGTGGCGGCGTCCGATCGCGTCACTCAACTACCTGCTCACCTCCCATGTTTGGCGGCAGGATCACAACGGCTTCAGCCATCAGGACCCGGGCTTCATCGATCACGTCATGAACAAGAAGGCCGAGGTCGTTCGCGTGTATCTGCCGCCCGATACGAACTCGCTGCTGTCGGTCGTCGATCACTGTCTGCGCAGCCGCAACTACGTGAACGTGATCATTGCCGGCAAACAGCCCGCGCTGCAGTACCTCGGCATGGATGACGCCATCAAGCATTGCACGGCCGGCGTGGGAATCTGGGACTGGGCGAGCAACGACCACGATGTCGAGCCCGACGTGGTGATGGCCTGCGCCGGCGATGTGCCAACGCTCGAGAGTCTGGCCGCGGTCGACATCCTGCGTCAGCGCGTGCCCGATCTGAAGATCCGTTTCGTGAACGTGGTCGATCTCATGACCCTGCAGCCGCCCGGGGAGCATCCGCACGGGCTGTCGGACAAGGATTTCGACTCGCTCTTCACCACCGACAAGCCGGTCATCTTCGCGTTCCACGGCTACCCGTGGCTCATTCACCGTCTGACGTATCGGCGGACCAATCACAAGAACCTGCACGTTCGCGGATACAAGGAGGAGGGGACGACCACGACGCCGTTCGACATGGCCGTGCTCAACGATCTCGACCGCTGTCACCTGGTCATGGACGTGATCGACCGCGTTCCGGGCCTCAACGTCCGCCACGCCCATCTGAAGCAGGAAATGCACAACATGCTCGTCGAGCACAAGGAGTACGTGCGCGAGCACGGAGACGATCTGCCGGCCATCAAGAACTGGATGTGGCCGTACGGGCACGCGTGAACGTCCTCGTTCTCAATCCCGGCAGCTCGACCCTGAAGTACGCCGTGTATGGAGCCCCGGCTTCCGCCGGCGCTCCATTGCTCTCCGGCCTCGTCGACAAAGTCGGCCCCGGCGAGATGCCGCGCGCGACCGTGGAAGCGATCGGGAAGAGCGGCGGCAACGAGATCGAAGCCGTCGGTTGCCGTGTCGTGCATGGCGGCTCGAGGTTCGTCGATCCGGTGCGCGTCGACGACGATGTGCTCGACAGCATTCGCGAGCTTTCCGAACTGGCTCCCCTTCACAATCCGCTCGCGGTTCAGGTCATCGAGGAAGTGCGCCGGTCGCTTCCGAACGTCCCGGTCGTGGCCGTCTTCGATACCGCGTTTCACAAGACCCTGCCGCCGGTGGCCATGTATGCGGTTCCGCCGGAGCTTCGCATCCGCCGTTACGGGTTTCACGGCATCTCGTACTCGTACATCGCCGGCAGACTGCATCGCGAGCGGATGATCGTCTGTCACCTCGGTAACGGGTCGAGCATCTGCGCGATCCGCGACGGAAAGAGCATCGACACGAGCATGGGTCTCACCCCGATGGAAGGCCTGGTGATGGGAACGCGCGCGGGCGATCTCGACCCCGGCGCGATCCTGCTTCTCATGCGCGGCGGCAGGAGCGAGAGCGAGCTCGACGACCTCCTCAACCATCGATGCGGGCTCCTCGGCGTTTCGGGAAGAAGCATGGATGTGCGCGAACTGGAGAAAGCGGCAGGAGAGGGCGACGAGCGTTCGGCCCTGGCGCTGGAGATGTTCGCGTATCGCGTGGCGAAGTACGTCGCCGCCTACGTGGCGGCGCTGGGCGGGCTGGACGCGCTGGTCTTCACGGCCGGGATCGGCGAGCACTCCGCTTCGATGCGCCGCCAGATCTGCTCGCGGCTGGGATTTCTCGGGCTCCAGCTCGATCCGGCCCTGAACGACGAGCCGCGCAAAGACGAGCGACGCATCAGCTCCGGCCCTGTGGACATTTGGGTCATTCCGACGAACGAAGAGCTCGAGATCGCGCGCGCCACGGCGGCAGCATGTTATTCTTGAGAAAGGTCCGATGTCCCGCGATTGGAAGATTGCCGGTGCAATTTCTGTCGCCGTCGTGTTGCTCACGGCCGGCGCGCTGGCATTCACCGCGCGGCCGCGGCCACTCCCACCGCCTGTTGTCATCGCCGTAACGCCCGCCGTTCCCCCGCCTCCGCCCGTCGTCGAGCCGCCTCCGGCCGAACCGTCGGCCGCGGTGCCGACGCTCGTCGAAGCAGCGGCGACGGGAATCGACATGCGAGAGCGCGCTCTGGCGACGGAGCTCGGACGGATGTGGACGAGCAAACCCGAAGAGCTGGTCTCTGTGATCGATGAGGCCTCGCGCAGCGCGAGCGTCTCGCCCTCGGTGACGTTGTTGCTGGCCATCGCGCACGCGGAGACGAACGGGAAGATTCTGGACATCTCCGAAGCAGGGGCGGTGGGGTTGGCGCAGGCGACGCCGATCGCCTGCCGTCAGGAGCAGTACGACGGAAAGTTGTACGTCACGGGCAACTATCTGAACGGCGCCCGCGCCTACATCATGAAGAAGCCGCTCGGCGACGCCGACACGATCGCCTCGCTCATCGTGACGCGCGACTCGGAGAAAAATCGCCGGCGTGCCAAACGGCTGCTGCGTTCGGCGTTCGAGTTGCGGCTCGAAGGCGTGAACGAGCTCGATCTCCTCGAGCCCTACGCATCGGCTGGATTTTTCGACGAGATCCGTGACGCGAAGCGCCACAACCTGCATGTCCTCCAGCAGCTCGAGACTCTTCTCGACGATGGCAGCCGCGCCCAGCTGCGTGCGTTCCGCAATCGCGTGCGCGGCGAGTACCGCGATCTCAAGCACACGCAGGTCGCGTCGTGGCGCCGCTATCAGCTCGACCTGATGGAGAAGCGCGATGCGCTGCTCGAGAAGAAATTCGGCGTTCCCGCCGAGCAGGTGAAAGAGGAGATGCCGTACGAGGCAGGCGAATACCTCGCCTCGGAGCTCGACGAGCGATTCTCGGCGAAGCAGATGGCGTCGTTCCTCGTTCGCCATCTCGAACACAAGAGCGAGGAAGCGCGGGCCCTGGCCAAGTCCGACAAGCGCGTCGAGGAGATGACCGCCGCGCTCTACAACGGCGGATCGCACAACGTGAAGCGAATGCTGGCCGGTCTCATTCGTTCGCTCCCCGAGACGCAACGCTACATGAAGAAAGTCCCGGCAACCCGCCGCCGTCTCGATCACACGATCGCCGCCCTGGGAGAGGCCGGGATTCGCGCAGTCCGCTGAAGGCTTCCATGCGCCGGATCGGTGTCCCGCTCGTTTTGCTGATGCTCGCGGTGCCGCTCTTCGCAACGCAAAAGGGCTCACTGATTCTCGGCGGCGAGCGGATCCGCTTCGATGAGAATCTCGTCCCGCAGTTCACTGCCAGTCAGATCGAGAACACCAACGAAGCGACGCGGGTGGGGTTGTTACGCTGGGCGGCGACCGCGCGCGGGCAGCAGATGATCGCGTACTTTCTCGAGAACGAATTCGAGCTCACCGTCATCGAGGACGCGAGCGAGCCCGGCATCGGCCGCGCGCCGCAGCCTGGACTGGCGACGCTGGTCGCAGCGGCGCATCACACGCACATCCGAAACTACGAGCTGGTCCTCAATCCGCGGTTCTTCAAGATCCCGGACGGGATGGTGCCGCTGCCCAATCAGGCCTCGACTCCTGCGGACATGATGTCGATCGCCTGGGCCGGCGAGATGCTGCACATCTACTTCTACACTCTCGGGATCAGCCTTCCGCATCACGCCCGTGCCGACTTCCAGCGCGAGTGGCGCGAGATCGCGGTGGAGCTCGGAATGCCGACCGTCACGCACGATGACGGCGACGAGCGGCCAAGGGGGCGCAGCTGGCGGTCGTCACATCCGGCCGGTGACCGGCGTCCCTGAGCGCGCGCCCCGTCGCGGGCACTCTCGGGTCATGAAGCCGATGGCGATCGTTTCCTCTCTTCTTTTTTTGACCGGATGCATGGCTCGTCCCGCGGCGATGTCGGTGAGTCCTGCGCCGATGGTGGTCATTCACGGGGCAACGCCTCTCGCGGACGGCAATGCCGGCGAGGGACGCAAGCTGTTCACCAAGCTCCGCTGCGATTCCTGCCATGCCGTCTCGGGAAGCGCGGCGAAGGTTCCTCATCCGCTGCCGGATCTCAGCGCCCAACCGCCGGAGGCGGTGGCGGAGATGATCGTGCAGAGGACGGACATCGCGCCTGAAGCATTGTTCGACGAGATGGCCATGGCGGGAGCGGCATCAAGCATGACGCGTGAGGAGCTGGCGCACCTGGTGGCGTTCCTGCGGAACCCCAATCGACGCTAAGCGTGTAGCGGCGACGCCAGTCTCCTGATCGCTTTCACCACTTCGACGACGACGATGGGGACGATGATCGCTACCGCGAACACGATCCAGTCGGCGCGCGCGAGCACGACTGCGCCGAGAATCTTCCGCAGTCCCGCGACGTGCACGGACGCGAGCTGCAGCACGAACACGGCGCCGACCGCGATCCAGAGATAGGGATTCCGGGAAAGGCCGTTGAATGCCGATCGCCTCAGTGACCGGCAGTTGAACGTCTGTCCGATCTGCCCGCCGACGAGCGCGAACAGCGCGATCGTTCGAGCGTGCGCTCCCTCTCCGTAAACCTCGAGCGCCCAGCGGTAGCTGACCAGGGCGACGATTGCCAGGATCGACGACTGCCAGATGATCGTGCGAAAGAGCGCCGGAGTGAGGAGCGTGTCCTCACGCCGCGGCGGCATGGTCATCGTGTCGTGCGCCGCGGGCTCGAGTGCCAGTCCGAACGCGGGGAACACGTCCGTGACCAGATTCAGCCAGAGCACCTGAAGCGGAAGGAGGGGCAGCGGCCAGCCGATGGCGATGGGGATGAAGATGGTGATGATCTCGGCGAGGTTGTGCGAGAGCATCATGTGCACGAACTTGCCGATGTTCGAATAGATCGTGCGGCCGCCTTCGATCGCGGCGACGATGGTGGAGAACTCGTCGTCGGCCAGGACGATGTCCGCGGCTTCCTTCGCCACTTCGGTCCCGCGCTCGCCCATGGCCACTCCGACGTCCGCCTTCTTCAACGCCGGGGCATCGTTGACGCCGTCGCCGGTCACGGCCACGATTTCGCCCTGGCTTTGCAGCGCCGTGACGATCTTGTACTTGTCTTCCGGCGACACGCGTGCGAATGCGTCGACGCTCTCGACGGCCGAAGCGAGATCCGCCACATCGTTTGCGTGCATGACGCGCGGCTCGCCGTCCGTGATGTGCAGCTCGCGCGCGATGGCGCGGGCGGTGTCGACCTGGTCGCCCGTGAGCATCACCACGCGGATGCCCGCACCGCGTGCAAGAGCGATCGACTCCAGCGCGCCGGGCCGCGGTGGATCGTGCATGCCGACGAGACCGGCGAAACGGTAGCCGGAAAGCGGAGGCTCGTCCTGCGAGCGCGTGCTCTTCATCGCCAGAGCCAGCACGCGCAAGCCGGTCAGGGCGAGCTGCTGGTTCGCCCGCTCGATCGCGGGTGCATCCACGTTCGGGCACGACTCGAGGACGACTCCAGGCGCCCCCTTCATCAGCCAGAGATATTCGTCGTTGTGGCGATGCACGGTGATCATTCGCTTCGTGGCGGCGTCGAACGGGAACTCGGCGACGCGAGGAAACTCGCGCCGGATTTCATCCACGTCGAATCCGAGCCGGGCCGCGGCATCGATCAGCGCGACCTCGGTCGGATCGCCCGTGGAGCTGTGGCCGCCCGTTGCGTCGTTGCAGAGAGCCATGATGTCGACGGCGTTCTCGAGATCGTGGTCGATTTTCGGCACCGCGCCGATGGCGATCGATCGGCCATCCGCCACCTGCAGTGTGGTGACCGTCATCCGGTTCATCGTCAGCGTGCCGGTCTTGTCGCTGCAGATCACCGTCGTGCTGCCCAGCGTCTCGACCGCCGAGAGCCGGCGCACGATCGCGTTGCGGCGCGCCATGCGCAGAACGCCGAAGGCGAGGATGAACGTCGTCACTGCCGGCAGCGCCTCGGGAACCGCTGCCACGGCGAGCGTGATGCCGACCTCCGTCATCATCCAGATCTTTTCGCCGCGCAGGACTCCGGCGACGATCACGATGGCGGCCACAACAAGGACGATCCACACCAGGCGGCGGCCGAGGATGTCGAGACGCCGCTGCAGGGGAGTGACGTCCTCCTGCACTTCGCTGACCAGCCGGCCGATTTTCCCGATCTCCGTCTTATCGCCGACGGCGGTGACGAGTCCGATTCCGCGTCCGGCGGCGACCGACGTACCGAGAAACGCCATCGACTTGCGGTCGGCGACGGGTGCCTTGTGCTCAACGGGATCGATGTCTTTTCGGACCGTCGAGCTCTCCCCGGTGAGAGCCGATTCGTTCGTGGTGAGCGATGACGCCTCCATCAGCCGCATGTCGGCGGGAACGCGATCGCCCGCGGCGAGGAGCACGACGTCGCCCGCCACCAGATCCTCCGCCGGCACCGGCAGCACGCGATCGCCGCGGCGAATCCGCGCGGTGACCGTCGTCTGCGCGCGCAGCGCTTCGAGGGCACGCCCGGCCTGCCACTCGGTGATGAAACCGATCACCGCGTTGAGAAGCAGCACGACGAGAATGACCGCCGCGTCGATGCGATCGCCAGTCGCCAGGCTGATGATCGCCGCCGTTCCGAGAAGAGCGACGATGATGCTCTTGAACTCCGCGGCAAAGAGCACCAGCAGGCTTTTTCGTTGCGGCTCGGGAAGGCGGTTGGCCCCGAAGCGTGCGCGGCGCCGCGGAACGTCGTCGTCGGCCACGCCGTGCGCGAGATCGACTTCGAGCAGGCGCGACACCTCCTCCACCGGAAGGGCGTGGGCTGAGGAGATGTCGCGATCTTGCCTCTCGAAGTTCAGGATCGAGCCCTCGAATGCCGCCTGCCGCGATCGCGCAAGACCATGCGCTCCCGGTGTCCGGTCTGGCCCATGATCTCCAGAAGGTCGTTCGTGGTGATCACCCCGGCCAGTTTGGTGCCATGCGTGACCACGAGGCATTCGATCGATTTTCCGCGCATCACATTCGCGGCCCGGCTGATCAGGTCGTCGACGTCGACCGTAATCACGCCCCGCGTCATCGCCGTTCCGACGAGCCCGCGACCTTCATGTCTGGCGATGTCACCGTCCGAAAGGATTCCCACCACGGCTCCGTGCTCCATGACCACCAGGTGTTGGATTCCGAAGCGTTTCATGAGATCGGCCGCCTCGTCGAGGGGCCGGTCCGCTGTGATGGTCTTCACTGACGTTTTCATCGCTTCCTTGATGCGCATCGTGACACCTCCAATTGAACGTTTAGATCCGTTTCCCCGCCCACCGCAGGACTCTGCTCACCGCAGCGGAGTGACGGATCGCACTCCACGCACCAAATCACTGTTCGCCGGTCACTTCCGCCGTGTGCCGCGCACCCGCCCTGAACCCTCCGGTCGCGCCCAGACTTTCTGGTGTGAAAACGATCGTCACGCTCACGATGAATCCCGCGATCGACATGTTTCTCGAGACGCCGCGCCTCGTACCCGATCGCAGACTTCCGAGCGTTCCTCCGGCGTATGGCCCCGGGGGAGGCGGAATCAGCGTCAGCCGTGCCATCGCCCGTCTGGGTGGAACGTCGACGGCGCTGTTCCCCGCCGGCGGGCGCATCGGCGAGTTCCTGAACTCGCTCATGCAGCGCGAGTCGATTCCGGTGAGTCTCGTCCCCATCGACGGGGAAACGCGCCAGAACGTGAACATCCGCGAACGAACGACAGGGAATGAATATCGCCTCGTTGTGCCGGGTGCGGAGCTGGCTCGCGAAGAGTGGGAGCAGTGCCTGCGCGCGCTCGAGTCGATTCACCCCGAACCCGATTACGTGGTCGCCAGCGGCAGTCTGCCGCCGGGTCCTCCGGTTGATTTTTATGCGCGGGTCGCCGCGCTCGCCGTGCGGAAAGGTTTCCGCCTCATCGTCGACACGGCCGGCGAGCCGCTCCGCCATGCTGCGACCGCGGGCACGTATCTGTTGAAACCGAATCTGGGCGAGCTGGCCGTGCTGTCGGGCGGTGTCCTCACCGAGACGCTCATCGAAGGCGCAGCGCGATCGATCGTCGCCGCGGATCGGGCGAAGGTCGTCGTCGTGTCGGCCGGATCGGGAGGGGCGTTGCTCGTCGACGCGAATGGCGTCGAGCGCTTCGCGTCGCCGATCGTGCCGATCGTCAGCCGGATCGGCGCCGGCGACAGCATGGTGGCCGGGATCGTCGTCGCCCTTGCGCGCGGCTGGGCCGTGGAAGACGCCGTGGAATTTGGAGTGGCGGCAGGAGCCGCGGCGGTCATGACCGCCGGACACGAGCTGTGCCGCCGCGAAGATGCCGAGATGCTTTTCGAACGAATGCACACGCGCCGGGCCGAGCTCGTCGCTCATTGAATCGGAGGCAACCTATGTCCGAAGCGCTTTTCAAACACATCCTGGTGCCGGTCGATCTGGGGGAAACGTCCGTCGGTGCTCTTCATTTCGCGGGCATCTTCGCCACGAAATTCGGAGCGAAGGTGACTCTCCTGTACGCCGACGAGCTGGCCACGCTGTTCGCCGATTACGATCCGGCCTGGATCAGCTACAACGTCTCGCCCGGAGAAGAAGCGAAACGCGTGCAGGAGTCGATCCACAAGCTCGCCGCCGAGCACCTGCAGGGTGTGGAGCAGCCGGAGATCCACGTCGTTCCCGGTCACCCGATCGCCACGATCTCGCGCATCTCGCGCGAGGACAATGTCGACCTCATCGTCATGGGCACCCACGGCCGCCGCGGCTGGCGGCGCGCGCTGGTCGGATCGGTTGCCGACGGCGTCGTGCGCGAATCGAGGCAGCCTGTACTGGTCGTTCCGAAACGGCAGGATGGCGCGTATTCGGGATCGATCCGCCGCATCGTCTGTCCGGTGAACTTCACCGATGCGGCGCGCGAGGCGGTGCGATATGCCGCGTCGCTGGCGAAGGCGTTCGACGCCGAGCTGATTCTCGTCCACGTTGCCGAGAGCTCGCCGCTTCCGTTCGAGACGGCCACCGTCGATCAGTTGTTCACCGAGTGGTTGCCGTCCGATGTTGCCGGTCATTCGTCCTTGCGCCACCTGGTTCTGCGCGGAGGTCCCGCCGAGCGCGTCCTCGACTGCGTCGAAGACATCGGTGCCGACCTCCTGGTCATGGGAGCGCAGCTGAAGTGGCTGCGCAGCGAGAGCGTCATCGGCACGACGTCGGAGCGGCTGCTGCGCTTCGCCAACGTCCCGATTCTCACGATCGCCAGGAGAGCGCAGCGGCCCGCCGAGCCCGAGCGCGTCGCGGAGCCGCAGGAGGCACGCGAATGAAGCACAACCTCCCTCATTCCGACTGGGGCGAATTCACCGACGCATTCACGCGCAGCCATGACGGCTGGATCATCTCGCTCTACGTGCAGAAGCCGTTTGAGAAACGCGAATACCTCGTTCACGACGTCCCATTTCACGGAATCACCACCGAAGTCGCGGGCGGACACGAAGTCGTGCTGATCACCACCAATGGACGGAGTCATCTGGCCCACATCGTTCCCGATCCCCGGCGGATGTTCGTTCATGAATCGCCGGAGGGGGTTGATGCCGCCATCTCCATCGTTGACGGATCCGGCGCCGAAACGACCGCGGAGCTGCGGTCGCCGATGCCTGTCACCGCCGTCGATGGAATCGCCCACGACAGGAGATGACCATGAGCGAAGTTTCGATTGCGGCCGGAGAAGTCGAGCTTGCCGGCGAATTGACGATGCCCGAGAGGATGCGCGGTGTGGTGATGCTCCTGGGGTGCGGTGAGAGCAGGCGCTTCAGCCCGCGAAGCGTGGCGACCGCGAAACGCTTCCAGGATGCCGGCTTCGGAACGCTGTTGATCGATTTCGTCACCCCCGCCGAGGACGCGGCGGACAGGAATGGTCAAGGGTCGAAGTTCGATCTCGAGAAGTTGTCGGGCCGCGCCGTCGCCGCGACCGAGTGGCTGCAGCGCGTCGCACAATCGGCGGGCTGCGGAGTCGGCTACTTCGCGATGGGACGAGCCACCCCCGTGGCTCTCCGCGCGGCCGCGCACCATCCCGATCACGTCAGCGCGGTGGTCTGCGCGGGTGGGCGTCCGGACCTGGCCATGGAAACGCTTCCGAAGATTCGTGCGGCAACGCTGCTGATCGTCGGCGCGCTCGACCGGCGTTCCGCGGAGTCGCACCGTCGCGCGTTGGCTTACCTGCGCTGCGAGAGACATCTCGAGTCGATCGCCGGCGCGTCGCAGCGATTCGCGGAACGAGGGGCGCTGGAACAGGTTGCCGAGCTGGCCACGAGCTGGCTGCTCGTGCACGTCCCTGCATTTGCCACCGCGCTCGCGTGACCGGGAGCAATTCCGTAGCGGTTGCGCGTCACTGCCGCCTGCCATCCGGACGGAAATGATGGATACCGGAGACGGGTGATGACGGTCGTCTGCGGGACAGACTTTTCGGATGCCGCTCGCGAAGCAGTTGCGGTCGCGGCGAAACTGTCCTGCCGCATGAAGCAGTCGCTGCTGCTCGTGCATGCTGTCGTCCCTCAACCCGGAGACCCGATCGCGGTGGACCTCGAGCCCGCGCGCGCCGCTATGGCGGAAGCGCTTGAGCGTGATGCAGCGGAGTTGCGCACGGCCGGTCTCGAGGTTACGACCCGAGCGGTCATCGGGTGGGCCGATGAGGTTCTCACCAGGGTCGCGAGTGACATTGACGCCGACCTCATGGTGCTCGGCGCCATCGGCCATCGCCGGGGAGCGCACTGGCTGATTGGCAGCGTGGCGGAGAACGTTGCAAAGACGACTCCGACTCCGTTGCTGCTGGTGCGTGATCGCCAGTCCCTCGATCGCTGGATCGAGGGACAAGAGGTGTTGCGCGTCGTGCTCGCGACAGACTTCTCACCCGTCTCCGACTTCGCTCTCGACTGGCTGCAGAAGCTTTCCTCCATCGGACCGACCGAGGCGCTGCTGACGTACGTCGCCAATCCGGCCATCGAGTCGGCGCGGATGAATCTCTCGGGGCCGGTGTCGCGGAAACACCTTCACCCGATCGTCGATGAGGTCATCCGCCGCGAACTCCGCGACCGCGAGAAACGCATCGCCCTCGGGGGCATCGTGCGGACGTGCGTGAAGCTCAGCCTCGACGCACCGGGGCAGTCGATCATCGAGACCGTGACTGCCGAGAACGCCGGCCTTGTCGTCGTGGGCGCTCATCAGCGCGGCTGGCTCGACCGGATGTGGACCGGATCGGTCGCGCAGGCCGTCGTGCACGATGCGCCGGCGAACGTCGTCGTCGTTCCGTTTCACACGGCCGATGAGCGCTTTCGCGCGCTGGAAACGCCGGAGATCCACACCATCCTTGCCGCGACCGATCTGTCGCCGTGCGGCAATCACGCGGTGGCCTGGGCGATGGGTGTGGCTCCTCACGGCTCGAAGGTGATCGTCTTCAACGCCGCGGCGGGACCTGTCGAGCACGCGAGAGCGGCCGCGGAGCTCGCGCAGATGAATCACCCCCGTTCGTGGCCCGAGGACGTCGTCGTCGAGACCGACATCACGGAACAGACGGACGTTCCGAAGGCGATCTGCGCGGCCGCGCAACGCTGCGCGGCAGACATGATCGTCGTCGGCGCGCACGGCCACAGCCGGCTGCGGATGATCCTCGGCTCCGTGCCTCGCGAGCTTCTCGCGCTGAGCACGAAGCCCGTTCTGGTCGTTCGCGATCAGGCGGAGTGAGACAGGTGAGGGGGTGAACGATGACGAAGACCGTCAACAGCTCGCTGCAACATGACGTTCTCGAGGAGCTGGAGTTCGATCCGAGCGTCGACGCGTCGCAGATCGGCGTGACCGTCAAAGGCGGAGTGGTGACGCTCACCGGCCATGTCCACAATTACACGGAGAAGACGGCCGCTGACCGCATCGCCAAGCGCGTGCATGGCGTGGAGGCGGTTGCGAACGACATCGACGTAAAGCTGCCGATCGATGCCGAGCGCGATGACTCCGATCTGGCCAGAGGCGTGGCCGACGCCATCCGCTGGAACGTCGCGCTGCCGAAGGACAAGATCCAGGTCACGGTCGCGAACGGCTGGGTGACTCTGGAGGGAGAGGTGGACTGGGAGTATCAGCGCCGCGTGGCTTTTGATGCCGTGCGCGGCCTGCGCGCAATCCACGGCGTCACCAACAACATCAGCGTGATGCCGAAACTGAATCCCGTGGCCGTGAAGGAGAAGATCGAGTCGGCGCTCCGCCGCAACGCCGAGATCGACGCCCGGAAGATCTCGGTGGAGACCTCCGGAGACCGAGTGATCCTGCGCGGAACCGTTCGCTCGTGGGTCGAGCGCGAAGATGCCGTCAACGCCGCGTGGTCTGCCCCCGGCGTCCGCAGGGTCGTCGATGAGCTGAAGGTGCACGCGGCGTAGGAGGAACCCCATGCCGCACACTCACATCCTCTTCAGAGATGACGCAAGGGCGAAGCTCCTGGCAGGCGCGTCAACGCTGGCCGATGCCGTTCGCGTGACCCTCGGCCCGAAATCGAAAAGCGTTCTGATCGAAAAGAAGTTCGGGCCGCCGCTGGTGTGCAATGACGGCGTCACGATCGTCAGGGAGATCCGGCTCGAAGACCACGAAGAGAACCTCGGCGCGCAGATGCTGCGTGAAGCGGCCGTGCGTACCGGCGACGAAGTTGGCGACGGCACCACGACCTCGACGCTCCTCGCTCACGCCATGTACGCGGAAGGCTTGCGCAACGTGGTCGCCGGCTCGAGCGCCGTCGATCTGAAACGCGGCATCGATCGCGGCGTGGCCATTTGCGTCGAGGAACTGAAGAAAGCTGCCCGGCCGGTCGTCAGCCGGACCGAAAAGGAGCAGGTGGCCACGGTGTCCGCGCACAACGATGCCGTGATCGGCAAGTTAGTCGCCGACGCCGTCGAGCGCGTCGGCTCCGAAGGAGTCGTATCCGTCGAGGAGGCGAAGGGAACGGAAACGACCGTCGAGATCGTCGAAGGACTGCAGTTCGATCGCGGGTTCCTCTCCGCATACTTCGTCACCAACCCGGAGAAGATGGAAGTCGTCCTCGAGTCGCCGCGGATCCTTCTGCACGACAAGAAGATCTCCAAGCTCGACGATCTGCTGCCTCTACTGCAGGAGCTCGTCAAGCAGTCGACGCCGCTTCTGGTCGTCGCCGAGGATGTCGATGGGGAGGCGCTGGCGACGCTGGTCATCAACAAGCTGCGCGGCGTCTTTCCGGCCGCGGCAGTCAAGGCACCCGGATTCGGCGATCGCAGGAAGGAAATGCTGCAGGACATCGCCATCCTCACCGGTGGTCAGGTGATCTCGGAAGAAGTCGGCCTCAAGCTCTCCGGCGTGACGCTCACCGACCTCGGCCGCGCGACGCGCGTCGTCATCGATAAGGACAACACGACGATCGTCGGAGGAGCGGGCGAAAAAGCGGCAATTGCCGGGCGCTGCAATGAGCTCCGAAAGCAGATCACGGAGACGAAATCGGATTACGACCGGGAGAAGCTCGAGGAGCGGCTGGCGAAACTCTCGGCGGGTGTGGCCGTGATCCGCGTCGGCGCGCATTCCGAGGCGGAGATGAAGAGCCGCCGCGAGGCGTTCGATGACGCCATCCACGCCACGAAGGCGGCGGTCGCGGAAGGAATCGTCGCCGGAGGAGGCCTGGCGCTGCTGCGCACCGTACCGAATGTTGCGAAATCGGAGGCGGACGCCGCCGGCGACGAAAAGATCGGGTTGCGCATCGTGCGTCTGGCTCTCGAGGTGCCGGCGAGACAGATTGCCGCGAACAGCGGGATGGATGGAGGCGTAGTCGTCGAGAAGATGCGCAATGGCGCTGCGAACGTCGGATTCGACGCCGCGGCCGCCGAATATGTGGACATGTTCGAACGCGGCATCGTCGATCCCGTGAAAGTCGTCCGCGTCGCCCTGGAAAACGCGGCCTCGGTGGCAGGCGTGCTGCTGCTCAGCGAAGCGACGCTCACGGAGATCGAGGAGAAGCACGAGGAGCTGCAGCCGGTCGGTGTCGAATAGGAGGACCTATGAACCACGATGAATTCGTCGGACAAGTTCAGCATCGCGCACAACTCGCTTCGCGCGGCGACGCGGAGACGATCATTCGCGTGACGCTCGAGACGCTTCACGAGCGAATGCAGCCCGAGGCGGCATCCCACGTCGCCGCGCAGCTGCCGGCCGAGATCGGGCGCTCGCTCCGCGGCCAGGGTCAATTCGAGCATCTGACGCTTCAGGATTTCCTCAGGCGTGTCGCGGTACGGGAGGACGCGACCATCGAGAAGGCCGTTTTCCATGTCCGCTGCGTCCTGGAAGTCGTCGAGATGGCGATCTCTCCGGGAGCGTTCCGCAAGCTCGAGAATCAGCTTCCGCAGGACTTCCGCGCGGCGCTTTTGCCTTCGCCGGCGCGGCGTGAAATGGTGCACGCGGGAGGTAACGCATGAGCATCCCTTTCGAGATCAGGAACGTTCTGGCCGCCACGGATCTCAGCGAGTCGAGCATTCCCGCGCTCGGATATGCGCGGCTTCTCGCCGACCGTTTCAGTGCCAACGTGACGGTCCTTTACAGCGACCCGATCGTCTATCCGATCGACATGATCGGGCCGGGGAACGGGGTGTTCATCGCGCCGCCGCCGGAACATGAAGGAAAGCTCCGTTCGGAGCTCTCGCGTCACGTGGCGGAGGTGATGGCCGGTCGTCCTTACGACATCGTGATTGCGACGGGGCGGCCGATGCCTTCGATTCTGACGAACGCCGAGCAACGCAAGGCCGATCTCATCGTCGTGGGGACCCATCTGCGCCACGGGTGGCGCCGCGCACTCTTGGGATCCGTGAGCGAAGGAGTCCTGCACGGCAGCCGTAGTCCGGTCCTGACCGTTGCCGGACACCAGCCGGTCACGCCGTCCATCAAGCGGATCCTCTGCCCGGTGAATTTCACTGACGTGGCGCGCGATTCTCTGCGTGCGGCTTCGCGTCTGGCCGAGGTATTCGGCGCGGACCTGGTCGCAGTGAACGTCACGGAGGCCGGAGCGGCCGCGCAAGCCGCGGAAGACGAGGAGAGGTTGCACAACTGGATCGCGCCGCAAATCGAGACGAAGTGCTCGTGGCGATCGCTCATCATTCATGGCGATCCGGCCGAGCGGGTTCTCGATTGCGCCGAGGGAATCGGCGCCGATCTTCTGATCATCGGCGCGCAGCACAAGCTCTTCCGCGACGCGACGGTGCTCGGCACCACGACCGAGCGACTGATCCGGTTCTCGTCGTGCCCGGTGCTGGTCGTGCCGCGCCAGGTTGCTGCCGCGAGCGTGAAGGCTCGCAGCGAACGCGATCTCGTCGCGGCGCAGTGGTGAACGTCAGGCCGGCAGATGATGGTGCGGGGGCTGAACGCGGATGTGATCGACCACGCTGTTCACGCCCGGAGCGGACCATGCCGCGTTCACGGCATCTTCGCGCTCTCCCCATGACGATACGGTTCCGCTCAGCGTGACCGTGCCGTCGCTGGCCTCCACGTCGATGCGTTTCGCGTCGACCTCGGCGGTGCGCCGGAGCGAGGCCATGATCTTTTCCTTGATGTCGCCGACGCGCGCGTCCTTCGGCGTCACGTCGACTTTGTTCGTCACTCCTCGGACGCCGGTCAGGTTTCGAACCGTGTCCTCTGCCGCGCGCTTCTGGTAGTGCCAGTCGACATCGCCATCGAGCGTGATCCATCCCTTCGTCACGCTGGCCTTGATGCGGTCCCTGGGGATCGAGGCGTTCCACTCGAGGGCGTTGGCGGCGGAACGTGCGATGTCCGTGTCGTCACGCTCGGCGAGAGCGGGCAGGCTCACGCCAAGCTCGTTCGCCACGCCTTCCACGCCGGTCACGCGCTTGACGATCTTTTCGGCACTCGTCCTCTCGGCGTAGCTGGCGACGTGGCCGGTCAGCGTGACGATTCCTTCCTCGACGCTGACGCCGATCGTTCGGGCATCGACGCTGGGATCGAATTCGAGCTCCTCGAGAACATCCTGCCGCAGTTCCAGATCCTCCGCTCTGCTCATGGAAAGACTCCTTTCAGGACACACTCCTGCCGCTCTCTCCTCGGGGCAAGCTCTCCGGTCACCTCGTGGGAGTGGCAGGCCTCACTGAGCCCGGGCATGCACGGGCTTATTGGTGCGACATGGCACTTCTCCTCGCCAGCATCGTCATGACCGCCGCGACCCTGCCGCACGTGACGAAACTTCCGGTTCCGTCGAAGAGCGGGACGGTGGCGGTGGAGCGGGCGCTGAGCTCGCGCCGCTCGGTGCGCGAGTTCGCAGGATCCGCCATTGGGCTGCGTGACCTGTCACAACTGTTGTGGGCGGCACAGGGCATCACGACGTCCGACGGAAGGCGCGCCGCGCCATCAGCCGGCGCTCTGTATCCGCTGCAGCTCTACCTGTTCGCCGGGGCGGTGAACGGGTTGCCCTCCGGTGTCTACCGCTACGACGCGCGTTCGCACGCGCTGGAGATCGTCGTTGCGGGTGATCGGCGCCGCGAACTGTCGGGCGCGGCCGCGCAGCCATTCGTCGCGGATGCTCCCGCCGCGATCGTGATCACCGCGGTCTATCCGACGACGGCTCGGAAGTACGGTGCCCGCGCGGAGCGCTACTGCGCAATCGAAGCGGGTTGCGCGTCCGAGAACGTGGCGCTGCAGGCGGTTGCGCTCGGGCTCGGGACGGTCGTCGTCGGAGCGTTCGACGAGGCGCGGCTGCGCGACGCCGCATTGATGCGCCGCGCGGAGACGCCGCTGGTGATCATGCCCATCGGGATTCCGCGCGACGGGGCGCGGTGAGGAATCGGCAATGGACAATCGTGACGTCGCACGGGCTCTACGCGAGTTCTCGATCTACTTCGAGATGGATGGCGTCGACTTCAAGCCGCGAGCATTCGAGAAAGCGGCGTTGGCCATCGAGGCACTCGACCGCTCTGTCGACGCGCTTTGGAAAGAGGGAGGCGCGAAGGCGCTGCAAGAGATTCCGAGCGTCGGCCAGGGGATCGCGGAGCGCATCGGCGAGCTGCTCGAGACGGGCCATTGCTCTGAGCTGGAAAAGTTTCGCAAGCGCACGCCGGTCGAGGTGCTCGAACTGGCAGCGATCGAAGGCGTCGGACCGCAGAAGATCCGCGCGCTTTACGAGGAGCTGAAGATCCGCAACGTCGATGACCTGGAGAAAGCGGCGCGCGCGGGACGGATTCATGCGGCGCCACATTTCAAGGAGAAGAGCGAGCAGAACATCCTGCGCGGGATCGAGTTCTACCGGCAGTCGGTCGCGCGCCATCCCATCGGAACGGTCCTCGACCTCGCCGCATCGATCGAGGACCACCTCCGCGCGGTCAAGGGCGTGCAGCAGGCCGCCGTCGCCGGATCGATCCGCAGACACAAGGAAACCATCGGCGACTTCGATCTTCTCGTCGCCTCGACCGATCCCGGCGCGGTCGTCCGGGCATTCGTCGACCTGCCCGACGTGACGCACGTCTACGCCAAGGGCGCGACGAAGACGATGGTCCGCCTGCGCAACGGCATGGATGCCGATCTTCGCATCGTCGACGCCGCCTGTTTCGGCGCGGCCCTGCTCTATTTCACCGGTAGCAAGTCGCACAACATCGCCATCCGCAAGATCGCCATGACGAAGCACCTGAAGCTGAGCGAGTACGGCTTGTTTCGGGGATCGAAGCGGATCGCCGGCGCCGCCGAACCGGAGATCTACGACGCCCTCGGGCTCGATTACGTCCCGCCCGAGTTGCGCGAAGACTCAGGAGAGGTCGAAGCGGCGCGTGACGGGAAGCTGCCGCGCCTCATCGCCGCCGGTGACCTTCGCGGCGATCTGCAGACCCAGACGAAGTGGACGGACGGCAATCTCTCCATCGAGGAGCTTGTCGAAGCCGCACGCGCGCTTGGCCTCGAGTACGTCGCCATCACGGATCACACCCGCGATCTGGCGATGGCGCGCGGGTCCGACGAGAAGAAACTGCGACAGCAGGTCCGCGAGATCCAGCATCTCAATGCGAAGCTGCGGGGATTCCGGATCCTCTCCGGCGCGGAGGTGAACATCCGCCGCGACGGGTCGCTGGATGTCTCCGACGAGATGCTCGCGCAACTCGACGTGGTCGGCGCTTCCGTCCACGCGCTGTTCGATCTGCCGCGGGAGGAGATGACGCGCCGCGTCATCCGGGCGATCGAGAATCCGAACATCGACATCCTCTTCCATCCGTCGACACGGCAGCTCGGGCGCCGTCCGGCCGTGGAGATCGACATGGATGCCGTGATCGCCGCTGCCGCGCGGACTGGAACCATCCTGGAGATCAATGCGCAACCCGAACGGCTCGATCTCGACGATACGCACGTGCGGCGGGCGATCGAGTCGGGTGTGAAGCTGGCCGTCGACTCCGACGCGCACAACGCCGGCGATCTGCGCTTTCCCCGGCAGTACGGGATTTACGTCGCGCGGCGCGGCTGGGCATCGAAACGCGACGTCATCAATACCTTACCCCTCGAGAAGATGCTCGGGGCTCTGAAGCCACGAAAGCTCGTTGTGACCAAGCCGCGCGCCCGCCGTGTCGTCGCTCACGCTTGACTGTTTGCGACGCCACGTCGCGTTGATTGCGCGACGTTCTATGTTCATGCCATGGCAATCCGTTCGGGCATCTACATCGTTCCGACGCACCGGTGGTACATCGAGCGCACCGTGTGGGTCATCGCCGGCGTCTTCGTTCTCGCCGGCGCCGCGCTCGCGGCACTCGTGCATCCATTGTTCGTGCTGCTCGTCCTGGCCACGGGTCTGGCCTCGATCAACGTCTCGCTGACCGGCTTTTGCCTCGTTGGCAACGTCCTCACTCGCCTCGGTTTCACGGGGATGCTGAATGAGGAGTGCTCGACGGGACGGAAGTGGTACTTCATGCGGACGGACCGCTGGTATCTCGAGCGCCGCATCTACATTGTGGTCGGCATCAATCTTTGCATCGCGTCGGTGTTGAGCCTCGTGCACAGTCCGTGGTGGCTGGCCTTCCCCGCGTTCGTCGGAGTGGCGATGTTCTGGTTCGCCGCGACCGGCTTCTGCATCATGGCCAACACTCTCTACTGGCTCGGTGCCGAGCCTCGCCTCGTTCCGCGAGCGGGAAGCGAGACGGCCACGACGCAGCAGCCGCAGCCGACGCACGCGGTCTAGACGCACCGGTCGGCTTCGCAGCGCGTTCCGGTACCGAGCTCGATGACCTGCGACGAGCGGCTGCCGAAGCGGAACAAGGTCACGCCTTTCAGGCCGAGCTCCCACGCGCGCCAGATCGCGTGCTCGATCGCTTCGCGGGTTGCCTCGGACTGGAGATTGATCGTCTTCGACACGGCGTTGTCGGTGAATCGCTGGAAGGCCTGCTGAATCTGCAGCTGCCGGTCGATGGGAATCTCGAGCGCCGTTGCGAAAAGGGATCGCACGTCTTCCGGCACGTTGACGCCGGTCAGTGTGCCGCGCTCGAGGACCTGCGGAATCGCCGATTCGAGACCGTGCCGCTCGGCGTAATCGACGAACGCGGGATTGACCTCGGTCATTGTTTGTCCGCCAAGGATGCCGGTCCGGCGGTAGGCGAGAGCGAAGAGCGGTTCGATTGATGGCGTCGTTCCGGCGATGATGCTCAGCGTCCCCGTCGGCGCGATCGCGGTCCGTGTGGCGTTTCGGAGGCGCAGACCCCAATGGCGATCGATGCTGTGCTGCCAGTTGGGGAAGACGCCCCGCTGCTCCGACAACTCTGCCGATGCGGCGATGGCGTGCTGCTCGATGAAGCGCGCGACATGCGATGCCAGGTGTACCGCCTCATCGGAATCGTACGAGACGCCGAGGCGGATGAGCATCGCCGCGAAGCCCATCACGCCAAGGCCGATCTTGCGGTTCGCGCGCGTGATCGTTTCCACCGCGGATATCGGAAAGCGATTGACCTCGATGGCGTCGTCGAGAAAGCGAACGGCGAGATGGATGGTGCGGCGCAGCTCCGGCCAGTTGATCTGCGGAGGGCCGCTGTTCTGGTCGACGAATCTCGCCAGATCGATCGATCCGAGGGTGCACGACTCGAACGGAAGGAGCGGCACCTCGCCGCACGGATTCGTGGCCTCGATCTCGCCGAGCTCCGGCAGCGGGTTCGCGCGATTGATCGCGTCGCGGAACGACAGGCCTGGATCGCCGCAGGTCCAGATGGCATCGACGATGGCGTCGAAGATTTCGGCGGCTCGCACCTTCGCCGTGGTCGCGTGCGTTCGCGGATTGACGAGCGCGAAATCGGCGCGATTGCGAACGGCGGTCATGAAGTCATCGGAGATCGAGACGGACAGGTTGAAATTGCGCAGTGACGTTCCGTCGGTCTTGACGCGGATGAAGTCGAGAATGTCGGGATGGTCGACGCGCAGGATGCCGATGTTCGCTCCGCGGCGGCGGCCGCCCTGCTTCACCTCTTCTGTCGCGCAGTTGAAAACGCGGAGAAACGAGAGCGGACCGGAGGCTTCGCCGCCGGTGGAGACGATGGGGTCGCCGCCCGGGCGGAGCTCGCTGAACGAGAAGCCTGTACCGCCTCCCGTTCGTTGGATCAGAGCCATGCTTCGGAGGGCATCGAAGATCTCTTCGAGCGAGTCGTGCACCGGCAGGACGAAGCAGGCGCTGAGCTGCCCGGAACTGGTCCCGGCGTTCATCAGGGTCGGGCTGTTCGGCAGAAATAGCCGCGAGTCGAGCAGGCGCGCGAACGACTCTTCGTAGCTTCGTGATTCGCGCACGGTGCCGAATCGCATCTCGGCCTGGGCGATGGCGCGGGCGACGCGCGCCGTCATCTCGGCGGGGGTTTCGATGATGCGACGTTGCGCATCACGCCGGAGGTACCGTGCCTCGAGAACGCGTTCGGCGTTGGCCGGCGGAGCGAACGTCGTCGGAGTGCTCACCGACGAACACTACGTCCGCCCTTCCCGAGCAGACGGGCCGCACGTCACTTTTTGCGGGTGACGCCGTATACCGATCGCCGCGCCGGCAAGAACGATATTGGGGCCGGCTCAACATCATGTTGGGGCAGGGTTCGAGGAGCGATTCCTCTTCCCTTCTTGGACGATCGAGAGCACGAGCCGAAAGAACTGCACGTTCAATCCTGCCATCGTCGCCGTCGCGCCTTGCCCCGTGCTCGTCTTTGTTTAACCCGCCGGTGCGCGATCACCATTCGCCGGGGTGATCGATGTCACGACCAGCAGCGCCTCCGGGGCGCAAATTGCCTGCGTGACCGAAATCATCATGACAGAGCCGGTGGCGCTGGACGCGTCCACGCTGCGCCGCATCGCGCTGCTCGTCATGCGCGTCGGACAGGACGATGACACGCTGCGGCGTCCGATGATCGAGATTTGGAACGTCATCGATCAGCTGAAGAAGGATGTGGCGCGCGGATGGCCGTTGAGTGGTGACAACGTCGTGCGCCTCGGATCGCTGATCAGCAGGCTGGCGCGGAAGGGATCGACCGCCGCGTCGCGCAGGATTCACACGGCGATCCTCAACGAGCTCCGCGATCTGGGACGCGTCATGTGCCCGGACTCGCCGGAATGCCACTGCCACTGAGCGCGCGAGCGGCCCTGAGATTCTTGAACCTCTTCAGACGGAAGTGCGCTTCGCGTTCCCTCTCGCCGATGTACTGCGTGATCGAACGGATGTCGGCTTTGAGTCTCGGCAGAACCCGTTCTTCCAGCACGCGCGTTCTGCGCGTCACCCGCTGAATTTCCCGGCCGAGCATCTTCAGCTTGTTCTCGAACGCAGCCACTTCGAGAATCGCTTCGGTCGTGCGTTCGAAGAGATTGACGGACTCCTCGAGATGCGGCGTGGTCACCGCGTAGCCGTAGTTCCTCTCCTCCGGCGAACGGACGAACGGACCCCACACGGTCAGCTCGCGATAGTGGACACCCATGACGTTCTTCTCGCCGACGTCGACGCCGATCGGCCGCTCGCTTCCCGCTGCCAGCGCTTCGACGAGCGGCGCTCCTTCATGTCCCATGGTGAGCTGCAGCTCGTCGATGGCCCGGCTGTAATTGCGCGCGATCGTCTCTCGGGACCGGAGGAATGGCTGGACCGCGGCGAGAAACTCGCGGATCAGCGCCTGTCGCCGGGCCTTGAGAATCGCCATGCTGTTGGTGACCGACGCCACCTTCTCTTTCAGCTGCAGCAGATCGGTTCTGGTCGGGTGAATCATGACGGCACCAGTCCGAATCGCTGCAGCAGCGCCTGGCTGCGATCGAGAGTCTCGCCGATGCCGCGCCGCTCCGATCCCTGATGAACGATCTCGGCCTCGAATGCGCTGGCGAAATCGAGCATCTTTCGATCGTCGTCGCTCATCCCTTCGCGTCCGACGATCGCTTCCAGCCTGCGAAGGTCGCGTCCTTTCGCGTACTGAGCGTACAGGGCGTTGGCGATCTCGCGGTGATCTTCGCGCGTTCGACCCTTGCCGATGCCGCGCTGCATGAGCCGCGAGAGGCTCGGTAGAACGTCGACAGGAGGGAAGAGGCCGCGCTGATGCAACTCGCGGCTCAGAACGATCTGTCCTTCCGTGATGTAGCCGGTCAGGTCGGGGATCGGGTGCGTAATGTCGTCTTCCGGCATCGTGACGATCGGAATCAGCGTGATCGATCCGGGCAGCCCTTTGACGCGGGCCGCGCGCTCGTAGAGCGAAGCGAGATCGGAGTACATGTAGCCGGGATAACCGCGCCTGCCGGGCAGTTCCTCGCGGGCGGTCGATACCTCGCGAAGTGCGTCGCAGTAATTGGTCATGTCGGTGACCAGCACCAGCACGTCTTTTCCGTGCTCGAACGCGAGGTATTCCGCGACCGTGAGTCCGAAACGCGGCGCGAGCAGACGCTCGACCACCGGATCCTCAGCGAGATTGATGAAGGCGACGTGATCGCCGCGCATCTCTTCCAGCGTCTGCCGGTAATACGCGTACTCGTGATACGTGAGGCCGAGGGCCACGAACACGACGAGGAACCCTTCACCGCCGGACTCGGAGGTGCCGGTGCGGGCGTGCTCGAGAATCCCCGCCGCAATCTCCTTCGAGGGCAGGCCGGCCAGCGAGAAGATCGGAAGCTTCTGCCCCCGAACGAGCGTGTTGAGCCCGTCGATCGTGGAGAAGCCGGTCTCGATCAACTGTTCCGGACGCGCGCGGGCGACGGGGTTCAACGGGAAGCCCGCGATCGGTCCCCATTTTTCGGGAACGAACATCGGCAGGCCGTCGATCGGCTGGAACGATCCTCCGAACGAGCGGTTCAGCATGTCGAGCGACAGCGGCGCTTTCTTGATGGCATCGGTGAAGACGACGCGCGAGGTCTCCAGGTC
This sequence comes from Thermoanaerobaculia bacterium, assembly GCA_035468985.1. Taxonomy (GTDB): domain Bacteria; phylum Acidobacteriota; class Thermoanaerobaculia; order Gp7-AA8; family Gp7-AA8; genus DASVHS01. The sequence continues at coordinate 241,182 of DATISF010000055.1, forward strand.
GAGGCCGCGGCTCTCGCCGAAGATCTGAATGAGCACCGTGTCTCCTTCGATCTTCAGCACTTCGCCCTCGGCGACGCGGCCGTCGGGAAACTCGATCATCACCACCTCGCCGAGGCGGGCCTCGATGATGTGGTCGACGAAGATCAGCGGTCCCTGCACGCTGGCAATCGTCGAGAGCGTGTGCCTGCTCAGCCTCATGGGATCGCCTTCGCTTTTCGATAGGAATCGAGAATGGCGGCGATTCGCTCGTGTGTCCGTTGCGGAGGTGAGAACGCGTCATCCGTGTACGCGTTCTGCGCCAGGAAATCGCGGCGGATCTCCTCGGCCACCTTCATCAGCAGGCGATCAGCGTCCTGCAGGCTCTCGGTGCCGACGATCTCCGCGACTTCGCGGAGCTTGGCTTCCTCCTGAAGGATCGTGCGTGTCTGCTGACGCAACGCGCTCCAGTCGGAGGCGATCTCCTTTTCAAAATGGGACGCCACCGCCGCTTCATAGAGCGAGAAGCTCTGGAACCAGTCGATGGCGGGGAAGTGACGCCGATGCGCGAGCGCGGTGTCGAGCATGAAGAACGAACCGGTGGTTCGCAGGCAGGCCTGGGTGACCGGCTCGGTGAAATCCCCTCCCGGAGGCGAAACCGAAAGCATCAGCGTGAGCGAGCCGATCTTGCCGTCGAACGTCTCGACGACACCGGCGCGCGCGAAGAACTCGGCCATGCGCGACGCGAGGTACGTCGGATAGCCCTCTTCGCCCGGCATCTCTTCCAACGCCGACGAAATCTCCCGCAGCGCTTCGGCCCAGCGCGACAGGCTGTCGGCGAGCAGCAGAACGTGCAGACCCATGTCGCGGTAGTACTCCGCGAGCGTGACGGCCGTGTAGATGGAAGCCTCTCGCGCCGCGACCGGCATGTTGGACGTATTCACGACGACGATCGTCCGGCTCATCAGCGGCCGCTTGGTCCAGGGGTCCTGCAGCGCGCGGAACTCCTCGAGCATCTCCGCCATCTCGTTGCCGCGCTCGCCGCAGCCGACGTAGACGACGATGTCGACATCGGCGAATTTCGCGATCGACTGTTCGAGAATCGTTTTCCCTGTGCCGAATCCACCGGGGAAGATCGCTGTGCCTCCGCGTGCGAGCGGGAAAAGAAAATCGATGCAGCGCTGTCCCGTGACGAGCGGTTCGACGCGAAACAGCTTTTGTCGAAAGGGCCGAGGCAGACGGACCGGCCACTGGTGAAAGAGAGAGATCGGCTCGCCGTTCTCGAGCGTTGCGATCGCGGCGTCACCGGCGACTTCGCCGTCGGCGATGGTATCGATCACGCCCGTTGCGTTCATCGCGAAGATCGAGTGCTTGAATGGGCCTTCCTCGACGTAACCGACGGCTTCTCCGCGCTCGACGGCATCGCCTTTCTTCTTCAGCGGGAAGAAGCGCACGCGCTGCTGCATGTGTGCGGACGCCGCCTCGCCGCCGGCGCGGATGAAGGGTCCGTACTGCTCGCGCAGGCGTTCCAACGGCCGCTGCAGGCCGTCGAACATTTCGCTCAGCAAACCGGGGCCAAGCCTGGCGGTCGGTTCGGCCGCGGTTCCCTCGACCGGCTCGCGGACGCCGAGGCCGCGAGTGGTCTCGTAGACCTGGATGATGGCGCGGCGCTGTTCGAGACGGACGACTTCGCCCATCAGCCGGTCGCGGCCGACCGCTACCCGCTCGTGGAGCTTCAGTCCCTTCAAATCGACGCTGACCGTCGGACCGGAAATGCCGATGATCCGGCCGCTCACAGATTCACCCTCACCTGATAGCCGACGGCCTGGCGGATCAGACGCATCGCGTAGTCCTCTCCCGGCCTGGCCACTTTCTTGGGCGACGGAAGGATGACGATCACGCCGGGCCAGTGTCGTTCCGCCCGGTTCACGTGGTCCTGGATCGCCGCGTCGATCAGACGCTCGTCAATCACCACAATGCCGACCGCGGCATCGCTCATCAATTCCTGCAGCACGATCGGCAGCTCGTCGGATGATGGCACGCGCTGGCCGACTCCGGCGAGATTGAAGCCGCAGCGCGCATCGGGAGCGGTGACGAAGACGATGTTCTTCACAGGACGAGCTCCCGCTCGAGCGTCTCCGCGTCGAGATCGACCCCGTGGTGAAGAACCGCCAGGTTGCGCGCCTGCACGTAGATGCGCCACATGTAGACGACGATCAGCGCGGCGCCGTCGTCCGTGTGCCGCATGACCAGAAGCTTTCTGGTCATGCTCCGCAGAAGGATCGTCTCCAATGCGCTCTCATTCGCCGCGGAGATCGTGTCGACACCGGTCACGTTGCTCACCAGGTCATCGAGGGCCGCGGTGTCGCGGCGTCTCGCGATCTCCTGAAGACGAGCGGCGTCGATGCTTCCGCCGGAGATGAACGGGCAACTGGTGGCAACTCCCCAGCGCAGATCCTTGTAAAGCAGCACGAGGTTGCGGAGATCGGTGAAGAGGATGAAGAACATCTTCATCACCGGCTGGAGGCGTCGGGTAGAAATCTCCTGCAGGTAAATGCGCATCAGCGCGTTCTCGAATCCCTGCAGGTTGCCCTCGGCGTAGGCGCTGTCCAGCTCGCGGAACGCCGGCGACGTCACGGCCATCGCGTCGGCGAGCATGGCCACCGCGCTCCGCACGTCCGCGGGCTGCCGCAGAATTGCCTTGATATGGTTGGCCAGAAGACTGCGCGCGAGCATCTCGTCGATTTCCGGGGTCCTGGCCGCGGCCTTGTTGCGGAGGCAGAGGACGATGGTCTTGATCTCGAACAGCACGAAGAGCGAAGCGAACATGTCGCGCAGACGGCGATTCATCTGCACCTGCAGCCACTCGAGCTCCTGAAGGAACGCTCCCCAGATCTGCTCGTCCGACTCTTCCTGTGTACCGCCGAGGGCGATGAGCCGCTCCCAGTCGGAGATCAGCGCGGTCTGCCGTCCCCTGATCCTGGCGATCAGGTAGTCGGTAGGAAATCCGTCGGCCGCGTTCTCACGCATCAGTTCACGAATGGGACATCTCCTCCAGAACGTCTTTCATCAACGCGGGCAGGATCTCGGGCCACGCTGCCTGCAGCCGGGCCTCGAGCGTGTTGATGATGCGCACGCGCCCTTGTTCCACTTCAACATCCATCCCGCCGGCAATGCCCGGATCGCACACGACCTCAGCCCGCGGAAAGAGCTTCAGGGCGATGCTTTGGTCCGCTGGATGCACTCGCACGCGTTCCCATACGCGCGCGGGAAGTTCAGCGGCGAGCGCTTCGAAAAGCTCGCTGTCCCGGAGTCCGCCGAGAGTTTCCACGGCGAGCCGGTAGAGCCGATCCGACAGCGCCGCCTTCGACGTCGCCAGAATTCTTCTCGCCCCGCGTTCGGCATCGGAATTCGCTCTGCGCGCGAGCTCCGCCGACACCGCCGCCAACTGCTCGGCGGCCCGCGCGCGCTGCTCCTCGTACGCGCGCGCTTTCGCAGCACGATGCGACTCCGCGTCCGCCCTGGCCTTCTGCCAGACGGCCTCCGCGTCTTCTTTCGCCTTTCGACGAAGCGCCTGCGTGAGAGTCATCGGTCACTTCAGCAGGATCATCGCCGCGATCACGAAGCCGAGGATGACGATCGTTTCGGGGATGGCCAGAAGAATGATGATCGTCGCCGTGAGCTCCGGTTTCTCGGCGAGCGTCCCTGCGCCTGCCGCGCCGATCCTCGACTGCACCCATGCCGTGGAGAGCGCAGCGATTCCGAGCGCCAGCGCGGCCGCAAAAGCCATTAACACCTTGTCGAGATTCGCGAGTACTTGCATAGCGTTTCCGTTCAGTGAGCTTTCTTCAAGGGCATGTACGGTTTGCCGCCGGGTTCGAAGAATTTCCCGAAGAACTCGACGTAATGGAGCCGCAGCGCGTGAATCGTCGGCGCGAACACGCCGAGCACGATGTTGAACGCGTGAAGGATGACCGCCACGACGATGCCGATCCAGATGCTTCCCGCCGCGCCGGCCAGACTGTTCGCGACGTAGGCGAGAAGCACCGACGCCAGCCCGACGGCCATGATGCGGACGTACGAAATGATGTTGCCGAGAGACTTCAGCAGCTCGAATGGAGCGAGAAAACCGCCCGTGAGCAGCAGAACCGGCGCGATGATCAGCATGGCGATCATCAGCGGCCGCCGCAGCAGCGCTCCCACCGGCGCGAAGTAGGACACCAGGATTCCGGCGATGCAGAGCACCAGCACGACGCTGGCGAGCCGGAACCCCGCTTCCTTGCGTCGCTTTCCCCTGAGCGCCGTGAAGACGCCGAGGATGAGCCCGAGCAGAACGTGGACCGTTCCGACGGCGATGGCGAAATACATCATCGGCATCAGCGACGTCGTCCGGTCGATCCACGCTTTCATCCCGAACATGCGCGTGCCGAGATCGCCGAAGAGCTCGCCGTAAAGGAAACCGAACAGCGCGCTGTAGATCGAACAGGTGAAAAGGATCTTCCCCACGTGCTGCAGAAGCTCCTGTTTCGCACGGAAAGCCAGCCCCAGCGCGACGAGGAGCAACACCAGGCCGTAGCCCACGTCGCCGAGGATCATGCCGAAGAAGAGCGGGAAGAAGATGCCGATGAACGGCGTCGGATCGATCGACGTGTAGCGCGGCAGCGGAAGGAGTCTGACCAGCAGCTCGAAGGGTTGGAAGTACGCCGGGTTCTTCAGCGTCACCGGCACGGTCTCGAGGTCGTGCTCGAGGATCTCTTTCTCCTCGATGATGACCGTGTCGCCGAATTGTTTGTTGACCAGGTTCCTCAATCGCGCCACTTCGGCGGTCGGAACCCAGCCGAAGAGGACGAAGCAATTGTCGGTTCCGTACGCCAGTGAGCTCGTCTTGAGCAACGCCAGCTGGCCTTTCAGCCACGAGTGCACGTCTTCGTAGAGCGGCCGCCACGTTTCGGCGTAGCCGCGCAGTTCGGTGTCGATGGTCGCCGATTCCGCGGAGAGCGATTCGTACCGGTCCCGAACCGTGCTGATCTTGCCGGCGAGCGTCAGCCCTTCGAGATACGGCGGGAGCGACACTTCGGGAATCGCATCATTGCGCAGCGCCTCTTTCAACGTGTCTGACAGCTGCTTTTCGGTGGTGAGGAGGCCGATGTACGAGCCATCCTCGCTCCGCGCCGTGCGAACGTCGGCCCCGAGCAGAAGGCGGCCGGCCACTTTGGTGAGCCGGTCCAATGCCGACTGATCTCTCACCTCCACCGCGATCACATCGAGTCCGGCTTCTTCGGCACCTTTCGGAACGAGCGACTCCACGGTCGTGAGAAAGATCGTGTACCGGCTGAGCTGACGCATCTCCGTCTGCACGGCCTCGCGGCGGCGGGTTTTTTCTTCGCACAGGGCGATGCGTTCGCCGATGACACCGGCGATCGCGCTGAGGGCTCGTGGCGCGCTCACCGGCGTCTCTTTCGTCGGGACAGCGGGAAGCAGCGTCAGAAGCCGCGTGATCTTCAGATCGAGATCTTCGTAGAACAGCCGTTCGGCGAGCGTTTTTCCGGCCAGCGCGAGCGGCCGAAGGTGCGCCTCTGCGCCGTGTTCCATCCGCTGTTGAATCGCCGGATCGATCTGCAGGATCTCCGAGGCACGCACTGTCTCGAGGACGTTCAGCAGCACGTCCCGCGGTCCGATCAGCTCGACCTTCGACATCCTACTGATCATTGGCCGGCCTCAGGGCGATGCATGCGATGTGCTTCCTGACGATCGATTTCAGTTGTTCGTCGCGGGCAGCTTCGATTCGCGCGGCGAGCGACCTCGCTCGCTCGACGATGTCCTCGGCCTTTTCCTCGGCGTTCTTTTTCGCCGCCGCCTGATCCTGCGCGGCGCTCTGGCCGAGGCGTGCCAGCTCGGATTGCGCAGCCTCGTCGATGGAGCGCGTCGTCTCCTCGAGCCATTGCGCGGCCTTCGATCGTTCGAGATCGACCATGTCGCCGATTTCGCGCTCGATGACGAGGATGTCGTCGAGCGACTCCGGTGGCGAGATCGCCATGGCGCCTCCGATCCAACCGTAACTGCGGCACCACGAGGGCGGTAGGACGAAAGCACCAAGCTGTGGTGATGCAGAACCCGCGGCCCGGATTCTCATCACATCGCCGCGTGATCACCTGGCTGCGATTTCGAGGTCGGGCTCGCCGGAGGCCGCAAGGATCGCTGCACGGGCCTTCTGTTGCAGTTCGGCCGCGGCGGACCATCCGTCACCGGAGGCGATGATCGGCTCGTCGATCGTCAACGTCACGTCGCCGCGGCGCGGAAACCAGTCGTCGCCGCGAAGAATGCCGCGCGACCCGCGGAGACTGACCGGAACGACGGGAACACCGGTCCGTGCCGCGGCGACGAACGCACCCATGCGAAACGGCAGAAGACCGGCGGATCGCTGAAACGTCCCTTCCGGGAAAACGATGATTGTTTCTCCGCGCCGCGCTGCCGCTTCCAGCTGTTTCGTGTCTTCGACGCCGCGTGCAGGATCGAACCGCTCGACGAAGACGGATCCGAGGCGGGCGAAGAAGAGACGTGGAATGAGGCGGCGGAGAAACTCGCCTTTCACGACGAAGGCGCCGGAGAGTGGCAGAGCTGCGGAGAGCAGGACGCCATCGAGGTAGCTCGCGTGGTTCGAGACCACGATGGAGGCTCCATCGGGCATCTGCTTTGTGTGAACCGCGACGTCGATGTTCAGCATGCCCAGAAGTGCTCGCGAGAACCAGCGCAACAGACGCCGCCGCAACGCCAGGCGCGGAGTCACAACGATTCCGCACCAGATGAACGGCGCCGCAAGCGCGGTGACGAGCCAGGCATAGACGTAATAGGCAGCGTCGCGAAGCCCAACCCACGCGCGCCGCGCTTCCGGCCTGATCGATGCGGCATAGAGATGAACCATCTGTAGCCACGGTGGTCGAGTCGTGGTCCCCAGCTGTCCCCGCTCGTAGAGCTCGCGAACCGCCGAGCGTCTGAGCTTGCCGCTCGACGTTTTCAATAGCGAGTGTGGTGGAAGGAGCAGAACGTCATCCGGCGGAGCGCCACAGAGATCGACGATCCTGGAACGAACGGCCGCGCCGAGCTCCTGCCGGCGTTTTTCATCGCGTTCGCGCGTTTCGGCGGCAACCACGAGCCGCTCCGTCTGCGCGCCGGCGTCGAGCCCACCGAACACGGCAACGCAACCCTTGCGCACGCCCGCGATGCCGCTGATCGTTTCCTCGATCTCCTGGGGAAAGAAGTGGCGGCCGGCCCGGATGATGACGTCTTTCGCGCGGCCGGTGACGAACAGCTCGCGGCCGGCGACGTATCCGAGGTCGCCCGACTCCAGCCAGTGATCATGGAAGAGACGTTGGGTCTCGAGGGGATTCCGGTGATAACCCGACGCCGCTGCCGGCGAGCGGAACTGAATCCGTCCTTCACTGCGCTCGGGCAGCTCGACTTCGCCGGTGCCGGCCACCCGCACCTCGATTTCGGGCAACGGAGTTCCGCACCCGACGACGTGCAACACATCCGCACCGGCGGTCGGAACCGCGATGCCACGCTCCGTAAACGTCGAGCGGTCGATGCAGTCGACGAGAGGCGGTCTGCCCGGCGGCGGCATGGTGATCGCCAGCGATCCCTCCGCCAGGCCGTACATCGGCGCCATTGCCTCGGATCGGAAGCCGTGCTTCGAGAAGCGCTCCGTGAAACGACGGATCGTCTCGAAGCTCACCGGCTCCGCTCCGTTGGCCGCCATTCGCCACGATGACAGGTCGAGTCCGTCGACCTCGCTCTCCGGGATCTTGTTCGTGCACAGCTCGTAGCCGAAGTTCGGAGAGGCCGAGATCGTTCCCCGGAACCGATCGATGGCGCGCAGCCATTCGGCGGGGCGGGCAAGAAACCGCTGCGGTGGCATCGCGATCAACGGCAGCGCGTAATAGAAACTTCCGAGCCATGTGCCGATCAGCCCCATGTCGTGGTACAGCGGCAGCCAGCTCACCACGACATCGTCGGGAGCGATTCGGATCCGCCGTCCGATGCCGCGAAGATTGGCCAGGAGATTTGCGTGAGTGAGCACGACACCCTTTGGGTTTCCGGTACTTCCCGATGTGTACTGAATCAGCGCCACATCCGTTGCTGCCAGACGGGGCAGCGCCGAGGCCTCGCTCAGCGTGGCGAAGTTCGAAGCGGTGATGACTTTTCGGATCGCCGGCACCCGCACCTTCAGCAGATGCGCGGCCCTCTCGGCTTCTTCGAAGGTGATGAGCAGCGAGGCCTGCGCGTTCTGCAAAATCCCGGCGTGACGGGTCAGGTGATCTTCGATCTGTCCCGGACGCGCGGGCGGATAGATCGGGACGGGGACCGCGCCGCTCAGGAGAATTCCGAAAAATGTCGTGTAGTACTGGCGACAGGTCGGCAGCATGATGGCGACGCTCGATCCTGCTTCGACGCCGGCATCGAGAATGCCGCGGGCCACGCGTCGCGCACCCTCGGCGAGCTCGGCGTAGGTGATCTCCGATTCCCCCATATCGGTCAGCAATCGGATGTGGAGCTGTCCGGCTCGCCGTTCGAGATGCCGTTCGAGAACTTCCGTCAGCGTTGCCGCGCGCGCGAACCCTTCCACTTCGCGGACGGCTTCGATCGCTGCCGGCAAGTGCTTTCGGGGATTGCGCCTGGCTGCCTGCAGGACTGCATGGACGAGATCGCGCGGGCGTTCTGCGGTGGTCAGGACGACATCGGAAAGCTCGACGCCAAACTCCTGTTCGATGCGGTGAAGAAGCTCGGCGCGAGCGAGGCTCTCCAGACCGAAGTCACGATCGATCGAGGAATCGAGGTCGAGGTCGGCCGGCGGAGCGGCGTGAAGTTCGACGGCGAGCGCGTTCGTGAGCGCGAGAATTCGCGACCCGATATCGGGCCCATCGCCGCGGTGGACCGGAATGCTCACCCAGGAAAGTTATGGCCTCGTCCATCCCGCCGGATGTTCGCCGGTCACTCCGGCAGGGTGAGACGCATCCCTTCCGGTGCCGCGGCCAGCCGCTACAGTCGCGACAGAGCAGCGTGATGGAGACGCAGCCGCATGCAGCCCTGGTGGGTCTCGCTTCGGCCGAGGCGCAGGCGCGGCTTCGCCAATACGGGAGAAACGAGCTGCGCGAGCACGAGGAGCTGTCGCGCACGCGTGTGCTCCTGGCGCAGTTCCGTAGTCCGCTGCTCCTTCTGCTCGTCTTCGCGGCCGTGATCGCCGGTTTGACCGGGGAGTGGATCGACGCCGGGATCGTCATGGCCATCGTGTTCGCCAGCGCCGGCATCGGGTTCTTCCGCGAATACAGCGCCGCCGCGGCTGCTGCCGCGCTTCAGTCGCGGATTCGCACGCGGGTCAACGTCCTGCGCGACGGAACGGCGTGCGAGATTCCCGTCGAGGAAGTCGTTCCCGGCGACGTCGTTCTTCTCGCGGCGGGAAGTCTCGTGCCCGCGGACGCCACGGTGATCGACGCGAACGACTTTTTCGTCAGCGAGGCCGTCCTCACCGGCGAGAGCTTCCCGGTCGAGAAAACCGCCGGCGAAGAAGGCCGCGAGCACTCCGTGTTTCTCGGCACGAACGTCCGCAGCGGAACCGCGCAATGTCTCGTCACGGCGACCGGCCGGGCGACGCAGTTCGGCGAGATCGCACACCGGCTGACGTTGCGCCCGCCGGAAACCGAATTCGATCGCGGCATCCGCCATTTCGGCTACCTGCTCACGATCGCCATGCTGGCTATGGTCCTCGTGGTGTTCGTCGCGCACGTGATCCGCGGCCGGCCGGCGGTGGAGACGCTCCTCTTCGCGATCGCGCTGGCGGTCGGGCTCAGCCCGGAGCTGTTGCCGGCCATCCTCAGCGTGAGCCTGTCGCGCGGCGCGTCGATCATGGCCGGACGCGGAGTGCTCGTCCGGCATCTCAACGCCATCGAGAACCTCGGCAGCATGGATGTGCTCTGCACCGACAAGACGGGAACCCTGACGGTTGGTGTGGTGAAAGTCGACGGCGCGTTCGACGCGCATGGGCAACCGTCGAGCGCGGTTCTGGAGCTCGCGGCAATCAATGCCGCGCTGGAGAGCGGGCTCTCGAACCCGCTCGACGATGCGGTGCTGCAGGCGCTCCGTCCCGATCTCGCATCGATCGAGAAGATCGCCGAGATTCCATTCGATTTCACGCGGAAACGCGTCAGCGTCGTCGTCCGCCAGGCCGGCCGGATCCGTCTGATCGCCAAAGGCGCGTTCGCGCACATCGTCGAGATCTGCGGTCACGTCGACGAGCGAGCGGAGCTCGAGCGGCGATACCGCGAATGGAGCAAAGAGGGTTTTCGCGTGCTCGCCGTGGCCTGGCGCGATCTCGATGAGCCGGCCGTGCAGTGGCACACGGAGGAGCACGACCTCACGTTCGGCGGCTTTGTGACGTTTCTCGACCGGCCGAAGGAAGGCGTCAATCGCGCGGTTGACGATCTGGCGGCGCTCGGCGTGGCGGTCAAGATCATCACCGGCGACAACAAGCTCGTCGCGCAGCACATCGCCCATGCCGTCGGCCTTCGGGCCAACCGCGTGCTCACCGGCGGCCAGCTCGACAAGCTTCACGCCGAGGGGTTGTGGCATGCCGCCGAGCGGACCGACATCTTCGCCGAGGTGGATCCGAATCAGAAGGAACGGATCATTCTGGCGCTGAAGAAAACGGGACACGTCGTGGGATTTCTCGGCGACGGAGTCAACGACGCGCCGGCCATGCACGCGGCGGATACGAGCCTCTCGGTCGAACAGGCCGTTGATGTGGCGCGGCAGGCTGCCGATTTCGTTCTCCTGAAACCCGACCTCGACGTCATCCGCGGGGGCATCGAGGAGGGGAGAAAGACATTCGCCAACACGCTCAAATACGTGCTCACCACGACCAGCGCGAACCTCGGCAACATGGTGAGCATGGCCGCGGCGTCGCTGTTCCTGCCGTTCCTGCCCCTGACGGCGGGGCAGATCCTTCTCAACAATTTTCTGTCCGACATTCCGGCGGTCGGAATCGCCGGCGATTCCGTCGACCGCGAGCTGGTCGAACAACCGCGGCGCTGGGACATGCGCTTCATCGGCCGGTTCATGGTGGAGTTCGGGATCCTCAGCTCCATCTTCGATCTGATGACGTTCGCCGTGCTGCTCAGCGTCTTCCGCGCCGCGCCGGAAGAATTCCGCACGGCGTGGTTCATCGAGTCGCTGCTGACCGAGCTGGTCATCGCGCTGGTCGTGCGGACGCGGCGCGTGTTCTTCCGCAGCCGCCCCGGGACGGTGCTCCTGTGGTCCACCGTTGCGCTCATCGTGCTGACGTTCGCGATCCCGTACCTGCCGTTCGTGCGGATTCTCGGCTTCGTGCCGCTGCCGGTGTCACTGCTGGCGACGCTGGCGATGATCACGATCGCTTACGTCGCCGCGACCGAGTTGATGAAGAGTTGGTTCTACCGAGGGGGGCAGACCCCATCGTTGGGAGGCAAATATGTTTACAAACCGAAAAGAGGGTGGGCGTCGGCTGGCTAGCGCGCTCCTGCACTACAGGCAGAAGCCGAACACGATCGTTATCGGGCTGCCGCGAGGCGGCGTCGTCACCGCCGCGGAAGTGGCGGAGGCGCTCGATCTGCCGCTGGACGTGCTCGTGATCCGGAAGCTCGGCACGCCGGGCCAGGAAGAGCTGGCCATGGGAGCGGTCGGGCCGGGTGGCGCTCGCGTTCTCAACCTCGATGTCGTGCGGTCTTTGCACGTCAGCATGAACGCGATCGAAGAGGAGACGCGCCGTGAGCAGAAGGAGCTCGATCGCCGCGAACACTTGTTCCGCGGCGAGCACCCGCCGATCAACTTCACGGGCAAGACCGTGATTCTCGTCGATGACGGCCTGGCCACCGGATCGACGATGGAGGCGGCGATCGCCGTGGTGCGTCGGCGGGATGCGGCGCGCGTCGTCCTGGCAGTGCCGGTTGCGCCGGACGACACGTGCAGGCGCCTGGAGAATCAGGTCGACGAGCTGGTTTGTCTCGAGACTCCGGAGCCGTTCATGGCCGTTGGGTGCTGGTACGAGGACTTCGCGCAGGTCGAGGACGACGAGGTGACGCGGATCCTGCAGGCTCACACGAGCGCTTCTGCAGTCACCGCGTAGAGTTGGTCTTCGAGCGCGATCGCGGCCGGGTAGATGACAAAGTTCTCCAGATTCATCGTCTCGTGCAGCTGTTTCTCGAGCGCGGTCAGGTTCTCGATGAGTCGCGTGCAGTCGGGATGCGTCGAAGCGGCCTCGAGCCATCGGCGATCGCCGCGGAGAGCCTTGAGATCGCTGTTCACGCCGGCGTGCTGCATGTAGACACTGGCGACCATGCGTCGAAGGCCTCCTCCGATGGGCGGAGGAGGTTCGGTTCCGTGAATCCACGCGGATTCCATCGCCGCGATCAGCGGAAACGCGATCTCGTCCTCACGCTCGATGTGCGCGGCGATTTTCGTGACCAGACCCTCGAATCGAATCCTCATCGCGTGAAACGCAGGCTGCTCGAGGAGATGGCGGTCGTGGATGAGGTCGAACTGCATCGAGGTTCGCCAGAGCAGATCGCTGATGACCGTTCGGTGTTCGCGCCGGAGCACGTCCAGCGTGATCGTGAGCGGCGTGCCGTTGGATGCAACGCGCCGTTCGTCGATCACCGGCTCTCGCTCGAGCTCCTTTTCGATTGCGGACACGCTCAACCCTTCCGAAGCAGCCGCATCTTCGAGTGTGGCATCACCGCAGGAGACGTAATCGATTCCGAGGCGCTCGAGAACGCGGCGGAGCTTCGGATCGGTGGCAGCCATGACTCCGAGGGACTGCTTTCCGTTGAGCATGGGCGAAACCCCCTGGTCAAAATCTAGACTCGTTCCGCGGCCGCGGAAGGTCGAGGGTCACCGCGAAGCTGTGACGCGCACGCCATCGTGAACCTGGTCGGAGGCGTGGACGATGACCGGGTCGCCGGCGGCGAGTCCTGACGTCACCTCGACCTCGTCGGCGCTGCGATGTCCGACGCCGATGTGCTGCAATCCGGCACGGCCTCCGCGCACGCGGAACACGGCCCACCGTTCGCCGTCGCGGAACACGGCTGTCGACGGAACCTTGAGCGTGTTGCCGCTCCAGGTGATCACGTGCGCCTGAACTTCGAATCGGTCGCCGAGCGAGGGTGGCGGGTCGCGCAGCAGCGCGATGACGTTCACGCGCTGCTCCTCGATTCCGAGCGCCGAAATTTTCGTGAACGCCGAAGACTCGATGCGCGTCACGATCGCGCTGAGCGGCCGCTCGCCGCCCCAGCCGTCGATGGCCACTTCCTGTCCCGGCACCACCTTCACCGCTTCGCGCGACAAGGCATCGATCACGACTTCGAGAGTGGACGGGTCGCCGATGTCGAGGATGGGAACGCCGGCCGTGACGACGCTCTCGCTCTCGCGATACACGGTCAGCACGCGGCCCGACACCGGAGCGCGGAGCACGAGCGTGCCGGGATTCTGCGGCGACGCGGCGGCGAGGGAGGCACGGATCACGTCGGCATCGTGCCGCGAGGCGCTCGCACGCGAGCGTGCGGCCTGCAGTTCGCGCAGCCGGTTCGCCGCGGTGGTCCGGGCTTGCTCGAGATCGTTGGTCGATGCCACACCCGTCGCCGACAGTCGCTCGATGCGCTCGCCATCGCGGCCGGCCTGGGCCAACATGATTTCCGCTTGTCGTTCCGCGGCGCTTGCTTCGCGAGCCAGGTCTTCTGCCGCACGAAGCCGGGCCTGCAACTCATCGAGCTGTCGTGGATCCAGCGGCGCGGCTTCGATGCGAACCAGCGCATCGCCGGCATTCACAGGATCGCCGGGATGAACCTGAATCCTCATGTGATGTCCCGCGACAGGGGAGGAGATCTCATAACGCTCCGGCACGCGCGTCCGCGCATCCTCGTCGACCGTCGTTCTCAACGAGCCGACGGTGGCGACGAATGTTTCGACCGGAACGGGTTTCGGCCGAAACGCGAGTCCGGCAAGGACAATCGCTCCCGCGAATCCTCCGATCAGCGCTGCTCTCCGTTTGGTCATCTGCATGAGTCTCACTCCCGCGTCTTGAGCACCTCGACCAGATCGAGCCGGGCGATGCGGCGCCACACCGCGGCGGCCGAGATGGCGCTCGCCGCAACCACGACCATGAACGCGAACGCATACGTCTGCGCGCTGACCGTCTCGACGAGGCGGTACTCCTCCGTATCGAACAGGTGCACGAGCCAGCCGGCGATCAGCCGCCCGAGGACAAAGCCGATCGGAATCCCGGCAAAGGTCAGCACCCCCTGTTCACCGAGGAGCAGCAGAGCGACTTCGGCGCGGCTGAAACCGAGGACGCGCAGCGTGGCGAGATCGCGGCCGCGTTCGGAAAGCGCGATGCGCGCGCTGTTGTAGACGACGCCGAACGCGATGAGGCAGGCGAAGGTCACGATCGCCGTCGTGGACGTCGAGAGACTCTTGGCGATCGTCTCGATGTAGCTCTGCAGCATCATCTCGCGATAGACGACTCCCGCGACGGCCGGCATCGTCTTCAGCATCCGGTCGAGCTGTCTGCGCGACCGGGAATCGATCGACAGATACGCGCCGGACGACATGTCCGACTGGCCCGCGAGGCGTGCCACCTCGGCATCGCGCGCGTACGCCGAGATGCCGAGAAGCTCGTCGACCGTGCCGGCGACGGTGACGTCGAAGGTCGCCCGCTTCCCATCGAGCATCTCCATCTGCACGTGGCTGCCCGGCTTGACGCCGAGGGTGTCTGCCAGCGTTTTTGTGAGCACGACGCCGCGCTCGGCGAGCGGAACCACGCGGCGGTTGCGGTCGACGAGCCTCCGCATCTCGGCGTGTTCCGGCAATCCCATCAACGCGACGCGCCGCGAGCGCGGGCCGGCGCTGATGCGCACCGGCAGCGCTCGGAACATCTCGACGCGCCTCACGCCCGGCAGCCGGGCCAGGTCGTACTGAACCGACGATCGAACCGGTTCGGTGAATGTGACCATGACGTCGTGGCGCTCCGCGACGCGAAGATGGATCGTCAGCAGCGCGTCGATGGCGTCGAACGTGTAGCGGCCGACGACGAGCATCATCACGGCCAGTGCAATGCCGAACGCGGAGAGCGCCGCACGCACGGGGCGCCGTTCGATCGAGCGCATGATCATCCTGCCCGGCGGGCTGACGAATCTGTGCAAGGGCTCGAGCGGTGTCGCATGAAACGCCGGCGGCTGTTCGCCGCGCATCCCCTCGGCTGGTGGAATCGCTGCTGCGCTCAGCGCAGAACGAAGAGCAGCGGCAATCGCCGCAATCGCCGTGACGATCACCGAGATCGCCACGCTCGCCGGCGCGATCGTGAATCGCAGCGACGGAAGGCTGAAGAAGTCGAGATAGAGCGATGTCATCCCCTGGCCGAGCCAGACGCCCAGCGGGACTCCGAGCAGCGCGCCGGCGACGACGATGATCACGGCGAATCCGGCGTAGTGACGCGCGATGGCCGCATTCGAGTAGCCGAACGCTTTCAGGATCGCGATCTGGTCGCGCTGTCCGAGGACCACGCGCGACAGGACCATGTTGATGAGGAACGCGGCGACGAACAGGAAGATCGCCGGAATGACCAGCGCCGTTACGCGCAGCTGGACGATCTCGGAATCGATCACCTTGTGCGGATGATGCTCGGAGCGTCCGAACGCCCCCGGTCCGCCGTAGCGTGAGAGAAGAGCGTCGACGCGATCGATGACCAACCGCTCGTCCGCTCCCGGCGCCAGCAGGATGGCGACGTCGTTGAACGCGCCGCGCATGGAGAATGCCCCTTCCAGAGCCTGCCGTCCCATCCAGAGCACGGCGAAGCGCCGGTTGTCGGGGATCACCGCGGCGCCGGCGATCTCGACCACGTACTCGGGACTCCCGCCGATGCCGACGATGCGCAGCGGCTCCCACTTTCCGTTCAGCACCGCCGAGAGCGGGTCGCCGATGCGCAGCCGGTTCGCCTTCGCGAACTGCTGGCTGGCCACGATCTCGTGCTCGGCTCCCGGCTCGGGCAAGCGCCCGCTGACCAGGCGAACGAGATTGAGCTGCCGGCCCATGGAGACGATGCGCGCGGATGCCGGCTCGTCGAGGCGCGGCACGTCGAGCTTCACGTCGACGACGATCCGCGGTTCCACGACGCTCACGCCCGGGAGCGCGGCGATGTCATCCACCACGCGCAGCGGCGCCCGTTTCACCTGCGCGAACACCTGAGCGAAGCGGTGGCTCCCGTAGTACGCCGTCCGCGCTTCGCGAAGTGCCTCGTACGATCCGCGCATCGTCACATAAGTCGCGATGGCGGAGGCGACGATCAGGGCGATCGCGCCGAGCTGGCCGGCCATGTGGATCGAGTCCCGCAGCAGCTTCCGTTGCAGCGCTCGCATCACCACTCCAGCTCCGCCGGCCGTTTCTTCGTGGCGTTCGCGCTCATGCCGACGATGCGTCCGCTGCCCATACGGATCACGCGATCGGCCATGCCGCCGATCGATACGTTGTGCGTGATCACCGCCGTCGTCGTCCCGAGCTCGCGATTGACGAGCTCGAGGACCTCGAGCACGACGCGGCCGGTCACCACATCGAGCGCCCCGGTGGGCTCATCGCAGAGGAGCACGTCGGGTCGCTTGGCCACCGCGCGGGCGATGGCGATGCGCTGTTGTTCACCGCCCGACAGCTGCGACGGGAAATGCCGCAGCCGGTCTCCCAGTCCCACGAGCTGCAGCGCCTCGGCCGGATCCATCGGATTTTCGGCGATCTCCGTGACGATCTCGACGTTCTCCACCGCCGTGAGGCTCGGCACGAGGTTGTAGAACTGGAAGACGAATCCGACGTGCTCGCGGCGAAAGCGTGTGAGGGCGCGGTCGTCGGCGCCGGTGAGCATGTGATCGCGGAAGACGACGTCGCCGGAGGTCGGCGCATCGAGGCCGCCGAGAATGTTCAGCAGCGTCGATTTTCCGCTGCCCGAGGGACCGAGGAGCACCACGAGCTCGCCGTCGAAGAGGTCGAGGTCGATGGAACGGAGGGCTTGAACCTCGACTTCGCCGACGTGGTAGATCTTCGTCAATCCGCGTGCCCGGAAAACGGCATCCTTCACGATGAAATGGTTCCACCGCCCAGCGCCATCAACAGCGAGATGCGGCCTTGCTCCTTGTGCCTTCGGTCACAACCGCCGCGTGCCAGAGATACGTGCCGCCGACTTTGTGCAGCCGTACCGTGACGTAGGGCCGACTCTCAGCCGGTCCACGCGGGACGGGCCGAGTGAGAGCCGGCCCTACCTGATGCAACGGAGGCCGTCATGTGTGCCTACATCGCCGATAACGAACCGGTGCTGCTGTGGACGGGAAGAGCGATGCTCGACGGGCGGGCCAGCATACCCGGGCGCTCCGACGCCATCGTGCTGATCGCCGGCCTCGGCGGCACGTACCATCACGAGCGGATCCGCGGCATCGCCGCACGGCTCAACGATGAAGGATTCGCCACGATCATCGCCGACATCCTGACGCCCGACGAGCAGCAGTTCGATGCCCGCACCGGTCATTTTCGCGTCGACCTCGAATTTCTGGCCGAGCGGATCGGCGGAGTCATCGGCTGGATGAAGCGCGACGAGCTGACGCGCGATCTGCCGATCGCCATCTTCGCCACGGCCGACGCGGCCGCCGCCTCGGTGATCGCGGCCATGAAGAACCCGGTGTTCTCGATGGCCCTGGCCAATCTGCGTATCGAGCAGGTTCGGACCCGCATGGCCACGCTCGCCGTCCCCACGCTCATCCTGATCGACGAGGTGCCGCCGCGGCACCTTCCGCTGGCGGACCTCCCCGAGACGGTTCACGTGGAGAGCATTCCCGCACTGGGCTCATTGCTCGACGATGATCTGGCGGCGGAGACGGTGGCCCGCCATCTGGTGGAGTGGTACCGGCTGCACGTGCCGTCGCTGGCGATGGCGTAGGACGCTTACACCGCGGTTTCGTTGCGCAGCGTCTTGAGCTTGTTCTCGAGCTCGATGACCCGCGGAATCAGGACGTTGTTCTCGAGATGCATGTGCCGGTGGATGGCGCGGTTCAGCAGCTCGAGATCGTTCAGCACGTCCGGCTCGATCGCGTTGGTGAGACGCGCCCGGAGGCTCAGCTCGCGCAGCTTCGTCAGCCGTTCGTGGACCATGTCGTGCTCGAGAAACTCATTCAGGAGCGGCCTGCTGATCGATCCCGCGCGTACGCGCTGCGGATGAACGTCCAGCTCCTCGATGCGCGGGAAGAGGTTCCGTTCCTCGCGAAGCATGTGAATGGCGATCGACCCGGCGAGATCGGCCACGATGCGCCGCATGCGCGAGACGTCGGGGTCGTCCTGCTTGAGCATCAGCTGGGCCGAGAGAAGACGGAACTGCTCGGCCTCGAAACGATGGTGCTCCGTGACGATGACGTGAACGAGCTCGGAGACGGTGGGCTCGTTCGTCGTCACCTCCTGCTTCGCGATCGTGGTGATTTCTTCGAGCAGGGTGGCCGTCGAAAGGCCGGCGGCGGCAGCGGCATCAGCGATCGAACGCCCGCCTTTGCAGGCGTAATCGACATCGAAGTTCTCGAATGCGGCAATGGTGGCGGGAAAGAATCGGGCGACCTGGCCAACAGGCGTCGATCCGTCGACATGCAGGGTTTGGTTCATGATCGTTCAAAGTAGACGCTGCGGCTCTTCCCGTGCGACGGATGGCTTCACATCGCATGAGTGAGCGCGGTCACATCGTTACCAGTGCCTCCAGAGCGGTTTTGTTGTGAACCGTCATCGTGCTTCCCTTGATCGAGATGATGCCTTTTTCGCGGAACTCCTTGAGAAGACGTGTGACGGTTTCGCGTGAAGTTCCGATCAGCTGCGAGATGTCGTGGTGCGTCATGAGGACCTGGACGCGCATGCCCTTGTCGGAGTCGCGTCCCGTCTCCGAGCACCAGGTCAGGATGAGATGCGCGAGCTTTTCGGCGGCGGAATGCGACAGGCCGATGGCGCGGATGTGATCGTTGGCGGCCTCGCAGTCGTTGCTCAGCTGCCGGCAGGTGCGCTTGCATCCTTCCGCTTCCGTGTTCACGAAGCGGAGGAAATCCTCCCGGCGGATGACCTTCACCTGCGACGGCTCGAGGGTCTCGGCGGTGGTCTTGTACTCGTGCCCGGCGATGACGCTGCTGACGCCGAGGGCCTCGCCGGCGTGTGCGATGTGCGTGATGAGCGTCTTGCCGTCACCCGAGGCGATGCTCTGTTTCACCGACCCCTTGCACACCATGTACACCGCACGCGGCATTTCGCCCTCGGAGAAGAGGACCGAGCCGGTCGGGTAGATGTTCGTGAAGGCGATGCTGTCGAATCGCGCCAGAGCCTGCGCGTCGAGGGCGCAGAGAAATTGTTCGGTGCGCCACGGACAAGTGGTGCAGGTCTCGAAGACTTCAAAGCCGTATGGCGATCGGCGCATCGGATGCTCCGAGGCGAATATGTGTCCTCTGCACCCGCCGTCACTGCGCCGCCGGTCACGTCAATGCGTGATGAACACCGGCCTCCTGATGTGTCAGCGCCTCCTCGATGTCTTCGTCGGTCACCGTCGGAAAATCGACGTACCAGAGACTGACCGCGGTGAACTGCTGGGGCTCGGCGAGGCAGACGGCCTTGTCGGCCTCCCTGCTGACCTCGTTCAGACTGTCTCGCTCCGCGACCGGAACGGCGATGACGATCTCCTTCGGCTGGGATCGGCGGACGGCGCGGATGGCCGCGCGCATCGTCGCGCCGGTGCCGAGGCCGTCGTCGACGAGGATGGCGACTTTGTCGCGCGCCTCGACCGGCGGGCGGGTTCCGCGGTACTTGTGCTGGGCTCGCGCGACCTCGAGGCGCTCACGCGCGACCACGAACTGAATCGCTCCCGACGGAAGCCGCTTCGCCCATCGATCGTTGATCACGACCGCTTCGCCGGGCGCGATCGCGCCGAACGCGATCTCTTCCTGTCCCGGCACGTTGAGCTTGCGCACCACGAGCACGTCGAGTGGAGCGTGAAGCGCCGCGGCAACTTCGGCGGCCACGGGAACGCCGCCGCGGGCCAGACCGATGACGACGACATCGTCACGGTCGGCATACTCGGAGAGAGCGTCGGCCAGTCTGCGACCGGCCCCGGCGCGATGCGCGAAGATCATCATGGCGAACCCCCCAATGCTCTTTGACACTCTCGGCTCGAGCCCCGATCAAAGCCGCGAAACCCATCACGAATGACCGGTGATCCTCAAACTAGCTCCGGGTGACCGCCTTACACGCCGCGGCGGCTCGACTGAGGAACGATAGGGCAGCATGCTGGAGCAGCTGGATCGGATCGTCCTCGCTGACGAGGAATGTGTCTCCCGGCTCGACTTTGCGTCGAAGCGCGCGAATCGCGAAACGGAAGACGCGCGCGCCGCGCACGAGCAGGCCGTCGACGCGGCGAAAAAGGGCTTCGTCGACAGTCTGGATCGGGAGATCCAGGCCATCCTCGCCGAAGGGGAAGCGCGCGTTCGCGAGAAACGCGCCGCGTCGGAAGCCTATGTGAGCCGTCTGGCCGCATCGGCGGAGGCTCGTCTCGAAACCGCGGCGGAGCAGTATGCGCGGATCGTCACCGGCGAGGCTGAGGAGACATCGTCATGATGCCGCTGCATCACGCATACGGTTTCGTGCGTGCGTCGGCGAAGCGCGGAGACATGTTGTCGCGCGAGGCCATCGATGCGCTTCGCTACGCGCCGGACGAACCTTCGGCGAAGCGTGCCGCCGAGGCGTACGGCATCAGCAGCGAGGGACGGCGCCTGGCGACGCTGGTCGTGCGCTATGGCACGATCATCCGCTGCTATCGGGACGCTGCGCCGCTCGTCCGGGCGATCCTCCGCACGCACGAGATCGAGAACGTGAAGCTCGGATGGCGAGCCGTCGTCCGCAAACTGCGCGAGGAGCAGTGGCTGCCGCTCTGGCGCGACCTGCAGGATCTCGGCACCATCGGGCCGGACGTGTTCCAGTCGACGACTTCCCTCCGGCAGGTCGTCGACAAGTTGATCGGGACTCCGTACGGCTCGATCGCGCACGACGTCCACCTCGCGCACTTCGAAGACCTCGGTGCCGCGGAGCTGGCGTTCGATCGTTGGGCATCGATGGCCATCGTGCGCGAAGCGGATTCGCTCGATCGAGAGCCGCTGGCCAGGAAGATCGCCGAGGCGTTCGTCCGCCAGCGGGACGATGAGATCGCCGCGCGTGCGGAGATCTATCAGCTTCCGGCGGATGTCGCCGATGCTGCGCGCGCGCTTCCGCGTACCCGCTCCAAGGTCGACCTCCAGCAACTCTGCCGGCGCGCCTTTGCCGGACAGCCGCTGAAAATCGCTCCGGCCATCGCCTTCATCGCTCTCACCGAACGCGATTACCGGCTGGGACGGGCGCTGGTCGAGCGCCGCGCCGACGCCGATGTCGACCCCGCCGTCGATCGCGTACTGGAAGGGAGCAGTGCGCATCGATGAGCATTCTTCGAAGCGTTCCGATGGTGCATTTCCGGGTGCAGGTGCAGAGCCGCGACGCGCCCGCGGTCACGCGGGCGATCGCCAGCGAGGGGCTGCTGCATCTCGTCGACATCGCGCATGGCCGCGCCGGCACGGGGCCGGCGCTCGAAGTGAACGAGTTGTACGCGGCGTTCCGCGATCTGAGGAGCCGCGTGCGCGCCGTGGCCGAGCGTCTCGAGATCTCGCTCGAGGAGCCGGAAGGCTCGATCTCCATCGACGAGAACGACTTCGCCGCCGAACGGGAGCGGGTCACCGTCTCGCTCGAGCCGATCGAAAAGCGCGTCGATCAGACGTCACGCGCTCTTGCCGCGGCGAAGGAGAGATCGGCCGCGGCGCGCGAGCTGCTCGGGCATGCCGAACGGTTGGGCGATGCCGGCATCGACGTGCGCCGGATCAACGGCGTGCGCTTCGCAACCATCCGATTCGCGCTCGGCACGGAACAGGCGGCGGAGACACTGGCGACGCTCCTGGCACCCGCGCCGTTCTTCATCGCTCCGCTCGATTCCGGCGATCCGCCGCTTCTGGCGATCGCCGTTGCGAACTTCGCCAAGCCGCGCCTCGAGGAGGCGCTTCGCGTCTCTCTGCTGCAGCCCGTCCGCTTGCCGGCTGAGCCGATCGACGCCGAGCGCGTGCGGCGGCAGTATGACGAGGCGCAGAAAGCGGAGTCTGCCGCGACGGACGATCTGAAGGGACTGCGTCAAGAGATTGCGAGAACGGTGGCGTCACTCGCGCAGAAGGTCGAAGTGGCCACACTTCTGCTGCAGGCGCAGACCTACTTCGCGGCAGCCGGACGCTTCATCGTGATCTCCGGCTGGCTGCCGGCCGAGAGCGCGGTGAAGATGCAGGAGCGCATCCGCGCCGTCACCGAAGGGCGAGCCGTCATCGATGTCGAGCGCGCCGAGGATGTTCCGGGCGTGCTCGAGGGATCGATCCATGTGCCGATCCTGCATCGCAATCCGATCCTTCTGCGGCCGTTTCAGAAACTCGTGGAGATTTACGGAACGCCGTCGTACGGCGAAGTTCAGCCGACGGCATTCTTCGCCGTCAGTTTTCTGCTGATGTTCGGACTGATGTTCGGCGATGTCGGGCACGGCCTCGTTCTGTTCTCGGCCGGCTGGTGTCTGTTCCGCTTTTTCACGCAATACCTCGACTACGGAATCCTGCTGATGGAGGCGGGCGGAGCGTCGGCCGTCTTCGGCCTGCTCTACGGGAGCGTCTTCGGATTCCACGGGGTGGTGCCGACGCTGTGGATGGAGCCGCTCGCCGATCTTCACCGCTTCATGATCGTGGCGATCGCCGCCGGCGCGCTGGCCGTCACGTCGGGCCTGGTGATCAATGTCATCAACGCCTGGCGCAGCGGCAACATTCGCGAGGCGCTGTACGGGCCGCGCGGCCTGATGGGAGCGATGCTCTACTGGATCGCGCTCGTCATCATCGCGCGCTTGTTCGTCCCGGCGACGCTGCAGGTGCCGGCCGTGGTGATCATCGTGATGACCGCGGCGGCGCTGGTGGTGCTCATCGCCGCAAAACCGTTCACGCGGCGATTCGAGAAACGCCGCCCGGCGCCCGCCGTGGAGACCGCGCCGCGCTGGCTCATTCTTCTCGAGTCGGCGATCGAGCTCGTCGACACGCTCTTCTCGTACTTCGCCAACACGATCTCTTTCGTCCGCATCGCGGCGTTCGCCGCGGTGCACGCCGGCGTGTTCATCGCCATCTTCACGATCGCCGACACGCTCGCGCGCATGCCCATGGGCGGCATGTTGAGCGTGATCGTGCACGTCGGCGGCAACGCCCTGGTGATCCTGCTCGAAGGGCTGACGGTATCGGTTCAGGTGCTCCGTCTGGAGTACTACGAATTTTTCGGGAAGTTCTTCCGCGGCGGCGGCGAGCCGTACGTTCCGTTGATGCTGCGCCGCCTACAGACCGCCGAAGAAGGCCGGAGGAAACATGCGTAAACGACGAGCGCTGCTCGTAATCATTGCCGCGGCGATGCCGTTTCTCACCGCCGCACTGGTCGGGGCCGCGAACGCTCAGGCGAAGAATCCCGACGCCGTGCCGGTGTCGCCGGAGGTCGTCAAGTGGGGTTTCATGGCCGCCGCCGTGGTGGCCGGAATGGCCGCCATCGGCGCCGCGTACGCTGTTGCCGTCGTCGGCGCCGCGGCGATGGGAGCGGTGGCGGAGAAACCGGAGACCGCCGGACGCGCGCTCATCTTCGTCGGTCTCGCCGAAGGCATCGCCATCTACGGCCTGATCATCGCCATCATGATCCTGGGGAGGCTGCCGTGATGCCGGTGCTGGTCGGCACGGCCGCGGACGCGCGGGGCCTCGCGCTCGCCGGAGTGGACGGCCACGTCTGCACGACGCGCCAGGAAGTCGAGCGCGCCGTCGACGAGATCCTTCAGTCCGTCGCGCACCCGCTCCTCATCCTCTCATCGGTTTCGGCTCATGAAATCGCGTCGCGGATCGCCTCATGGCGCCGCGACGGAACCGGACCTCCGTTCGTGGTCCTGCCGCCGGATATGGAGCACCCGATTCAGCCAATCGCAGAACCCCGGCTGAAGCCGGGGCTCCATTCAGAACGAGGTGAATGATGCAACCGATCGGAAGCGTGGACTCCGTGATTGCGGCCATCCGCGATGAATCGGCGGCCGAGCTCGAGCAGCTGCGCGCACGCGCCGATCAGGAGATCGCAACGATCCGTGGCCTGCCGGTCGAAGCCGCCGACCGTGCCGAACGCGAGCGTCGCATCACCACCGCCCACAAGCGCAACGAGGAATTGATGGCCCAGGCCGACTGGGACGCGCGGCGCCGGATCATGGAAGCGCGCGAAGAATGGACGCGGCGCGTCGTGGCCAGGGGGAGAGAGATCCTGTCGTCGCTCGATGACTGGCGTCGCGAAGCAATCAACGCCCGGCTGATCGCGGAGGCGCGCGCGTCGCTGCACGGCGAGCCCGACGAAATCACCACGAAGGACGGATGCGTGGTCCGTTGCGGCGCGATCGTGTTCGACAACAGCTTCGAAGAGCGGGCCAGAAGGCTCGAGCCGGTGTGGCGCAAAGCGCTGGCGGAGATGTACAGCCTATGAAGACCGACGCGCCGGCCGGCGCGCTGACCGAGGTGGCCGGATCCGTGGTGCGTGCACGCGTGCAAATGCCGCTTGCTCTCCGCGAGGTCGTCTACGTCGGCAGCGGCCGCCTTCTCGGCGAGGTCGTGTCGCTCGATCGCGAGATCGCCATCATCCAGGTTTACGAAGACACTGAAGGTCTCGCCCCGGGCGATCCGCTGTTCGCTTCGGGCGGGCCGCTTCTCATCGAGCTTGGCCCCGGGTTGCTGGGAGAAATTTTCGACGGCGTGGAGCGGCCGCTGCGCGCGATCGCCGCGCGGGAAGGAGACTTCATCCATCCCGGCAGCCAGCTGCCTCCGCTGGACCGCGAGAAGCTCTGGCCGTTCGAGCCGAGTGTCAAGGAAGGGGAGGACGTCCGCGGCGGAAGCGTGATCGGTGTCGTCCAGGAGACCGCCGCGCTCGCGCATCCGATTCTCGTTCCGCCCGGCGTCGAGGGACGCATCGTGTCGATCGCGGGCGCGGGCTCGTTTCGCGTAACGGACAGCATCGCGCAGTTGGAAACCGCCGATGGTACGCGCGACCTGATGATGCTGCAGAAGTGGCGCGCGCGCGTGCCGCGGCCGGTGGAGAAGCGGCTCGGCTACACCATGCCGCTCGTGACCGGACAGCGCGTGCTCGACACGTTCTTCCCGCTCGCGCGCGGCGCTTCCGCGGCGATGCCCGGCGGCTTCGGCACAGGGAAGACCGTGACCCAGCATCAGCTCTGCCGATATGCCGACGCGGACGTGATCATCTTTGTCGGCTGCGGCGAGCGCGGCAACGAGATGACCCATCTCGTCAGTGAGCTGCCTGATCTGATCGATCCCCGCACGAACCGGCGGCTCGCCGAGCGGACCGTTCTCATCGCCAACACGTCGAACATGCCCGTGTCTGCGCGCGAGGCGTCGATCTTCACCGGCATCACGATCGGCGAGTACTACCGCGACCTCGGCTACAACGTTCTGCTCCTCGCGGACAGCATCTCGCGCTGGGCCGAAGCGCTCCGCGAGATCTCGGGACGCCTCGAGGAGATTCCGGCGGAAGAGGGTTACCCGCCCTATCTTTCCAGCTCGCTCGCCGCGTTCTATGAACGGGCCGGAGCGGTGCGGACACTCGGAGGCCGCCTGGGATCATTGACGGCCATCTCTGCGATCTCTCCGCCCGCCGGCGATCTGACGGAGCCCGTCACGCGGCACGCCGAGCGGTTCGTGCAGACGTTCTGGACGCTCGATCCGCGTCTGGCCGGCGCGCGGGTGTTTCCCGCGGTGAGCATCCGCGATTCCTACAGCGATGTTCCCGAGGGAGTGGTGAAATGGTGGGAGTCGAACGTCGATCCGCAATGGGCGGCCTCGCGAACGGCGGCATTCGATTTTCTGGAGCGCGCCGCACACGATGAAGAAACTGCGCGCCTGGTGGGAAGCGAGAGTCTTCCCGATCGCGAGCGATTCGTCCTGCGGCTCGCGGAAGTGTTCCAGGAAGGATTTCTCCAGCAGAGCGCGTACGACGCCGTCGACGCGTGGTGCGCGCCGAAGCGTCAGCAGCAGCTGCTCGGATTGTTCCTGTATGTCCATCGCCGGGGCCTGGAGATGATTGATGGCGGCAAGACGGCTGATGCGATCCTCGCGCTGCCGTTGCTCGCCGACCTGCAGCGGTTCAAGAGCTCCGAGCAGCTTCCATCGACCGAGGACCTGGAGAAGGAGCTTTCGTCGTGCTGACCACCGCGGGCATCGAACGGCTCGGCATCCGCGAGCTCCGGGGCAGCATCGCCTTCATCGAGGCCGTGCCGGGAGTCGGCTATCACGACGAGGTGGAGATCGTCTCCGGTCATCGTTCGATCGCCGGACGCGTGCTTGCCGTGACGGACACCAGCGCCGCGGTCGAGATCTTCGGATCGACCGACGGGCTTCGCCTGGCCGACTCGCGCGTGCGCTTCCGCGGTCAGCCTTTGCGGTTCGGCGTCGGACCGGAGCTGCTCGGACGCGTGTTCGACGGCGTGGGACGGCCCGCGGACGGGCTTCCTCCTCCTCCTCCGCTGGAGCTGCGGCCGATCAGCGGCAGTGCGCTCAATCCGGTGCGGCGCGAATATCCGAAAGATTTTCTCGAGACCGGCGTCTCCGTCATCGACGCCCTCTACAGCATCGTCCTCGGGCAGAAGCTCCCGATTTTCACGGAGTCGGGCCTGCGCCACGACGATCTGGCCATGCAGATCGTGCGTCAGGCTCGGGCCCCGGGAGTGGAGAAGTTTGCGATCGTGTTCGTGGCCCTCGGCCTGCCGCGCGAGACCACCAGCCGTTATCTCGATGCGTTCCTCGCGGCCGGCGCCCGCGCGCGCCTCGTCGTGTTCCTCAATCATGCGGACGATCCGAGCGCGGAACGCCTGATCACGCCGCGCTGCGCTTTGACCGCCGCCGAATATCTCGCCTTCGACCTCGGATACCACGTGCTGGTCGTGCTCACCGACATCACGAACTACGGCGAGGCGCTGCGCGAGATCTCCGCGGCCCGCGGCGAAGTGCCGAGCCGGAAGGGTTACCCCGGCTATCTCTACAGCGATCTCGCTTCGCTGTTCGAACGCGCCGGCCGGGTCATCGGACGGCCGGGATCGCTGACCCAGATCCCGATCGTCACGCTGCCGTCCGGCGACATGTCCCATCCGATTCCCGATCTCACGGGCTACGTCACCGAAGGGCAGATCGTGCTCGATCGCGAACTGGCGCGCCGTGGCATCTATCCGCCGGTATCGATTCTCCCTTCGCTCTCGCGCCTGATGGGCGACGGAATCGGGGCGGGGAGAACTCGCGAGGATCACAGCGACGTCGCCAAGCAGCTCTATGCGGCCGTGGCGCGGGTCGAGCGGGCGCGCGCGCTTGCCGGCATCATCGGCATCGACGAGCTGACGGAGATCGAGCGCACGTACCTGAAATTCGGAGAGCGGTTCGAGCGCGAATTCCTGACGCAGTCTCCGCAGGAGCACCGATCGATCGACGAGACGCTGTCGATCGCATGGAACGTGCTGAAGACGCTTCCGCACACGGAGCTGACGCGGATTCGCACGGAGTTTCTGGAGAAGTACGGCAAATGATTTCCTCCAGCTCGCGGTCGCGTCTGTACGAGCTTCGTCGCGATCTTGCCGCGGCGCGCCGCGGTGCCGATCTGCTGGAACGGAAACGCGAGGTCCTGCTGCGCGAGACATCACGCCGCGCGTCGCAGCTGGAGACGATGCGCATCGACGTGCGCGAGCAGCTCACCGCCGCGCGCAAGCTCCTGCGCATCGCGGAAGTGGAACTGGGTCGCGAAGGGGTTGCGGCGGCGGGCCTCGCGCAACCGTTGTCGTGCACCTTCGACAAGCACGATGTGGCGGTGATGGGAGTACGGTTCAAGGAAGTTCGTGCGAAATGCCAGACGTACCGGCCGGTGTACGGCCCGGCCGGGACGCGCGCGTCACTGGACAAAGCGGGCGCAGCGTTCTCGGCGCTGCTCCCGCTTCTGGTCGAAGTCGCGGCCGAGGAAACGGCGCTGGCCCGGCTGCGCATGGCGGTGCGAAAGGCTACGAAGATCGTCAACGCGCTGCAGAAGTTCATCCTCCCGCAGCTCGAGTCCCGCATTCACACCATCGTTGCGTCGATCGAAGAAGAGGAACGCGACGAGGCTGTGCGGCGCAAGATGCGCATCGCCGCGCACGCCACGTCATTCTGAGCCGCGAAGACGGCGAAGAATCTCAATCGTCGCGAACGAGATCCTTCCGCTTCGCTCCGCTCAGCGTCAGGATGACGAGGAATCAACCCAGCCAGTACGAGTCGTCGAGGTGCTCGGAGCTCGTCGTGACGACTTCACGCTTCTCGCGCATCGCCTGACGTGCCTTCGCGAATGCCTCTTCGATGTCGTTCCACGCCTTCTCGAAACCGCTCTTCAGCTCCGCGGCCACCGGCTCGCGCGATTTCTGAAGGTCGAGCAGCGTCTGCTTCGTCTGGGACAGCGTCTGGCGCAGAATTCCCGTGATCTCACTCAGATCACCACGGGCGTTGTCGACCGACGCTTCCGCTTTCTTACGAAACGTCTCGACGTCGAATCCCCAATCCCTCAATGAATCCGCCATGATGACCTCCTTCCGCCATTGAATTTAAGGCGGATTTCGGCGGCGGGAAGTCCGCCCGTCACCGACCGCGTGTGAGTTCAAAATCGGTCGGGTCGCTTGCGCATGGCCTCGTCGAGTGCCGCGTCGCGCCCGTACACGTCGGGGACGAAATGCAGCTCGCCAATCTCATCGGCGAACACGGTCCAATAGAGGATGTGAACCGGAAGCGGCGAGGCGACGTCGACCGCGCGCTCGACGCCGTCATCGTGTCTGGCCAGGTCCTCGCCGGGAAGCAGAACCTGCATGAGCTCGCCCGGCTTCTCGAGCCGGATGCATCCGTGACTGAACGTTCGCACTGATTGCCCGAACAGCGTGCGCGAAGGCGTGTCGTGCATGTAGACCGAGTACCGGTTCGGCATGTTGAACTTGATGCGGCCGAGGGCGTTCCATGGTCCCGGCTTCTGACGCAGTGAGCCGTTGCCGAGCACTTCGATGTGCTCGCGTTCGAAGTACGAAGGATCACGACTCTGCGCCGGCCAGAGCTCGTCGCTGGCGATGCTGTCCGGCACGAACCACGACGGATTGAAGACCACCTGCGTGATGGCCGTGCTGAACACCGGCGTGCGCTTCATCACCTGCCCGACCACGATGCGCATCTCCAGCACGACGCGGCCCTGGTCGATCACGGTCAGGTGGAACGCGGGAATGTTCACGAGCGCATAGCGGTCGCCGAGAGTTGCGGGGAGCCAACGCCAGCGTTCGAGGTTGAGCTCGATCTGCCTGATGCGATCCTCGGCGGGCACGTTCAACTCGGCGAGCGTGCGCGCGCCGGCCACTCCGTCGGCGGCCAGACCGTGCAGCCGCTGAAAGCGGCGCAAGGCGCGCTCCACATCCGCGTCGAGTGTGGTGTGGTTCCCCTGAAGATCGCCGCTGATGGTCAGCCGCGCCATCAATTGATCGATCCGTCCGCGCTCGACCTGCCCCCACCCGCCGCCCTCCTCGATCGCGCGCAACCGCGCCAGCTCGTCGAGCAGCAGCCGGTACTGCGGATGCGCGGGCGCGATCCTCTGCAGCGTGTCGCTCACATCGCCGGTGTCGAGTGCTTCCTCGAGCGCGCCGACGAGATCGATCGGGCGGGCCGTGAGACACCAGGTCGGTTCCAGAGACACAGGATCGACGCGTCCCGAAGCGAGATGCGAGGCGAGCAGGAAGAACGCGTCGGTCAGCAGCAGATCGAGCTCGTCATCGCGCGCCCTGCGAATCGCGGCGATGTGGTAGTCGTCCGGCCGGAGCCCGTGATCCGCGGCATGCTCGATTGCGTCGATGAGCGCGAATGCCACGGGCGTGAGCCGGCCGTCGACCACCCATGCCGGCGCGTAGTCACGCTGTGCGTAGAACCGCGGCAGGGGATGCTCGGCGCAGATCGAATCGCCGGCGACCTTCACGGCCACTCCGCGCTGCAGATTTTCCGTGGCGCCGCGAATCGTGAGACTGGCGAAGAGAACGATGGCGAGGGAGAAGGTCACGATGGAGGATCAGGACGGTTTCTTTTGGTGATGCTGATGCTCCATCTTCAAAACCGGGTCTGCCTCGACCTCCTCGTGAAGACGCTCCCTGTAATCCTCGGCCGATGCCGGATCGAGCTCCCAGCGGTGCTTGTCGCGATCCTCTTCCTTGCCGCCGGCGCGCAGCGGCTCGCCTTCCTGGTACGTCACTCCGATCGCTTTGCCGATCTCGTCGACGACATCCTGATCGGGCGTGGGGCTGCTCCCGCCCGCCGTCTCCTCGCCTCCCGATTCGGCCTGATCCCATCGCGCGTCGACATCGCCAGCCGATAGCTCAGGGCTCTGGCTCCTGTCGTGCTCGCGCATCTCGTCCAGCTCTTCGAGCAGCTCGCCGTTATCGGCGATTTCGTCGACGCTGACGGTCGTCGGATCTGAATGCAGAGTTTTCCGCATGATGTCCCCTTCACGGCTTCACGATGGTCGGCTGCAGATGCTCCAGGAACCACTCGCCGGCGAGCTCGGCGACTTTCTCCAGCGTTCCGTGCTCTTCGAATAAATGAGTCGCGCCGGCGACGATCTCCAGCGCTTTCGCGCATTTCATCTGCCGCAGCGCCATCTCGTTGAGCCGGATCACTTCCGGATCGCGGCCGCCGACGATCAGCAGTGTCGGTGCGGCGACCTGATCGAGGGTGGGCGAGAGATCGGGACGTCCGCCGCGCGAAACGACGGCACGCACGAGATCCGGCCGCATTGCGGCCGCGCCCAGCGCCGCGGCGGCGCCGGTGCTCGCGCCGAAGATTCCGATCGCCAGACGCGCGAGCTGCGGATCTTCATGCGCCCACTCGAGAACGCGTTCCACGCGCCGCGACAGAAGCGGAATGTCGAAGCGGAGATCGTGCGTCTTATTGTCGATGTTCTCCTCCGCCATGGTGAGCAGGTCGGTGAGCACCGTGGCCAGGCCGTTCTCGTTGAGGTCTCGCGCCACGAACTGATTTCGCGGACTGTGACGGCTGCTTCCGCTGCCGTGCGCAAAGATGACCACACCCTTCGCCTCAACGGGCACGGACACGTCGGCTTCGAGCCACAGCCCTTCGCCGATGGGAATCCGAGCTTCGCGGCCGTTAGCAATGACTTCCGTTGACATAACCACCTCAACTTCCAGGCGCTCGCTCGACCGTCGTTCCCTCCGCGCAGTTCCATTCCATGTAGGAACCGTCGTAGAGATAGACCTCGCGGCCGAGATATCGAAGCGCGAAGTAAGTGACCGATGCCTGCATGCCGGTCCGGCAGTACGCCACCGCCGTCCCGTCGCGCACGCCGGCGTCCGCGTACAGTGACTTCAGATCCTCGGGCGCGCGAAGCACCGGGGTCGCGCTCGAAGTGAGGTTCTCGTCCCAGGGGATGTTCGTCGCGCCCGGGATGTGTCCGGGTCGCACGATTCCCTGACCGGCTTCGGTTCCGAAAAACGCGGCCGGCGGGCGCGCGTCGATGATGGCGATCGACGAATCACCGATTCGCGACAGGTCCACGATCCTGCGCATGGCCGCGAGGTTCACGACCTTCTCGGGATGCGGACACGCCGTGAACGTGGATGTCTGCTGGGGAGGCGCTCCGCTCTCGACCGGCCGGCTCTCCGCGGACCACTTCGCGTAGCCGCCATCGAGGAGCGAGATGTTGAGCCCGCAGCCGAGGTAATCGAGTGTGAAGAAGAGCCGCGCCGCGGCGAGGATGTCGCGCGAGTAGATGACGATGTGGTCGCGGTCGGGGATGCCGGCCGTGCGCATCGCCGTCTCGAGCACAGCGATCGAAGGCAGCTCATTCGCGATCTCGTTGCGTGTCACCGCGATCTCGGAGAGCGCCAGGAAACGCGCGCCGCGAATGTGCTCTTTCTCGTACGTGGCGCGGTCGCCGACTTCGACGACGATCACGCCACGCCGGCCGAGGTGCCCCTGCAGCCAGCCGGTCGAGACGAGCAGATCGGTGTTCTGTGCCGCTGCCGCGGCAGCGATCAGAACGGCGAATGTCGCGGTCGCGAGACGGTATCGCATGCAAGGCCAATATGGACTCCTTGCAGGGGCGTGATTGCGTTGCCCGTCACAGTCCGTCGGTGACGCGGGAACGGACTGGTTTCACGAGGCTTGCGCCGAACATCGCGGAGGCGACTCCGACGATGGTGGGTCCGAGCGAAAGGTGCCAGTGTGACGCGACAACGAACCCTGCTGCGACCGCGACAACGCTCGCCAACGACGAAGCGATGAGAAATCCGTCGAGCGATGTCGCGAATCGTCTCCCGATTGCGGCGGGAACGATGATCATCGCCCCGACGAGCAGCGCTCCGAGAAAGCGCAGGCCGAGGAGGATCGTCACGCCGAAAAGACAGAGATAGATGAAGTTGACGCGGGCCACGTTGATCTTGGTCGCGGCCGCGAGATCGGGCGAGAAGATGATGAGGATCAGCCGATGCCGCAGAGCGAAGATCGTGAGCAGCACGACGGCGCACGCGACAATGCCCAGCGCGAAGCCCGCCGGCTTGATCTCCCGAAACCCGCCGAACAACGCGTCGATGAGATCCTCGGTCGGCGTGAGCAGGGTCCCGACGGCGAGCGCTCCGACGAAAACCACGCCGATCGCCGTTTCCGTGGCCAGACCGCTGCGACGCTGGAGCTGATCGATCATCAGGATTCCGATCGCCAGTGTGGCCGCCGCTCCGACCAGCGGATTGAGTCCCCAGAGAAATGCGATGCCGAGTCCCGGCAGTGTGAAGTGCGAGACGACGTCGCCCGCCAGAGTCATTCGCTTCATCAGCGCGAAGCTCCCGACCAGGCCGGCCACCACTGCCGTCGAGAGTCCGAGGATGACCGAAAGAACGGCGGAGGTGGTCATGAGTGCACGGGGTGATCGTAGATCGCCCGCTTCCCGAACACCTGCTCGAGCACTTCCGGCGTCAGAACCTGGCGCGGCGCACCGAAGCAGATCGCCCTGCGGTTCAGGCAGAGGACGTGTGTGGCGTAGCGGTAGACGAAGGAGAGGTCATGCGACACGATGACCGCGGTGATGTTCAACTCCTGCTGCAGTCGATGGATGAGGTCGTGCATCTGCTCTTCGCCGGGCTCGTCCATCGATGCCGTCGGTTCGTCGAAGAGGACGATGTCGGGATCGCCGAGGATGGCGAAGGCGATCAGCATGCGCTGGAACTGGCCGCCGGAGAGCGCTCCAATCTGCGCGGACAGAATTTCGTTGCTCAGGCCGACGCGGGAGATCGTTTCGGCGATCTTCGCGTCGGGCGCGCCGATCACCCGCGCTTTCGAGTGCAGGAGGTTTCTGGCGTTCAGCGGCACGGTGCGGTCGGCATCGATCTTCTGGGGGACGTATCCGACCGTCGTCCCCTCACGCCAGGCAATCTCACCGGTGTACGGAATCAGGCCGAGCATGCTCTTGAGGAGCACGGTCTTTCCCGATCCGTTCGGACCGATGATGGCGATGCTCTCGCCCTCGCCGATCTCGA
The DNA here is from genome assembly GCA_035468985.1 of Thermoanaerobaculia bacterium. GTDB lineage: Bacteria > Acidobacteriota > Thermoanaerobaculia > Gp7-AA8 > Gp7-AA8 > DASVHS01. The sequence continues at coordinate 274,927 of DATISF010000055.1, forward strand.
AGCTGACGTTGCGCAGCACCGGCTGATCCAGCGTCACGCTCAGATCCGCAACCCGTACGATCGTCATGCCGCCGCGTTGGTCGCCACTCCTGTCTTGCGCGACACGTGCCGGAACAGATCGGCCGCATCGGTGTCCGGAAGGTGGGCGGCCAGGTCGCAAAGCGACACGATTCCGACGACCGCGCCCTTCTCGTCGACGACCGGGAGCCTCCGCAGTTGCCGCTTGCCCATGATCACTCCGGCCGCTTCGATCTTCTCGTCCTGGCCGATCGTGTACGCCGGCTTTGTCATCGCGTCACGCGCGGCCATGGCCACGGGAGTCATGCTCTTCGCCACGATGCGGCAGACGATGTCGCGATCGGTGATCACGCCGACGACCTGATCGCCGTCCCAGACGGGAATCGCGCCGCAGTCGTGGTTGAGCATCATCTTGGCCACGACGTCGAGCTTCGTGTACGGAGTGCAGCAGGTCGGATCCTTCGTCATGATGTCTCTGACCAGCATGGGGAACCTCCTCTTCTCGTGTCCTGGAATCGAGGAATCGATACGATCTCGCTTGCTCTCGACGGCGATCGCTCACGTTGCGCCTCCTCGACATAGTCACCACGATGCCTGCGTCGGCGCGCCTTGCGCTCGCCGCCGATTGCGGCGCGATGGGGTACCGATTTCCCGATTACAGGACACTAGGGAACCTCTGAACAAGTCGTCATCCTGAGTCGGCGAAGCGCGACGAAGGATCTCAGGATCCGAGAACGCCTGCCATTTCGAGATCCTTCGCCGTCTTCGCGGCTCAGGATGACGTGAACAACGACTTGTTCAGAGCTTCCCTAGTGTGGCGTGTCGCAAATAGACCGGCTTTCGCCCGCAACCCTTCGGGCTGGTGCCGGTTGCGGCCGATCTGCGGCGTTGCTCGTCGTCGACGATGCCACCGCATCGCCTCCTCCTCGCGCCTTGCCTCTCGGCCGCAAGC
>DATISF010000056.1:0-19693 GCA_035468985.1 Thermoanaerobaculia bacterium
GAACAAGGGCTTGTGCAGAGCTTCCCGAGTGTGGTGAGTCAGAGATACGCAGCATTTCGTTGCGGGCGCCGACGGGCTGGATGCGAGGCGCCGCGACGTTGGCGATGCGGGACATCGTCGAGGAGCGGCAACGAAGCAGACCGCCCGTCGCCGCCCGCAACCCTCCGGGCTGGTGCCGGTTGCGGCCGATCTGCGGCATCGCTCGTCGTCAACGATGTCACCACATCGCCTCCTCCTCGCTCCTTGCATCTCAGCCGCAAGCGGCACCAGCGAAATGCAGCGTATCTCTGACTCGCCACACTAGCGATGATGAGCACCCTCTCCCGCCGCGCGGGAGAGGGTGCGGCGAAGCAGCGGGTGAGGGTTATCTCCGGTTCCCGCCGCCGAAAATTCGCAGCAGGAACAGGAAGAGGTTGATGAAGTCGAGGTAGAGGCTGAGCGCGCCGTACACGGCGAGATTCTCCGTCGGGCCGTTCGCCGTGGCCATGACTTTCAGCTTTTGGTTGTCCCACGCCGTCAGTCCGAGGAATACGAACACGCCGATGATCGAGATCGTCCAGGCCAGAGCTGACGAATGCAGGAAGATGTTCACGATGCTGCAGATCACGATCCCGATCAGCCCCATGAAGAAGAACGAGCCCACCGAGGTCAGATCGCGCTTGGTCACCATGCCGTAGACCGACATCGCTCCGAACATCCCGGCCGCCGCGATGAATGCCTGAAAGATCGTTCCCATCGTGTAGACGAAAAAGATCACGCTGAGGGTCAAGCCGTTGAGCAGCGCGAAGACGAGAAATGCCGAGGCCGCCGCGGCGGGCGACATCCGTGTGATCCGGAATGACAGGAAAGCCACGATGCCGAGCTCGGCGATGAACAGCACCCACGGCATCACCGGATTGCCGAGGACGAGCTTCTGCATCGGCGGCGAGGCGACGACCCAGAGCGCGGCGAGCGCCGTCAGAAGAAGACCGCCGAACATCCACGCGTACACCGAGCGGACGAACCCGCGAACGCGCGTTTGGGTCTCGGCGGTCGTCCCGTCGATCCACGAAGGCTGAGACTGATAGGGGAATTGAGACATGTCGGGCACTCCCTCCTTGCTTGCGGCAATATAAACAACATTCGCTCGCGGCGCACTCCTTGCTTGACCAGGAATTAACAATGGTAGACTCAGGTTTTTATTCACTGTGAGACTTGATAACGAGCCGCTCAATGTGGCTCTAAGTTATAGAAGGAGAACCAGATATGGCAAAGATCATCGGCATTGACCTCGGAACGACGAACTCGGTCGTCGCCGTGATGGAAGGCAATGAACCGAAGGTCATCGTCAACGCTGAGGGCAGCCGGATCACTCCCTCGGTGGTCGGTTTCGCGAAAAACGGCGAGCGGCTCGTCGGTCAGGTGGCAAAGCGCCAGGCCGTCACGAACCCGGAGAACACCGTCTTCTCGATCAAGCGCTTCATGGGTCGGAAGTACGACGAAGTCAACGAAGAGATGAAGATGGTGCCCTACAAAGTCGTGCGCGCCGCAAACGGTGATGCGCGCGTCGACGTGCAGGGCAAGCAGTACTCGCCGCCCGAAATCTCGGCGATGATCCTTCAGAAACTGAAGCAGGCCGCTGAGGATTACCTCGGCGAGAAGGTGGACCGTGCGGTCATTACCGTGCCTGCCTATTTCAACGACTCGCAGCGCCAGGCCACGAAGGACGCGGGCGAGATCGCCGGCCTCAAGGTCGAGCGTCTCGTCAACGAGCCGACGGCCGCAGCGCTTGCGTACGGCCTCGACAAGAAGAAGAACGAAACGATCGCCGTGTACGACTTCGGCGGCGGTACGTTCGACATTTCGGTGCTCGAAGTCGGCGACGGCGTCGTCGAAGTCAAATCGACCAACGGCGACACGCACCTCGGCGGCGACAACATCGACCAGCGCCTCATCGACTGGATCATCGATGAGTTCCGCAAGGACCAGGGCATCGATCTGTCCAAGGACAAGATGGCCCTGCAGCGCCTGAAGGAAGCGGCGGAGAAGGCCAAGATCGAGCTGAGCTCGACGATGTCGACCGACATCAATCTTCCGTTCATCACCGCGGACGCCTCGGGTCCCAAGCACCTCAACATGGCGCTCACGCGCGCGAAGTTCGAGCAGCTCGTCGGCGACATCGTCAACAAGACGATGGGCCCGGTGAAGCAGGCCCTCGCCGATTCGGGCGTCGATCCGAAGAAGATCGACGAGGTCGTGCTCGTCGGCGGTTCCACGCGAATCCCGATGGTGCAGAAGCTCGTGCAGGACTTCTTCGGCAAAGAGCCGCATAAGGGCGTCAATCCCGACGAAGTCGTGGCAGTCGGCGCGGCCGTTCAGGGCGGCGTTCTCGGCGGCGATGTCAAGGACGTTCTGCTCCTCGACGTCACTCCGCTGTCGCTCGGCATCGAGACTCTCGGCGGCGTGATGACAAAGCTCATCGAGCGCAACACGACGATCCCGACACGCAAGTCGGAGATCTTCTCGACGGCGGCGGACAACCAGACGTCGGTCGAGATCAAGGTCTACCAGGGTGAGCGCGAGATCGCGTCGGCGAACAAGCTCCTCGGGGCGTTCCATCTCGTGGGCATTCCGCCCGCGCCGCGCGGCATCCCGCAGATCGAAGTCGGTTTCGACATCGACGCCAACGGCATCATGCACGTCACGGCGAAGGACCTCGGCACCGGCAAGGAGCAGAAGATCACGATCACCAGCTCTTCGGGGCTGTCGAAGGACGACGTCGAGAAGCTCGTCAAGGACGCCGAGTCGCACGCTGCGGAAGACCATCAGCGCCGCGAGGAAGTCGAGGCGAAGAATCATCTCGATACGCTCGTCTATCAGGTCGAGAAGATGCTCAACGAGAACCGCGAGAAGATCTCGGGCTCGGACGTGCAGAACCTCGAGAACGCGATCAGTGAAGCGCGGAAGGCCATGGAGCAGGGCGGTGTGGACAACCTGAAGCGCGCGACCGACAACTTGCAGAAGGCGTCGCACAAGCTGGCCGAAGCGATGTACAGCCAGACCGGCGGCAGCGCGCCCGGAGGCGCTGGCCCGCAGCCCGGCGGCGATCAACAGACGTCCGGCAGCAACAAGGACGACGTGATCGAAGCGGAAGTCGTGGACGAGAACAAATAAGGAAACGTGGGGCCGGCTCTCTGCCGGCCCCACTCGTTTATGCCACGCCGAAGATCAGATGGATACGTGATGATCTCGATCATCTCGGAGCGGTACAACATCCATCCGCAGACGCTCCGGCTGTACGAGCGCGAAGGCCTCATCAAGCCGGCGCGAACATCCGGAAACACGCGGCTCTACGGCGAGGACGAGATCAAGAAGCTGGAAATGATCCTGACGCTCACGCGCGATCTCGGGGTCAATCTGGCGGGCGTCGAGGTGATTCTGAATCTGCAGCGGATGATGGACGAAGCGGACATGGAGTTCGACCGTCTGCTCGACTACATCCGCCAGGTCGTTCTCGACAAGCGGCATGGGATCGACCGCGAGAACGCACTCGTCAGAGCGCAGCCGAGTCCCCTGGCCAAAGTAAAGTAACGACGTGCGCGCTTTGATTACGGGCGCGGGAGGGCTTGTTTCGTCCGCCCTTGCTTCGCGTTTGAGCGATGTCGTTGCGCTGAAGCACGCAGCCCTCGATGTCACGGACAGGACCGCCGTCGATTCCGTCGTCGATCGCGCCGAGCCCGATCTGATCGTCAATTGCGCGGTCATCGGCGTCGACGATTGTGAACGCGATTCCGCCCTGGCGCGGCGCGTCAACGTCGACGGACCTGCCCATCTCGCCGAAGCGGCGGGGCGATGCGGAGCAGCCATCGTGCACTTCAGCAGCAACTACGTGTTCGACGGCCGCCCGGCCACTCGTGAACCGTACACGATCGAGGATGAACCGCATCCGATCAACGTCTACGGGCAGACGAAGCTGGAAGGGGAGCGAGCGGTCGCGGAACGCGTTGCGCGGGCCTTCATCATCCGAACGTCGTGGGTGTACGGCCGCGGCAAGAACAGCTTCCTGGCGACGGCGCCGGCGCGTCTGAAGCGCGGCGAATCCGTGCAAGCCATCAGCGATACATGGGCGAGCACGACCTACGTTGCCGATCTCGCGCAGCGCGTGCTCGACATTATCGCGCGCGGGACCCCCGGCACGTATCACGTCGTCAACGGCGGCATCTGTTCGCACGAGACGTTCGCGCGCGACGCGGCGGCGTTCGCCGGCGTTCCCAACGAAGTCGCCGATCGCCTCATCGAGGTGATTTCCGAAGCGGAGATGAATCGTATGGCGCCGCGGCCGCCGTGGACGCCGATGCGATGTCTGCTCTCCGAACGCCTCGGCCTTCCGCCGATGCGCGATTGGCGCGACGCGCTGCTGGCATACGTGGCAGAGATCGACTGAGTCTCAGCGCCGGGCGACCACGAACGTGACGTCGTCCTCGCGGCGTGATGCGAACGAATCGAGCATGCTCTCGATCGCGGCGGCGATGTCGCGCGAGCGTGTCGCCTGCGCCGCCGCTGCGGCAAAGGTCTCCTGCAGGCGGCACAGCCCGAGCTCTTCGCCGTTTCCGACGCCGGCCTCGATCACGCCATCGGTGTAGGCCAGCAGCGCGTCCCCGCGTCGGAACGGCAGCTCGATCGATCGCCAGTGCGCCGACGGCAGGATTCCGATGACCGGTCCCGTCGAGCCGATCGTCTCGATCGATCCGTTGCGTCGCGCGATCAGCAAAGGACAATGACCGGCATTCGTGACGACCAGCCGCCCGTCATCGTGAATCTGGGCGATGACGGCGGTCGCGAACCTGTTGCCCGGAAGCAGCTCGCGAAGGGCGAGATGCAAACGCGTCATCGTGTTCGCCGGATCCGTGGAGGCCCGCACGCAGGCGACGAGCCGCTCCTCGAGCTGCTCCTGGATCATGGCCATGATCACCGCGGCTTCGAGGCCCTTGCCGGCCACGTCACCGAGCACGATCCAGAGCACGCTGCCTTCGCGATGCGTGAAGTAGAAGTCGCCGGTGAACTGGCGCGCCGGTTGCGACACCGCGTGCACATCGATATCGCGCGGCGAGGTGGGAGGCACGGCGAACAGTCGCAGTTGGCCGGCTACGCCGCCGCGGGATGACAACGCGTGCATGGACGGAATCCTTTCTTGGACGCGTCGTGCTCGTCGTGAAACGCGACGCGATTTTCTTCGCGAATGCGGCGTGCATCCTTGCAGGTCGGGAAGCAGTAGATACCGGTCGTCTTCGATCCGATAAAGCGCACGCGGTGGCGCGCGAGATCGTCGAGCTCGTCGACCGGCACACCTTCGCGCCGCAGCAGCGCGCGTTTGATGGGGCTTCCGAACGCGTACTCTCCGATTCCGCCGCCGGCAGGAACGACGCGATGGCAGGGGACGACGAACGGCACGACGTTGTGGGCGCAGATGTTTCCGACCGCGCGGATGGCTTTCGGCCGGCCGGCCTCGCGCGCGACCCACTTGTACGTCCGCACTTCACCGGCCGGGATGCGGGTCAGCGTTTCCAGCACCTTGCGCTCGAACTCGCCGGTCTCCGAAAAGTCGACCACGGGTTTGTTGACGCCCTCGCCGGACAACGCGGCGATCACCTGTTTGCGCAGGCGCTCGGGAAGCGAAGCCGGGGTCAGCTCCCGTCCGAAGCGGCGCGCGTATGCCTTTTTGAACTTCTCCTTCGACCCGCCGAGGTGGAGCATGCGCAGGCCGCGGTCGGAGAAGGCGACGAGGATCTGCTCGTTGCCGGTGTCGATGACGTCGAAGTGATCGCTCATGACGCTCCGCAGCGATCGCGGAGGAGCGACGACCAATCCCTTGATGCTGCGCGCGAGCTCGTCCAGATCGGACGTCGACTGATCGCAGCTCTTGCACGTTTGCAGGTGCTGATGAACCGAGGACGTGTCCGGCTCCGGCAACTCGCCGGTCCGCATCGCGTCAATTCGCGTCAACACAGTTCTACATCGCATGAGCGACTCCCTTCCTCTCCAGCGCTTCGCGCAACATCTTCAATGACCGAAAAACCTTGCCGCGCAGCGACACCTCGGTGGAACCGACGGTGCGCGCGATCTCGGCGTACGGCATCTCCTCGATGAAGCGGAGGACGATGAGCTCGCGCGCTTCGAGTGGCAGAAGCGCCAGGGCACGCCGGAGAAGCTCGACCTCCTGTTTCCGCTCCAGATCGGAGGCAGCCGATCCGACGAACGGTCCCATGCGTTGATCGTCGAACTCGGTCAGCGGCTGCTCGAGTGCGCGGGTTTTCGAACGGCGTTTGTTGAAGCACAGGTTTCGGACGGTCTTGAACAACCACGGCCGCAACGCCAGCGCCGCACACCGCTCCTCGGTGTACTGACGCGTGAGCGCCTTGTGGGCACGCATCATCGCGTCCTGGACGACTTCCTGCGCGTCGAAGGCGTTCTGCAGGATGCCGTGCGCGTAGTTGAACAGCGAAGTCTCGAACCGGTCGATCATCCGCTCGAACGCACCCGGATCCTTGCGGTGCACGGAGACCGCGAGGTTATCGTCCGCCGGCTCGACCGCCACCGCGGCTTCCCCTCCGGTCCACGAGTTCTTCATGCTTCAACAACACGCGCTGGTCCCATTCCGTTCGCAAAGATTTTCGCTCCAAAGCGTAATAGGATCGAGGAGGAGGATGCCGATGAAAGTCACTTCCTACGAGCCGGGGATGTTCTGCTGGGTCGAGCTCGCGACCACCGATGCGAAAGCCGCTAAGTCGTTCTATACCGGACTCTTCGGCTGGAAGGTCAACGAGATTCCGATGGGCGACCAGGGAACGTACTTCATATTTCAGAAGGATGGCAATGATGCCGGCGCGATGTACGAGCAATCGCCGCAGGAAAAGAAGGAACGGATCCCGCCCCACTGGAACTCGTACATTTCGGTGAAGGACGCCGACGCGGCCGCAAAAAAAGCCGCGGGCCTCGGCGGCCAGGTCGTGGCCGGTCCGTTCGACGTGATGGACATCGGGCGCATGGCGTTCGTCGCCGATCCGCATCGGGCGATGTTCGCCGTGTGGCAGCCGAAGAAACGTAACGGCGCGACGGTGATCAACGAGCCGGGAGCGCTCTGCTGGAATGAGCTCTACTCGAGCGACATCGAAGCGTCGCGGAAGTACTACTCCAGCCTGTTCGGCTGGAAACTGGAACCGTCCCCGGAGTACACGGAAATTCACGTCGGCGATCGGGGCGTGGGCGGAATGATGCAGATCAGCAAGGAGATGGGCGGGATGCCGCCGATGTGGATGCCGTACTTCATGGTCAGCGACGCCGAGGCCACCTGCAAGAAGACGCAGTCCCTCGGAGGAAAGGTTCATAAACCGGCGGCGGATATCCCGAAAGTCGGCCGTTTCGCGGTGCTCGCCGATCCGCAGGGAGCGAGCTTCGCCATCATCAAGATCTCGATGTAGGCCGCGCCTTCGCCCTGATCACGATCGACAGCTCGTCGTTGCGCGGGTTGACGAAGCGGAGCTTGACCCGGCCCTGATCGTCGAGAGTGATCGTGGCCGGCGTGTTCACCGACGTCAGCATCCAGCCGGCCGGGAGCGTGATGTCGTTCAGGGGCCTGCCCAACGTGCGCTTCCATACGAGCTCGTTGCCGTCGAGCGCGTAGCCGGCCGGATCCGTGTACGTTTCGATCACGCGGATGCGCGTCGATTTCCCTTCGGCGACGGGATGTTCGAGGTCGCCCTGCACCGCGACCGAGTCCGGCTCGACTTTGTTTTGGTAGTAGCCGAGAGCATTGACCTCCTTGCCGGAAACGGTATGGGTCGGCAAAGGTTTACCGGTGTCGAGATCGATCATTTTCGCGTCGGGAGACACCACGCTGCCCTTCCGGACGAAGCTGTGAACCGAGGCTTGTCCGACGCGCGTGACGGTGAAGTCGTGCGAGATTCGAAACTGATGGGTCGCCGGCTCGAGAAGCCAGTAGCTGATCTCGCGGTCCTGCTCGGCGCGATGGAACTGCGCGAATGCCGGCGCGGCCACCAGGACCAGAAGAAGGAAACGGTGGAGCCCCGGCTTCACCCTGGACAGCAACCGGCTGAAGCCACGACTCCATCTCACGGCAGCCTCCGTCCGACGATCCTGACCGGCAACTGGTCGTCACGGTCATTGAGAAAACTGACGCGAACCCGGCTGTCGGATTCGGTCGATACGATGCCCGGCGATCCGCATCCGATCAGCTCCCAGCCCTTCGGCATGACGACGACGTCTCGTTTGATGCCCATCGGCCTCTCGAAGATCAGTTGATCGTCTTTCGTGTAGTACGACTTGGCATCGGTATACGTCTTCGTGATCCGGATGCGCGCCTGACCGCCTTTGGGCACGGGCGCGGACAGGTGCACCTTGATGAACCGCGCGCCTTTTTCGTCAGTGACCTCTTCGAATTTCAGCTCATCGCCGGTGGCGCGATCGATGACCCGCTCCTTCGTCGAGACGGAGCCGGGACGGATGGGATTCAGGAAAAACTCCGCCCCTTCTTTGTTCTGCGTGACGTCGTAAGTGATCGCGAACTGGTGCGTGTCGGGCGGGAGCAACTCGTAAAGCGTGAATTCGTCCGCCGCAAAGGCGGACGAGGCGATGAGAAGGAGAATGGGCGCGAGTCTCATCGCCTCGCCCTCCCTATTTCTTCCTGCTGTAGTCGAGCTGCATCATCTTGAACGTTTTGCCGTCCGGTGCCGGTCCCCACATCTCCATCGTGTGGTGATCGGCATCGGTCACGGTGACTTTCGTCTCGCCGGGCATGTCCTTGCCGGTCATGGGGTCGGTCGTCGTCGACTTGAAGTTCCAGGTCTTGCCCTTGTCGGAGGTGCTGCCGGTCGACGTCATGACGCCGGTGCCGAAGTTGTCGAGCCACGTTCCGAAGTACTGCTTCTTGGCGTTGTCGTAGCCGGTGTAGCCGATGCCCTCGAAAGGCATCCCCATGAACGTGCCGTTGACGTGCTCTTCGACATAGCGGTTGCCGAGGATCCACCGGCTCTCGGAGGTGGCGGTGGAGACCTGTGGGGGAGCGCCGGGTGCCTGCCACATCGTGACTTTGGCTTCCCAACTGCCGACCATGGGATCGAGGGCCTTGTGGCCTTCGCCCGGTGTGGCGAATTTCATCCAGGCGTCCATCATGGCTTTTTCCTGCGCAGACATCTGAGGCGGCTGTTTCTGCTCCTGCGCGAGAGCGGGGAGGGCACAACAAACGATGACCAGGGAGAGGGCGAGCCAGACCTTGAGCTTCATTCTTCCTCCTTCAGTGTGAACCGAGGCGGAAGAGTCTAGCGCACTCTACTTCGTGTAGACGGTCACCTCGGCCGACGACCCGACCGGCAGGCGATCGCTCGTCGGACCGTTCCACGAGACCCGCACCGGCACCCGCTGCACGACCTTCACGAAGTTGCCCGACGCGTTGTCGGGCGGCAGCAGCGAGAAACTCGCCCCCGTTCCTCCGGAGAGGCTCTCCACCTTCCCCTCGAAGTCTTCGCCGCCGAAAGCGTCGACGCGGATCCGCGCCCGCTCGCCGGGACGCATGTGCCTCACCTGCGTCTCCTTGAAGTTGGCGATGACGTATGTCTGCCGCGGCACGAGCTGCACGATCGGCTGTCCGATGGCGACGAGCGATCCCGGATGCACCGCAAGCTTCGAGGCGATGCCATCGGCGGGCGCGGTGATCTTGGTGTAGGACAACGCCAGTTGCGCGGCCTGCAACGCGGCTTCCTGCGCCTGTACCTTCGCGTGTGCCAGCCGCGCCTGCGCCTGTGCGCCCGCGACCTGCGCGGCCACCGGCTCGCTCTGGACCAGCCTGCCTTGTGCCTGCTGGACATTCGCCTGCGCGGCCTGACGGTTGTTCTCCGCCTCGCGCTGCCGCGCTCGCGCCACGGCGAGATCCGCCTCGGCCGCGTCGTTCGCCGCGCGGACGGCATCGACCTGCGATTTCGAGATGTCCCCTTTCGCGCCGAGCTCGGACGCCCGTACCCAGTCGCTCCGGGCTTTCACGGCATTCGCAGTGGCGCGGTTCACCGCGGCCTGGGCCTCGCTGATTGCAGCGGCTGATGTGTCGACGCTCTCACGCGAGCTCTGCACGGCTCCGCGAGCGGTGACGAGCGCGCCGCGCGCGGTTGCCTGCGTGACGGAAACGCGAGCATCGGCATCCGCGGCCTGCGCCTTCGCCGTTTCCAGATCGCCTTCGGCCTGGGCGAGCTTCACCTGCGCGTCCTTCGGATCGATGTCGGCGATGGGATCGCCGCGATGCACGAACTGGTTCTCCCGGATGTAGACGTTCGTAATCTGCCCGCCTACACGCGGCGCGACGGGCACGACGTCCGCCGCGACCTGCGCGTCGTCCGTCCCTTCCTTGCCCGCCGTCATCAGCGCGTAGATCCCGTAGATGATCAGCGACGCGATGACCGTGATGCCGAGGATGAAGTACATCTTCCGCGCGCGGCTCGGCGCGATCACCGGCTCGTGCGGGGCGATCTCGGGAACGGCAGTGGCGGTATCGGATACGTGATCAGCCATTTACATCTCCACATGAGCTTCGCCTCCCTCCACGCTCTCGGGAGCCTTCAGGAGGAGGACGAGCGGTAACACACAAAGAAACGCGATGCCGGCGATCATGAACATCTTCTCGAACGAGATCACCATGGCCTGCTGCCGGACCTGCAGATCGATCATGCGCGCCGCGGTGCGCTGGGCAGCTCCCTGATCCATCCCGCGTCCCATCAACATCCGCTGGATGCCCTGAACGCGAGCCATGACCTCCGGCCGGGAGAGGGTCACGCTCGCGACAAGAGTGTCGTGCGTGCGCGTCGCGACGCGGCCGAGAAGGGTGGCGAACACCGCCAGCCCGATCGAGCCGCCGGTCTGCCGCAGCAGCGAGTTGAGACCGGTGGCGTCCGACATCCTGTGCCGGGGAATCGTGCTGAGCGCCATCGTGGTCAGCGGGATGAACAGGCAGCTGAACGCAACGCCCTGGATGATGAGCACGTTGACGATGCCGCGCGACGTCGTGGCCAGCGTGTAGTGACCCATCAGCCACGCCGTGTACGCGAACAGCAGGATCCCGAACGCCACGACGACCCTCGGCGACACCTTGTTGTAGATCCGTCCGACGATCGGCATGACGACAAGCATCGTCAGCGAACGAGGCATCAACGCCAGCCCTGACTGCGTTGCGGTGAAGCCGAGCAACAACTGCATGAACAGAGGAAGAAGGAACGTCACCGTCATCAACATCGCGAACATCACCGCGCCGATCAGCGTGCCGGAGGCGAACACCTTGTCGCGGAACAGCGAGAAGTCGACGGCCGGGTAGACCGCACTCAGCTCGCGGATGAGCAGGGCGATCAGCGAGACCGCCGCGACCAGGGCGATGATTTTGATCTCGCCCGACTGAAACCAGTCATTGCGGTTTCCCTCTTCCAGCACGTACTGCATCGTGCCGAGGCCGATGATCAGAAGGACGATGCCGCTCCAGTCGAGGTTCTTGCGCTGCCGCTCGGCCATCTCGTGCATCGCCGCGCGGACATCTTCCGGCTCGTGAACGAAGCGGGTCACCATCAGCAGCGACACCACGCAGACCGGGATGTTGATGAAGAAGATCCAGGGCCAGCTGTAGTTATCGACGATGTAGCCGCCGAGGGTGGGTCCGAACGCGGGCCCTAAGACGACGGCCATGCCGAAGACGGCCATCGCCATCCCTTGTTCTTTCGGCGGAAACGTCTGGCGGAGGATGGCCTGCTCGGTGGGCTGCAACGCGCCGGCTCCGAGTCCCTGAATCACGCGAAAGACGACGAGCAGCGGCAGCGTGCGCGCCATGCCGCACAGCGCTGACCCGACCCCGAACATCACGAGGCAGAAGAGGTACACGCGCTTCTGACCGAACATGCGCGCCAGGAAACCGGTCAGCGGCATGACCATGACCGTGGCGATGACGAAGCCGGTCGTGACCCAGGTGATCTGTTCGACGGTGACGCCGAGCGAGCCGGTGAGGTGCGGAACGGCGACGTTGACGATCGACGCATCGATTGCACCCATGAGCGTGCCGAACGTGATCGACAGCGTCACCAGCCATTTGTTCACGGGCGGGCGCGCCGATGGAGCCCCGGCTTCAGCCCGGAGCGCGACCGGCTGAAGCCGGTGCTCCATGGTCGTCATTGACCCGCTCCCACGAGCGAATGAATCTCTCCCGTCGCGTGCAGGAGATCGAAATGTGCGGCGGCGGAATCGGCCTGCGCGGCGATCAGGTCCTCGTGGGCCTGGCGATACGTGTCCTGCGCGCGGTCGACTTCGACCGGCGATCCATATCCCGCCTCCCGACGGTCGCGCGCGACGGTCAGCGCCTCTTCCGCCACTTTCACGCTTTCCGACGCCACTTGCACGCGCGCTTCCGCGCTTTCGAGATTGAGAACGGAGCGGCGCACGTCCTGCTCGATGTCCCGCTGGCGCTGTGTGCGCTGGATCTCGACATCGTGGAGTTGCGCCTTCGCGCGCGCGATCATCACGTTGATGTCGGCACGGAACAGAGGCATGGACACGTTGCCGGCGATGCGGCGCGTCCAGCGGAGATCGCCCGTCTTGTTGCCGCTGTAGTCGCCTTCGAAATCGGCGGCCAGGCTCGGAATGCGCCGCGACTCCGCGGCCGTCACTGCCAGGCGCGCCTCGCGCTCGCGCTCTGCCATCACCTGCAACTCCGGGCGGTTCGTGCGCGCGGTCTCGAGCGCCGCCTCGGGGCGGGGAGGGGCGGCGTACTCCGGAATGGGATCGGCAATCACCACGTCCGATCCCTCCGGTGCCCCGATGGCGTTGAGCAGCGCGAAGATCGTGTTCTGCCGGTCGTTCTGGGCGAGGAGCAGCGCCTGACGCGAACGCGCGAGCTGAACGTTCGCCTGCGCGACGTCGAGACGCGTTCCGGTGCCGGCCTTGAACTCGTCGTTCGCCACCTCGGCCAGCCGCGTGAACAGCGTCACGTCCGCCTGGCGCGAGGCCACCTGCGCCGTGGCGCGCTGCACGATCACGTACAGACGCGCCACCGCGGCGGCAACGTCGTTCTCCGCCTGTTCCGTTTCATATTTGCTGGCGGAGAGGCCCGCGCGCACCGACTGCCATCTGCGCAATGCTGCGACGTTGAAGAGCTGCATCTGGGCAGTGAGATTCGCATCGGTGACGTTGAACGGACCGACGACCGGAGGCTGCCCCGGCAGCGAGAAGCCGAACGTCTCCAGGTTGATCGACTGGCTGTATCGCGCGAACTTCGCGTCCGCCTGCGGCAGCAGATTCTGGAACGCCTCCGTCTGCGCGATCCGCGCCCGCTCCTCGGCCGAGCGGGCCAGCTGGGCGGTCGTGCCCGATTGCAGAGCCATGCGGATGGCCTCGCCGATCGTCAGCTGCAGCGGCTGCGCGGCGACCGCTGTCGCCACGGACAAAACAGAACAAACGATGAGTACTCGTAAACGCATATGTTTTTGTTGATCTTGTGTGGCGCAGACATTCGTGTCTGCGCGCCACGGACAGGAGTGTCTGTGGCACACCATCTACACGTGAGCCGTCTCGCGGCGGGCCATGTGCCGCTCGAGGTACTCGGGATCCCACGGCCGGCTGATCACGCACGAGTTGATGCCGCCGATTCCCATCGATAGCTTCCCGCTGTAGCCACGGCTCACGTCGCATCCGTCCATCTGCACGAACTTGGCCGAGTGCACCTTCACGTCCGCGTGCAACTCTCCCTCGGTCAAAGCCACCGGAAAGAGCTTGCCGCGCGCCATGCCAAGGTGCTGGGCTGTGAGTTCCCAGCCGCCTCCAACCGACATGCCGTGACCAAATGTTCCTTTGCGCGCTGTGAAGATGACGTCGGGATGCAGCATCTCCAGCGAGTGTTCGATCTCCGTCGCATCGCCCGGCGTCGCCGTTGCGTGCATGTCCCACGTCGTCACATCGGTGGCCTTGACTTCGTCGAGCGCCGCGGCCATCGCCAGCTGCGGTCCACCCTTCGACGGCGTGATGATGTGATGCGCGTCGGACGAGGTGCCGATGCCGACGATCTCCATCCCCAGCGGCCGGAATCCGCGCCGCATCATCTCTTCGGCATCGCCGACGATCCACACACACGAGCCGCCGGCGACGTGCGTTCCTTTGAGTCCCGTGAGCGGTCGGGAGACGTCGGCGTCGGCCGAAAGCACATTCGCGTTGTAGAACGCGGAGATCACCATCGGATGCGGAGGCGGATCGGTCATCCCGATGACGACCGCGGTCGCTTCTCCGAGGTGGATGGCGTCGCTGGCCATTTTGGCGGCGATGCCGAATGATGCGCACGCCGCCACCGGCGCGAACGCCGGTCCGTTGATCTTCCCGATCATCGAGATCTGCGCGGCCGGGATGTTGGCGATGTTCCAGAGAAGGTTGGGGGAGACGGAGGCCCACGGCTCGTCGGGGCATCTCCACTTCCTGTTCAACGCGCGGATTCTGTTGAGCTTCTGGCGGATCGAGCTGAGCTTCGCTGAGCCCGATGATGGCGGCACGGGCTCTGCCTGAATCGCGCGCGCTTCGGCAAGGTACGCGGTGAGCGCGTCGCTCCGCCCCGACCAGTAGCGTTCCCACTCACGTTTCGCTTCGATCCACGCCTCCGAACCCGGCTCCGCCGTGGCCGGATCGGCAGGAGCATGCGGATCGCGCTTGCCGGCGGTGTGCTCGCGCAGCGCCGAACATCGCTGCGGCGCAGCCCAGAATTCGTTCCAGCGATGAAGAGCCCGCTCGAGATGCAGGGCCTCGTCGTAAGCGATCGTCAGTTCGCCCAGGCCCGTGCCGACGTAGACATGGCACCTGGTCCCGAGCGATTGCAGGTAGGATTCGATTCCCGGGTTCTGCGACAACGACTGAATGAAGGATCCAATGGCGAACTTCACCATCGGACCCATCTTGTCTTTCAACTGCGCGAACTTCGCGGGAGGGAAGCGCTCATCGAACCACGGTCGATAGACGTCGAAATCGAACTCCGGATAACCGACGAGAAAGTTCGACGGCCCGTAGCCGCGGAACGGCTCCAGCCAGGTCTCGGCGCTGGCGAGATTCCGCTCGAAGGCGTCGACATCCGGCGATTTCGGCGCGACGATGCCCCAGCCGAAAATGCCGATCCGTTTCCGCTCAGCCATTGGCGAGGATTGTATCCAAACACGTGGCTGCCTCTTCTTGTCAGGAAACTTGCATGAGGGGACGGAAGTGAATCAGAAAGCTTTGATCCTGCTGGCTATCGCGCTGGCCGTCGCGGGCTGCAAAGGCCGCATGAACGGCGGCGGAGGCTCCGCGCAGACGCAGACCATCGCCCCCGCGGCCTCGAAGCCGGCTCCGACCACGCCCGACGCGATGACACAGACGGTCAACATCGAAGACAGCCGCTCAGAGGCGGAAGGCGGGGTTCTGACCGACACGACCGCAGCCACCACGACGGCCAAGGCGGTGAAGAAGAAGACGGGCGCGGCGGCATCGTCGCGGAAAACGCCCACTTCCCCATCGCGTCCGCCCGGACGCACACAATAGGAGAATGTCCTCGGCGGTCAGTGCCCTGTACGAGCGTCTCATCGAGCGCGATCTCGAGGCGATTCCGTCAGTCGTGAAGGCGTTCCACAGTTCCGAGGAGTTGTTTCTGGCGGTGGCGCGGTTCGCGGTGCTCGCCTATGTGCCTTCCGAGCACGCAAAGCACGCGTTTCTGTCGACGCTCGCTGCATATGAGATGCGCGAACAGTACGGCGAACGGTGGAACGATCTGCTGATCGAGTGCGCGCGCTATGCGGCGGAGAGCCGGCAGCCGTGGAGTGAGCCGCCCATTCTCGAGCCGCCCGTGGTCGACAACGATCAGCCCCGCGACGTGGATGCCCTGCGGGCAGCGGTCGCGGCGCACGATCGTCTCGCGGCCGAGCGCTGGCTTGCCGCGCGACTCGATGACCAGTCGCTCCTGGACGATCTGCTGACGGTCGCCGCCGACGACTTCGAGGATCTCGGTCACAAGGTGATCATCACGCGAGCCGCGTGGAAACTCGCGCTGATCCTCGGCGAGAAGGGAAGGTATGCCACTCTGCGGGTTGCGCTGTGGGAGATGACAAGCAACGCAGGGCCCACTCTCAGTGGGCCCGGGCCGGCTGAGAGTCGGCCCTCCATGCGCGAGCAACTGATCGACAATGCCGTCGCGGAGAAGGGCTCGATCGAAAGCGTTCACGCGGTATTTCTGTACGAGGCCGCGAACGACACCAGCGTCTTCGATCGCGTCTGCGACCACCTCGCCGCGCAGCCGCTGCGATCTGCGAGCGATGAGCTGCCACCCGCCGGTCCGCCGCCCGTCTATCGCCTGGCGCGCGACTACGCGCAATGCCTGATCGCGTATGCAGTCGGCGATGCCCGTCTGAAAGCGGCGGCCGCGTACAACCTCGAGCACGGGCCGTCGTTCGCCGACTGGAGTCTGGAGTGAAGTGGTCCTTCTGTTTTCTGCTTTCTGCTCTCTGTTTTCCGGTGCAGGCAGAGACGATCGCCGAGGCAGTCGCACGCGCGCGGGTGGCGCCGTTCGATCACGCGCTCCTGATGATCGACGTCGAAGACGACGCCGGAAACACGATCTTCGCGCAGAACGCGCACGCGATGATGATTCCTGCCTCCGTCCGCAAGCTCTTTGCGATGAGCACCGTCCAGCAATGCCTCGGCAACGACGCGCGGTTCGCCACCGAGCTCTGGCTCGACGGCAACGATGTCGTGATCAAAGGCGGCGGAGATCCCTCGTTCGGCTCGGATCGTTACGGCTACGACGAACAGAACACGTTCGCGCCGTTCATCGACGCGCTGCGTCGGCGTGGCATCGTCCGCGTGCATGATGTTGTCGCCGACGTGTCGCTCTTCGATCGCGTGACGCTGCCGTATCAGTGGAAGCTCGGAAATCTTCTGAGCACGGACGCGGCGCCGATCGACGCGCTGACGTTCCGGGAGAACGCCATCGGCGACCAGGCTGTGGCCAGCGGAGGTTTCACGGCGGCGCTGGCGTTTCGTGACGCGCTGCAGCGCGCGGGGATTCCCGTCGATGGATCGCTGCGCCTCGAGACGGAGCCCCGCCACTGGGGCGAGAGGCTGGCCGGGATCGATTCGCCGTTTCTCGAGCATCTGCTGACGACCGTGCTCAAGAACAGTCAGAACCTTTACGCCGAGACGCTCTACAAACGGATCTCGGCAGGGGAGAAACCGGCGTCATACCTCGGTTCGCGCGATCTGGAAGCGACGTTCCTGACGACGGAGGTCGGCATCGATCCGGCGGAGTTCCGGTTCGTCGATGGATCGGGGCTCGCGCCCGACGATCTCGTCACGCCCGCCGCGATCGTGAAGATGCTGCGCTGGATGAACGCACCCGAGCGCCGCGGAACATGGTGGACGGTGATGGCCGAGCCATGCGGCGAAGGGACCCTGCGTCTGCGCCTGGCCTCGCTCGCCGGCCGCATGCATGGAAAGACGGGAACGGTCGCCGGCGTGAGCTCGCTGGCCGGATTCGTCATCGGCGGCAATGGGCGGTTCCGCTATTTCGCGATCGGATTCAATCACCACACCGCGACGTCATCGGCGGCGACGCCGCTCCTCGACGCCATCGCCCAGGCGATTGCGGACTTTTGATTCCAGGTCATCCCGTCTTCGCCCTCCACGTCATCCTGAGCGCCGAAGAGCGCGAAGGATCTCAGGACGCGCAATCTGAGATCCTTCGCTTCGCTCAGGATGACGGCCGGCTCGTGATGACGGCCGGCTCGGGATGACGGCCGGATCGGGATGACGGCAGGATCGGGATGACGGCAGGATCACGATGACGGCCCGGCTCGGGATGACGGCCCGGCTCACGATGACGGCCCGGCGAAGTCTTCGCCCTCCACGTCATCCTGAGCGCCGGAGAGCGCGAAGGATCTCAAGATGCGCAATCTGAGATCCTTCGCTTCGCTCAGGATGACGGCCCGGATCGGGATGACGGCCGGATCGGGATGACGGCCGGCTCACGATGACGGTCGGCTCAGGATGACGGCCGGCTCACGATGACGGCCGGCTCAGGATGACGGCCGGCTCGGGATGACGCTCCGCTCACGATGGCGGCTTGGCGAAATCCTCGCCGAATAAGGTCAACTTCTTGACCTCTCCGTCCGTGCCCAGCGCAAACGGCACGAGCTCGTCGATCTCCTCTTCCGCGTTGACAGCCGAAAACGTGTCGAACTGCCAGTGCGTCAGCGGCATGCGCAGGCGTCCGTACTGCAGCACCAGCTGATCGCCGTTGAGTGAGACCGTGGCCGGACCGTACGCGGGACTGGTGTACGTGCCGGCGTACGCGGCGAGCTCGCGCGACGGTTTCGTGTCGTTGTGCCGTTTCGCGTTCTGCTCCCGTTTCTTCGTTTCGTCTTCCGCGCGCGACTTCGCGTCGAGAGCAAGGTAGTACGCGTTCCAGTCGCGAGCCGGCTTGCCGAGAAGCATGTCGGCGAGGGCGTTGCGCATGGCGATGGTCGCGTAGCCGCGTCCGAGGTTCGACATCACCACGAAGCCGGAATGCTGCCTGGGCAGAAGGTCGACCTGCGTTCGGAATCCGTTCAGCGCTCCGCCGTGCGAGACGAGCAGCTCGCCGCGATAATCCTGGATCCTCCACGCCATGCCGTAGGTGTTGATGTTGGTTTCGGGGTTGTCGTCGCGGACGGCCTGTTCGTTCGGCAGCACGATCTGCGGCGTCTTGGTCTCGTTCAGCGCTTCGGCAGACACGAGACGCTTGCCGTCAACGACTCCGTCGTTGAGCTGGAAGCGGATCCACTGCGCCATGTCGCGAGCGCTCGATTTGATCGTGCCCGCGGGAGCGAGGCTCTCGTACGGCTGCATCGCCTGCGGAACGACGGCGTCGCGCACCGGATCGTAGTGATAGCCGGCGACGTGCACGGAGCGCAGCCAGTCGGCTTCGCTGATGACGGTCTCGCGCATGCCCAGCGGATCGAAGATTCGTGTCTTCACGAACGCGCTCAATGGCATCTTCGCCGCGGAGGCGACCGCCTCTCCGGCCGTCATGAACATGATGTTGTTGTACTGGTACGCGCCGCGGATCGGCTTCGAGAGCTTCACCGTCGCCATGCGGCGGATGATCTCTTCGCGCGAGAGATCGGTGTAATCCCAGATCTCGTCGTGCCGCGACAGCCCGCTGCGATGCGAGACGATGTCGCGGAGAGTGACCGTAGCATCCGCGCATGGATCCGAGAGGTGGAAGTACTCGAGGTATTTGCGGACCGGATCGTCCCAGCTCATCTTCTTCTCGTCGACGAGCATGGCCATCGCCGTCGTCGTGAACGCCTTCGTCGTCGAGCCGATCTGAAACAGCGTGTCCGGTGTGGCCCCGAAGCCCTTGATGTACGTCACCCGATCGTTCTGGACGACGGCTACCGACATGGCCGGCACTTCCCATCGCGACATCGTGTCGCGCACGAGGCGGTCGACAGCGGCGCTGTCGATCGACTGAGCGAAGAGCGAAGGGGAGAGGAGAAGGAATAATGCAAAAGTGCGCCGCATGGCGTGATTGTAGATTCGGGGTTCGGGGTTCGGGGTTCTGGGTTCGGGATTCGGGATTCGGGTTTCGGGGATCGGGGTTCGGGGGTCGGGGTTCTGGGTTCGGCAATCGGGG
>DATISF010000057.1:0-41809 GCA_035468985.1 Thermoanaerobaculia bacterium
CTCCCGATCCCAGAATCCCGAACCCCGAACCCCGAATCCCGAATCCCGAATCCCGAATCCCGAATCCCGAAATCATGAAATCTCACACCAGACATCTCGTTTTCCACACGAACGACCGCATGGAGTTCGTCAACATCACGCACGACGTCCAGCGCGAGCTCGAGGCCAGCGGGATCAAGGAAGGCCTCTGTCTCGTGAACGCCATGCACATCACGGCGAGCGTGTTCATCAATGACGACGAGCCCGGCCTGCACGAGGACTACAAGCGCTGGCTGGAATGGCTCGCGCCGTACGATCCGAGTCCGCAGCGCTATCACCACAACCGGACGGGCGAGGACAACGGCGACGCGCACCACAAGCGCCAGGTCATGGGGCGCGAGGTGGTCATCGCGGTGACGAAGGGGAAGCTCGACTTCGGTCCGTGGGAACAGATCTTCTACGGCGAGTTCGACGGGCGCCGCGACAAGAGGGTGATGGTGAAGATCATCGGAGACTGATGGCCAAGAACGCGATCATCACCGGCGGTTCCAGCGGCATCGGCGCCGCGCTCGCGGCGGAGCTGTCGCGGCGCGGGTGGTCGCTGGCGCTGCTGGCGCGCCGCGGCGATCTCCTGGAGCAGGTGTGCCAAGCGCTTCCGACAAAGTCGGTCGCCATCGGATGCGACGTGACCGACGCCGCGTCTCTCGAACGAGCCGTGCGCAGCGGTGAATCGCAGCTTGGCGGGCCGTTCGACCTCGCCATCGCCAACGCCGGCGTGGGGAGCTTCAGCCGGCGCTCGTTCGATCTTCCGTCCGCGGAGAACACCATCCACGTCAACGTTCTTGGCCTCATGTACCTCTTTGCGGCCGTCATCCCGTCGATGGTCGAGCGGCGCAGCGGCCACTTCGCCGGGATTGCCTCGCTTGCCGGTCTGCGCGGGCTGCCGACGGCGGCAGCCTACTCGGCGAGCAAGGCCGCGGTGCAGACGTTTCTCGAAGCCAGCCGCGTCGACCTGGCGGCACAGGGCATCAAAGTCACGATCGTGAACCCCGGATACATCGCCACCGCCATGACGGAGAAAAACAAGTTCAAAATGCCATTTCTGATGCCGGTCGAGAAGGCGGCGAGGATCATCGCGGACGGGATCGAGCGCGGCGCGCGCGTCGTCGAGTTTCCGTGGCCGATGTCGAAGCTCATGCGGTTTGCCCGCCTCCTGCCCGATGCGGTATGGGACAGGATGGTGAAGCGATGAACACCTCGAGCGTCCGTCTGTGGTCGCTGCGCAATGTCTTTCTGCTCTGGTTCGTGAAACCGTCGGTCGTCGAGCTCGACGAGCGTCGCTGCGTGATCCGCATCCCGCTGAACTGGCGTACCCGGCGCAACGACATCCACGCCATGTACCTCGGCGTCCTGTGCATGGGTGCCGATGTCGCGGCAGGGCTGATCGCCTTCGACCTGATGCGCAAGCGGAAACTCCGGCTCTCCTTCGTGTTCAAGGCAATGCGCGCCGAGTTTCTCAAGCGCGCCGAAGGAGACGTGCTGTTCACCAACGACGACGGTCACGCCATTCAGGACCTGATCGGCCGCGCGCTGGAAAGCGGCGAGCGCGAAGAGGAAGTGATCCACGTGACCGCGACCGTGCCGTCGAAGCTCGGCGAAGAGCCGGTCGCGAAGTTCGAGATGACGTTGAGTCTGAAGCGGCGGGATTCGGGATCCGGGATTCGCGATTCGGGATAGGGGATTCGGGATCCGGGGTTCGGGATTCGGGGTTCGGGATTCGGGGTTCGGGACTCGAAGTCTAGCGAATCCCGAATGGAACACTGTGTCCTCGGCGACGGTCGTTTTCACATCCGTAACATCGCAGATCCAATCATTTACGGTGGTCGGTGTTTTGCGCTGCTCTCTGGTGCATCCAATAGTCAGGGAGACAGCCATGAACGGGGAGACAGCCATGAACGGGAAGCGGCGAATTCTTGTGGTTGATGACGATCCGGCGGTTCGGGCGTACGTCCGGGCGGCGCTGGAGCACGCCGGGTACGACGTGACGACCGCACGCGACGGGTATGAGGCGATCTCGCGCATCGCCGCCTCCGATTACGACGTGGTGCTGCTCGACGTGACGCTGCCGCGGCTCGACGGCGTCGAGGTCGTCGAGCATTTCAGCAAGGAGAACAATCCGGTTCTCGCGCATACGTACCTGCTCACGCCGGCCTCGCCGCAGGAGTACGGGGAGCTGCCGGTCTGCGGCGTGATCGGGAAGCCGTTCGACATTCGCGCGCTGCTGGCGGAAGCGAAGGATTGCATTGGGCACTAGGGCGTGAATAATCCCGCTCACGAAAAACGGCAATCGTTGGGCGCGGATCGTCGCCGGCACGCTCGAACTATTCGTCGGCGCGTACCTGATCACATTCGGGACGCTGGCCATCCTCTTCTTCGAAAAACGGGGGAGCCGTAATCTGTCGTTCGTGGCCGGCATCGCCGCGCTGTTCGGCGCGCTCCTCGTGCTGCGCGCCGAACGCCTGCTGGGGTGGCACCGCTGGATGTTCTGGGTTCTCGTCGGTGCGCTGCTGATCGTGCCGGTGGTCTGGTATCTGCCGCTGTTCGTGCGCTTACGTTGACGTGTAAACGGCAACATCCTTGTTCAACCTCCTTCGTCCTGCGGAGAAACCCATGCGTCGTCAACGCCTGACACTTGCCATCCTCGCGGCCATCCTCGTGACGACGTCCGCGAGGGCGACGGAACTTCAGGTTGAAGGTCCGCAAGACAGTCTCGCCGGGGCTCCGACGATCAATCACTGCACGCTGCGCAAAGCGGTGATCAATGCGAACACCGACACCGCGCCCATCCGCAATGTGTCGCCGACAGCGGATTGGACACCATCGTCTTCCTGTCGCCCATGACGGTGACCTTCGCTCTTGCAGGGGCCGGCGAAGAGGCAGGTCTGACCGGCGATCTCGATGTCACCAACGATCTCATCATCGAAGGCGGCGGCAGCATCATCGATGGCAACGCGCTCGACCGCGTGTTTCATGTTCATCCGGGGGCCACGGTCACCATGCGCAATGTATGGATCGCAACGGTTCGGGGAATGACGGCGGCGGAGGAATCCAGGTCGACGGCGGAACGCTGAACCTGGAAAACGTCACGATCTCGGGATCGCACGCGCCGAACGGAGATGGCGGCGCCATCCGCGTCATCAACAACGGCGTGCTGAACATGACCAACTGTACGGTCGGCGGCAATACGGCGGCGTTTCACGCGGGCGCAGTCATGATCGAAAGCGTGCCGAGCGAAGCGGCACCCGAGACGGACGGGTGTACTTGATCGTGGTCACTGCCGCGGATGCGTTCGCGAACACGAGCCACGACTGCCTCACCGTGGTCGTTCCGAAGAGCCAGAGCTCTGCCGATCTTGACGCGGTGAATCAGCAGCCGAACGCAGCTCGTACCCAGTGCATGGCGAGCGGGATGCCGCCGCCCGGCTA
Source organism: Thermoanaerobaculia bacterium (assembly GCA_035468985.1). Classification (GTDB taxonomy): domain Bacteria; phylum Acidobacteriota; class Thermoanaerobaculia; order Gp7-AA8; family Gp7-AA8; genus DASVHS01. Next base: position 3,465 of record DATISF010000057.1, read on the forward strand.
CTTCGTCGTCGGCGATGGACCGGTGCGTGGTCCGAAACAATGAGCGGTCTCCGGCATCCGTGAGAGTGGTACTTCGGGCCTAAGTCACGTCCCGCTCTCCGCTTGCGTACGCGGCGGCGGCAACCACGAGACTCAAACCGACGAGGAAGGCGATCAGGATCATGCGCTCTTCGCCTATGCGGTATCGGTGCCTGACCCGCGGGTTACTGCGCTTCCTTGAGGGAGGCGGCCAGGTCATGCCGCGCGGGAGCCTGCCTCACGCCGTCGCCGAAGCAGATCCCGAGGTCGCGGGCGGTCTGGATGGAGTCACAGTCGAGCGGGACGACTTTCATCCGGCGCGTGGCGTCCTCGAGGCGGACGTACTTCACGGTCGGTGGATCGAGCGCCACCATCACGCCGCTCTGACCTTCGTCGAGCGCGCGTACGGCCGCTGCGCCGAAACGAAGCGAAAGGAGGCGATCGAATGATGTCGGCGTGCCGCCGCGCAGCAGATGTCCGAGGACGACGCAGCGCGCTTCGCGACCGGTGAGCTCCTCGATGTCCGCGGTGACGCGCTCGCCGGCGCCGCCGAGGCGTTCGCTTCCGCCGGCGACGCGAGGCCTGGTAATCGAGATCGTCCCGCCTTTCGGCTTCGCACCCTCGGCGACCACGACGATCGCGTGCTTCTGTCCGGCCTGCTCGCCCTGACGGATTTTCTCTGCGACCAATTCCATGTCGTACGGGATCTCCGGGATCAGAATCGCGTCCGCGCTCGCCGAGACGCCGGAGTTGAGCGCGATCCAGCCCGCGTAGCGCCCCATCACTTCGACGACCATGACCCGACCGTGCGCTTCGGCGGTGGAGTGGAGGCGATCGATCGATTCGGTGGCAAACGAGACCGCGGTGTCGAATCCGAACGTGATCACGGTGCCGTCGAGATCGTTGTCGATCGTCTTCGGCACGCCGATGACGCGGAGCCCGTATTTCGACAGCGTGTCGGCGATCGCCAGCGAGCCGTCGCCGCCGATGCAGATCAACGCATCGATCTCATGGAGGCGGAAGGCCTTGACCAACTCTTCGGTCCGATCGACTTCGGTCATCGAGCCGTTGGCCGCGCGCACGGGAAAGCGCAGTGGATTGCCTCGGTTCGTCGTGCCCAGGATCGTCCCACCGAGCGCGGTGATCCCTTCGACAGACCGGCGGGTCAGCGGAATGAGCCCGCCGTCGATGTACTGCTCGGGAAGGAGCAGCCCGTTGTAGCCATCCCGGAGTCCAACGCAGTGCCAGCCGCGGTTGAGCGCGGCGAGAACGACGGCCCGGATGACGGCGTTGAGTCCCGGGGCGTCTCCGCCGCCGGTGGTGATGGCGATCCGCATGACCACAGGGTCGCACCGGCCTGGCCGGACGGCGGTGACGGTTGCTTCCCGGTGACGTGCGGTGTCCATTTCGTTTCCGAACCGGCCACAATCATGACGCGTGACGGGGTACACTGACCGCCTCCAACGTGATCCTCGTCCCCCGGCATGGAAAGGAGTCCCATCATGCCCTCTGGAATCTTGCCGCGCCTTGCGCTGGCGGCACTCGTCGTCCTGTCAGCGGTGTCCGCCTCGGCCGCGATCAGCTATGGATCGCCGACGTTCCCCGCGACCGGAATCGGCCCGATCGCGATTGTCGTTGCCGACTTCAATGGCGACTGCAATCCCGATTTCGCCACGGTCAATTTCGCCGGCGGTTCGGCGACGATTCGCTTCGGCGACGGCACAGGCGGGTTTCCGACGGTGCACACCATCACCGGGCTCTCCGATCCGGAATCGATTGCCGCCGGCGACTTCAACGGCGACGGGAAGGTGGACCTGGCCATCGGCAACGTCGGCGCGTCCACACCGCTGTTCAACACGATTCAGATCTACCTGAACGACGGAGCCGGCAACTTCACGCTGCAGGCCGGAACACTGTCGGCGAGCTCGCGACCCCATGCGCTGGTTGCGGCCGACTTCAACCAGGACGGCAAGCTCGATCTCGTTGCGCCCGATGCGAGCGGCTCCGGGACCGGCGTGCTGATCTTCCTCGGGCACGGCGACGGGACGTTCGCAGCCGGGACGCATGTCGACGTCGAGACTTCGCCGTCGATCAACTTCGTGAGCGGGCTCGCCGCCGCGGACCTCAATGGTGACGGCCATCTCGATCTCCTGTCCGCCAACGGCGCCACGGTCTCGTGGGTGTTCGGCAACGGCAACGGCACCTTCGGCACGCCCAACGTCTTCACATTCGCCAGTCCCGACGGAGCCGTGGATGTCGCCAGCGCGGATCTCAATCACGACGGTCACATCGATTTCGCAACGGCCGGCGGCAACGTCGTTGCCGGCGCGAGCATCTTCATCAACTCGGGCGGCGGCACGTTCAGCCGCACGCAGTACTCGATGCCGCAAGCGCCGGCGAATCCGGTTTCGGTCACCCTTGCGGACCTCGATGGAGACGGGAACGTCGACATCGTCACGGCCGACCAGTTCGGTTGCACACCCTGGGGCAGCAATCTCGCCGCGCGACCGGGCAACGGCGACGGCACGTTCGGCGCGGCCGTGGTGATCAGCGTCGGCTACGGACCAACGTGCGTGAACTCTCACTGGCAGCCGAATGCCGTTGCGGCGGTCGACCTGAACTGCGACGGGAAGATGGATCTGATCTCCGCGAACATGAATGTCAGCTTCGTGAGCGTGATGCTGACGCCGGGCGGCACCGATACAACCGCGCCGACCGTCACCGCGCCGCCGCCTGTCTCAGCGACGACCGGCGCCTCGTGCAACGCGCACGTTTCCGACCTCGACCTCGGCACGGCCACGGCTCACGACAATTGCGGGTGCGCGACCGTGGTTCGCACCGGCGTTCCGGCGGGCAACCTCTTCCCGCTCGGCGTGACGATCGTGACGTACACGGCCACCGACGCTCACGGCAACAGCGCGAGCGCCACGCAAAGCGTCACCGTCAGCGACAACACTCCACCCTCGATCACCGCCCCCGCGAACATCACCGTGACCGCAGGCCCCTCCTGCAACGCCACGGTCAGCCTCGGATCGCCGGTGACGAGCGACAACTGCACAGCTGTGACCACGAGCGCCACGCGCAGCGACGGTCAGCCGCTGGCGGCGCCATTCCCGATCGGAACGACGACCGTGACCTACGAAGCGACCGACGCCGATGGCAACAGCGCCACCGCCACGCAGACGGTCACCGTCAATGTTCCTCCGGTCTCGATCGACAGCGCGTCGGCCACTCCAGGCGTTCTCTGGCCGCCGAATCACAAGATGACCGACGTCACGATCAACGACACGACATCCGGCGGTTGCGGCAGCGTCACCTGCTCGGTCACCTCGATCACCAGCAACGAGCCGGACAACGGACTCGGCGACGGAGACGCACCGGGCGACTGGCAGATCGTCGACGCGCATCACGTGCGACTGCGTGCCGAGCGTAGCGGCGTCGGAACAGGGAGGGTTTATACGATCACGATCACCTGCAGCGACGGCGGCGGCCACACGGCGACGCGTTCGATGACGGTGATGGTGCCGCTCAACAAGTAGATCACCTGTGACTGAGATGTGCGCCGTTCCGCTGGTACCATTCCCGGCCGGTTGAAACGCGCGCTTTTCATCCTCGCTCTCGCCGCACCGCTTCATGCCGCGAACTGGCCTGAGCATCCGCAGCTGCACGCCGTGCGTGTGACGACGCCTCCGGTGATCGACGGATCGCTCGACGATCCGGCATGGCAGAACGCGCCGGAGTTCACCGACTTCACGCAGCACGATCCCGATGACATGAGGCCGCCGACGATGCGCACGAGCTTCCGCATCGTCTACGACGACTCGGCCATCTACTTCGGCGCGAAGATGTTCGATCCGGGCCGTCCGGCCGTTCGCCTCGCTCGCCGCGACACGTTCGGCAACAGCGATTTCCTCTCCATCAATCTCGATCCGCAGCTGGACCGTTTGTCCGGCAACGCGTTCACGATCTCGCCCGCCAACGTGCAGGTCGACAGCGTCCTCTACAACGACATCGGCGAGGACGGCAGCTGGGACGGCGTGTGGGAGTCGGCGACCAAAGTCGTGCCCGACGGCTGGATTGCCGAACTGCGCGTGCCCTTCTCGCAGTTGCGGTTTCCCGACAAGCCGGTGCAGGTGTGGGGCATCAACGTCACGCGACGCACGCTTCGCAACAACGAGTTGGTGCGCATCGTCAACACGCCGAAAGGGCAGAACGGCTTCGTCTCGCATTTCGCGGACATCGTCGGCATCGAGGGCATCCGCCGCGGCCGTCCGGTGGAGCTCGTGCCGTACACGATGGGGCGCTCCGACATCCAGACGCGGGTCACCGATCCGCTCGTCGATCGCCGCAGCAGCCGCGCCGACGGCGGCCTCGACGTGAAGTACGGGCTCAACTCGAGCCTGACACTCACCGGCACGATCAATCCCGACTTCGGGCAGGTGGAAGTCGATCCGGCGGTGGTGAACCTCAGCCAGTTCGAGACGTTCTATCCGGAGAAGCGGCCCTTCTTCACCGAGGGGCTGAACATCTTCCAGTTCGGCGACACGCCTGCTCCGAGCCATTTCAACTTCATCTTTCCGCCGAGCCTTTTCTACACGCGCCGCATCGGACGCGACGTCGACGGAACCGACGCCCGCATCCTCGCCGCCGCGAAGGTGACGGGGAAGGCGGCGAGCGGCTGGAACATCGGAGTGCTCGAGGCGCTGACGGACGCCTCGAAGAAGACGAATTACTTTGTCGGCCGATCGACAAAGGAGATCGGCGATGGCTCGCGCGTCGGATTCATGGTCACGTCCGTCCAACGCCGGTTGGGCGTGAATGCGGAGACCGCCGGCGTCGACGGCTACACCAGCTTCCTGGGCAAATCGTGGATTCTCGAGGGGGCGGCGGTCGGATCGCGCGTCAGCGGGACCGCGGAGGAGATCACGGCGACACAGCTGTCGCCCGCGCACTACTACCAGCGGCCGGATGCGGATCATTTCCGCTTCGATCCGACGCGCACGTCGCTCTCGGGATGGGCGGGGAGGGCGATGCTGTCGAGGGCCGACGGATTCTGGCGTCCGATCTTCGAGGTGCAGGCCTATTCGCCGGGGTTCGAGACGAACGATATCGGATTCATGCAGCGCACCGACATCATCTCCGCGCATGCGGTGATGCAGTACGTGAATCAGAATCCGACGAAGCGGCTGCGCGAGCGAAATGTCTGGCTCGGCGTGTGGACGAACCGGAATTTCGATGGTGACACGATCGAGCGCGGTCTGTTCAGCGAGTGGTTCGTGACCACGCAGGGTTACATCAAGCCGAGCGTGACGCTGATCCTCGTGCCGGGCGCGTTCTCCGATCAGCTGACGCGCGGCGGCCCGGTCGTGCGGACGCCGTTCAGCTGGTCGTCCGATCTCAGCATCGAGAGCGATGACCGGAAGAGATTCTTCGCTCAGCTGAACGGCCATCTCGAGGGGGACGATGACGGGTCGTACGTTCGGTCGATCGGCGTACAGTTGAACGCGCGACCGTCGTCGAGTCTGGTGCTGCAGGTCGAGCCGGCGTTCACGCGCTCACATGATTCGAAGCAGTACGTCGGCACCTTTGACGACACGTCGGCGACGGCGACATACGGTCGGCGGTACGAGTTCGCGCATCTCGAGCAGCATTCGATCGAGATCGCCACGCGCGCCGACTGGACGCTCACGCCGCAGTTGTCGTTCCAGTTGTATCTGCAGCCGTTCATCGCCGCGGGCGACTATCACGATTACCGCGCCCTTGCCGCCGCGCGAACGCGCGATTACGTTCCGGTGGCCCAGTCGAGCAGTCCCGATTTCAACTTGCGCAGCGTGCGCGGCAGCGCGGTCGTGCGATGGGAGTTTCGCCCCGGCTCGGCGCTGTTCGTGGCGTGGAACGAGAACCGCGCCGGCGTCGTCCCGATCGGCAACTTCCGCCTCGGCCGCGACCTGCGCGCGATCCCCGGCGCGCCGTCGCACGACGTGTTCATGGTGAAGATTTCGTACTGGCTGCCGATGTCGTAAGGGGGTCAGAGCTTCGTTTAGCCCGAAATTCTATGAGATGAAGATTAACGGGCTAAACGAAGCTCTGACCCCCTAGACTTCCAGCCACTCGAACCAGACCGGATGTTCCTGCTTGTACCACTGAAGGACGTCGCGGATCTTCGACTGCTTCTCGATCGGAAGTACCTGCGGGTCCACGCGCTCGAAGTGCACGCGGATCGTCTCCCCGTTGTGCTCGAGCGCCTGCGACAGCATCGTCTGCAGCTCGTTGCGGATGCGGCCGGAGTCGGAGATCTTCACCGGCCGCCGCGTGTGATCGACGCCGGACAGGAATCGCACCAGCAGCGGGCTGAATACCTGCCGCGCCTGCTCGAGCGACTCCATCAGCCGCAACGTGAACGTGATTTTCGATGACGCTTCGCGCGTCGCCAGCCGCGTCGTCACCTTGTACACGCCATCGCCGACCTGCGTGACTCCCGCCGCGCCCGTGTACGGGTCATCGCACATGTAGCCGATCGACGCCAGCACGCTCCAGTCCTTTTCGGGGAGGAAGTCGTCCGCACGCAGCACGCGCTTGTGAAGCGGGATGTTCGAATCCTCCGCATCCTTGATGGCCTCGCGGTAGTGGGAGACGAGGTCGGGGGCACCGCGCATGCCTCTCGCTTCGACGTCGATCGGCCGCTCGAATGTCGAAGACAGCACCTGCATCGTCGTATCGACGTCGAGAACCTCGCACAGGCTCGCCGCCTGCATCGCCTCCGCTGACGCTGCATAGCCGTCGCAGAGAAACACGTGCGTCTGTCCGTCGTTCGAAAACGATCCGACGAGAAAGGACGGCGCGTACGTCCCGGAGTCGGTGAAGACCGGCAGCCCTGCCGGCGTTTCCCATCCGTCGTCGACGAGATGCACGCCGAGAGCCGTCCACTCGTTCCAGAGCGGGCGAAGGCGCGTCTCGCGGCTCTTTCCGCGCAGCGTCCAGACATGAATGTTCTCGCGGCGGACGCCGGGGTACGCGGCCTCGATGCATTGGAGCACTCTCTGGCGCGGCGTGTGATAGTCGAGCAGCACCGACGCGGACTCGGCCGCCTCGGTCACGCGCCGCGGAACGGTGAGGCAGCCGATGTACGACTCGTACGGCTTCGACATCTTCAGCGGCGAGTCGAACAGATGCAGGACCGTCATCGGTCCGGTCGGTTTTCCCTCGGCGAAGCGCGACGTGCACTCCAGCGTGTCGACCGCGGCGCCCCACACCGTGATGCCGCGATCTTTCAGCCATCCATAGAAGTGTTCGAACGTGTGTCCCGGCTCGTTGAGCAGACGGCGCACCCGTCGATCGAGGGTCTTCGCCACTTCCGGGCGCGCGTACACCCGTCCGAATCCGAGGAGCGGGTTGGCGCCCATCTCGGGAGTCTCGCCCGCTTTTGGCATCAGCCCTTCGCCGAGCGAGACCATGACGGCGTGGTTCTCCGGCAGCGTTCGCGTGAGGCTCCACAGCCCCTCGCTCATGACGTATGCGCTGATGGCGTCGGCGCCTTTCTTGACCTGGTTGTAAGTGACCTTGTCCTTTCCCGCTCCGCCGCCGAAATCGCCGAACAGGCGAGTGCCGAGGGAGGTGGCGGCGGAGGTCATCGCCAGACAGCGGGCGATGCCGCGCGGAGTGAACGAGGCCGCGGAAACCGGACCCGGCTGCGACCGCTCGACTTCGACATCCTCGAGCCAAAGGTGAAACCGCAAAAGGATCGGGCGAGTGTCGAAGGCCCACTGTGCGATGAGATTTCGCTTGTCGTCCATGATCGAGACCGAGCATTCTATCCATGGCACACTTGACATCAGTGATCGACGACCGGGTCCTCGAAGTTCTTCGTCACACGTGGGGCTTCGCCTCCCTCCGCCCCCTGCAGGAGAAGGCGATCGAAGCCGCCCTGGCCCGGCGGGACTCCCTGGTGGTCATGCCGACGGGCGGCGGGAAGTCGCTCTGTTACCAGTTGCCGGCTCTACTCACGGAAGAATTGACCGTCGTCGTGTCGCCGCTGATCTCGCTGATGAAGGACCAGGTCGATACGTTGCGCGAGCTCGGCGTCGATGCCCATCACGTCAACAGCACGACCTCCGCCGGCGACAAACGCGAGCTCGTGCGTCTGGCGCGAGCGGGGCGGCTCCGGCTTCTGTTCGTCTCTCCCGAGCGGCTCGCCGCCGAACGCTTTCAGGATTTTCTGGCCTCGCTCGATGTGCGCACGTTTGCCATCGACGAGGCGCATTGCATCAGCCACTGGGGTCACGACTTCCGGCCGGAATACCGCCAGCTCGGCGAGCTGCGCGAGCGTTTTCCCAATGCGACGCTCCACGCGTACACCGCAACGGCGACGCCTTCGGTGCGCAATGACATCGCCGCGCAACTGCGGCTGAAGGATCCGGTCATCCTCTTGGGCAGTTTCGACCGCGCCAATCTCTCGTATCGCGTGCTGCCGCGACTGGAGCCGCTCAAGCAGACCCTCGAGATCATCGAGCGCCACAAGAACGAAGCGGGCATCATTTACTGCATCCGGAAGAAGGAAGTCGACGAGATGACGGCCGCGCTGCGCAAACGCGGAATCGATGCGCGGCCGTATCACGCCGGCCTCTCACGCGACGAGCGCACCGCCACCCAGGAGGCGTTCGCGGCCGAGGAATGCGGCATCGTCGTGGCAACGGTGGCGTTCGGGATGGGGATCGACCGCTCGAACATCCGCTTCGTCCTTCACACCGGATTGCCGAAGTCGGTCGAGCATTACCAGCAGGAGACCGGTCGCGCCGGCCGCGATGGCCTCGAGGCCGACTGCGTGCTGCTCTACTCGGCGGCCGACGCGCTGTTGTGGCGATCGATCATCGAGAAATCAGATGCGGAAGAGAATTACATCCGCGCCTCGCTGCGACACGTCGAGGACATCGACCGCTACGCGCGGGGGGCCGTCTGCCGGCATCGCGCTCTCGTCAACTATTTCGGCGAGGACTACGCCACTCCGAACTGCGGCGCGTGCGACCTCTGCCTCGGGGACGTGGAGGAGGTCAACGACGCCATCGTCATCGCCCAGAAGATCCTGTCGTGCGTGGTCCGCACGCGGCAGCGCTTCGGCGCCGGGCACGTCATCTCCGTTCTTCGCGGCGAGAACACCGATCGCGTCCGCGCGTTGGGTCACGATGCGCTGAGCACGTACGGACTCCTTTCGACGTATTCGCAGGCGGAGCTGCGCGACTGGATCTATCAGCTCATCGGGCAAGGAGTGCTGGCGCAGGAGGGCGATCGCTATCCGGTGCTCTGCCTGACCGAGGCGTCGCGCGGCGTCCTGCGCGGCGAAGAGAGCGTTCGCCTGGTGCAGATCGCCAGGAAAGAGCGGCGCAAGAAATCGAAAGCGACGGTCGAGTCATGGGAAGGCGTCGACGAGGCGCTGTTCGAGTCGCTGCGCAAGTTCCGGCGCGAGCTTGCCGCCGCCCGCGGCGTTCCGCCGTACATCATCCTCGGCGACCGATCGCTGCGCGAAGTCGCGCGACTGCGGCCGCAGACGCTGACCGAGTTGCGCGACGTCTACGGCATCGGCGACAAGAAGCTCGCCGACCTCGGCACGAAGATCCTTGCGGTCGTGTCCGGTTCCAATTAGACAGGCGTTGCTCCCGTCCTTCGCGATCATCTCCTTCCTTCGCACGTTGATGCGAAAGCGATGAAGGGCGGACGTGCGCGGCAAGGACATCAACAAGAGGGTCGACGCGGCGAAGAGCGTCAGCGGCGTGCAGCGCCTGATCAACCAGATTCACTGCAGCCGTAGCCTGTAACCGAACCGTCCCGTCCGGCATCCAACCGCTATCCCCGGAAAAAGGAGGCCTTTATGAGAAGGTTCGGTCACTATCTCCTGCTCGGCGTGTTGCTCATTCTGCCGCGCGTGGCGGCATCGGAGGAGGCGGCAAAGAAAGCGCCTCCCGAATGGGCGATGAACGCCACGATCATCGAGGCATGCAGCTGCCCGATGTTCTGCCAGTGCTACTTCAACGCCGAGCCGGCGGGGCATCACGATCACGCCACCGGCATGACGAAGCACTTCTGCAAGGGCAATCTCGCGTACCAGGTCAATCACGGTCACTACGGCGACACGAAGCTCGACGGGGCCCGGTTCTGGATCGCCGGCGATCTCGGCGAAACGCTGACGGGACCGGCAGAGTGGATCGTCGTGACCTTCGATCCTTCAGTTGCGCCCGCGCAGCGGGAGGCCATCGGCGTGATCCTGTCTCACGTTTATCCGAGTCCGGCCAAGGACTTCAAGACGGGTCAGGACGCAGTCATCGAGTGGAAGGCGAACAAGGATCGCGCGGTGGCCATGCTCGACGGCGGCAAGGCGGGCGAGATCGTCCTGAAACGATTCCAGGGCAATTCCGACGACCCCATCGTGATCAAGAACCTGAAGTACATCGGCGCTCCGCGGAACGACGGCTTCATCCTCATGCCCAATGAGATCGAGGCCTATCACCTCGGCGACAAGGCGTTCGAGTACAAGGGCACGAACGGCTTCATGATCACCATCGACATCAACTCGAAAGACGCGTTGGCGATGGCGAAGCCGATGGGCTAGCTCTTTCCGTCATCCTGAGCCGCGAAAACGGCGAAGGATCTCGTCGGCGAGATCCTTCGCTTCGCTCAGGATGACGTCGGCGAGATCCTTCGCTTCGCTCAGGATGACGTCGGCGAGATCCTTCGCTTTGCTCAGGATGACGTCCGGCGAGATCCTTCGCTTCGCTCAGGATGACGTCCGACGAGATCCTTCGCTTCGCTCGGGATGACGTCGGGGAGATCCTTCGCTTCGCTCAGGATGACGTCGGGGAGATCCTTCGCTTCGCTCGGGATGACGTCGGCGAGATCCTTCGCTTCGCTCAGGATGACGTCGGGCGAGATCCTTCGCTTCGCTCGGGATGACGTTGGGGAGATCCTTCGCTTTGCTCGGGACGACGTTGGGGAGATCCTTCGCTTTGCTCGGGATGACGTCCGGCGAGATCCTTCGCTTCGCTCGGGATGGCGTCGGCGAGATCCTTCGCTTCGCTCAGGATGACGTCCGGCGAGATCCTTCGCTTCGCTCGGGATGACGTCCGGCGAGATCCTTCGCTTCGCTCAGGATGACGTCGGCATCACAGACCGCGCGGAGCGGACGCGATACGATCCGTTCCGTTCCAATGGCGTCCGCTCTGCGCATCCTCCTCGTCAAGCCGAAGCCGCGGCTCGGACCCATCGTTGCGCTGCACCGGTTCCAGTTCCTCGAGCCGATCGAGCTCGGATATCTCGCGGCAGCGGTCCCCACCCCTCACGACGTCCGCGTTCTCGATCTGCGGCTGACGCGCTATCCGTTGTCCGCGTTTCGTTCGACGCTGCGGCGCTATCAGCCGGACGTCGTCGGAATCACCGGCTACACGCACGAAGCGAACATCGTGAAGTCTCTGGCGCGCGAAGTGCGCGCGAAACTGCCGAAGGCGACAGTCGTTGTCGGCGGTCATCACGCGACGGTCGCGCCGGCGTACTTCGACATCCCGGAGATCGATTTCGTCGTGCGAGGGGAGGGATGCAGACCATTCCGCGACATCGTGGAGGGAAGATTCGTGGAGCGGCGGCCGTCCTCGGCCGCCGAATTTCCAGCGTTCCCTGATCCGGCCACCATGCCCACTCCGCGTCGCGATCTCTGGGATCCCTCGCATTACTTCACGGTCTGGGCAGCGGAGGGCGCGTCGATGTTCCAGCGCCTGTTCGTGCCGGCGTCGATGGTGCGGACCTCGTTCGGCTGCCGGATGCAATGCACGTTCTGCATCGTGCCGAAACTCTTCCATGGCAAACACATGCCGCGTCCCGCCGCCGCCGTCGCGGAGGAAATCGCCGGACTTCCCACCGATCACGTGTATTTCTGCGATGACGAGAACTTCATCGACGAGGTCTTTGCGAACGAGCTCGCCGGCGAGCTGGAACAGCGTGGTGTCAAAAAGCGCTATTTCGCCTGGACGCGGGCGACGACCGTGAATCGCTTTCCCGAGTTGTTCAAACGCTGGCGGACGCTGGGACTCGATGCGGCGTTTCTCGGATTCGAATTCCCGACGGACGAACAGCTTCGAAAATCGCGCAAAGGATCGACCGTGGCCCAGAACGCCATGGCGCACACGGCCCTTCGCTCGATGGGCATCGCCGTGCACGCGGCGTTCATGCTGATGCCGGAGTTCGACGAAACCGATTTCGAGCGGCTGCGTAAGTATGTCCGAGAGATGCCGCCCGCACAGTTCAGCTTCACGGTCTGCACTCCGTCGCCAGGCACGGATGACTACGACGCGATCCGCCCAAACATCTGGGCGCCCGACGCGTTTGACCTCCACGACTGCATGCATCCACTCACTCCGACCCGTCTGCCGCTGCGCCGCTTCTGCAAGCTCTACGCGGAGCAGGTGCGCGAAGCGGGAACGAAGAACCCGCGCCGCGCAGACCGCCGTCCCATCCATCCGGCCGACATGCCGCGGCTCGTTCGCGCGCAGTACGCGTACGAGCGGGCGTTCGAGAATGTGTATCGCGACTATCCGCGGGAGTTATGGGAGAGGTCGTAGCTGGTCGGTCGTCGGTCGGAGGGGCTGCGCCGCATGAGGCGCTGACGGCCCCACGACCCACGACCCACGGCCCACGACCTCTGGACATGCCTGTCCTGGTCGTTCTCTGCGCAGCAAAGCTCGCCATCCATCTCATTTCCAGCGTCCGCAACTACGGCTACTTCCGCGACGAGCTGTACTACCTCGACATGGCGCGGCATCTCGACTGGGGGTACGTCGATTCCGCGCCCCTCATTGCCGTGTACGCGAAGATCGCGTTGCTGATGGGCGGGTCGCTCGCGGCTCTGCGGATTCTTCCAGCGCTGGCCGGAACCGCGCTGGTCGCCTTGTCCATCCTCATCGCGCGCGAGCTCGGCGGCGGCCGTTACGCGCAGCTCCTCACGGGACTGGCGATCCTGATCTCACCGGCAGTTCTCGTCATGGACAGCCTGATGACGATGAATGCGTTCGAGCCGCTGTTCTGGATGGGGTGTGCGCTCGTTCTCGCTCACATCGTGAACACCGGCAATTCGCGGCTCTGGCTCTGGTTCGGCGTGCTGTCGGGCCTCGGCCTGGAGAACAAGCACTCCACGCTCTTTTTCGGATTCGCCGTGGTCGTCGCGCTTCTCCTCACCGAGCATCGCCGTGAATTCCTGAAGCCGTGGATCTGGATCGCCGGTGCGATCGCGCTGGCCCTGTTTCTGCCGAATCTGATCTGGCAGTACCAGCATCACTTTCCGACGATCGAAGACCTGCAGAACGTGCGCCGGGAGGGGAAGAACGTCGTTCTCGGACCTCTGGCGTTCGTGAAGCAACAGATCGTCAGTGTCCATCCGGTTCTGTTCCCGCTCTGGCTCGGCGGACTCGTATCGTTTCTCCGCAATCGCACATTCCGCGTTCTCGGATTCACGTTCCTCGTGTTTTTCGTGGTGATGGAGCTCTCGCACGCCAAGGATTACTACATGTTCCCGGCGTATCCGATGATGTTCGCCGGCGGCGCGGTTGCGTTCGAGCGATGGACCGAGTCGCGCACATGGCGCGTTGCGATCGCCGCGGTCATCCTCATGGCCGGCATGGCCACGCTTCCGCTGGCGACGTGGCTTCTTCCGCCCGAGCGATTCATTGCCTACGAAGAAGCGATCGGATTCAAACCGCAGAAGGCCGAGGTCCATCACGAAGGATTGCTGCCGCAGCCGATGGGCGATCAGTTCGGCTGGCCGGAGATGGTTCGCGACGTCGCCCAGATCTACAACTCGCTGCCACCTGACGAGCGAGCGAAGACCGGCATCCTCACCGGCAACTACGGTGAGGCCGGGGCGATCAACCTGTTTGGGCCGGCGCATGGACTGCCGACCGCGTACTCACGCCATCAGAATCACTGGTACTGGGGGCCGCCGCCGGTGTCCTACACGAATCTGATCGTGCTCCAATTTGACCGCGAGACCGTCGAGAAGAGATGCGCGTCGTTTCAGGCATTCGAGCACTTCAATCGCTTCGGGATGGGTGAGGAAAACACGCCCATCTATCTTTGCCGGGGAACGAAGTTCGATCTGCGCAAAGTCTGGCCGAACTACCACCACTGGAACTAAAAAAACCCTCTCCCCGCGTCGCGGGGAGAGGGTGGCCGAAGCCCGGTTGAGGGGTACTGACTTACTGCTTGGGCTGAATCGTTGTCGGGTCGTTGGTCTTCATATCGATCATCGATGCCGACGTGAGAATGTTCGAGCCTTTCAGCACCGTGACCGTGGCAAAGCCCCAGTCGACGTCGGGCGCGCCCGCCCGGTTCTTGAACGGCTCGGTGTCCTGCAGGACCGTACCCGCAGGAATGATCAGATCGTACGACTTCAGCGCAGCACCGGTGGCGTCGAACAGATTGATCGTGACCTGCGCTTCGGTCTTACCGGCGTTGGTCACGCTGATGTTCGAGCGGAACGCGTCGGTCTTCTGGCGCAGTCCGATCAGGCTGATCGTCTGACCGGCGGTGTAGCCGAGGTCGGCGACACGGCCGTCGAGGTTCTGTCCGAACGTGCCGGCGGTGCCGAGGTTGAAGATGCGGCCCATGACGAGCAGCGGCTGATCGGAGCAGATCTCCAGCGATCCGAGGTTGTTGGTGCCGCCGAGGAGGGCGACGACATCCTCGAACGCCTTCTGACCGTTGGCCTGGACCGTTCCAGTGCCTTCGAGATTCGCGGCGTTGACCTGGTGCAGGAAGAACTTCAGCGAGGCATTCGCTCCGCCGAGGTTGCGCGCGATCAGGTCGGTGCGCCACTGGCTGCCGGCCAGGCCGGCGGAATGGCTGACGATCTCGGCCCAGTAGACGTACGGAGTGGCGCACGACACTGCACCGGCTCCGTTGCCGAGGCCGCCGCCGATGCCGTTGTTGGTTCCGCCACCCGGGACCGGAGCGGTTGCGCCGGTGGCGATGACGTTCATTGCAAATGTTGCGACGTCAAGTCCCGAGTTCACGAACGCGGGGTTGTGAACGCCGAGGCTCTTGTCGGCTTCGACCATCATCAGGTTCCAGCCGGCTTTCGGAATGGCCGGATCGGCGACCGCATACAGCGCGACGGATGAACCGGCCGGACGAACGACTTTGACCGCCGTCAGAGCGATGTCGGCGATCTTGGTGTTGTTGGCCAGTGTGACCGTGACGGCCTGGGAGCCATGGCTCTCGACGAACTCGACGGACTTGAGGTCTGCCGCGTTCTTCACGACGGTGCCGCCGATGTCGATGGCGTTCCCGGCGCGAATCTGCGTCTGCATCGTGATGAGGATGGCCTTCTCGATCGCAGCCTTCAGCGTTTCGAGCTTCGTCTCCACCTGTCCCTGGATGGACTCAGCGGTGATCTCGGTGTGGCACTTCGAGCAGATGGTCTTGCTCGCAAAGAACGTGTGATTGGTTCCGCCACCCGACGAGGAAAGCGTCGGAGGAGGTGGCGTGGACTCCATGTGGCAGGCCACGCACGTGTCGGCAACCATCGAGTGGAATCCGCGGTTTCCGACTTTGGCAAAGTAGAGGTTCTGACCCATCAGGATGTCCGCCTGCGGACCCTGGTGAGGCGCGCGTGCGGCATCGGACACCGTGAAGTGCGCGTCGTCGCGCAGGCCGCGGCGGCCGTTGTGGCAGGTCATGCAGATCGCGCCGCCGCCGACGTCAGTGGCGGAGAAGCCGGCCATGAGCATCGGGGTGGTGTTGGTGACGCGGACCTTGGCGTCCGTGGTCGGTCCACCGGAGCTCGTGCCGACGTCGTGCGGATCGTGGCAGACCGCGCAGGTCACCGGATGCACCTCTTCGGCGGTCCAGGTGATCTGGAGGCTCGCATCGCTGAAGTTCGTGGCCTGCCAGGCGAGGAATCCATTACCGCTGTGGCACTTGGCGCACGTCGCGTTCGTTCCCTCTTCCCCGGCCAGCTCGTAATTCGCGTGACGGGAGAGCTGCCACTGCTGATAACGGCCGTGACGCGCCGGCTCGCCGTGACAGGTGCCGCACATGTCGGAGGACAGGTTCTGGCGCATGCCCCGTTGCGTGTGCGCGACGCTGTCCTGCGGACCGTGGCAGTTCTCGCACTGGATGTTGGCAAAGCGTGCGGTTTTCGGGAACTGCGTGACGATCTTGCCCCAGTTCAGCGGATCGGCATGCGTGAGAAGTCCGGATGCCATGAACGCCGGGAAATCCTCGGCGTCATCGATGCCGCCGTTCTTGATGCCCGGGTCGTTGTACCCGACGGAGTGGCAGCCGATGCACGAGGCGGCATAGTGGCCGCCCGGCGTATTCACATTCTGCGTGAAGACGTGGCTGTGACCCGACTGCGACCACGGCGTGAACTTGTCGGCCTTGTTGACGTGGCAGGTCAGGCAGGCCGGGTCCGGGATGGCGGTGTTGTCGGCCTTGGTACCGGTGATCATGCCCTTCCACGTACCGGCGCCGATCGGGATCGAGACGGCGGAGTTCGTGGTCAGGTTCGTGATCGTGACGGTGTACATGCCCGCGACGTCGGGGGTGAACTCGGGATTCTGCGTCGTGGCCCCGGTCAGCGTCGCGGTGGAGCCGCTCGGCGCAGTGAGGGTCCAGTTGTACGCGGCCTGCTTCGGCGCGTGCAGGACCACGGGGATCAGGATCGGCACGTTGCGCTGGCCGATCGCCGTCGCGAACGGGAGCTTCGCGGCGACGGCGGCGCTGTTGTGATACGTGCCGCTCGACGTCACCACGGTGATGTCGAAGTTGATCGCGCCCGCCTCTTCGATGGCGAGCGGCGAGACGCCGACAACCGTGAACCTTTCCTGTAATCCGCCGGCGTACGGATTGGGAACCGGGACGTGAATCGGGAACGAGGCGGCCGGGATCGGCGGCTCCTCGAGGATCTCGATGAGTCTCTCTCTGAACGCGTTGCGATCGGGGAGAGTGATCGTGACCGTGTCGGTCTGATTGCCGGAGAGCGTGACCGGCGCGCCGCCGTCCTGCTTCCAGCTGATGCTCTGCAGCGCGGAGCCGTCGTTGATCGTGACGGTCGCTTTCGCCTGCACCGTGGCGCCTGGGACGGCGTCACCGGTGACCGCGATCGCAACTTTGACGGGCGGATCTGCTGCGATTGCGCTCATCGCGAAGACCATCGCGACGAGAGCGAAGAGCACCGTGAGCGGTACCCTTCCAGGGTGAAGATGCGCAGTGTTCATGACGTTCCTTTCGTAGTTTTCAGGTCCTGGGGAGAGATGCAATTTGGCCTGCGATACGTTGCGCCCGAAGAGGGGCAGAAGCCTGTTCGACCGGTCACCGCTCAACCGTTTTGGAGATCACAGGTGTTGGGTCACTCAATTCGTTGCGCGGCACGTGGCCGCTGTCACCTGACCTGGGCGACCGCTGATACAGGCCAAACGTAAAGTCTTGGTGAACGCCTCTTGACTTGCTTACACTTGTAATCTAACTTGCCTACAGTTGTAAGCGCGACACGTCATGCTGAGTGAAGCGGAGCATCTCGTCGACGAGATCCTTCGCCGCCTCCAAGGGCTCAGGATGACGGGACGGGAGGACGGAATGCCCAGGCTGCCTCAGATCTCCGATGCCGAGTGGGAAGTCATGAACGTGCTGTGGCGGGAATCGCCGCGCAGCGCGACGGAGGTTGCCGATGAGCTCTGCGACCGCATGAGCTGGCACCCCAAGACCGTGAAAACCCTCCTCGGCCGTCTCGTGAAGAAGGGCGCCCTGCGGTATCGCGAAGAAGGGAACCGGTATCTGTACACACCCGCCTTCTCCCGCCAGCGCCTCGTGGCCGAGGCGTCGCGGTCGTTCATCGATCGCGTATTCGGCGGGAAGAGCGCGCCGGCGCTCGTGCACATGGTCGAGTCGACCGATCTCTCCGAGGATGATCTGAAGGAGCTGCGCGCCATCCTCGACCGCAAGCAGAAGGAGGAAAAGAAATGAACGTCTTCCTCCTGCTTCGATGGATTCTCGATGCCACGCTGAAGGGATCGGTGCTGATCCTGATCGTGGCGCTCGTCCAGTATGTGATCGGACGGAGCGCCGGCGCGCGCTGGCGTCACGCGTTGTGGCTTCTCGTCCTTTTGCGTCTGGCGTTTCCCGCCGCACCGGCATCGCGCTGGAGTCTCTTCAATCTGCTGCCCGCCGAGCCGCGCGTGGAAGTGCCACGAGTGGCGCTGACCCAGGTCGCGGCCGGACCGCGCATCGTGCCGGTGGGGCCGGGCGAAGTGTTGCTGCTCAACGCGGATCGTCTTGCGACGGTGTGGCGTTGGATTCTCGCCGTGTGGGTTCTCGGTGTCGCCGCGCTGCTGTTGCGTTCGATCGTGTCCGCATTGCGGATTCGGCGCGCGCTGAATGGAGCACCGGCTTCAGCCGGTGTCCCGGTCCGCATCGTCGATGACGCGCGAGCAAGACTGGGCATTGGCCGCCGCGTTCGCGTGGTCGAATGCGATGCGGTCGATGCACCGGCCCTGCATGGCCTGATTCACCCGGTACTCCTCCTCCCCCGAGACTTTTCGGATTCGTTCAGCGACGGCGAGCTGCGGCATGTCGTCCTGCACGAGCTGTGGCATCTGCGTCGTTTCGACGTGGTGGTGAACTGGATCCTCGCCGCCGTCGAAGCGCTGCATTGGTTCAATCCCCTGGTCTGGTTTGCCGTCTCGCGGATTCGCGAGGAGCGCGAGCTCGCCTGCGATGAACTGGCCCTCTCCTGTCTCGAGGAGGATGAGCGGCTGGGCTATGGCAGGACGATCCTCAAGCTGCTCGAGCGTTTCCGCGTGCCGGCGCCGATTCCGGCGCTCGTCGGAATCGTCAATCACAAACAGAAGATGAAAAGGAGACTTTTGATGATTGCCAATTACAGCAATCGCACGCGATTCTCGATTCTGTTCGCGGCCGCCATCGCCCTCGTCGGCGTGGCCGGTCTGACCGATGCACGCGGCGGCGAGCGTCACATGATGAGGAAGCTCAATCCGGCGGCGATGCAGACGATGGAGAAGCTCAGCCAGCGCGTCACCTTCGACCTCAACAACGCCTCCCTCGGCGACCTCCTCGGCACCCTGTCGAATCAGACCGGGGTGGTCGTCACCCAGTCGCCGGGCACCGCGAGCTCCGACGCGCAGCAGGCCCGCTTCACACTTCACGCGGAGAACGTCCCGGCGCAGGTCCTGCTGCGCTCCGCGCTCCATCCGCTGGGTCTCGTCGCCGAGCCGGACGCGAACGGCGTCACGGTGTTCAAAGTCGTCGATCGCGGCGAGGCCGAGCACAGCGGCCCCGGGATTCGCGAAGAGCAGGAGCACATCGTCATGCGCTCGCCGGAAGGCGAGAAGGCCGAAGGCATGAAGGTGAAGAAGCGCATTTCGATCAGCGTCGAGGAACCGAAGTCGACGGTCTCGGCCGACGGCACGCTGCATCGCGAGCTGACGTTCAACATCGAAGAGAACGGCGTCGCGTCGCAGGGGAAACTGGTCATCGACATCCGCGGAGCGACCCAATCACGTTGATCGCGATCGGGCATGGAGCACCGGCTTCAGCCGGTGTCTCCATGCCCGGCCGAAGCCGGGACTCCATTCTTCCCTGGAACTGCACAAGTCGTTGTTCACGTCATCCTGAGCCGCGAAGACGGCGAAGGATCTCGAAATGGCAGGCGTTTTCGCATCCTGAGATCCTTCGTCGCGCTTCGCCGACTCAGGATGACGACTTGCGCAGAGGTTCCCTGATCTTGTTTCACACGTAGGGCCCACTCTCCAGTGGGCCCGGGGCCGACTGAGAGTCGGCCCTACGTGATCGGAGGCGTCTTCGGATCCTCACGATCCTTCGTCGCGCTTCGCCGACTCAGGATGACGACCTGCGCAGACGTTCTAGCGGGCCGGGCGGAACCGGTAGTAATGCGGCTGCCACTGCGCCTTGGCAATGACCCGCTCGAATTCCTCATCGGTGAGCAGCAAGCCGATCCCTGAGTCGCGCGCTTCGCAGGCCACCGCTTTCGCGACCGCCGCGGAGACCGCGCGGATGTCGTCGAGATCCGGAAGCAGCATGTTCTCGCGGCGCACCTGGGCGGAGAGGGCCTTGCTCGCCGCGAGGAACATGTTCGCCGTCACCTTCGTGGCGTTGCTGACCAGCGCGCCAAGGCCGACGCCGGGGAAGATGAACATGTTGTTGCACTGTGAGGTGCCGGGGAACGGCGAGCCGGTTGCGACGAGCGCCTTCCCGCCGGTCGCCTTGATCACTTCCTCCGCCGTGCATTCCGACTTCGACGTCGGATTCGAGAGAGCCAGGATCACCGGCCGCTCGTGATTGCGCGCCATCTGCGCCAGCAGCTCGGCGTCGAACAGACCCTTCGTGGCGGTGACGCCGATCAGCACACTCGGTTTCGCGTCGCGCACGACTTCGCGCAGCGTCATCGGCTTCGAGTGTTGCGCGAATCGCTTCTGGTATTCCGGGATGTCCGGCTGATCGTCGGTGACGAGTCCTTTGAGATCGCACGCGAAGATGTGGGTGCGCGCTTCGTCGTCGGAGAGTCCCTCCTCGAGCAGCATCATGCGGATGCTCGCCGCGATTCCCGCACCTGCCTGTCCCATGCCGGCGATCGCGAATCGCTGATCGCGCAGTCGCTCCTTGCGGATGCGCATCGCGCTCATCAGCGCCGCCGTCGCCACGGCGCCGGTTCCCTGGATGTCGTCGTCGAACGAGAGGATGCGGTCGGCGTAACGCTCGAGCAGTTTGAACGCCTTGTCTTTCGCGAAGTCCTCCCACTGCAGCAGCGCCCGCGGGAAGCTGCGCTTGACGCCGAGGACGAAGCGCTCGACGAAGTCGTCGTAAGCTTTCCCGCTCATCCGCTTCCTGCGGCAGCCCGTGTAGAGAGGATCGGCGAGCAGGCGCTCGTTGTTCGTGCCGACATCGAGGCAGACCGGAAGACAACACGCCGGATGCAGTCCGCCCGCGGCGACGTAGAGATTGATCTTGCCGACCGGGATGCCCATGCCGTCCGATCCGAGGTCGCCCAGCCCGAGGATTCTCTCGCCGTCGGTCACGACGATGAGCCGCACCTCCGGTAGCGAGACCTCCTGGAAGATCCGGTCGATGTCGCCGATATTGTCAGGGCTGATGTAGACACCGCGGTACTCGCGCGTGATGTGGCTGAACATCGTGCACGCCTGTCCGACCGTGGGCGTGTAGACGATCGGCAGCATCTCCTCGAGGTGATTGCAGAGCAGGTCGTAGAAGAGGATCTCGTTCCGGTTCAGAAGCGACTGGAGAAAGATGTACTTCTCGAGATCGTCCTGCTTGCGGCTGTACATCTCGTAGTTGCGCGCGCGCTGCGTCTCGATGTCGGAGACGCACGAGCGCAGCAGGCCGTCGAGCCCGAGCGTTCGGCGCTCATCGGACGTGAACGCGGTTCCTTTGTTGAGGAGGGGATCGGTCAGCACCTGCCGGCCGCGAAGATAGACCTCGAGGTATTCCTCGTCGGTGAGCGGGTCGGTTTTGAAGGCGAACGTTTGCATGACGCCTCAAGGCTCCCATGCGGAAGCCCCGAGGCGAAGCTCGCGTGTCACGGTTCCTATGTGACATGGACCGGCGGCCGTCCCGGCCGCCGCGCCACGCGCGGGACGCGCGCCGCCGCACCAAGGAACCTCCGCGCAAGTCGTCATCCTGAGTCGGCGAAGCGCGACGAAGGATCGTGAGGATGCGAAACCGCCTGCGATCACGCAGGGCCGACTCTCAGTCGGCCCCGGGCCCACTGGAGAGTGGGCCCTACGTGTGAGATCAAGGAACCTCTGCGCAAGTCGTCATCCTGAAGTCGGCGAAGCGCGACGAAGGATCTCAGGATGCGAAAACCCCTGCCATTTCGAGATCCTTCGCCGTCTTCGCGGCTCAGGATGACGGAAACAACGACTTGCGCAGTCGTCATCCTGAGTCGGCGAAGCGCGACGAAGGATCTCAGGATCCGAAAACGCCTGCGATGTCGAGATCCTTCGCCGTCTTCGCGGCTCAGGATGACGTGAGCAACGACTTGCGTAGAGGTTTCTAAATCTTTTCCGCCGACTCGATGTACAGAACGTCCTTCCCGTCGTCTTCGCACTTGATCATCTTGGCCTTGACGCGAACGTTCACGTCGCCGAGCTTCGCGAAATCGGGCTTGCTCTCATGGCAGATCGCCACGGGCGTGGCGTCCTTCGCTGAGGCCTGAAACATCCGCTCGCAGGAGCCGTCACCTGCTGTCTTGCAGAAAATGCGACCGGTCATCTCGACCGTCTTCCCCTTCGCGTTCATGTCGCAGCCGTGACCTTCGCCGGCCAGGAGCGACGCGGCGGAGAGGAGAAATGCGAGAGCGAGTGCGGTTTTCTTCATGTTCATCACCTTCCTGTTCCGATTGTAGCCGCTCTACACAGACTCCGGTCCCGCTCACCACCGCTCAAGAATCTCCGAATCACGGCGGATCCGTCGGGTTCTTAGGGTTGAAGCGGGCCGCGTCGCCGCGCGACTTCGCGTACAGGTTGCGGATCATGCGGATCTGTTCGAGGTGCGTGGCGACGTGAATGGCCTGGTGATTGGCGAGGCGATGACTCGTTACGCCGTACGCCGCGGCGGTCCGCTCCTGCAACGTCTCGAGAGCCGTGCCGGACCGCTGCAGCGATCGTCGGCATCGGATGTCGATGGCGTTTGCGTCCGGGACCGGGCCTCAGTCGATTTCCTCATCCGTCAAGTCCTGGAGTGACTGAACGAGACGGTCCCTGACTACTTCGTTCAGTTCGAGGACGAGCCGCAGCGCTTCATCCGCTCATCGATCATAATTTGCCGATGGGCACTGCCGTCGGAGAAATCCGTCTCGAACCGCTGTCCGCTTCCGCGTTGCAGGCCGAGCAGGGCCAGCTCGTCGATCTTCTCTGCTCGTGCGTCAACAGCGGCGGGTCGCTCGGATTTCTCGCGCCGCTCGCGAAATCGGATGCCAGCGAGTTCTGGAGCGGTGTTGTCCCGCAGGTGGAATCGGGCAGCCGGCTGGTACTGGTGGCGCGCGACGGGGATCGGATTGTGGGCAGCGCGCAGCTCGCGTTCGAGTCGAAGCAGAACGGACGGCATCGCGCCGAGGTGTTGAAGGTGATGGTGGATCCGGCGCAGCGCCGGCGCGGAATCGCCGCCGGCCTCATGGCGGAGCTGGAGCGTCACGCGCGCGAACGATCCATCCGGCTGCTGTTCCTCGACACCGCGGAAGGCGAGAGCGGCGCCCGCGGTTTCTACGAATCGCTCGGTTACGCGTATGTCGGCGGGATTCCCGATTACGCGCTCGATCCGCGGGGCCGCTCGACGAAGAACGCGATCTACTTCAAGGCGCTGCGAATCTCTGACTCACCACACTAGGGAAGCTCTGAACAAGTCGTTGGTCACGTCATCCTGAGCCGCGAAGACGGCGAAGGATCTCGAAATGGGAGGCGTTATCGCATCCTGAGATCCTTCGTCGCGCTTCGCCGACTCAGGATGACGACTTGCGCTAGTGTTCGTATCGCGCGACCGCCGCTTCGACGATGTCCTTGATCAGCTTCGTGTAGGTGCGCTCGCTGCCGCGCGCGGCCATCGCGAATTCCGCGCTCTTCGTCAGCCACGGATTCGGGTTGGCCTCGATCACGTAGATCTTGCCTTCTTTGGTCAGGCGCATGTCGATGCGGCCGTAGTCGCGGAGCTTGAGCGCGCGGTAGGTCGTCTTGGCGGCGTCCTGCAGGCGCTCAGTGGTCTCGTCGTCGAGATCCTTGGCCAGCGCTGACTTGGTGACGCGATAGGCCTCGCTGTCGCGGTCGAACTTCACTTCGCGGCCGGCGATGCGCGGCGTGTCGGCAGGTAGTTTCGAGAGATCGAGCTCGACGAGAGGCAACGCCTCCGGCGGATCGTTGCCGAGGACCGCGGCGTAGATTTCGCGGCCTTCGATGTATTCCTCGATGAGAACGGGCACATCCTCGAACTGCTCGTGCAGCTCGTCGATGCGTTCCATCAGCTCCTTGACCGACCCCACCACCGACTTCTGATGGATGCCGATCGATCCGTCTTCGGAGACCGGCTTCACGATCATCGGGAACTTGATGTCGTGCGCGTAGTCGAGGCGGCCGCGGTGCACGACCATCGAGAACGGCGTCTGCAGTCCGTGAAAGCCGATGATTTTCTTGGCCAGCGACTTGTCCTGGGCGAGCAGCAGGCCGTGCGGGCCGGATCCGGTGTAGCGCACGCCGATGAGATCGAGGAACGCCGGGATGTGCAGGTCTTTGGAGTCGTCGCCGCCGTAGGAGTCGACGAGATTGAAGATCAGCTCCGCATCGCTCTTGGCAACGCCGAACAGCGACCCGTCGCGCCCGTCGAGAGCGATGTTGATCGGCTCGTGGCCGAGTTTTTCGAGCGCCGCAAAAATCTGCTCGCGGTCCAGCTTCGGGCGTTTGCGCCGCCGGCCCGCTTCGATGTCCGCGTTTTCTCCCGGGTACTCTTCGGTGTCTTCGCGCTGCTCGTAAAGAACGCCGACCTTCATCCCTCTCCCGCTCCCTTCTTCTTCGGCATCCGCCGCGAAGTGAAGAACGTCATCGCCAGCGTCGTCGTGTAAACCGTGAGCTCGACGACCTGCTCGCGCTCTCGCTTGGGATCTACAACAAGGTTGAGCTCGTCTACCTTCCTGGCGATGGCTTCGACGAGCGATTTGATCAGCGGGCGGCGCACGCCGGTCCAGTAGCTGACCTTGTCGACGATCTCCTTGCGATGGTCGTTGACGAGGAGCGACGCCTTTCGATATCCGTCGGGAGATGCGCCTTCCGGGACATGATCGAAGATGTCGTCGAGATCCGCGTCGAGCGCGAGATTGGCGATCGACAGCGAGTGATCGCGCGTATGCGTGCGATAGAACTCCTCGATCGTCTCTTCCATCTCCGCGACCGTGAAATCGGTTTCGCCAAGAGGACGGATGGGAGGGCGGGCCCCACACTCGTGCGCGATGCGGTCGACGTATTGCAGCTTCTTCAGCGCCGGCCAGTTCTTGTACTTGTCGCGCCATTTCGAGCGCGGTGTCAGCCACACGGCAAAAGTCTCGGCGAAATCCTCGTCGGGATGCTTCTGGGCGTACCACCCTTCGAGGTGACGCACGTAATTGCGCGAGAAGGGAACGAAGCTGTAGTGATCGCGATACGGGCGGCGGAACGGTCCGAACATCTCGCGCCACTCGTCGGTCTTGTACAGCTCGTAGGCGTAGTTGAACGCGTGACCGGCCTCGTGGCGCATGTACATCATGATCTCGCGCTCGTTCTCCAGGTCGTTGACCGCGCTCTCCACCGCGGCCACGCGCGGATCGGCGAGATAAAACGGCACGCCGATGACCGGCTCCTCCGACGGGCAGCCCCATTCGCTGGTGAGATAGAACGCCGGGCGGAAGTGCTGCAGCCCTTTCGCTTCGAGCTCTTTGAAGAGTTGCTCGACGTACCCCTGGATCGGCGATCCCTCGAGCTTCAGGTTGAGCTCTTTGATGCGGACGGGAAGCAGATCGTGGACGTCGCCTGGGGTTTTTTCGAACATGGGGTCAGGTCTTCGTTTCGCCGTTATTCTACGTATGGAACATCGGACGTGAGAGGGCGTTTCGCGGCTAACATGATTCGTTTCAGCACTTTGTGCTGTTTCTTGTGCGTTTCACGGTACGCGGTCGATCAATCGCCGCCTTTACAAGAGCTGTGCGACGTTACGAAGGCAGCTTCGCGACGGCCGCGGAGCTGGAGCGCGACGGTCTTTTCCAACGTCCCGTATCAGATTCGGTGAAGTCGTTCGCGGCCGTATGCCTCCTCGCGTCCTCTCTCGCGGCCCAGACGATCGCAATCAGCGACACGGCAGCCGGCGCGGCAGGATCATTTTCTGCGAATCCATTCGTCGCGTCGAATGGACAGACGTTCGTCATCGCATGGCAGGAGTCATCAGCACTCGTCGTCGGACGTGCAGATGCCGCGACGCACACCCTTCAGACGCAAGCAATCGACGCATACATCCCTTTCGTGCGCGGCGTTGTGCCGGTCAGCAGCGGATTCCTCGTGTTCTTCACATCGAACGGCGGAAACGTCATCCGGCTGAATGCCCGTGGAGAGGTCGAAGGAGCTGCGCACCAGGTGCTCGAGCGCTACAGCGTTTCTGCCGCATCCAACGGCGACCGCGTGCTCGCGGTGAACGAAGCGGGCGAGGGTGTGATTCTCTCAGCGGCGGGAGACGTTCTCGTCAGCGGTCTTCGCCTGTCGACAGCGGAGCCGTACACCGCGCAAGCATGGGCAACCGCGGCAGCGCGTGATCGCTTTCTGTACGCCGAATGGACATCGAGCAGCGAGGTTCGGGTGTCGATCGTGGCGACGGACGGCCGGATCGTTTCAACGTCGGTCTTTGCGAACGAGCCGATCAGCAGCGGGCTCGCGGCGGCGAGTGACGGCGAAGAGTTCGTAGTCGCGTGGCGGACGCCGGACGCACTTCGCGCGGCGTCGACGGCGGCCGGACAAGTCAGAACGGTGGTTCCGGTGTCCGTGTTCGGCAATCTCGATGTCGTCTGGAGCGGTGCGGAATACGTGGCGCTGGTGAATGAGACGACGACGATTCGTCGCGTTCGGTTTGCCCGCGACCTCGGGGTGACCGGCGACGACGTCATCGTCGATGAGCCGCGCGTGAATCACGGTTCGCAGCGCCTTGCGATCGGGGGAGGCCAGACGCTCGCTGCGTGGCACGCCAACGCTACGTGTGCTGATGGATACGGATGGACCGCGCTTTCGTGGAACGGAGCACCGCCGCAGATCGCCACCATCGGCACGGCGGACAATCTCGATCCCATCGTTGCCGCCGGCCGGGTGCCGCTCATTTTGTGGCGCGAATTGCGCGAGCGGGGCCGAAGGCGCGGAGCGATGGTCGACGGCGGTCCGCGCGCGATCGTTGTGCAGCCTGACCCCGCAGCGAGTCAGGCCGTGGCCAGTGACGGAAGCGGTTTTCTCGCCGCGTATGTTTCGCCGGCGAGCGACTGCACGGATCAGTTGACGATCGAGGCCCTCGACGGCGTCGGCAACGTCATCGCTCATCGCGTGATCGGTCCGTCGGGCGGATCGACCGGCGGCATCTATCCGAGCGCACAGTTCACTCCTGCAGTCGCATGGAATGGGAGCGAATACCTCGTCGCGTGGATGGCCGCCGGTGGTAGCTCGATCGCCGGCATCCGGGTGAGTGCGACGGGAACGCTTCTCGACGACACGCCGCAAACGCTGACCATGACCACCGAGCCGGGGTATCTCACGCCACGGCTTGCGTGGGCGGCAAACCGCTGGAATCTCGTCTGGTGGCGATCATTCCTGCCGTACATTCCGTGGTATCCCGGACCGCCGACCGTGAATGTGATCTCACTCCGGCAGCTCGATCGCGATCTGCAGCCGCTTGGAGCCGACGTGGTCGTCGCGCCGCGAGGCTGGTCACCGGCCGTCGCTTCGGATGGGTCGAATCTCTTCGTTGCGTGGCGCGACGCAGAAGGGTTGCACGGTGGCTTTCCGACTGCGGACGGCATGCTGAACTTTCCTGCGACGCTGCGCGACTTCCGGCCGTACGCCACGTCCGTGACGGCAGCCGCAGCCGGCGGAGCTTTCTATGTTCTCGATCTCGATCGCCTCTATGTGTACGACCGCGCGTCGTTCACGCCGCTGCGCTTTCTGCCCGCGCGCGTCAGCACGAGTGCAGTCGTGCGCGACGGCGGATCGCTCGTGATTGCATGGGCAGCAGACCGCACGATCTACAGCACGAGTTTCGTCGTATCGCAGCCGCGGCGACGCATTGCACCCCGACGGTGAGATCGAGGCGGGTATCCCGCGAGAAATGGTCGGCATTTACGAACGGGCTCACGATCGCCGATAATCGGCGCCTCCACGAGCAAGCTGTGCGACGGTACGAAGGCCCGGTCCTGCCTCGGATTTCCGGACGGCGAACGCCTGACGGGATGCTTCTCATCGGCCGCGGCGTGGCCTGGCGCGATCTGCGCGAACAGATCCTTGTCGGTGTGGCCTTGCTCATGGGCGTCGCAGGCGTGATCCTCGGCGCAACGTCACACAAGAATGCGGGGAGAGCGATCTTCTTCACCGTTTCGACCGCCTCCATGTTCACCGTAGGCCTACGGCAATACGTTGTCCGCCGCCGTCTCCTGCGCGCCGGCCTCCTCGTCCACCCCTGGCCGATCCGGCTCGGCGACACGGTGGAGATGCGATTCCACGCCACGATGCGCGGCGGAGCTCCGGTCACCTCGATCGCTGCAAAATTCGAATGCGCCGAAGAGGTGACCATCGGATCGGGACGCGACCAGCAGAAGAAGAGCGCAACGCTCTACGCGGTCGATCTCCCCGATGCGAAACAGTGGAGCGTCACAGTTCCCGCGGAGCTGCCGCCGTCGATGAAGCTGCCGGCCAACGCCATCCGATGGCGGGTTCGCGCCATGCTGACGACCGAACGGGCGGAAGTACCGGCGGAGCTCGAGGTCCTCGTCATGCCGGAGGTTGCATCGTGATCAACGTCGTTCTCGATCACGACGTCGTACAGGCCGGCGGCTTCCTCGGCGCGAAGATCCACTGGTCGGGTGATCGTCCCGTGCGCCGGATCATCGCCGCCGCGCAGTGGGAAACCGATGGTGAAGGAAACCGCGTGTGGGGCGTCGGACGTTCGACAGTCATCGACACGCGCGGGTTCAGCGGCTCTGCGATCTATCCGGTGCGGCTGATGATTCCGCACGAAGGTCCGGTCTCATTTCGAGGAACACTGACCGCGATCGTGTGGAAGCTGCGCGTGCAGATCGATCAGCCGGGCTTCGACGAATTCGGCGAGGCGGAGTTCCGGGTGGAACCGCGCAAGCGATAAGCTCGCGCTCATGCGACGAACTCTTCTGGCGATCCTGCTTCTGGCGACGGCCGCCGCGGCACAGGACGTTCCCTACGCGCCGAACCGGCGGGCCGATGAAGGTGAAGGGCCGTTCCAACGGCTGATCATCCGCGGCGTGACGCTCATCGACGGCACGGGCGCGCCGCCGATCGGTCCGGTGGACATCGTCATCGAAGGAAATCGCATCCGCGAAGTGCGGAGCGTCGGCTTCCCGAAGGTCCCGATCAAGGCGGAGAGCCGCCCGCAGAACGCGACGAAGGAGATCGACGCGACCGGCCTCTATGTCCTCCCCGGCTTCATCGATGTGCATGCGCACGCCGGCGGCAACGCGCAGGGGACGCCGGCGGAGTACGTGTTCAAGTTGTGGATGGCGCATGGCGTCACGACGATCCGCGAGCCGGGCTGCGGCAACGGAGTCGAGTGGTGCATTCACGAGCGCGACCGCAGCGCGCGCAACGAGATCGTCGCGCCGCGCATCGTTCCGTACGTGATGACCCTGCGCGGGAACTGGGATGGCGGTCCGATCGACTCGCCGGAGCAGGCGCGCAAGTTCGTTCAGTACGCGAAGCAGAAGGGGATGGACGGACTGAAGATCTTCGCCGGCGGAGACAACGTCTTCGATCCGGAGATCCTCTCGGCCATGCTCGACGAAGCGAAAAAGCAGGGCCTCGGATCGACGACGCATCTGTCGCAGATGGGCGTGGCGCGCACGAACATCCTCGACGCCGCGCGCATGGGACTGCGGGGCATGGAGCACTGGTACGGCCTGCCGGAATCGCTGTTCGTCAGCCGCACGCTGCAGGATTTCCCCTCGTCGTACAACTACAACGACGAGCAGAACCGTTTCGGCGAAGCAGGACGGCTCTGGAAGCAGGCCGCGGCGCCTGGATCGGAGAAGTGGAACGCCGTCATCGACGAGCTGATCAAGCTACGCTTCAACATCGATCCCACGCTCACGATCTACGAAGCGAGCCGCGATCTCATGCGCACGATGCGGGCGGAGTGGCACGATGAGTACACGCTCCCGTCGCTCTGGAAGTTCTATCAGCCGAGCCGTTCGGCGCACGGGTCGTACTGGTTCAACTGGACCACCGCCGACGAGGTGGAATGGAAGAACAACTACCGCATCTGGATGCAGTTTCTGAACGACTACAAGAACCGCGGCGGGCACGTCACGACCGGTTCCGACTCCGGCTTCATCTTCAAGTTGTACGGATTCGATTACATCCGCGAGCTCGAGTTGCTGCAGGAAGCGGGCTTTCAACCGCTGGAGGTCGTCCGCTCGGCGACGATGTGGGGCGCCGAGGCGCTGGGCCGATCCGACATCGGCGTGGTGCGTCCGGGCAAGCTCGCCGATCTCGTGTTCGTCGATCAGAACCCGCTGGCGAACTTCAAGGTGCTCTACGGCACGGGATGGATTCATGTCAACGATTCCACCGGCGCCGTGGAGCGCATCGGAGGTGTGAAGTACGTGATGAAGGACGGCATCCTCTACGACGGGAAGAAACTTCTGCGCGACGTGGAGAACATGGTTCGCGAGGCGAAGAGGAAAGAGGCGACGCAATGAAGCGCCGTCTCGACTACAAGCGCAGCTCGCCCGGCGGATACAAGGCCATGCTCGCGCTCAACAAATTCGTCGAGACCTGCGGGCTGGAGCGCTCGCTGCTCGAGCTGATCAAGACGCGCGCATCGCAGATCAACGGCTGCGCGTACTGCCTCGACATGCACACGCGCGATGCCCGCGCTGCCGGCGAAACGGAGCAGCGTCTGTACGTGCTCGATGCCTGGCGCGAAGCGCCGTTCTACACGGATCGGGAGCGCGCCGCGCTCGCATGGACCGAGGCGGTCACGCTCCTGCATCAGACACACGTTCCCGACGACGTCTACGAAGAAACGCGGAAGCACTTCAGCGAGACGGAGATCGTCAACCTGACGTGGGCAATCGTCACGATCAACGGCTGGAACCGGGTTGCGGTGTCGTTCCGGTCGCAGCCGGGGGAGTGATTGGCGTCATTCCGAGCCGCGGAGACGGCGAAGAATCTCGTCGACGAGATCCTTCGCTGCGCTCGGGATGACGCTGCGCGTCACTTCTTCCCCCAGGCGGTGTGCAGGTTGCCGTCGTTCATCACGTTCGCAAACGCTTCCTTCAACGCGTCGCTCAGCACTTCGTTGATGTTGTCCTGGCTGTGCGCGCGTCCATAGCGGTGCGTGCTTCCGGCGCCCGTGCCTTCGGCGAGCTTGTTGCCGCGCGCGTCCTTGAGCGTCCAGGCGAGATTCACTTCCGTCGAGTACACCGAGCCGAGGGCCTTGTTGCTCTCGTCGATGAAGAAGCGTGTGACCTGCACGACGAGGATGCGGTCGGGATGTCCGTCGACCTTTGCTCCCCACTGTTTGGCGAGGTCTGTGAGCGTGTCTTTGAGGTAGCCGGTGATCTCGCTGCCGGCCTTGATCGGGAAGCTGCGGTCGTCGCCTCCCGTGCCGGTGCCGATGACGATGGGATCGGATGACTTCCGGGCGTCTTCGACGCGAATCTCGATCGATTTCTCGAGAACTGAGGGCGGCAGCTGGGCGGCGTTGCTGGTGACGCCCTCCTGCGGGGCGAATTTCAGATTGACCACCAGCTCTTTCGGCGTGGAGCCGCGGCCATAGGCGACGGCGGCGAGAAGGAAGGCGACAAGGACAGAGAGCAAGCGGATCCGGGAGCGGCGCATGGTTCCTCCAGTTTGTATGCGTTGAGTATAGCGGTTACGATTTGCGGCACATGAAAACGCTGCTCGCTTCCGCACTCGTCGTGTCTCTTGCCCTCGCCGCGCAGGCGCAAAAGCCGGCCGAGCCGGAGAAGAAACCGGCTGAGACGCCGAAGGACAACATCTCCACGACCCAGCACAGCGTGCGGATCGGCAGCGAGACGATCGCCTACACGGCGCGCGCCGGCACGATCGTGATGAAAGACGATGAGGGAACGCCGCGCGCCAGCGTGTTCTTCGTTTCCTACACGAAGGACGGCGTCGATCCCGCGACACGTCCGATCACCTACACCTTCAACGGCGGCCCCGGGTCCTCAGCGGTCTGGCTGCACATGGGGGCGTTCGGCCCGAAACGCGTGAACTATCGCGATGACGAAGGCCACGCCGCCGCGCCGCCGTATCGCCTGGTCGACAACGAGAACTCGCTGCTCGACGTCACCGATCTGGTCTTCATCGATCCGGTCACGACCGGGTTCAGCCGCGCCATTCCGTTCAAGGATGCGGACAAATTCCACGGCGTCGATGCCGATGTGCAGTCGGTCGGCGATTTCATCCGCCTCTGGACGACGCGGTACAACCGATGGAGCTCGCCGAAATACATCGCCGGCGAGAGCTACGGCACGACGCGCGCGGCCGGACTCTCCGGCTATCTGCAGCGGCAGGGGATGTATCTCAACGGGATCGTGCTGATCTCGTCGATCCTGAACTTCGGAACGGCGGGTTTCGACAGCGGCAACGACCTGCCGTACATCCTCTTCCTGCCGACGTACGCGGCGACGGCCTGGTATCACCACAAACTACCCGCGGATCTGCAGAACAAAACCGTCGATCAGGTTGCTGCCGAGGCGGAGAGTTTCGCACTTGGCGAGTACACGGATGCGCTGATGCAGGGCGACCGGCTCGATGCCGGGCGGCGGAAGGAAACCGCGGCGAAGGTCGCAAGGCTCACCGGACTCTCGCCTGATTACGTCGATCGCGCGAATCTGCGCATCCGCATCGATCGTTTCGACAAGGAACTGCTTCGCGATCAGCGGCGCACCGTGGGCCGGCTCGACGCGCGATTCACCGGCATCGACCTCGACGCGGCGGGCGAGCGTCCCGAGTACGACCCGTCGATGGCCGCGATCAGCGGCGAGTACACGGCCGTGCTGAACGACTACGTCCGGCGGGAGCTGAAATTCGAGAGCGATCTGCCGTACGAGATCCTCACCGACAAGGTCCGGCCGTGGAGCTACGACCGGGCCGCGAACCGCTACGTCGACGTCGGCGAGACGCTGCGCGGCGCGATGTCATCCAATCCGTATCTGCGCGTCTTCGTCGCCAACGGCTACTACGATCTGGCCACGCCGTTCGCGGCGACGAAATACACGTTCGCCCGCATGGGCCTCGACCCCGAAGTGCGGAAGAACCTTTCCATGGATTTCTTCGCCGGCGGACACATGATGTACATCGATCGCGCCGCCCATGCGAAGTTGAAGAAAGACGTCGCGGATTTCATCCGCGCCTGGCAGCCGTAGTCGTGTCGTTCGATCCCGGATCACGCTTCACGATCAGCCGCCGCCTCGGCGCGGGCTCATTCGGGGTCGTCTACGAAGCTCTCGATCACTACCGCAACCGCAGCGTCGCTCTCAAGGTGCTCGAACGCGCCGCGCCGGAGACGGTGACGCGCTTCAAGCGCGAGTTTCGCTACCTCGCCGAGCTTCGTCACCCGAACCTGGCCAGCATGTACGAGCTGCTCGTCCTCGGCGAGCGCTGGGTGCTGTCGATGGAGCTCGTCCTCGGATCGGAGCTGCTCGAGTATCTGGCGTTCACGGAGCTGCAGAATTCGTTTCTGGCGAAAGGTGCCAGCGTCGATCGCCTGACCGTCAGCCCGCCGTACGTCGAGAACGTGCGCGATACGTTCCGCCAGCTGGCCGTGGCCGTCGCCGTGCTGCATTCGCGGGACATCGTCCATCGCGACATCAAGCCGTCGAACATCATGATCACCTCCGAAGGTCGCGTCGTGCTGCTGGATTTCGGGTTGATCGTGGAGGTGGAGCTCGACGAGACGATCGACCGCCGCAAAGTCGTCGGCACACCCGGCTACATGAGTCCCGAGCAGATGACGGCGGAGATGCCGACGCCCGCCAGCGACTGGTACAGCTTCGGCGTTCTTCTCTATCAGGCTCTGACCGGACAGATGCCGTTCGTCGGGCAGAACGCGCTCGAGGTGATGGAGAAGCAGATGCGGGGAGACGTCGTCCCGGCGTCGAAGCTCGTTTTCGGTGTGCCGGAGGATCTCTCCGTTCTGGCCGCGGATCTCCTCCGCCGCGATCCCGGCGACCGCGCCGGCGACATCGACGTTCTGCGGCGCCTCGGCGTCATGGGATTCGATCCGCTGCGCGGCACACGCATGCGCGAGCGGAACACGGAGCTGTTCGGCCGCACGAACGAACTGCGCACGCTCTTCGAGCACGTTACGAAGCTCGAGGCGGGACATCCGCGGCTGGTGCTGGTTCATGGGTCGCCGGGAGTCGGCAAGACGGCGCTGATCGACGGACTGCTCGATCGTGTGCGCGCCGAGACCGACTCACTGATCATCGGCGGCCGTTGTCACGCCTGGGAATCGCTTCCCATGAACGCGGTCGACGCGCTCGTCGATTCGCTGGCGCGCGCGATCCGGCGCGAGCGGCCGCGCGCCGTCGATGACGTGATGACCCGGGTCGTCGCGGCGACGCGATTGTTCCCCGCGCTGGTCATGGAAGCGCCGGGCGGCGTCGGCGAGGAAACGATCGCGGTTCCTTCCGGCCCCAAGCTCGTCGACCGTGCCGCGTCGGAACTGGCCTCGATCATCGCCTCCGCGGCAGGCGACCGTCCGATCGTCATGATGCTCGACGACGCGCAGTGGGGCGACTACCAGAGCGCGACGATGTTCCTGCGCATCTACTCCACCCTGGCCCCGCAGCGCCTGGCACTCATCCTCTGCTATCGGACCGAAGACTGGCGCACGAGTCTTCTGCTGCAGGCGCTGCTGCATACCGAGTTCGAACGGAAGGAGCTGATCGTCGAAGAGCTGCCGCTGCCGGCGTTCCAGCAGTTCGTGAGGAAGTCGATTCCCGACGCGAGCAGGCAGCTCATCGATGAGATCCGCGCGCAGAGCGGAGGCAATCCCGTTCTGACGCAGATGATCACCGCACAGATTCTGGCCTCAGGAAACGACGGCAGCGGGCTTCTCGGTCAGGCGATCCGCGCACGGCTCGAGCGTCTCTCCCCGCCGGCGCAACGGATCTTCGCGCTGCTTCTCAGCTCGGAAGGAGCCCTGGCCGAGGAATACGTGGAGGAGACGCTCGAGCTCATCGAGACGGATGAGCCGCTGCGCAGCCTGAGCCGCGAGCGGCTGATCCGCATTCGTCGCACGGGTGATCTTCACGAAGTCGATCTGTATCACCCGCGCATGCGAAAACTATAAGCGGCCGCTCACGTCGTGCACCAGCGTGATGGACCGCGCGACGTAGTTCGAACTGCCGGGGTTCTGAAGCTGCACTTCGATGACGTCGCCCCGTTCGAGCCCGGTCACCGGGTAGAGCTGGCCCTGCACGTTCACGTTGACCGTCGTGTCGTAACGGATGGTGATCGTGGCGCCGTTGCCGACGCTGCGGTCGAAGCCGGTGATCCAGTTCGTCTGGCTGAGCTGAATCGTGCGGTTGGTGGTGTCGACGGACTGAACCGTGCCGCGCACGGTCGAGGTCGCGGTCGAGCCGTATGTCCCGCTGCTTGCGCTGATGCTGCGCGTGACGGTGATGTCCTGCGCAACCGGTTGCGTCGAGCCGGGGTTCTGCACGCGGATGTCGATTTCGTCACCGACCTGCAGATCGGTCGCCGCGTACGTGCGCCCGTTGAAGTAAACCGGTGTGCTCGTGCCGTACGCAACGGTCGCGTATGCACCGTAACCGGTATCGAGGCTGATCGTGTGGCGGTACGTGTCGACCGAGCGGACGGTGCCGTGCATGATCGAACCGTACGTGCCGTTGTTCGGGCTCGTGTTCGTCGGATAGGTGTTGCCGGTCGTACGAACGTCCGTGACGACATTGACCGCCTGAGCCATGAGCGTATTGCCCGACTGCTGCACGGTCACATCGATCTGATCGCCGCGCTCGAGATCCTCGGGACGATAGGTTCGCCCCTGGTACTGAACGGTGGTGGCGTTGTCGTAGTAGACGCGGACGGCACTGCCGCTGCCGCTGCCGCCGCTCGAGAGCATCGAGCCGTAACCGCTGACGTTGATCAGATAGAGCGATCGGCTGTTGAGGTCGACGGAGTCGACCGTTCCTCGCAGCTGTTGATTCGACGTGTTGCTGGGGCTGGTTCCCAGGATGTTGCCCATGGATCCGCATGACGCCAGGAGCAGCAGGGCTAAAGCTGCACCAGTCAATAACTTGAATCGAGTGTTCATGGTCGTTCTCCCGCTGGGAACAACAGCACGAACCGTGCCCCGCGGGCGCGTGGCAGAGGCACTCTTGTCTGTGCCGCACAGGCAGGAGTGCCCTGTGCCACATCACTCGCGGTCGTCGAGGTTGATTCCGGTGACGCCGATGGGCACTTCCGCTTCCTTCGGCGTCGAACCGCGGCGGCGGCTGGCCTCGATCTTCTGTTCGCCATCGGAATCGACGGTCGTCAGGCGAGTGGTCATCTGTGCACGGGCGCTGGCGAGGTAGACCTTCACGCCCTTCTCGGCATAGATCTGCGCGATTTGCAGCTCATCCGCATCGATGACGATGTAGTCATTGATGCGTGTGGAGTCGATGGCGAACCTGCCGTTCGCTTGACGATCGATGCGCCAGGCCATCGTTCGATGATCAGTGCGGCAAGCCGAAAACGTAGTAGACAAGGCAGAGCAGCGCCATCACGATCGCGCCCGGCCGGACCTCGCGCGCCCGGCCGGCCAGGACTTTCATGACCGGCCAGAGCACGAGTCCGGCGGTCAGGCCGTTGGCGATGTTGTACGTGAAGACCATCATCGTGATGGTGACGAACGCCGGTACGAGCTCGGTGAGATCGCCGAACTCGATCCGTTTCACCGACTCGAGCATCAGCACGCCGACGGCGATCAGCGCCGGCCCGTACGCGAACCGCAACTGCTGCAGCGGCTCGACGAGCGGAATGAAGAAGAGTGAGAGCGCGAACAGCGCGCCGGTGGTGATCGCCGCGACGCCCGTCCGCGCGCCTTCTTTGATTCCGGTCGCCGACTCGATGTAGGCGCCGCTGGTCGACGTTCCGACCAGTCCGGCGACGACGCACGAGATCGCGTCGACCGTCATCGGCTTCTCGATGTCACGGAAATTTCCCTGCTCGTCGAGCATGCCGCCGGCGGCACCGACTCCCACGAGCGTGCCGAGAGTGTCGAGAAAACTCATGAGAAACAGCGTGAGGAGAATCGGCAGGAACGAGAGCCGCAGCACGCCGGTGATGTCGAGTTGCAGTGCCACCGGCGCGAGGCTGTACTCGCCGGTGAACGGCATCGCGAAAACAGCGCGCGGCGCATGTCCGAATCCGAGGAGCAGGCCGGCGATGGCCGTCGCGGCGATGCCGATGAGGATGCCGCCGCGAACCTTCCGATGCAGCAGCGTCATGATGATCACGAATCCGGCGATGGCCAGCAGCACCTGCGGATCGCGCAGATTGCCGATTTTCACCGGCACCGCCTCGGCCTTCGCCACGATGCCGGTCTCATTCAGTCCGATGAACGCGAGGAAGAGCCCGATCCCGACGCCGAAGCTGTATTTCAGAGACGGCGAGATCGCGTTGGCCAGCCACGCTCGCAATCCGGCGATCGTGATGATCAGGAAGACCACGCCGCTGACGAACACACTTCCGAGGCGCTGCTGCCAGGTGACGTGCAGCGCGGCCAGGCCAAAGGCGATGAAGGCGTTCTCACCCATGTAGGGTGCGACCGCGATGGGCCGCTTCGCGTAGATTCCCATCAGCAGCGAGCCGAATGCGGCCACGACGATGGTCGCCACTGTGCTCGCGCCGACCGGCAAGCCCGCCGCGCTCAGGATGGCGGGATTCACGACGATGATGTACGCCATCGAGAGGAACGTCGTGATGCCGCCGAGGAGCTCGGTTTTCATTGCGGGATTCGGGATTCGGGATTCGGGATTCGGGGTTCGGGGTTCGGAGTTCGGAGTTCGGAGTTCGGAGTTCGCTATCCGCCGCCGAGGAGCTCGGTTTCATTGCGGGGTTCGGGGTTCGGGGTTCGGAGTTCGCTGTCCGCAATTCTAGCGTTCTCCGAATCCCGAATCCCGAACCCCGAGCTCCGATCGCCGAACCCTGAACCCCGAACCCCGAACCCTGAACCCCGAACCCTGAACCCCGAACCCTGAACCCCGAACCCTGAACCCCGAACCCCGAACCCTGAACCCCGAACCCTGAGCCCCGAATCCCGAACCCCGAACCCCGAATCCCGAACCCCGAACCCCGAGCCCCGAACCCCGAGCCCCGAATCCCGAATCCCGAACCCCGAGCCCCGAATCCCGAACCCCGAATCCCGAACCCCGAATCCCGAACCCCGAACTCCGAACTCCGAATCACCGATATTGCTGCAACTTCCCCTGCTGCTCCGGCGTCAACATGTTCCGCAACCGAATCAGCAGC